>PLBY01000042.1 GCA_003134655.1 Acidobacteriaceae bacterium
GCGGTCTCTTTAGCCCCTGAGGTGTTAGTTCAAGAAGTACTGCCGATAAAGCGTATCTCTCTGAGCCGGACGGAACCCCGCATCGCGAATAATCCGCCGCAACTCTTCTTCGGTCGTGCAGTTAGTCACGCCCGCGGCGCGCACCACGTTCTCTTCGAGCATCACCGAGCCCACGTCGTTCCCGCCAAAGCGGAGCCCCATCTGGCAGACCTTCAATCCTTGCGTCACCCAACTCGACTGCACGTTGAGGAAGTTCGAAAGATACAGGCGCGAGATGGCCAGCACTTTCAAGTAGTCGACCGCCGTAGCCTCGTCCCAGTGCCGTCCGCCCAGTGCAGTGTTCTGTGGTTGAAAACTCCACGGGATAAACGCCGTGAACCCGCCTGTCTCTTCCTGCAATTCATACAGCCGCTGAAAGTGGTTGACCAGGTTCTCGTAGTTCTCGCCCACACCGAACATCATGGTCGCTGTCGTGCGCATTCCGATCTGGTGCGCGGTCCGATGCACGTTGAGCCAGTCGTCGGTCAGGCACTTCAGCCGCGCAATCTTGTAGCGCACTTCATCGTCCAGCACTTCCGCCCCGCCGCCGGGAATCGAATCGAGCCCTGCGTCACGCAACCGCAGAATCGTGTCGCGAATCGAGAGCGAACTGTATTCCGCAATCGCAATGATCTCCGACGCCGAATAGCAGTGCAGATGCACCTGCGGAAAGCGCTCCTTGATCCCGCGCAGCATCTTCTCGTGCCAGTCAATCTTCAGGTCGGGATGAAGTCCTCCCTGCATCAGCACACCAGTTCCGCCGAGTTCGACGGTCTCGCGGATCTTTTCGTAGATCGTGTCGAAGTTGAGAATGTACCCTTCCTTCGCCGCCGGCCCTTTCAGCGGCCGGTAAAACGCGCAGAAGGTGCAGTACTCGGTGCAGAAGTTCGTGTAGTTAATGTTGCGGTCGATGATGTAGGTCACGACTCCCTCGGGGTGCAGCTTGCGCCGCACCGCATCGGCCTCCATCCCAATGCCGATCAGGTCATCGGACTCAAACATCTCCAGCGCTTGTGCCTTAGTCAGGGACATGTGTGCTCACAGAACCTGCTTTGATTTTAGCGGAGCAGGACCGGTAACGTCCAAAATTTGCCCGAAGGTCCATTAGTTGCATAGGACGAACGGGATCACGCTAATTGTCAGTTTCTAAGCCACAATGGGCTCACTCTTGGAAAGTCCACCCCGCCAGTAACGCTGCCGACTTTCCGGTAAGCGTCCGGGGCCAAAGGAAAAGTCATGAAAACGCATCGCTCGGTCCGATGGCTGGTATTCGCAGTCATGATGTTGTCCCTCGCCGCCACCACGTTCGGGCAGATCTCTGTCGGGATCTCCGTTCGTGTCGCTCCGCCTGCGCTGCCCGTTTATACCCAGCCCGTCGCCCCTGGCCCAGGCCATATGTGGACGCCGGGTTACTGGGCTTGGAATGACGATGCTGGCTACTACTGGGTACCCGGCACCTGGGTGGTAGCGCCTGTAGGCTTGTTGTGGACGCCTGGCTACTGGGGATTTTCCGAAGGGGTTTATGGATGGCATCGCGGCTATTGGGGGCCGCACATCGGCTTCTACGGCGGAGTGAACTACGGCTTCGGCTACGGTGGCGTCGGGTTTGCCGGTGGAGAATGGCGCGGACGCTCTTTCTACTACAACCGCTCGGTGACCAACGTCACCAATGTGACAACCGTCTACAACAAGACCGTAATCGTGAACGAGAATCACGTGGCCTTCAACGGCGGCGAGGGCGGCATTGCGGCCCGCCCCACTCACGAAGAGGAAATCGCGGAGCACGACCACCACAGGGAACCTCTCGCCTCGCAAACGCATCACGAGCACATGGCCAGCCAGAACAAACAGAACTTCGCGTCCGCAAACCATGGTCGCCCCGCGATCGCGGCCACAGCCAAGCCCGGCGCATTCAGCGGGAAGGGTGTAGTGGCCGCCAAGTCTGCAGGCGCTCGGTATAAGGCCCCTGCCATGTCTCCGAAGCAGGCGCGGGGCCCGTCGACACCCGCTACGAAACATGCATCCAGCCCGGCGACGGCGAATAACAAAGGCAAGCCCGCGAACCACGCTTCCACCGCTTCGAACAAGAACAATGCGGACGGCAACAAAGCAAACAGCAGCCATCCCAACAAGCCGAACAACAAGGCTCAGACTACTGCTCATTCGAATGAGACGGCCAAGACGTCCTCTCCTGCGCCGCATTCGTCCCATCCGTCCTCGCAACCGCACCAGAGTGCGCCGAAATCGGGCCCTACCGTCAACCCAGTGGCACAGCACCAAAGCACTCCGAAGCCTGCACCGCAGCAGCCAAGCGCGCCGAAAGGCACGCCCAAGCATGGTAAAGGACGGTAGTAGCTCAACCATCAAATCTCCGTGGGGTTGATTTGGGCGGAGTGGCTCCGACCGGTTCGGAGTTGGATATCAACGGTCTGTTAGGTCATTAGGTTTGCGAGGGGCGAATCAATGCTTCGACTTGACGACGAGCCCAGAGAGGTGTTGTTTCCAGTTGGGGTCTTTTAGAACCGAGTACTTGAACCAGATGCTGTCACCCTCGCCGTCGGTGATGCGCCTGGAGCACCACGCAAACGGATACGACTCGCCCGCGTTCCAGTGCAGCGGATAAGACTTCTCCCCTCCAACATCACTATCGCGCGTCCAATAGGCGTTCCCTTCATTGTGGCGGATCACCTCACCCACGTACGCGCCGTATTCCGCGGACAAGCCTCGAACGCTGATCGAAGATGGATTCTTCAGATAATTCTCGTGCACGCGACCGAGGATCGCATCGACCTGCTTGATTGATCCGATGCTGTAGTCCAGCGGGATGTGATCGTACTTCGCGGCGTCCGCGACCGCCTGGTCGCAGGCATAGCTGATGAACTGCTCGGTGGTCGCGAGGCTGGGATGCGTCTGCGCGTACCTCCCCTGTACCGCTTTCCACACGCCGATACTCTCGCCTACGATTAGAACGATAATCAGCAGTTTCCGGTTCACATCAGGAGTCTGGCGGAGAGCCCGGAGAAACTCCAGTTACCAAGGTCAGACTCACCTTACTGGCCCGGGCCTTTGACTCGCTTCGCTTGCTCGGGGCAGGCTCAAGAGCAGAAGTCGGGCCTTCCCGGTCTTTCCTCAAAAACGGTGGTGATGGCGTGGATAGACAGCCGAGCTTCGCTCGGCCGGACAACCGGGGCGGCTGTCCCCACATGAACATTGCGTGATACAAGACCGACGCTCCCGGATCGCTCCCCACCCTTTCGCAAAAAGCGCGAAAGGATGGGCCACCCCGGTCCTGCGTTCCCGTCGCTAAATCGTTGACACCTTTGTATTTGAACGTGTTCAACTTTCTCCTTGACGCCCGGGAGCCGGCGCTATATTGATTTTGAACACGTTCAACATACTGAAAAGGGAGGGAGCACCATATGAATACCGCCAACAACATCATCGTCGCCACCTACCTGGTTTATGTGCTGATCAGCGTCTCTCTGACCATCTGGCTTGCCCGCACCCTGTACAAGCGGGGCGCCATTTTCCTGGTTGACGCCTTTCACGGCAACGCGGAACTCGCCGACTCCGTCAACCACCTGCTCGTCGTGGGCTTCTATCTCATCAACATCGGCTTCGTCTCTCTCGCGCTGAAGACGGCCGACACCATCAACACCTCACGCGCCGCCATCGAACTGCTCAGCGACAAGATGGGGATGGTGCTGATGATCCTCGGCGGCATGCACTTCTTCAACCTCTACGTCTTCTCCCGCATCCGCAAAAGTGCGCGGATCGCACACGGCCCGCTGGTGCCAACTCCGCCAGTCGCGCCGGACGCCGTGCTCAAGGTTGCGATTCCCCGCTGAGTGTTTGCAGCGGAGCTCGATGCGAAGTGGACGTGAAGGAGAGGAGGTACGCATATGCAGAAGCTCTACGTGCTGTACGATCCGAAGTGCGAGATATGCCGGCGCTTGAAAGACTGGATACTGGTGCAGCGCTCATGGATCGGCATCGCCGTGTTGGAAGCCGGCTCCGAGAAAGCCCGGCGGCTGTTTCCGGAACTGGAGCAGATTGCCACTAAAGACGATCTGGCCGTGATCAGCGATGAAGGCGCGGTGTACCTCAACAACCTCGCCTGGATCATGGTGCTCTACGCGATGGTCGAGTACCGCGACTGGGCGGCCCGGCTCACGCATCCGATCTTGGCGCCGCTGGCCCGGCAGGCATTCGCCGCATTGTCCAAGAACCGCCGCCGTCTGTCGAGCTGGCTGAGTACGGAAGATCCGGAAGTGATTGCCGGCGAACTGCGCCAGGTCGAACTCGAGCCTTGTGCCCTGCCCGCCGGCAACGCGCCGGTGTCGACCGTGCGGGAGTACCTGCAATGACGACCGTGACTCTAAAGCCGAGGACCACCGCGCGCGCGGAAGACACGCGCCGCAAGATCTACGAAGCCGCGATGGAACTGTTCCGCGAGAAGGGTTTCGAACCGACCACCATGCGCGACATCGCAGCCAAGGCCGGCGTGGCCCTCGGCGGCGCCTATTACTATTTCTCCTCCAAAGACGCCATCGTGCTCGCCTTCTACAGCGAGATGCAGACCACCAGCAACGAGCCTGTGCTCCAAGCCCTGGCGGGACACAAGAAGCTGAAGGACCGGATTCGCTGCATCCTCGAAAAACGCTTGGAGTTGCTGGAACCGAACCGCAAGTTCTGCGCTGCTCTCTTCCGTCATGCGCCTGATGGGGCCGACCCGCTCTCCCCTTTCAGCGACGAGACGCGTCCCATCCGCGAAGGAGCGATCGAGCACATGCGCATCGCGGTAGAAGGCAGCGACGCCAAAGTGCCGCCGGACCTGCAACCGCGCCTGCCCTACCTGCTCTGGCTGTACCAGATGGCGCTGATCATGTTCTGGCTCTACGATCGTTCTCCCAACCAAGAGAAGACTCAACGGCTGATGGAGAAGAGCCTGGGGCTGCTCGTAAACCTGCTGCGCATCTCCACATTGCCGCTCATGAAACCGCTGCGGAAGGCCGTGCTGGACCTCGTGGAAAACGAAGGAGACTAAGTCGAAAGGAGCAGCATGCAGGACGAGAGAGTCCCAATGGGTACAGTCGCCCTAACCGGAGCATTCAGCTACACAGGCAAGTACGCGACGCGACTTCTGCTCGACTGCGGATATCGCGTGCGCACCCTGACGTACCATCCCGACCGGGAGAATCCTTTCGGCGATAGAGTCCAAGTCTTTCCTTATCGCTTTGAGGATCCCGACGGGCTCAGCCAGACTCTTCGCGGCGCATCGACTCTGATCAATACCTACTGGGTGCGGTTCCCGCGCGGAAAATCCACCTTCGAGAGGGCCGTTCAAAACACGCGCACCCTGATTACCGCTGCAAAGAACGCCGGGGTCAAACGCATCGTGCACGTAAGCATCGCGAACCCATCGACCGACTCTCCTCTTGGCTACTACCGCGGGAAGGCCGAACTGGAACAGGTCGTGATCGACTCCGGCCTTTCCTACACAATCTTGCGGCCGACGGTAATCTTCGGAACCGAAGACATCCTCATCAACAACATCGCCTGGTTCGTGCGCCACTTCCCCGTTTTCGGCATTCCCGGAAATGGTCGATACCGCGTTCGTCCGATCTATGTCGAGGACATGGCTCGACTTGTCGTCGACTCCGTGGATCAGTCGGGAAACTCTGTGCTCAATGCGATCGGCCCCGAAACTTTCACGTTCGAGGAGTTGGTGAAGCTCATTGCGCAACAAGTAGGGAGTTCGGTCCGTCTCGTTCACCTGCCAATGACGCTGGCATACCTTTGCACGTTGGTGAGCGGGTGGTTTGTTGGAGACACCATTCTTACCTGGGAGGAATATCAGGGATTGATGGGCGACCTTCTCGCCCCCGCCGGAACTTCTTCGGGGCAGACTCGCCTGAGCCAATGGCTGGCCGACAACCGTGAGCGAGTTGGTACGCGGTATGCCTCGGAGGTGGCGCGTCACTACAAGACGGACGCCAAAGTGGAGGCATCAATCTTGTCTCGGAAGCACCAAAATGCGGTTTGACACCTTCCACTGGCTTACCTAGACTGCCTGTGTAGAGCTTCGCGAGGACTATTCATGGGCTGGCTGCAGAACAAGTTCGAGAAGAATTTCATGATCAGCACAGTTGATTACGTCTTCAACTGGGCACGCAAGTCGGCAGTGTGGCCGATGACGTTTGGCCTGGCGTGCTGCGCGATCGAGATGATCGCCTCGTCCACGTCGCGCTTCGACATCGCGCGCTTCGGCTCGGAAGTGTTCCGGCCCAGCCCGCGCCAGAGCGACCTGATGATCGTCGCCGGCACGGTCACGCTGAAGATGGCGCCGGTCGTGAAGCGCATCTACGACCAGATGCCCGACCCGAAGTGGGTGATCTCGATGGGCGCGTGCTCGTCGGTGGGCGGCCCGTTCAATACTTATGCGGTGCTGCAGGGCGTCGACAAGATCGTCCCGGTCGATGTTTATGTCACCGGATGCCCGCCGCGTCCCGAGAACCTTTTCTACGCGCTGCTCAAACTGCAGGACAAGATCGACACCATGACGCTGGCGAAGAAGCCCACTGAAGTCCGCCTCGATCCCAACATGGTCGAGAACTTCAAGCGCCAGGTGATGATCGCACAAACGCTACAGCCGAAATAGCTGTCAGCCGTCAGCCATCAGCTGTCAGCAAATCAGATCCGTGTGGGGACAGCCGCCTTCGGCTGTCCGCCGAGCGCAGCTCGGCAGCCCTTACTGTTGCGAGATGTTGCGAGCCAGATGATTGAGAGCGGTGACATCATCGCCATCTCGGAAGGCGTGCTGCTGGCCGGCACTTGGGCGTGGGTCCTTCGGGCCAAGCGCGCGTGGTCCGGATGGCGGGAGAAGTCGGCGCTCTCGGGCTTTCTGTGCGCGACGATCTCTGTAGTGTGTGACATGGTCCTCACCGTCGTAATGCACTTTCGCGGCGACAACACATTTGCGACGCTCTTCATAGTCGCAGTTGTGGCAGGACTCTTGTTAGGAACAGCCGGTATCGTTCTAGGTTTCTTAGGAAAAGGAACTCTAAAGATCCCGGCCCTCGTCTGGTCATGCGTCGTCCTGCTGTCGGTCGCGATCACCGTGGTCGGTACCATGCAGACGATGACCCAATAGTTGTAACCGGCGTCTTGACTGTGTGACATTAAACCATCATGCCAACTTTCGTCAGACTAGCGTTCCAATCCGAACTCCCCGCCGCCGATACCGCTAAGGAATTCCCTTGTGGCGACAAGATGATCTGCGTCGCCAACGTGAACGGGACTTACAGTGCCATGGACAACGTCTGCCTGCACCGCGGTGGCCCGCTCGGCGAGGGCATGATCGAAAACGGCAAGGTCGTATGCCCCTGGCATGGCTGGGCATGGGACCCAAAAACCGGCGAAGCTGCCCACAACGCGAACGCGAAGCTGGCGGTGTATCCGCTCAAGATTGAAGACGGCGACGTTCTCGTCGAAGTGTAAGCTGGACGATCATGAGCCCGGTCACGCACTTCCTGAGCGGATGGGTCCTTGCCAACTGCGCCAAGTTGGATCGCAAAGATCGCGCCCTCGTCACACTCGCGTGCGTCATACCGGATATCGACGGCTTGGGCATCGTTCCCGAGTTGTTGACTCGCAACTCGACTCATCCGTTGCTGTGGTTCACGCTCTACCACCATTCACTCCATAACTTAGCGTTTGGGCTGGTTGTCGCTGCACTGGCATTTGCGATCGCAACGCGAAGGTGGACGACGGGGCTGCTCGCTCTCCTGAGTTTCCATCTGCACCTGTTCGAAGACGTCCTCGGCTCGCGAGGACCGGACGGATATCAGTGGCCGATTCCCTACCTGGCGCCATTCTCCTCGTCGCTGCAGCTCACCTGGCACGGAGAGTGGAGCCTCAACGCGTGGCCCAACATAGCCCTTACGTTCATTCTGCTGATGATCACGTTCTGGCTGGCGTGGCGGCGAGGATTCTCGCCTCTAGAAATGTTCTCCGCGAAGGCCAACGCCGCTTTCGTTGGGGCGCTGCGACGGCGCTTCCCGCGAGGAAGCGAAGCTGCCTAACTGGTGTGCTGGCGAGCGCGAGCTATCCCAGGACCTTCAGGAACTTCGCCGGCTGATTGTCATATCCCGGGAACACGTTGGCCAGGTTCTTGTTGCCCATGTGGCGGGCGACAGCTTCTCCGATTACCTGACGGAAGTCCGTGGTCAGGGCCAAGTCGCGGCCTTCGTAAAGTTGTGACTGGTCGAGACCGGGCCAGCGTCCATAGACCTTGCCACCTTTCACCGGACCGCCCATGACGAACATCACGTTGGCATGACCGTGATCGGTGCCGCGGTTGCCGTTCTCGCGCGCCGTGCGGCCGAACTCCGACATGGTGACGACGACGGTGTCTTCCATCAAGTCGCCGAGATCGACCCAGAACGCGGCCAGGGATTGCGAGAAGTCGGATAGCACGTTGGCCAACTGGCCTTCGGTCGAGCCTTCGTTCACATGGTGGTCCCAGCCGCTGATGTCAGCAAACGCCACTTGCACGCCCAGGTTGGCTTTGATCAATTGCGCGAGTTGTCGTAGGCTGTCGCCGAAACGTCCTTTGGGATAGTTGGCGCCGGGAGCCGCCGAGTATTTTCCGGGATCGGCCGTCTTCAGCATCTTCACCGCATCGAAGGTCTCTTCCCCCGTACCGTGCAGCACGCTGTCGGACGAGTGATCGTACATCGCTTCAAACGCGGTGGCGGCAGGCGACGCTTTGGGATTTTTTCCGCCCACAGAAAAGTCGTTGATGTTATTCATCGCAACGGCAGGCTCGGAGCCGCTGAGGATGCGGGGCACCGACGGTCCCAGCGCAATCGCGCGAAACGGCGAGTTCTGCGGCTTCGAAGACATGCCGTGGAGCGAACGGTTGAGCCATCCGTCTTCGGTGATCTTCACGCCAGGAGTGCCTGTCTCCATGAAGTCCTGCGCATCGAAGTGCGAGCGTGTCGTGTCGGGCGATCCTGCAGCGTGAACGATGGCGAGGTGTCCCTGTTGCCAAAGGGGCTGAAATGCCGACAGAGATGGATGCAGTCCGAAGAAGCCGTTCAGATCGACTACGGACTTGCGAGGAATATTGATGCTCGGCCGCATGGCGTAGTACTGCAGTTCAGCGTAGGGCACAACGATGTTCAATCCATCCGCAGCGCCGCGCTGGAAAATGACGACCAGCCGCTTCGTGCGACCACCGTTTTCGATCGCACCGAATGCTGCGCGCGTGAGAAAGCTTGGCACCGCCGCCGTCCCAACGACGGCCAGCGCGCTGTTGCGAAGGAAGATGCGACGCGTGATGGACATGGAAACACTCCGTAGAGACGTAGCTTGCTACGTCTCTCTTGCCGCCGCCCGAGACGTAGCAAGCTACGTCTCTACGGGAAGGTCACCTCTTCTGAAACTCCGGCGAACCTAACAGCAGGCCCGCGATTGTACTCGTGTCCGGCGGTCCGGCCGGCTTGATCTGCGGGCTCTTGTTGTCTTGCCCCTCGACCGCAGCATTTTTCGCCGGGGCTTCAATCTGCGCCATGATCGAGTCGTGCGTCTGCTTCGACACATCGCCCGCCAGCAGTTTGGCTTCAAGCGCAGACAGCGCCACGGTCGCATCCGCAGGCGGAGGCGGGCCTCCCGCCAGCTGCACGGCATCTACTTTCACTCCGCGGATCTTGCCCGACGTCATGCCTAGAGCAAAATTCATTCGGCCCAGCAGCGCGGACGAACTCACCCAGGTATCGGCCTTCATCGAATAACCGGTGGGCGGCTGCGCCGAGTATAACGGCATCCCTAAATTCGCGATCTGGCGCGCTAGCGGAAATGCGTCGTCCACGTTGGCTCCGGTGGCACGCACGGCCGAGGCGACAAACTCGAGGGGGGTTTTGACCTTGGCGCGATATGTGGTGTCGGCCCAGAATTCCGGCGAATGGAACAGCGTCGTCAGAACATCGCGAATGTCGCCCTTCGACTTCTCGAACGTCTTCGCCATGCGGTCGACCAGCGCGCGCGGCGGATCATCAGAAACGAAACGCTGCGCGAGCTTCAACGAAATGAAGTGCGCGGTCTGCGAACTGGTCGCTAGCATGTGCAGCACTTCCTTGCCCTCGTCTTCTCCCTTGGGCTTGATGCGATGTCCGAGAACAAACTTGGGGCCCGGCTCATGCATGCGAGGCTCATACTTGAATCCCAGGCCCGCGTAAGGCTTCTCGATGGTCCAACCGGTGAAGACTTTGGCAACTTCGGTGACATCGCGCTGCGAGTAGCCGCCATTCACGCTGAGCGTGTGCAGTTCCAACAATTCGCGGCCGTAGTTCTCGTTCAGACCGCTGGCCTGCTTACGTTTCGCATTTGGATTCGGCTGCTGCGGAAAGCGGCGCGGACGGCCGTAAGGGCCGTACGGACGCATCGGCCGCGCCGGCATGCCCTGAGCCTGAGGAGAGTTAGGGCCGACGCTCATCCAATTGTCGAGATAGAACATCATCGCGGGACTCTTGGCGGTCGCGACCAGCAGATCTTCGAACTTGCCCAGGGCGTGCGGGCGGATCACATTCTGTTCGTAGTTGGTGATCAGCACCCGTTCGGGACCTTTGCCGACGAACACATTGAAGTGATTGAACCAGAAGTCGGTCATCACTTGTTCGAGTTGGCGATCGCTGTAAATAGCCCGCAGCACCTTGGCCTGAATCAGTTCCGACAGCACGGCGGCCTGCGGATTGCTCATGGCCATCAGCGTCTCTCTCTGCTTGGGCTCCATGCCGTCGAGAAATTCCTGGCCTTTACCGCCGCGCAGCGAGTCGGCGAAGACTACTTGCTCGGCGGTCGACATCGCCATGACCTTCTTGTAACGCTGCTCTGGCGAGAGATCCATGAGCCCCTGAATCTTCAGGTCGGCGTAGAGACGATCTTCGCGGCGGCGGGCTTCGGCATCGTCCGCAGGCGTCGTCTTCGCGTTCGCCGGCGCCATGGACATATTGTTCGCCGGCGCTGTGGAGTGTCCGTCGGCGTTCGCGGGGCTCATCCCGTTCATCGAATTGTTATCAGCGGCCGGGGCGTCCGGACTGGCCGCGGCAGCTGCGGCGAGTTCTTCAGCGGTCTTGGCAGTATCGTTTGCCGCGGGTCCGGCCGGAGCGGGAGCAGCCCCTGCAGCTTCATCTCTCCCGGCGTTCTGGTTCCGCCGGTTCTCACTCTTATCAGTCTTCTTCTGCTGCTTTTCCTCAAGGCGCGCAATCTGCACCTCAATGACGGCTCGCTTTGCGGGATCGGAAGGCATGGACTTCTTGCCGTCCATGTACTGCTTGATCATCTGGTTGTCGGGAAACTCCTCGACGATCTCCTTCGAACTCATGCGCAACGTGCGGAAAGGCGCCAGGCGGGCTTCGATGGCGTTATCGGGAATCTTTTCGGGATGAAGTTGCAGATCGATCCAGCGATCGACGCCCATCGCCGTAACCTGCTGGATATCGCCCGGTCGCGGGCCAAAGGTGAGTCGATTGAGCGCCTGCACCGCCCGCTTCTGTTCGTTCGGGCCGGCATCGCCCGCCTTGTCTTTTTTCTTGGCGAGCAGTTGCGGGACCGCGCACGCGAGGCTCAAGCAGAGCAAAAACAGCGCAAGTTTCCCAAGGCTGGAACGCCCAAAACTGGATCTCATCAAGACTCCCCCACCGAGCAGGTCCTCACATTATGAACCCTCACGGGCGAAAAAGTTGCTATCGGATGTGATTCCGGGAAGGCTTGAAAGTGATTGTAGGATAAGGGGTTCGGAGGCGCAACCGGTTGGGACGAAGCTAGTGTCCGCTCTCTTTGGTGAGATACATTCGGCCACGCGACACTTTGTGCTGCAGAGTGGCGGCGAGTTGGTCGATGTCAGTTGCCGAGATGTTCACCTGCATGGAGTCTAAGAACGGAGTTCGGTTGCTGCCCACGGCGTCGCGGCGCACTTGAATCAGCAATCCCTGCACAACGTTCGGATCGAATTTATCGGGAGCCATGCGAACCAGATCGCTCAGAGCGCTACCCACCGACAGCGGAGCGCGATAGGGACGAGCGCTGGTCATGGCATCGAACGAGTCAGCGACGCCCACGATGCGAACGGACAACGGCACGTCGTCTTGACCGAGTTTGTCGGGATAGCCGGAGCCATCGCTGCGCTCGTGATGCCAGCGCACGGTCTCGGGAATCCTGGGCCAGGGAAATTGCACGCTGCTGACGATCTGGTGGCCGACGGTGGTGTGGTCCGCCATCTCACGAATCTCTTCCGGATTGAGCGCTCCGGGCTTGCCGAACAGGCGTCGATCGACGGCGACTTTTCCAATGTCGTGCAGGTATCCGGCACTGCGCAGCGCCGCCACGTCGCTGGATTCCATGCCCATAGCCTCGCCGATGGCCGAGGCGTAGCGGCCAACCCGCAGCGAGTGTCCGTGAATGTTGACATGCTTGACGTCGATGGCGGTGGCAAAGGCTTCGAGTGCGTTGTCGTAGAAACCGTGCAGCGACGCCATGAGCCGCAGATTCTCGGAAACGCGCTGCGCGATGGTTTGCGTCAGCGCGTGATTCTGCACGGCCAGTGCGATGTAGCTGCAGAGAAGTTCGAGCGCGTCGAGTTCGCTGTCTTCGTAGAGCGCGTCGCCCGGTCGGCGGCCGAGAGCGACCACTCCGGCCAGGCGTCCACCGGCTTTCAGCGGAGCGAGGCACTTGAACAACTCCGGCGCGACGTTGCCATTGGAACTCAGAAACACCGGATAAGTGGACGAGTTGAGCACAATGGGACCACGCGCTGCGGTGAGCGCATGCACATGTTTAGGAAGGAGAGGAATGAAGGCGGGATCGGGCATCAGGGCGAATCCCTGTGCCGAGGCCGAGGTCAGCATGGCGGGCTTGTCATTGAAGAGAAGGAGCACACCTTCGCGCGCGCCCGCCGCTTCCATGATGGCTGACAGCATCAGCCGCGACGTTTCCGAAAACTCGCGCTCCGCCGTGAGTGCGGGACCGAGCTCGGAAAGCGCCTCAACCGTGTGCAACAGCCGCCGTAAATTGTGTGTCTGAATCGCCACTGACGAAGTGGGAGCCAGATCGCAGAGCAAGACGAGGGTAACACGCGGGAAATGCTCAACGCGAGAGCGCTTGTTGGTTAGTTTGATGCGGTATTGACGAAGATGAAAACACCGTGACGAGGCTGATTCCGCCGCTGGCGGGCCATAGCGGGCGCGGGCGACGTCGCTTTTACAGCGTGAAGGCTTTGACCACAGAGGACACAGAGGCTCCCTGTTTCTCTGTGTCCTCCGTGTCCTCTGTGGTTGAAATTTAGAAGTGCTCGCGGAGTTCGGCGAAGCGGCCAACGATGAGGAGTTTCTGTTTCGGAGGAGCGGAGTTGACCTCTTCGTGTTCCAGGATCCAGGTGTTGCCGTGAGAAACGAAGACGGCATGCAGGCCCGCGGCCATCGCGGGATTAATGTCGGACTTCGGGCTGTTGCCGACCATCCACGTCATATCGGGCTCGAGGTCGTGTTTCTCGACCACGCACGCGTAGGCTACCGGATCCTTCTCGGCCACGATTTCGACAGACGCGAAATATTCCCGCAGACCGGAACGCTCGACCTTGCCCGACTGCTCGGCGATCGCTCCCTTCGTCATCAGGATCAGATCGTGTCGCTGCGATAGGTACTGCAGGGTCTCAGGCACTTCGGGCAAAAGCTCGACGGGATGCGCAGAGATCGTATGCGCAAAGCTGTGGATCTGGGCGTGCGACTCAGGCGTAACCGGGCCGACGCTAAGGCGTTCGAAGGTATCAACCAACGCATGCGCGAAACTGTGCAAGCCGTAACCGTGCTTCACGATGCATTCGCGTTCCACGTCGTTGAGCACTTCGCGCACTTGCTCGGGAGGGAACTCGTGGTGATTCAGGAACGAGATGAACTGCGCGATGGCGCGCTCGAAATAGATGTTGTTCTCCCAGAGCGTGTCGTCGGCGTCGATGAGGAGGGTTTGGGGAAGCAAGCTTTTGGCTCTTAGCTCTTGGCTGTTAGCTCTTAGCTCAAATCCCAACGTCTCAGGCTTTTTGGGACCTCGCAGAGCAGTGACTACATTTCTTGGCGACAGTTTTGGCTAACGTGAACGAGGAGCTCCAGATAAGAGCTTCCCTTACACCCAATCCACTTTCGCTTCCGGCCCGATGATGCCTGCCTTGTGTCCCATGTCGAGCAGGCGGCGGACGGCTTCGCGGCCGTCGGGGCCGTAGTCGAGGGTGCGCTCGTTCACGTACATGCCGATGAATTTGTCGGCGGACGATGTGTCGAGATCGCGAGCAAACTGCATCGCGTAAGACAAAGCCTCTTCGCGGTGATCGAGTCCGTACTGGATGCTCTCTCGTAGGGCTGCGGTAACCACGGGCATTAACTCGGGACCCAGGGCCCGGCGAATCGCGTTGCCTCCCAGGGGCAGCGGAAGACCGGTCACCTTCCCCCACCACTTGCCAAGATCCACAATACGGTGCAGGCCCGATTTGTCGTAGGTCAACTGGCCTTCGTGAATGATCAGGCCCGCTTCGTACTTGCCTTCGAGCACCTGCGGGATGATCTGGTCGAACGGAACGACTTCGGTTTCGATGCCGGGAGCGAACAACTGCAACGCCAGAAAGGCCGTGGTGAGCGTGCCCGGAACAGCGATGCGCTTGCTCTTGATTTCGGCGGCGGTGAAAGGGCGCGGCGAAACTATCATCGGCCCGTAACCCTCGCCCACGCTGCCGCCGCAGGTCATCAGTGCGTACTTATCCTGCACATACGGATAGGCGTGGAACGAAATCGCGCTGACGTCATACACGCCCTCGCGCGCCTTCTGGTTCAGCGTTTCGATATCGCAAAGGGTGTGGGTGAAGCGCAGGCCAGGAGTGCGGACCTTGTTCGTAGCCAGGCCGTAGAACATGAAGGCGTCATCGGAATCCGGGCTGTGGGCGACGGTAATCTCGCGGACACCAGCGGAACCGACACCCGGCGCTTTGGTTGTTTCGGATACTACTGTCATCTTTTCTCCAGGAATCTACTGCTTGACTGCGTTACGGCGCCAGCGATTGGCAATACCAGCGGCCAACATCACTTTGATCACTTCCGCGGCCAGGAACCAGTAAAGGCCGAGGTAAGCTGCTTTCGCCAACGAATGCGTGTAGACGTAGAGCCAGGTCAGGCCTCCGGCGAAAAGCAATATTTCAGCGAGGAACCCGGCGATGGCTGCGCGCAGGAAGCTCTTGGTGCCGCGCTCGAAGATGTAGCCGGCCAAGAAAGCGACGAAGGGGTAAGCCATCAGAAAACCGCCTGTCGGGCCAAGGATCTGCGCGATTCCGTGCAGACCCACGGAACTAGTGCTGAACACCGGCAATCCGACCGCGCCCTCCATCAAATA
The DNA here is from genome assembly GCA_003134655.1 of Acidobacteriaceae bacterium. Taxonomy (GTDB): domain Bacteria; phylum Acidobacteriota; class Terriglobia; order Terriglobales; family Acidobacteriaceae; genus Sulfotelmatobacter. Next base: position 15,472 of record PLBY01000042.1, read on the forward strand.
GAGAGCGAGCGCCGCAAAGCCGCGACGACTGCCCAGCATCAATCCGACCAGAAGCACGCCCATGTTCTGCACCGTGAGTGGAACGGGCGTAAGGGGCATCAACGGAATTGTGATGTGGGCGCATAGAGCAATAACCAGGCTCGCGCCTACCACTAGAGCAACCTGGCGCGAGGCTTCAAGGGCCCGCTCTTGCGGAGTGCTTAAAATTTGAATTGCTGACTTTGCCATGACTTGACCTCCAATCGCAGCCAACTTCCGCGTTCAATGCTGTTCGGGCTGGCGCGGGCGTTCCACTTCACTTAGCGGAGCGTCGTGCGAGACGTGTGCCTTCTGCAGATGCCGACGCAGGCGCATATACAGGGCGATGGCCACGCACACTACGACCAGCGTGCTCACGCCCAGTATCAGAAACCACCAGATCATCCGCACAGCCGACTAGGATAACAGATGCGGCGTCGCGGGAAGTGATTGTGCTCACAGGAAATGAGTCTCGCGACGCCCCGGCAGTCGAGGGACGAGAAGCCTAGCTGGCCTTACGCTCGGCGCGTTTCTGGCGCATGATCTCCACGCGCTTGACCATGAATTGCAGGCGGTCCCGGCCCCACTTCGTGTGGGTGATCACCTTCTCGATGTTGAGGAAGAAATGAGGGTCGCCCACTTTTTCGCGCAGTTCCTTGAGGAACGGCTGGACCTTGGCGAAGATGAGGAACATCTCGCCGCTCACCGACGGTTGCAGGAACAGTTCCTCATTCAAGGCGCCCAGCAGGACGAACGACGCCGCCATGTTCCAATAGCCGGCTACCTGGCGAAACCAGTTATTTTCCTGCGCTCCCATGGCAAAAGCGACATTCATCACGTCGTCCGCGCTCTGGGGAAAAAATTCGGCGCCCCACCAGTTGCGGGCCTTGCGCATTTCGGCCTCGCGGCGCAACTCGTAGAGTTCCAGGATCAGGTGGGCATCGGATAGGGTGGGTTTCTTAGCCATTATTCTCTCCGTTTAGATAAACGCTGGTGGAAAAGTTAGACGATTTGACGAGCGCCCGAGAATCAAAATACTCTCGCTGATTCCCTACGCCGAAGTCGCCGCCGCATCCGGCTGCGGTGCGGGCCGCTCGAAGTCGCACTCTTTGTTCGGACACGCGATCACCGGGCCGGCCTTCAGATTCTTCTCGACCAGATATTCGCTGCCGCACGCAGGACATTTTTCCGCGATGGGCTTGTGCGCCGAAGTGAACTTGCAGTTGGGGTAGTTTCCGCAACCGTAGAACGTGTTCCCCTTGCGCGCCCGCTTCTCGACCAGATCGCCGTCTTTGCAGTCCGGACACTTTACGCCGATGAAGTTCTGCTTCACGTACTTGCACTCGGGGTATCCGCTGCAGGTGGTGAACTCGCCATAACGCCCGTGGCGGATCATCATATTGCGTCCGCACTTTGGGCAAAGCTCGTCAAGCGGAATGTCGGGCACCTTCTTGCCCTGATCCAGACGGCGCGTGGTCTTGCAGTCGGGATATCCCGTGCAGGCCATGAACTGGCCGAAGCGCCCGCGCTTCAACACCATCACGCGGCCGCAGTTTTCGCAGTATTCCTCCTGCGTAGTCTCCTGCACATCGGCCGAATCGAGGTCTGGCAGGTTGATCGGGTTTTCTTTAGTGAAGGTGCAGGTGTCCTTGTCTTCTTTATCGTAGGTGCTGCACGCGTAGAACGATCCGTGCTTGCCCCACTTGATGACCAGCGGCGCGCCACAGCGTTCGCACTTCTCGTCTGTGGGCTTCTCCATCCGCTTGATGTTCTCCATATGCTTTTCGGCATATTTGAGATCTTTCAGGAACTTCTTATAGAAATCGGCGAGAGTGTCCTGCCACGTCTCTTTGCCTTCTTCGATCTGGTCGAGTTCTTCTTCCAGGTGCGCGGTGTATTGCACGTCGAAAATGTCGCGGAAGTTCTCCACCAGCAGATCGGTGACGACCAGGCCAATCTCGGTCGGGGAGAACTTTCCACCGACCTTCTGCACATACTGCCGCTCCTGGATGGTCGTGAGAATCGCGGCGTAGGTTGAAGGGCGGCCAATGCCACGCTCTTCGAGTTCTTTCACCAGCGACGCTTCGTTGTAGCGCGGAGGCGGTTCGGTGAAATGCTGCTCGGGCTTCAGTTCCTTGAGCGTGAGTTTCTGCCCGGCTTCGAGCGCAGGCAGTTTGTGCTTCAGTTCCTCGTCTTCTTCGTCCTTGCCTTCCTTCGACTCTTCGTAGACGCGGAGGAAGCCGTCGAACTTGAGCACCGATCCGGTGACGCGGAACCAGAAGACTTCGTTGCTGTTCTTAGCATCGATGTCGACCGTGGTCTGATCGAAGACTGCCGGGTTAATCTGCGAAGCGACGAAGCGCTGCCAGATCAACTTGTAGACCTTGAACTCGTCTTCTTTTAGGTACTGCTTGAGCTGGTCGGGATGGCGCATCGCCGAAGTCGGACGGATCGCCTCGTGAGCACCCTGCGAGTCCTTCTTCTCTTTGAATGTGTTGGGCGTCTCGGGAAGGTAGGTCGGGCCATATTCCTTGCCAACGTATTCGCGGACTTCCTGGATGGCCTCAGGCGCGACGCGCGTTGAGTCAGTACGCATGTAGGTGATCAGACCGACGAGGCCTTCTTCACCGAGTTCCACGCCTTCATACAGGCGCTGCGCGATCATCATGCTGCGTTTCACGCTGAAGCGGAGCTTGCGGGAAGAGTCCTGTTGCAGTTTGCTGGTGGTGAAAGGTGGCGCGGCGTTGCGGCGGCGCTCTTTCTTGTCAACCGATCGGACGACCCAGTCGGCTGTTTCCAGAGCAGCACGAATCTTCTCGGCGTCTTCACCGTTGGTGACTTCGACCCTCTCTTCGCCCTTGCCCACAAAGCGGGCATCGAAGGCGGGCGGCTTGCTCGCGGCGAGGTGAGCGTCGATGGTCCAGTACTCGACTTTTTGGAACGCCTTGATCTCGCGTTCGCGTTCGACAATCAGGCGCAGCGCAACGGTTTGCACACGGCCGGCCGAGAGACCACGGCGGACTTTGTCCCAAAGCAGTGGGGAGACTTGATATCCCACGAGCCGGTCGAGCACACGGCGGGCCTGCTGGGCGTCGACCAGGTTCTGATCGATAGCGCGCGGGTGTTCAAACGCGGCCTGCACGGCGCGCTTGGTGATTTCGTTGAAGGTGACGCGCTGAATCCGCGGAGGAGGTGCTTCCTCGCCCTTCTTCAGCTTCTTGGCTTTCTTCTTCCCCTTACCGCTGTCGCCGAGCTCGAACGCCAGATGGGCGGCGATCGCCTCGCCTTCGCGGTCCGGGTCAGGCGCTAGATAGATGGAGTCGGCCGAGGCCGCCAGCTTCTTCAGCTTGGCAACAACTTTCTCTTTGCCGGGGATGACGACGTAATCCGTCTCGAAGCCGTTGGTGATATCGACGCCCAGAGTGCTCTTGGGCAGATCTTTCACGTGGCCGAGCGAGGCTTCGACGGTGAAGCCCTTGCCCAGATATTTCTGGATGGTCTTCGCCTTGGCCGGCGATTCGACAATGACTAAACCTTTTGACAATGGATCCTCAATTTCATAGTGTCCGGTTTCGAAGCTAGCACGAATGGGCGGAAAGCAACAAGTTACTGGACGGAAGCTGTCAGCTATCAGTTATCAGCTCTCAGCTTTTGCGTGAGCGATGCAAGCATCCTCTTTACCTCTACAGCCTCGTCCGAAAGTCGCTGATAATCGGAGGCTTTGAGCAACTCCAGGTCACGCGCCAGCAGCAGGTGATACTCCAATTCGCTGGCTGAACCCACGGCAATCTGGAGGAAGCGCGCAAAATCGGCATCGCCTCTTCTACAGGCGCCCTCGGCGATGTTTGCGCCGATCGATACCGATGCTCTCCGCATATGGCTGGTCATGCCATACATCTCGTCCCGTGGGAATGATTTGCTGGCTTTATAGACATCGAGAGTCAGAGAATGCGCTTTTTCCCAAACCTTAAGATTTCTGAAATCCTGCACGCAACCTCCTTCACGGTATAAAGCTGAGAGCTGACGGCTGATAGCTGACAGCTTTCAGAAGCTTTTCACAAAATTCTTCCCCGGCATTTGCCTGACTTTGCCGGCCAGTTCCAGTTCGAACAGGGCGGCAAAGATTTCGGAAGACGACAATTGGTTCTCCAGCTTTTCGACAATTTCGTCGATGTGCGTGGCTTCGTCGGCTTTCAGCAGGCTCAGGATTCGCTTTTCGTGAGGAGGGAGCCCTTCGTCCGGGAATAGAGATGCGGAGGATGCGCCCGAGGATTCAGGCGAGGCGGGAGGAGTCAATGCAAGTCGTACTTCTGCCGGGAGATCTTCCCACACGTCTTCCCAGGTCGCGACCAGCTTGGCGCCTTGTTTGATGAGCGTGTTCGGTCCCCAGGAATTCTTGTTGGTGACGTTCCCGGGCACGGCGAAAACGTCACGATTCTGTTCGAGCGCGCAGCGAGCGGTGATGCGCGTGCCGGAATATTCTGCGGCTTCGACGACGAGCACGCCGACCGACATACCGCTGATGATCCGGTTCCGAATGGGGAAGTTTTGCGGCGCGGCAAACGTTCCCAAAGGAAATTCAGAGATCAGGGCACCGCCAAACGCCAGAATCTGCTCCGACAGTCGCGAGTTTTCTTTGGGATAGATGACGTCGACGCCCGTGCCAAACACCGCAACCGTCTTGCCTTTGGCGGAGATCGCGCCGCGGTGGCTGGCGGTGTCAACGCCGCGCGCCATACCACTAATAATGACCAGACCTTGCGCGGCAAGGTCGCATGCCAGACGCTCGGCCATGCCGGAGCCATAGGGCGTGGGATGCCGCGTTCCGACCATGGCGATGCCGGGCCTGGTAAGCACCTCGGGATTGCCGCGGACGCGGAGGATCAGCGGCGGATCGTAGATTTCTTTCAGGCGCTGCGGGTACGACGGATCGTCCATCGAGAGCAGCGTGATGTCCGCCGCGGCAGCCTGTGAGATCTCTTCCCGCGCCAGTTCCGCGGACTTGCCTGTGGCCAGTGACTGCGCAGACACGGCTTGAATGCCGGTGGCCTCAAGCTCGGTCAACGAAGCGCGGAAGACGGCATCCGGAGAACCGAAATGCTCAACCAGCTTGCGCGATTTCGTCGGCCCGAGGCCGGGGGTCAGCGAGATGGCCAGCCACTCCAGAAGATGGGTCGCTGCGGGGAATACTGCGGCGTGCGACAAATTAGACTCCGAGCGGACCCTAATTAGAATCAGGGCCGAGAGCGGGCGTCAAGGTCACATGTCACAATGGGTTTGTTAAAATTGTGGAAAATGCGACGTTTACGTATTTCCGCCATTTCTTACCTGAATACCGCTCCCTTAATGTGGGATTTCGAGCACGGAGACGCCGGTCGCGAGTTCGACATTTCCTACACGCTGCCTTCGGCTTGCGCCCGCGCCTTGGCCGAGGGAACGGCTGACATCGGCATCATTCCGGCCGCTGCGTACGCGGAGATTCCAGGATTGCAGGTGCTGCCGGAGGTCGCGATTGCTTCGCGGCGGGCGGTGCGCTCGATTCTGCTGGCCAGCAAAGTTCCGATCGACCAGGTTCGCACCGTGGCGCTGGATACTTCTTCGATGACGTCGGTGGCGCTGACGAAAGTTCTCTTTGAGAAGTGGCTAGGCGGGGGCAGGACATATACGGCGATGGCGCCGGATGTCGACGCGATGCTGGCGGATCATGATGCGGGACTGCTCATCGGGGACCCGGCTCTGAAGATTGAGCGCAAGCGCTACCACACGATCGACCTGGCGGAGGAATGGATTCGCCATACCGGCAAGCCCTTTGTCTTTGCCTTCTGGGCGGTTCGCGGCGATGCGTTGCGCGAGGCGGCTCCGGCTGTTGATCTGCCCGCCGTGTTTCAGAAGTCGCGCGATCACGGTCTGGAGGCTGCCAACCTGAATCAGATCGCTCGTGAATGGGCGCCGCGGCTGGATGTAGCTGAGTCCGACGTGAAGAGCTATCTGACCCAGAATATTCACTACCAGCTCGATCCGGGGTGCCTGGAGGGCTTGCGTTTGTTTTATCAGTACGCGGCGGAGATCGGGGCGTTGCCCGCGGCGCCGGAACTGCAGTTCGTGGATGCGACGAATGCAGTGGCGCAGTAGGAGATTATACGTACAATTTAGTATTACGTATTTGCACGTACGAATAACAAGCGTGACTCGAACTGGCGTTTGGGCGTCCGGATTGTCGCCCACAATGCCCTTTCCCGAGGCGGAAACGGCCCTGGGGGCGAGGATCTTTATCTGGGGCAAGGGTTACCTCATCCGCCCGAAAAAAATCGCACCCTGCGCCTTGTAGCGCTTTTTTACGAATTATTAATCACTTCCACGAAGGCTCAACGACTTAGGGACAATGAACGACTGACCGACGGGGCTTTTGAGCCCTTGTCGCCCCGAACCTCTCAATGAGCTAAGCTGGAAACTGCGTCTCCGGCGTAACCACGGATTTCATGAACCTCTTCCAGCCAGTTCCGAACGCAGGCAGCGCGGCGGATACGACTCGTCCGCTAGCGGATCGGATGCGCCCGCGAACGCTCGACGAGTACGCCGGCCAGGAACATCTGATCGGGCCCGGGAAGCCTCTGCGCACACAGGTCGACCGCGACGATACGGGGTCTCTGATCTTCTGGGGGCCTCCGGGCACGGGCAAGACCACTCTCGCGAAAATCATTGCAAACATGACCAAGGCAGAGTTCATCGAGTTTTCTGCTGTGCTGGCGGGAATCAAGGAAATCAAGCAGGTTATGGCGGACGCCGAGCGCGCGCGGCAGTATGGCACGCGGACGATTGTGTTCATCGATGAGATTCACCGCTTCAACAAGGCCCAACAGGACGCGTTTCTTCCGCACGTGGAAAAAGGCAACATCCGATTGATCGGGGCGACGACCGAGAATCCATCGTTCGAGATCAATTCGGCATTGCTCTCGCGCTGCCGCGTCTATGTGCTGAAGCCGCTCACCGAGGATCAGATCGTGAATCTTCTCAGGCGCGCTCTCACCGATCGCGAGCGCGGCCTCGGCGATAAGAATTTGACCGCCTCAGACGATGTGCTGAGAAAGATCGCCAGCTACACCAGCGGCGATGCGCGCAGCGCCTACAACGTTTTGGAGGTGGCCGCCGGACTGGCGCAGAAGAACGCGAAGGGCGAACTGGAAATCACTGACGACATCGTCCGCGACGTGCTGCAGAAACGCATTCTGCTGTACGACAAGACCGGCGAAGAACACTACAACCTGATTTCCGCGCTGCACAAGTCAGTGCGTAACAGCGATCCGGATGCCGCTCTGTACTGGCTGGGACGCATGCTCGAAGCCGGAGAGGATCCGTTATATGTCGCGCGGCGCGTGGTTCGCATGGCGGTGGAAGACATTGGCCTCGCCGATCCGAATGCGCTCGCGTTGTGCATGGCGGCCCGCGACGCAGTCGACTTTATCGGCATGCCGGAGGGCAATCTGGCGCTGGCGCAGGCTGTCGTGTATCTCTCGGTCGCACCCAAGTCGAACGCTCTGTACACCGCCTACGGCGAAGTTCAGCAGGACGTCGAGCAGACTGCGGCTGATTCGGTCCCTCTGCATCTGCGCAATGCTTCCACCAGTTTGATGAAGGGTCTCGGCTACGGTCGCGGATACCAGTATGCGCACGACCTCGAAGGCAAGGTGGCCGACATGCAATGCCTGCCTGATAATCTGAGCGGCCGCGTCTATTACCGGCCCACGAATGAGGGCATTGAAAAGCGCATTCGAGAGCGTATGGAAGAGGTCAAACGGCAGCGTTCGCGGGCAGGCGGGGGCAGCGTGCCCCCGCTAAAGAAAGAATCGTAACGGTTTTATTCGACATCTGATTTGACATCAGCAGGGGTGTGGTTCAGCCATTTTCCGGAAGAGGGATGGTTCCTATGGCAACGTTTCCCAGTGCCGCCGGCAACGAAATTCTCCACCTCCGTCCTTTACCCTCCGATCTTGTCGACGACCTGCAGCGTGTGCAAAAAGCCGCGCAGAGAATCACGTCGATTCTCGATCTCGATCAACTGATTGACAGCGTGGTAAACGAAGTCGCGGAGTCCTTTGGATGCCTGGAAGCCGGTGTCTATCTGCACGACGAGGATCGCGGTGAGATGGTGCTGGCCGGCGTGCGGGGATGCAAAGAACACAGCAAAGGGCATCGGCTGAAGATCGGCCGCGAGGGCATGGTGGGCTACGTCGCTTCGACCGGGCAGACGCGGTACGCGCCCGATGTTCGCCTTGACCAGTACTACATGGCTTGCGCGCCGGGAACACTCTCGGAAGTAGCCATTCCGCTGCGCGTGGGCGAGCACCTCGTGGGCGTGTTCACGGCTTCGCACCCCGAAGTGGATGGTTTTCCCCGCCAGCAGTTGAGGATTTTGCAGGCCCTGTGCGACCACGTTGCGATCGCGGTGCACAACGCACGGCGCTTTCAATCGGAGCGCGCGGAACGCGCGGCAATGGACCGGGAGGCCGAGGAGGCGCGGACCATTCAGCGGGCGCTGTTGCCCAAGAGTTCTCCATACATTCCCGGGTTTGTGGTTTCCGGGCTCAGCGTGCCGGCGCGAGCTGTGGGCGGTGACTGGTACGACTTCATTGCCTTCCCTGATGGGCGCTGGGGCCTGGTGTTGGCTGACGTTTCTGGCAAAGGAACCGCCGCAGCGTTGCTGATGTCTGCGACGCGCGGCGTCTTGCGCTCGCTGGCTGAGGCCTGCTGCACACCGGGAGAAGTACTGACGAAGCTGAACCAGTTGCTGGTGGATGATTTTCCGGCGGGGAAATTCGTAACGATGGTCTACGCCGTACTCGACCCCGCGTCGAGCACTGTGGTGTTTGCCAACGCTGGACATCTGCGCCCGCTATTCATCGACAAAGACGGCGAGCACTTCCTCGACACGGAGCGCGGGCTGCCCTTGGGCCTCGGTTGCGGGGATTATTCCGAAACGCAGGTCACGTTGTCCGAGGGATCAAAGCTCGTCTTTTACAGCGACGGCATTACCGAAGCGGAAAATGCCAACGCGGAGGAATACGGGCTCTGCCGTCTGGCGGAACACGCGGTGAAGGCGGGAGCGTCAGCCGTGAGCATCGTGGATAACGTCCGATCGTTCGTCAATGGTTCCAGTCTGCGTGACGATGCCAGCGTGGTATTTGTGGGCGTCGGACGCTAGTTCGTCTCGCGCCGGATTCCGACGTGCCAGCACTTCCTGCGCAGGATTCCCCTCATAGACTGACTTGATTAGGTGGCGCGCTCCAGCGTGTTGCCATGTTGAGTGCGGGGCAACGTGAAGACGATGATGAGGGCCCCTAGAGCCAGGACGGCTATGATGAAGATGCTGCCTTCGGGCCCCGTTGCTCCTCCGCTGAGGATAGGTTTGCCGACAGGATGGGTGGCGAGAAGATGGTGTCGAGCCATCATTCCGCTGTCGGCGACGCCGTAAAGGAACGATTGGCCCCAGTCCCATGACGTGTGGAAGCCGATGGCCCACCAAAGCGAACCGGTCCGCCAGAGACTGAAGCAGAAGAGCAAGCCGGCGAGGCCGGCGGAGAGCAGCCCAATGGGAGACTCGCCCTCGTTGTTGCTATGGCCGAGTCCGAAGAGGATGGAGAACATGAAAGCTGCGGTCCAGAAGCCCAAGGCTGCGCTGTGGCGGGTTTTGAAGGCCCACTCATAGATGCCGGCGAGTCCTCGTGTGAGCGTGTACTGAAGATAGCCGCGGACGAGGTACTCCTCGACCAAGCCGACCAGGAGAAAGCCGAGCAGCCAGATGGCTCCGTAGCGAAGCGCATCACTGCCAAAGAGCAAGCGGCTGTCGATGACGAGGAACCCGGTCTTTACCAGGATCAAGATCAGAAGGGAGAGGCAAACTACGCCCCAGACAAGTCCCGCGAGGAAGTGTGGCAGCTTGCGGTTGCCGCCCAGACCATAGACGGAGTTGGGCCGGCGCTCGATCTTCGACATGATCCACGTAACGAAGAGGATGATGAGGAACGGGATCCCTTCGCCGATGCACGCAGCAACGGGAGAAATCTCCGAGCCCGGCTGCGGGCCTTGTGCGGAAGACGGGAAGAATTTGTGGCTGATGCGGTTTGCGCTGAAAGCAAGGGCAGCGAAGAGCGCGATAAAGATGAGCAAGCCCCAGCCCGCGCGAAGGCCGTCTTTACCCACGAAGATCTTGCGGAACGCCGAGGGTTGAGAGCCGGATATTAGTTCGGCGGGAGGAGTGGGTGCTGTGGGTTGCAAAGTTGCTTCGTGATCCACGTGGTCTCCTGGTGTAGCAAAGGCAATCTTAAGGCGCGCTAGGGGCTCACCGGAATCGCGCGCGGTGTTCTTTCAGGATGCAGCGGTCCATCACGACGAAGATCCCCGCCTGGCGCGCCTTCTCTCCGGCCTTCTCGTGGATCACGTCTTCCTGCATCCAGATGGCCGGAACTTTCAGGCGGATGGCTTCGTCGACAATCACTTCCACAAACTCCGAACGGCGGAAAATATTCACGATGTCAATCTTCTCGGGTACGTCACTCAGAGTCGCGTACGCCTTTTCGCCCAGGGACTCCTCGATACGCGGGTTTACGGGAATGATGCGATATCCGTGGCTCTGCATGTAAGCCGTGACGCCATGGCTGGGGCGCAAGGGATTCGAAGACAGACCGACGACGGCGATGGTCTTGGCGCGCTGCAGGAGATCGGCGATGGGATCCGGCTGCGTCATGGAGAAGGGGTCGACCCGCCTTTACCTCTTGTTGGCTTGGTCTTCTTTCTGCTTGTACATTTTCAGCGCCAGATTGCGGATGGTCTCGGAGACTTCCTTGTTGCCGGAGATGTTTTTCAAATCCGCGATTAACAAATTTTTCATCAAGCCCAGGCCCAGATCGAGCGGTGTGCGGGGGTTCGCCACCAGATTTCGCACCACCTTGTAGTTTTTCATGAAGCGGCGCTTCAGCGGAATCTGTCGCAGCACGGCTTCCAGCACATTTTTCTGGCTGGCAATTTTTTCCACTTCGCCGTCGGAGAGTTTGGGAGCCTCGAGAACCGCCAGCGCCACGACCTTGGTGCCGTCGCGAATCAGCAGCGAGCGCTCCTCTTTGTTGCCCTTCAACGCCAACTGGATACGGCCTTTGACGTCGAGGTGGCTGATCTTCTGCAGCGCGTTCTCGCGTTTGGGCAGAACGTCGGGCTTCTTGGGTGCCACGGCAGGTCTTGGGGCGATGACTGGGGTCGGCCCAGCGGGCGCGGTGGGTGCAGGAGCTTCCGCGACGTGCGTGTCGGAAAGATGATCCTCGCCCAGGAAATCCACGATCCCGCCGATTGCCTGGAAGGGCTTGTCGCCCACGGCAGCAATGTCGTGCTCGTGTTCCTTGAGATAGACGTTGAGGGCCTCGTCGTCCGCCCACTCGTCTCCGGTCGAGGAGCTCGGCACGGCGGAAGCCTCCGGATGTTCAACGGCCGGTGCAGCATCCTCCGAGGCGACGGTGGACACCTGGCGAGCGCTGGACAGCACTGTCCGCAGTTCGTCCGCTTGCCCCTTCTCCAGGTAAGGGTTAGCCTGGAGACCCTTGAGCACGCCGCTCAGCGACTTTACGCGCGGACTCTTGATCATCGCCTGAATCGTTTCCCGCGAGGCGCCGATCGCGATTTTAATCAGTTGGCCTTCGGAGATCGCAGGGTTCTCCAGAAGCACGGGCACCAACTTTGGCCGCAGATTGTCTGGCGAGATGAAGTAATCGAGCACTTCGCGCGGCGACTTGGGATCGCTGGCCACCGCCAAGGACGCCTTTTCATCCCATCCGGCCAAAGTCAGGCGAGCCACATCACCGAACACATGGTTATGCCGGGCGAGATGGACCAAGATCTCGATATTCTCAGCGGGCGGCACCTGCAGGGCGCCACGCGCGGCAAACTGCATCATGTTGGAGGGCAGCTTCGAAGCGCGGATTTGATCGATCATGCGCGGCATAGCATCATGCCTCGATGGCGGGTGATGATCATCGGCCATTGGAAGTCGGGTCTCCCCCGGCGAGCGCGTCAAGCTCCTGCACGGCTAGTTCCAACTCTCGGGTGATGCGATTCCGCTCGTGCCGGAGAAATACATCCCGCAAAGTCCGATAGTACCAAAGAGTGCCCTCGCGTCCACCGTTGAACCGTGACCAAACAGATTCGCCGATGGCGCGGTAGTCGCTGAGAATGGAGCGGACGTTGTTCAGCTTGTCGGCTGCCGAAACCAGCTTCGTGTCTGCATCCGCGGCCTTCAGGTGGCGGATGTATTTTTCCTTGCGCGCTTGCCACGGGGGCTTGGGAAAGGTGTCGGCATCGGTGCAGCCTTCAACCACCTTGGCCACTCGCGCTCCGAAGCGGCGGCGGACTTCCTTCAGCATGGGCGCGCCACCGCAGTCCTCAACCACATCGTGCAGAAGGGCGGCGATAGCGAGATCTTCATCGCCTCCGGCTTCCAGCACCAAGGATGCGACGCCCATCAAGTGAGCAATATAGGGGATAGTAGACGCTTTCCGGGTTTGGCCCTTATGGTTCTTGGCGGCGAACTCGAACGCCCGCAGGAAGCGTGGGCCAAGGCTTATCTTCCTCTGTGTCCTCTGTGGTTGATTCTTCTTGACGACCTTCTTCACTGCTTCTCTCCCCGCCTCGCTAGCAGATACGCGCGAATAAACGGCTGCAGATCGCCGTCGAGAACGCGGTCGACGTCGCCGACTTCGGTCTTGGTGCGGTGGTCTTTGATCATGCGGTACGGCTGCAGCACGTAGGAGCGGATCTGCGATCCGAATTCAATGTCGAGCTTGGAGTCTTCAATCTTCTTGGTGGCCGCGCGCTTCTTCTCCATTTCGAATTCGTAGAGCTTCGAACGCAGCATGCTCATGGCGCGCTCTTTGTTCTTGTGCTGCGAGCGTTCATTCTGGCAATTGGCGACCAGACCCGTGGCAATGTGCGTGATCCGCACGGCAGAGTCCGTGGTGTTCACATGCTGCCCGCCCTTGCCGCTCGAGCGGTAAGTATCGACGCGGATATCTTCCGGCTTGATGACGATTTCAATGCTCTCGTCGATCTCCGGGGAGACGTAAACGCTGGCAAAGGACGTATGCCGCCGCTTGGCCTGATCGAAGGGAGAGATGCGCACCAGGCGGTGCACGCCGATTTCACCCTGCAGAAGTCCGAAGGCATATTCGCCGTTTACCGCAAAGGTCGCGGACTTGAGTCCCGCTTCTTCGCCGGGCTGGTAGTCGTAGAGCACGGTCTCAAACCCGCGCCGCTCGGCCCATCTCAAGTACATGCGCAAAAGCATGTCGGCCCAGTCCTGGGACTCGGTGCCGCCGGCTCCGGGATGAATCGTCACGATGGCGTTGCGTCCGTCGTTCTCGCCCGAGAGCAGAGTCTCTGTTTCAAGCCGGTCGAGCAGGTCACGGAGCACGCCAATTTCGCGCTGCAAGTCGGCATCGACATTCTCGCCTTCTTTGGCGAGGTCGAAGTACGCGGCGATATCGTCACCGCGGCGCGCGAGGTCGGCATCGGTCTCGAGCACATGCTCCAACCGCTTCTTTTCGCGCATTACCTGCTGGGATCGCTGCGGATTCGACCACAGATTGGGGTCGGCGGACTGCTCTTCAATTTCGGCTAATTGCGGACGAACCTTCTCCGCGTCAAAGATACTCCCGAAGTTCGTGGACCTTCTTGCTGAGTTTTTCGTATTCCAGGACAAGCTCTTGATTCATGAGGACGCGTCAGCCTTTTTACGGGATAGGAAGCGTGTGAGTAGCGCTCCAATTGAAATTATCGCACACGCGTACGCGAACCAGTCGCCGTGGCGGGTGTAGAACGTGGTATCGGAAGTAAGGGCATAGGGCGCAATCAGAGCGGTGCGCTCCTTTCTGGGGATTCTCGCAACGACTCGGCCTAACGGATCGATCGAAGCCGTGACGCCCGTGTCGGTAGCGCTCAGCAGCCAGCGGTTGTTTTCGATGGCGCGCATGCGAGTCTGGTTCAGGTGCTGCGCGTAGGCGCCGCTGTCGCCGTACCATCCGTCATTGGAAATGTTCACGAATACTTCGGCGCCCTGATCGGCGAACTGGCGGACCTCATCTGGAAAAATGGATTCGTAGCAGATAAAGACGCCCGGGTGCTGCTCTGCGCCTTCCAGCGGCCTGCGCGAGGTGCCGCGCTGAAACTCACCGACTTCCCGGGTCAAGCCTCCTGCGAATGAAAACAAGGTCGGAAATGGGAGGAACTCGCCGAAGGGCACGAGATGGATTTTGTCGTAGCGCGCAATCCACTCGCCCGTGGGGCTGACCCAGGCGGCAGAGTTGAACACTGGGCCTGTCTGCCCACGCGTTGACGCCGTTCCGATCGCCCCTGCTATCGTCCAAGCCTTGGTAGTGCGAGCCATCTCGCTGAGTGCGTCACGGAATCGCTGGTCGTTGGTGAAGAACGGTGCGGGCGACTCCGGCCAGACGACAAGATCCAGCCTCGCGGCCGAGTTGCTGGCCGCTGACTTCACGGTGAGTTCCGTCAGTTCGTTCAATGCCTGCTGCAGCGACGCCGGGGACCTCCATTCGGCTGAGACCGAGATATTCTGCTGGACGAGGAGCGCCGCGCGATCTGGCTTCGCGGGAGGAGCCTCGATCAGCCTCCCGGCCTGCAGAACCGCTGCCGCAGCCAAAGCCGCTGCCAGCAGAGCGCCGCGCTTTTCCCGCGGAACCAGGAATGCCGCGGCCAGCGCGACATTCACGAGCAGGATCTCAAATGAAATGCCGTAGACGCCCGTCGATGCGGCGATGCGGCTGAGAGCGACGTTGTCCACCTGCGAAATCCCGAGCAGGAGCCATGGGAAGCCCGTGATGCGCGTGCGTGCCAGTTCCACGGCGACCCATAGAAACGGAGCCATCACCAGCGGACGGCGGAAATCGCGTCCTGAGCCCGCCAGCAGGCCGACTAGCAGGCCGAACAAGCCGTGATAGAGGCCGAGATAGCAGCAGAAGAGAAAAAGAGCGAGCAGCGCCTCGGGGCCGCTCAGGCCGCCATACTGGCGCATGGTGTCGTAGATCCAGTAGCACGTGCCCGCGTACCAGAGGATTCCGCACGCGTAGCCAAGAAGAAATCCCTGGCCGGGCGTGACTGGCCGCAGTCTCACGGAACCAGCAATCTCGAGTTCGCCCGCCGGACGCGCGCGCAGTAGAGCCACAATCAGCGGAGCCAGGGCGAACCAAGACAAAACGTATACGCCAGGAAGAGGAAAGATGATGACCTGCAGAATGGCCGAGAGCACGACCAGGAACCAAGCGCTGAGGTGGATTTGGCGCACGGGCAAGGATAACAAAAGCGGCTCTTAGCTCTTAGCCTCTGTGGAGGTGTCTCATTTCGAATCGAGCGGTACAATGTAACCAAATGCTGTCAGACACCTTGGCCATCGCGGCTCTCATAATGGCAGCATTTAGCCTGCCGGTGCTCCTGATAGCTATCTTCCTACGCTCGACTCAACGAAAAAGGCTGCTGCGTCGTCTCGGGCGCAAATGGATCATTTGAATCTTCTGAACTTAAACTCCACTGCTTCGCGCAGTCAGGATTGACCGGACGAACTCTGCAATCGCTGGAGTGACGTACGGCGGCGGCGTGATGCGGAATATGGGGCGCTCGGCTACCGGCTTCAGGGAAATCGCCTGCCACGATGGGCCGTCAGGCACTTCGTGCAGGATTACTGCGCTGGCGCGGTCCAGAAATTCCCGGGCGGAATTCTTGAAATCTTCGGTCGAGGGATCGAGCACGGTCAGGTAAAGGTCCGGGCGCAGGAACTTCAACACGCTGTTTGACTCAATGATCACGTTGCGCGTGCCCTCCAGGCGACGCCGCAGCGTGGGCATCGCTTCTGCGAGACGGCCTTGCTCGGTCCGGGCCCATAATGCCTGCACCGCACCCGCCACCAGAAACCTTGATGTATCCGATTCGCCGGAGCGGTCGCGCTCTTCGGAAATCGCCCAGGAATGGTCAGCAGTCGCGCAATCGCAGGCTTCGCCGTTCGCGGAGCAAATGCCATGACCATATTGCGTAATCTTCACTGCGGTCCATTCGAAGTCGCGCAGAGCCGTGATGAGTCCCGCGACCACGCTGGTCTTGCCCACGCTGCGCGAATGCCCGCCGATGATGACGATGGCCACACCTAGTCCTTTTTCGCCAGCCGCGCCAGCGTTGCCAACTGCTTCAGATATTGCCGCAACGGCTGCGCCGGCGTTCCCCAGAACGCCACACCCTTGCCCCGCAGAACTTTGTTCGGCAGAACGCCGCCCTGGCCACCGAGCATAACGCCCTCTCCAATGCGCGCGTGCTCACCAATGCCGACCTGACCGCCGAGCACCACGCCATTCTCGATCACAATGCTTCCCGACAGGCCGGTCTGTGCGGCGATCACAACGTCTTCGCCGATCTGACAGTTGTGGCCGATGTGGACCAGATTGTCGATTTTCGTTCCGCGGCGGATCCGGGTTTCATCGAGAGCCCCGCGATCGATCGTCGTATTCGCCCCGATCTCGACGTCGTCTTCGATGACGAGGCGTCCGACTTGCGGGAATTTCTCGTAGTGCCCGGTCTTACGGTCACGCACATACCCGAAGCCGTCGCTGCCGAGGACCGCGCCCGCATGGACAATTACTCGGTGGCCCAGGATGGTACCCGGATAAATCGTGACGTTGGGATAGATTTCGCAGTCGTGCCCAATTTTCACACCCGCTCCGATGACCGAACCCGCACCGATTCGGGTGTTCGACTCAATCATCACCTGCTCGGAGACCACGGCCTGTTCTTCCACAGCAACACCGCGCGCGAGCACCACGGAAGAATGAACAACGGCGGTCGAGTGCACGCTCACCTGCCGCGGAGGACCGTCGAGCGCCGATCCATCGCGTAACAAGCGCGCAGCGCGGGCAAACGCAAGTTTGGGATGATCGCTGACGAGAATCGGGCGCGTGCCGCTGATAGAGGCGGCGAACTCTCCGGCAATGATCGCACCCGCCCGCGACTGCAGAGCCGCAGCCAGGTGTTTCTCATCCTCCACGAAAACAAGATCCTGCGGGGTGGCCGATTCCATGCCGGCCACCGCACCCACTTCGGCGTGGCCGTCGCCAATCAGGCGGGCTCCGACTGCCTCAGCGATCTGTTGCAGAGAGCGCTTCATGGCTTTCACTGTATAGCAGCGAGGTCAGAGGAAGGAAGGGCGGAGCACGGAATGAAAGAGCGCGAAGGATTCGCCCTGAGACCCTCACCGAGCAGGATCCTAAGGAATCGTGCAGGTGGCTTTGCCCTGGCACATGATGAAAGTGCCGCCGACCGAAGGGGGACCACCTGTGCAAGCGGAACTCCCAGTTAGGGTCCAGTTCCCCACGGCAACGCCATTGCTCAACGTGCCTGTCGTCGTCGTGGTTCCATTCGATGTCCCGGTAAGGCCATCCACGTTGCTTGTCAGCGTGAGGACATTGCCCACTGGTATGGCAGACGTCACGGTATAGGTCAGCGAACCTGTAACTTGCCCCGTTCCGATATTCGTTGTGAACGAGGCAGTTCCGGCTTCGGTGCTGCCTTTGACACCATTGGCGAAGCAGGCCCCCGCATTGAAGAAGCTGAAGCTTGTAATGTCAAGCGGCCCAATGTTGATGACGTTGAAGGCGGTCACGAAACCCAGCTTGCTGGCCTCGCCCGTACCTCCAATCAGTTGGGCTTCCCAAAATCCGGTGGCAGAGGTGCTGGTAGTAGGATTTGTGTTAGGGCTCGTGCCGCAGCTGCTAACCGCGATTGCCAGCGCCAGCAGCGTCAGAAATGCAAGCTTCTTCATGTACCGTCCTTGAAAATGGGGTCCCGTATCAGAATAGAGAGATGCGGGCAGATGCGTCAATGGATGCAAGGACGCTGCCCCGGAAGAAACTCCGCGGGCGGCACCGTTTACACGCAGCTTGGCGGCGACCTGAGCCGCCGACTATCGCGTCGTAAGCTGTCTAAACGGGCGGCACCGGATTCATTGTAAACGTCCCGTTGCCGGTGCAGTTTGCAGTCGCTCCGGTTACGGTCCATGTGCCGGTGATCTTCCCGCCGCTCACTGTGCCGTCCAGGGTAAGCGTATTCACCTCTACGCCTGTGGACATCACGACATAGTGAAATTTCCCTGATACCTGGCCGTTGAAATTCCCCGTGAGCGTGAGTGTGCCGCTCTCGGTCGAACTGGAGAATGTGCAGGGTGAATTGTCCAAGGTAAGGTTGAAGCTGGTCGTCCCTAAAGACCCGTCGGCATTCACGGTCAAATGCGTCATAAATGCGAATGTGTTGACCGATGACGAGCTCGACAGCGCTGCGGACCACGTGCCATTGATATTGGCATTCGTAGTACTTGAATTCGACCCACAGCCGGAGACGATGAGGGTGACCCCTAACAACGCTACGACAGCAGCTTTATTCATGGTGATGGCTCCTCTCCAATTTGCGGACCCGAAGCGGCATCTTAAGAGGATGCGGCCATGCTTGCGGAGGATGCCAGGATGCGGCTGGCTCTCGTCCTTATGACACAAACCCGAGATGACACGCAAAGATTGCAGATGAGCGGTAAGTGATACAGCGAAAGAGCTTTCCAGCGGCGTGCGGGCAGGCAGCGCGAACTGGTGCTGCGCAGGCGAGGGCGCCCGCGCCACATACAGCGTCTACTTGATGAAATATCCGGAGACTCGCCACTTCCCGTCTTTGTCCAAGGTCGGGACCACGGTCTCGACCGCGGCTTGCTTGTGTTCGAAGTCAGTCTCGTACTGAATTTGAACGTATTCTCCCTCTGGCGCATTCGGCGGATTCTTGGCGTACGCCGCGCTCTTGAGCTTGCGCGACAAGACTTTCCCTTGGGGGGCGCGATTTGCGTCCATCGCACTCTGCCACTGATCCTTGGTGACGACCGCCTTGAACGATTGCGCGGTTTCATCCCAGCTCTGTGCGTACTTGCCGGAGTCGACGACGGCTAGCCATGCTTCCGAGGATTGTTGAGCAAGCTGTTCCGGCTTCTGCGAAGTCTGGGAAGCCACCGAGACGCATAGCATCAGTGTGAACAAAAGAATCGAGGCCAGCTTCGGTGCGATTCGTGCGACGGTCACGTTCATAGGAGTGCTCCTTGTGTTTTTCACACAACAGTGGCAACACGTTCGAGCTATCTGGAAGCACGGCGCGACGGCTGCGCTAGTCCCAGGATCAACAGGGCCACGGACACACCCAGCAAGAAGCCGCTGGCGAAGTGCGCAATGTTGCCGTGCAGCCAGAGTCGCAAGCCAATACCTACGGCCAGGGCCAACGAACCTGCTGCGGTAGACAAGCTACGGCGAATCATGATGCCTCCACACACTGAGACCGATGCACACTAAGGCTCATGCAACCGGTCCTGATCATCGGAGCGGTCGCGGGCAAAAGTGCCCGCGCCACACGAGCTACGCTCCGCGTTTCGATTTCAAGTCAGCCAGCAACTGCTCGATGCGGTCTTCCTTTTCGAGCGCGGCCAAGCGGTCGTCGAGGTTGTCGCCGGCGATTTCCGACTTCGCCTGGCTGACGGCCTCCGAGTGCGCTACTTTGCGCTTCATGCGGTCGAACGCTGCGGCCTTGGAGCCGTCGCCTGAAGCCAGGCGCGCGTCGCTGGCCTTGCCAACAGCGCGGGCCCGGCGATGCTGCGCGATGAGCACGTCGGACTTAGCCTGCGCTTCCGTCAGTTTCTGCTCCAGTTGACGCAAGGCGGACTTCAGATTATCCACCTGCGCCTTCTGGTCCGAAACTTGCTGCGTGAAGTTCTCGCACAGTTCGCGATAGCTCTCCACTCGCAGCAATGAGGCGCGCGCCAGGTCGTCTTCTTTTTTGTCGACGGCGAGTTCGGCCTTGCGCATCCATTCGGCCACTTTGCTCTCATTTTCTTTCTGCTTGCTCTCGAGCAGGTGCTGGTCGGCGATGGCGATCGCCACCTGCGTTTTGACCTGCAGAAGCTGGTTCTGCATGTCGAGGATGACCTGCTTGATCATTTTTTCCGGCTCCTCGGCCTTGTCGATCAGGTCGTTGAGGTTGGCCCGGACTAGTGTCGAAACGCGCTCCAGTAGTGCCATATCGAACCCCCTTTTAGTTTCTAGATGCTAGCTTCTAGCTTTTAGCCAACCCTTTCGAGTTGGGTCGATCTTCTTCCTCGCATTGGGCTCGGTGGAGAACATCCCCCGCGCCACTGCAGTGCCGATTAAGATTCCGATCACGGCGGCTCCGACCGCCGTCGTGATGCTGAGAACACCGACGATCATGCCGATCGCTGCTCCGATCGCGGTCACCAGCACAATTGCGGCTCCGAGCTTTCTGTTTATCGTCATACCTGCCTCCGTAATTCATGCGCGCGGTGAATCTGCGCGCACTGTGGGCAGTCGGTGGACTTTCTGCGGATCGAGGCACCGATCAGAACTCCGATCGCTACTCCGATGACCAGCCAGACGCCCATGTTTCCCGCCAGCACACCGAACACCGCACCCAGCGCCGCTCCCAGCGCAATACCCAATCCGGCATGTTTCGCATTGTTCATGGTCCTACTCCAACTTCTGCCGTCCGATCGCAGCTCCGACGGCTGCGCCGATCGCGACTCCGACTGGCAACCAGACCGCAAGGTGTCCTGAGATAGCTCCAAGGGCGATTCCCAGCCCCGCTCCTAAGGCAATTCCTAATCCCGCATATTTCGGTTTCGTCACGTATTCCTCAATTCCTCGCACAAGTCACGCGATCTCTTCAGTTACGCTCTGGGCAGGCTCCGAAGAGCCTGCCCCAAGCGTGCGGTTGAGACCCCTAATTCTTCGAATCTCCAGCCGGCGGCTTCGGTGCTTTGTCGCCGATCAGCCGGATCTTGCTCATCAGCTCTGAGAGAGGCATACCCGAGAGCGTCTCAAACAGCGCCGGCACTTGCGCCGCCATCTTGGTGATGTCGCCGGTGACTTTGCTCATGCCCGCTCCGTCGCCGTTTCCAGTGGAGACGATGGTGATCTTGTCGACGTTGGCTAGCGGAGCGGCCAAGGCCTTCACGATCTCAGGCATGCTGGCGAACAGCCGGTCGATGACTGCCGCCTGGTTGTACTCCTGGAACGCTTCCGCTTTCACGTTCATCGCGCGGGCTTCGGCGTCGCCTTTCTTGAAGATGATTTCGGCTTCGGCTTCGCCTTGCGCGCGGATCGAAGATGCGTGGCCTTCGGCTTCGGCGATCAGGCGCTGCTTCTCGGCCGCGGCGAGAGTCTCAATACGCTGACGCTCGATCTCCGCACCCTTCAACACGGTTGCGATCAGTTCCTTTTCGCGGCGGTTGATTTCCGCTTCCTGCACTTTGACCTGTTGCTCTTTCTCGATCTGTTGCACTTTCACCTGCTCGGCGACGACCTGCTGCTGCATGATGTTGGTCTGAATGTCATAAGCCTTGTCGGCCTGCGCCTGCTGGCGTTTGGTGACTTCCAGGTATTGCGCCTTTTTGATTTCCAGGTCGCGCTGTGATTCCGCCTGCTTGGCCAACGACAATGTCTCGGCCAGCACGCGCTCCTGATCGGCCTGCGCCTTGGCGACAGCCGATTCCCGCTGCGCCAGGGCGCGCTTGATCGCCGTATCGCGGTCGGCTTCCGCCGTCGCAACATCGGCGTCACGCTTGATGCGTGCGACGTCGGGCTTGCCCATGTTGGTGATGTATTCGTTCTTGTCGCGAACTTCCTTGATGGTGAACGAGATGACTTCCAGCCCCATCTTGTTCATGTCTTCGGCGCACGTGCCACGCATGCGGTCGGAGACCATTTCCGGCTGCTTCACGATCTCTTCCACGGTGAGTTGGCCGATGATGCCGCGCAGGTGACCTTCCATCACGAGGCGGATCAGGCCTTCGCGCTCCTGATCGGACTTGGTGAGGAACTGTTCTGCCGCGGTCAGCACAGACTCGCGATCGGACTTCACCTTGATCTGCGCCACGGCTTCGACCGTCACGGCGACGCCTTGCTTGGTATATAGATCCTGCTGTGGCGCCACATCGAACGACATGAGTTCGAGAGACAGGTCGCGACAAATCTGCACCATGGGCAATACCAGCGTTCCGTGGCCCTGCACCACGCGCGTCCCGCCCAGGCCGTACACAATGAGTGCCTCGTGCGGCCCCGCTTTGCGATAGAGCCTGGCCATTCCGCTCATCAGGAAAAGAATGACCATCACTCCGAGCCCGACGAAGATCCAAATCTCCACCACGTTTGAAATCCCACTGAACATAACGCCTCCTGTTACGAATGCAGTGTTAGAAACCTCGGTCCGCTTGAGTCACGTACCGCTGGGGAGCTTGGGCCCATCAACTCGGAATGGGCTGGCGGCGGGTTCAGATTCCACTCGACGATCGAGTGATTTCCGAACCACACAAAACCGATCACCACGTAAAAGAGCACAAGGAGCGGCCACGCTGCCGCCGGCTTCAGGGCGTGCGCGAT
Source organism: Acidobacteriaceae bacterium (assembly GCA_003134655.1). Lineage (GTDB taxonomy): Bacteria > Acidobacteriota > Terriglobia > Terriglobales > Acidobacteriaceae > Sulfotelmatobacter. The sequence goes on from PLBY01000042.1 coordinate 37,998, forward strand.
CAACAATCCGACCGTGGACACAACCAGCATGAAAACCATGATGCCCAGGCCCAGTTCCAAGGCGCCTTCGCGGGACGTATAGCCATTGGGCTGCCAGTTGGCGTCGAAGTGCACCGCCATTCGCGTCGGCAACCTGTCCCAGTTGCGCCAGTAGCTCAGCGCTGTGATGGGCAGCGCCACCCACATCAGGGCGACCAGCGTCTTGTAGTAAAGTCCGTTCATAAACTCTCCGAGCGCCAAGCTCGTTCAGCAATCAACGCTCTTGCGAATTGCCGGCGGTCATTTCGTCTTCACCCGACATTTCGCTCCACAAGCGAACGTACGCAATTCCCTTGTCGTAGCGCGTGACCACCACCTCGGTCCCTTTGGCGATTGCACTGCCGTCTTCGCTGCGGGCGCCACAGACGCGGCGCGTCCCGACTTGCGAGTAAATGATTTCGCCCGTGCCACCCTCGCGAATGGAAACCGACAGCCGGCCGAGCACACCAACCATCTCGTAGTCCGCGGGATCCATGTTTTCCTCGTCTGAAATCAGCACTCGGCTCAGGAATAGGAAAATGATTCCGCCCCCCACTAATCCGCTAGCGACCGAGAACAGCAATCCCAAGCCAACCCATACCGAAGAGAAGCGCGTCAGCAAATATCCCGTGCCGCCAAACCAGGCCAGAAACGCGGCCAGCGACGGAGGATTGAACGGCGAAACGCTGCTGCCGCGCGATGCCTGATGCGCGCCTGGAGCGTGCGGCGCCGCCGGGCCGTGTGCTGAGGCCGGTGCGTGTCCACCCGCAACTGGAGCGTGCCCCATGGGCGCGTGCCCTACCGGCAAGTGCGATACACCGTGTCCGTGAAAGTGCGGCAGATGCAAACGCCCGAAGCGTGCTCCTCCAAATACAAACGAAAAAAAACTGAAGCAGAAGCCGACCGCGAAACAGATCAGATAGAAATCGGACCAGCTGAAACCTGTCGACGTCATCGGATTCGCCTCCCTTCTACATTCGTCTCTCCACGGGATGTGCGGCGATGATTGCCATTGCCGGCCGCAACCTCGGGCCGCAGCGCCTCGAGCAGGCGGTCGGCCAGTCCTGGCGTGTCGAGAATCGCGCCCAACAGCAGAAAACTACGGCGCGTGTCTTTTTCGCGAGCCGCTTTGATCAGCACGTTGCTGACTTCCGGGTCGCTGGCGAATTTTTCCGAACCTTGCAGCAGCCAGACATCGAGTTGACCTTCCGTGGTGCGCAGGTCCGAAGTCAGTTCCGCGTGGTAGCCGTCGGGGTCATCCACGAGAAAGCCGGGATGCACCTTGAAAAACTTGGCCAGCAGCGCGCGCGACGACTGAGTCATGTGCGGGCGCGCTCCGTTTTCGATCTGCGAGAGATAGGACTGGCTGATGGTATTGCCCTTGCCCAGCTCCTCGCGGATGGCACGCACCAGTTCGAGCTGTGTCATGGGACGCCCCAGACCGCGCAACGAGCCTTCGACTTCGCGCAGGTACCGAATTTTTTCGCCCAGCTTCACCGTCACGCCCTTGACGCTCTATTTCAATACGCAATATTTATATTGCAATTTGCGATGTATGTCAAGAATGGAATCTGGCGCGTTTTCAAAGGCTTACAGGATAAGGTCGGATTGAACGGCTAGAAAAGCAAAACGCCCCCGGCTGGCCCGGAGGCGTTGCGACTCCTCTCTCTTCGTTTCGCTGTGGTGGAAAACGATGTTACTGCTTCGCGGCGTTGTGCTTGTCGCGGTAGATCTGGCGCGACTGGCGGTTCTGCTGGCGGTTAACCTGAGCCTTTTCCTGCGGGGTCAGCTTGCCGCCATTGGCAGCGCGGTCGTTGCGGACCTCTTTGTTAATGCGCGCCTGGTTCTTTTCCAGATGCGCGGTTTCACCGGCAGTCAACTGGCCGCTCTTCACGCCTTGCGCGATGCGGTCCTGCTGATTTTCCTGGCGCTTGCCGACTTCGCTCTTTGGTGCCGGATCAGGCGTGGCGGTGCTCTGGGCCACCACCGGTATGGCCAACATCACAAGTGCTGCGCCCAACAAAGCATTCTTCAACTGGCTCGTCATAAGATCTCTCCCTGTGGATTTGTTTTTCCTGTCTGCTGCGATTGTGGCCACACGGAGAAGAAACACACGGTGTCAAGAAATGTTGCGCGGATTTTAGCTCGTTGATTACAGACGGGATGGAGCGAATCGGTTACTGAAGTTCTTCGAGGGATCGTCCAAACGCCGTGCGGGACGGGCTGTTCCGAGAGCTAGGCACTGAGCGCTACAGTCCGGCTTCGATGCGGGAGCGCGGATCGAGGTAGTCCCGCAGTGCGTCGCCAATGAAGTTAAAACTCAGCACGGCCAGCATCACGGCGAGAGCAGGAAAAAGGACGAGATGCGGCGCGTCGAACAGGTGGGCGCGGCCGTCGTTGAGCATAGCTCCCCAACTGGCGGTCGGCGGAGGAACGCCGAGTCCGAGAAAACTCATAGTGGCTTCCGCGAGAATCGCCCCAGCCATTCCGATCGCAGCCTGTACGACCACGGGCTGAATGATATTGGGCAGAATGTGGCGAACGATGATGCGCAGGTCACTGGCGCCGAGCGCACGAGCCGCTTCGACGAATTCGCGTTCGCGAGCGGCAAGAACTTGTCCGCGGACCAGGCGCGCGTAGCCAACCCATCCTCCGAGCGACAGTGCCAGCACGAGATTGAAGATCCCAGGGCCGCGGAATGCGATGAATGCGATCGCGAGCAGAATTCCTGGAAAGGAGAGAAACGCATTCATCAAGACGACGTTGACGAAGCGGTCGATGCCTCCGCCATAGTATCCGGCGATGGAACCGATGATGAGTCCGAGGGCGAGCGAAGTGAGCACGACACAGGTGCCGACCAGCATGGAGATGCGCGCGCCATGGATGACGCGAGAAAGAATGTCGCGGCCCAGTTCATCGGTACCGAACCAGTGGGCAGATGATGGGGAGTCCAGCCGAGTGGGCAGATTGATCGAGGCGGGATCCTGTGGGGCGATCCACGGTGCGAAAAGAGCAAAGATCACGAAGATCACCACTAATACCACGCCTATCGCCGCCAGCGGATTGTGGCGTGCATTTCCGGCAACTCGGTGGCGGAACGAAATCGCGGCGATGGACATGAATAGGCTCGCCACAATCTTATAACGAGTGCTTGCACCAAATGCGATGGGCTGCGATCATCGTTCCGTTTTTATCAACTCTTCCAGTCCAAGGGCTCTCATATGCGAAAGTGTCTCTCTTCTCTCGCCGCAGTTGGCGTGCTCTCCGTCAGCCTGTTCGCGCAAAAGCCCGCATGGCAGCCCGCACCCGGTCACCTGAGCTTAAATCTCTGGCCGCACGGTGCGCCTGGTGCCGTGACGAATTCGGCTGCTGAGGTCGACACCACGACCGCCAAAGATCATCTGATCGCCGGCAAGCCGGTCATCCGCCTGGGGAACGTGTCGACGCCTTCACTTACGGTTTACGCGCCTAAGCAAAAGAATACGGGCGCCGCGATTGTCGTCTTCCCGGGAGGCGGCTATCACATTTTGGCCATGGATCTCGAAGGCACGGAAGTTTGCGACTGGCTCAATTCTGCTGGCATCACTTGCGTTCTAGTCAAATACCGCGTGCCTGATTCGGGGCCTTATCCCAAATCGCCGGCCGCCCTTCAGGATGCGCAGCGAGCGCTCGGGATCGTGCGGTCTCACGCGGCGGAGTGGCACATCGATCCAACGCGAATCGGGGCGCTCGGATTCTCTGCCGGAGCCCATCTTTCCGCAGCGCTCAGCACGCACTTCGAACAGCGTCTCTACGATCCCATCGACGAGGCGGACAGAGTCAGCTGCCGGCCCGATTTCGCCGTGATCGTTTATCCCGGCTACCTGGCTCTCTCCGAACAGAACTTTGCGCCCAATGCCGAGATTCATGTCACCAGCCAGACTCCGCCATCTTTTATGGTTCAGGCGGAAGACGATCCGGTGCATGTCGAAAACTCCACCGTCTACTTCCTCGCTCTAAAGAGCGCCAAGGTCCCGGCGGAGATGCACCTCTACGCCAACGGTGGACACGGCTACGGATTGAGGCGCACGGAACTTCCGGTGACGTCCTGGCCGAGGCTGGTCGAGACTTGGCTGCAGACGATTCAGGTTGTGTCTGCGAGAACGCAGTCGCCGACTCACTAGGCGGGCTCTTTGCGGTGAGTAATGCCACGACCATCTTTTGAGCGTTCAGATCCTCGGAAGGAGTCACGCTACGCTAGCCGCTGGGTCAACGAACACAGCCACTCAATCATCCACTGCTACTCTTTTCCACTGAAACATCCACTTTCCCGCTCTACTCAAAGCCAAAGTCTGAGCAGGCAGCCGCACAGGGCACGAGTGGAAAAGTGCGCTATCTCAAGTCATCTGAGGTAAAATGAGGGCCCCCTCTCGACGGCGAAGTGGTGGCGCAACGGAGCATTGTTCGGGAGATTCAGAGCAGGTTGATGTCGGGCACGTGGGCCTCTCTTAGAACGGAACCTGGGAGGTACAGGTGATGTTGGCGCTGGGGATCTCCACGGAAGGCCAATACGCTCGAGCGAGAAGCCGGCGGCGGCTGGACGGTTCCGCGATTTCCTACGGCCTCCTGCAGATCGGCAACAATCCGACACGAGAAGAAATATCCCGCTTTGAAGAAATCAGTTTGAGCTTTCGCACTTCCAATGGAACCACGCGAAGGACTTTTCGGCGGCGTATGCGGGACGTCGACGCCACAACTCTGGAACTCATTCAACAGTGGCACTCCTGGGACGCGGAGTTACGCGTGCAAGATCGCGCTGCCTCAAACTGCTTGACCTCGGCGGAACTGGCGGAGCCCTTGTTCCGGGCATTTCCACATGCGACGCTGGAGGCGTCCGACAGGCTGCTGTACGTGCTTAAGATTTCTCTCTCGAGGGGAAGGGCGTACATCATCGAGCCCAACGGAGAACTTCTGCAATACATTTGTCCTCCACTAGTGGTCTGTCTGAGTTCCCTTCAACCATATCGATGCCCTTTGCGGCGCCTGATCGCGGCACGGGCAAAGAAATCCTTTCAGCAATCGGGCTTGCCGCAGCGATGCAGCGGATATCAAATGGACCGGATATCGTGCATTCATCCCGAGGCGGACGCTCTTTGCAAAAGGGATTCGCGGTTCCACATCTGCACGCGTTCCATCTTCGACCCCTCTGCGGATGTGGATGTACTACGGACGATGAATATCCTGAACAAAGCCTATTTTCCGCGCGAGAAACTCGTTGAAGGCGCGAGTGCAGCCTTCCAGAGTGTCAAACCTGGAGGGCTGTGGATCGTTGGCCGGACATCGGAAAACGAAACAAATGATGTCACATTCTTTAGGCGAATAGACCGTCGATGGGAAGTGGTAGCGAGGCTTGGAACGGGATCGGAGATAGAGCAATTGGCGGCTGAATCAACTTGCCAGCGGGCACTCGCATAAGGTCAGGCAAAGATGCATTTTCCTCCGGAATACCGGAAAAAACTGCTAAATCTCAGATCATTGTCGGATCCTTGGGTTCGCCACTGAGTACAGCACATCCGTCAGGAAGTTCACTCCGACGTACGTCAAACCAATCGCGAGGATGCAGCCCTGCACCAGGAAATAGTCGCGGCTGGAGATGGCGTCGACGGTGAGGCGTCCGATGCCGGGCCAGGAGAAAATCTTTTCGGTCACGATAGCGCCCGCCAGTAATGCGCCGAACTGCAGTCCCAGCACCGTCAGAACGGGGATCATGGCGTTGCGTAGGGCGTGTCGATAGACGACGGTGCGCTCGGGCAAGCCTTTGGCGCGGGCCGTGCGGATGTAGTCCTGGCTGAGTTCTTCGAGCATGGAGGTGCGGACCATGCGGGTGAGGATGGCGGCGAGAGCGCTGCCCATCGTGAGCGCGGGCAGCACGAGGTTAGCGAAGGAGCCCGCGCCGGAAACGGGGAGCCATCCGAGTTTGATGGCGAAGAACAAGATCAGGATGGGCCCGAGCGCGAAGTTGGGGAATGATAGGCCGAAGAGGCTGACGACAGAGAGCAGGCGGTCGTCCCAGCGGTTGCGACGGCGGGCGGAGCGGACTCCGGCGGGGACGGAGAGAACGATCGCGACGAATAATGACGCCAATGTTAGGCGCAGCGTGTAAGGATAGCGCTGTGCGATCAGCTTCGTGACAGTTTGGTTGTAGCGGATGGAACGCCCCAGGTCGCCGTGTAGCACGCCTTTCCAGTAGTGGAAGTATTGCTCGCTGAGCGGGGCGTCGAGGCCATAGGCGTGGCGTGTGGCGGCGATGTCCGAGGCTGGGGCGCCTTCGCCGAGCATCTGTGCGATGGGGTCTCCGGGGACGAGGTGGATTAGCAGGAAGACTAGGCTTACGACCAGCCAAATTACGGGCAGTGTGTAGAGGACGCGTTGGAGGAGGCGGGAGAGCATCAGTTGTCAGCAGGCTCCGCGAGGGGAGGGCGGGTGAAATGCCTTTATCCCGACGCAACAGGCAACGGCTGAGTCGGGATCCTTCGACTGCGCACGTCGACTCGCTTTGCTCGTCGACGTGCTCCGCTCAGGATGACAAGTTCTCAGGTGCATCCACAGGTTCCGCATATGCTCAGTTCCCTACACCCTTGGCCGCCTCGGCTTCGCCTTCTGCTTTGGCAGTCTTTTCGATTCTCGCTCTCGCGATGCGGTGGCCCTCCAGCTCTTCCACCGTGTAGCGGCGGCCTTCGTATTCGAAAGAGTCGCGAAGGGCCGGGATCCTCTGCAGTCGAGCCAGGATGAATCCCGCCAGGGTTTCAAAGCCTGCATCTCGCGGCAAGGTCAGGCCGTACTCTGTTTCGAGATCACGGATGTTGACCGAACCTTCGAGCACCAGCACCGATTCATCTTCCAGCGCCGGCTCGCTGGGCGACACATCGAATTCATCTTCAATGTTGCCAACCAACTGCTCGAGGATGTCCTCGACCGTGATTACGCCGGCGGTCGATCCGAATTCGTCGACGACCACCGCGAGATGGCGACGGCGGTCTTTGAACTCGGCCAACAGTTCCGCCAGAACCTTGGTTTCGGGAACAACCAGTACGTCGTGCATGATCTGGCCTATCTGCATGCGCGAGATGCGCGTCGACGTCGATTGGCCCAGGTTGCTGAGGCGCAGCCGCATCCAGCGCATGAGGTCTTTGTAGTAAAGCACGCCCACAATATGCTCGGGACCGCGCTGCGGATCGTAGACTGGGACGCGCGAGTGTTGGCCTTCGACGACGCGAGCCAGAGCTTCGTCGAGCTGGAGGTCAGAAGGCAACGAAAAAATATCAGGCCGCGCCACCATTACTTCCCGAACCGTGATGCTGTCGAGTTCGATGGCGCTGTGGATCATTTCTTCCTGGAACTCGGGGATCTGACCAAACTGGCGGCTGGCGGTGACGATCAGTTTGAGTTCGTCGGGCGAGTGGACAGCGCCCCCGCGGCGGGCGGGCTGCGCACCAAACATCCTCAGAACCAAGCCGCCGGAGCGGCGCATAAAGAATAAAACCGGGCGCGTGAGGGTGAGGAACGCCTCCATGGGCGCGGCCACAGCGAGGGCAACTTGCTCGGCGCGTTGCAGGGCCAGGGTCTTCGGCACCAGTTCGCCAAGGATCACGTGCATGTAGGTGATCAGGGTGAATGCGATGGCGATGGCGATGGTGTGCGCGTATACGGCAGCATGCGGCACTTCATGGACGAACTGCATGCCTTCCACCAGGCGGGCGACCATGGGCTCGCCGATCCAGCCGAGGGTAAGGCTTACGATGGTGATGCCCAACTGAACGCCGTTCACGACCTCGTCGAGGTGACCGTGGAGCCGCTGCACGATGCGCGCGCCGATTCGCCCGGCTGAAATGAGCTGCTGGATGCGGGTATCCCGCACGCTCACCAGGGAGAATTCGGCTGCCGCGAAGAAGGCATTGGCCGCCACTAGGAGAAGGATCAGAAAGACCCGGAGCAGCACAAAGGCGATCATGGAAGGGTAATTCTAACATTTGAAACCAGTTGTAGGTTGGCGGCTCGCGGGATTAAGAATGTGGGGACAGCCGCCTTCGGCTGTCCTCGGGCCGAAGGCCCGAGGGTTCTCAGTCGTCGTACGGGCTTTAAAACCAGTCGAGAAGCGTTCGACGGATAGCCGAAGGCGGCTGTCCCCACATGGCCCTAATATGGGTGAGCGAAGTCACAAAATTCCAGCCGATTATCCGCTATCCTTTTAAAGAGTCACGGGTCTAACTGGCAGGCGGCAGATGGGTTAGCAGGTCCGGCGGTCTTTCTTGAATTCAGTTCGGAAATCATAGTTTTGCAGGAACAAAAGCAAGTTGGGCCGCGTACTAGGGAGTGAGGGCAGCAGAATGGCTCCCAATCTCCACTTGGCGGTATCTACAGGAGGCGTTGTGAACGGTAACGGAAATGGTAAGAAGAAGCGTCGCAAACTGATTATCTGGGGCAGCGTGGTGGCTGTCATTGTCCTGCTGATCGCGGGTGGAGTCTTCGCGGCGACGCGCGGTGGAACCAAGATTGATCCCTCGAAACTCGCCAAGGTGGAAAAGGGCGACTTGGCCAAGAGCGTGGTGGCGACCGGCAAGGTCACGCCCATCACGAAGGTCGAAGTGAAGTCCAAGGCCAGCGGCATTGTAAAGAAGCTCATGGTCGATTACGGCGACCGCGTTAAAAAGGGCCAACTCCTGGCGCAGCTCGACAAGATCGAGATCGAGGCGCAGGTAGAACAGTCGCGCGCGGCGCTGGACGCCGCCGAGGCGAACTTGAAGAGTTCGCAGGCCGACTTCGAACGCGCCAAGGTCGACGCGGAAGGTCCAGATGTGCCGCTGTTGAAGCGCGCTTATGACAGGGCAGTCGGAATGGCGAAGGATGGCGTGGTGTCCGCTTCCGCTCTCGACGACGCGCAAAAAAACTATGAGATGGCCCTGAACAAGCAGAACGTTTCGAAGGCGCAGGTCACCGTGCTCAAGGCCAAGATTGCACAGGCTCAGGCCAACGTGGCACAGGACCAGGCCAACCTGAAGCAACTCGAAGAACAGCTGAGCTATACCGACATCATCTCGCCAATCGACGGCATTGTGCTCTCGCGCGATGTGCAGATGGGCGACGCGGTGAGTTCGATTCTGGTATTGGGTTCATCGGCCACGCTCGTCATGACGCTGGGCGACACCAGCGAAGTGTATGTGAAGGGAAAGGTCGACGAGAGCGATATCGGCAAGGTATATCTCGGACAGCGCGCGCGAATCAAAGTTGAGTCGTTTAAGGACAAGACCTTCGACGGCAAAGTGACGAAGATTTCTCCGATGGGCGTCGAGAAAGATAACGTCACCACGTTTGAAGTGCGCGTGTCGATTCAGAATCCGGGCGGCGAACTCAAAGCCGAGATGACCGCCAACGCGGAAATCATCCTGGAAGAACACAAGGCCGTGCTGCAGATTCCCGAAGGCGCAATCCTGTACGACAAGGATAAGAAAGCCTCGGTGGAAGTGCCGGATCCCAAAGGTAAAGAGGGCAAGAACAAAGTTGCCGTCAACATCGGGATCTCGAACGGCGCGAAGACCGAAGTGCTGAGCGGTCTGAAGGAAGGCGATCAGGTCGTACTGCAGTAAGCAGGTGCGTCCGGCTTCCGGCATCCGGCTTCCGGTTCGAAGCGCTTATCCGTATACCGGAAGCCGAGAGCCGGAAGCCGGACGCCTTTTAGGACCGTTATGACTCTCTCCGAAATCCTGCGCCAGGCACTCGCCACCTTCAGGGCCCACAAGATGCGGACCTTCCTCACGATGTTTGGCATCGTGTGGGGGATCGCGTCAGTGATCATCCTGGTGGGACTGGGACGAGGCTTCAGTGTCGATCAGAAAAAGCACATGCAGAGCCTGGGCAAAGACCTGGTCATCATGTGGGGCGGACGCACCAGTTCGCAGGTGGGCGGTCGCGCAGCGGGCAGAGAGATTCACCTCAGCGTCGACGATGCCGACTTGATTCGCGACGAATGCTATCTGGTGAAGAACGTCAGCCCGGAACTGCGGCGCACGATCCCAGAAGTCAGCCAGTATAACCTAGCCAACCGCGGCGTGGTTGGCATGTGGCCGTCGTACCAGGACTTTCGGTCGCTGCAGATTTCCGAAGGGCGGCTTATTTCAGAGGACGACGAGCGTGAGGGCCGGCGCGTGCTGGTGTTGGGGTCGAAGGCCTACCGGCAACTGTTTCCCGGCCAGCCCGCCATCGGCACCAGTGTGCTGGTGCAAAGCGTTCCGTACTTGGTGATTGGAGTTCTGCAGGAGAAAAAGCAGAACTCGAATTACAGCGGGCCGGACAACGACTACTTGTTCGCCCCGTACTCGGCGATTTCACGCGATTTTCCTCCACCGACCAAGCCTGGTGCCGGGATCACCCGCGGGTATCTGGACGACATCGTCTTCGAAGTAGGAGATCCCGAAGAACATGAAGCGGCGGTCCTGCAGGTGCGGAGCGCGCTGGCGCGGGTGCACCACTTCGACGCCATCGACAAAGACGCACTGTTTGTCTGGGACACGATGGACGGCGCCAAGATGCTCGACAAGATATTTGGAGTGGTGACCATCTTCTTCGGCTGCGTGGCGATTGTGACGCTGTGCCTCGGGGGGATCGGCGTGATGAACATCATACTCGTCTCGGTCACCGAGCGCACCCGCGAAATTGGCACGCGCAAGGCGATGGGCGCAACTAAGCGCGACATCCTGCGGCAATTCTTTGCCGAGTCCGCGATGTTGACCGTGGGCAGCGGCATTCTGGGGCTGTCCGTCGGAATCGGGATTTGCACGGCAATGGAAGCGCTTCCCTTGCCCGACTTCGTTCCGCACCCCATCGTTTCATGGATTTCGATTGTTGCTTCGATTCTGACACTTTCGTTGATCACCGTGACCGCGGGCATGTATCCCGCCCAGCGCGCCGCGGATATGACACCTGTGGAGTCACTACGCTATGAATAACCACCGCATTCTCCCCTCCTTTTCCGTGTCCGGCCGATCTGTGTTGGCATCGTTTACGATCGCGCTGGTCGTGCTGTTTGCCTCTACAACTGTTTTTGCTTCGAGCCTCCAGGGCCAGTTCGAGAGGACGCTGCAGGTGAGCGGCCCCGTCGATCTTGAAGTTCTCACGCGTTCGGGCGACGTTACCGTGCGCGCCGGTTCGGGGGGATCCGTCTTCATTCGTGGCAAGATTCACGTGGGCGACCACTGGCTGATGGGCGGCCGCGAGGCGGACGTCCACGAGATCGAGCAGCACCCTCCGATCCGGCAAGACGGCAACCGTATTCACATTGAGTACGTGAACATGCGAAACATTTCCGTGGACTATGAGATCAGCGTGCCCGCGGACACGACCATTCGCACGCGCAGCGGCTCGGGCGACCAGATTATTGAAGGCACGCACGGCAACGTCGACACGCAAACCGGGTCGGGCGACGTGAAGCTGGCGAACCTGACGGGCGAGCTTCAACTGCAGACGGGCTCAGGCAACATCCGGGCACGCCATGTTTCCGGCGCAGTGAAGGGTGGCACGGGCAGCGGTGACGTCGAGATTGAAGAAGTAGCTTCGGGCAACATCGACCTGCACACCGGGTCGGGAAACATCACGGCGCGCGGCGTGCAGGGTGAATTCCACGGCGAGACGGGCAGCGGCGATGTCACTGCCGAGGGTACACAGACCGGCTCGTGGGAGATTCATACCGGCTCGGGCAACGTACATGTTCGTGTGCCCGCGAATGCCGCCTTCGACGCGGACATTTCGACAAGCTCCGGCACTGTTGACGTGGGGGAGCCCATCGAAATGACCGTGCAGGGACGCGTGGGAGATACGCACAAGCAGATTCGCGGCAAGGTGCACGGCGGAGGTCCGCTGCTACGCGTGCGCACGGGTTCGGGCGACATACATATTCAGTAGGGGGCCTGTCACCACGGAGCACAGAGACACGGAGAATCTCTGAATCCCTTGTTTTCTCTGTGACTCCGTGCCTCCGTGGTGAAAGCCGGAAAAGTAATTTCGAAGCCCATGTACTGAAAGAACTCATTTCGCAAGGCTGGCAGTCGCTGATGCGCGATCGCATGCGTTCGGCGCTCACGATGCTGGGCATCGGATGGGGCCTGGTTTCCGTCGTGTTGCTGCTAGCGTATGGCCAAGGCCTGGGCGGATGCGTTCTGCACGCGTTTCTGAACATGGGCAACAATGTCATCGTCATTTGGCCGGGGCAGACCAGCATGCAGGCCGGCGGCCAGCGGGCGGGCAAGGCGGTGAAGTACGAACTGGAAGATGTGGAAGCCATACGCGACGAGGTCCCCATCGTGCGGGCCGTGAGCGGAGAGATCGACCGCGACTTCGGATTCAAGATCGGCACGCGCGTGGTTTCCATTCAGGTCCGGGGCGTGGACATGCCATACGGGCAGATGCGCAAGATCGAACTGGCGGATGGTCGTTACTTCAACGAGACGGACTTCGCCGACCATCGCCGCGTGGTGATTCTGGGTTATAACGCTGCCAAGAAAGTGTTCCAGGGAGCGCCGGGCGTGGGACAACACGTCGAAATTGGCGGGCTCGATTTCGAAGTCATCGGCACCATGCGCAACAAGATTCAGGACTCGATGTATCAGGGTCCGGACAATGAGAACGGCTTCATCCCCTTCGCTCTGATGCGCGATCTTAAGAACGTTCGGGACCCGGACGAGATCATCATCCAGCCCACCGCACCCGAACTCAACAAAAAGGCGCTCATGGCGGTGCGCGAGGTGATCGCAAGGCGGCACCACTTCGATCCCAAGGACGACAAGGCCACGCCGGAGTGGGACACGATTGAAGACCGCGCCATGATCAACGGCTTCTCGCTCGGCTTGCAGGCTGTACTCGGGCTGATCGGCGTCTGCACGCTGGCGGTGGGCGGCATCGGCGTGATGAACATCATGCTGGTTTCGGTCACCGAGCGGACTCGCGAGATCGGGCTGCGCAAGGCCATTGGCGCGCGGCCGCGGCACATTCTGGTGCAGTTTCTGCTGGAGGCCCTGGTGCTCACGTTCGTAGGCGGAGTCATCGGAATGGCGGTCGCTGAGTTCTTAACATGGGCGATCCCTCCCATGCCGCTGTACGACGAGTTCTACAAGACCGCCGACCACGAGGGCGCAATCTTCCTGCACGCGTCGATGGGCGTGATGATCATCTCGTTCACGATTCTGTCGCTGGTGGGAATTGTGTCCGGATTCTTCCCTGCCCTGAAGGCATCGCGGCTGAATCCGATTGAAGCGCTAAGGTACGAGTAGGAAGCTTCCTATTACCACCGTGCCTTGACGCGCAGGTTCCCCGCAAATTAACTTCGCTGTACCGAGAATTTTGTCTTCCAGCGAGGGAATGTTGGCACATCGTCCGATCATTACTTTGACCACCGATTTTGGAACCAACGATCATTTTGTGGGCGCGATAAAGGGAGTCATTCTCGACATCGTGCCTGAAGCCGCAATCGTCGACATTTCTCACGCCGTGCAGGCCTTCGATGTGCTCGATGGCGCGCTGGCGATTTCCCAGTCGTATTCCTACTTCCCGAACGGAACGATCCACCTGGTGGTCGTCGACCCGGGCGTGGGCACGACGCGGCGTCCGATTCTGGCCTCGAGCGACGGATATCACTTCGTCGCGCCCGATAATGGCGTGCTCTCGATGGTCTATGCCAAGGAAGAACGCATTCACGTGCGGCACATCACCTCCGAGCACTACTTCCGAATGCCGGTGAGCAATACATTTCACGCGCGCGACATCTTTGCTCCGGTGGCAGCCTATCTGGCCAAGCAGGTTGATTCGCACAAGTTCGGAGACGAGATCGAAGATTACGTGCGCTTTGCCGCGCCCCGGCCCAAGGCGACCGGCGAAGGCCGCATGCGCGCGGTGGTGCTGAAAGTCGACCGCTTCGGCAACCTGATCACCAATGTGACGCCGCAAGACGCTCCCGCCCTGTTTGCAGCATCCGCGAAATTCAAGGTGGTGGTGGGTAGCCGGGAGATCACGGACATCCGCAAGGCTTACGCGGAGGGGACGCCTGGAGAAGTATTCGGCATTATTGGGAGCATGGGCTATCTCGAGATCGTGGCCAACCGCGCGGCGGCAGCGCAGATCACGGGCGCCGGCAAGGGCAGCGAGGTCACCATCTTCCTGGGTGAAGCGGCAGCGGCGGGCAAAGGAGCGTAGTTTAGTAGCGTCGGCACCTTGCCGGCTGTCGCGGGGGCGTCCCGCCCGCGCTGCGGCGGCGAGACGCCGCCACGACAGCCGCCGGGACGGCGGCGCTACCGTAAATCTAAGAACTCTTCGGTTTGGGATGGACCCAGCGCTCCATTTCGCCCGTCCACTTCAGAAAGCGCCATAGGTCGCGCCGCTCGCGCCACATGAACTCCCAGAATTCCAGGAAGCCGATCTGGGTCATCTTCACGCCGGTATACGTCTCAATCCGCCACAGCAGGTAGGGACTCCGCCACGGAGCCAGGCGATGGCCCTTGGTGGCATTCCACAGAAAGCGCAGTTTGTAGCGCATGCAGCCATCATACCTGCAAGATCAAATGGGGCACGCGGGGAGAAAAACCATGAACCACGAAGGGCACGAAGGATCACGAAGGAAAACGCACAACAAGAACCTCGTGAACCTTCGTGTCCTTCGTGGTAGAGATCGTGCGCAGTGAGAAGCAAATCGCAGCGCGTGTTAGAATCCAGTCTCTGCCTGGAATTTTTCCCGCATGCCTGACGCTAACGCCCGCCAAAAGGCCGAGGATCACTACTACGCCGCGCTCGATCTGATGGCCGAGGGGCATCTTGAGCAGGCCGTCGCGGCGTATCAGGAGTCTTTGGGTGCGGATCCGACGTTTACCGAAGCCATGCATGGCTTGGCGCGCGTTCTCCAGGACTTGCAGCGCTACGATGAGGCCATTGCCGTGGCGCAGCGTCTGGCGGAACTCGATCCCCATGACGTGCTGGCGCATACCAGCCTATCGGTGCTGTATCAAAGGAAAGGGATGATCCCTGAGGCGGAAGCGGAAGGCGCCAAGGCGCGGGTGCTGGGCTGGAAGCAGCAGTTGAAGAAAGGCGGCTCTTAGCTCTTAAGGCTCTCGGCATGAGGGTGTGTTCCCGAAAGCTAAAGGCTAAGAGCTTGTTTACAATCCGTACTTCTTCATTAAATGCCGGAAGGATCGGTAGGAGATGCCGAGCACGTCGGCGGCTTTGGTTTGCACGCCACCGCTCTGGTTGAGCGCAGTCTGAAGCAGTGAGCGCTCGATGCCCGCCACGTAGGTTTCCATGCCGATCCCTTCGGGAAGAGTCACAGCTGAACCGACTTCCGGTAGAGTTCCGCCATCGCCAGAGGCTGCGGCAGCACGCGCTTTTGGGCGCTCGGCGGGAAGCTCGACGTGCAACTCCTCGGTGGTCTCGAGCGCAACAGCGCGTTCGACAGTGTTTTCCAACTGGCGGACGTTGCCCGGCCACTCGTAGCCGCACAGGGAATCGAGCGACGGCGCATTCACGCGCAGGATGCTGCGGCCGGCGGCGCTGGCATACTTCTTCAGAAAATGATTGGCCAGCAGCGGAATATCTTCGCGGCGCTCGCGCAGGGGCGGCACGCGGATCGGAATGACGTTCAACCGGTAGTAAAGATCTTCTCGAAACACATTTTCGGCGACGGCTTTGTCGAGGTCGCGGTTGGTAGCGGCGATCACACGCACATCGATCGAAATCTCACTGGCGCTGCCCACGGGACGCACGGTGCGCTCCTGCAGAACGCGCAGCAGCTTCACCTGCATGGCCATCGTCATCTCGCTGATTTCGTCGAGGAAGATGGTGCCGCCGTCTGCGACTTCGAACAGGCCGCGCTTGTTCTGGTTGGCTCCGGTAAAGGCGCCCTTCAGGTAGCCGAAGAGTTCGCTCTCCAGCAGGGTCTCCGGAAAAGCTCCGCAGTTCACGGAAACAAAGGCGTCGGTTGCGCGCGGCGAACAGACGTGCACGGCGCGGGCCACGAGTTCCTTACCAGTGCCGCTCTCGCCGTGGATCAAAACCGTGCTAGCGGTGGAGGCAACCGTGCGAACCGTCTGCTTGAGCTTCTCCATGGCTCCGCTGGAGCCGATGATATTGTCGAGCGAGTTGCGGGTGGCCGCGTCGCGGCGCAGCGCGAAGTTCTGCTTGCTCAGATTCAGTTTCTCGACCGCGCGGTTGATGGCCAGCTTGATTTCATCGACCAGTCCGGGACTCTTGCGAATGTAATCGGTGGCGCCTCCGGCTTTCACTGCTTGCACGGCAGCCTCGTAGTCGTCAACGGCAGTGATCAGGATGACGGCGGAGTCGGGCGAAACGCGGTGCGCGTGGCGCAACACTTCAATGCCGTCGATGTTCGGCATCTTGATGTCGGTGATGATGACGTCGTAGAGCGCGCCGTCGATTTTGTTTTTTGCCGTCTGGCCCGCTTGCACGGTCTCAACCCGGTGTCCCTCGCGGCGCAGAGAGATGTCGAGCATCTCGCAAATGGACCGTTCGTCGTCGCAGACCAGAATATTAGCCACGCAAACCTCCTCCGGCAGCAACCGCAGCGGGCCGCGCCGCTCCCAGCGCCCGAGATTGGTCCGCCCGGCGATCAGAATTCTCTCCGCTGGAGGCCGCCCGCTCGGCATCGAGATGGCGCAACCGCAGGACGAGTGTGGTTCCCTGCCCTGGCTTGGATCGCGCCCAAACCTTGCCCTCATGCGCCTGCACAATCTGGTAGACAATGGCCAGCCCGAGTCCGGTCCCGCCCTCGAAGTTGGACTGGAAGGGCTCGAAGAGTTTTTCGATCTGCTGCGGCGTCATGCCCGTGCCCGTGTCAATGAAAGAGACCTGCCAGTCGTCGCCCAGAGACTCGACCGCGGCGGTGAGCGTTCCACCATTTTTCATGGCGCGCACCGCGTTCTCACAGAGGTTCCAAAACACCTGCTTCAGCTTGTCGCCGTCGGCAATAGCCCACGCCTGACGCACCGTGAACCGGCGGTCGATTGTGATGCCAGTTTTCTCCGCCGTCATGCGGTGATCCATGAGCGTCAATGTGTCTTCCACAGACTGAATCAGGTCGACCCGGTCGAAGTGATATTGCTTGGTGCGCGAGTAGGCCAGGAAGTCGGTGATGATGCTGTTCAACCGCTGCGACTCACGGGTCACGATGTCGAGCAGGCGGCGGTGGTCCTCGTTCATCTCGGGTACGCCGGACAGCATGCTGACCGAGCCGGCAATCGAAGTCAACGGATTCCGGATTTCGTGCGCGATGGCCGCAGCCAGCCGGCCGACAGCGGCCAACTTGTCCTGCATGCGAACTTCACGTTCCAGGCGGCGAATCTCGGTGAGATCGTCGAGAACATACACGTAGCCCAGGTCTCCGCGCTCGGGCACAGTCAAGGCTGCCGCCCGGACGCGAACCGTCTTGCGGAATTTCGTGGGTGGCTCGAAGCGGACTTCCCCATGCGCCTGCGGCGATTCCACGGTGGGCAAGGGATCCAGAAACAGCTCATGAACCGGCGCACCCAACAGTTCTGCTGGACTACGCTCCAGCAAGCGTTGGGCCGCGGCGTTGACCAGCGTGATGCGCCCGTCGAGACCGGTGGTGATAAGGCCGCTGCTGATGGAGTGGATGATGTTTTCGTGCAGCGCCTGCAGGCTTTCCAGCGCGCCGCTGGTGTCCTTCAGCTGTACGCCCACCTGCCGCAGTTTCGAGGTGAGCAGTCCGGCCAGATAAGCCACCGCCAGGAAGGCAAAGAGATTGACGAAGATAATGGCCTGCAGCGCCTTCGTGCCGGGATGGGTGGTGCAGTAGGAAGGAACCACAGCATAATAGTTCAGTTCCAGCACCGTTCCGTAAAGGATGAAAGCCAGAGCCGCGACGAGCTGCGCCCATACGCGGGGCAGCAGCACGCTGGCCACGATGATGACCAGGGGGTAGAGGAAATTCAGGGAACTGTCCCATCCTCCCGTCTCGTGGACCACGAGGCTGACCATGATCAGATCGGTCACGACCTGCAGCGATGCCTGCAGCCGGTGCTCCTGCCAGAATGAGAGCAGCAGCACGTAGAAGAGGGAGAGGCTGTACCACAACAAGATGGTCGTGATGAAGAGCCGCATGGGCACCGGGCCCGGGCTGAACTGGGCGACCGCCAATTCAATGGCTAGCAGGAGGGTCAGAATGAAAATGCGGGCCCGGACCAGCCATATCAGCCAATTGCGCTCATCAAACGTCGATTGCATTATGAAGACCGAGGGTTCCAAAGTTTCAAGGTTTCAGAGTTTCAAGGTTTCAAAGTCCCGAAGGATTGCTCCTTGAAACTTTGAAACCTTGTCACCTTGAAACCTGCTTTTATCCAGCCAACTTGGCGATCATGGCGAACAGCGGCATATAGAGCGAGATGACGATTCCGCCGACGCTCACGCCCAAGATGGCGATGATGATCGGTTCCAGCATGGCCAGCATGTCTTTGGTGGCCGCGTCGACTTCTTCTTCGTAGAAGTCGGCAATCTTCTGCAGCATCGAGTCCATGGCGCCGGTGGCTTCGCCCACGCCGATCATCTGCGTCACCATGTTGGGAAACACGCCGCATTCGCGCAGTGGATCGACGATGGTGCGGCCTTCTTCGATGGCCTTGCGCACCTTCATCAGTGCCTCTTCCAGCACGGCGTTGCCCGAGGTCCTGGCCGTAATGCCCAGGCCTTCAAGAATCGGCACGCCGGAAGTAATCAAAGTTCCCAGCGTACGGGTGAAGCGGCCGACTGCAATCTTGCGCAACAGGCCCCCGATTATAGGGATGAAGAGCAGCGTCTTATCGAAGTAGTAACGGCCGCGGGGATGCTTGCGGATCTGCTTGATCCCGAAGAAGAGACCGAAGCCGCCCACTAGGAACATCCACCAGAAAGTGTTGATGAACGCGCTTAACCCCATGACGATGCGCGTGGGAAGAGGCAGGGCAACGCCCAGTCCCGCGAACAGATTCGCGAAAATCGGCACCACCCACTTAAGCAGCGCGCCGACGATCAACCCTGCCATGCCAACGACGGCGACCGGGTAAATCAATGCCGACTTCACCGCCGACTTCAAACGCACAGCCTTTTCGACGTAGGTCGCAAGGCGCTGCAGAATGATGTCGAGAATACCGCCGGTTTCACCGGCCTCGATCATGTTGGTGGTAAGGTCGTCGAAGACCACGGGATACTGGCGCATGGCGTTCGCGAGCGTGGCGCCACCTTCCACCGTGGTCCGGACGCCGGTCAGAACCTTCTGGAATGACTGGTTTTCCTGGTTGGCCGCCAGGATTTCCAGACACTGCACCAGCGGCAAGCCGGCATCGATCATGACCGAGAACTGGCGAAAGAAGATCGCGATGTCCTTGGTCTTGACCTTGCTCGAGCCGAACGTGGGCATGGAGAATTCTTTGCCTTTTTCGCGAATCGCGCCGGGCGTGATGCGCTCGCGGCGCAGCGCTTGCGCCAACGACGCCTTGTTGGCCGCCATTCGCTCACCGGAAACCTTCTGTCCGGATGCGTCCTTGCCTGAAAATGTAAAGACTGGCATGTTTTAGCTTCTCCTCACTGAGATACCGGTTACGAAATACGGTTTCGCTGCAAAATGTTTCTGCCCCAACCGCGCTAGTGCTTGGATGGAGCTGCTCCTCGGGCCAGGGTTGATCCCGCAGCGGTCGGGCGGTTTACCAGGCCGGCGCCGCGGTTGATCATTTCCTGCAACTCGTCCGTGTTGCTGGAACGCGCCATCGCGGTTTCCAGAGTGATCTGTTTTTGGAAATACGCGGTGGCCAGCGACTGGTTGAACGTCTGCATTCCGAACTTTTCCTGTCCGGACTGCATCGACGAATAGATCTGGTGAATTTTGTCTTCGCGGATCAGGTTGCGCACGGCCGCGTTGGGCACCAGGATTTCCATGATCATGGCGCGGCCCTTGCCGTCGATGCGGGGCAGAAGGCTTTGGCACATGATGCCTTCCAGAACCAGCGACAGCTGAGCGCGAATCTGCGGCTGCTGGTGAGCCGGGAAGACGTCGATGATACGGTTGATGGTCGACGTCGCTGAGTTAGTGTGCAGCGTGCCAAAGGTCAAGTGGCCGGTTTCGGCGATACGCAGCGCCGACTCGATGGTTTCCAGATCACGCATTTCGCCGATCAGCACGACGTCAGGATCTTCACGAAGCGCGGCGCGCAAGGCGTCGCTGAAGCTCTTGGTGTCGGCGTGCAGTTCGCGCTGGTTAACCAGGCAGTTCTTGTTCATGTGTACGAACTCGATCGGATCCTCGATCGTAAGAATGTGGTCGTGGCGCTCGCTGTTGATCTTGTCGATCATGGCCGCCAGCGTAGTCGACTTGCCCGACCCTGTTGGACCCGTGACCAGCACCAGGCCTCGGGGCTTGTCGCACATCTTGCTGACGACGGGCGCCAGGCCGAGTTGGTTGAACGATTTGATCTCGAACGGAATCAAACGGAAGACTGCGGCAGTGGCGCCGCGTTGGTTAAAGACGTTGGCGCGGAAGCGGGCCAATCCCTTCAAACCGAAAGAAAAGTCCAGTTCAAGGCTTTCTTCAAAGCGGTGCTTCTGGGAATCGGTCATGACGCTATAGGCCAGCTGCTTGGTCTCGGCCGGAGTCATCTGCGGCAGATCGAGCGGCACAAGGTGGCCGTGCACACGAATCTGGGGCGGCGAGTTGGTGGTGATGTGCAAGTCGCTGCCGTTCATCTCCAGCATTCTCTTGAGCAGATCGCTTAACGACAAACCCATAGGAAATTCCTTCCCTTTCAGTTACCAGTTCCGAATCAATGAATCGTTTCGCGGGCCACTTCCTCAAGCGTGGTCATTCCCGCCATAACTTTGATGAGTCCACTCCGGCGCAGCGTGATCATGCCGCGCTCGATGGCTTTCTTTTTCAACTCCAGCGCCGAGGCGCCGACCAGAACCAGTTCGCGCATCTCGTCGTCGACTTCCATGACTTCGTACAGACCGCAGCGGCCTTTGTATCCGGTGTTGTTACACACTCCGCAGCCCTTGCCCTTCTGGATCTTCACTGTCTTCGATTCCTCAGGAGTAAATCCTGCGTCCACCAGTGTCTGTGGCGGAACGTCGATGGGCTCGATGCAGTCCTTGCAGATACGCCGGACGAGACGCTGTGCGCAGATGAGGTGGACTGATGTCGCCACCAGGAACGGTTCAATACCCATGTTCATCAGTCGCGTGATCGTTTCCGGTGCACCGTTGGTGTGCAGCGTAGAGAGCACAAGGTGGCCCGTGAGGGCAGCCTTGATGGCAATTTCAGCTGTTTCAAAGTCTCGGATTTCGCCGACCAGAATGATGTTGGGATCTTGTCGTAAGAAGGATCGCAGAGCAGCGGCAAAGTTTAATCCAATCTGCTCCTTCATCTGCACCTGGTTGACGCCGCCCAACTGGAACTCGACCGGATCTTCGGCGGTCATGATGTTGGTGTCAGGCTGGTTCAGGCGCGAAATCGCGGAGTACAGGGTATTGGTTTTGCCCGATCCCGTCGGTCCCGTGACCAGCACCATGCCGTACGGCTTCAAAATTGCTTTTTCGAATTTCACCAGCGACTCGGGCTCGAAGCCGAGTTTGGTCATGTCGAGACGCAGGTTCTCTTTGTCGAGCAACCGGAGAACGATCTTCTCGCCCCACAAGGTGGGCAGCGTGCTGACGCGGAAGTCGAGCTGCTTCTTGCGGCCGCCGACGTTCATCTTCAGCATGATGCGACCGTCCTGCGGCAGACGCTTTTCGCTGATGTCGAGCTTCGACATGATCTTCAGGCGGGACGTGATCGCGTCCTTCAACTTCAGCGGCGGAGACATGATCGACTGCAACACGCCGTCAATACGGAAGCGGACGCGGAATTCTTTTTCGTAGGGCTCAATGTGAATGTCGCTGGCTCCGCGCTTCACCGCGTCGCCCAGGACAACGTTGACCAGCTTGACGACCGGAGCTTCATCGGCCGCTTTTTCCAGTTCGGCCAGCTCCATCTGCTGCTCTTCGGACTGGAGTTCGACGTCACTGTCACCCATTTCCGACATCGACTCCATGACCGTCTTGAGATCTTCTTCCTTGGTGGAGCCGTAAGCCTTTTCAATCCCTGACAGGATGGAGCTCTCCGAAGCAACCACCGGCTCGATGTTGAAGCCGGTCATGAACTTGATATCGTCCATCGCGAACACGTTCGTGGGATCTACCATCGCGATGGTTAGCGATGCACCCACGCGGCTCAGCGGAAGAATCTGGTAGCGCTTGGCGGTCTCGAACGGAATCAGCTTGACGACCGCAGGATCAATTTCAAAATACGAAAGATTGATGGCAGGAACGCCATACTGGCGGGAAAGGAAATTGGTGACATCCTCATCCGTGAGGAAGCCGAGCTTCACCAGCGCAGAGCCCAGGCGACAGCTCTGCTCCTTCTGCGTCTTATTCGCTTGTTCCAACTGCTCTGGGGTAATAATCTTCTCTTTGACGAGAAGGTCACCCAGCCGTTGAGACATAAGCAGATCTCCTATCCACGTAGGTGGAACGACGCCGCGCACTCGTGCGGGCATAGCGCAAACGGCCGCCCATCATTGGGAGAGACGCAGCTCATTCGCGTTGACACAAATTGTCAACCCAAGCGGGTTACTGCACCACTTACTTTGGTACTTGAACCACTACGGAGAAATTCAGCCGAGCAGCATCATTTGCGCGGAACTCCACGCCAAATGCAACTTTCCGCGCGTTTGCCGGGCAATTTGTCAGCTCAGGTACATGCACTTCGGTAAGCCCCGGTGCCTCCTTTGCGAGGCACGTAACCATCGGAAGGGCAAGCTCGAGTAAACTCGGGGCAAGGAATTGCAAAACTTGTCACGGGCCCACAAAGAGAAAGAGCAGGAAGTGCGTCAGTACTATCGCGCCCTTTATCGTGCTTGGGGCGCACAACACTGGTGGCCGGCGGAAACACGCTTTGAAGTGATCGCCGGAGCGTACCTGACCCAGAATACCGCGTGGAATAATGTGGAACTTGCGCTTGCGAACCTGCGTGCCGCGAACGTTCTCAGCGTGGAAGGCATCCGCAGCGTCTCGCAAGCCCGACTCGAACACCTGATTCGCCCTTCAGGATACTTCCGCCAGAAAGCGAAGCGGCTCAAAACGTTCGTTTCCTTCCTCGACACGACATATGGCGGCTCGCTGGATCATTTGTTCTCGCGACCGACCAGCCAGCTTCGCGAGGAACTGCTCAGCCTGAACGGTGTCGGCCCCGAAACCGCAGACTCGATCCTGCTCTACGCGGGGAATCATCCCGTCTTCGTTGTGGACGCCTACACGCGTCGCATCCTGGATCGGCACAGTATTCTGCCGGCGAAGGCGGATTACGAGGAAATTCGGGCGCTGTTCGAGCAGGCGCTGGCGCCAGTGGCTCATAAGCAGCCCGCGAAGGTAGCGGCTCAGCTTGCATCCGCCATTCACGGCGCTGCACATCCACCCTCAGCAATGAGCACAGCGGCTCGTATGCCGCTAGCTCAGGTCTACAACGAGATGCACGGGCTCATTGTGGGTGTTGGAAAAAACTATTGCAGAAAAACCAAAGCTGCGTGCGAAGAATGTCCACTGCGGCCATTCC
Source organism: Acidobacteriaceae bacterium (assembly GCA_003134655.1). Lineage (GTDB taxonomy): Bacteria > Acidobacteriota > Terriglobia > Terriglobales > Acidobacteriaceae > Sulfotelmatobacter. The sequence goes on from PLBY01000042.1 coordinate 61,675, forward strand.
TGCCGGCACCATGAAAAGCATGTGCAGCAGCTAGGTGCCGGGATAGAAGGACGTACACTTTCGACTGCTTTATCGGGCTCTTTGGGAAGCCTACAATTACGCATCCCCCAAGGAGACGGATCATGAAAATTGTCGGCATCGAGGGAATGTCGCCTGATCAGATGCAATTTGAGATTCAACGCGGGGCAAAGCTGATCTGCTACCAATACTGCATTTCGATTCTAGTGATAACCTTCCGCCGGTCCTCTGACGCTTACTTTCTGCGTGCAGGAGAAAGCGCGGTTTCGAAGGGATTGCCCTGGACCCTGCTCAGCTTGGTTGCAGGCTGGTGGGGAATTCCGTGGGGCCCGATTTTCACCATACAATCGCTGGTGACGAATTTTCAGGGTGGGAAAGATCTGACCGCCGAGTTCAGCAGTCGCCTCACCCGGCCCACCGCAACGCAGGCTGTCGCAGCCAAGGCTTGAGTCGGCAATGAAATTCTTCCTCCGTAACCGCCTTGTCCAATGTCTGCTGGCCACGGCGGTTTTGGGGAACGCGAATCCGCAGACGCTTCGCGAAGCGGCGCTCGGCCGAAACATCCTCGTTGGCGCCGCAGTTCGTCCTTCCCTGTTTTCCGAAGCCGCCTACTCGACAACCCTGTCTCACGAGTTCAACATGGTCGAGCCAGAGGATGCGATGAAGTGGTGGACCGTGAGGCACACTGCTGGCGCGTTCGACTTTCGTGAAGGCGATCAAGTCGTACAGTTCGCGCTGGCTCACCGCATGAAAGTTCGCGGGCACTGTCTGGTTTGGGATCACAACAATCCCGACTGGCTGACGCAGGGTCACTTCACTCCAACTCAGCTATCCCAGTTGCTGCAAGAACACATCACGACCGTCGTGAAACACTATGCGGGCCAGGTCTTCGCATGGGATGTAGTAAACGAGGCTCTGGATGAGAACGGGCACGTGAAAAATTCTCCCTGGTACAACCAGCCCGGCATTGGCCTGTCCGACAAGGGCACCGCATATATCGAGCAGGCTTTCCGCTGGGCGCGCGCGGCTGACCCACAGGCGCTGCTCTTCTACAACGAGGCAGAGGGCGAAGGGATGAATCGCAAGTCCGACGCGATCTATGCGATGGTGAAGGATTTCAAACATCGCGGCGTCCCCATCGACGGCGTTGGCCTACAGATGCACGTTTCGCAGCCTGACCTCGACACCGCCCCGATCGCCGCCAATATCGCGCGTCTCACCTCGTTGGGTTTGCAAGTTCACATCACGGAACTCGACGTGTCTCTCCCCCTAGACTCAAGTGGCCAGGCACAACGCAGCGATCTTCTTCGCCAGGCCGAGGTCTATCGCCGCATAGTGCGGGCGTGCCTTCAAAATCCGGGCTGCACTGCAATCCAAACCTGGGGATTCACCGACAAGTACTCGTGGATCGGCTCCCATTCCCACGGCACACGCGGGGCGGCACTTCCTTTTGATCGCACCTACAAGCCCAAGCCCGCTTATGACGCCATACTCGAAGAGGTTTCCGCCAAACGGACCGGCCCGCAATAAGCCACAGCCATCGGCCCGATAACTGAACGGTGTCGCTCGCCGCGCATGCACCGTACCTCTGCGCCCCTGCATCTATAATGACTTGCATATCCCGACTCTCTGAGAGCTTGGGTACGGAATGCGCGTGGCACAACCAGCCTCAATCCCGCCGCAAAAGACTTCGCACCGCAAGCAGGTAATCATCCTGCTGGCGATTTCTGTCTTTGTATTGCTGGCCATTCTGGTTTCGCAGACTGCCTTTGATCTGACTTTCCTGCGTCCCGGAAACAATCAGGACATCGTGGTCTTCGCCGCTCTCTCAGCACTGATCTTCCTGCTGTTCGTCGCGCTGACCTTCGTTCTGCTGCGCAATCTGCTCAAACTCTTTGCCGAGCGCCGTCTCGGAGTGCTGGGCTCGAAGTTTCGTACTCGCATGGTGGCCGGTGCGCTTCTGCTGTCGTCGCTGCCGGTGATGGTCATGTACTGGTTTGCGTACGGGTTGATGAACCGCTCGATCGACAAGTGGTTCTCAACGCCGGTCGAAGAAGTGAGGGCCGACACGCACGCGATGGCAACGCTGCTTGCCAGTTACGCCATGCAGAACGCTCGTGCCGAAGCGTCTGCGATTGCGACATCTCCGGAACTCGAGCATGGCTTTTCCAACCACGGATTTTCGGGGGTGGTGAGCGAGTTTCAACATCACGAAGTGACCCTGCAAGGCGGATTTGCCCTGGCGGTTGTGGATGATAATGAAGAGGCCAGCTTCAATGCGCCTGCCCCTTGGGGGATCCTAAAGCCGAAGCTGCCGCTCACCGAGGCCGCCCTGGGACATCCTGCTCAATTCACGTGGCAGCAAACGGACTATACCCTGGGCAGCGCTCCGGTTTCCGGTGGTGGCCAGATTCTGGTCGCGATTCCTCTTCCCAGCGAGTTTGGACAAACGGTCCATCAGGTTGAGGCGAGCCAGCAGCGCTACTACGATCTCGCCCGTGAGCGAAAACTCGTCCGCCGAACGTACATGGGGCTGCTGCTCTTGCTCACGATGATCGTGCTCTTCGTGACGACCTGGCTCGCGTTGTTCCTCTCGAAGATCGTGACACGGCCACTCTCAGCTTTGGCCGAGGCCACGCAGGAAATTGCGCGCGGACGTTTGGACTACCGCGTGCCCGTTAGCTTCGCCGACGAAATCGGCGATCTCGTACGGTCCTTCAACCGCATGGCCGAGGATTTGGAAAGCAGCAGGCGGCAGATTGATGCTTCCAGCCGCGAACTGAGCGCGGCCAATGCTGAACTCGATCAGCGCCGCCGTCAAATGGAAACCATCCTTGAGAGTATTCCCACGGGCGTGCTCTCCCTCGATGCCGACCGGCACGTTACGCACGTCAACCAGGCCTTGCTCCGCATGTTCCATCCCGACGCCGGACACGAGAGCGCGACTCAGATTCTTCGAGGAGCTTCGCTAAGCGATGTCTTCCCCGCCGAGGTGCTGGAGGATTTCGAGCCGCTGCTCCGGCGCGCCGACCGCATGGGCATGACCACCAGCCAGATGGAAATGCAATTACCCCGGGTGTCGTTGAACGCCGCCGTTACCGTCGCCACGTTGCGGCATCAGGGAGACCGCTCTGGATATGTCGTAGTGTTCGAAGATCTCTCCGATCTGCTAAAAGCACAGAAGCAGGCCGCATGGAGAGAAGTGGCACGGCGAGTCGCGCACGAGATCAAGAACCCACTCACGCCCATTGCATTGTCGGCGGAGCGCATTCAACGCCATCTGGACCGTGCCACACCGGATGATCCTGCATCCCTCGACGTGGTGCGCGCCTGTGCCGAAACGATTGCTGGGGCCGCAGAAACAGTTCGCCGTTTGGTGGACGAATTCTCCACCCTAGCCCGCTTCCCTGTCGCCAAGCCGCAGCCCGCCGATATTAACGAGGTCATCGAGAACGCGCTCTCCATGTTCGACGGCAGGCTCGATGGAATCGGCGTGCACACGACCCTCGCCTCCGATCTGCCCAAGGTGATGGCTGACAGCGAGGCGATCAAGCGCGCGGTGGCCAATCTCGTGGACAATGCTGCCGAAGCCTCGCAGGATTCCGTGGTACGTGAGATTGAGATTACGACTGCCTTGGTGGCGAGCCGCGACGCGGTAGAAATTGTCGTCGCCGACACAGGTCACGGCGTGACCCGCGAACTCAAAGAAAAACTCTTTCTGCCCTATTTCTCGACCAAGAAGCGCGGTACCGGCCTGGGCTTGGCGATTGTGAGCCGTATCGTGGAAGATCATCATGGCTCCATCCGGGTAGAGGAGAATCGTCCCGTGGGCACACGTTTCATCGTTGAACTTCCGGTAGTCCTCGAGCCCACGTCAACAGCGGCGACCGCTCAACATGCATAAGATCCTTGTCGTTGACGACGAAGCCGGCATTCGCGACTCGCTGGCCGGCATCCTGGCGGACGAAGGCTATTCCGCCTCTTCTGTGGAGAGCGGCGAGGCCTGCCTCGACCTGCTGCGCAAGACTGCGTTTGACCTGGTGCTGCTCGATATCTGGCTGCCCCGCGTCGACGGCCTCGAAACCCTGGAGAGGATTCGCGAGCTCGACAACCCTCCTGAAGTCATCATGATCTCCGGCCACGGAACCATCGAGACAGCAGTGCGCGCGACCAAACTTGGCGCGTACGACTTCCTGGAAAAGCCGCTCTCTCTCGAAAAGACTCTGATCCTCGTTAAGAACGCCATCGAGTCCAAGAAGTTGCACCGCGAGAACGTGGACCTGAAGAAGCAACTGCAGGTGAAAAGCATCATCGTGGGCGACAGCATTCCGATGAAAGCTCTGCGCCAGCAGATCGGCCTCATGGCTCCGACCAACGGACGCGTCTTAATCTACGGCGAATCCGGCACTGGGAAAGAACTCGTGGCCCACGCCATCCATGCCCAGAGCCTGCGCAAGGACGAAACTTTCGTCGAAGTCAATTGCGCCGCGATTCCAGAGGATCTAATCGAGAGCGAGCTGTTCGGGCACTGCAAGGGATCGTTCCCCGGAGCGGCCTCCGACAAAGAAGGCAAATTTCAGAGGGCAAACGGTGGAACGCTTTTCCTTGATGAAGTCGGCGACATGAGCCTGAAGACACAGTCGAAAGTGCTGCGCACGCTCGAGGAACAGCGCTTTACGCCCGTAGGCAGCGATGAGACCATTACCGTCGACGTGCGAGTGATTGCTTCCACCAACAAAGATCTGGAAGAGGAGATCTCGCGCGGCAACTTTCGGGAAGATCTGTTCTACCGGCTGAATGTCATTCCCTTCTTCGTTCCGCCCCTGCGCGAGCGCAAGGAAGATATTCCCCTGTTCACGCGGCATTTTCTAAAGGAACTGGCAGCCACCTACGGGCGCCGCCCGCGGGAAATCACCGACGACGCTATTGACATCCTGATGCGTTATTCCTGGCCGGGCAACGTGCGCGAACTGCGCAATGTGATCGAGCGTATCGTGATCATGAACCCCACGACCACCCGCTTCGACAGCAAACATCTGCCCCCGCTGGTCTACCGCGAGGGCAGCCGGCGCGCTCCCAAAAGTGAGTTCTCTACGCTGCATCAGGCCCGCGACGCCTACGAGCGCGATTACATCCTCAAGACACTCGACCAGAATCACGGCAACGTGAGCCGCACTGCCGAGGTGCTGGGCCTGGAGCGCAGCCACCTTTACCGGAAGATGAAAGCCCTGGGAATCGCGGCAAAAGAGTAGCTCATCGTTCGGCTCTGGCCGTGTCACTGGGCCTCACAATTTTAATCGAAATGCCAGCTGGCGGAATCTAATGGAAGATGCAGCTACGTAGAGGCCTGATCGCTTTCATTGCCATCATTCAGTCCGTTCTTTTTCTGACTCATCTTCTTCTGTATGAGACTTGGACTTTTTCGTCCTCACCAAGCGGTTCGCCGGAACGACTGTCGGTCAAGCTGGCTCTGAGCCTTTTGTCGGTCAGTTTTGTCGGAGCTTCGCTGCTTGCTTTTCGCTTTACCAATTCCGCAGTTCGAGCGTTCTACAAAGTGGCGGCGGTGTGGACTGGCTTAGTGAGTTTCCTCTTCTTTGCAGCGTTATCTGCGTGGATCATTTTCGGAGTAGCGACGGTCGCTGGGCTGAGCGTCGATTTTCACAAGATGGTGGAGTGGCTCTTCGGCGCTGCGGTCGTAGCCGGGCTCTGCGGCCTTTCCAACGCCAGTTGGACACGAATCACACGGACGACCGTTCGACTCGCGAACCTGCCTCCCGCATGGCGCGGACGAAGAGCGGCGCTCATCAGCGACCTGCACCTGGGCCACGTGCGAAACGGTAACTTTCTGCGGCGCCTAGTGGCCAAGGTTCTGCGCGAAAAACCGGACGCAATCTTTATCGCCGGTGATTTGTATGACGGCACGGCCATCGACGCAAAGCGGGCGGCGCAACCGTTAAGCGATTTAAAGGCACCGCAAGGCGTGTACTTTGTCGCGGGAAATCACGAGCAATTTGGAGACGGCAGCAAATATCTGCATGCGGTTGCGGCCGCAGGTGTACGGGTCTTGAGCAACGAGAAGGTCGAAGTCGACGGTTTGCAGATCATTGGCGTGCCCTACAATCATGCCACGCGCGAGGAGCACCTTGCATCGGCGCTGCGCGGCCTGCGGGTGGACCGCGATCGCGCCAGCATTCTCTTGACACACGCCCCCGACCATCCTGCAACGGCGGAGGCTGCAGGCGTTTCCCTGCAGCTGTCCGGGCACACACACCTTGGGCAGTTCATCCCGTGGAGTTGGATGGCCCGGCGGATGTACCGCGACTTCGTGTACGGCTTAAAGCGGATCGGGAAAATGCAAATCTTCACGTCGAGCGGCGCTGGAACGTGGGGACCGCCGCTGCGCCTGGGATCGAATCCGGAGATCGTGATGCTTCAGTTCGATTAAGTATTCGTGGACTCTTGCGCACAACACAGACCTAGCATCACTCGAACTCAATGTTCGTGAATCCCAGACCCTGCAACAGGCTCTTGATCGTAGAAGCCGCATTTTGCTGGGCGTTTCGCAGAATGCCGTCGGCCATTGCGGCTTCTTGCAGCTGACGTTCCGCCTCCTGGCGCACCTGCGTCTCCAAGTCCGGATCAGTGGGCACCAGCAGCCCGGTTTGCCTGGAGTATACGCGCGTCTTCGCGCTGTCGATCCGAGTGCTGAAAATCTGCGGTGGAGGAAGATGCAAACGTATCTGCTTGCCATCCACGGTGACATCGCCCGGCTTCAAGTTTGAGAAATCAATTCCGGCCACAACTTCGCCGTGCACCAACATCAAGAGCCGATCACCTGCCAGAAAATTGGGCAGGACCGGATTTTCTTTCGCGCCGGTCACGATTTTATCCATGGTGTAGATCACCGTCTCCAACCGCTGCAGCCGCTGAATGCGATCGACCACAGTGGGCTGGCTGACATCGATCGTGAGAGTTCTGCCCGTCACCGCCGACCACATATGGCTCAACAGCGCTCGCCCCGAATTTCGCGAGAGCATCAGCCATCCGATGGACCCCACAAAGATCACACCGAGGAACAGTCCGACGCCGACCGCCAACACAACAGGCGCGCGGGGTCGAACTGATTTGGGAGAGGGGGGCACAGCAGAATCGTTAGCCATGTCGCAAGGTTATCATTCGGAAGCAGCTGATCGACTGAGCAATTGCTGCTGGCTAGAAAGCCAAGAAGCGCGGAGAGCCTATCGCTTGACCATGTGGATCTCGGTGCCGTGCTTGTGAAACTGCACTTCGTCCATGAGTTGGTTGATGAGGAAAATTCCACGGCCGTGATTGGAATAGAGATTCTCGCCTACGGTACAACTGGGAATTGCCTGCGGATCGAAACCGGGCCCGGGATCGCGCACGATGATTAGGATGCCGCGCTGCTCATCGCAGGCCACCAGGCACTCCACAACTTTGCTGGGATCTTCCTTGGCGCCGTGAACCACTGCATTGGCGAGCGCTTCCTGCAGGGCCAGTTCGATGGCGTCTTCCTTGCCGTCGACGCATTTCATCTGGCGGACGGCTTCCATCACCTGCGCTACGACAGGATCCACCGACTTGCGATCCGCCGCCAGCGTGACTCGCACGCGCAGGCTCAATTTTGCTGGATCGAAGTCGTGCTCCGGGAGTTGTTCCTCGGAAGAAGCCCCAGATTCCATGGTTGGCTCGTTGGTCCCCTGTCCGCTCGCTTCCCAAGAAAAGTGCGCGCGGCTATTGCGATTCTAGCGGCAAGGCGCAAAACGGGCAATGGCCGCGTTACTTGAAGCGCTCGCTACAATACCATAACTTCAGTCTTCTGTCTGGTTACGGCCGTCGTTGGGAACCGTCTGTGCCCTTGACTCTTCGGTCTTTTCTTGCGGCGTACCGTATTCCATCATCCGATGCTCGAGTTGCCTGCGCCAGTCGAGTTCTTCCACGAATCGGCGCGAATCGCGCCACCCGGGTTCTGCCTTTACATACAACTCCAGAAAGACTTTAGTCCCCAGCATGCGCTCGATCTGCAAGCGGGCCGAAGTGCCGATCTTCTTGAGCATCGAGCCGCCTTTGCCCACCAGAATTCCCTTCTGCCCTTCGCGCTCGCAATAGATGGTCGCGGCAATCCGCGCGAGCCGCGCACCTTCCTCGAAATTATCGACGATCACCGTGGTCGCGTAGGGAATCTCTTCGCTGGTATTCACCAGGACTTGCTCGCGGATGATCTCCGCCGCCATGAAGCGCGCGGGCTGGTCGGTGATTTGGTCTTCGGGAAAGTAAGCAGGGCCGGCGGGCAAAGCCGCGATCACCATGTCCAGCAGTGTGTCGAGCCCGTTGCGCTTGAGCGCAGAAATGGGGACGACCTCGGCGAAATCGTAGAGCTTGCGGTACTGCTCGATGAGCGGGAGCAGCTTTGATTTCTCGCGGATCAAGTCGACCTTGTTGAGGATCAGGAACGCTTTCGTCTTGGGCCGGCGGAGGAGATCGAGCGCAAACTGGTCGCGAGGATCGAACTTGCGCGTGACATCCATGATCACGAGCACGAGGTCGCAGCCTTCCAGCGCCTCGCGCACCTCGACCATCATCTTGCGCCCTAGAGAACTGTCGGGCTTGTGGACACCGGGAGTATCGACCAGCACGATCTGCCCACCGCCCTTCCCCTTCCGCTTAGGAACGTGGACAACGCCCTGAATGCGGTTCCGCGTAGTCTGAGGTTTGGGCGAAATGATCGCCAGTTTCTCGCCGACGAGAGCATTGAGCAGAGTGGATTTGCCCGCATTGGGGCGGCCGAGAATGCAAACGAAACCGGAGCGGAATGGCATAGGGAATCAGCTTCTAGCTGCTAGCTTCTAGCTGCTAGCTTGGAGCGATTAATATTGAGTGCTCCTTCATCTTACGGGTATTTTCTGGTCAAGTGCAGACGAACCTGACTGCGAAGGGATTTGCTAGGAGCTAGTAGCTTTCAAATCAACTTCAACTGCCGTGGTTGCACCGCGGTGACTCGCACGCGCTCCACTTTGCGGTCCGTGGACTCCAGGACTTCGAAGCGCAGGCCGTCTTCTTCGACCACCTCGCCCTTGCGGGGAATGCGGCCAGCCAACTCGCTCACCAGGCCGGCAATCGTGGCCGACTCTTTTCCTTCGGGCTTGGTGCCGAACAGTTCATCGAGGCGGTCAACGTCCATTCCACCAGCAACGATGAACGAGCGCTCGCCTTCGCGCACGATCTCCGGCTTATCGTGGTCGTCGCGAATCTCGCCGACAATCTCTTCCACCAGATCTTCGATCGTAACCAGTCCTGCGACACCGCCGTATTCGTCGACTACGACGGCCATGCGGATACTCTGCTTCTGCATTTCACGCAGCAGGTCGCTTCCCAGCTTGCTCTCGGGGACGAAGTAGACATCGCGACGCATGATGGTATCGAGGATGCGCACGTGAGCTTCGGTGTCGGGCACTTGCAACACATCCTGTGTGTAGACGATTCCCTTGATGTTGTGGATGCTGCCTTCATATACCGGCACGCGCGAGTAGTGCTTGACGCGCAACATCTCGATGAAACGCTCGACCGTCGTATCGGAGGGCACGGCAAACATCTGCGGACGTGGCTTCATTGCTTCGCGGACGGTCTTGCCGCTGAATTCGACGACGGACTGAATCAGGTCGCGGTCGCCTTCCTGAATAATGCCTTCTTCCTGCCCGGCCTCGATCAACGCGTCCACGGCCTCGGCGGAAGTCTCCGGCTGCTCGCCTGTATTTTGCTTGGTGAGCGCCGCGACTGACTGCAGGAAGCCCAACGCAATTGTCACCGGCATGACCGTGTAGATCAATACTTTTAAGACCAGAGTCCAGTGAATCAACCACTCACCTTTGGTGCGCGAGAAAAAGACGAACGGCAGGAAGCGGTTGAACACGATGACGATCAGGATGAGGCTGATCGTGGTTTGCAGAATCTCGTAGATGTTCCAGGTCAGATCGGTGAAGACGATAAAGCCGATGAGCAGAGCAATCGCCGCCATGGTGAGCTGCGTCATCACGGCCATGGAGAGAGCGGCCCGGGTGCGGCCCACTCCCAGTTCCGGCTCGACCTTTTGTTCGAAGACGTCGATGTTGTCCTGGAATTCGCGGGAAAGAAACTTGCCAACTTCCTGGTAGACGCGGTCTACGTAGGAGACGAGCGTCAGTAGTCCCAGCAGGAGAAGCAGCGCGATGGCGACGGCGTAACTCATGCCATCCTCCGCGCTCCTGTCGTAGCCCGTTCGCCGTACTCGTGGGTGGCTTGGACTCGCTCGATCAAGGCAGCCGGCAGCTTAAGCGCCCGGCGCAGTGTCTGCTCTTTGCGCGCCATCTCACCATTATCGCGCTCGTGGTCAAAGCCCGCCAGATGAAGGATCCCATGCAGCGCCAGAATCTTGATTTCCTGGGCAACCGGATGGCCGAGCCGGATCGAATTTTGCAGGGCAATATCGGCGGAAATCGCGACGTCGCCGGCCAGTCTGGGCTTATTGCGAGATGCCGTACTCGGGGATGGAGGCGGAAACGACAACACATCGGTAGCCTTGTTCTGGCCGCGAAACTGGCGATTCAGCGTGCGCACGGCGGAACTGCTGGTGACGAGCACATTCACCGGGGCGCGGAGCCCGACGGCCTTGCGCGCGCGCAACACAAAACGCTCCAGCGTGCCCTCACTCAATCCCGTGACTTTCTTTTGCAGAATAACCAAACTCTTTCTCTCTGCGGGTTGCTCTCTGCTGGGTGCAAATGCAAACAGGAGGGCCGAGTCGCGGCCCTCCCGCCCCATGTGCGTCGCTCTATCCCTTGGCTTCGGCCGAAGCCGACTTCGCTTCCTTGGCTGCGGCTGCCGCCTGCTTCTCGGCACTGGCCGCGTCCGCATGTCTGGGCTCGGCCAGCAAAAGCATCTGCTGCTCGGCCACACGCGTCTTGTGCTCGTCGTAGGCGCGAACGATACGCTGCACCAGGTGATGACGCACCACATCCGTTTCATCGAAGTGCACGAATGCCAGCCCTTCCACGCTCTTCAGAACATCCATGGCCTCGAGCAGTCCGCTGCGGCGCGCGTTGGGCAAGTCGATCTGCGTGGCGTCGCCGGTAATGACCGCCTTCGAGTTGAAGCCCAGGCGGGTGACGAACATCTTCATCTGCTCTGAGGTCGTGTTCTGCGCCTCGTCGAGAATGACGAACGAATCGTTCAGGGTGCGTCCGCGCATAAAAGCAATGGGCGCGATCTCGATGACGTTCTTCTCCAGATAGCGATCCACCTTCTCGGGATCGAGCATGTCGTACAAGGCGTCGTACAGGGGGCGCAGGTAGGGATCGATCTTGTCCTGCAGAGTGCCGGGCAGAAAGCCCAGTCGCTCGCCCGCTTCGACCGCGGGGCGCGCCAGGATGATGCGGTTCACCCGCTTGGCCAGCAGCGCGGAGATCGCCATAGCGACGGCAAGATACGTCTTGCCCGTGCCGGCGGGCCCAATCCCAAACACCATGTCGTGCGCCTCGATGGCTTCGACATAGCGGCGCTGGTTGCTGCTCTTGGGCTGGACGGTGCGGCGTCCAAAGGAGCGCTGGCGCCCGGCATCGGCCAATCCGCGGAGGGTCGAGTTAGCGTCGGAGATCAGCACGCGCAGCATGCTGTTGAGGTCGCCATTGTTGAACGTGTGGCCGGAGCGCAGCAGGGTCTCGTAGTCCGCGAAGACTTGCTCAACGCGAGCTACGTCTTTGGCCGCGCCTTCCAGTTCGATGGCGTTCGACCGCAGGTTGATGGTGATGTTGAGGCCGTCTTCCAGCAGGCGCACATTCTCATCCCGTGTGCCGAAGAAGGTCTCGATGTTGGGGCTGACGCCGATGCTTTTCTTCATTCAGTGAGTTTCAAGAACCATGTAGGGACAGCCGCCCTCGGCTGTCCGGCCGGGCAGAGCCCGGCAGCCGCGGAACATTTGAGATGCACTTATGCAGCTCGCAGACAAAGCAGGGTTTCGCTTGGAGACGGGACCAACCGGAATGCGCATGCCCAGAAGGCAAGTCACTACCATTAAGTTAAAGCCTAACCCGAGGCGAAGAGGGAGTCAATGGGAGCAAAATGTAGGCAAAATGTAGGCCGCCTGTGGGAAACTTGCAGGATGAAGAAGCCGAGGTTGCATGTCACCAAATGGCTTGGGGAGATTCCTGTAGAGATCGAGTGCACATCCTGCCCGGAGTGGAGCTTCCGCGCCACGCCGTCGAGCCATCGGCCAAACCGGGAAGAATGCAGTCAGCAACTACAGCGCGCATTTGACCAACACTTCAAGACGGTTCATGGGAGCGAAGAATCCGGCAAGATCAGCGAGTGACCGCGGCATCATCGGGAACCGAAGCGGGCACAGCTCTGGTGCGGGCCCAATTGCGCAGGGTCTGGATCTCTTCGGCTCGCGTGGTTGAGAGCGGGACGGTCTGCGTTAGAGCATCGAGCAGCGACTGCGTGCAAAGTTGCTTCTTCTCGGAATATGCGGCGTAGAGTCCGCCTTGGACGGCAGCGTCGATTTCGGCTCCCGAGTATCCTTTCGCGGCGGCAGCCACTTTGTCGAGGTCGAAGTCGGCCGGATTGCGTTTGCGCTTCGCGAGTTGGATCGCGAAGATCTGCTTGCGCTCGGCCTGATTGGGCAGATCTACGAAGAACAGTTCATCGAAGCGTCCCTTGCGGATCAACTCCGGCGGCAGCACGGTTACGTTGTTGCAGGTCGCGGCGACGAAGACGGCAGCTTTGCGGTCCTGCATCCAGGAGAGGAACGACGCCAGCAAGCGCGAAGAGACGCCAGCATCGGCTGAGGCGGAATCGGGGCCGCTGCCGGCGAAGACCTTTTCCAACTCGTCGATCCAAAGTACGCAGGGCGCGAGTCCTTCAGCGACCTGGAACACTTTGCGGATGCGCTTCTCAGTCTCACCGATGAACTTGTCGTAGACGGCGGACGTGTCGAACTTGACCAGAGGCAGCTTCCACTCTCCGGCGACGGCGCGGGCACAGAGCGACTTGCCGCATCCCTGCACTCCGAGGATGATCATGCCGCGCGGCGGCTCCAGACCGAAGTCGCGGGCCGAGTCTTCCCATGCGCCCCGGCGCTGGCCGAGCCAGTGCTTGAGGTTCTCGAGTCCCCCGACGGCGGCCATGTTGTCGGAGGCCTCGATAAATTCGAGCATACCCGAATGGCGTAGCAGTTGCTTCTTGGCTTCGAGCACGTCCGTGACGCTCTCGGGACACAGCGCATAGCGCGTGACCAGAGCCTGCGAGATGGCGCGCTCCGCTTCTTCTTCGGTCAGGCCGCGGAGGTTGGCCGACATGGCGTCCACGCCGGACGCGTCGAGTTGCAGTTTCAACGTGTACGTCTTCGAGAGCCGAGTGAACGTTTCTTTGATGATCTCGTGCAGGCGATCGCGATCGGGCAGCGGGAGATCGAAGTACTCGACCAGCGTCGTGAGTTCCGCCGGGACGGTGATCTCGGGTGCGGTGATGATGACGGTGCGACGATTGGTGGCGAACTGGCCTACATCACGCAGGCGGCGCACCACGACGGGGTCGTCCATGTGGCGGTGAAAGTCTTTGAGGATGAAGACGGCTTCGAGCGTCGTCGACTCCATGTTGGCAAGGGCTTGCACAGGTTCGCGCGTGTTGTAGATCGCTGCGCCGGTGGCCGCGGCAGAAGCGCCGGTTCCCAAGGATGAGGCCATCGCTAGAGTGAGTCTGTCGGCTTCCGCGCTGCCGGGGCTGAGCGCGGTTCGCATTTGCGAATAGGCGCGTCCGGCCTGGGTTCGCAGTGTTGACTGGTCGATGCGGTCCTGCAGTGTCGTCTTCTGTGCTTCGACGGGAGTACTCGAGCCGGAGCGCAACAGGCCGTCGGCGATGGTCCATTCGAAGGTCGCCATGTTGAGTTGGCTACAGGCGGCGCGCACCATGCTGACCGCGTGGGTCTCCTCCGACGTCTCCATCACAATGATGGGGGTCGAGGAGTTGATCAGTACTTTCAGGCGATCGAGGCCGTCTGTCATTGGGACCCGTTACTCCTCGCGCAAGATCCTTCCCTTCGCCTGAGGAACGGCTCCGGTCAGGATGACTCCACCCGAAACAACCCGGACAGCCGAAGGCGGCTGTCCCCACATACCTGTTCAAAGTTTGACCGGGTGGGAATGCTTCCCTATAATAAGGAATTCGGACCTACCCCGAATATCTCTCTGCACTTACAAAGGTAACAACCAGTTATGGCAAATCATGCTTCGGCGCTGAAACGTGCGCGCCAGACCGAACGACGCACCGTGCGCAACCGCGCCAACACTTCTTCCCTGCGCACCCAACTGCGCGACCTGCGCGAGACCATCGAAAAGGGCGACAAGGCGGCCGCTGAGTTGGCGTACCGCAAGACGGTGTCTTTCCTCGACAAAGCCATCCAGAAGGGTACGCTGCACGAGAACACGGCCTCGCGCTACAAGTCCCGGTTGGGCAAGCGGGTAGGGGCGCTGAAGTAGGGATTCCGGCTTCAGCCTTTCGGCTTCCGGCACGTTAAGAATCAGGGCAGACCTTCTGGGTCTGCCTTTTTGCTTGGACCTCCGCTTTGGTCCCTCCACTTTTTTTTCGCGTGGATTACTAAAATCTTCATTCTAAATGAGTTGCTTACTTCTTGATCGTACGAGCTCCCGTAAAATATTGAGCCGCAAGGAGTTGCGGGTAAAATATTGCGAAATAAGGGGTTACCTTCGACCAAAATTCCTTGGACCACGCCAAGGGTCATTATTTTCATAGGGTTACGCTCCAAGCCGGTGGTACGACATAGGTAAAATATTGAGTCATAAGGAGTTGCGCCAGGGGTCTTGCAGAGCAAGGGGTTCGTTTTCAGACCGACGGTCGCGGACTGGATAGCTGTCGTTCCGGTGGGAGAGCCGTCGTACATTTACTCCCAGTTTTCGCTTTTCCGAATTCTCGGTCAAGGTTGTTCGTCACACGATCCGCATTTTGTGCTGTGGAAAACTTTGAAAATCGGCGGGGCGTTGAGTGCCATGCTTTCGTTGACTCTCCAGAGGGTTTGCCCGCAAGTCTCAGCAAGAAACAAGCATGAGTCGTTTCGTTGGAGATGCGGAGCAGCCGCGACGTTGAATCCGGATCGTGCCGTTGTTACTTCAGGCAATTGAGGTAGTGACCCTGATGTTATATTGTGCGGGTTTGGAGAGCTGCGCGTGGCCCATCGTCGAGAAGCCGGTCGCCCCATGGACGCCCAATCGTTCGGGCACAACCGTCTCCCATGGGTGAGGCGTTCACCCTGGAAGGCGCGGCGGTAATGGCTCCTATTCTTCTTTGGCTCATCCTGGTTCTCTGTCTGCTGATCTCAGCGGTCAAGTACCTGATGGGAATTATTCTGAAATTCTCGTTCGCCAGCACAAAAGCCCAAAAAGACTACACGTATCAGCCCACGGTGAGCGTGCTGATGCCCTGCTACAACGAGGGCAAGACGGTTTACGAGACGATCGAGAGCATCAGCAAGAGCAACTATCCGAACGATAAATTTGAAGTGATCGCGCAGGATGACTGTTCCGTCGACGACAGCTATGAGTGGATGCGCAAGGCCCAGCGGGATTTCACAAACATCCACGTAAGGACCGGGCGGAATGAGGTGAACAGCGGAAAGGCGCGTTCCGTGTGCAATGCGCTGCAGCACTCCACCGCGGAGGTCATCATCTCGATCGATTCTGATTGCATCTTCCATCCGGACGCGATTCGCGAGCTGACCGCATGTTTCGCGGAGCCGCGTATTGGATCGGTTGGGGGCAGAGTAGGAGTCCGAAACCCAAACGACAGTGTGATCACCGCCATCCAGACGGTGATCTACTACTCGGCATTCGAGCTCTATAAGATTCCCGAGAATTGGACGCGGAGCATCTGCTGCATCAGCGGATGCCTTTTCGCCATCCGGCGCACGTTGCTGCTGGAGATCGAGCCGGCGATCCGCGCCCGCCACTGGTTCGGAGTTCCAGTGAACCAGGGGGAAGACAGGTTCCTGACTCACCAGACGCTGCTGCGCGGGTACGGGACTTACATCAACAATGACGCGCTATGCTGGACTACGGTGCCGAACACCTTGTCGGTGCTGTTCAAACAGCAACTCCGCTGGCGGCGCAGCATTGTGCGCGACTTCTTTTTTACCTTGAGAACCCTGCCGCAGCATGTCTGGA
This sequence comes from Acidobacteriaceae bacterium, assembly GCA_003134655.1. GTDB lineage: Bacteria > Acidobacteriota > Terriglobia > Terriglobales > Acidobacteriaceae > Sulfotelmatobacter. Next base: position 77,916 of record PLBY01000042.1, read on the forward strand.
AGCTGCACCCGAACACGGTGTTCACGCTGGTACTGACTCCGCTGGGAGCCGTGGTTGGATTCTTGGTCGTGGTGACGATGCTCACTTCGGATCCGCTAGCATGGGCGGGGCCGCTCCCACTCGTCACGGCGCTGGGAATTGGAGCGGTTCTTACCTGGGTGATCAAGAGGTATAGTGCGCAAGAGGCCGTGACCCATCCACTGGCCTTTGGCGCTTACGTAGCCTGGTCGCTGGTCAGCAGCTTGTTCCTTACGCCCCTCGCTCTGTGCACGATGGATTCCGCAGACTGGGGCACGCGAACGAAACAACAAGAGGTGCCCATTGGCAACACCAACAGTTAACCCGCCGGCCTCCGACTCCAGGGATGAATCGCGTCCTGCGGAGAACAAGAACGTTCCGGTCCATCCTCCGGTCCATGCTCCGGTCCTGCAATCGCTGCACTACAAGCTGGTGATCACGCTCTACCGGGTTTTCGCCATCACGGTGCTCTATCTCGTGCTGGCCGGAATTGTCAGCTATGCCTTCGTGATGGGCTTCTATGCGGTGAACAGCTCGTGGGCGGCGCCAACCATTCTCTCCGCGGCAGACGAGAAAAGCCTGGACTTCCGGGAAAAGCTGGTCACCAGCCAGCAGACCATCGAAGACCTCAAGGTGGATTCGAAGAAGCTGGAAAGTGGCCTGGACGAAATGAAGAAGCACCGCACAGCTCTTCTGGCACTGGAGCCTGAACTACAGCAAGCCATCGGGCGGGAACAAGCTCACAACCGCACCACGGGCCCTACACTCGCCGCACTCGACCAGCAGAAACAAGCCGACAACCAGAAGACGCAAAGAGTGCTGGCACAGCTGAAGGAAGTGGAGTCGAACATCAACAAAGACCTCGCTGCCGGGTTGATTACACAGGGCGACGCGGCGTCGCAACTGGCGGCGCTCAATCAGGCAGGAGGCGCTTACACAGACAGCAAGATTGCCGAGGTCCTGCTGACCGACAGCGTTCTGGACAAGACGACAACGGGCACCAGTTCGCTGGATGTACTCGTTAAACAAGCCGAGCTACGGTCCGAGGTTGCCCAGTTAGATGTGGCAATTAATGTTGCGGAGAAGCAGCTTCAGGAAGAATCCCGACAGATCGATCGGTTGAGGCAAGCCATCCAAACGGCCAAACAGAGTCCGTATTACCTGAATGCGTCCGGGGAAAAGACTCTCAACTTCGCCTTCGTTCCTTACGACAACCAGGCCAGCGCGGTAGCTGGCACGGCGATCTACGACTGTTACCTGAACATGATCGGGTGCCGCAAAGTGGGTACTTTGAAGCAGATATTCCCTGGCGAAGAGAGCGCAATCCATCCGATCTTCAAGACGCAGATTCGCGGCTTTCTGATCCAGATGAATCTGGAAAATGCAGAGTCTGCCAAGTCAAAGACCGTGTTTCTGGGGCGCAAGCCGGTATTGTTTTGAGGAGGGCGAAGATGTTTCTGAATCCGTGGAAGCTTGGAGGGGTACTGGCGCTGTTTCTGTCGGTGCACGCATTTGTGGCGCACCGGCCCGCTCAGGCAGCGGACTCCAGAGATCAGCAGGCCTACTGCACCTACGTCGTGGAGCAGGCTCAGGCACAACGAGACCTGCTGCGCACGCCGATTGCCACGACAGGCTTTACTCAGCCTGAGACTGGCCTGCCGATGCAGTTGGTCGCCGGTGCGTCGGTTGGCCTTTCGAGCATAAGAAAAGCCGGTTTGACGATGGATGCGGCTCGCAAAGACTGCGAACTGTACAAGGCCACGACCGGAGCCCAGCAGAACGTGCAATATGCGCTGTCGAGCCTGGAGAAGGAGGCATTGCGCAACCGCCTCGCACTTATTGAACAGGCTTCGAAGTCGCTGGATGCCCTGATGGAGAAAACTGCAAAGATGGTGGAGGCGCAGAACGCGACACGGCTCATGCTTTTTTCGCTACAGACGACTAGGATCAAGCTGGACGCGGACCGGGCCGATACGCAGTCGAGGATTCCAGCGCTCTACACTCCGCCACTGAGTGATAAACCATTGAAAGAGCTGGTCGCAGAAAAACAGAATAGTGAAGAGAGCGAGCAAAGAGCGCTGGATCGGATCAGCCGTCAGAATAATTGGGATGTTGCGCTCTCGGTAGGCGTCCATCAACAGGTCAATCCGGTGGCCTTGGGCACTCAGCCGTATGGCGCAGTCTCAGTGAACTACAATTTCGCGAGCCGGGCCATCGACAAACATCTGGATCGTGGCGTGGAAGCCCACGACGAATGGAAAAGAGCGCAGGAAAATGATGTGGTACACAGCATGGAAGTTCTTCGACAGCAGTTGGTAGAAAGCGTGTCTGTACAAGAGGTCAAGCTCAAGTCGCTGCAGGAAGAACGCAGCCAGATCGATCGAAACCTTCAGCTGGTTAGCAATCCTGACACTTCCGCGGCGTTCGACTTTCACAACCAACTGACGGCGGCGCAACTGCTGCTGGAGATTGAAACCGGCGATGCCAACTTCAGGATTGACCGGCTGCGCGCGTACCTCGCAAGAAATTACTGAACAATTTGCGCTCCGCAGCGAACTACTGCACGCCTGCGCCGGTGATCACAACCAGCTGCTTCTTGTTTGAGGCGTTGTCAGTATTGTGCAAAATCCTTCACTCTGGACAACTTCTGGCCCCAGTGCTATGTTCCCCGACAACGTTATTGCTTCAGGGCCCATCGTGCGGTGAATACCATCTTCCGAACTCAGAATAAGGACTCACTATGAAGACCTCGTCGTTGCTGACTCTTCTTCTGCTGCTGCCGCTCGCGGCGGGCGCTCAGACGTACACCTACTCCACACTGGTCGACTTGCCGTCTGCATCCTCGCTAGGGCCAGTGAATCCCAATGGGATCATCATCGACGACCATGGCAATCTGTATGCAACTTCCGAAGGTGGCGGTACGAACTGCGCTCCAAACGGCTGCGGAACGGTCTTTGTAGTGAGTCCGGCAGGCGTGATCAGCGTGCTGCACAACTTTAGCGGCCCGGACGGCAGCTCACCGAGAAACGGCGTTACTCGCGATGCGGCGGGAAATCTTTACGGCACGACCTATACCGGCGGCGCGTATGTCTATTACGGCACGCTCTACAAGTTGGCGCCTGATGGGACCGAGACCGTCCTGTATAGCTTTCCCAACAAGCCACCCTATGGCAACTATCCCAATGATCTGCTTACGCTCGACGGGAAGGGAAATCTGTTCGGGTACACGTCCTTTACCGATAATAATTTCGTCACCAATGATGGCAGTATTTTCAAGCTCACCCACCCGGACACGTTTTCGATCCGGTACAACTTCGGCGAGTGGGGTGGCGGAGGTCCCAACGGCACCGGGCCTGTGGGCAGCCTGATTAAGGACAAAGCGGGAAATTTCTACGGCGCAACCTGCTGCGGCGGGAGCCGCGGGAACGGGACCGTATTCAAACTTGCGCCCAGTGGGTCGATGACTGTTTTGTACAGTTTCAACATATTCAGCGACAAGATTTGGGGGCCAATGGGGAGCCTCGTGCGAGACGCTTCGGGGAATCTGTACGGCGTCGGCTTCAACGGAATTTACAAGGTGATGGCGAGTGGTGGAGTGAAATCGTTCTATCTGGACACTGCCGGGGTTCACCTCAACGCGACGATCACGATCGATTCCGCCGGGAATTTGTACGGTACAAATCAGCGCGGCGGAACCTATGGCTTCGGCGCGGTGTTCGAGATCAGCCCTCAGGGAGTGGAGACGGACCTGTACAGCACGCCAGATGTCACTTTGGGTGACGGCGTGATCTTCGACAAGGCCGGAAACCTGTACGGGACCACGTGGCATGGCGGCGCGAATGGTACGGGCTCGATCTACAAACTGACGAAGAGCGCAGAGTAGGACGGCGGATTTTCTAGACTGGCAACTGGTCCTGCATCCATCCGGGAGTTTCGAGCTTGGGTTCGGTGGTCAGGTCCATCACCAGGCGCTCGAGGACCATGCGTTTGCTGACGGGATTGGAGCGCAGGGCGAGGTCGGCTTTCGCCACCAGGCGGATGGCGCGGGTGAGTTCGCGGCGATTCTTGTAGCGGCGGGCCTGCTTGATGATGTCGTCAGCGGCGAAGGGGGGGACGCGGAAGCCCTGCCAGAGTGCGGCCCACAACATGCGCTGGTCGCGAACGTTGCGCTCGAGGATCACCAGCATCTGGCGGAAGGTTTTCGCGAGCATGTAGATGTGTCCGATGGCGGCTTCTTCGCCTTCACCGGAAAGCAGAATGGCGTCGAGAACTTCGAGCGCGCGTACGCGCTCTTTGGCGGAGATGGCGTCGGTGAGTTCGTAGAGCGAGCGCTGCTTGGCCGCCAGCACCATGGTTTCGACGTCGCCCAGAGTGATACGCTTCTTTTCACCAACGTAGAGGATGAGCTTCTCCAGTTCGTTGGAAATCATCATCATGTCGCCGCCGAGGGCGTCGACGAGTTCGCGGGCACCGTCGGGTTCGATCTTCACCCCATCGCCGCGGCTGGCGCAGTACTCGGAAATCCAGCGGACGGCCTCGCCCTCTTCCACGCGCGCCAGTTCGACGATGCCGCAGTACTGGCCCATGGTTTCGCGGATGCGCTGGTAGCGTTCCTTGTCCTGCATCTCCATGCGGCGGACGTCGGCGGGGATGCTGATGTGGTCGGCGACAAAAACCAGGAGCGCGTCGGGATTGGGGTTCTTGCAGTAGTCTTCGATTGCGGCGAGCTTTTCTTCGTTCGAACCGCGGCCGAAAAGATTCTTCACGCCACGCACAAAGAAGACCTGAAACGGAGCCATCAGCGAGGGCGTACGGGCGCGGTCGAGAACTTCGGCCAGATCGTTTTCGGCAAGATCGAATTCGAAGAAGCTGAAGTCGCGAAGATCGGCGGGGACGAGATGCTCGAGGATGGCGTCGCGAAAGCGTTTGCGGAAGAAGGCCTCATCGCCGACAAAGACGTAGGCGGCGCGCAGCTTGCGCGATTCCAGTTCGCTGACAAAGCGCTCGGCCTGGGCGAAGGCCCTCATCCGATTTCCTCTGTCGTGGCGAAGGTCATTATTTTCGAATGTAACATCGAGAAATCGATTCGACTAGTGGTCCGGGGGTAACGCTGCACTTGTGCCTGCTGAGATCCTTCCCTTCGCCTGAAAAACGGCTCCGGTCAGGATGACACTAAATTAAATAGGGACGTCAACAACTGTAGCTTGTTCAGGAAGTCGATCACCTCGGGCGAGTTCCAGTCGACCGGGCCCACAAACTTGCGGCGCAGCACGCCTTGACGATCGATGATGTAGGTTTCGGGCCATCCTGTGGTCCCGTACATGGAGGCAACTTTTTGTTCCGGATCGCGCACCGTCAGAAAGTTGACGTTGCGCAGTTTGAGGAAGCGGTGATAGGCGTCGCCATCGACATCGATGCTGACGCCCAGGACCACGATTCCCTTGCCTCGAATGCGGTCTTGCATGGCGATCATCGACGGCAGCTCTACAACACAAGGGGGACACCACGTCGCCCAGAAATTCAGGATCAAGACCTGACCGCGGAACTGGCTCAGACTCACTGTGCGGTCGGAGTCCTGCACGGTGAAGTCGCGGGCGGCGTTGCCAATGCGGGGTGGGCGGGAACCGGAGACGCAACCCGAGGTGAGGAAGGTCGCAGCGAGCGCTAGCACAAGAAGAAATCGGGGAGGGATCGATCCGACTGAGATCCCTCTCTTCGCTTGAAGAACGGCTCCGGTCGGGATGACGCCCTCACCATTGGGAAATCGTTTCAAGACCTAAAATCCCTCCAAGATGTTTGAGACCAACGTGCGGGCGAAATCCTGCGAGAGGCGCCGGAACGCGGGGGAATCTTCTTCGAAAAAACTGGGGAGATCCTGGGAGAGCTCGTATTGCTCACGGAACAGGTACGCCGGATTCTGGTACAGCACCTTGCCGTTGCGGTCGGTGAGCGTGACCTTGACGCTGACCACTACCAGTACGCTGGCAGCGCGCCCGGTCGCCGAGTCATAAGTGAGCGGAGAAGCCGTGGTGGAAAGCACGGTGCCGCGAAGAGTGGCGTCGGCGGCTTCACTGGGATCGTTGAGGATGCGGTAGTGAGTGCGGGTCGTAAACTCGCGCACGACGGAGGCCGTCAGCATCTGCTCGATGCGGTAGGTGAGCGTCTCGTTCTTGAAGGCGGGGATAGCAATGGTCTTGACGTTGTCGGGAAGCTGCACCGCGTGGCCCGCGGTGTGGTAGCCGCATCCTGGCAGCAAGAACGCCAGCAGCAGCGCCAGCAGGCACGCCGCACGCGTCTTCATTGGATTTTTCCTGTGGGGCGCGTGGCGGCCATGCTCTCGGCACATTCCACCGCGGTCAGGGCTGCGATGCGGAGATTGTCGGCGGCGGCCCACAGCCAGACGCCATTGGGCTGTGCCGGGTCGGGTTTGATCGCGAGTTGAATGTCCGCCTGACCCGCGGAACTCACGTTGCTTGGCGAATCTTCGTCCACACCCGGAATTACGACGTGATCGCCCGCAAGGCCTTGCGACAGAGCCTGCACATCGACCGCGCCCTCCATTTCCAGAAAGACCGCCAGGGCGTGGCCGTGGAAGATGGGCGCCTGCAAGAGCATGAGTGAAAGCCGCGGAGCGGCGTCGCCGGCAATCTTCTGATAGTGGCGGGAAATACGGGCCTCGACCGAGTCGAGCGAGGGCTGCGACTTCTGCCCGTAACGGGCGATCATGTTGAAGGCGACCTGCGCATCGTAGACGTCTTTGGGGAGAGTCTGAAACGAAAGCAGGTTCACGGTCTGCTGGTGCAACTCGTCCATGCCCCGCTGGCCATGCTCCGACGCAGGTTCGAAGATCGTCGACACGGCGCGACGGATGGCACCGGCCTTGGTGGCCCGCAGCAGCAACAGCGCAAGCGTTACTGCGACGGGATGCGCGGCGACGCATGGGCCGGGCTGGAGATCGGGAGCGGGAATCCGTCTACGCTCGCGCTCGACCCACAAGGACCGCACACTGGCCCCGGCTTCATTTTCTAAAGCGGCAGAGAGATCGATGATGGCACTGCCGGCGTCTCGAGCATCTTTCCAGTTCTTGCGCGTGGTCTCTTCGTCCGAGGCAAAAAAAGTGAAGTCCACGTTGTCGAACTGCTCGGCGCGCACCCGTTGGATGAAACTGATCTCGTCACCCATGGCCTCGAGCTGGCCCATGGACTCGTCATCATCGAGCAAGCGGATATCTGCGGCCGGGAAATTGCGCTCGTTGAGCATCTCGGCAACTTCCTTACCCTTGAGCGAAGCGGCGCCCACGATCGCAGCGCGGTACAGGCTTCCACGGGCGGCAACAGGATGGGACGCAGACGGCGATTTGACGGAATCGTTCATGACGTCTGCGAAGCCTCCTTGTAAGGGGGCGGCGGCGGGTCACTCTTGCGACGGAACATCCATTGGACCCGCCAGAAAACACCGGAGATCATATAGAGCAGAGCGATGACAAAAAGCATCTGGCGGGAAAAGAACCAGATGGAGGCAAACAGCGCGCCCAGAAAAAGAATGAGGCGGAAGGGATGGCGCGAGCGGAAGTCGATATCCTTGAAGCTGTAGAAGCGCCACGTGCTCACCATGAGGTAACCAACCGTCGTCACCATGGCGAGCCAGACCAGCGCTGTGTACCACGACTCGAGGGGATCCCCACCGGTGAAATGAACCACGGCGGCGATCACCCCGGCGCCCGCCGGAATGGGCATGCCGACAAAATATTTCTTTCCTGGACGACCGGGATTCGAGGGCTGCGGATTGCTGGTGATGTTAAATCGGGCCAGGCGGCTGGCTCCAGCGACCAGGAAAAGAAAGCTGGCGATCGCTCCCAACTGCGTCAGTTTGACGTGCCAATTATTGTGCCAATCAGTCAACATGACGGGGGGCATCAGATAAAACCCCCAGGTCCAGGCCAGCATGGCTGGGGCCACGCCAAACGTAATCGCATCTGCAAGAGAATCCAGTTCCTTGCCAAAGTCGCTGCTGGTACCGGTCATGCGCGCGATGCGACCATCGATGCCGTCAAACAGAACTGCGAAACCAATCGCTTTGGCCGCGTTGTCGAGGTGCCAATAATCCGTGAGTGTGGCATGCATCAACTCGAGGATGGCGTAGTAGCCCAATGCCATGTTGGCGGTAGTAAACAGCGAGGGGAGGATGTACATCCCTTTGCTGAGGCGGCGGCGCGGTTTGGGGGGAGCTTGATCCATTTAATGCGCCCTCTCGGTTGCGGGAGCGCTGCCAGCTGTCGTGAGCGTCCCTTGTGGCTGCAGGAAGGCAAGCACACTGGCGCCGCCTTGCACGCGGTCACCGATCTTTACGTTGATGTGGGCGGAGGCATCCAGGAGCACGTCGACGCGCGATCCGAACTTGATGAGGCCGACGCGCTGGCCGCGTTCCAGGCGGTCTCCAATCTTGGGATAGAAGACGATCCGCCGCGCCAGCAGGCCAGCGATTTGCTTGAAGATGACCTTCTGGCCGTCGCCTTCCACGGTGACGATGTTTTGCTCGTTCAGCTCGGCGGAGGCCTTATTCATGGCGTTCAAATACTGGCCACGCTGGTAGCGCACATCGCGAATCACGCCGGAGATCGGCGAGCGGTTCACGTGCACATTGAAGACGCTGAGAAAGATGCTGAGCCGGGTCAGCTTCTCGCTGCCTACGGTCACGGTGGAAACATCGGTGACCTTGCCGTCTCCGGGAGAAACTACAGCACCCGCATCCTGAGGAATCGCGCGCTCGGGATCGCGGAAGAACCACAGAAAGAAACATGCCAGCAGGCAGGGGATGATCGCCCAAGCGGGATGAGTCAGCCAGCCGAGCAGGACGGCGGCGGCGATGAGTGGCAGAGCGTAGAGGTATCCGTCACGAACCATGAGAGCCTTCAATTATAGAGCAGGCTGCCGGAGCGAAGAGCGATTTGGGTGGACAGCTACAACTCCGGTTGGCAGACGAGCCGTGTTTGACATACCCTAGCGGCCTATGTCACTCACCGCACTTCGCCTGCACATCGCTCTCGGTCTGTTGATGAGCTGCGCCACAGCTGGATGGGCTCAATCTCCGTTCACCCTCGAGCAGATCATGAGTTCGCCTTTTCCGTCGGAACTGGTCGCAGCCACGCAAGGCAGCCGCGTGGCGTGGGTATTCAATGCAAAGGGTGTCCGCAACGTTTGGGTCGCGGACGGTCCGGACTTCGTGCACAGCTCCCGCCAGGTGACGCATTACAGCGCGGATGACGGACAGCCCATTGCCAGCCTGCGGCTCTCGCCCGACGGCAAAACAGTGGTCTATGCCCTGGGCAGCGAACTGAACGACGCGCAGGAGAGCGCCAATCCTGAAAGCTTGACGAAGGGAGCCAAGCAGCAGGTGTTCGTGCTCGACGTTCGTGCCAAGGACAAAGCCGCAGCGCCTCGGCTTTTGGGAGATATGGGCTGCCCCGAGGAAGACTGTGAAGACATTGAAATCTCGCCTGACGGCAACAGGGCGATATGGTCCGCGAAAAAGAAGTTGTGGATCGCTAGGCTGGACGGGAAACAGCCGGCCAAAGAACTGGCGTCGGTGCGCGGAGCAGCAGAGGATCCCAAGTGGTCGCCGGATGGCAGACACATCGCTTTCGTGAGCAGGCGTGAAGGCCATAGCCTCATCGCCATATATGACTTTGACGGCGGCTCGATCCGGTACCTTGAGCCAAGCGTAGATAAGGATTCAATGCCGCGCTGGTCGGGGGACGGCAAATGGGTGGTCTTCGTGCGCGTCGCCGGAGAGGAGAATAAGCTGCCGCTCGTTCCCGTGCGCCCCGAACCGTGGTCGCTGTGGATGGCTGACGCGGCCACGGGGCGCGGACACCGGCTATGGCGCAGCGGGGAAAAGGTTGAGGATTCTCTGCCGTCCTTGAGCGAAGACAGTTCGCTCAACGTCGCCGCCGAAGGACGAGTGGTGTTTTCCTCGGAGCAAGATGGGCGCAATCACTTGTATTCGATTGCCGCCGGTGGTGGGCAGGCGACCCTGCTCACGCCCGGCGATTTCGATGTAGAAGACGTCACTCTCAGCGCGGACAAAGCCTGGGTGATTTATTCCTCGAACGAAGGGGACGTGGATCGGCGGCACTTGTGGCGCATACGTGTATCTGGCGGAACGCCGCAGGCGCTGACGAGCGGCGAGACGATGGAGTGGTCGCCAGTTCAAACCGGAGACGGAAAGAGCCTGGTTTGCCTGGCTTCCACAGCAGTCTCACCGGCCATGCCGTATGAGGTCACCGAGAAGGGCCGGGAGATGATCGCGAAGCAGGCTCTGCCGAGTGACTTTCCTTCGGCGTCGTTGGTCACGCCAAAGCAGGTAATTTTCACAAGTGCAGATGGGGTGACGCTGCACGGCCAGCTCTTTCTACCGCGAAATGTGACGAGCAAGGTTCCTGGACTGGTGTTCACGCACGGCGGACCGCGGCGCCAGATGATGTTGGGCTTTCACTCCATGGATTATTACCACAACGCTTATGCCGAGAATCAGTACTTGGCTAGCCGCGGCTACGCCGTGTTATCGGTGAATTACCGGCTGGGCGTTATGTACGGACGCGCCTTTCGCGAGGCACCCAACGGCATTTGGCGCGGAGCCGCCGAGTACCAGGACGTTGTGGCAGGAGGACGGTATCTGCAATCGCTGGCAGAAGTGGAAAGCGATAAGATCGGCCTGTGGGGTGGCTCCTATGGCGGCTTTCTGACTGCCATGGGCTTGGCTCGTAACTCAGATCTGTTCAGGGCCGGAGTGGATTTTCACGGCGTGCATGATTGGAGCGTCTTTCTCACGGAGCGTCCCTACTTCGGGAATGTGGCACTTCGACCGCCGGACGCGGATGCTGCGGTGAAGCTGGCGTGGGAGTCTTCGCCCGATGCCTACGTGGGCACGTGGAAGTCTCCAGTGCTGCTGATTCACGGCGATGATGATCCAATGTACCATTCAGCCAAACGGTGGATCTGGTGCAGCGCCTGCGCGCGCAGCACGTTCCCTTCGAACAACTGATCATGCCGGATGAAATCCACGCGTTTCTGAGGTGGAAGGACTGGATGCGGGCCTATACCGCAACGGAGGAGTTCTTCGACCGGACGCTGAAACGCGGGGAGAAGATCGCGATTGACGACTGGGATTCGAGGTAGAGTCCGGGGGCTGCTGAAGTGCAAATCCGGCAAACTTGTGACGCGACAGCGGCCTAAGTACAAATAAAAAAGGCGCTTCATCGCGCCCGGTGATAGATGCAAAACTCCCTCTGCGGCGAGGCCGCGGGGAGCTTGGCCAGAGTTCTTACGCTACGTTGACGCCGTACTGCTGCCGATACTCGCGCTCAATGCATTCCATTTGATCTTTGAGGCGGAGTTTCAGCTTTTTCAGACGGACTTCTTCCAACTTCTCGTCTTCGCTGAGATAACGTTTTTGGGTGAGTGAATCGAGGCGTTTCGAATACTGCGTGTGCTCTTGAGCTAGTTTGCGGAATTCCTCGTGTGTGGTGAGGAGTTCATCTCTCGAAGTCAGCATCCAGCAGACCTCCAACCGGGATATATGAGCTGAGGCTAGCACAGGGCAAAACCCGGTTCAATGCCAAAAAAGTGGTGCAGTCTCAGTGTGAGAAACAGGGCTAGGGGAGGGTGAGGCGATACAGGACGGCGTCTTCGGAGGGATTTTTGTAGTAGGCCTTGCGGTGGCCCGTTTGCTCGAAACCTGTTCTTTTGTAGAGAGTTCGGGCGGCGGCGTTCGATTCGCGGACTTCGAGAAACACCGCGGTGCTGTTTGTTTTTTTAGCGGCATCAAGGAGTGAGTCTAGAAGGCGCTTCCCAAGGCCGTTTCGGCGGGCTGTGGGAGCTACGACGATGTTTTCCAGTTCCCATTCGGGGGGGAGATGTTGGGCTACCAGGAATCCTGCCGGGGAAGTCTCTGAATCTTCCGAGCCGACGAGTACAAGCCTGGTGGCGCCGTCGCGTTGAAACGCGTGGCGATATTGCTCTTCGGTCCAGTGGCCGGCGGTGGCGGACTGGCGCTCCAACTGCATGATGGAGGGAATGTCGGCGAGGGTTGCGGGACGGGTCTGCACGGGTTCTCTAGCGCTGTGGTGGCGACAGCTAGAAGCTAGCAGCTAGGAGCTTTGTTTCACAAACATCTCGGCATCGGAGCGGCGCATGTAGTTCGCTTCCAATTTCTCGGGCGAGACCGTTGCGCCGGCTTGGAGTTTCCTCCATCCAAAGCGCGCGATCATTTCAGAATTTGGAGGCTGGGCCGTAACTACTGTGAGGCCGGCGTCTCGAGCGATGGTGGCCAGCCCTGCGTCTGGCGTAAGGACAGTCGAGTCTCGTGCAGCCGCTACGAAGTCTGCTTGCGAGAGCAGTTCCTCGCGCAAAACCTGGATCGACCCGCTCGCAACATCGTACGCTCCGAAGAAAACTTCGCGGCGGCCGCCGTCCAGCGCTGCGACAACTTTTCCCTGAGCGCCACTCGCAGTTGCGACCAACTCGAGCAGCGATACAGGCACAATGGGCTTCTGCAGAATCTCGGCTAAGGCTTTGATGGCGGCGAGTCCTACGCGCAGGCCGGTGAACGATCCCGGGCCGGATACAACGACGAAGGCATCGATGTTAGTTTTGCTTAGTCCGTGGTTTTGGAGGAGCGTGGCGATCTGCGGGACCAGTTGGGCGGAGAACATGCCCCCGGCTAGCGGCACGACTTCGACGACTTGGGCATCGTGCGGGCCGGGCTCGCCCGTGCGCACCAGTCCAACGGTGCCGTTCCTGCCGGAAGTGTCGGTGACGAGAAGAAGCATTCCTGATTTAAGCCCTCAACTCTGCACTAATTCCAACAGCACGCCGCCGGTGCTCGCGGGATGGACAAAGACATACTTGTGTCCCCCTGCGCCAACTTTGATTTCTTCTGACACGAGACGGACGCCATCTTTCCTCAGGCGCTCGACCGCCGCGGGCAGGTCCGGCACTTTGAGGCACACGTGGTGGAGGCCTTCGCCGCGCTTGGCGATGAACTTGGCTATTGTAGAATTTTCTGACGTGGCCTCGAGCAGTTCCAGGCGGCTCTCGCCGACCGGAACCATGACCAGGCGGACCTGTTCCTGTTCGACCGTCTCTTCTGGCGAGACGCTGAGGCCCAGCTTTTCGTAAATCGCCTTGGCGGCTGCCAGAGACTTTACTGCGATGCCGAGATGATCGATTTGAAACATTAGATTCATTCCCCGCTCACGTAGCGGCGGACGCATTCGTCCGCTTGCGGTCCGATTTTCAAAGGCCCCGGACGAATGCGTCCGGGCCTACATGTTCGTTGCCTTCGCCGCGATTTCTTCTACCAGCGTGTACGGATCGCGTTTATGTTCGGCCACTTCTGCCGCCAGTTTCGCCATGTTGCCATCGCCGAATTGCGCGCGCGCTTTCTCCAGCATCACGTCGCGGAGCATTTCGACCAGGCGCTCCTGCCAGTTCTGGACGCTTTTCTTCAGCGCCAGATTTTCTTTCTGCAGATACGCGACGTAGTCGTTGATCGCGGCGGCGAGTTCGTCCACTCCGGTTCCGTCGCTGGCAACGGTTTTCACGATCGGGGGCGTCCATCCGTCGTGGCGCAGGGCTAGCGATTGCAGGGCGCGAATCTCGCGTTCCACGCGTTCAGCGCCTTCGCGATCGCTTTTGTTGATCACGAAGATGTCGGCGATTTCCATGATTCCGGCTTTGATGGTCTGCACATCGTCGCCCATGCCAGGGACGAGAATCACGACGGTGATGTCGGCGAGGCGCACGATGTCGACTTCATCCTGGCCGACGCCGACGGTCTCGATCAGGATGATGTCGCGCCCCGAGGCGTCGAGCACGGTAGTGACGTCGGCGGTAGTACGCGCCAGTCCGCCCAGCGATCCGCGCGTCGCCATGCTGCGGATGTAGATTCCCGGGTCGGCGAAATGTTCCTGCATGCGGATGCGGTCGCCCAGAATCGCGCCGCCGGTGTACGGGCTCGTGGGGTCGACGGCGACGATGCCTATGGTTTGATTCTGCTTGCGATAGAGCCGTGCCAGTTGGTCGACCAGCGTGCTCTTGCCCGCTCCGGGCGCGCCTGTCAGGCCGATGATGCGGGCGCGGCCGGTGTGCGGGAACAATGCTTTCAGAAGATCGGACCATCCGGGACGGCGATTCTCAACCGTGGAAATGGCCCGCGCCAGGGTGCGCACGTCGCCGGAGCGCAGCGAGTCGATCGATGCCTGGATGTCGTAATTCGAGGTTGCCGTGTCCAAGCGAACAGTGTAAAGCACGATGGAGGTCTGCGAAAGAAAGCCAACCGTCGAGCTTCGCTCGACGGACAGCCGAAGCCGGCTGTCCCCACATGGTTCTGCTAGTACCGCATTGCTTGGCAGGCCGGGCAGGACCATCGGGGGCCGGTACCAGCGGTCAGCGGTGTCGCGCAGAAAGGACAGACCATATCCGCGGCTGGAGGGATCTCCGCAAGCCTCTTGCGGAGAGATGGTTCTTTCAGCGTACCGAGCAGGTGCATAAGAAGCAGAATCGCCGCCGCCGGTGCGGCGATTCGGAGGATCCAACCGACGGCCCCGAAATCAGCGACGGACGGGATTTCCCACAGCATCACCGAAGCGCCGATCAAGACAATCAGTCCCGCCCATTTGAAGGATCGGCGAGTCCTCGGGTTGACGTGAGGATCACGATCACAGGCCGTGCACTTCCAGTGTTTCCAGAAGCCCACGGGCAAGATTGGGATCCAGAAGACGTGCCCCACATCGAAGGTGCGGAAAGCAATGGTTCGGCGCGGCGCCTGGCACGAGAGGCAGTAGTCATCGCGGAAAGCAACCCGCTTCGGCCAGAAATGGTAGGCGCCGTGAATGATGAACATGGTGGCTTCGCCAGAGGCTGTTCTGCTGTATATTAGCCCACTACTTCGGTGGCCATTGATAACTTGTCATCGCGCAAGGAACACCATTGATCTCTGTCTCCACGCCACCCAGTGCCGCCGGAAAGGGCAGCGTCTGGATTGAGACGATTCCTCTAGTTGCCTTCCCTGCACTGGTGATCCTTTTACAAACCCGCGTGCCGGCATGGGTGTTCATGTGGGCCCTGTCGTTTGCTATTTTTGCCGGCCTGAAATGGATGACATGGTGGAAGGCTCGCACCAGAGTCGCACACAGCGCCGGGCGTTCGTTCGCTTACCTCATGGCATGGCCCGGCATGGATGCGGAAGCCTTTCTAGACGCAAGCAAGCGCCCGGCAAGGCCCAAGGCCCGGGAGTGGTTCTGGGCGACTCTGAAGACGGCTCTGGGAGTCGCGTTGCTGTGGGTCGTTGCCCGCCGCGTCCCGGAGCAGCAAGGTCTCGTCCGCGGATGGAGCGGACTTTTCGGCCTGATCTTTTTGTTGCATTTCGGCAGCTTCCATTTGCTTGCCCTGTTCTGGCAGGCGGTGGGCATCGACGCGCAGCCGATCATGTCGAAGCCGATTCTCTCGAAAACGCTGAGCGAGTTCTGGGGCAAGCGCTGGAATCTCGGATTTCGGCAATTGGCGCACGACCTGATCTTCCGTCCGCTTCACAAGCGGGTTGGCGTAGCCACGGCGGGGTTGCTGGTGTTTGTCGCCTCCGGTCTGATTCACGACCTGGTGATTTCGCTGCCGGCGCGGCGCGGGTACGGCTTGCCCACCGGATACTTCATCTTGCAAGGTCTGGGTGTAATGTTGGAGCGGTCCAGGCTCGGGAGGCGGCTCGGATTACAGACTGGTCCGATCGCGTGGATATTCATGGTGCTTGTGACTGCGGTTCCGGCGTTCTGGCTTTTTCATCCGCCGTTCGTGTTGCGTGTCATACTTCCGTTCATGCGCGCGGTTCACGCCTTATGACACAAACTCTGGCGGAACGATGCTTCGATCTGATTCTATGGCTGGCAGGCGCCGGGCACTTCGTCATTTTGTTTGCCAGCGCCCAGGTGCCGTCGCGGTTGCGCTGGAAACAAGATCTGGCACAACTCATGCCCTTCAACCGCAAGTTGCTGTGGGTGCAGGGCGGATTCACGGTGCTGGCCATCATCGCCTTTGGGATACTCACGCTGGCGCTACATACGGAACTGCTTCGCGGCGACCGGGCGGCGATGGGACTCGCGTGTTTTATCGGGAGTTACTGGACGGCACGCATCCTCGTTGATGCATTGTATTTTTCCCACGAGGATTGGCCGCAGGGACGGGAGTTCGTGATCGGCCACATTTTGCTGACGAGCCTTTTCGTAGCGATCGCCTGCAGCTACTGGGGACTCTTTGTGTGGCAAGTTTGGCTGAGAGCTAAATAGCTAAGAGCCGGGTGCCCCCACTTCTCCCTGATTTTGGGAGAAGTGGGGACTTCCCTAATCCTTCAACAATTGCCTCGCAATCACCAACCGCTGAATCTCACTGGTTCCCTCGCCGATGGTGCACAGCTTCACATCGCGATAGAACTTTTCCGCCGGATAATCCTTGATGAAGCCGTAGCCGCCGTGAATCTGGACGCCTTCGTTGGCGCAGCGCACGGCGACCTCGCTGGCATAGAGCTTCGCCATGGACGATTCCTGCGTGGTCTTCATGCCCGCGTCTTTCATGGACGCGGCGCGCATGGTGAGCAGCATGGCGGCGTCGATCTCGGTGGCCATGTCGGCCAACTTCCACTGGATGGCCTGGAAATCGCTAATAGCTTTTCCGAACTGTTGGCGCTGTTTCGAGTATTTCAGGGCCGCTTCGTAGGCGCCCTCGGCCATACCCAGCGACAATGCGGCGATCGAGATGCGGCCACCGTCGAGCACGCGCATTGCGTCGGGGAAACCCTGGCCTTCGCCGCCGAGCAGATTTTCCGCCGGGATCACGCAGTCTTCAAAGATCAGTTCCGCGGTGTCGCTGGCGCGGAGTCCGAGCTTGTTTTCTTTTTTGCCGGGACGGAATCCCTTGGTGTCCTTCTCGATGACGAATGCCGAGATCCCGTGAGTGTGCGCGGCGCGGTCGGTAACCGCAAGCACGACGATCACGTCGGCGTAGTGCCCGTTGGTACAAAATGTCTTGGTCCCGTTGAGTACCCAGCTATTGCCTCTGCGGACAGCGGTCATGCGCGCACTGCCGGCATCCGATCCGGACGAGGGCTCGGTGAGGCCCCATGCGCCGATAAATTCGCCTGTCGCCAATTTGCTGACGTACTTCTTTTTTTGTGCTTCGTTACCAGCCAGGAAAATATGGTTCGAACACAGGGACGTATGCGCAGCCACTATGATGCCGACCGAACCGTCGACGCGAGAGAGTTCTTCGATTACGGTGACGTACTCGACGTAGCCCATGCCCGCGCCGCCGTACTCGGGCGGGAAAACCATCCCCAGCATCCCAAGCTTGCCCAGTTCCTTGATGGTGGCCAGCGGGAACTCGCCGGCCTCGTCCCACTTCATGACGTTGGGCTTGATTTCGCGCTCGGCAAATTCACGGACGCTTTTCTTCAGGTGCAACTGCTCTTCGTTCAGTAGAAAATCCAAGGGTCCTCCAGGACGCTCGGGCACTGCACCTTGCGCAGTCCCGCCAAAGGGGCACTCTGAGCACCCCATTTGTGATTAGAACATAGCGCTGGAACAGGAAGAAGATACCGCCGGAAGGGAAAGGGGAAGGATGGGGCGAACCGCATGAACACTGGCGATTCTGCAGGTTTCGCCGGGCCACCCAACCGACCGGATGGTTTGGATATTCGCGGGTGAACGCTCTTCTGAAGCCAGCGCTGAAGATCCAAGGCGATTATACGCTTAGGGGTGGGTGGTAACGCCGGGCGCTGCCAGGAAAGACTGGAAGACCTCATTGGACAGCAGGCGGCCGCGGGGGGTGAGGCTGATGCGAACGCCGTCTCGCTGCAAGAGTCCGTCGCCGATCAACTGGTTAATCGCGGCAAACAGGTTGTCGAGAGCCGACCGGCCGAAGTCTGCGGCGACCTCGCTGAGGTCCACGCCACGGTTCAGACGCAGTCCGAGGAAGAAGCGTTCTTCCAGCGCGTTGGCAGTCGATACTGCAGTTTTTTGCGCGGGTGATCCGGCGACGTATTTTTCCAGCACGTCTGCGGCGGCGAAACGCACCGCCTCGGCCTCGGGTGTTGCCGATTTCAGCATCGAATGAGCGTCGACGCCGAAACCGAGATAGGGCTGGCGCGTCCAGTATTTGAGATTGTGACGCGACTCGGAACCTGGGCGGGCGAAATTGGAAATTTCATATTGCGCAATGCCGTTGGCCTCGAGGCTCTTGCAGGCGGCTAGATAGAAATCGGCGGTGGCTTCTTCGTCCGGGACGAAGTGAGCGTGATAGCGCGTGCCACCGGCGATCACCTCGCGGCCCAGGCGCGAATCCTCGTCCACTTCGAGCATGTAGACGCTGACGTGGGAAGCTCCGGTCGCCAGAGTCTCGGCCAGCGATTCCTGCCAGGACTCTGCGGT
Source organism: Acidobacteriaceae bacterium (assembly GCA_003134655.1). GTDB lineage: Bacteria > Acidobacteriota > Terriglobia > Terriglobales > Acidobacteriaceae > Sulfotelmatobacter. The sequence continues at coordinate 96,409 of PLBY01000042.1, forward strand.
CTGGTGCGGAAGGCCGGCGATCAGGTCGATATTGATGTTCGCAATGCCGGCGGCGCGGAGGCGGGCGATGTCGTCGAGCACAGTCGCGCGTTTGTGCAGGCGTCCCACGGCGGCCGCCTCGGCGTCGACGAACGACTGCACCCCTAGGCTGACGCGATTGACGCCGCAGCGCAACAATCCTTGCAGCACCTCGGGCGCGAGCGTTCCGGGCGCGCACTCGACGGTCACTTCGGCATCGGGCCGCACCGAGAACTGGCCGCGGACTGCGTCAAAGACTCGCTGCAGCTGTGCGGCCTCGAGGACCGTGGGCGTTCCGCCGCCGAGATAGATGGAGTCGACTTCACGTTCGATCTGGCCGCCCATTTCCTTTGCAAGTTGCGGCGAGTGGGTGACGTCGGCGCAGACACGATCGACGTAGCGCTCGAAGACGACGCGCGAGAATACGTCCGAGGCGAAGTTGCAGTAGCTGCACTTCGTGCGGCAGAACGGCACCGAGATGTAGATTCCCAAGGCCACCGTTTGATTATCCCACCCTCGGGCGGGGGCGCCCGCGCCACATTCAACCTTTTCCATCCTCGCGCCTGCCTCGGCCATCTATTTGAGGTACCCTGTTGAGTGGCGCGCTCAACGCCGCTAACCCTTTTCTGAAGTGATTAGACCAGGAAACGATGGCGCAGGAAGAAGAGGTCTTAGGCAAAGCGTATGACAGCCGGCTGATGCGGCGGCTGCTCACTTACCTGCGTCCCTATCGCTGGCAGGTAACGATTGCCATTGTTTCGATCATCGTCAAGTCGTTTTGCGACGTGCTGGGGCCGTATCTGGTGAAGGTCGCCGTCGACCGCTATCTGGCGCCGGCGAAGGGCGCGACTTCAGGTTTATGGAGCTGGCTCAGCCCGCGTCCGCTGCACGGGATCGCGCAGATTTCGGTCATTTATTTTATTTTGCTGGGACTCACCTTCGTGTTCGAGTTCCTGCAGACCTACTTCATGCAGTGGACCGGGCAGAAGGTGATGTTCGACCTGCGGAGCCAGATTTTCCGACACCTGCAGCGCATGCATGTCGCCTTCTACGACAAGAATCCGGTCGGGCGGCTGGTTACGCGGGTCACGACTGATGTCGACGCTTTGAATGAAATGTTCACGTCGGGCGTGGTGTCCATTTTTGAAGATCTGTTCGTGTTGGTGGGAATTCTCGGGATCATGCTGTGGATGAACTGGAAGCTGGCGCTGATCACCTTCGCCGTGCTGCCCTTCATCGTGGTGGCGACCAAATTCTTTCGGGACAAGGTACGCGATTCGTACCGGCGGATTCGAACCGCGATCGCCCGCATCAACTCATATTTGCAGGAACACGTCAGCGGGATGGTCGTGCTGCAACTGTTCAACCGCGAGCGCAAGGCCTACGACCGGTTCTCGGAAATCAACCGCAGCCATATGGACGCGTTCAAAGACGCGATCATGGCGTATTCGGTCTACTACCCGGTGGTCGATTTCTTTTCGGCGGTCGCGATTGCGTGCGTGATCTGGTTCGGTGGCCAGGATGTGATGCGGAAGGTGATCGCCAACAGCCTCTCCGTCGAGTTCCACTGGCCGGCGCACGTACTCTTTCACGTGGTTGCGGTGCCGGCTTCGCTCGGCGTGGTGATCGCTTTTACCGCTTACGCGCAGCGCTTCTTCCGCCCCATTATGGACTTCAGCGAGAAGTACAACATTCTGCAGTCGGCGATGGCGGCGAGCGAGCGCATCTTCAAGTTGGTGGATACGCCAGTCGACGTCGTGTCGCCCGCGGTGACGAAGACGCCCGTGGGACCCGGCCGCATCGAGTTCGACCATGTGTGGTTTGCGTACCGGGATGTGCCGGTGGAGAGCGCTGACTCCGGCGGTAGCAGCCGAGCTTCGCTCGACTGGACGGCCGAAGGCGGCCGTCCCCACGTGAGCATTCCTGCCACGCCCGAATGGGTGCTGCGCGACGTCAGTTTCTCTATCGACCCTGGAGAAACCGTCGCCGTCGTAGGCCACACGGGGGCGGGCAAGACCACGCTCATTTCCCTGCTGCTGCGCTTCTACGACGTGCAGAAAGGTGCGGTGCGCATCGACGGCGTCGATGTGAGAGAGATGGACCTTGCCGGTCTGCGCAGCCGCTTCGGCGTCGTGCTGCAGGATCCGTTCCTGTTTACCGGAACGATCGGAGGGAACATTCGCCTCGGCACCGAGCGCATTCTGGACGAGCACGTCGCGAAGGCTGCAGAGGATGTGAACCTTGGCGACTTCGTCCGCGCGCTGCCCAACGGGTTCAACGAAGAAGTCCGCGAGCGGGGATCAACGCTTTCAACCGGGCAGAAGCAACTCATCTCATTCGCTCGCGCCCTGGCGCATGAGCCGAAGATTCTGATCCTCGACGAAGCCACCTCGAGTGTCGACACCGAGACTGAGTTCAAAGTGCGCGACGCGCTGGGGCGGATGGTGGAAGGACGGACGTCGCTGATCATCGCGCATCGCCTCTCGACCGTGCAGCGTGCGGACAAGATCATCGTGATGCATAAGGGCCAAGTTCGCGAGATGGGCACGCATCAGGAGTTGCTGGCGCATCGCGGGGTGTACTTTAAGCTGTATCAACTGCAGTACAAGGACCAGGAGATCAATGTGGCGCGCGCGGCCCCTCCCTCAGAGGTCACAGCCAGCGCGGATGATTGAGCTTACATGGTTCGGCCTCGACGTGTGCGGCTAGCGCGGGCGGGGGCGCCCGCGCCACATGGGCTCGCTCCCTTACAATGCTGTCTTGCGAATCCTGATCTCAGCCGGCGAAGCTTCGGGGGAAATGTATGGGGCGGAGCTTATTGACGCCTTACGGCGGGCTGCGCAGCAAAACCCTGCAGAGCTTCGCTCCGCTGGACAGCCGGGGCCGGCTGTCCCTACATGGGTCATCCCTACACGAGAAGCGCTTGAATTCTTCGGCGTCGGTGGAGACCGGATGCGGGCTGCGGGGTGCGACACCGTTGTTGACGCGAAAGATCTGGCGGTCGTCGGGATCACGGAGATTCTCAGCCGGCTGCCGCAGATTCTTCGTCTTTACCGGCACTTGATAGCGGAGGCCGACCGTCGCAAGCCGGATCTCGCCATCGTCATCGACTCTCCAGCCTTCAACTGGAGAGTAGCCCGGCAGATGAAGAGGCGCGGCATCCCTACGGTCTATTACGTGGCTCCGCAGTTCTGGGCGTGGCGGCAGGGTCGCGTGCGGCTGCTGCGCGATTACATCGACAAGGCCCTGGTGATCTTCCCTTTCGAGGAGAAGTTCTACCGTGAGCGAGGAGTGGACGCGACTTTCGTTGGCCATCCCCTGGCGGAGTTGCCGCGCCCTGCGATCGAGCGTGGCGATTACGCGGCTCAGTTTCACCTGGACCCAGCGAAGCCTTGGATCACCCTGATGCCGGGCAGCCGCGTCAAGGAAGTCCGCATGAACCTGCCAACGATTCTGGAGGCGGCGTCTCAACTGGGTGCGGCGTATGAGTTTCTGCTTCCAGTGGCTCCCACGCTGGACCGCAGCTTCCTGATGAGTCTCATAGGACCAGAAAAAATCACTCTTGTCCCTGACGCTCTAGCAGCGCTCTGGCATTCGCGCGCCGGGATCGTCGCCAGCGGCACGGCCACCGTCGAGGCCGCCATGATGAACACGCCTTTCGTGATGGTCTACCGCGTCTCCCGGCTGACTTACGTGCTGGGCAAGCCGCGGGTGAAGGTTCCAAGATTTGCCATGGTCAATCTGATTGCTGGGGAAGAAGTTGTCCCCGAACTCGTGCAACAAGATTTCACCGCGGAAAAGGTGGTTGGCAAGGTGAAAGAAATTCTGCCCGACGGCCCTGCCCGCGACCGCATGCTGGAGGGCCTGGCGCGGGTAAAAGCGCGGCTTCGCGCCCCACAGCCCGCTTCCGGGGCGGCGGCGCAGCATCCGGCAGACCGTGCCGCAGACATCATTCTTGCGCTGGTTAACAAACGCATGGGTCGATAGGGCGGCATGCGGTTTGCTCGTGGCGCCCGAAGTGACAAAATCCTGACATATGGCGGCTAAACCTTGTGCTCCGACCATCTTTTACGTCAGAATCTTCATCATAGGAAATGAGTTATCATTTCCTGGAGACTCTCCTGAATGTTGATTTCTCCGCGGCGCGCTCTGAGCGTCCTTACGAGTTCCCTGACTCTGTCGTTGGTAGTTCTGCTCGCGAGCCCCTCGTGGGCGGCCGAAAAGGCGCGTCTGCGCGTGGACGACTACCAGATCGAGGCTGAACTCAATCCGCATCTCCACCAGATCACGGCTCGCGCCAAGGTCAGGTTCACGGCCCTGCAGGACGTGCCCGTCGCCGTCTTCGAACTGAATAACGACCTGCGCGTCACCAAGGTTCTGGACGAAAAGAACCAGCCGCTATCTGCCGAGCGCGTTACCCAAGACTCGACGGTGCGGGTTCAGCTGCCCGTGGGATTGTCCAAGGACGCCTCCACCACCTTGACGTTCGAGTACGAAGGAATACTTGAGAACGCCGACAACAGCCCGGTACCCGGCCTGAAGCTGGCTTACATCGGCGATGACACTAGTTTTCTGTTTTATGCGGGACGATGGTTCCCGGTCGTCGGCTACGGGCTGAACCGGTTTACGTCGACCATCAGCGTGACGGTGCCGGCGCATATCCTCGTGATCGGCAGCGGCAAGGCGACCGCCGGCGAGGCGGTGGCCCCGAAGAAACCGACTGCCAGCGTGCTGCCTACCAAAACATTCACATTTGTTTCGACCAAGCCCAGTTTCCCTGGCACCATCGTGGCTGGAATTTTTCAGGAGTACAAGAGCGACGAGGCCGGCCTGGACCTGCACGTCTTCTTTAAACCCACGCATCAGAGTCAGGCTCCGGCTTACACCACGACTGCCGTTCAGGAATTCACGTACTTCATCACGCTCTACGGCCTGCCGCCTTCGCAAAAGCTGAACGTCGTGGAATTGCCCGGCGACACGCTTCCCTACATGTGGGCGCCGGAGATGGCTGGAATGGCTGGGCCGTCAATCACCGAAAAGACTAACTACCGCCTGCTGGCTGATGCGATCGCACACCAGTGGTGGGGAGTTTCGGTGAGTCCGGAGAGTAAGGATGACTGGTGGTTGAGCGATGGCTTCTCGCGCTATTCGGAAGCGATGTATGTGGAGAACGCCGCCGGAGCGGCCGGGCTGGAAGAAGCAGTGAAAGACATGTCGGTGGGCGCGTTGGCCTATGACACTGTTCCGCTCTCCAGTGCCGGCAAACTCGATATCTTCTCCACTGAGTTTCAGTCGCTGGCTACCGATAAGGGCGCGATGATTCTGCACATGCTGCGCTGGGTGTTGGGTGAGGACAAGTACAACAAGACGATGCGGGACTTCGCCAGCGAATTTGCCGGGAAATCCGCGAGCATGGACGACTTCAAGACCATCGCCGAGAAAAACTACGGCGACCAGTTGACCTGGTTCTTCTCGCAGTGGCTGGATTCGACTGGCGCTCCCGAGTTCAAGGTGAAGTACACCACGTACCGTCTGGGCGGAAACTTTGCCAAGGAATCGCAGGCCAAGCAGGAACGGTCTCCGGGTTTCCGCGTCACCGGTGAGATCACGCAGGATCTCGATCTGTTCCGCATGCCGGTGGACCTGCGCATTGATACCGACGGCAAGACTGAAAACAAGCGTATTGAAGTCGTGGGCACGACTTCGCCGTTTTCGATCGAGACGTTTGGCCGTCCACGGCGGATCGCGGTCGATCCCGACCACCATGTGCTGACCAATTCCACCGACGTGAAGTTGCGCGCCTCGATTCTGCGAGGACAGGCGCTGCAGCAGCAGGGAGATCTCTCAGGTGCCCTGGTCGAGTTCAACAAAGCCCTCGACCTGAATAAGAACAGTTCACTCGCGCACTACCGCGTTGCCGAGGTCTTCTTCTTTCAGCGGAACTATCAGTCCTCAGCTAATGCCTACCGGGCAGCCATTGATGGCGATGGCGAGCCGCGCTGGACCGAGGTTTGGAGCCACATCCAGCTAGGCAAGATTTTCGATATCACCGGCCAACGCGAACGCGCGGTCGGCCAATACCGGCAGGCCACACAGACGAACGACAACACCTTCGGCGCTCTCGAAGAGGCACGGAAATATCTGCAGAAGGGTTATGAGCGGCCCAAGGAAAAGCAGTAGTCCAAAGACTTGATCGAGGAGTCGCACCTGCCACGCAATTCTCCGCGCTGGCGGCAGATTAGAAAGTAACCCAGCGCTCTGCCTCCTCGACGGAACGGAAAATCTCAATGTTCCTTTGCGTGCGCAGAACCTTGTGCATGCGGGCCGCGTGATTCTGGGTTGAGGTTCGCACCACAAACGCACGCTTGGCCACGGGCGAAAAGGGATCAATCTTGTCCGCCAATTTCAGGAATTCATCGGCCTGAAGGTCGAGTTCGTCAACTTCCGTCAGATCTATAATTTCCGAATAGTCGGGCTGGAACGACGGATTCGACAGCAACCGCTTCGCGTATCGTTCGATATCTCCAAAGGTCAGCTTCTTGCCGAACTTTACGGTAACTAGTCTCCTTCCAGAATCCACGATACACTCCGCTGCCCCTTTGAGGAGATGCTCACCGCCAGGGCTCGCAAAGGCTCCCGCATAGTACATATCCTCGTGATTCAATGCCCACCTCCACAGAATCGTTCCTATGATGTCCTCTCTAGGTATCGGCAAGATGACGAGAAGCTTTATCCGGGCCGCCCTAGCGGAGCTCACTTATCAGCTAACCTTTTTCGCCCGTCCGGGGTCTAAGTCTGTACATGCCAGCAGGGAACTTTACCGGACCCGGCTGCGTATATCTGATCAGATGGTTAGGCGGGATTGAGACCCCTCGCCTGAACGTTACCCGGGTGCCCCCACGCTCCTCCCCGGAGGCGTGGGGGCATGATTCTGCGACATCCCTATGAGAATGCTTCTCGATATTGTCCGGCAGTCCCTGTCGACGCTCTGGGCGCACAAGCTGCGCTCGTTCCTCACCATGTTTGGAATTGCGTGGGGCGTAGGCTCCTTGCTGCTGTTGGTGGGCTTGGGAGAAGGGTTCCGCAGCGGCCAGGAAAAGCAGCTCGCCACCCTCGGACAAAACATCATGTTTATGTTTCCCGGGCGCATTCCGGCGGTCGAGGGCAGCACGCAGTCGGGGCAGCTTTACTACTTCACCTACAAAGATTACTTGGCAATTCGGAATGAGGCTCAGTTCGTGGGCGCGCTGTCGCCGGTGCTGAATCGCGAGGATATTCGCGCGGTCAGCGACTATGGTTCGACCAACGGGCAGGTATTCGGCGTGGCCTCTGACTACAACCAGATTCGCAACGTGCCCGTGGAACCGGGGCGCTGGTTCAACAGCCAGGACAACACCGAGCGACGCCGCGTTGCAGTGGTGGGATGGGAACTGCTCAAGAACATGTTCCCCGGACGTCCGGCGGTCGGCTCGACGATTCTGTTGAACGGCATTAATTTTGACATCGTCGGCGTGGTCGCAAAGGTTGGACGCGACGGCAATAACGGCACGAACTCGCGCATCTTCATCCCCATCGAAACCATGCGCGACTTGTTTCCTATGACTAAGGCAAATTCCGAGGACGCGATTTCATTTATCAACTATCGCCCGATTACCAAGGATCTGCACGGCGAGGCGAAGGACGAGATTCATCGCATCATTGCGCGCCGCCATGGATTCAGTCCCAAGCTGCAGGATGCGTTCGAAGACTGGGACACGATTGAGAACATGAAGCGGGTGGGAAAGATTTTCGATGCCATGGACTGGTTCCTGGGCGTGGTGGGAGTGGTCACGCTGGGACTGGGTGCAATTGGCATCATCAACATCATGCTGGTCTCGGTGACCGAGCGAACCAAAGAGATCGGGCTGCGCAAGGCGTTGGGCGCGACTTACCGCGCGATCTTGACGCAGTTTTTCATCGAGGGAGCGTTTCTGACTGCGTTCAGCGGCGGAATTGGATTGGCTGTCGCGACCGGTTTCGTGACCTTGCTGGCCATGCTGCCGTCGCCTGAGGGATTTGACACGCCGCGTATCATCCCGGCGTCAGCTATTGCAGCCATTGGCTCGCTGGCGATTGCGGGTATCGCGGCAGGCCTTTATCCAGCGCGGAAGGCGGCGTTGCTACCGCCGGTAGAGGCCTTACGGCAGGAGTAGAAAAAGCTAGAAGTAAGAGCTAGAAGCTAGGAGCTGGTTTTATGATCGTCGATCTCGCAACCCAGGCCTACAACGCGCTGCACCATAACCGGCGGCGCAGCGTGCTTACCATGCTCGGCATGGCTTGGGGCATCGCGACCGTTGTTCTTCTCCTGGCCTATGGCACGGGCTTCGAGCGCGGATTGTGGTCTGCTTTTCGCTCCTTCGGCACGAATCTGGTTTTCATTTTTCCCGGCCGCACCGAAATGCAGGCGGGAGGCACGAAGGCCGGAACGCAGGTTCGCCTCACGATCAACGACCTCGACTCCATCCGCACGGAAGTTCCGCTGCTGAAGCGCGTGTCTCCGGAGGCCTTCAAGAACTGCGTGGTCGCCTTTGGCACGCGTAGTTCGAATTACGGCGTCAGTGGAGTGTATGCCTCGTACGGCCGCATGCGCAAAATGGATGTCGCGGAAGGAACCTTTTTCAGCGAGGCGGATGACTTCACGCACACGCGCGTTGCCGTGATCGGTTCTGACGCAAAGAAGAAGCTGTTCTCCGGCCAGACTGCGCTCGGAGAAAACCTCCGCCTCGACGGCATCTCATACCAGATCGTGGGCGTGCTGAAGCATCAGGTACAGAACGGGGACGACAACATCAACGAGCATGTCTACGTTCCCTTCAGCGCAATGAGCGATCTGACGAAAACCTATTACCTGAGCGCGATCGTGATGGAATACGAAGGCGACCATGCCAAGGTCGTAAAGGCTGTTCGCGATTCGATGGCGTTCCACCACAGCTTCGATCCGAAGGATCACCGCGCCATCTTCGTATTCGACGTGTTCGCTGATCTGATGGACCTGCAGGTTATCTCGACGGGGATCAAGATTCTGCTGGGCTTTATTGGCCTGCTCACGCTGGGCATCGGCGGCGTCGGCTTGATGAATATCATGTTGGTCTCAGTCACGCAGCGGACCCGCGAGATCGGCGTGGAGAAAGCTTTGGGCGCGCACCGCTGGCACATTCTCTTCCAGTTCCTGGCGGAAGCACTGGTGATCACCGCCTTGGGCGGCCTGTTGGGTGTGGTCCTCGCTTATTTAGTCTCGTGGTCTGTGGGATCTCTCACCCTGTGGAGCGCGTTTGAAGAAAATGCCAGCGAGGGTGACATTCACCTGTACATCGACTCCGCCACGCTGATTTGGTCGACGGTCATTCTGAGCTTCGTCGGCATCATCAGCGGCATGCTGCCCGCCATCAAAGCGGCCCGGCTCAATCCAATTGAAGCGCTGCGCTACGAGTAGATTAACCACAGAGGACACGGAGGACACAGGGTACTTCAAGACTCTGTGTCCTCCGTGCCCTCTGTGGTTTTTATATTACAAACAGGTCATTTACGCGCAGATCAGTCAGCGGCAACCGCCTTGGGGACCGGCTGCGCCGCGATGGCCCGCCAATCCAGGAAAATATTTGGCAGGATCGCAGCCATGGCGATCACAGTCCAGACGACGGTTTCAATTCCGGCTACACCCATCCGCATTACGGGCGGCAGCGGAATGATCATCCGCGAAACGGTAAAAACCATGGCAAAAGGATAGCTGCGGATCATCCAGCGACGGTGCTGGGCGATGTTGCCGTGGCGCACACAGTAGAGTGCGATCCCCGTAGTCAACATCCATCCAAACGATTGCATGCTCGAGGCTGCAACCAGAGACGGACCGTAGCGCATCGTCATTGGAACAGCCAGGGGCGCGGCAATGAACACACTAATCACATACACGTAGCCCAGAGTCCGGTGAGTCGTCAGATACCGCGCCCGCAACCGGTTGGAGAACTGGAACACTCCCAACACTATGGCAAGGATGCCGAAGAAGGCATGCGGCACCAGGTACCATTTCACGGGCGCGAAATGCTGCGCGATCTCGGAAGTCGGATCGAAGATGCGGGCGTTCTTCATGTAGGTGACAAAGACGGTCAGTAAACCGAATATCACGAAGAACACAAGTTTGGATTGAGAACGCGAGCGCCTGACGGGCGCGACGGCAGTGGCCATTGATTTTTTCCCCAAACTTGAGGAGATTTCACGCTCCTCGACGGAAGGCCCCTGCACAACGCACGCAGCAGAGGCTCAGAGTGGCCGTATTGTAGCTTGCTTTCTCCTTTTCTCCTACGCCCAATTCTTACTGACAAAGAGCAGGATCCTCGATTGGCTATACTTAACCATCCTCGATGCCAGAACCCTCACAGATTCGCCTGGAGCGCGTGCTCGCGCAGCTTCGGTTGTACGAGCATCCTCTACTGAATTTTTCCGCACGCTCGAAGAATGACGGCGTCGAGATCATCATCAGGTTCAAAGACGAGAGCGTCCCGGTGCACACCTATTATTTCGACCTGCACCCGCGCGATCTCGACGATTCTCAGTTCGAGTGGAGCTTCCAGCGCCAACTCTTTGACGCACTGCACGACTACTTCGTAGAGATGTTCATTCGCACCCCCCAGGACCGCGCGGACCGGCAACGGGAGGGATTGTGAGCGCGCTCCGCCAGAAGATCGAGCAGGAGATCCGCGAACGCGGCCCGCTTCCCTTCTCGCGCTATATGGAGTTGTGTCTTTACGATCCGGAACTCGGTTACTACTCGCGCAACGCGGCACAGTTCGGCAAGGCGGGTGACTTCTACACGTCGAGCGACGTGCACGCCGTCTTTGGGCGACTGCTAGCGCGGCAGTTCGAGGAGATGTGGCGTGCTCTGGGGTCGCCGGGACACATTACGCTGAAGGAACTCGGCCCCGGGCGCGGCTTGTTTGCGCAGGATGTGCTGGACTGGTCGGAGAAGAAGTTTCCAGACTTCTTCCGCGCGCTCCGTTATGTTCTGGACGAACGATCGCCTGCGTTACGCCAGCGCATTGAGGTCACTCTGAGCCGGCATCTGGAATCCGGTAGGGCGGCATTAGCGGCAGACAACCGTGTCAGTCCCCCTGAGATCGTCTTTGCGAACGAATTTTTCGATGCCCTGCCGGTCGAGGTTCTCAGTTCGCAGGGGTCTCTCCGCATCGCCTTACGCGATGGCCGCTTGGTTGAGGCCTGGACGCTGGCTTCGGCCCAAGAACTCGAGTTCCTCGACCGATACTCAGTCCATCCTGAGCCGGGGGAACGTATCGAGGTTTCACTCCAAGGACAGAAGCACATGAGCGTAGCGGCAAACCTCGAGCGCGGATTCGTGGTGATCATCGACTATGGGTATACCCGCGAAGAGCAACTCGCGGGACGCCATCGCGGAACGCTGAAGGCCATCCGGCAGCACTCAGTGGGCGCCGACCCGTACGAAGCCCCCGGCGAGCAGGACATCACCGCCGACGTAAACTTTACAGCGCTGGCAGCGGTCGCCGAGAAACAGGGCATGCAGACGCAGAAGCTCATCACGCAATCGCAGTTCCTGATGGGAATCGGCGAGGCCAATGAATTCTCCGACGCCTTCGAAGAGTGCCGCCGGCCGCAGGAGCGCGCCAAGGTCGCGCTTCAACTCAAACACCTGGTCACGCCAGCGGGCATGGGCGAGAGCTTTCACGTACTAGTGGCAAGCAAGGGAGTCGAGCCGAAAAGGGTTTCGACACTAGCGGGCCTGGGTTTCGGAACTCGCGCCATCGGCAAAAGAACCTAGATTTGTCGCGGCTCCTCCAATGTAGGGATCCTTCGACTACGTGGCTGGTCCGCTTCGCGCACCAGCCACTTCGCTCAGGATGACAGAACGTAGATACTCCAATCTACGGATTGGCCTTAGAACTTGTTTGAGCGGCTTCCGGGTACTCATACACACCGCGTCCTGATTTGCGTCCCAGCCGTCCGGCCTTCACGTACTGCACCAGCAACGGAGCCGGCCGGTATTTGTCGCCCAGCGATTTGTGCAGATACTCTAGGATGTTCAGACGCGTGTCGAGCCCCACGAGATCCACCAACTCGAACGGCCCCATGGGATGGTTCAGGCCCAGTTTCAGCGCCTTGTCAATGTCGGCCGCCGAAGCGATGCCCTCCTGCAGCATGTAGAACGCCTCGTTGCCGATCATAGCGTTGAGGCGGCTGGTGATGAAGCCGGGCGATTCCTTGATCACCACAACTTCTTTTCCCATTCGCTTGCCCACTTCGACGGCGGTGGCCAGCGTGCCGTCGTCGGTTTCGAGCGCGCGCACAACTTCGAGCAACTTCATTTTGTGCACGGGATTGAAGAAGTGCATGCCCACGCACTTGTTCGCGCGGTAGGTCACACTGGCAATCTCCGTGACGCTGAGAGATGAAGTGTTCGAGGCCAGCATTGTCGTGGGGCGGCAGATTTTGTCGAGCAGAGTGAAGATCTCGATCTTCGACTCCATCTCCTCGGGGACAGCTTCGATCACGAGGTCGGCCTCGCGCGCGGCTTCTTCCACAGAGCCTGCGAACTCGAGCCGCTTGAGGGCTGAGTCCGCATCAGGCGCCGTGACTTTGCCCAGTTCAACAGCCTTGTCGAGGTTGGCGCGAATTTCGGTTTCTGCTTTGCGCAGGGCTCCGGGCAGCAAGTCTTCGAGGATGGTGCGATAGCCGCCGAGCGCGGCGGCGTGCGCGATTCCCCGCCCCATGATGCCGGCGCCGATGACAGCGATCGTCTGGACGCCGCTCACCTATTTCTCCGCCTTTTCGAGATCAGCGATGGCCGAGTTAATCGCGGTGCCCGCCTCGCGTAAAGAATCGGCCAGCCGCTTGCGCTCCTCCGCGCTCATGCCCGGAATGTAAATACATATGCGCCGCAGGGTCGCGGTGATGTCTTCCACATAGTTCATCGCTCGAATCAGTTCGCCTGTCACTACTGCCATGAGAGCTCCTCTTTCTATCGTCAGTCCTAATATGTCGAACCTTCTATTCTGGACGCGCTCGCGAATTTAGTAAAGGAGCACGCTTTTCACGGCTTTCAAGGCGCACGAGGCGCAAAATCTCAGAACTGCAAAAGAGCCGTGCCTTTGTTCACAAAGACTTAACCCGGCGGGCATATAATCGCAATCAATTCTTTTTATGGGGCGCCGGACTCGGACGCGAATCGAATGGATATGGCAGATAAACTTTTGAAACGCTACATTTTCGCGAGCGATTTCGACCAGACGCTCACCTTCAACGATTCCGGCTATGTGCTCGCCGAATTGGTAGGCATTCCCACCGAGGAGTTCGAGCGCAAGGCCAAGGGGATGGCCAAGATCAACCTGGTGCAGCAAGGCGCGGAGCTTGCCTATCTATTGCTGCACGATCCGGAATTCAAGGCCAAAGTGCGGAAGGAACATCTGCGCGAGGTGGGCAAGCGCATTCGCCTCAAAAGCGATATTAAGCTGCTTTATCAGTTGCTCGATTCGGGCATCGACGGCCACCAGTTCGATTTCTACGTTCTGTCGGCGGCGCCGGTGGAGATCGTCGTCTCTGCGCTGGAAGATATTGTTCCACCCGATCACATTTATGGCACGGAGTTCCGCTACAAGCCGTCCGGTGAGATCGATACAATCGTGCGCGCTACCGCGGGCTATGGCAAAGTCGCGGTTCTTAACCGACTGCTCGAACAGCAAGTCGCAGGGCCCGATCACGTGATCTACACGGGCGATGGCAGTTCCGACATTCACGTCATGCTGCACATCAACTCGCGCGACGGACTGACGATCGCCGTTTCAGAGTCAGCGGACGTGTCGCAGATTGCGAAGCGCACCGTGTTGAGCACCAGCGCGATGGCCGTACTGGCACCGATACTCGAGGAGGTCGCGGGCTGGGAACGGTACCGTATTCGCAGCTTCTTTGAAGCCAACGGAATGCTCATCCAGGAATGGCAGCGCGTACGCACCGACTGGCTGACTGTCCGCCGGGCTGCCGAGCCTGAGCAGGTGGAGGGAGAGCCTGCCGTGATCCGCGTGTCGAGCGCGAATTCCTGAGGCGACGGACCGGTCATGCTGCGCAATAAGAATCTAATTCCACTCTCGCGACAACACCAGCACGCCTTAGCCTTGTGCGTTCGCATAGATCGCGCGTCACCGGTGGGTGACGCCGGTCTGGCGGACTGGCAGGCGGAAATCGCGCAGCACTTTCAAAGTGAAATCAGCGTTCATTTCACTGCCGAAGAAAGGGTCTTGTTTCCGGCGGCGCGGCGTTTCCGGGAATTATCGCCACTCGTAGAGGAACTGTTAATCGATCACGCGGTGTTGCGCGAAGGCTTTGCGAAAGCAGGAGCAGGCCAGATGTCTGCGACCGAGTTGCCCGCATTTGCTCAGCATATGTCCGCACACATCCGCAAAGAAGAGCGACAGCTTTTCGAACGCATTCAGGAACTCATGAGTCAGGACGAACTTGCGCTGCTGGGACGCCAGCTCGAGGTAGCACTCACCGACGCGGCGCAAGCCTGTGCGCTGCAGGCGGACGCAAACCGACTGCGGAAGTGAGAACCGCTCAGCAATCCTGCGCCGCGTGCCCCTGCCGGAATCGCATCGCGCCTTCCCGCCCCATGTAACGCTCCAGCACCGCCGGCTCGGTCTGTCGCAAATCCACTACTACCAGTCCGTCCAGTACGTTGGAAAACTTGCGGTCTACGTTAAAACCCAGCAGTTTGCCGCCGATCTTGGCATATTGCCGGAGCAGAATCGGCAGGCCCTTGCCATCGGTCTCTACATCGTTGATGGGCTGAGAGAGTTCATCGAGGTCGCGCAGCGCGTGGGACATTCCGCGGCAATCCCACTTGTGCAACGGTGCGGGCCGAAATGGCCGCCGTGGTTCGATCAAGCCCGCCAGCTCATCTTCCTGCATACGCGCTTGAAAGAACCGGTAAATCATTTCGCGCGACGCTTCGTTGTAGTCGTTGCTGATGCTGACCGCGCCAAACAGCACTGGAATCTCCGGCTGCCTCGCCACCATGCGGGCGATGCCCTTCCACAGCAGCAACAGCGGGGCGTATTGCCGCTGATATTCCGGGCGCACAAACGAGCGCCCCAGTTCCAGCGCAGGACCGAGTTTCTGGAAGATTCGTTCGTCGTAGCGGAAGAGAGTGCTGGTGTAGAGCCCGCTGATGCCGCGCTCCGCGAGAATCTTAGCCGTATTTCCTGCGCGGTATGCTCCGACTAACTCGCGCTTTGTTTTGTGCCACAACACAATGTGCGAGTAATAGTCGTCGAAGAGATCGAGATCGCGACTCTTGCCCGTCCCTTCGCCCGCGCCGCGGAATGTAATCTCGCGCAGCCGTCCCACTTCGCGCAAGAGTTGCGGAATCTCGTGCGCCGTTCCAAGGTAGACGGCGAGATCGCCGTTCTCCGCCAGACATTGATCTTCCGGCAATCGCGCCACCTCATCTGCCAGCAGGTGCGCCGGCACCGGAGCCGCCACCGGTTCCTGAATCTTGAACGCAAGCCGCGAGCGCAATGCCGTTTGCCACACGGCTTCTGGCTTACTTCGACGTGCGAGCAAGTAAGTGCGCCAGCGTAAATACTCGGTCGCTTCGCGATCGTCGCGGATCGCCTCCACCGCGTCCGCCGTAATCGCGCTGCCTACGCGGACTTCCACGGTCTTGCCTTCCTGCTGCAAGAATTCCTGCAATAGAAACGCGGTGCGCAGCTTCGGATGAAGCATGCCCATAAGCTGAAATCCGACACCGTTGTGGCCACCGAAATATACTGGCAGCGCCGCCGCTCCGGTCCTGCGAAGCAACCTTACCGCCGCGTCATTCCAGGCGGGGTCGATGATCTGCGCCGCCGGCATCTGCCAGTGCGACACTTCGCCCGACGGAAACATCGCGAGCATGCCGCCCTGCTGCAGCCAAGCCAGAGCCTCCCGCAATGCTCGGCGGTTTGACTCTGCCGATCGGTCGGTCTGGAAGGGATCTACAAAATGCAGTGATTCCGCAACTCCGGCACATCGCTCAGCAGAAAGTTAGTGAGCACTTTCACGTCTGGTCTCACCCGTGTCAGCAGCACGGTGACGATTGCGCCATCCAGCATGCCGTAGGGATGATTCGCAACCACTACGACGGGACCGGTCGCGGGAATTCGTGCCTGATCAGCCTCACCGACCTGCAGCCTGACGCGCATCTCGGCGAGCAGATTCTCGAGGCGAAAGCCCTCGGGCGATTGCTGTACACGCCGGTACAGATCCCTCACTTTGCCGACGGGAGCAAACTTTCCAGCCAAGCCGGGAAATTCAGCGACACTCGCCAACACTTCGGGCTGCGTCGGATCCGTGTGCAGATGGTCTGATAGCATTTCATACCAATAACGCACTCGCGTTGCGCCAGCATGAAGTGCAAGTTAAAAGCTGATGAAATGAGAGCCTGAGGAAGCAGAAGAGTAACCAGAGGTAACCAGTTGAGGTCGCGCAGTGCGATCAGGTCTCAAGCCGGTATCGGGTTTCGGCGAGCGCGTACAGTTTGCGCCACACCAGGCGATTGATCGTGACCACGGTGGCGGCCATCATCATGGTGGCGGCCAGCAGAAGATGGAAGTTACCGGCATCGGTAGCTTGAGAGATCGTCGCTCCCAGCCCCACGGTCGTGTAGATGTGGCCCTTGAAGTGAAAGTATTCGGCGACGATACTCGCGTTCCATGCCCCTCCGGAAGCTGTCACCATTCCGGTAACGAGATACGGGAAGATTCCCGGCAGGATCAGCTTCTTCCAGCGTTCGATCCCCTTCATGCGGAAGACCGAGCAACATTCTTTCAAGTCTGTCGGAATCGCGATCGCGCCCGCGATTACGTTGAACAGGATGTACCACTGCGTTCCCAAGAGGAGGAGCACGATCGACCCAATCCCAAGTCCGCCGCCCACGCGGATCAGCAGCAGTAGCACCACAGGGAACAACGCGGTCGCGGGAACCGAGGCGGCAATCTGCGCCAGTGGCTGCGCGATCCGCGCTAGTCGGGGATTGAAGCCAATCGCGACACCCGCTGGAATCGTCCACAACGCGCCGAGCAGCAACGTGAGATTCACGCGCAGGAAAGTCGCACCCAGGCCGATCGCGGCCTCCTGCACCTCTGCCTTCTGCAAGCCGGTCAGAATCATCACCACACGGACGACGCCATAACTGATCCCCGCTAGCAGCACAACCCCCAGCACGCGCAGCAGCCAAGTCTTCCACGCGCTGCGCGGCTCGGGCTCCTCGCTGGATCGCGTGCGAGAGAAGTAAAGCATCAGGCGCTCGCTCAGCGGGCGCACCGTCTTCTTGCGAATCTGCGCCAGGCTGCGCGAGTGCCGAATCAGATCGAGCACCCACGAGCGCGGAGCGTCGCTGCTCTCAACCTGCTCGACTTTGAATTTCTCCGCCCACGCAATCACCGGACGCCATACGAACTGGTCGAGCAATACAATCACCGCGATCATGGTGGCGACACCCCAGAGAATCGATCGTGTGTCGCCCGCGCTGGCTGCCGTTTGCAGATACGATCCGAGGCCGGGCAGCCGGAAGTCGCGCGAGCCGAGCACAAACATCTCGCAGGCCATGAGAAAGAACCAGCCGCCCGCGACTGACATCATCGAGTTCCATACCAGCCCGATCGCCGCGAAGGGCAACTCCATCTCAATGAAGCGCTGCCACCAGCTGAACTGGTAAACCTTCGCCGCTTCGCGCATCTCTTTGGGAATGCTCTTCAGCGAGGCGTAAAAGCTGAACGCCATGTTCCAGACCTGGCCGGTGAAGATCAGCAGGATTGCGCCTGCCTCGACGCCCAGTTGCCTGCCAGGAAACAGCGCGACCATCGCCATCATGACTCCAGGGAGGAAGCTAAGCACCGGGATCGACTGCAAAACATCGAGCAGCGGAATCATGAAGCGCTCGGCGCGTGGGTTGTAGGCCGCTACGTATCCATACACCAGGGTGAAGGCGAGGCTCAGCACGTATGCAATCGTGATGCGCAGCAGCGAATATCCCGCGTAGGCCGCGAGTGCGAACGGACTGCGTGAGATCTCGACTTCCGGAGTGAACGGCCCGAGCCATGTCCGCCCGACGACCAGCACGCCATAGAACAAGGCGATTCCCGCCCCGAACATGAGCAGATCGGGCAGGTACGAGATCTCCAGGCTGGGCAGTTGCGTCCAGATTCGATAGGCCGAAAATCCCCGCAGGCTGATTGATTTCTTCATGCGCTCAAGGTCAGGTCACGATTCTGCTTCAGGATTTCGGAGCGGGCGTCTCAACGGACGGTGCAGCCGAGGGCTCCGAGGGCGCGGGAGGTTCAGTCTGCACCAGCCGGCCCTTCTCGCGGTCATAGTCAAAGATCTCGGCGTAGCGGCCCCAGTTCATCGCCGTCTCAAACTGGCGCTGCACTTCATCCTCGGAAAAGTGTTCGTCGAGGATATCGTGGAAGAACTCATCCGCGATTGAGTGATCCGATTTCCGTTTCAAAATGCTGTCGATCTGCTTCAGGATCGTGACGTGCTCCAGCGCTGCCTGCCGGAATAAGACCTTGCGTTGCTGAATGTCGGCGTCGGCGAAGATCACGCCTTGCGGCGTAATCTGCACGTCTCCTTCCTTCAACGTGGCGAATCCCAACAGCACGCAGGCTTCAAGAATCGGAAGCAGGTCCTCGACGTCCATGACCAGTTCCTCCGACAGGCGGAACAGATCCTCGCGACCGCCGCGGTCATGCAGTAACTCCACCAGGCCCGCGATCCCACCCACGCGCGCATGGGGCAGCAGTTGGTACCGCGAGGTGCGCATGCGCCCTTCCTGTTTCTTCAGAGACCCCTTCAGCACGTCCTTGGTTAACCCGCCGGTGGGAAGAATGATCTCCGCCGTCGTTTCCGCGTCGGGAAGTTCGTGCTCGACTTCTGGTTCGGTCATCACTTTGTAGATGTAATCTACCAATTCCACAAAGCGAGCAGACTTGCGGTCCCGCGGATGCTTGAGGCGGATATTGAAATCGGAACGGATGCGCGCCGGATTTCTTCCCAGCACCATGACGCGGTCGGCAAGCATCACGGCCTCTTCAATGTTGTGGGTCACGATGAAGATGGCGCTGGCGGGCATTTTCTTATTGAGCCAGAGTTCCAGCAGTTCACCGCGCAGGTTTTCCGCGGTGAGAACGTCGAGCGCTGAGAAGGGCTCGTCCATGAACAGCACTTCGGGCTCCACGACGAGAGCGCGCGCGAAGCCTACGCGCTGTTTCATGCCACCAGAAAGCTCCTTGGGGTATGCCGTCTCAAAGCCATCCAGACCGACCGTGTCGAGCGTGCGCAGAGCGCGTTTGCGGCGCTCGACCGCCGCCACTCCCTTAGCTTCGAGAGGGGCTTCCACGTTCTCCAGCACGGTGAGCCAGGGGAACAGAGCGAAGCTTTGGAAAACTATCGCCACGTTGGGCATTTGGCCGTCGAGCGGCTTGCTGTGCCACAACAGTGTTCCCGACGATGGTTGCGCAAGTCCGGTCAGCATGCGCAACAGCGTGGACTTGCCGCAGCCCGAAGGACCGAGCAGGGCCACAATCTTGCCCGGTTCGACTTCGAGGTTGGTCACTCCGACGACCTGAATCCGCGTGCCATCCGCTTGCGGATAGGACTTTTCAATCCCTACGGCTTGGATGATCGCGTCGCTCACGCCAATACTCCCGTTCTCTCTATACACGAACCGCCCAGAAGCGCAAAGCGCACTCGCTGTAACAGTCTATTCATAATTGACAGCATCGCAGCTCGACGGTGCGCGGGCGAGACGCCCCCGCGACAGCCGGCAGGATGCCGGCGCTACATCACACAAGTCAGGCGGCGAAGTTCTCATTCGGCAGCGCGGCGAACGGTTTGGGAAGGCGATCGCTCAATTCGGCCAGAAGCGCGAGTTTCGTGGCCAATTCGCTTGTCAGCCGCGCTGGGTCGAAGCGCCACCGCCAGTTGCCCCCGTGTAGGCTCGGAGTATTCATGCGCGCCTCGCTGCCTAGTCCAAGTACATCCTGCAGAGGAATAATGCTCATGCTCGCCGTGGAACATTGCGCGGCGCGAACAAAAGCCCAATGAATGCCGTCTTCGCAACGTCCAACATACGCCTCGGCATTGCGGCGCTCGTGCTCCGCCGCGCCGGAATTCCACCAGCCCGCGACGGTGTCGTTGTCGTGCGTGCCCGTGTAGATGACTTTGCCTTCGGCGCGATGCGGCAGGTAAATGTGCGCGCCTTCGTCTCCGAAACCAAATTGCAGAACGGCCATTCCCGGAATCTGCAACCGGTCCCGCAGGGCGTGGACCTCCGGAGTGATGTAGCCCAAGTCTTCGGCAAAGAACGGCAGGCCGCCCAGCGCCTCGCGGAGCTTCAGGAAAAGGTCGTCGCGTGGACCATCCACCCAGCGGCCGTTCACTGCAGTGGCATCAGAGGCGGGAATTTCCCAGAACTGGTCAAATCCGCGAAAGTGATCGAGGCGGATGTAGTCACAGTTCTGCGTCGCCCAGCGCAGCCGCTGAATCCACCACTCGTAGCCGCGCTCCTTCATCACATCCCAGCGGTAGAGCGGATTGCCCCAGCGCTGTCCGGTTTTGCTGAAAAAATCGGGAGGCACGCCTGCCACGACTACGGGCTCAAGATTCTCGTTCAGCCGGAACAATTCGCGGTGCGTCCAAACATCGGCGCTGTCGTGGTTCATGAAGATTGCGACGTCACCCACGACGCGGATCGCGCGCTCCGAGCAGTACCGCCGCAGGGCCCGCCATTGCTCATAGAAAGCGAACTGCAACGCGCTTCGAATCTGGATGTCCGCTCCCAGATCCTGACGGGCCTTCTCCAACGCAGCCGGCTCTCGGTGGGCCAGATCCCGCGGCCAATGGTTCCAGCTTTCAAGCTTTTGCCGGGCGCGCAGGGCATCGAAGAGAACAAAATCCTCCAGCCACCAGGCATTTTCGGCACGGAAACTTTCGAACCGATGCAACGCATCACCCGAAGCCGAACGCACAAAGTTTCGCGCCGCCTCAAACAACAGCGGCATCTTCCGTGCGAAAACCTGGTCGTATTCGACGGGACCGGAGGCGATTGGAAGATCCGCGAGCTTCGCCGAATCGGGCTTCCCCAGGTCGATCCAGCCCCGCTCAGAGAGGCGTTCCAGACTGATCAGCAGTGGATTTCCGGCGAAAGCGGAGGTAGAGGAGTAAGGCGAATTACCATAGCCAAGCGGGCCTAGCGGCAGAACCTGCCACAGGCCCTGGCGGGCGGAAGCGAGAAAATCTACAAACTGATAAGCGGCCGGCCCAAAATCACCAACCCCGCCGCGCGAAGGCAACGACGTGGGATGCAACAGAATGCCTGCGGCGCGAGGAAAAGGCATGTCACCGCCGCTACATTCCCGGCTCGCTGCCGTTGCGGCCTAGTAGCTTGATCTCTTCTTCGTTGCGCTTGATCTTTCCCGCCCGCGTCATCTCGTCGACCAGACTGGAAACGAAAAGGCCAAAGCGTTCCTGCTGCTTCTGCTGCAGCAGTTGATCGCGGATCTGATCGCGCTTTGCGGCATAGTCTGCGTCCGTAGGCTGCTGGTTCTCGAGGACCGCCAGCACTGCGGCGTTCGTGCCGCTGTTAATCGGACCGCTGATCTCCCCGGGCTTCATGTTGAAGGCTACCGAGGCTTGTCCAGACATCGAGCCGACGTCGGGCACCTGCCCGTCAGGCAGAACGAAGTCGCTGGTCTTTAGCGTCGCGCCCAGTTCCTTGGCCGCGCGCTTCAGATCGTGCTCGGCCTTGGCGCGGTCCGACAGTTCCTGAATCTTCTGCGTCAGCAACTGCGAAGAGCGCTCGTTCTTGAACTCTTCCTCCACCTTGCTGCGGATCTCTTCGAACGTCGGCGTCGCAGCCGGCTTTACCGCCAGCAACTGAAACACGACGATGCCCTGCGATGCGGGAGCCACATCGGGCGGAGCCTTTTCGGCTTCGCTGAAGACTGCATCCATGAACTGCGTGGACGGCCCAAGGCCGGGCAGCATGTCTTTGCGGGCGAAGAAATCCGAGTTGATCACGGGAATCTTCTGCTCCGCGGCGGCCGCGTCCAGACCCACACCCGGCTCGCGAGCCTGCTTCAGCAGCGCCTCCGCCTGCTTCTGGGCGGCCTGCTGAGCTTTCTGATGCTTCAGGATCGGCTCGATTGTGCTCTTAACCTCGTCGATCGATTTCACGTGCGCGTCCTGCTTATCGTCCACGCGGACAATGTGAAACCCGTCAACGCTCTTCACCACGTCGCTGACTTGCCCCTTGGGAAGAGAAAATGCGGCCTTCTCAAACTCTGGGGTCATTTGCCCTTTTCCGATCCAGCCCAGAGAGCCGCCCACGTTGGAGCTTCCCGGATCTTCCGAGTATTTTTTCGCCACGTCCTCGAACTTGGCTCCGCCCTTCAACTGCTTCAGCAAGTCGTCTGCCCGATGCTGCGCCTGAGCCACGGCCTTGTCGTCGATCTTGCCATCGGCGCCGGGGAGCGGCATCTTGATCCAGATGTGGCTGACCTTCACCTGCTCGGGCACGCGATACTCTTCGCGGTGCTTGTCGTAATAAGAGCGCAGATCATCCGGCGTAACCTGTACGCCAGCCTCCGCTTTTGCCGTTTCAACCACAACGTACTTCACCTTGCGCTTCTCCGGCACGGAGTTCGCGTAGCTCTGCTTGTGGCTCTCATAAAACGCTTTCAGTTCTTCGTCGGTCGGATGCAGTCCCTTGCGCAAGTCGTCCTGCTTCAGGATCGCGTAGTCAAACTTTACCTTGGAATTCTGCTTGATGAACTGCTCGTGAATTTCTGACTCGCTTACGCTGGCGCTCCCCGAAATGAGCGCCTGCAGTTTGGTGAGCAGGATGTCGTTTCCTACGGCCTCTTCAAACTTGGTGGGCGTCAGATTCGCTCGCTGCAGCATGTCTTCATATTCAGTCTGGCCGATGAAGTTGCCGCCAGGGAAAAAAGTCGCCGCATAGCGCCCATGCTGCAGTTCGTCTTTGATTTCCGCCGGAGTGACTTTCAGCCCCATGCGCGCAGCCTCGCTCAACAGGGCCTGACGATTGATCATCTGGTCGACGGCGCGCATGGTCTCCTGCTGAATCAGAAAGGGCATCAACTTCGACGCCATTTCGCCATAGCGCTGCGCATCCTGCTGCGCCATCTGGCGCGCGGTCGTGCGCACCTCGTCGGCGGTGATGTCACCGCCATCCACCTTGGCCACGATGCCCTTGCCGGGCGTGCCGCCGGTGAAGACGTCCCCACCCAAACCGCCGGGGATCAGCGTAATCACCATCGACGCGCAGATGATCAGGAGCAACCCGCCCAGAACATACTTCGTGGTCTGCCCGGACTTTTGCAGGAAACGAATCATTTTCTTATCACTCCAGAGTGTAGAGGCGAATTTTTAATTATAAACCAGCCCGGCCTCCTGCGCCCGGAGGTTATCCTCATTGCGCAGCGCTACGGCCCGCATGCGGAAAGGCTGACTTTTGCGCACTCGCGTTTCCCGAACCAAGCCGCCAAACTTCGGCGAAACTCCGCTATTGAAACGTATTAATATAAATGTTATCCATTCTCCGGGACATTTTGCGAACTTGCCCGCTGATCGACCACAAGCACGAACCGCCATTGATATTGATAGGAGCGTCATGAACTCAAGCAAGCGGCTAATCATCTCCCTCTTTTTTGTTCTGAGCCAGTTTCTTCTAGCTTCATCGCTTCTCGCGCAAGACGCCGGCCAAATGAAGCACGCCGCGGAAGCGAAGGTGACTCTGGGCGCTGGCTGGTCTCTGCAAACTTCGGCCAAGGTCGAAGCCAAGGGAGAGGTCATCTCTACACCGCAGTTCGTTCCCAAGGGATGGCACGAAGCGACCGTTCCCACCACCGTGGTGGCCGCACTGGTCAAGGACAAGACCTTTGCGGATCCTCTTTTCGGCATGAACCTGCGTGACTTTGCTGGCGTGAACTATCCAATCGGCGGGAATTTCTCCAACATTCCGATGGCGCCCGACAGTCCCTACGCGGTTTCGTGGTGGTACCGCAAGCAGTTCGCCGTGCCTGCGTCGTACAAGGGCAAGACGGTCTGGCTGAAGTTCAACGGCATCAACTATCGCGCAAATGTCTGGCTGAACGGGAAGCAGATCGCGAACTCGGACAACGTCGCCGGCGCGTGGCGGACTTACGAGTTTAATGTGACCGACAGCGCGAAGCCCGGCGCGGAGAACGTTCTGGCGGTTCAAATCTTCTCCCCGACCGACCACGACCTCGCCATCACCTTTGTCGACTGGAATCCCGCGCCGCCCGACAAGAACATGGGATTGTGGCGCGAGGTCTACCTCACCTACAGCGGGCCTGTCGCTTTGCGTTATCCTACGGTCGTTTCCAAGCTGAATCCTCCCGCCAACGACAGCGCGCAACTCACCGTAACCGCGCAGGTCAAGAACGGCACCAATCAGCCGGTTAAGGGCAAGCTGAAGGGTCAGATTGAACGCATCAACTTCGAGCAGGACGTAGAACTCGCGGCTAACGAGACGAAAGACGTCACGTTCACTCCGGATAAGTACTCGCAACTTGTGTTCTCGAACCCGCGCCTGTGGTGGCCCACGCAGATGGGCAAACCGAATCTCTACCCTCTTCACATGGAGTTTGAAGCCGGTGGCGCGGTGAGCGACCACTCGGCTACCGAATTCGGCATTCGCGAAATCACGTCGGACTTCAACTCGATCGGTGGGCGCCAGTTTCACATCAACGGCAAGAACATTCTGATTCGCGGTGGCGGATGGACCCCCGACCTGATGCTGCGCGAGAACTCGCAACGCCTGCAGGACGAATTCCGCTACGTCCGCGACATGGGACTGAATACCATCCGTCTCGAAGGCAAACTCGAGACCCAGGAATTCTTCGACCTCGCCGATCGCCAGGGCATTCTCGTCATGGCCGGATGGTGCTGCTGCGATTTCTGGGAGCGGTGGCCGCGCTGGAAACCCGCGGATTTTGAAATCGCCAAGCAGTCTCTGCGCGACCAGATCTACCGGTTGCGCAGCCATCCCAGCATTGTCATGTGGCTGAACGGCAGCGACAACGCGCCACCGCCAGACGTCGAGCAGATGTACCTTGACGTCGAAAAAGACTTGTTCTGGCCGAACCCTGTCGTTTCCTCGGCCACGGGAAAGAAGACCAGCGTCACAGGCGACAGCGGCGTCAAGATGACCGGCCCGTACGAATACGTCGCGCCCAACTACTGGGAGGTCGACACACCAGAAGGCCAGCCCGGCCGCAAGCAGTGCAATCCCGGAGGCTGCGGCGGCGCTTACGGCTTTAACATGGAAACCAGCATGGGGCCGGCTGTACCGCCGGTTGAGAGCATCCGCGCCATGGTGGGCAAAGACCACATGTGGCCCATCGACGATGTCTGGAACTATCACGCGGGCGGTGGCGAGTTCAAAACCATTGGCGTATTCAGCGAGGCGCTGGCGAACCGTTACGGCAAGTCCGACAACGTGGACGACTTCGCCACCAAGTCGCAGATGCAGACTTACGAAGGCGTGCGGGCCATGTACGAGGCCTATAGCCGCAACAAATATCAGGCTACAGGTGTCATTCAATGGATGCTCAACAACGCCTGGCCGTCGATGATCTGGCATCTCTACGACTACTACCTGCGTCCCGGCGGCGGATACTTCGGCGCCAAGCGCGCCATGGAAGCCCTGCATCCGGTGTACGGCTACGACGATCATTCGATCTGGGTGGTCAGCAGCCAGTACGAAGATGCAAAGGGACTGAAGCTGACGACCAAAATCTACAATTTGGACATGACTGAGAAGTTCACGCAATCGAATGCGGTCGATGCCGGTGCTGACAGTACGGCAAAGATTTTCGCGTTGCCAGATGTCGCTGGACTGAGCCCTACATATTTCCTCTCGCTGCGCCTGGAAGATTCTATCGGCAAACTTGTCGGTTCGAATTTCTACTGGCTCTCGACCAAGCCCGAAACTCTGGACTGGGCGAAAACCAATTGGTGGATGACACCGACCGCTTCTTTCGCGGACTTCACGGCACTCTCGCAGCTGCCGAAAGTGAAACTGAAAGTCACCGACCGCAGCGAGCGCAAAAGCGAAGAAGAAATCACGCACGTCGTTCTCGAGAATCCGAGCAAGAGTCTCGCGTTCTTCGTCCGCTTGAAGGTCAACAAAGGCACCAAGGGAGAAGAAATTCTTCCGGTCGTCTGGGAAGACAACTACATTTCCCTGATGCCCGGCGAGAAGCGCGAAGTCACCGCAACATACCGCGCCAGCGAATTGGGTGCGGCCAAGCCTACAGTCGAAGTCAGCGGCTCGAACGTGGAATAGTTTTGAGCGGCTTGGCTCGGGGAGAAGGATGGTCCCGGAGGGGCCTCTGATAGTAGCCCGCCAGTTCACTGGCGGGTGAGACCACGGGCAGGAGATATCGTGCCGTAGGCACGGATGAAATGCCCCGTGCGGCGTTATTTCAGCCGTCCCGACGGGACGCGGTGCCATCTGTCGCGAAGGTACCGGGCGTTGAAAACGCCGGGCTATTTTCAGATG
>PLBY01000070.1 GCA_003134655.1 Acidobacteriaceae bacterium
ACATATCATGTGCTACCGACACAAGATAGGGAAACCCCTTGACGGCTCCCCCGGCATTTTGTAGCATTGTTGGAACAAGTCCACTCTTCAATTTTGATTGGGAAGTGGGCCTGAATTTCATGCAGAGTGGCTGAGGGACGAGCCCTATGACGCCACGGCAACCGATCCGGGATCATATATCCCGGGTGCTTGGTGCCAACTCTCTCCTGGAAACAGGGAACATGGGATTCGGAACGCGCGCAATATTTAGTCCCGCATTCCGATAGCCTCTTTTCCTATTTCCTGGAAAAAGAGGCCATTTTCTTTTTGGGCCGCTTTTTCGAGGCTCGTCCCCGGCTACTCGCATAAGAGCAAGTTTCAAAGTGGCAAGGTTTCAAGGTTTCAAAGAGGCGAAGCGGCTCGACCGCGAGATCCTTGAAACTTTGAAACCTCTGAAACTTTGAAACTTTTCAGAAAGCGAGTAGCAACATGTCTCACTACGAACTGCGGTGCCGCGAATGCGGACGGACATGGGGAAACCAGCCCCGCTCCATCTGCGACGATTGTTTCTCCCCCCTGGAAGTGGCTTACGACTACGACGCGCTGCGCGGGTCGATCAGTCGTGAGCAGATCGCCCAGCGGCCGCCGGACATGTGGCGCTACTCCGAACTGTTGCCCCTCCCCCAAGGCTTTGAACCGCGGCTGCCGGTCGGCTTCACTCCGCTGTTACAGGCTCCACGCCTCGCGAAACAGTTGACGGGAACGGCCGCCGCCGCGGGGAATGTCTACCTCAAGAACGACGCCGTGTGCCTACCCACGCTAAGCTTCAAAGACCGCGTGGTCGCCGTGGCGATATCGCAGGCGAAGGCGTTTGGGTTCGACACCGTGTCGTGTTCGTCGACCGGGAACCTGGCCAACGCCGTTGCGGCGCACGCCGCGCGCGAAGGACTGAAGGCGTGGATCTTTATTCCGTCTGATCTCGAGCCGGCGAAGATTCTCGGCACCAACGTGTTCGGCGCGAAAGTGGTGCGCATCGCCGGGAACTACGATCAAGTCAACCGTCTCTGCTCACAGATCGCCGACGAGCATCGCTGGGGATTCGTCAACGTGAACCTGCGTCCTTATTATGCCGAGGGATCGAAGACGGTCGGATTTGAGATTGCCGAGCAACTGGGATGGCGGCTGCCCGATAACGTCGTCTGCCCCATGGCTGGCGGATCGCTGATCGTGAAAATCAAGAAGGCGTTCGACGAACTGATCAAGCTGGGTCTGGTCGAAGAGAAGGAAGTGAAGTTCTTCGGAGCACAAGCGACAGGATGCTCTCCGATTTCGACTGCGGTCAAGACGGGCAGCTCCGAGATCGAGCCGCAGAAGCCGACGACCATCGCGCGCTCGCTGGCCATCGGCAATCCTGCTGACGGACATTACGCGGTCAAGGTGATCAAAGGCAGCGGCGGATGGAGCGAAGACATCAGCGATCCTGAAGTGATCAACTCGATCAAACTGCTGGCGGAAACTGAAGGCGTCTTCACCGAAACCGCAGGCGGGGTGACCGTTGGCACTGCGGGCAAACTGTATCGTCAGGATCGCATTCTGCCTGAAGAGACGACCGTGCTCTGTATCACCGGCAACGGCTTGAAGACGACCGACGTGCTCGCGGGCGTCTACGAGACTGAGCGTCCGATCGCGCCGAAGCTGACGGAGTTCGAACATTATCTGCAGAAGACGCTGAGTCTCTCCGAGATCCCCGGAGTCATCGCCGAAGCAGAAGCCACGGGCGTAGGAGCGTAACATGCCGATCACCGTACAGATCCCGACTGCACTCCGGCGCCACACTGAAGGCGTCGGATCGATCACCTGCGCGGCATCGAACCTCGGAGAACTGTTCTCCGTGCTCGACGAAAAGTTTCCCGACCTGAAGCCGCACCTGCGCGATGACAAAGGTCAGGTGCGCCGCTTCTTGAACATTTATGTGAACGAAGAAGACATCCGCTTCCTCGGCGGACAAACCTACGCCTTCCAGGAAGGCGACGAAGTCCTGCTCGTGCCGTCGATCGCCGGCGGGGCGATGTAGCGGCTCAGTAACGTCGCGCTCAGTAAGGATCAGTCGGCGGCGTGACAGTGCCGGTCGACAGATGCAACTCCTTGGTCCGATCAATCACCCACTGCGGAAACGGCGGAGCGCCCTGCGGGATCTTGCCCTGCGTGATCGCCCAGTGATCGATCCAGCCTGTGCCTTCTTCTCCAACATAGGTGTCGGGGAGACTGTAGGCTTGATCGCCTAGCGCGTCTTCCAGCGGGATGAAGCGATAGCCGCGCTTGCGTAGAACGTCGAGCAACTCGCCGATGTGGTCGGCCTCGAGATTGCTGGCATGCAGCAGCAGGATCTGCTTCGGCTCGTAGCCAACAACTTTGGCCGACAGTTGCTCTGAGTACGCGAACACCGCGTCGTGATAAGCGAGATACTCCTTCACGATCTGTTGCTGCAGCGCCGCGTCGTTACGCTTCTTGGCGTCTTCGTAGAGTCCGGCGAACATCCAGTCCCATCCGTCGAGCGTGATCGGAGCAATGCGGTACCCACGTGCCACGAGAAATGCCTCGGCTTCGCGGCGCGTGAGCAGGTCGCGTCCGGTGTCGAGATAGGGATGCCGGAAATATCGCAACTTCATTTTGCGCTGCGCCAGCAGCATGCGGGTCACGCTCTCGCCCTGGATCACCTCGTCTTCCCAGGCTTTCAATCCAACCTGATTCAACGACGCGTGACTGAATGTGTGGTTCCCCAGTTCGAAGCCGGCATCGAGCCACATCTGCAAGGCCTTGATGCGCTCATCGACTTCACCGGTTTTGTAGAGCTTCTTCTCGTTGACGAACCCGACCACGGGGATCTTCTGGTCGCGCAGCGTGCCCAGCAGCTTCGTGGTCATTGCGGTGATGTCGGCCGCGGGTAATCGGTCGGCCATTCCGGCAGGAAGGTCGTCAATCGTGATGGCAACCTGGCGATCTGGTTTTTGCGGGGTCTGCGAATTCGCGCACACAGGGACAAAGCAGATTGTGCAGAGAAGTGCTAGTAACATCGGCAGCCATTTCATGGAATGGATCCCCTTGAGCATGATGGAAGAGCGAAAACCACAAAGGACACGAAGGTTCACGAAGGAAGCCCAATGAGAACTAGTTCGCAGGGGTATTAGAACATGAGAGGAGGACTGGAAAACGTCGAGAATCGGGAGATTCCGCATCTTGACAGAGTCGTGTATAATCTAACTAACTGGTTAATTAATGGCCCGCCTCTTCCATCATCGTCACGTTCTGCACCGCCGCATGGGCTCCCGCGGCCAGCCCGAGGAGAGCCGCGCGGCCATCCTGCAGGCTGCGGCGCAGGAGTTCGCGGAGCACGGCATAGCCGGAGCCCGCACCGACGCCATTGCCCGCGAAGCCCGCGTCAACAAGGCTTTGCTGTATTACTACTTCAAAGACAAAGAGACTCTTTATGGCGCCGTGCTCGACGATGCGTTCTCCGGCCTGAAGACCACGGTGTTCCGCGTGCTCGACGGCGACCTGCCGCCGCGCGAGAAGATGATGGCCTATGTCGGCGCCTACTTCGATTTCATCGCCTCGAACCAGCTCTATCCCCGGCTGATGCAGAGCGAGATGATGCGGGCCCGCGAGGGCGAGTCGCAGCATATCGACAAAGTGATCAAGAACTACATTCAGCCCATCTTTGCCCGGGTCGGCGAGTTGATCCGCAAGGGGACGGCCGACGGCGAGTTTCGTCCCGTCAACCCTGTGCATTTTGTACCTTCGATGGTCGCGATGATCGTGTTTTATTTCAGCAGCGCGCCCATGATGCAGAAAGTGGTTGGCTTCAATCCCCTGACCCCGGAGCGCATTGCGGAACGCCGCGCCGCCGTGCTGGATTTTATTTCGGCCGCGTTGTTCCGCCCCAAACCGAACGCCACGCAAGGAGCACGCTCATGAGCGCGCGTAACAAGTTTTTCATTCTTCTCGGAATCATCTTCGCGATTGCGGCGACTTACTACTACTTTTCCACCGACCATTCGCGCGACCTGGTGCTGATCGGCACAGTCGATGCCAACCAGGTGATCGTCAGCGCGCAAGTCAGCGGCCGCATCCAGAAATTACTCGTGGATGAAGGCACTCCGGTGAAGGCCGGGGACCTGATCGCCGTGCTCGATCCCTCGGAACTGCAAGCACAAGAAGCCGCGGCCACAGCGACGATCTCCAGCCTGCAGAACAAGGTCGCGGAGATGCAGCACACGGAAAAATCGACTGCGGGTTCCACTTCAAGCGACGTGGCCAACGCACAGGCCAAGCTTTCGTCAGCGAAGGCACAACTGCTCCAGGCGAAGGCCGCGCTGGACCGCACCGCGAGCGACAGTCGCCGCGCCATCGAACTGGCAAAAGCGGGAATCGCATCGGACCAGGAGCGTGTGCAGGCCGAGACCAATCTGCAGGCGGCCCAGGCGACCGCACAAGCGCAGCAGGAACTGGTCCGGGCCGCGGAGGCTGATCTGAACGCAGCCATTGCACGAACCCAGCAGGCTAACGCGGCGAAGAGCACAGTCGCTTCCACCGAGGCGGATGTGAAGAGCGCTATCGCGCAGAAGAATCAAGCCGCCGTGCGCCTGGGTTATACCAACGTGTACGCGCCCGTGAGCGGAACGGTTTCCGTGCGCGCCGCGCGCCAGGGAGAAGTGGTCAATATCGGCGCGCCCATCGTCACCATCGTCGACTTGAGCGATACATGGGCGCGGGCTGCGATCCCGGAGACCTACGCCGACCACATCGGGTATGGCGACGTGCTTCGCGTGCGCTTGCCCGGTGGGACCGTCATGAGTGGCAAAGTGTTCTTCAAAGGTGTGGAAGGCGACTTCGCCACGCAGCGCGATGTGAGCCGGCGCAAGCGCGACATCAAGACCATCGTGTTGAAAGTGCGCATGGAGAATCCCAAGGGCGCATTCGTGCCCGGCATGACGGCCGAAGTGCTGGTGTCGCCGGAGCAATTGAAGGCTAGCGGTACGCCGAACGCCGCAACCGCGGAGCAACGATGATGGCGGATTTCACTCCACAGTCGAACGACGCGGGGACTCCTCCCAGTCCTCCCCTTACGCTGGAGAAGCCGGTCTACGATCCCGCCGCACCCGCTGCCATTGAGGTCGACCACATCGTCAAGAAGTACGGAGACTTCACCGCCGTCGATGATGTTTCTTTCAAGGTGACCGAAGGCGAGATCTTCGGTCTGCTCGGCCCGAACGGGGCAGGGAAATCGACGCTGATCCGCATGATGACCACGCTGATCCCGATCACTTCCGGGAAGGCGCGCATCGGCGGGCACGACGTCGCCAAAGAGCCGAATGCAGCGCGGCGCATGATCGGCGTGATTCCGCAGGCATTGACCAGCGACCTCGACCTGACCGTCGAGGAGAACATGAATATCTACGCCAAGCTCTACGACGTTCCCGCGAAAGAGCGCAAGAAGTCGATAGAGGAACTTCTGGCGTTGGTCGACCTGACCAAATGGCGCGATGCGGCCACTAAAACACTTTCTGGCGGCATGCGGCGGCGGCTGGAGATTGCGCGCGGCCTGGTGCACCATCCCCGCATCTTCTTTCTTGATGAGCCGACGACTGGGCTCGATCCCGTGTCTCGCGTCGCCGTATGGGAAATGCTGGGCAACATCAAAGAGCACCGCCAGTTGACCATTCTGATCACGACGCACTACATGGATGAGGCAGACCGCCTGTGCGATCGCATTGCAATTGTCGATCACGGGAAGCTCGTTGCGCTCGACGCGCCGGCGGCACTCAAGGCGAGCGTGCCGGGGTCGAACGTGATCGAGGCGCAGTTCGAGAATCCTCCGGCCGACTGGGAACAACGTCTGCACAAACTTGACGACGTCACTTCGGTGCAGCATGAAGGTGCAGGCATGTATCGCGTATTGACGGGCAATGGCTCGCTTACGACGACACAGTTGGTCGAGATGGCCGTGCAGAGCAAGGTTCCGGTAAAGTCTCTCTCCGTACAGAACACGACGCTTGACGACGTTTTTGTGCACTACACGGGACGACAACTGCGCGACGAACTGCAGAAATCGTACGCCTTCGTCATGCCGCAGCGGCCGGGGTTGAAGCCATGACTAACAGCGAGGCTTCCGGCTTTCGGCTTCCGGACAGCCGTTGAGGGAAATGCGACGGGCGAACGCCGGACGACGAATTGCGGGGTCGCATTTATGAATCGAATGATGGCCATTGTCGAGCGGGAGATGCGCAAGTTCTTCCGTTCGCCGGCGCTCATGCTGGCGTCGATGATTTTTCCGCTGGTGCAGCTGATCATTCTGGGCAACGCCTTCGGCGGAAAGATTCACGATGCCCGCGTCGCGATTGTCGATCAGGACGGTGGTCCTCAGGCGTTGCGCATTCGCGAGGCCTTCGACTCGGTACGCGCCAATATTCGGACCTTCGTTCCGATCTCCTACGACAGCGACCGGCAGGCCATGGAAGATGTGCGCAACGGCAAGCTGGAAGGCGCGGTCATCATCCCGCCGCAGTTTTCGCGCCGGGTCTACGAGGAGAACCATCCCCGCATTGCGCTGGTTGTCGACAACAGCGACAACTTTATGAGCTCGGCGGTCGAAGCGGAACTGGCGGACCTGACCAACTCACTCAATCAGCCCACGGTCTCGCCGCGCATTCTGCAGCAGACAGCGCTCGATATCGTCGAACTCTACCCCTACATCGAATACATGAAGTACCTGCTGCCGGGGTCGCTGGTGCTGGCGATGTTTGTGTCGGTCATGATCGGCGGCGGCATGCTTTACATCGACGACAAGGCGCGCGGCGTGCACGAGGGATACCTGGTCACGCCGATCACGAAGCTAGAACTCGTGCTGGGGCTGAACCTGGCAGGTGCAATCAAGGCCGTCATGACCGGAGTGATCATCGTGGGTATCGGTTCGATGATGGCTGGGGTGAGCACGATCTTTAATCCTGTGACCGCGCTCGGGCTGCTGATCATGATCGTACTGACCTCGCTAGCCTTCAATACGATGATGTTCCTGCTGATGGTGCGCATTGAAGATCCTCTGGTGCCACGCGCCATGTTCGGCATTCTGAATACTCTGCTGTTCTTCCCCAGCGGATCGGTCTATCCCATCCAGGCGTTTCCACCCTGGCTGCGCGCGATTGCGAGGTGCGATCCGTTTACCTATGCGGTTGACGGATTCAAGTGCTTACTGCTCAAAGAGACATCCCTGTCCGCCGTTTGGGGAGACATGCTCTTCCTCGCCATTTTTGCGGCCGTCACGCTGGGCATCGCGATCCCGTTGTTCAAGCGAACCCTGTAGGACATTTCCGGGAACTTTTCGCTTGTCCCCCGTGTCCGTTATGCTAGAGAGGTATGACACTTCTGGACGCGCAAGAGTACGACCCGGAAAAGGGACGCAAACGCAAGCGGCGGATCATCTCGGCGATCGCGATCGTGTTGTTGGTGCTGTGCCTCGGCTGGTGGTTCCGCTACTATCCGCAGGAACGCATCGTCGGGCACTTCTTCGATGCCCTGCAGCGGCAGGACTACAAGACAGCTTACGGCATATGGATGCACGATCCGCAGTGGGAGCAGCATGTCGATCAGCATCCGAAATATCCGTTCAACGAGTTCTATCAGGACTGGGGCCCGGGCGGAGAATGGGGACTCATCAAGACCCAGAAAGTCTTTGCTGCGAGCCCCTGCCCCGGCGGCGGCACCGGCGTGGTTGTCGATGTCATAGTAAACGACCGCACGAAGCACGCGCAGGTGTGGGTGGAAAGGTCCGACAAGACGCTCAGCTATCCGCCGTGTGAGCTGCTGTTCCGCTGAAGTGTTCGTTTAGGCGGGAGCCTTGGCTAGCGATTCCAGCGCCTTAGTTAGGGAAGCGTCATCGGTGACATTCGCGCAGGATTTCGAGCGGTCGATCTGCCGCATCAGGCCGCACAGAACTTTCCCCGGCCCCACTTCGATGAACATCTGCACGCCCTGCGCAATGAGCAGGTGCATGCACTGCTCCCACTTTACCGATCCCGTGACTTGGCGGACGAGCGTGGCGCGGGCGCGTAGATCGTCCGTTACCAATTCAGCGTCCACGTTGCAAGCAACGGGATAGACGGGCTTCTGCAGCTTGAGAGCGTCGAGATCTTTTTCCAGACGGTCTTGCGCCGGCTTCATTAGCGAACAATGGAAAGGTGCGCTGACGGGCAAGAGCTTGGCGCGCTTGGCGCCGCGTTCGTCGGCAAGCTTCGCAGCGCGCTCGACGGCTGCCGTGTTGCCGGAGATGACGATCTGTTCCGGCGAATTAATGTTGGCGGGTTCGCAGACTTCGCCTTGCGCCGCGTCGTGGCAGACTGCGGCGACTTTCGCGGCGTCCATACCGAGGATAGCGGCCATCGCGCCTACGCCTACGGGTACGGCCTCCTGCATGTACTTGCCGCGATTGCGCACGGTGCGGAGGGCGTCGGCAAAGCTGAAAGTTCCGGAAGCGACGTGCGCGGAGTATTCGCCGAGGCTGTGTCCCGCGACGTAGCTGGGCTTCGGGATGCGCGTCTCCAACACCCGGAGAGCCGCGATCGACACAGTTAGAATCGCCGGCTGCGTGATTTCGGTCAGACGTAGTTGATCTTCCGGCCCTTCGAAGCACACCGTGGAGAGTTTGTAGCCGAGGGCCTCGTCGGCCTCTTCAAATGTCTGCTTGGCAACCGAATACTTTTCCGCCAGATCCTTGCCCATGCCGACGGACTGCGAGCCCTGGCCGGGGAAGAGGAATGCAATGGTGTTTTCAGTCATGAGGATGATGAAGACTTATTGTCTATCCTGAGCG
The DNA here is from genome assembly GCA_003134655.1 of Acidobacteriaceae bacterium. GTDB lineage: Bacteria > Acidobacteriota > Terriglobia > Terriglobales > Acidobacteriaceae > Sulfotelmatobacter. Next base: position 8,846 of record PLBY01000070.1, read on the forward strand.
CGCTCTTTGCGCGAAGGATCTCTGCACCTCGCCGCAGAATTGCATAGGTCCTTCGCTTCGCTCAGGATGACAGGATGTAAGTTGCTACACAGTACCGACTGTTGCCGGCCGAACTGCTGCCAGGCCACGCTCGATCGATCCGTTGATCCCGCGCTCGGAAAATTCTGCTGCCACGCGCACTGCATTCTTGATGGCGTTGGCATTCGACGAACCATGCGTGATGATGCACGCGCCCTTCACTCCCAGTAACGGCGCGCCGCCGTATTCGGTGTGATCGAGCCGCTTTTTGAAATCGGTGAACGCGCTGCGCGAGAGCAACGCTCCTACTTGCCGCGTGATGGTCGCCTTCAGCGATTCCTTCAGCGCCGTACGGACCAAGTTCGCCACCCCTTCGGAAATCTTTAGTGCAACGTTGCCCACAAATCCGTCGGCCACGATGACGTCGATCTTCCCGTTGTACAGATCTCGCCCTTCCACATTGCCCACGAAGTTCAGCGGCAACTGCTTAAGCAGTTGGAACGCTTCGCGCGTGAGGTCGTTGCCCTTGCTTTCTTCTTCGCCAATCGAGAGCAAGCCAACTCGCGGTCCCGGCGTTCCCGGCCTCTTCCCAAACATGGCGCGGAAATAGATGTCGCCCATCACGGCGAATTGTTCGAGATTCTGCGGGGTGCAATCGACGTTTGCCCCCACATCGAGTAGCATTGCCGGATTCCCCGGAGCGGTCGGGAAGACCGCGGCGAGCGCAGGACGATCCACGCCCGGAACCGCGCCCAGCACGACTTTCGCGGTAGCCATGGCCGCGCCGGTGTTGCCGGCGGTGACGAAGCCCGCGGCCTGTCCCTCGCGCACCATGCGCAAGCCGACACGCATGGAGGAATCGCGCTTGGCGCGGATCGCCTCTACCTTGTCTTCCATGGTAATGAATTCGCCGGCGTGGACGATTTCGATGGGCAGGCGCGCGGCCGCCGAATGGCGATCGAGTTCCGCCCTGACCACATTCTCCGGGCCGATCAGCAGCACCCGCATCCCGTATTGACGCGCCGCAAGTATGGCGCCCTCAATCTCGGGCTTAGGAGCGCGGTCGGAACCCATCGCATCCAGCGCGATCACGCTAGGCATGGTGTCTCTAAGTTAGCTGGCTTCTTTAACTTCGAGGACTTCGCGTCCCTTATAGAAACCGCACTTGGGGCATGCGCGGTGCGGCATCTTCTTCTCGTGACAGTTGGGGCACTCCGACAGACTGTGGGCCTTCAGGGAGTCGTGGGCTCGCCGGGTGGAAGTGCGCTTTTGTGAGTGTCGCCGTTTTGGATTAGGCATGGTATTGAATTCCTCTCAAGAAAGCTGTCAGCTCTCAGCCGTCAGCTCTCAGCTTGATTCTGAATGCTGCCTGCCGACAGCTATCCTGCAAAAACTAAACTTCCATCCGAGATGCGCTCAATCATCGATGGAGCGTCGGTGGCTGAAAGCTGATGGCTGATGGCTGACAGCTTCTTAGTGTTCCAGTTTGCTGCGAATTTCCCGCAACGCCGTCCATCTGGGATCTTCGATCGCAGTCGTGCAGGAACACTGTTCTTCGTTCAAATTCTTGCCGCAATGCACGCACAAACCACGGCAGTCCTCGCGGCATGTGACTTTCAACGGCAACGCCAGCAGCACCTGCTCGCGCAAAACGTCTTCCAGCAGAATGCCGTCGCCTTGATAATAGCCGATCTCGGCTTCCGCGTCGGTCACCGAAAGCTCGTCGCGACCGGCATCGGCTCCGAGCGGACGGTAGAGCAATTCGAACTCGCGGACGATGTCCTGAGCGACCGGCTCAACACAGCGCGCACACTGCAACTCGAGGCCAGCCGACAGGCGCCCTCGCAGGCGTATGTCCTTGATGACCTCATGCTTGCCGTGATGCTCCTCGACGATTTCGGCGTGTCCCGAAGCCTGCAGGGGTGTGCGCTGCCGGGCCTCGCCTCCCAAGTCGATGACACCGGGTTGAAACACCTCCTCAAAATCCAGAGGGTGGCGTTCCAATTCATGGATGTCGAGGAACATAGCGAAACCTCCGCGTCAATGTCGCGAACCCAGTTGAGCTAACCCAGGCCCGCGGAAGCACGCCAAGAGGCGTAAGTACCGCAAGGAGCAAGACTTAGGATAATTGGGGGAGGGCGGAGGTGTCAAGAAAGAGGGCCAGTTCGCTGTTGAGCCGTGTGATGCGGGAAGGGAGACCTTTAACCACTAAGGACACCAAGGTCCACGAAGGAAATCGACCAATAAAACCTCCGTGATACTTCGTGTCCTTCGTGGTTCAGGTTTCGAATTCAGCTCAAGCGGCTAGTCCCCCAGCCGCAGCGCTTCAATCGTCTGCGTCGGGGATTCCTCGAAAATCAGCCTTCTCTCGAGTTCAGTGCTGCTCTTCCCGAGGTAGTGCGGAATGTACCACAGCACCAACGCAAAGGGTGCGAGGCTGAGCAGTCGTAGCGGCTCGGCTAGCGCCGACGATTCGAACTCCAGCGTTGAAACGGCATAGATCAGGAATCCGAAACAGCCGGACAGCAGTGTCACGAAGGAATGTTGTTTGAAGAGCGGAAGCGTGCAGGTGAACGGAATCTTGCGAAAACGAATCAACACGATGTTCGTTAACAACAGCGCCCAGGTCACCACCAGCAGCGTGTGGAGGCATGCGATCAACCAGCCTTCCAGGTAAACGTAGACGGGAAATGCAATGACGAAGAGCCAAGGCAACACCAGGATCAGAATCATCCGTCTCGCCAGGCCCGTACACTCTTGTCCGTCTGGATCGATCATCAGCTGGAAGATCCAGTTGGAACGCAACTCCGCCGGGATCTCGAAGACGACACGCAGGCCGACAATGATCAGGAAGCTCAGAATGAATGGGATCGAAAGAGCGTCAGGCGTGAGCGCTGCCTGGCGCAACGACTTGCCGCCGTCAAACGCATCCATCAGAGCCTGAGAAGCCAGGACGAGGGCGAGCCCGCCCACCGCGGTCAGAACGAGGCGATGCGCTTCACTGCGGAGCAGGGTTTTACCTACAAACCGAAAGCCAGCTTTGTGGAATGGCGTGCGCAGCGCCAGGCGATCTAACAGAAGGCCGAAGCGCCACGTCCTCCATGTGCGAGCACTCGCAGATCCGTCTGCAATCTCTGCGATGCGCACGAAGTGGCGCCGGTAACCGATTACGTAGGTGCAAAGCGCGACCAATGCCACGGTCGCGAGTCCGGGCAGGGCAAGCCTCGATAACTCCGTGAGCACGGGACCGGCGCGTCCCCGTAACGCTTGGCACAGACCGAGGAACCAACACGAAGGAATGAGAGCGATCCATCGGGGCGATGGTGCACGACGCAGCAGTTGCGGCACCGCGAAGCTGGTACACAAGAGCGCGACCAGGCAGACCACAACGACACCGCGGAAGTAGGCCGAGAATCGTCGAAAAGCTCGGGGCGGGAGAACTGCCATCAGCAGGCCGATGATCGAAAACACGGCAAAGAATGCGAAAACGCTGGCCAGCAGCACTCCGATGGCATGGACCACCGCAAACTCTACGAAGAACAGAAACTTGCTCTGGGTTGCTCCTACAACCGCAGGGAATAGAATGCACGATGCCGCGTTGACGTCGAACGCGACCAGGGCCACCAGAAACAGCACCGCGACGAGATTGGCAAAGAAGATTGTCCGCGTGGAAATCGGCAGCGGAACCAGATTCATGTAGTCGCGGCGATCGGGGAAGATGGCATCCCATCGCCAGACGGCGACGGCGCCAGTGACGGTCATCGAGAGGACGATGAAGAAGTATTCGTCGGGAAGCGCGACCAGCAACGGGTCGACGTTCGTGGCTCCCCGCAGCCATTGCAGGAAAGTTCCATACTTATTCAGCAAGAGGATCGAAACGAATCCTCCGGGCATGGCAAGCAAGGTGAGTACGAGCCCGATGCCGAGATCGAGGCCCTCCGCATCGGAGTCGCCGCCGCCGCGAAAGACGCGGGCCGCGAAGAGGTACACCATCCGCCAGAAAGGACGCTGGCGGCGCACTTCCCACTTGTTGCATACCGCGTCGAGTGCCTCGGCAATCATGCGGCCTTCGTTTTCATGACGCTGACAATGTCGCGCGCCACAGTCATCGTGTCCACGTCATCGACCAGGTGAAGAAACGTATTCTCCAGGGACTGCCCGAGGATATGGCCGATGTTCTCTACAGAGTCCTGCGCGATCACGACGCCTTTGCGGAGGATCAGCACGTCGGAGCAGATTTTTTCGACGACCTCGAGCACATGCGAGCAATAGAACACGAGTTTGCCCTGCTGTCCGAGCGCCTGCACCAGGTTCTTGAAGATCAGCGCCGAAGTGACATCGAGTCCGGAGAGCGGTTCGTCAAAGATGAAGATTTCCGGATCGTCCATGATGGCGGCGATCAGTAAAATGCGCTGCCGCATTCCCTTCGAGTACGATCCGATCGTGGCGTGCCGGCTGGGATGCAGGGAGAACAGTTCCAGCAGGGAATCGATCTTCTTGCCGAGGTCGGTGCGCTCCATCCCGCGCAGCGTTCCGATCAGTTCCAGGTACTCCCAGCCGCTCAAGTACGGATACAGATGCGGTTCTTCAGGAACGTAGCCGAGAAGCTTGCGGTACGCCGCCAGGTCCTCCTGAATGTTGTGGCCGTCGAACTGAACCACGCCTCGTGTGGGTTGCAGCAATCCGGTGAGCATCTTGACCGTGGTGCTCTTGCCGGAACCGTTGGGGCCAAGACAACCGAGCACCTGTCCCGGACGCAATGATAAGGACAAATCCTGCACTGCCGGGAGCGACGCGTAGCGCTTGGTCAAGTGCACGGCTTCGAGCATGGACCACCTCGCGAGGCGGAGTGTTCAGACGAGACGCGGAGAGAGAACCCTGTAATGCTCGGTTAGACACCCGGAACGGTCAATAGGTTCCGGGGGATTTGTTGGGGACGATTAGTGGCTCGCGGGCATGTTCAGGCCCAGAGCTTTAACCGTCATCTCATCCAGCGTGGCCTTGCCGTCTTTCTGCGTGACCACGCCGAAGTTGCCGGAATAGTCCCACATGGCCCAGCCGATGTTGTGGCGTTCGAGGGACGTGCGCACGTCCTTGATCCACGCCGATCGATCTTGGGGCTCGGAGAAATCCCGGAACACGCCGAACTCGTTGCAGACTAGCGGCACCCCGCGCTGCTTAGCCCAGTCGGCAGCCTGATTGATTTCGGCTTCAATGCGTGATGCGTCCCAGTGATCCTGTCCGTAACGAATGACCTGCATACGATCGCGCGCCTCGGGTAGCAGCGTCGCGACCTGCGCGGCATTCTCCGGCAAGGACGGATAATGCAGGCCCTTCAGCCAATGCCAGTAATATGCTCCCCACGTGGCTCCCTGATGGGTGAAGATGTGCGGCTCGTAGAAATGAAACACGTAGATGACGTTAGTGTCGGGCAGCGGCTCAAGGAAGACCAGGTCGTCATCGTCGTCCCAGCGCGCGCCCGCGGCGATGATCGTGTTCGCGGGCGCAGCGCGCCGAATGGCGGCGGCCAGCTTCGCTTCGACGCCGTACCAGCGGTAGGCGTCGCGCATCTCCGGTTCGTTCAGGATTTCGAAGAAGACGCGGTCGGGATCGAGCGGTGCGTAGCGTTTTGCCACCATGCTCCAGAAATCGGCGAAGCGTTCCACGAATTCATCTTCCTTCGCCAAACGAGCTTTGAAGTCGGAGTCGGGATGCATGTCGATCTCAACCGCGAGGCCGGCGTCGAGAATCATTTTGACCGCGGCATCGAGAAGGCTGAAATAGTCCGCGCTGCCCTCGCGATGGCGTGCGGCGTCCATGAAGGGCTGCGGGTTCACGCTCAGGCGCACGTGATCGAATCCGGCTGACTTGATCAGCGCGATATCGGTCGCTGTGGTCCAGGTCTGCAGGTGTTCCCTCGTGTATCCCTTGGCGTCGTAGACTTGCGCGAACCATCCGCTGAGATTCACGCCGTGGCGAATGTGCGCGAGGCGCGCGGTGGGAACCGAGGAGGCCGGGGTACTTTGCGCTAGCGATGCGGCGGAGAGAAGTAGAATGACGGCGATCCATGTGCGAAACATAGGTCCTCTCTAAATGAAAATGTCTGTGCCGCTGTCCGCGCGGAGGGCGAGACGCCCTCCGGACAGCCGGCGGGACGCCGGCGCTACTCGCGTTCAGCCGAGAATTGGCAAAGCGCGGATTCGCTTCTTCGTGGCCGCGTAGATTGCGTTGCACAGGGCGGGAGCGACCGGCGGGACTGAGGGCTCGCCGATTCCCGTCGGGACCTCTGCACTGGGAACGGCGTAGACCTCGACTGCGGGCGTCTCTTCCATGCGCAGCGGAGCGTAGTCGTCGAAGTTGCCTTGGACGACGCGGCCTTTTTCGATCGTGATCTTCGCGCGTAGCGCGTTGCCGAGTCCGTAGACGATTCCACCCTGAATCTGCTGCTCCAGAATGGCCGGATTCACGACTTGCCCGCAGTCGACCACCGCGACGACTCGATGCACCCGCGGTTCGTCCTTCTCCATCGTGATCTCGACCACTTCTGCCATGTACGAGGCGAAACAGCCGAAGCAGGCGACGCCGCGATAGTGGCCGGCGGGAAGAGGCTTGTCCCATCCTGATTTCTCGGCGGCCAGTTGCAGCACGGCGCGCATGCGCGCGGTGTGCCAGGTCGTCGTGAAATAGGTCAGGTCCTGATCCTTTGCCAGCAGCTTCAGCCGGTACTGCAACGGATCTTTGTTCGCCGCGACCGCCAGTTCGTCGATGAAACTCTCGAGCGCAAACGCGGCCTGCAGCGCGTAGACTGAGCGCATCCAACCCAGAGGTACCGGCGTCTCGGCCATCACGTAGTCGACGGAATAGTTGGGGATTCCGTAGACCGGTCCGGCTTCGTCGGGCAGATCGGGATCGACTCCATTCGGAGTCGGCTGGCCTTTTTGCCCGCTAATCGAGGGCGCGATGAGGCGATGCGTCAGCGCAACGGGCATTCCCGATCCATCGAGCGTGGCGCTGAGTTGGTGCAGGCTTGCGGGACGGTATGTGGAGAAGCGCATGTCGTCTTCGCGCGTCCAGATCACTTTCACCGGAGCGCTGATCGCCTTCGATACGAGCGCGGCTTCGACGGCGTAGTCGTGTTCGAGGCGGCGGCCGAAGCCTCCACCCATCAGCGTGACGTTGACTTTGACTTGATCCGGATCGAGGCCGATGGCTGTGGCGACCGAGTCACGGCAATCCTGCGGAACCTGCGTCGGCGCCCACAATTCGCACTTCGTGCCTTGATAGTGTGCGGTGCAATTGCCCGGCTCCATGGCAGCGTGCGCCATGAAAGGCAGCGTGTACTCGGCGGAGATTTTCTTTCCCGAAGCTTTTGCGGGATCTCCGGCCAAGAACAAGTTTGCAGGCTTCTTCGATGCGGCCTTCAGCGAGGCCATGACTGCGGCGGTGTTCAGATCCTTGTTCGCGCCCTCATCCCAAGTGACGTTCAACACGCGGCGGCCTTCCATCGCGCTCCAAACACTGTCGGCAACCACGGCGACGGCTGAGTCGCCGATCTTGCCGACGTAACTCACGCCGGAGATCTTCCTCGATTCCTTGTCATCGAAGGCCGAGACTTTTCCGCCGATCGTGGGGCATCGCGAGAGCACCGCGAACTTCATGTCAGGCACGCGGAAGTCGATGCCGAAGATGGCGTCGCCCTTCACCTTCGCGGGCGAATCGACGCGTGGCAGGCGTTGTCCGACGATCTTGTAGTCTTTGCTCTGCTTCAGTGTGACGTCAGTCGGAATGGGGAGCGTCGCGGCTTTGCTGGCGAGTTCTCCGTAGGTCAGGCTGCGATTGGTGGAGGCGTGCTTGATGTGACCATTCTCGGCGGTGCAGGTCGAGCGCGGGACGTTCCAGGTCAACGCGCCGGCGGAGATCAACATCTCGCGCGCGGAGGCTCCGGCTTTGCGCATGGGATCCCACGTGGTGCGGATGCTGGCGCTGCCTCCAGTCGTCTGATCGCCGTAGAGCGTGCTCGCTCCGGCCTGCTCGATTTCGATCTGCTTCCAGTCGGCTTCTAGTTCTTCTGCGAGGATCATGGGCAATGCAGTGCGCACGCCTTGTCCCATCTCGGAGCGTGCGACGACGATCGTGACTATGTTGTCGGGCGTGATCCGGAGATATGCGTTGGGCGAGAAGGATTGTTCCGGCGAGCCGGATTTGTGCGGCAGATAGAAGCCGATCACGAGTCCCGCGCCGGCGGCGACTCCGGCAGCGACGAATTCACGGCGGGAAAGTGGGCTCATTGCGCGCCTCCGTTGCCGGCGGCGCGATGCACGGCTTTGCGAATGCGCTCGTAGGTTCCGCAGCGGCAGAGGTTGCCGTTCATCGCCGCGCTGATCTGTTCGTCGGTTGGCTGCGGAGTCTTGGCGAGCAGCGCCGCGGCCGACATGATTTGCCCAGTCTGGCAGTAGCCGCATTGCGGAACTTCTTCGGCGATCCAGGCTTGCTGCAGCACGTGAAGACCGTTGGCGCCGAGGCCTTCGATCGTCAGCACACTCTTGCCTGCCACTTGAGAAACGGGAGTCGAGCAGGAGCGGATCGGGTTGCCGTCGACGTGAACCGTGCAGGCGCCGCACAATCCAGCGCCGCATCCGAACTTGGTTCCGGTGAGCTCTAAGGTGTCGCGGAGAACCCACAGGAGAGGGGTTTCCGGGGAGACGCTGACTTTCTTTTCACTGCCGTTGACGCGGAGTGTGATGTCGGCCATGGGTATCCAGTGTGAAGTGTTGTAACTGCACAACATGGTACTCAACCTGAGCGAAAAGGGAAATGGCAGACTGGGCGGGAATCAGGGCCTGACCGCGGACGAATCTCGAATGGCAAGCTTGTTACGGGCTCGCGCTCGACGTTATTTCGCGCGCGATTTGCGTGCCGATTTCTTCAGCAAACCTTTGGAAGGAGGGAATTTCGTAGAGCCTCAGTCCAATCTCAGTCTGCGGAGCGTTCTCGGCATGAATGGCCACAGCCCCATCGCGCACTGCCGCATGCACTTTCGCGGCTGTGGTTGTGTCGAAACTCTCGGAGATTAGTACGCTATTATCGGCCCAATGTTCGACGGTCACAGGGCCTTCTTCGGTCATGATCTGGATTGCGGAGATTGGGCAATCGCCGCCGCAAGTGGGCGCGGGCTGCGCGGTGGCTGTCTGATAACGCGAGGCGACCGCGGTTGCGTAGAAGTGCGCATAGCGCTCTGCAGCCTGCGGTGTTTTCCATCGTGATACATACACGAGCGCGAGGTCGGCCGTCGTTGCCAATGCGTCGCTCGCCGTCTTGTCTATCTCGTTGTCCTTGCGATGGAAGGTTACGTAGGCGCCACCTTGCCACGTCGAGGAAAGATCGTCCGCGTTCTTTCGTTCGCCATACTGTTTCAGATACGCGCGGACATCGAGCTGGCCGATGCCTCCGGAGTCGTAGACCTCATATTGTTCGCCGAGCACCGGCCTCAAATCCGGCACGATCGTGGGCGGCAGCTTTTCGCCGCTGATGTATGCCTGCGGCTGCAGTATCTCGTGTGTGTTCCGCGGCGGGTGCGCGAAAGCTCCGGCAAACGCCATGCCCTTGCCGCCCTTGTGGAGCAGTTCCCCCTCAAAGATCAGGCCTTCGTTGTAGGCAAACGACCCCGTCTCACGCAGGATCATGGGAGCGTCGTGCAACATCTGCGAGTCCGCGACGGCCTTCACCGCGGGCTCTTCCATCGAATAAATCAGACCCGGCGTATCCACCAGATTGCGTCCCATGGGCGCGAGCAGATAGTCGACATAGACCACCATCGCCTGGCCTTCCACCACGGCCTTGCGGGCAGTCGCGCCATCGTCGTTGCCGGTTTCAGCGCCCTTCGGGACATTTGTTGCGGGCTTCTGCGCAGCTTTCATCCACTTGCGCAAATCGAAGTTCTGATCCTGCAGGGCGTGCGTGAGTTCGTGAGCCAGGATCGGTTCCTGACGGTCGGGAGGAACCCAGTTCAGCATCGAGACCATCTTCGTCTCGTCGTCGTAGTAGGCAGCGATCTGCTGGCTGGTGGACTTCACCAGGAACTCTTTGAGGTTGAACTCGCGCGGCAAGAAGCCTAGCTTCTTCATGCTCAGCTCTTCCTGCGCGAAGCGCTTGGTGAACTCTTCCTTGGCGAGCGCGCCACTCGCATATTTCTCGACGTCGGCCTTGCTGACGAGCCTGCGCTTCACCGCCGCATGTTCTGGCATTCCGGAGTCTTGTGCGGCGAAGGCGAAGATTTTGTCGACTGAATCGAAGAGCTTCTTGGTGTCGGCATCGGTCATGCGGACTTCGTTCGTGGTGTCTTTGCGCAACTTGCGGGCAACATCGCCGAGGCTGGGCGAGGAAGAACTGTCCTGCCCAAAAGCAAGAGCAGAAATCAGCGCGACGCTGGGGATCGCGAACAGTAGAGACCACTTCCGACAGGACATGATCGGGCATCACTCAAGAACAACAAGGATGAACTCTTCTAAATTGTCCTTGACTGAGATCGAGACTCACAGCAAAACGTCGTAACGAGGCTTACGAAGGTAACGATTGTACCCGCGCGTCGTGGAGAGACTTTACTTGATCTCGGAAAGTTTTTGCGTGGCGAGTTGTCCGGCTTCGGCTCCCGGATTTTCTTTCTTGATCTGCTCGTAGATGCGCTTGGCTTCGAGCGGCTGGTTGGAACTCTGGTAGAGTTCGGCCAATTGCAACTGGGCAGCGACCTTGCTGACGGAGGCGGTCGGCTTGCTGATCAATTCCTGATAGAGAGCGGCGGCTTCTTTCACGCGGTTCGTCTGACCGTAGAGCGAGGCAAGGGCCGACTTGGCGACGGCGGAGACTTCGCGGTTGCCGGCGGAAATCACTTCTTTGAAATTGCGCTCGGCGGCGGCGTTGTCACTCAAGGTGGCCGCGGTGACTCCCAGAAAATAATGCGCCATGTCGGCGGTGCGAGTGTGCGGATACTGGGCAACAATGGACTGAAACTGTTTCTGCGCAGCCTGGGCACGGTCCTTGGCAGAAGTGAAGGTGGGGAAGTCGGGTTGTTCCGGGGTGCCGGCGGCACGCAGTGGCGTATCCATAGTGCGAACTGCCTTGGATAGATCGAAGCTGGCTTTCTCGTCCTGCGCGCTCAGGTAAAACCATCCGCCAATTACGGCGGCGAGAACGATGATGACGGCGACGGCGGAGATGAGGAGGGTGGAGCGGTGTTCGACCGTCCAATGAGCGGTTTTCTCGGCGGCGTCGATGGTGACACGGCTGAACGCGTCCTGCTTCAGTTGATGGCGGGTTTCTGCGCGCACGGACTTCCCTTCTGGTAATAACGGTGGGCTGGCTGATTAGTTATGACAAACAAAGAGTTTAACAGGGGGAAAAGGGGGCGTCAAAAGTGGGTGGGGTGGGATCACAGACTCGCCCGAAGGTCCGGGAGTATACTTCGTATCTTCCCCGGGGGTGTGCCATGCCCGTCGGCGAGAAACAGATTCTCCGTTTCGGCCCCTTCCAACTCGACACGCAATGCGGGCAGCTCCGTAAGAACGGCGTCGGGTTAAAGTTGCAGGGCCAGCCTATCCAAGTCCTCGAAATCCTGCTGCAGAAGCCCGGCCAGCTCGTTACGCGCGAGGAGATTCGCCAGCGCCTCTGGACCTCCGACACGTTCGTTGATTTCGACCACAGCCTGAACACGGCGGTCAAGAAACTGCGCCAGACGCTCGGCGACGAAGCCGATACTCCGCGCTATATCGAGACGTTGCCGAAGCGTGGGTACCGCTTTATCGGCGAGGTCGCTCACGAAGAGCCGAAGGAAGAGACTGTTGAGCGACCCCCCGTTGCTGTCGTCGCGGCTGAACGCATTGAACTTCCTCAACTGGTGAAGGGAAAGCGGTCCCTGCGGTTCAGATGGATTGCGGCTTCTGCCGCCGCTGCTTTGCTCGTGGCTGCAGGCTATTGGTCCGCCGCGCCGCCTCCGCAGCCGAGAATCGTTAACTCCCATGTTCTGACAAAAACAGGGAATCCAAAATTTTGGATGTTCAAGCCCATCCCCGATCGTGGCTCTCTGTACTTCGTTGAGCAGAGGCCGACCGGCCGGGTCAATCTGCAGGTTCCTGCTTCAGGTGGAGAGGAGTCGGAAGGACCTCCGGTTGCCGGCGATTTCAGGGGGATCTCCCGCGACGGGTCTGAGTGGCTATCGGCGGAACTGGACCCCAATCGGCGGCGGTGGGACGCTTGGGCACAGACGGTGCCGGTCGGCGTTCGCCGGATGATCGTTAAGGACGTGGACTGGGTAATCTGGAGCGCCGACGGCCGTGGCATTTTCTTTCTCCGCAATGAGCATACAGAACTCTACCGTGCGAATGCGGACGGAACGGCTGTGGAACGGCTGGCCACCGTCCCTTCTGCCCTTGGCCTTCATCTATCGCCCGATGGAACCCGCGTTCGTTTTACGGACGGGGAGTCGCCCTCATACACGCTGTGGGAGGTCGGCACGGATGGGCGCAATCTCCACCGCCTTCTCGGTGGGCGCAAAGATGTGTGGGGAGGAAGTTGGAGTCCCGACGGGAGATACTACTTCTTTACGGGTTGGGATGGTGATCGGATGAGTCTGTGGTCCGCCTCGGAAGCGGAGCATTGGTGGAGAAAGAACCCTGCGGTTCCTCGACAACTGACCTTCGGCCCCTTGTCGATTGGAACTCCGGCGATCAGCAATGACGGCAAACAACTTTACGCAGTAGGCACGGAACGACACGGTAAACTTTCCGTTTACGACCGCAGATCGGGTAAGTTCGTCCCTTATCTCGGAGGAATTTCCGCCTGCTATGTGGACTTTTCGCGCGATGGACAGTGGATCGCGTATGTTTCCTATCCCGAAGGTACGCTCTGGCGGAGCAGGATCGACGGTAGCGAGAAGAGGCAACTCACGGTGCCGCCCCTGGCGGTGATCAACCCGCGCTGGTCTCCCGACGGAAAGCTGATCGCGTTCGCCGATTTATCCAACGGCGACCGTATCCAAATGAACGACCTCGGCCCGAATCGAATCTACGTGGTCAGTGCCGATGGGGGCGGACCCGCGCTGTTGCTCGCCGGACGGTTCGAGGACCCTACCTGGTCTCCCGATGGGAATTCGATCGCCTATAGCGTGCGCTCATCTTTCTTCCCGGTGACTGGAGTCGAGTTGAGAATCCTCGACCTTAAGACTCAGAAATCAAGCTCGGTGCCCGAATCGGCACGAATGTGGAGCGCCCGCTGGTCACCCGATGGCAAATACCTGGTTGCCCTTGTGGATTGGCCAAGCAAGAGATTGATGCTCTTCACCTTTGCCACCAGCACCTGGGAGGAACTGGCTTCCGGCGAAAATTTCGGCTGGCCTTGCTGGTCGCGCGACAGCAAGTTCGTTTATGCGCAGGACGGTGACTCGCTTCTTCGCGTCGCCATTGCGGACCATAAGAATGAGCAGATCGCATCTTTGCAGGGCCTTCGTTCCACAGCATACTTTGCCGACCGGTGGGACAACAGTTGGTTTGGTCTGGCCCCAGATGGCCGGCCGATTACGACGCGCGACACCGGCATCCAGGAAATCTACGCCTTCGACCTGGAATACAAGTAGTTCCACGCAGCACGCCAAGAAAAAAAGCCCGGATCGCTCCGGGCTTCGTTCTAATTTGACCGGGCTGTGCCTACCTATTCGGCATCCGCGTTGCAAGCACGATGGTCTGCTCCTGCTTCGTTGTCCGCGCATACTCCAGTTCCGCCGACGAGGCGAACAGTTCGTGTCCCATGTTCACTTCACCAATCCACGCTTCCGCCAGGAAGTGGCGATTCCAGTAACTGTGGAAGATCAGTCTTGGACTGAGGTTCCGGTTGGGGCCACCGCCGGTGTAATTGGTGGATACGATGGCAACACCGGGTCCATCAGTTCGGGCCACCTGCAGCAGTGAGGTTCCGTTGATGGTGACGCGGTAATCACCGGCTGCCAGGGTCTGCTTCCCGACGGTGAAGTCGAAGGGGACGGTCACCCGGATGGCCCCCGTCTGGGCAAAGGCTGAAGTGAGCAGGACGAACGCTGCGAATGCAATCGAGATCATAAGTCTTGAGCTTTTCATGACTGCCTCCAGGAGTTGTGCTCCATGAAATTTGTTATCCCGACTCTGGCTCCGTCAGCCGGAAACCACAATGCACGCACGATGATTCCGAAATGTATTGTGAGTAAGGACAAATGATCGCGGGGTGACTGGCTTATCGCCGCCAAATGTGCAAGTTGCAGACTCAAGACACACGAATCAGTTGTTGTTACGCCTCTGCCGGGGAGGAGGACGGGAGCGCTTTCGCGGGCGAGGAGGTTTCAGGGATCGGCAAGTGCACTGTGACCACGCTGCCTGTGCCGTTGGAGTTGATTTCCAGCGTGCCGCCGAGCTGTCGGAGGCGTTCGCGCATTCCTCGGATTCCGACTCCGGGCGCGCCCGTGGAGGCCAGTTGCTGTATCTTTTCGGGCGGGATGCCTTTGCCCTTGTCTGCGATCTCGACCAGCACCTCGTGGTCGCGGTAGCGAAGGCGAATCCTGGCGAGGGGACTTTCCGAATGCCGGTGGATGTTGGTGCGGCATTCCTGCACCACGCGAAAGATAGCAGTTTCGGATTCGCGGGGCAGGCGGCCGAAGTTTTCGGGGAGATCGAGTTCGACCTTGATCTTGCTGCGGAGAGCGAATCCCTCGACATACCACCGAATGGCGGACGCCAAGCCGGCTTCATCGAGCAGAGGGGGATGCAGCAGGTGGGAGATGGTGCGGACTTCTGTGCTCATGTCCCTGACAAGATTTTCGCTGTCGGTGAGGGCGTGCGTGGTCTTGGTGAGGCGTTCGACGTCGAGGCGCACGGCGGAGAGGTTCATGGCCAGAGCCGCCAAAGTCTGTCCGACACTGTCGTGGAGTTCGCGGGCGATGCGGCGCCGCTCGTCATCCTGTAACTGGAGCAGGCGGGCCGAGAGTTCGCGCAGGTTGCCGTTGGCCGTGTCGAGGTCGGCGGTCCGTTCCTGGACGCGCTTCTCGAGTGCCCCTTGCTCATTCCGCAAGCGCTCATTTTGACGGCGACGCGCTTCTCCCATGGCAACGATGGCTGCAGAGGAAAAGAGAAACACTAGGGCCCGGACGAACTCAGCCAGGGTGAAAACACGAAACGGTTGGATGGGAGGAATAAATCCGTACGTACTCCCGACGAGAGCGAGCAATGTAGCAACAATCGACGGTCCGATGCCGCAGTACCAGGCCGAGAATGCGACGGCTGGCAACAGCAGGGCATAGCCCACACGGTCGCCTACCAGCGGATGCAGCGCGCTATTCACCAGAAAGGCCACCGCTACAGCAGCCACCGCGAGGGCGTACCGTCGGAGGCTGTTGCTCGACATTCGCGTAAGAAACGAAGGATTGGTCCCCATCAACTCAGCCTCAACTTTGGCGCCCCACAGGGCAAGATGGCGAAGGGGCAGACGCGAGAAAAACGCAGTGCCAGTGAATCGATCATAACAAAATAGGCCGCATCGGGAGAACCCCGTAGGCGATTTTTTCTGGCAAATTCTGACTCTCAGGGGAGCGTCGTAACTTTCACGGTGAGAGTGCTTTGCAGCACACCTCAATAACGCCGGTGCCCAATCAGATAATGTTCGCTACCGTACGCTGTTCGCTGTATTGGTTCGTCATGGCTTGAAGACTAACGTGGGGGCAGTTGCCTTTCCTTGTCGCCGTCGGTCGTCTCGTTACGATCGGCCCGTTCAGCAACCTGCCAAGGTATCTAGGAGGTTGCATGCCACACCGGATCCTGATCGTCGACGACAGTGCCATCATCCGGCACTCGATCCGTGCCTGTATTGAGCACAATACCGACTGGGAAGTGTGCGGCGAGGCAGAAAATGGGAAGGTCGCGATCGAGAAAGTCAGGGCACTGCAACCGGATGTGGTGACCTTGGATTGGCAGATGCCCGTGATGAATGGACTTGAAGCGGCAAGGGAAATCAGGCGCATCGCCCCCGGCGCCACCATGCTGCTGATTACGCTGCACGACAACGTCCTCTTGACGCAGGAAGCGCGCGCCGCCGGGATTAAGGAAGTGCTGTCGAAGACCGAAGGAGTGTCGGATCATCTGATTGCGTCGTTAAAAAATGTCACGGCGGACAACTAGACATCGATAACAATTTGTTTCGTTTTGCCCTTGCCGCCCGTCTCTGTCATCGGTCATTCACAATTGAGTGGTGTATCTGCTACTCTGCGGATTCCGTTTTCGCGGAGGAGCCAGCTCAATGCCATCAAGCAAGTTAGTGTTTCCAACTTTTGCAGTTGTGTTGTGTCTCTGTTTTTCGGTGTCCGCGGCTGAGAAGAAGTCCAAGGACACGAAGGCCGACGAAGCCAGCAAGCCGTCCTACGAACTCGCGCCGCCTGCGACCGAGACGCTGGACTTCGCCATGTACCAGCGGATCCGCGAAGAAGGGCTGTCGCATTCGCATGTGATGGAGTTTGCATCCGGGCTGATGGACGGGATTGGGCCGCGGCTGACGGGGTCTCCGAACCTGAAGCGCGCCAACGAGTGGACGCGCGACCAACTTACCGCCATGGGATGCAGCAACGCGCATCTTGAGGATTGGGGCGAGTTTGGCATGGGCTGGCGGCAGCTCAACGCGTGGGTGCGCATGTCGGCGCCGGATACGGCGGTGTTCATCGCGCAGGCGCTGCCCTGGTCTCCGTCGAGCCATGGGGCCGTCAACGGACGCGCGGTTTGGGTCGATGCGAAGGACGAGAAGGATCTGGAGAAGTATAAGGGCAAGCTGGCGGGCAAGATCGTTTTCTTCGGCGAGATGCGGGAGGTGAAGCCGGTTAACAAGCCGCTGTTCGAGCGCCGGGACGACGCCAATCTGAAGACCACGGTCGAGTATCCGGTGCATGTGGGCCCGCAGGAGGATTTTTTCGTCACGTTCATCAAGCGGTTGGAATTCCGCGAGAAGGCGGGAGCGTTCTTTGCTGCTGAGCACGCGGCCGGGATCGTGGTGCCGAGCCGCGACGGGCGCAATAATGGCGGATCGGGCGGAACGATTTTCGATGATGGCGGCAGCGGGATGGGCTGGTTCACCTACCAGCGCGAACATGCCGAGCCGCTTCCGATCGTGGTGATGGCGATCGAGAGCTATGGGCGCGTGTACCGACTGCTGAAGGCGAACGTGCCGGTCTCGGTTGAGATGAACGTGGAAACGGAATTCACGGGCGATCACGAGCACGGGTTTGACACGATTGCGGAGATTCCGGGCTCCGATCCGAAGCTGAAGGATGAAGTGGTGATGGTGGGCGGGCACCTGGATTCGTGGGCTTCTGCGACTGGTGCCACCGACAATGGCGCCGGCACCGTGGTGGCGATGGAAGTGATGCGCATCCTGAATGCGCTGCATGTGCAGCCGCGGCGCACGATCCGGGTCGGCCTGTGGACCGGGGAGGAGCAGGGAGAGTTTGGATCATACGGCTACGTGAAGCAGCATTTCGGATTTGTGCCGCTCTCGACCGCGCCCGATCAGGTAAAACTGCCGGATTTTCTGCGGAAGCCGGCTGGTCCGGTGCAGTTGAAACCGGAGCAGCAGAAAATTTCCGGATACTTCAACGTGGACAACGGCACCGGAAAGATCCGCGGCATTTATCTGCAGCAGAATACGGGGATCTCATCCATCTTCCAGCAGTGGATGGCGCCGTTGCAGGACCTGGGCGTGAGCACGATTACGATGCGGGATACCGGCGGCACCGATCACGAAGCGTTTGATTCCGTCGGTGTACCGGGATTCCAGTTCATTCAGGACATGCTGGATTACGGATCGCGCACGCATCACTCCAATATGGATACGTACGAGCGACTGCAGGCGGATGATCTGGCGCAGGCCGCGGTGGTCGAGGCGATTTTTGTGTACAACACGGCGATGCGCGATCAGATGTTGCCGCGCAAGCCGCTGCCGCATCCGGAACTCGAGGAGCAGAGGAAGGCTCCGCTGAAGAATCTAATGCCGGGGGCCGAGGCGGCGGAAGAAGAAGCGAAGAAGCCGGGGATTTAGGCGCGTTTCTGATTGTCATCCTGAGCGAAGCGAAGGATCTATGCAGTTTGCCGGCAACCTGCATAGATCCTTCGCTTCGCTCAGGATGACATTGTGATTTTGGGATCTGCATTTGCGCAGTCAAACCTTGTTGCGGTAGCCTCGTCTAACGTTGCAACCTCTCTCTTGGAGTTCTTCCATGGCTGCGATTCATCTGGTGATCAACAACCGTCCGCATGAGGTGGAGATCGCTCCTGATACTCCCCTGTTGTGGGTCCTGCGCGACAAACTTAATTTGACCGGCACGAAGTACGGTTGCGGGATGGGACTGTGCGGAGCGTGCACGGTGCATCTGGACGGCGAGGCCGTGCGGGCGTGTCAGACTGCGGTGTCGTCGGTCGGTGCGAAGAAGATCACTACGATCGAGGGTTTATCCGCGGACAGCACGCATCCGGTGCAGGTGGCGTGGATCGCCGAGCAGGTGCCGCAGTGCGGATATTGTCAGCCCGGGCAGATTATGTCGGCGGCGGCGTTACTGGCGAAGACTCCGCATCCGACCGACGAGCAGATCGAGTCGGAGATGGCGGGGAATCTGTGCCGGTGCGGGATGTATCAGAGGATTCGCAGCGCGATTCATCGTGCGAGTAGATCTGGTGCGAGTGGTTCCGCCGCGGGGAAGGGAGCATAGCCATGGCCATCAGCCGCAGACAATTCGTGGTGACGGGAGTGGTCGCCGGGGCGGGAGTGCTCATAGGAGTCCGCTACTCGGGAGTGTTGGTGCGCGCGCAGGAGAATGATCCGGGGGCGAAGCAGAAGGCGCCGAATCCGTTTGTCGCGTACGTGCATGTGAAACCGGACGGGCAGATTTCGTTGATCGTGGCGAAGTCGGAGATGGGGCAGGGAATCAAGACTGGGCTGGCAATGGTCTTGGCGGAAGAGGCCGAAGTGGATTTCGCGTCCGTGAAAGTGGAGCAGGCCGAGACCCGGCCGGATCTTTATGCTCACATGGGCACGGGCGGTAGTGGGAGCACGATGGAGAATTTCACGCCTCTGCGCCGGGCTGGAGCGACCGTGCGGGAGTTGATGATCACGGCGGCGGCGGCGAAGTGGAACGTCCCTGCGTCTGAATGCGAGGCGAAGAAGGGAACCGTGCTGCACGTGAAATCTTCACGCAAGGCCGGGTATGGAGAACTGGTAGAGGCGGCGGAGAAACTACCATTGCCGGATCAGGAGAAGGTGCAACTCAAGGATGAGGCGACATTTGAATTGATCGGGCAACCGACCGCGCGCGTGGATGTGCCATCGAAGGTGAATGGCAGCGCGCAGTTTGGAATCGACGTACGCGTGCCGGAGATGGTGTTTGCTGTGGTGGCGCGATGTCCGACGTTTGGGG
This sequence comes from Acidobacteriaceae bacterium, assembly GCA_003134655.1. Taxonomy (GTDB): domain Bacteria; phylum Acidobacteriota; class Terriglobia; order Terriglobales; family Acidobacteriaceae; genus Sulfotelmatobacter. The sequence continues at coordinate 28,326 of PLBY01000070.1, forward strand.
GCAAGGTGGCGCACTTCGATGCCGCGAAAGCGAAGGCGATTGCGGGAGTGCGGGATGTGTTTGAGATCCCGGCGTTTGGAGCTGACAAGTTCACTGCTGGCGGTGTCGTCGTGGTTGCAGATTCCTCGTGGACGGCGATGAAGGGGCGGGAAGCACTCGCGATTCAGTGGGATCATGGTGCGGCTGTTTCGGAGTCGAGCGAAGGGATGCGCGCGGCCTTGCGTGCTGCGGCGACGAAACCGGGCAAGAGCGTGCGGAATGACGGCGACGTCGATGCCGTGCTTTCGAATGGAGCGAAGAAAATAGAAGCGGTGTACGAGATGCCGCTGCTGGCGCACGCGACGATGGAGCCGATGAACATCACGGCGCACGTGCGTGGGAGCGAGGCCGAAGTGTGGGCGCCGACGCAATCGCCGGACTGGGTGCAGGGCACGGTGGCGCAAGTACTGGGACTCAAGCCCGACAAAGTGGTGGTGCACACGACGCTGATGGGCGGAGGATTCGGGCGGCGCTACATGGCCGACTTTCCCGCGGAGGTGGCGCAGATAGCGAAGATCGTCGGCAAGCCGGTGCAGTTGGTGTGGTCGCGGGAAGACGATATGACGCACGATTTTTATCGTCCCGCGACATGTCACCGGATGCAAGGCGCGGTGGATGCGAATGGGCGTCCGGCGGCGTGGTTTCACACGCTGGCGTCGACATCGATTCGCGGGTATTGGGATCCGAAGGCCGCGCCTGAGAGTCAGGAGGTCGGCGGCGCGAAGGAAATGCCATACGCGATTCCGAATGTGCGGCTGGAGTTTAACCCGGTGGCGAGTGCGGTGCCGCGGGCGTGGTGGCGGTCGGTCGAGAATTCGTTCAACGGGTTTGTCGTGGAGAGTTTCATCGATGAACTCGCGGCGGCAGCCGGGCAGGATCCGGTGCAGTTTCGCAAATCGTTGCTGGTGAAGCCGGCGAACTGGAAGGCGAAGAGCGAGGACGATCCGGATCCGGCGCGGTTGCGGGGAGTGCTGGAACTGGCGGCCGAGAAAGCGGGTTGGGGCACGCCGCTGCCGAAGGGCCGGGGACGCGGCGTTGCGGCCTTCTGTTCGTTTGGCAGCTACTTTGCCGAAGTGGCCGAGGTGACGGTGAAGGGTAGTGACTTCAAGATCGATCGCATCGTTGCCGCGGTGGATTGCGGGCAGATTGTGAATCCGGAGTCGGTGCGCTCGCAGACGGAAGGGGCCATCATCTACGGGCTGAGTGCTGCTTTGAAAAATGAGATCACGATCAAGAACGGAGCGGTCGAGCAAACGAACTTTGATGCTTATGATCCGATCCGGATCAGCGAGGCTCCGCCGATCGAGGTGCACATGGTCAGCAGCAAGGAAGATCCCGGCGGGATGGGTGAGCCCGGGTTGCCTCCGGCTGCGCCGGCGGTCGCGAATGCGATCTTTGCGGCGTCGGGGCAGCGGTTGCGGAAGCTGCCGTTTCAGTTGAAAGCGACGTAACCACAGGGGCTGAAGCCCACGGTTTTTATCGCGGACTTATCGCGGCCCTTGAAGGGCCAGTCTTCACAGTGACCCGAATCATTTGTGACTCTACAGCCGGGGCTGCGCCCGGCGGACAGCCGAGGCGGCTGTCCCCACATAACGGGAACGCCGCCGATTTTCTCGGCGGCGTTGCTTCCTTCGAACGTCAAATCTGAGTTACCGCGGGGCTTCTTCCAGCAACCCCTGCTCCATCTTTTCCTGGCACTCGATGCAGTGGCGCGTCCAAGGGACGGCTTCGAGGCGCTTGGCGTTGATTTCTTTGCCGCAGTGGATGCATTCGCCAAAGCTACCTTCGCGGATGCGGGCGAGAGCCTTGTCGACCATCTGCAGGGTCGCGCGGTCGTTGTTGCTCTGGCTGAACAGGAATTCCTTGGTGTAGGAACTGGCGGCGCGGTCGGCGATGTCCTGTGCGGTATCTTCGTCGGCGGAGCGGCCGTCAGCCTGCGTGCGGTTCACGGTCCGGCGCAATTCCTGCTGCCTTGTTTCCAAACGTTTTTTAAATGCTTCCAACTTCTTCTTATCCATAGGTCACTTCAACTCTGGGCGCTCTCAAAAATTCTTCACATCAAACTTGTAGGACGCCCCTTCCCGGAGGCGTCCCTGGCCATAAGGCCAAACGAAGATGATAAGCGCGCAAATTATGATGCGTCAACAGGGCCAAGCGGCTGCCGAGAGGATCGCAGAGCCGCTGAGATTGTAGGTCTGGCGACCGGCGCCGGATGTGACGGGCATCACACATCGGCGCAGATGAAATCAGAGTCGAGCTCATTACTATCTTGGCAATGGATCCTTCATGCTGGCCAGGGCGTATCCCATGACGGCCATGGCGGCGGCGTTCTCGCGCAACTCGCTGGGCACAATCTTGTCGAGCGTGTCGGCGGCGGTGTGGTGATAGTTGAAGTAAGTGCGGCCGTCTTGCAGGATGCCGAGTGCGGGCACGCCTGCTTCCGACATGGCGGAGATGTCGGCTCCTGGGGGATAGCTGCTGGGCTGCGCGGCCGTGGCGCCGAAGCTCTGCAGGACGCCCAGCGCCGGGCGCAGGAGTTCCACGGCATGTGGAGTCATCTTGACGCTGAAACCGAGCGGGTGCGCCGCGCCGGAATCGCTCTCGATGGCGGCCACGGTGCGAACGAATTCGGCGGAATAATCCTTGGTGTACGCCTGGCTGCCGGCGCCGCCGCTTTCTTCGTCCATCCAGGCAATCACGCGCAGCGTCCGCCTGGGGTGCAGGTGAAGTTTCTGCAGAACCTCGGCGGCTTCCATGGCGACAACAACGCCGGCGCCGTCGTCGATGGCACCGGTGCCCAGATCCCAGGAGTCGAGGTGTCCGGAAACAACAACGAATTGCTCGGGATGTTCGCTGCCTTTGAGGTCTGCGATGACGTTGTAGCTGGTGGCGTCGGGCAGTTTCTGCGGCGTGAGGGTGAGATGCATGCGGACTTTGCCCTGCGCGGAGAGGTGAGCGATCAGGTCGGCATCTTCGGCGGTGACGGCGCCAGCGGGAATCCCTGCGGGAAAACTGAAGCCGGTATGCGGCAGGCGATAGTCGGCGTTTCCGACCGAGCGAACCAACGCGGCCACTGCGCCTAAGTCGGCCGCGGCCTTGGGACCTGCACCGCGATAACGCACTGCCTCGCCATAGGAAATGAATGACATACCTGCGGCCGCTTTTTGCTTATCGAAGAGTGCGTTGAATAGGACGATCTTGCCTGCGACTTTGTCGTGGCCGAGGGCTTTGAGTTCGTCGAAATTGTTGACGACGACCACGTCGGTCGTGATGCCTTCGGCGGGCGTGGAAGTGCTTCCGCCGAGCGCGGTGAGAACGACCTTCTGCACGGTGTCGGCGGCCTGTCCCGGGTATTCGGTTAGGTCAGCGGTTTCGGCGCCGCGCACCCAGTGCGGGACTTTGACTTCCTCGAGGTGGACGTCTAGACCCAATTGGCGCAGTTCGGCGGCGACGTAATCCACGGCGGCTTTGGCCTGCAGCGATCCACTGATGCGCGGGCCGATGTTCTCAGTCAAATGAGCGACCTGGCGGTAGGCGTAGTCGTCGGAGAGTGCGGCGGCCTTGATCGCGGCCAGTTCTTCCAGCAGCTGAGGAGGGAAGTTCTCCTGCTCTGCCTGGGACGCCTGCGGCGGCGCCATGAATGGGACGGGGGCGTTCTTGGGTTGTTGGCTCTGGGTTTGAGCCGCGCTCGAAAAAGCCAGCAAAACTGTGAGACACGAATTCGCGGGAATGAGTCTGAAGAAAGAATGGGATCGGGTCATGGTCGTTGGTCAGTGTATCTGACAGCGGCGCGAGAGCAAAACGCGATCCGCTGTCTTTCGTTTCATGGGACGCGCGGGCCGCTGGCCGGTTCGAAACTTCCCATACTCGCTGGTTTCGCCGAGTGGTACGATATCGCGGCCTGTTCCAACGGGCTTCCGATACTGAAACAAACGTCGGCTGACTTACGGTTGTGCAGCAGTCTCCGATCGCAAGGAGGTTGTCATGCAGTGGACCCAGATCTACGACCCACTCGGGCATTGGTGGCTATCCACGCTGGTTGCGGCGCTTCCGATCATGGTGCTGTTCGGGCTGCTGGCCGGCCTCAAGGTGAAGCCACACTGGTGCGCCATCGCCGGGGCGTCAACAGCCGTGGCGGTGGCGATTCTCTTCTTCAAAATGCCCCCAGCGCTTGCCGCCCTCAGCTTTGGATATGGGGTTGCGTTCGGTGTTTTGAAGATTGCCTGGATCGTTCTGGCGGCTGTGTATCTTTACGACATTTCCGTCGAGACTGGGCAATTCGAAATCATGAAGGAGTCGGTCGCGGGAATCACGGCGGATCGGCGGCTGCAAGTGTTGCTGGTTGCCTTTTGTTTTGGCGCGTTCATTGAGGGAGCGGCGGGTTTCGGAGCGCCGGTCGCCATCGCCGGAGCTTTCATGATCGGGCTGGGTTTCAAGCCCTTCCATGCAGCCGCGTTGAATCTGATCGCGAACACGGCGCCGGTGGCTTGGGGAGCCATTGGCACGCCGGTGCACACGCTGGCGGCGGTGACGGCTTTGCCGGAGTCCGATCTCAATGCAATGATCGGCCGCATTCTTCCCTTCACCGCGATCATCGTTCCATTCTGGCTGGTGAGAACCATGGTCAGCTGGAGGGAAACCTTTGAAGTATTTCCAGCAATTCTGGTGGTCGGCGGCTCGTTCGCGCTTACGCAATTCGTCTGGTCGAATTATGTGGACGGCAATCTGGTGGACATCATGGGCGGAGTGGTGTCGATTGTCGCCCTCCTGATTTTCCTGCGATTTTGGAAGCCGAAGAAGATTTGGCGCTTCGACTACGACGAAAAGGCGCCGGTGCTTCCTCCACCGACAGGGGAGATTACCGACCAGGTTGGCGGCGAATGGGCGGCGGAGAAGTTCGATGGATTCGTCAAAGTGCGCACTTACACCTCAGGGCAAGTTTTGAAGGCCTGGATGCCGTTTGCGATCCTGTCCCTGCTCGTGCTCCTCTGGGGACTGCCAAAGATAAAGCTGGCCATGAACCAGGCGACCACACCGGCATTTCGGGTGGTGCTACCGGATGGAAAAGTCCGCCCAGGTCCCCCGGGATGGGACGTGCCGGTTCTTCACAATGCGGTCTTTCGCGCCGCGCCAGTGGTCACGAAACCGACTCCGGAGGCTGCGCGCTACGACTTCAACTGGCTCTCAGCGACTGGGACGGCCTGTTTCCTGGCTGCGATCGTCTCCGGGTTGCTGCTGGGCCAGAACCCGTTGCAATTGATGAATATCTTCTGGAGAACGCTGGTGCGCATGCGGCTGGCGATGGTTGCGATCTCCTTCATGCTGGGGCTGGGCTACGTGACGCGCTACTCAGGACTGGACGCGGTACTGGGCCTGGCGTTTACGCGAACGGGATGGTTGTATCCGTTTTTCGGCACGTTCCTGGGGTGGCTGGGCGTGGCGCTTACCGGGAGTGACACTTCCGCCAATGCGCTCTTTGGCAGCCTGCAGAGGATTACTGCTCAGCAGCTCGGCATCGACCCGATTCTGATGTGCGCGGCTAACAGTGCGGGAGGAGTGATGGGGAAAATGGTGGACGCGCAATCCATCACGATCGCGACGTCTGCCACCGAACAGGTGGGAAACGAAGGAATCATTTTCCGGTTTGTGGCGTGGCATTCGGTGGCGCTGTGTTCCATCGTTGGAATCATCGTACTGCTCTATGCGTATGTGTTCCGGTCCGCAGTACCGCATGGGCTCACTTTCGTGAAATAGGCCAATAAAAAATGGCCCCATCACTGGGGCCACGTTTCAAGAGGCTACGGATTTGGTGGGCAATGTCAGGAAAGGCGATGCAAAACTCCGTTCCGCCAGCCGGAACGGTTCGGGTAGTGACGCGGAGAATCGAAGAGAGTGTAGGTCATGTTGCTAGAAGTTTGCGGCCTCTTTATTGCCTATGACAGATGCACTTGCCGCGCCAAAGCGGGAGAACCCTGTGATCCTCGTCACGTAACGACATAACCGAATGACGAACAAGGACTTAGATGGGAGAGCAGAGCGAGGCGCAGAACGCCGCGTGGAAAATCTGGAGAATCGAAAGTGCAGAACAATGCATATTCGATGCACGCCACTACCGAGCCCCAAATACCAAGCCCATGGCGGGTTTTGGCCAGCCATGGGCTTGGGTGAAAGGGAAATTCTCTAGGGTCTAGCTGTTGCCGGCGACGGTGCGCAGCTTGCCCGGCAGGAAGTGGTACGGTGGCCACGGACCGCTGATCGCCACTTCGCAGTTCTTCAACTGCTTGGCGGCGGTGCTGTAGCGGTTCTGGTACTTTTCCACGCTCTTGGAGTCGATCAGGTGAGCGATGTCGATCAACATGCCCTCGGGTGCGACTTTCTTGCAGCTGACTTCTTCCTCAAGTGGGTTGAACAGCTTGTGGACCTGGACCGACAGGGCGCGCGCCTTGGTCTGGCGCTCGCGCTCGCGGGACGCCTTCACCTTCAGCTTCGACAGGTAGTCGCCGCCGACGGTGTCGGGCAGCTGGATGTCGATCATGGCTTCGCGCAGGGAGCCATCACGGACGACCAGCTTGATGTGCATTTCGGACTTTCCGCGCAGTTTGGCGACGCTCAGGCCAAAAGCGCGCCGGTTGACCCGGACGGCCTGGCGGAGGGCGTCATCGCTGTCGAAAATGGTGCCGAACTTGAAGGGAAGGACGGTGGAGTTGCGGAAGCAGTTGCTGACTACGCGAGCGTGATCAATTGCCGATTTGTGGTCTAGTTCACCTACCGAATGGTCATATTCGCTGACAATTACTGCGAATTCACCACTCGGATAGCTCAGAACCGCAGCGCCGTTCACTCCTTGAACGCCCTCTAACAGGAAAGGGCGGCGAGTGCGGGTTCCATTGGGAAGGGTTTGATGCTCGGTAAGACAGTACGCGTACCACGCCATGTTGAACTCTCCGAACCGGGATGGAGGCGGGCCGGGCCACCTCTCACGTCGAGTTTTTCGCCAAAGCTTGTACTGCGATTTGGAAGTAAGGAAACGGGCGGCACTGGGCTACAACCGGGAATGTTTTACTGTCACACCCCCTAAATGCATATTACTTTGGGCACCTAGTAAAAAGCAACTAAATCTTGGCGAGTAGCATCGGGAAGCCCTTATTTGGCGGGTGCGGAGCGGTTGGTGCGCTCCTGCAGCGCGAGAAGAACCACGCGCAGCATCTCGTCCCAGGGCGCGGGCTTGCCGGTCCAGATTTCGAATTGGCGGGCCGCCTGGTGGGCAAACATTTCGATGCCTGGAATCACCTGTGCGCCCCGTTCCTTGCCCAACTTCAGGAAGCGGGTTTCAGCGGGATCGTAAATCATATCAAAGACATAGCGGGCGTTGATCTCGATCTCCTGCAGCGGCGTTTCGCGGGTATTGCCCATCCCAACCGGAGTGGCATTGATGATCACATCGAAGGCCAGTTTTTTCAGATCGGGGCGCTTGATGATGCGAGCCCGGGCCTGGTGAGCCAGCTTCTTGGCGGGGCCAGCAGTGCGGTTCAGAATGTAGACTTCGGACCCTCTTTCCTTGAGGCCAAAGACCGCCGCGCGGGCCGCTCCGCCCGCCCCGATTACGAGGATGCGAGCGCCTTCCAACGTGTTCAGGCGGCGTTCCAGGGGCCGAACGATCCCGGAAGCGTCGGTATTGAAGCCGTAGAGCTTGCCATCCTGGGCGCGGACGACCGTATTGCAGGCGCCGATCTTGGTGGTATGGGAATCTGTGTTGTCCAAGTGCGGCAGGATCGCTTCCTTGTACGGCATGGTGACGCTGATGCCGTGGATTGGAATCTCGCGGACGCAGGTCAGTAGATCCTTCAGAGTCTTGGCGTGAAGGGCCAGATAGACCGCATTCACGTTCTCGCGGCGGAAGGCCGCGTTCATGATGGCCGGGGACAGTGAGTGCGCGATGGGATCGCCGACTACTCCGTAGACCCGCGTCGCGACATCCACGCGCTCGATACGATAGACATTGCGCAATTCCTGCGCGGTGACCTGCCCTGGGGCGGTTTCTTCACCGGCAATGGCGGAGGCAAAAGTGAAGACGCTTCCAGCTCGCACGCCGAGAACGCGGCTGATGATACCTTGCTCACCCATGCACATGCCCACAAGCGAATGCCGGTCGCCCTCGCGCGCCAGAAACTTGATCATGGTGACGTTGTCGGCGAGCGTAGTGGCCGTGCTGACGATCTTGTAGAAGTCCGCCGGGTAGGCGAGCATTTTTTCCAGGGTTTCGTCCAACTTCTTGGTCGCCCGAAAGTCGTGGAACGACAGGATCAGGGCAGCGCGAGTGCGGAGCTTTTGGAGTTGTTCGGGCTTGCACTTGCTAGCGGTCTGCAGTTCGACGTCGACTAACTGACAGCCTGAGGCCGCCGCCTTACCCAGGACGTCCAGCTGCGAGGCAATGGAACCGCGAAACTTCCCTCCGCTGGCGACCCGGCGGCAGGTCGCAATTACGACCGTTCCGGGGTGGGTCTCCATGAAGCGCCTGATTCGGGGCATGGCCAGTCCGGGCTTGGAAAGGTAGTCCAACCTGAACTCCAGAAAGGGGTTATCCCGAACCAGGAGTTCGGCCTTCTCGGCCATTTCATTGGGGTCGGAGCCGATGACCGCCACGCAGACTCGTGGCAATCGCAAGGGCAGGAGACGGGGCGCGTAAGGGGGAGCGGAATTCATCGTTCCAAATTCAGAATCGGTGTCCAGGTGCCCAATTCGGAGCGCACACTGAATGACGGCGAATTATTACAGGGCCTTAATTAGATATGCAACAACCGATTCATCGTCTTAGCGAAAATCTTCTACCCCAGGGTGCCCAACACCCTCGTAACCTTGACCCACCCTTACCTGCTTGTTACCTTCCGGCTGAAGCCTTTCTTTTGTGGCATTTAACTAGGGCGGGGGACTAAGGAGTCCTTCCCCGGAGGTAACATGAAGAAAACAGGACTGTTCGTGTTGTTGCTCGCTACGGCGGCTTGGGCGCAAGGTGGTGCCGACGCCACCGCAGATCCCCAGGGGACCTCGGCGACGACCAATAGCTTTCCCACCCAGCGGGTTCAGACACCCACCTACGCAGACTTGTATTGCGCCGGATTTATCAGCAAACAGATCCTGCCAGATGCCAATTTCATCGCTGGTGGCCTGCAAACGCCGACCACGACGAAGTTCACGCGCGGCGACTTGATCTATCTCCGGGGAACCGGCTACACCGCCGGGGCGGAGTACGAGATCGTGCGCGCTCTCAAAGACCTCAACGAGTATGAGATGTACCCGGGGCAGAAGAAACTGCTGAAAGAAACGGGCCAGCCTTACGAAGAAGTGGGGCGCGTGAAGATCGTGGACACGCGCAGCAAGGCGGCGATTGGGCAGGTCGAATACTCGTGCGACGGGATCAATCCCGGCGATACGGCGATTCCGTTTGCCGAAAAGCAGCCCGTAGCTTTCCATACCCAGATCCGCTTCGATCGCTTTCTGCCCTCGAGCAACAAGAGCTCAGGCCGGATCGTCATGGGGAAGGATTTCGATTCTGAACTGGGAACGGGGCAAAAACTCTACATCAACATCGGCTCGAACCAGGGCGTGAAGATCGGCGACTATTACCGGGCGACGCGCTCGTATGAAGCGGATCTGAAGGACCCGGTGGATTCTTTGTCGTTCAAGGCCGCGATTGCCGAGGATACACAGAAAAAGACGCCATCAATCGATCCCACTTTTCTCACCAAGACGAACGGTCCCGAGATCCATGTCCGAGACTTGCCGCGGCGCGCGGTGGGCGAGATCGTCATCATCGGCGTAACCAATACCACGGCGACGGGCATGATCGTGTTCGCGTTGGAAGATGTGCATGCCGGAGATGCGGTGGAAGCAGATCAGGTGCAGTAGAGTTCACGGAAGCGGTTGACACAGTCACAGGCCGGGGACGGGAAACCGTCCCCGGTTTTGTTTGTGTGCGCTAAACGGGGACTTGTTTCACACATATCAATGTGTAACAATCTACACATGGCCACGAACTTGGCAATTGATGACAAACTGATCGAAGAAGCTCGGAAGACGGGTGGGCACCGGACCAAGAAGGAAGCCGTGACGACGGCTCTGCAGGAATATATCCAGCGTCACAAGCAACGTCGAATCCTGACTGCGTTTGGGACCTTTGATTTCGATCCGACCTACGATTACAAAGCTGAGCGGCGCCGCAAGCGCGTATGAGGATTCTGATCGATACACCGGTCTGGTCCTTGGCATTACGGCGAAAGGCCGCTGATCTGGCTCCGAGCGAACGCCGGGTCACGCAACTTTTACACGAGATTATCGATGAAGGAAGGGCGCAGTTGCTTGGTTCGGTCCGCCAGGAATTGCTTTCGGGGCTCCGGGAGCACGCTCAATTCCGCCGACTGCGCGACTACTTGCGGGACTTCCCCGATATCGTTTTGGCCACTGAGGACTACGAAGAAGCGGCCCGTGCGAGTAACGAATGTCGCAAGGCTGGAATAGCCAGCACGCCAGTTGACATGCTGATTTGCGCTGTTAGTCTTCATTACGGTTGGCCGATATTCAGCACCGATCGGGATTATTCGAATTACGCTGCGGTCCTTCCCCTCCAGTTATTTTCCGTTGCGTAAGGCGGCCGATATCGCAGTTAGGTGTGCTTCTCTCCGAAGATCTCTGCGGTGAAGGCCTCGATTGTCGCGCCGTTTTGCCACGCGTCGAGAGGCAGGCCGGCTTTGCGGCAGGTCTGTTCGAGGAACGTGGTGCGGTCCCAGTGGTGTTCCGTAGGCACTTGTGGCAGGAGCAGGCCGCGATGTCCGGCCATGGTGATCAGCAGGCCGTGGCGGCCGATTTCGATGGCTTCGGCAGAGATAGGCTGCGGCGGCGACAGAATGCTGAGTTCGATTTCCAGATCGCGCGCTTCCGGCAGCGTTACAGGATGAAAGCGCATGTCCTCGAAGGCGGCGGCGCGCGCGGTGTCGGCCACGGCGCGGTACACGGGACTTACGGGAAAGACGTAGCCCACGCATCCGCGCAATTCGCCGCGCAGATGCAGCGTGGTGAATGCGCCGCGGGGTTCCGAGAGATGAACCGTAGGAGGGTTGAGCGGGATCTCGCGACGTTCGAGGGCAGAGAGAATCGAGTCGTGCGCGAGACCAAGCAGCAGAATGCGCTCGTCTTTTGAGAACTCACCCTGCGAGGACTCGCCAGACTCCACAGCGGCGGAACTAGGTCGAGGCAGCGACATCGCGGTCGGCCTGGGGCGGCGGTACGGGTTTTCTGCGCCGGCTGAGAATGAAGGCACGGCGGCGGCGCTTCACTCCGCGCTGGTCGATCTTCGACCAGAAGGCGACAAAGTAGTCGACGGCCGACACCAGCGAAACACACACCATGAACCCGATCGCGACCTGCGCGATCGTGTGGACGGGGAAAATGTAATGGCGGTAAACGACCCACTCTGTCCAGCGGTGGTCGAGGATTACAGCAACTACCGAGACGATCTGCACCACCATTTTGAACTTGCCGAGTTCGCTGGCTTCGATGGTGAAGCCTTCGGAGGCGGCGATGGAACGCAGGCCGCTCACCAGGAACTCGCGCCCAATCACGATCACGGCAATCCAAGCTGGAACCAAGATGGGATTGAATTGCACGAGCGTAACGAATGCGGCTGCAATCAGAAGCTTGTCGGCCAGCGGGTCGAGCAGAATTCCCATGGTGGTGACCTGCCCGCGCTTGCGGGCGAGGTAACCGTCGATCCCGTCGGTCATGGAAGCGGCGATGAACAGCGCCGAGGCCAGCAATTCCTTCTCGCCGGTCACGCTGCTGAAGCGGCCACTGGAAAGAATCCACATCAGCAGAGGAATGCTGAAGATCCGGATCAGCGTGATGGAGTTGGGCAGGTTCACACGACTGGGGTGGCTCCGGAGGCCAGCCGGAATCCAGTTTGATTATGCTCCACGGGGAGAGGGAACGCAATGGAAGGAATGCCCATGTAGCGGCGGACGCATTCGTCCGCCTGCGGCGCGAAGCGAGTCCCCGGACGAATGCGTCCGGGGCTACACGTTCGTTATTTCGGAGTAGGTGCCGTTGCGCCCGCTTTGGGTTGTTTAGCGATGATCAGATCCTTGACCTTGTCGTAAGTGGCCTGCGGGATGATCTTTTTTTGCACCAATTCGTTCTTGGCGCGGTAGGGACGGCCGTCGATGATCTTCTGCGAATAGGCTTCGCCGATGCCGGGCAGGGCTTGCAGCTGATCCTTGGTCGCAGTATTGATGTCGAGTTTGTCAGTCGCTGTCTTGGCTGCGGTTGTCGCCGCCGGGGCTGCCGGGGCCGCCTGACCCGCTGCGAAACTACTGACCAGAGAAAGCGCGAAGATCAAGACTGCAATCTGCGCGGTGAGCCGTCTTTCAATCAATCTCATCCGTCCTCCTTAGGCAAACTTAGGCAAATTCTTACGCGTAGATACCGCGCTGGCGGATGGTGTAGGCCACGCGGTCGATCGCCAGCATGTACGCGGCGATGCGGTTGTTGACGTGGTGAGTCTCGGCATAGCGGACGACATCTTGGAACGAAGACTTCATGATTTCGTCCAGTTGCTCGTTGACCACCGACTCTTTCCAGAAGTAGCCCTGGCGATCCTGCACCCACTCGAAATAGGAAGTGGTGACGCCGCCGGCATTGGCCAGAATGTCGGGGATGACGAAGACGCCTTTGTCGGTGAGGACATCGTCGGCAGCGGAAGTCGTCGGTCCGTTCGCGCCCTCGGCCAGGATGCGGCACTTCACGCGGTCCGCATTGCGGCTGGTGATGACGTTTTCGGTGGCCGCCGGAATCAGAATCTCGCAGTCTTCGACGAGCAGGTCGGCGGTCTCGCACTTTTCTGCGCCGGGGAAGCCGTGGACGGTGCCGTTTTTCTGGCGGAAGTCGACCAGGGCTTTCAAGTCGATGCCGTTCTTGTTGTGCAACCCGCCGCCGACTTCGCCGATGCCAATCACTTTGTATCCTGCCTGATGCATGAGCAGCGCGGCATTCGAGCCCACATTGCCGAAGCCTTGTACGATGACGCGCGAGCTCTCGCGATTGAGGCCCAGCTTCTGGCAGGCTTCGTCGCAGACGATCATCACGCCCCGGCCCGTGGCCTCGCGGCGTCCGCGGGAACCGCCGATGTTGATGGGCTTCCCGGTCACGCACGCCGTCACCGTCTGCCGCATGTGCATGGAGTAGGTGTCCATCATCCACGCCATGATTTGTTCGTTGGTGTTGACGTCGGGGGCGGGAACATCTTTCTCGGGGCCGATGAATTCGATCAGCTCGGACGTGTAGCGCCGGGTCATGCGCTCGACCTCGCCCATCGACATTTTGTGCGGATCGCAGATCACGCCGCCCTTGGCGCCGCCGAAGGGAATGTTGACCACGGCGCACTTCCAGGTCATCCAGCTGGCGAGGGCGCGAACTTCATCCAGCGTGACGTCGGGCGCGTAGCGGATGCCGCCCTTGGCCGGACCGCGCGCGATGGAATGCTGCACGCGGAAGCCGGTGAAGACCTCGAGGTGGCCGTCATCCATCTGCACCGGGATGTAGACCGTGAGTTCGCGGTTGGGATAGCGCAGAACGCGCCACAGGCCCTCATCAAGGTTGAGCTTCTGGGCCGCCAGGTCAAAACGCGCCCGCTGGGACTCCCATGGATTGCTTTCTTTGTCCACGTGCGGGGGCGTCGCTATCGTCGTCATAGAAGTGGTCTCCGGAATGATTGCAGGTCAGGTGCTGCCCGCGCCGGGAGAGTTCCCGGACGGAGCGGGCAAACGTTCCGAGTATATGAGGGGCGATGGCAGGGAAGCAAGCTGAAGGGACGGTACATTGGTGGTTCAACTTCTGAATTCGCGGGCGAGTTGCCAACGACTGGCTTACTCTGACGGCAAGGATTTAAGACGGCCAACGTCATGACGCCTGTACACGAAGAACTTCTCGGGGAATTCCGGAACCTCGCCAAGAGCGCCGCCACCGCAGCTGTCGTCGGAAAATATTTGGCGAAGGGATAGTCCGGCCGAGATGCGGACTCTACAACCTTTCGTACAGCCGGCCCTGACGAAGCTCCGGAGCGATCTCGGCTGACTTGATGTCGTGCGTCAACTGTTGGTGCCAGGCCTTGTCGCGCCACATGCCTACGAACTGCGGACCACAGAAGTTGCTGGTCGCGATCGCGAGCCACTGGCCAGTTGAGGCCGCGCGTTGTGCGCCAAGCGCACAGAGGTCCTTCACCCAATCCCATTTCAGCAGCGGCCAATCTTTGTAGTCGACGATGCCCCAGCACTCGGTGGTGATGAGGGGAATCTTCGTTTTTCGCGAAACCGCGCCGTGACGGTCGATCGCATTCACCAGCCTCTTCTGCCAATATTCTGGACGGGCGCGATAAGTGTCTTCAGCTTTGAGACTCAGGTTCGTGTATCCCTTAGCATCGAATCGTTCGTAGGCATAGCCAGCGAGTTTGTAGAACTCGCCGCCATTCTGCTGGACCATCCAGATGTGGGGATCGAGCAGGTCGAAGTCGCTCAGGTCATGATCGAGATAATTCTCCGGGCGATCCTCAGCGCAAGACAACAGCAGCGGCATGTGCGGATAATGCGCGCGGACCAGGGCGATCGCCTTGTGCATGTAGTCGAGCGACGCGGGCTTATTCCAGTCGCCGTACGTCATGTGGGGCTTGACGAACGGAGCCCAGTCGTCGCCGGGCCACTCGTTGCAGAGATCGGTGTAGAGGATGGAATCGATGTATCCGGCTTGCGAGATAAGGTCGAGAGTCTTGATCCAATTCGCCGCCAACACGTCGGGCCCCGTGATCGTCATGCGCGTGTCGGCGTCATCCTTCCTGAACCAGGTGGAGAGTCCCACCATGATGCCGCGATCGCGGCACTTGCCGAGAAAGTCGAAGAGCGCGGGCAGGAGCACGATGCGGTTGACATCGGGCGATCCCCACATCTGCGTGTTCCACTCGGGCCAGAGAGTCCATGTCTTGTGAGGATCGGCGGCGAGCAGGTGGGGAAAGGGATCGATACGAACCGCGTCGTAGCCGCGCTCACCCAGGTCATCGAGAGCGCGGTCCCAGTCCTCATAGCCCGCGCCGGGCCAGCGCCGTTCGATCCAGGAGAACTCCCACATGGTGATGGCGCGCGGATGCCTGCTGGGGGCCGGAGATATGTCCGCCGGAACGGGGTTCGACAGCGACATCGTCTTGGCAGCGAGCGGTCTCGCCACTATGTTGGAAACTATTATTGCGGAGGCCGTGCCGGTCAGGAACGTTCTGCGATTCATGGTTGTTCTCCAAGGTGCGAGTCGGCGGAAGGAGCGGAATCGGCACCACCATCATAAAACGGAGTGTAAGTTGTGTTCCTGCGAGGACTGAATTCATCACTCCCCAGCCGAAAGATTGCGCAGTGGGCACCTTCGAACCGGGAATGAGGAAGAAACCGCTGGGGATCTAAAGCAGAATTTCCAGGCCTTCGGCGGCAGCGCGCACTTTCGGATAGTAGTTGCGGGCGTCCTTCACGACTTTGTCGACGATGGCGTCGCTGTGGTCGGGGTCATGGTGGTAGAGGATTAATTCCTTCGCCCCGCTTTCCATGACGACGTTGACGGCTTCGCGCCAGTGGCTGTGTCCCCAGCCGCGGCGGCGGGCTTCGTACTCTTCGGGAAGATACTGAGCGTCGTAGATCAGGATGTCGGCGCCTTCGGCCAGCTTCCGGACGGCCTTGTCGAAGTTTGGATCGCCCGGCTCGTTGTCGGTAGCGTAAACCAGCACACCTTCTTTGGTCTCGAGGCGGAATCCCATGCAGCCCTGCGGATGATTCAGCCACGCCGTCTTGATGCGCGTGCCGTCGGCCATGGGGAGGCATCCATTGTCGATGTTGTAGAAGTCGCGCTTCCCGGTCATTTGGTCGAGGTTGACGGGGAAGTAAGGCGAAGCCATCTGCTCGGCCATTACCTGCTCGAGACCACGCGTGCGGCTGGACGAGTGAAAGACCAGTTGGCTGTTGGGATTTTCATAGAGTGGGCGGAAAAAAGGCATGCCCTGAATGTGATCCCAGTGGAAATGCGAAACGAAGACGTGGGCGGCGAAGGGACGGTCGCCGAACTCGCGTTTCAGTTCGTGTCCCAGCACGCGGAATCCGGTGCCGCAGTCAAAGATGTAGATTTCATCTCCGACGCGCACTTCGACGCAGGAGGTGTTGCCCCCGTAGCGCAGATTCTCGGCCTGTGGAGTGGGCGTGGAACCGCGCACGCCCCAAAACTTGATTCGCATAAACTCGGATGCTTTGCTTAAGTCCGCAATCCTCGACCGCAAAAGTATTCCAGTCAATGTGAGTGCTGGTCCGCTCAGTCTGTTTTCTGAGCGGTGGGGCAACTCAACTTTGCCTGAGACCCAAGATGTTCATAATACTCGGGATACTCACGATTCTAGCGGTTGTCCAGAGGGTAACAAGTGACTAAAGTTTCGCGGCTGGGCGCGAAACGAGCCGGTCGCGCCTAGAGATATTGCAGCCACCAGTCGCTCCGCTTCAGTTTTAGGGCGGCAAACCACCGGCATGCGAAATAGAGCAGCGCGATGGCGATCGCCCACACCAGGTAAAGCAGAGGAAGGCTCCATACGTAGCCGTCGGGCGGCTCCGGATTGCCCATGGGATGGTTCGCGAAAAGCCACGGGCTGACGACCCCCAGCCGGACCTTCGACACGACCAGTGCGAGCGCGTGGATCAGGGGAATGTGAAGCATGTAGAAGAAAAACGGCACCCGTCCGAACACCGTAATTGCGCGGGCTACGGGTCCGCGGAGGTTTGCGAGCAAAGGGAGCAAGGCGATGATGGGGCCGAGCGTCATCAACAGGAAATCGAGCGACGCCGGGTATTTGGTCGTGTTCAGGAACGCGAGCAAACCTGGCATCGGCGGCCGACCGTTCTGTCCGGCCATAGCGGCTTGCCACGGGCGCGGATCTCCATACAGATTAAATCCGCGGAGCACGAGAAAGAGTCCGATGGCCGAGAGTCCGATCGTCAGGCAGAGCCGTTTTCTGCGTGCGGGCTCCAGGGTCAAAATCCTTCCGAAGGCGTAACCGGCCGCCATGACGCCAATCCATGGAATGGTGGAATAGAGCACGATCAGGTTGGGACCATCCGGGCCAAACTGGATCGGCCCGGCGAAGAATCCCACGTACATGATTTTCCATAGACCGGAGAGGCGGTTCTGGTCGAGCCCTTCCAGCAGCGCGCGCATGTGTGGATCCATCAGGTTGTGGGCGGCGATGATGACGAGGCCGATGGTTCCGACCGCAGCCAGCGGCAGTCTTACCAGTCCGGCCATCAGAATCATGCAGATTCCAATCACCCAGATGACGCCGGCCATCTCGTAGTGGCGAAAATCGAAGTTGAAGGTCCACGCGATACGCAGAAATGTGAATTCGAGGAGGATGAGCCACGCTCCTCGGATCAGTAGATAGCGTGACACTTCGGCGTGCTTGCGCGCGTAGAGGAAGATGCTGGTTCCAGCCAGAAAGATGAAGGCGGGAGCGCAGAAATGGGTGATCCAGCGGGTGAAGAAGACTCCCGCCGTGGGGCCGCCAGCCGGAACGCCGGAAAAGACGCGTACGTGGTCGATGGCCATCAGGATCATGACCGCGCCGCGGATGAGGTCGACGGAGGCGATGCGGCTTTGCGAGGCGGTATCAGGAGTACGCGGAGTGGCAACGACGGTAGCGCTCATGATTCTGCTCCAGGTGCGGAGTGCCCATCGACGGGAACTCGCTCATTCCAGTTGATTGACGGTAGACCCCTGTAATCGTTGGCCCTATGATGCGTCTTTTTCACCGGAACCCGCTGAACAGGATGACACTGGCATTATTCGCTTTCGAACGTGACTAAGGCTGCGCTCGCAGGCGGAAGGTCGAGGGCCGCAACACCGTTCTCAATGGGCAATGTTTCTTCCCGCGCGGCCGACCACGCGCCGCCTGCCCCGACGGGCGCTCCGCCGAAGGTCGTGTCCGTGGTGTCGTCCACTCGCGGGGCATGCAGACGCAGCGCAGTTACGCGCTTTGCTCGTTGCCCCGGATCGATGATGAGGCGCACGCTACGGTCCAGGTTCTTAATGAACGCCGCTACCTTGATTGCTCCTGTATTGCTGCGGAGACCGTATGCCGTCAGCAGGGGCGCGTGTTCCAACTGGTCGAGCTTGCTTTCCACAAGTTGCCCTGCGCCGGCCTGCGCAAACAGCAACATGCCGTAATAAATCGGCCGTGCGAGAAACCCATTTTCCTGCGTGCCCGCAATCGGTGTGTACCAGCCATAACCGCCGCCGTGAAAGTTTATGCCGGTACCACCGGCTGTGGCGAGCTGATACATGAGGTCGGCACTCCAGAGCGCGGAGGCGAAAGTATCGCTCACGCCCTGCTTTCCTCCCTGGTAGCAGGAGTTGGTTTCTGCCAGCCGGAAAGGCAGGCCGGATTCCTGCATGGTTGTCTTCATGCCTGCGAACTCCTCCTCAAGCTTGGGATTTGGCCGGAGGAGACGTTCTATCGTCATCGACGGATCGGTCGGCGGACCCTCCGCGTAATAGTGCTGCGAAAGAAACACGGCCTCGTGCTTGAATTGCTTTGCGAAGGGAACGAGCCACTCGTTGTTGTAGGCGGTATCCGGTCCGGCAAAAGGTGCGCTCGGAACACGCGCGCGGATTGTTTGATAAAAATTCTGCCATTCGACGGCAAATTGCTTGAAATCGTAATCGGCCTTGCGAATCCCGTTGCGAAAGAAAAGATCGGGTTCGTTGCAGAGTTGGAATGCGATCAGCTTCGAGCCGGCCGCATCCATCACGCGGGCAGCCTCGTCCGCCGCGTCTTCCGCGGTGCCGGTGCCCATGTTCAGGCCGTAGATAAGCTTCCAGCCGCAGGCGTCGAGGAACTCGCGCAAATTGCGGATCGCTTCCGGCGTGATGTTTACGGGCGCAGGAGCTTTCTTGCCGGTATCAGGACCGACGGCCAGTCCAAAGGCAACGGGATTCGCTTTGTCTCCGGTGCGCATGCTCTCGGGATTTTGCCGGTTGGTCTGCTTTGTGGGATCCGGAGTCCAGTAGCAATACTCGCTGGTGTTGCCTCCGATGCGCAGAACGCCCGAGGATCCAAGACGCCGTAGAAAGCCCGCAACCTCGGTATTTGCGCCCGAGAAGAAATGGGGATTGCCGAGCTGCGCGGATTCATAGCTCAGGCCAGTGAAGTCGTCGCCGATCTTGTTGCCGAGCCGGTCTGCGCGAAGTGTGAGCCGGACGGAAGCGCTTGGTCTGCTTTCTGCGAAGCTGAGGGGATGATACAAAGCAGCTGCGGAAGCCGCGGCAGAGAGACGGATAAAAGTTCGGCGATTCATGGCAGTGATTCCATCACAGGATGCGCCGGTTGAGCAACGATTCTGCCGCCTCGCGTGCGTCGCCTATAATAAAAAACCCGCCGAAGCGGCGGTTTGGATCCCAAACAATGCTGCAACCGGACTTCAAAGAGTTCTCGCGGTTGGCCCGAGAGGCCACGCTCGTACCGGTGGTGAAATCCGTCAGCGCGGATTTGCTCACGCCCGTCTCGGCCTTTCTCGCCATCGCAGAGAAAGAACCGCACGCGTTCCTGCTCGAGTCGGTGGAGCGTGGGGAGCAGATTGGGCGCTACACGTTCCTCGGCGCGCGGCCTTACATGCGCGTCACTGCCCGGCAGGGGACCGTCGAAATTGAGCGCGGACGCCGGCGCGAAGTGGTGCAAGACAATATTTTCCAGGTAGTGAAGCGGTTGTTGCAGGAGCATCGGCCGGCCAGTGTTGCCGGGCTGCCTCCATTTACGGCGGGCGCAGTCGGATACTTTGCGTACGACGTGGTTCGCCAGTTGGAAAAGATTGGCGATCACGCGAAAGATGACCTGGCACTGCCCGACGCGGAGTTGATGTTCTTTGACCGACTGCTGGCGTTCGATCACCTGCGGCACCAGATCCACATAGTGGCCGCTGCTGACGTTAAACGTGAGAGTCCGCGGCGTGCTTATGACCGCGCGCTGCGCGACATTGCCGCGCTGGAGCGGAAACTTGCGGCGGGACTCAGTCCGGCTCTGTGGCGTAAATCCGCAAAGGCAAAAGCGGGCAAGCTCAAGGTGCATGCCGGGACGCGGCGCGAAACGTTCCTGCGTGGCGTGGAACGCTGCAAGGAGTACATTGCCGCGGGCGACATCTTCCAGGTCGTGCTGTCGCAGCGGCTTGACTTCACGCCTGAGGTTGCGCCGTTTGATTTGTACCGCTCGCTGCGGCAAGTGAATCCGTCGCCGTATCTTTATTTTTTGCGCTCGGGCGACACCCACATTCTCGGTTCGTCTCCCGAAATGCTGGTGCGGGTCACGGGGCGCAAGCTTGAGTACCGGCCAATTGCAGGTACGCATCCGCGCGGACGCGATGAAGCGGAAGACCTCCGCCTCGAGCAGAAGATGCGCACTGACGAGAAGGAACGCGCCGAACACGTGATGCTGGTCGACCTTGGCCGCAACGACCTGGGACGCGTCAGCGATTACGGCTCGGTCAAAGTCAAAGATCTGATGTATGTCGAGCGTTACTCGCACGTGATGCATCTGGTATCGGCGCTGGAAGGCACGCTGCGCAAGGATCTCGATGCGCTCGACGCCTTTGCCGCATGTTTCCCAGCGGGAACGCTCAGCGGCGCGCCCAAGGTGCGGGCGATGCAGATCATCGAGGAGTTGGAGCCGACGCGGCGCGGAATCTATGGCGGATCGGTATTGTATGCCGACTTCGCTGGGAACCTCGACTCGTGCATCGGCATCCGCACGCTGCTGATGCAAGGCAAGAAAGCATACCTGCAGGCAGGCGCGGGAATTGTCGCGGACTCCGATCCGGCCAGCGAGTTTCAGGAATCGATGAACAAAGCCCAGGCGCTGCTGCGCGCCGTCGAGAATGCCCGAGGTGCGTAACGGCTATTCGTTGGGTTGCCCCTATTCGCATTTTGGCGGTGGCGCGTTTGGAACAGGTAGCGGCGCGCAGTGCGGCGTAATTTCTCGGGCGCCCGGATCCGTATTCTGGGAATTGTGAGTAAAGCACCAATGCACCAGAGGTGCAGGTAGTCGCGGCGCGTTGTGGGTGGCACGTCCGCCTCCTGGATTTCCTGAAACGCGAACTCGATAGTGCCCTTCGCCGCAAGCGTACCGACCAAATAGCCGTAGACGTCTTTCCGAGCCTTCGTCGAGGGCGGAACGGGAAGCTTGTAGCGCTCCGCTCCCCCCGTTCCAACGATCCAGCCGGGCAGTGGCTCTCCTTTTTTTCGTAGCTCGGGCGTATCAAAAATGTCCTCCAGATAAAAGTGGGAATGGGTGGAAAGTACATAGACCGGCTTATGTTTCCGGAAGGCCACGAGCATGTCGTAGACCTTTTCCCCGCTGGACCTGGCTTCGGAAACTTTGCTGTCGCCCATGCTGTGGTAATTGGCCACGCTATCGGGGAGCGCTTCATGCATGCCTACCACCACGCTGTTCACCACGTGCTTGGGATCGGAATCGCTGGCATCCTTTTCCAATACGAGTTTCAGCCAATCCAACTCCGCCGGCAGGAAGCAGTCTGAAGAATTGTCGAGATAGATGAAGTCCACCTTGCTCTGAATCCAGTGGAAGTAGGACTGAGGCGGCTCCGTGGCAGTACTCCCTTTTTGGCTCGCGGGGTCGTCGGCAGCGCGTTGATCGTGGACGGTTGGTTGATCGATCCACGCGGCGAACTGCTGGCGAAATTGAACCCGATCTTTGGGCGGAATGATTTCGTGATTGCCGATACCCACGTAGACGGGCAGATTTCCGAAGGCCGCGATCTGATGGTCGATAAAATCGGGCCACGCACGCGACAGGTAGAGGCTGCAACTTAAGAAATCGCCATTCACGGCTGCGGCAAATGCCATGTCTTCGTCCACCTTGTAGATTGCGCGGAGGTCGCCCAGATGCCAGTAGAAGCTGGGTGCGAACTGGACGCTTTGGGCGGCGATGGCGGGCATAACGATGTCTCCGCAGTTCCGCGAGTCGCCAGAGACGATAAAGCGCCACGATCCTTCGGGCAGTGGAGGAACCGAAACCGGAGGTTTCTCCGTGCCTCGCCCATCCGGGCGGTCCGGGCTTGCCTGAGCGGCGCTGGATCCGCAAAGCTGCGCAAGGCCGAGCAGCAATCCGGTGACGAAGACGAGTCGAGGGGTGAACTGAATGCGACAGAAACGTGACATGGGCGGGTTCCTTTCGCAACGCGTGCAAACCGCAGACCTAAACGCGAAGAGTATAGATGAGGAAGATGCGATCTCACTGCGGCGTGCTCACAACCGCAGGAAGTTAGCTACGAGCTTCTTGCCCGCGTCCGTGAGCACGCTCTCGGGATGGAATTGGACGCCCTCCACCGAGTGGCGGCGGTGGCGCAATCCCATAATGGTGCGGGTGCCGTCTTTTTCGGTGGTCCAGGCGCTGACTTCTAAATCGGCGGGCAGATCCTTTTCTTCGACGATGAGCGAGTGGTAGCGCGTGGCCGTCATCGGCATGGGCAGGCCCTGAAAGACGGTTCGGTTGTCGTGCATGACAGCGCTGGTTTTGCCGTGCATGAGGTGAGCGGCGCGAACCACGCGGCCGCCGAAGGCCTCCCCGATCGCCTGGTGTCCGAGGCAGACTCCGAGCACCGGAACTTTCCCCGCGAAGTGGCGGATCAGATCAATGCTGATCCCCGCTTCATGCGGTGTGCACGGGCCGGGAGAGACGACGATCCGCTCGGGGTGCATCTTCTCCACATCGCTCACGGTGACCTGGTCGTTGCGGCGAACCTCAACTTCGGCGCCTAGTTCACCGATGTATTGCACCAGGTTGTAGGTGAACGAATCGTAGTTGTCGAGTACGAAAATCAAGCGTCTGCGCTCCCGATACCAGCTTACACCGGAGAGACGATTTCGCGGTTGCCCCCCTGAAAGGGCCATCCTCTGACCCAAGGGTGGTATTGACCTTACTGCGGGCGCGGAGCATTCTCGCTTTATCGTTCAAATGCTAACTTCGCCGCCACTTGGAGGATGCAATGGCTGAGCCCCAGCAGGAAAAGAGGGGTGCACGACGTTTTCCGCTCCGCGTACCGGTGAGCGTCGATCACGACAACGCTACCGGGCCCGCGCAACTGAGGGACGTGAGCGCGCGCGGCATCTGTTTCTATCTTGAGTCTGAGGTGGCTCAGGGGTCGCAAATTGGCTTCACGCTGACTCTGCCTCCCGAGATCACACTCACTGAAAGCATCCGCGTGCAATGTAAAGGTCGTGTAGTGCGAGTGGAAAATGGACGGGCGGACGGCAAACTGGCCGTCGCTGCCGTCATTGAAGAGTACGAGTTTCTGCCCGAAGCGTGACAGTACAGGTTTCAAAGTTTCAAAGTTTCAAGGTTTCAACGTTCTTTGATTTCACGGTCAAAGCGTTGGGTTTCTTATGGTAAGGGCAGCGACTGACCTTGCAACCTTCGAAACCTTGAAACTTTCTGACCCAACAGACCGCTAGCACCCCACCCCTGCCGCCTGATATGTTTCCTTCAAGCCTCCAATGAGGGATTCTTTGCCGCGACCTGCGCTCAAGTCTGTGTGTGTGATGATGGCCGCGCTGCTGGCTGCCGGCGTTGCGGCCCAGACCTTTGGCCCACCACCTCTGGTGACGAGTGTCCGCATCGTTCATGACCATGGAGTGCCCGCGGTCGAAATTCTCTCCAGCAGTCCGGTGATTCCTGAGATCCAACTGCTCGATTCGCCGCCGCGGCTGGTCATCGATCTGCCCAACTCGCGCTTGGGACTGACGCAGAAGCGGATTCCCATTCAGAAGGAAAACATCCTCGCAATCCGCGTGGATCAGTTTCAGCGGCAACCTCCGGTGACGCGCATCGTCCTCGACTTGCTGGCGCCTTATGGGTATTCATGGGATGGAGCGGGCCATCGCCTGATGGTGCGCCTCAAGCCTGCCGGCGACATGAACGCCGGGAAAAAGTCGACGCCGTTTGAGCCGCCGACGGTGCCGGGTCTGTCCCTGAGCAAGAGTCCGGCGGTAGTGCCGGTGACGAGTGGTTACGGGACTGCGGTCATGGCGGGAAGTCGCATCGCTTCGGGCTCTGCGGTCACGGCGGGTTCCGAGACGGCGATCCTGCGAGTGACTGGCGGAGGCGAAGTTCGCGTGTGCCCGGGGACCACGGTTTCGGTGACGCCCTCGAAGACCCAGCGCGATTTGATGCTCGGCTTGAGCACGGGCGCGATCGAGGCGCACTATTCGCTGCGCGCCTCGGCCGACACGGTGATGACGCCGGACTTCCGCATCCTGTTTGCGGGGCCGGGAGAATTCCACTACGCCATCAGCGCCGACGCACACGGCAATACTTGCGTGCGCGCACTGAAGGGCAACACGTCTTCGGCCATCGTCTCGGAGTTGATGGGAGACCGAATTTATCAGGTGAAGCCGGCCGAGCAGGCAGTCTTTCATCTGGGGCAGATCGACAAGGTCGACGGTGACGTTCCGGTCGAGTGCGGATGTCCTCCGCCGTCGCCGCTCATGCAGGCGCAAGCTTCGTATGCGCCGAACGTGCCCGACTCGGAATTGCCCGAGAAAGTGCGCATCGGCGGGAGCGACACCCCCGCGCCACCCGCAGGCTCCCCTGTAGCGTCGACTCCGGGCACGAGGCTCTCGAATGGGCCGGAGACCGCGCCCCCGCCGGCTTCTCAGCCCAACGACGTTCACGTGCAGGTGGATGCTCCGTTGGTATTCAATGCGAAGAATCGCGCTGCGGCGGGCGCTTTGCCGGCTCCCGTGCAGGCGGCGAAAGATTTGCCCGTGGACGATTCGCCGGCGCGGCAGGTTCATCTCGATACCGTGATTCAATCGCCACCGCCGGAGCCGCAGAAAAAGTCTGAGCATCGCGGCTTTTTCCGGCGGGTCGGCGGATTCTTCTCCTCCATCTTCAAGTAGGAGCATTTCGTAGCGCCGGCATCCCTTCGACTTCGCTCAGGGCAAGCTCTGCCGGCTGTGCGAGGGCAACTTGCCCTGCAGGCGCGCGGGCGGGACGCCCCCGCGACAGCCGCCGGGACGGCGGCGCTACTTTCCCGGGGAATCCTTTTTGGGCGAAGCTGCGTCTTACGGCGTGTTGGGACCACACCTCGTTGGCAGGAGCGCGCCATGACCGCTGCATCTCCGGGACCGGGGCCGAATATCTTTTCGATGCTGTTGGGGGAAAACGACGGGCTGTACCGCACCCGGCGTGAGTCCTTCGTCTTTTCAATGCTCGGGCAGGCCGCGATTGTGGGACTGCTCATTTACTTCACGAGCTGCGTAATCCAAGGTCCTCCCGAGATCGCGCGGGGTTTCCCGAAGCTCGATGAGATTCCGCTCATCTTTTCAGGAAACAGCGGCGGCGGAGGCGGCAACCATGATCCAGTTCCTGCGTCCCAGGGAAATATCCCAAAGGCCTCGGTTGATACTCAGATTGTGCCTCCGACGGTGGTCCTAGCGAAAGAGCCGCCGAAGCTGGCTATCCCGGAGACGGTCGTGCTGGCTCCGGATGTAAAGCTGCCGCAAGGCGGGCAGATCGGTGATCCGTTCTCAAAATTTTCTATTCTGTCCAACGGACCGGGTGGACCCGACGGAATCGGACCGGGATGTTGCAACGGCATTGGGCCGACGTCAGGTCCCGGGGTCGGACCGGGGCCGCCCGGAATTCTTTCGCCGGGCCGAGGGGGTGTGACCGTGCCTCAGGTCATCTTTAATCCCGAGCCGAGTTTTTCCGACGAAGCCCGCAAGTCAAAAGCGCAGGGAATCGTACTTTTGCTGCTGGTGGTTGGCAAAGACGGGCACCCCTACGATATCCGCGTGGGGCAGAGCCTGGGGATGGGTCTGGATGAGAAGGCGATCGAAGCCGTGAACCGCTGGCGCTTCCGTCCGGCCACGCTCAACGGTCAGCCGGTGGCGACGCAGATTGCGGTCGAGGTGGACTTTCACCTGTACTGATCAGAAACGGCGTCGGACCTCGTCCGACGCCGCTCTTCATTCTTAATTCGCTAGCTCCGATTGATGGCGCGGCGCAGTGGCTCTACTTTTTCGCGCAGATCATCGGCCAGATCCACGCCCTTGCTGGCCACATCGCGGACGCGATCCCCTGCTTCGCGCACTTTGCTCTTGGCCTCGTCCGCCCAATCGCCCAGCGTATCCTTGGCATCTTCGAAGCCGCGCTGCAGATCGCGGCGCATCTGCTTGCCGGTCTTGGGCGCGAGCAGGAGTCCAGCCAGGGCTCCGGCGCCCAGACCGATCAGGAGGAAGGTGATTGCCGTGCCGACGTTGCTGCTTTCTGAAGATTCGTAACGTCCGATTCGCATGATGAAGACCTCAATTTTTCCGCCCAGGATGCGGGCATATTCGCAAGGGCTACGCCTGAATTCAGCCTCGCTCTGATTCTAGTCCTAAGCTATTCTAGTCTCAGTTCAGCGACTCGGCGAAACCAATCCGAAGGCGCGCCATCCGCCCCTCTTCGATGAGATCGGCTTCGGGAAGGTTTCTTTTCGGGCGAACCTGAGTGTAAAATAACGCTTTAGCCTTCTTCGCGTAGTAGGCTGGCGGCGGAACTTGGGCCTGCCCGTCTTCCGCCGGCTTCAGAACCGCAATCGTACAAGGAGAGTTTTTCAAGCGATGTCGATCCCTGCCACCCAGCTTCGTCCCGGCATGATCATTCGGCACAACAATGATCTGCATTCCGTTTTCAGCGTGGAACACCGCACCCCCGGCAACCTGCGCGCCTTTATCCAGGCCAAGTTGCGCAACCTGCGAACCGGCGCCATGTTCGAGCACCGCTTCCGTTCACCGGACCCGATCGAGAAGGTCAACGTGGACGAAGTCGAGATGCAGTTCCTGTACGCCGACGGCGACAGCTACTACTTCATGGATACCTCCAATTACGAGCAAACCCACCTGAGCAAGGAAATCCTGGGCGACGCCGTGGATTATCTGATTGCTAATCTCGAAATCAAAGTGGAGTTTTTCGATGGCAAGGCAGTCGGCATTGAGCTGCCGCAAACCGTGATCCTGACCGTGGTGGAGACCGAGCCCGGGCTGAAGAGCGCAACCGCTTCCAGCGTGACCAAGGCTGCCAGAACCGAGACCGGACTCGTCGTGCAGGTGCCTCCGTTCATCAACGAAGGCGAGAAGATTAAGGTCGATACTTCGGAAGGCGCGTACCTGTCAAGAGCGTAAAGTTTCAAGGTTTCAAAGTTTCAGGTTTCAGGGTTGATTCTCACGTTGAAACTTTTGAAACCTTGAAACTTTGAAACGCTGAATCGTCGCATGCCCCCTACTGAAAAGCCCATTGAA
This sequence comes from Acidobacteriaceae bacterium, assembly GCA_003134655.1. GTDB lineage: Bacteria > Acidobacteriota > Terriglobia > Terriglobales > Acidobacteriaceae > Sulfotelmatobacter. The sequence goes on from PLBY01000070.1 coordinate 55,773, forward strand.
GCCCGCCGGTTCTTCGTGCGCGGACGCGTGCAGGGGGTCGGCTTCCGTTGGTTCGTCGAGCGCGAGGCTCATATCCTCGGGATCGCCGGGTGGGTGCGGAATAATCACGATGGCAGTGTAGAGGTTCACGCCCAGGGCACTCGCGACCAACTCTCTGGATTGCATGGCCGCCTGCGCGAAGGGCCACGCGCGGCCCGGGTGGATGTGGTCGACGTATCCGAAGCCAGTGCAGTCGCTGAGCTCGTTTCATTTCGCATTGAAGGAGCGTGGTAAATGCAGTCTGTTGTGGGCATGAATGCCGACCAACTGAAGCACCTGATTCGCGAAATCCCCGATTTTCCCAAGAAGGGGATACTCTTCTACGACATCACTACGCTGCTGAAGGACAAGGCCGGCTTCGCCACGCTCATCGACAAGCTGGCGGAACATTACATCTCGCAGGACGTCGATCTGGTCCTCGGCATGGAAGCCCGCGGCTTCATCTTTGCTCCGGCTCTCGCCTATCGACTGAACGCCGGATTCGTCCCCGTGCGCAAGCCCGGCAAGCTTCCGGCGGAAACCGTGAAGTACGATTACGCGCTCGAGTACGGGACGAACTCGCTGGAGATCCACAAGGACGCCATCCAGAAAGGCCAGCGCGTCCTGATTGTCGACGACCTGCTCGCCACCGGTGGCACTGCCGAGGCCACAGCCAAACTCGCCACTTCGCTGGGCGCCAAGATCGCCGGCCTGGGATTTGTGGTGGAACTGGAATTCCTGAAGGGCCGCGACAAGCTCAAAGAGTATGAGGTCATGTCGCTGCTGCAGTACGACAAGTAAAGGGGCCTCAGGGCAACAGAAAACGGGCCGACGCTGGTTGGCGCGGCCCCGTTTTAATTCTGTGCCAGATGCAAGATCCGGTCTACTTCCAGACTCGCCCTACGACCCACGCCACTCCTACCCAGAAGGTCGCGCTGAACGCAATCGAAAGGGCCAAACCTGAGATCGCACCCCAGTTGGTGCGGGCGTCAGCGCTGCCCTCGTCGAGCTCCGGATCATACTCAAACCACGACGTCAGAAAACCCATGTCGAGCGCGTTGGCTGAGGGGGCTCTCAAGGGATCCTGAACTACATTTCTCCTGCGACTGGTACGGGTGCTTGATTGGGGGGACAGCTGCAATACTCTGTAGCTCATGAAGCACCTCCTTGTCTTGGGTCTGCAACTCGGTTGCCATCGTGAAGCCTGGCCAAGCCACTGAAAACAGGAAGCTCATTCTGCCCGTTCCGCTGGTGTGTTTCTCCGACCTGTCAAAAATCCCCACCGGATCTACCTTCTGCTGCGAGATTTGCCGCTTCCTTGCCAATCTGGTATCTGGCCCAAGCACTTTCTCATGTCCAGGGGTTTGATTCAATACTGGAAAGTCCCGACTGCGGCTAGTGTGATCCGGTCTTTAATTCTCCGCCAGTGACAAATGCGAGTCCTTGGGTAGGTAGCCCTTCCGACGGAACCAGTCCTCCATCGCTTCCTTGAGTTGATCGAGTGGCACCGCGGACCCGATCTCCATCTGGCCGTCCGCAACGGGAAGAGTATCGTCGAAAACGGTGGCATTGGTGAAGTTGCGCATGGAGAAACTGTCGAGCCACTTCAGCGGGCAGGGAAGTTGGTGGCCGTCTGCCTCATATTCCACCCGAATCTTGCGAGCGAACATAGCTTGATTTAAACACAGCAACGCGGCCCGCGAGGGGGGCCCGCTTGACAGACTGTCGCCCCCACCATACGCTCCTTCCGTCCGCAGAGGAGGTCCCAGATGATTTCAAACTTGATTTGGTGGGTATTGGTCGGACTGATCGCCGGTTGGGCCGCTGGCAAGATCATGAAAGGCGGCGGCTACGGGGTCGCTATGGATATCGTCCTCGGCGTCATCGGTGCCGTAGTGGGCGGCTGGCTGGTGGGCATCCTGGGCTTCCAGGCCGGAGGCTTCATCAGCACGATCATCGTGGCCATCATCGGAGCGGTGTTCCTGATCTGGATCAGCCGCATGATCAAGAAGGCCTAGTCTCCGTTCCGTTGGGAATTCTGCTCCTCGACTCCGCTTAGGGCGATGCCCGGCGGTGTCCCGGTACCTCTTCGCCCTGCGTCAGCCATCTCATAACACAGATGCAGCACAAACCTGACGCCGCCCAGTGCGCGCTAAACGGAATGATCGAAGCGCTGCAGATGGAGGTGACGCTGTAAGCGTTAGGGACTCGCCGCTGTTGGAGGGTGGGACTCGAACCATCCGAGGACTCTGCGTTCGAACTCTTCGGGCGCGACTCTATGTGCTCCAGTGTGAATGGCGCCCGGTACTTTCCAGATGCCCACGCCAGTTGGATTACGTGCCTGGATTTCATCCGAGTGAAATGGGGGAATATTTCGATCGCGCAGGCCGTGGATGAGTAGGATAGGAGTCCTAGTTTCTGAGACCGCCTGCTTCGGAGATGCATCTTCCATGTTCAATCCGTACATGAGGCGCACATAGAGAAATCCCATGTCGACGGTAGGACGAAAAAATGTGCTGCCTATCCATGGCCCGGTATGGAATTCACGCCCAAACCGAGCGTAAGCGACTTCCCGGAACGTTGCGAATGGGGATTCGGCAACGATCGCGCAGAAGCGCGACTCCTTTGCGAGCGACTGCAACAGTTGTGCTGCCCCCATAGGCTCTCCCAGGCCGTATATGCAGCGTGGATGATAGGTGCCCTCGAGCCAGTCGGTCCACCGGTGAATGTCGTCAGACTCCTTTAAGCCGTAAGTCGCTAATCCCCCGCTGAGTCCATGGGCGCGCGCATCGGGAAGCAGGACTGCGTAGTTATGTTCGAGCAACCACTTTCCGTAGCCGTACATGCCAAGGCGGTTATCGGAGACCCCGTGCAAGAGGATCACGGCGTTGCCATTCGACGAGCGGGGAGTCAAGAACCAGCCCTTCAATGTCACTCCGTCTGGTGTCGCAAGGGAAACACTGGCAAATCCCTCAGACGCAGTGTCCGCTGATGCTTGCACAGTCTCTTCCTCGTGGGGAGTTACCGGGTGGCTGGGCGGATGAACGGCAATCCAACCGAGTCCCATCCCGCCCAAAACAGTCCCGACGAAATACAAAATCGCAGCAACAGAAAAAAGGCGCCGGAGGATGCGGCGTCTTCCGAGCTTTCCATCGGAGGGTATCGGTAGTGTGAATGATTTAATGGAAGGGGTTCCCGAGCCCGTGACAAAGAAAGCTAGCTAGCGTTGCGCCTTCGGTCCGGCCGCTTTCACTTCCGTCGGCGCGTCGAAGTTCTCGAAGTTCTTGGCGAAGCGGTTGCGCAGGTCCTCCGCTGCCTTGTCGTACGCGGCTTTATCCGGCCACGCATTCCGGGGATTGAGCACCTGCGGCGGCACTCCGTGGCAGCGTTTCGGAATGCTGAAGCCAAACGTCGGCTCGATCTCGAATTCTTCCTTGATCAGTTCGCCTTCGACCGCCGCGTCGACCATGGCGCGTGTGTGAGGAATATCCATACGCTTGCCCACGCCGTATGGCCCACCCTGCCAGCCGGTGTTCACCAGCCAGCACTGTGCGCTGTGTTCGCGCAAGCGGAGGCCCAGCATTTCGGCATAGGTTTTTGGAGGCAGCGGAAGGAACGGCGAACCAAAGCACGTCGAGAACGTCGCCGAAGGTTCTTTCACGCCCGCTTCGGTGCCTGCAACCTTCGCCGTGTAACCCGACAGGAAGTGATACATGGCCTGCTCCGGTGTCAGCTTCGAAATCGGAGGCAGAACGCCGAAGGCATCCGCTGTGAGAAACACCACGTTCTTCGGATGCCCGCCAATACCCGGGATCAAAGCATTGTCGATGAAATCCACCGGATACGCGGCCCGAGTATTCTCGGTCTTGCTGTCGTCGTTGTAGTCGGGGATGTGCGTGTGCGGATCGAGAGTCACATTCTCGAGCACGCAGCCGAAGCGCAATGCGTTCCAGATTTGCGGCTCATTCTTCTTTGAGAGCTTGATGCACTTGGCATAGCATCCGCCCTCGAAGTTGAAGACACCGTCTGCGCTCCATCCGTGCTCGTCGTCGCCGATCAGATCGCGCGACGGATCGGCCGACAGCGTGGTCTTGCCCGTCCCCGAAAGGCCGAAAAAGAGCGCGCTCACACCATCGTGCCCCACATTGGCCGAACAGTGCATGGGGAACACGTTCCGCGGCGGCAGCAAAAAATTCATCACGCTGAAAATCGACTTCTTCATTTCGCCCGCGTACGAAGTTCCGCCGATCAGCACGGTGCGGCGCGTGAAGTTCAACAGGATGAAAACGTCGGACGCCACGCCGTCGCGCTGGGGATCAACTTTGAACTCGGGGGCCGAGATGACGGTGAACTCGGGATGATGATTCTTAAGTTCCTCCGCGGTCGGGCGCAGAAACAGCTGCCGCACAAACAGGTTGTGCCAGGCATATTCGTTGACGAGGCGAACCGGCAAACGGTAAGCGGGATCGGCGCCGCAGAACAGATCCTGCACAAAGAGTTCCCGGCCGCGCAGATGTTCCATCACGCGCGCGTAAAGGGCGTCAAACTTTTCCGGCTCAAACGGCGCGTTGACCGCGCCCCAGGCGACCGTATTGGCTGTCGTCTCATCCTTGACGATGAACTTGTCCTTGGGAGACCGGCCTGTGCGATTCGTGTATCCGACGATAGCCCCGTTGGCTGCCAGTTTCGCCTCGTTGCGCCGGATAGAGTGCTCCACCAGCACCGCCGGAGAAAGATTAAAGTGCGTCCGGCCTTCGCTCAGCAACTCGGCGACGTCGCTGACGTGCATCGTGGTAGCCATGAGGTCTCCTCTAATAAAGGCAGACAACAATTACAAAGGGCAAACAAACTATTGTCCCTCAAATGGTCGCGGCCTGCCAAATTATTGTGAGGATCGTTTTGCGTTGAGGCCAGACACCGCGGCCTTTCTTCACTGCAGAAACGTTATGGCAGGTCAGACGACAACCACGATTGGAATTGGCCGATCAGCATGCGAATCGCAGCTAGTCGGAGGTCTTGTATTCGCAGGCCGTGCGGCAGGGTTCGCAGTACATGAGGCCATCGGCGCAGATGCGAACGTCGATCACCGTCTGGCAAAGGCAGCAGAATTTATCACACTCGCACGAGGCTTCGGGCTGTTCGCACTGCGCGCATTTATATCTGGCGGGACCGGTTCCGGTGCTCATGAAAGCAATGTTAGCGTGCCGTGCGCGCCCCGAAAAATGACCTTGGTAATCGTCGTTGCGGAGGAAAACGCGCATCCAGCACGTCTCTCACAACGCAACAATTTCTCGGTGGCCTATAATTCCCAGCAATGACCTTCCAACATCTGCTGGATGGCGCCGAGGTTCTCGCCCAGAGCGGCGACCCCAGCGTCAGTGGTGTGGAATACGACTCGCGCCGCGTCAAGCCCGGGTGCGTGTTCGTGGCCATGCACGGGGAGGCGTCCGACGGAAATCGTTTCATCGACCAGGCGATTCAGGCCGGGGCGGTCGCGATCGTCACGGACTCGCCAGACGAAAAGCCCCGCGAAGGCGTGGCCTGGGCCGTCGTTCCTCACGGGCGAAGAGCTTTGGCGCGCTTGAGCGCGAATTTCTACAAACGTCCGGCGGAACGCATTGCCGTTACTGGAATCACCGGGACAAACGGGAAGAGCACAACTGCATTTTTGATCGAGTCGATCCTCACAGCCGCTGGTCGCAAGAGTGCTCTGATCGGGACGATTGAATATCACGTGGCGGGCAAAATTTATCCGGCGCCGCACACGACCCCAGAGGCGCTCGAATTGGCTCGCCTGTTCAACGAGGCACTTGGACTGGGCGCGACCGACGCGGTCATGGAAGTTTCTTCGCACGCGCTGGCGCAGGAACGCGTGTTCGGCGTTCCCTTTGATGTCGCCGTGTTCACCAACCTGACCCGCGACCACCTCGACTATCACAAGACCATGGACGAATACTTCGCGGCCAAGCGAGCGCTGTTCGAAGGCTGCGGCACCGACGCTCCCCGCGCCGTAGTGACCAATCTCGATGACGAATATGGCGCGAAACTGGTCGGATTCAGCCGCAAGCGCAGTCCTGTCGTGCTGTCCTACGGCTGGGAGCGTGGTGATTTCCACGCCCAGAACGTAGAGGTCAACCCGCGCGGCACCCGCTTCGACATGGCCGCGCTGCAGGATACGATCCCCATTTTCTCTCCGCTCATCGGGCGCGTGAATGTCTACAACATTCTGGCCGCGGCGGCCGCATGCTATGCGCGCGGCTGCGAGCCCAAAGCGATTGCCCGTGGAGTCGAGTCACTCACGCATGTGCCGGGACGGTTTGAGCGCGTTGACTGCGGCCAGCCGTTCACCGTAGTCGTCGACTACGCACACACCGACGACGCCTTGCGCAATCTCACGGCGCTGGCTCGCGAGTTCGTCTCGCGCGGCGGAGGAACCGCTAGAGTCCTGACGGTGTTCGGCTGCGGAGGCGATCGCGATCGCGCCAAGCGTCCGCTGATGGGCGAGGCCGCCGGGCGGGGCAGCGATTTTGTGGTGCTCACTTCGGACAACCCGCGCAGTGAAGACCCGCGGGCAATCATTAATGACGCGCTCGTGGGGCTGCAGAAGACCGGCGTGAAGTACACCGTCGAAGTCGACCGCCGTAAGGCGATTGCTCTGGCGATCGGAGAGGCGCATCCCGGAGATATTGTTCTGTTGGCCGGTAAAGGACACGAGAAGGTGCAGGTCACGCGTGAAGGCTCGCATCCCTTTGACGATGTCGAAGTCGCTCGCGAGGCCTTGCGGGCCGCAGGCTTCGAATGCGAACAGGTTGCGGGTAAGAACTGACATGAAGCTGCCGCTCTCGAAGATCGCGGAGTTTATTTCTGCCACGACTCATGTGGGGACAGCCGCTTCGGCTGTCCAGCCGAGCGATGGTCCGCTGGCGGTACTCGCACAGGGCTACTCGATCGACACTCGTACGATTCGCAGCGGTGAACTCTTCTTTGCGGTGAAGGGAGAACGCCTCGACGGCCACGACTTTGTGGGCGCGGCTCTGGAAAAAGGCGTGGCCGCGGCGGTTGTCGAGAGGAACGAACTACACCGTTATCCGGATAAGACCCGGTTGCTGGCCGTCGACGACACGCTCGCGGCGCTGCAAACCCTGGCGACCGCAGTGCGCAAGCTGTGGGGCAAGCCGCTGGTGGGCGTCACCGGTTCGGCGGGCAAGACGACGACCAAAGAAGCCATTGCCCACGTTCTCAGCGCGCACTTTCGCGTGCTCAAGTCCGAAGGCAATTTCAATAATCATTTCGGCCTGCCGCTCATGCTCCTGAAGTTGGAACCGGAGCACGATGTCGCAGTCATCGAAATGGGCATGTCGCACGCCGGAGAGATTCGCGCGCTGGCCAAAATCGCGCAGCCTGAGATCGGCGTGGTAACCAACGTCGCCCCGGTGCATCTGGAGTTTTTCGATTCGCTAGCCGGGATTGCTCGGGCGAAATACGAACTGATCGAGTCACTTCCCGCCAGCGGCACCGCCGTGCTCAATGCCGACGACGAATACGTCTCGCAATTCGGTCGCGACTTCAAGGGCAGGGTGATCAGCTACGGAACGCGAGCCACGGCTGACGTGCGGTCTGAGAACGTGCATACCCGCGGTGCGGAAGGCTCAGAATTCGATGTGGTGATCGGCAGCGCGCGCGTGCACGCGCGCTTGCCGCTGGTCGGCGAGCACAATATTCTGAACGCCCTGGCCGCGGTGGCCGTGGGCCTGGCTCGCGGACTGAAGCCTGCGGAAGCGGTCGCAGCGCTGGCCACTCTCGCGCCGCCCGACAAACGCGGGCAGGTTCTCCAACTGGGTAACATCACCGTCATCAACGATTGCTACAATTCCAATCCGAAGGCGTTGCGCGCCATGGTCGACGCTCTTGCGGCGATAAAGGCCGGGCGCCGAATTGTGGTCGCCGGAGAAATGCTGGAACTCGGGCCGGCCGGTGAAGAGATGCACCGCGCCGCGGGTCAACACGTCGCGGAAATGAAGATCGATGTTCTGGTTGGCGTACGCGGCTTGGCGCAGGCGATGGTCAACGGCGCGCAACACGCTGGGGCGCAAGCCGAGTTCGTCGCGACACCCGAGGAAGCCGGCGAATGGCTCGCCCGCGAGGCACGCGACGGAGACGTGGTGCTGTTGAAGGCTTCGCGCGGTGTGAAGCTCGAGAAGGCGCTGGAGACGTGGAAATCGCGCCGCGACGATCGCTGAGGATCATCGGGAAAGTTCTCTACCACGGAGGCACGGAGACACGGAGGAGACAGGCAAAAATGCCTTTCAGCTTTTTACCTAGCTCCTGAATGAAGAATTTGGTTTTCTCCGTGACTCCGTGACTCCGTGGTGAACTTGGGTTGGAGTTTGTGAACTGATTCTTGCGAAGGACGGAGGCTGATTGCTCTACTGGCTGTTGTTCGTCAAGCTGCAACATTCGGTTGCGCCATTCCGCATCTTTCGCTACGTCACCTTCCGCACGGCGTTCGCCAGCCTGACCGCTCTGTTCACCGCACTGATCGTGGGCCCGCTAGTCATCGGCCGCCTGCGTGAATTCCAGATCGGACAATACATCCGCGAAGAGGGGCCGAAAGCTCATCAGAAAAAAGCTGGCACGCCCACCATGGGCGGGCTGCTGATCGTGATCGCGATTGTCGTCCCCACGCTGCTGTGGGCCGATCTGACCAATCGCTTCGTGTGGATCGCCGTGTTCTCAACCTTGGCCTTTGCCGCCATTGGTTTCGCCGACGATTACAGCAAGGTGGCGCATCGCCGCAACCTTGGCCTGACCGCGCGCGCAAAGCTCGCGCTGCAACTCGCTACCGGCATCGTAATCGCCTCCATGTTGATTGCCATGCAGGCCTTCGGAATGTATTCGACCAAGCTGATTGTTCCCTTTTTCAAGCAGTACCATCCCGATCTGGTGGTGCAAAGCTGGGAACATTTTTCGCATTTTTGGCCACTGGCCTTCCTGCCATTCATGGTGTTCGTGACCCTGTTGATCACGTTCTCAAGCAACGCGGTGAATCTGACCGATGGGCTGGACGGGTTGGCCATTGGCTGCACAGTCATTGCGGCAGGCGCGCTCACTGTGTTGACGTATGTAAGCGGCCACGCAACTTTCGCAACCTATCTGGAACTGCAGCGTATGCCACAAGTGGCGGAGTTAACCATTTTCTGCGGCGCCATGGTGGGAGCGTCGATCGGTTTTCTCTGGTACAACGCGCATCCCGCGGAAGTATTCATGGGCGACGTCGGATCGCTGGCTCTAGGCGGCGCCATCGGCACGGTCGCGGTCATCATCAAGCAGGAGTTGCTGCTGCCGTTCATCGGCGGCGTGTTCGTGATCGAAGCAGTCTCGGTGATCCTGCAGGTCGGCTCCTACAAGCTGCGCAAGAAGCGCATCTTCAAAATGGCGCCGCTGCATCATCATTTCGAATTGCTGGGCTGGTCGGAGTCGAAGATCATCGTGCGCTTCTGGATCGCGTCGCTGATCTTCGCCCTGTTCGCGCTGACGACATTGAAACTGAGGTAAGAGCCCGGCGGATCATGAACCACGAAGGGCACGAAGGTTCACGAAGGAATTCTTTGGGAATGGTTTCCTTTGTGTAACTTCGTGTCCTTCGTGGTAGAAAATTTCTCTCTATGGAACTGAACGGGAAACGCGTGCTGGTGGTTGGCCTCGGTAAGTCCGGGGTCGCGTCAGCCCTATTCATGAAGGCGCATGGCGCGCGGGTCACTGTCTCCGACACCAAGAGCGGCGACGAACTGCGCAACGAAATTCCCGTGCTGCTCGACCACGGCATTACCGTCGAGACCGGAGGCCACGGCGACCGCACCTTTCGCGGCCAGGATCTGATCGTGGTCAGCCCCGGGGTTCCTGTGGACGCCCCTAAGTTGGAGCAGGCCCGTGCCTTGGGCGAGGCTGTGATTGGCGAGATTGAACTTGCGGCGCAGTTCCTGCCCGGCCCGATTGTCGCTATCACCGGATCGAACGGCAAGACCACGACCACCACTCTGGTGGGCGAGATCATGACGGCCGCCGGCTTCCCGGCACTGGTCGGTGGCAATATCGGTACGCCGGCAATTTCTCTGGCCGAGCGCGCCAAGCCGGAGACGGTGATCGTCCTCGAGATTTCGAGCTTTCAACTGGAAACGATTCAGACTTTCCGTCCGAAAGTTGCGGTCGTATTGAATGTCACGCCGGACCATCTCGACCGTCACCGCACGTTTGAAATCTATACCGACGCGAAAGCCCGCATCTTCGAAAACCAGCAGGGAAGTGACTTCGCCGTGCTCAATGCCGACGATCCGACCGCCGCGACCATGGGTTCACGCACGCGCGCGCAGGTGTTCTGGTTCAGCCGCCAGAAAGAAGTGCAGCAAGGCGCGTGGGTGCGCGATGGCAACATCGTGTTTCGCGATTCAGCCGGGCAGCAGCGCGAGATCATGCAGGTCTCCGAGATCCCGCTGAAGGGCGCCCACAATCTCGAGAACGTGCTGGCGGCGGTCTGCGCTGGCGTGCTCATGAACTGTGCTTCTGAGAAGATCCGCCAGGCCGTGCGCGATTTCAAGGCTGTCGAGCACCGGCTGGAATATGTTGCGACGATCCGCGGTGTCGACTACTACAACGATTCCAAAGCCACCAACGTGGACGCAACCATCAAAGCGCTGGAGTCGTTCCCCGCGAACATCCACCTGATTCTCGGCGGCAAGGACAAGGGCAGCGATTACACCGTACTCAACGACCTACTGCGCCTGCGCGTGAAGCGCGTCTACACGATCGGCGCGGCTGCAGCGAAGATCGAGTCACAGATCAAAGGTCCCGAAGTCGTTAACGCCGAGACCCTGGAGAACGCCATCCGCAAAGCCAACGCCGTCGCCGTGCAAGGCGACGTGGTGCTGCTGGCCCCCGCCTGTGCTAGTTTCGATCAGTTCAAAAGCTACGAGCACCGCGGGAAGGTGTTCAAGGAGATCGTGCGGGGACTGGCCTCGGACGCCGACAAATTAAGAGCTTAGGATGCGGCGCTGATGCTCAAAGGAGTTCCACAGCCACTGGTCGATGACATCGTCGAAGGCAAATGCCTACCTTTGTGGGTGCTGGATTCTCCCTCAACGCCAAGCTGCCGCCCGGTCGGACAATGCCAGCGTGGGCAGGGCTGACGCAGCGCCTTGCAGAAATAGCTAATGTGTCCCCCGGTCTAAGTGGGCCCGAGGTGGCCTCGAAGTTCGAAGAACGATTCGGCCGAGTGCAACTGATCGAAGCTATTCGTAAAGCGCTCCACACAGATTACGCGGAACCTGGAGATGCCCACCTCGCATTCGTTGGTCTCCCATTCGACACCATATACACTACGAATTTTGACCTGCTGCTCGAGGACGCGTTTCAAAGGCTAAAGAAACCACTGCGGTCGATCGTGGGAGAACTCCAGATGCCGTTTCACGGGGGCCGGCTGACGGCCACCGTAGTGAAGATGCATGGCGACCTACGCCATGAGGAACACATCGTTGTAACAGCCGAGGACTACTCGGGTTATTTAGAAAACTATCCCGTGATTGCAACCCACCTGGCAGCGCAACTAATAACCAAGACTCCTTTATTTATCGGGTACAGCCTCACCGATCCGGACTTCAACAACATTCGAGAGATCGTGCGTTCTAGGCTTGGTAAGTTTCATCGAATGGGTTATCTCGTCGCCTTCGACGCTCCAGTACAAGAAGTCGATGCCAAACTGAAGGAACATCTCCACGTGATCAGTCTTTCCACTTCAGATGGTCGGGACAAAGCATCCCTGCTTCAGGACTTCTTCGCGGAAGTCCAACAACACTTGGATGTGGATCAAGCCGTAAGAATCCGGGGCTCTCGCCCTGATGCCTTCGAGGTCGTTGCTACCGAGCGGGTGGAACAAGCAGCACGGCAGTCGGATGCTGCGCCGCTCCTCACGAGTTCATCAAATCTTTGTTTTGTGATGATGCCTTTTGGTCAGGAATTCGATCGACTCTACTATGAATTCATCAAGGCGAGCATTGAACAATTTGGTCTCACACCCCTCCGTGCCGACGAAATCCCGAGCACGGGCTTGATCATGGAGCAGATTAGGGTTTCCATCCAGCAGTCCCGGTTGTGCGTTGCAGATGTGTCGCAACGGAACCCGAACGTCCTCTACGAGGTGGGTATTGCCCACACCCTCGGCAAGCCGACCATCCTGCTAACGAGCAAGATTGAAGAAGTTCCTTTCGACATTAGGGCCCTTCGCATCGTGGTATACGACCCAAACGAGCCCGCGAGTCTGCGAGCGGAACTCGTCCGGACAATAGAGGTAACGCTTGGACAGGATCGTTTGGAGGAGGCGCAGCGCCTCGTAGATATTGGGAACTATCGCGCCGCGGCGGCTTTGCTAGGAGTGGTGCTTGAACAAGATCTGCGCCTGTTTATGGAGAGAAACAGTGCCACAAAGGGCGGACGGGCCGGCGCGAAGCCGATGTCGATAGGACAGTCTGTGACTTTCCTGACAGCCGCTGATCTGCTGGCTAATGTCGACGGGCAACTACTAAAGCAAGCGCTCAGGATTCGAAATCGTGCTGTGCATGAGGTCAAGGAAGTGGGCCGCGACGAAGTATTGATTCTGCTCGATGCAGTTCAAACTTTCAGGAGGAAATACCTGGCGCTTATCTGATCGCCTCACGGCACCACAGAACTGGCGTTCTGCCGATGCGCGGCCCGAACCAAATCAGTCAACACTCAAAAATCAACAATCCAAAAATCCTGCTCCGCGCCTCCGTCCCTCCATGGTGAAATGAAGTTCCCATGGCAAAGCGCGTGAGTGTCGATCGCTGGCTGTTTACCGTCACCATGCTGCTGGTGTTTGTCGGGCTGGTGATGGTGTTCTCGGCGTCGGCGGTCATGGCCCGGGAGCGCTTCGGCTCCGAGTATGCATTCCTGTCGAAGCAGTTGATCTGGGCGGTCGCGGGGCTCCTGGCCATGGTCGTGACCATGCGCGTGGACTACCGCCGCTACAAGCATCCCGCGCTGGTGTTTTCGGTGATGGGGTTCACGACGCTGTTGCTGATCTCCGTCTTCTTTCTCGACCGCTCGCATAACACGCATCGCTGGATTCACGCCGGTGGCTTCTCGTTCCAGCCCTCGGAACTGGCCAAGCCTGTCCTGATTCTCTTTCTCGCCTATTTTCTGGAGAGCCGCGCCAAGACCATCGACGACGTGCGCAACACACTGTTGCCCGCGGCAGCGCCGGTGCTGGTCTGCCTGGGCTTGATCGTGCTGCAGCCGGACCTCGGCACTGCCATTGCCTGCGCCGGAATCGCAGCCTGCATCCTGTACGTTGCCGGCATGCGGATGCGGTATTTCGGTTACGCCTTCGGCGCGGCACTGCTGCCGTTGTACTTCTTGATTTTTCACGTCAGCTGGCGGCGCGACCGCATCCTGGCGTTTATGAATCCCTATGCCGATCGCCAGGGGACCGGCTTCCACATCATTCAATCGCTGATTGCGGTAGGCACAGGCGGCGTGACCGGCACGGGTCTGATGGAAGGGAAGCAAAAGCTGTTCTACCTGCCCGAGCCGCACACTGACTTTATCTTCGCCGTCACGGCAGAGGAACTGGGACTGGTCGGCGCCCTGTTCGTCGTAACGTTGTTTGCCATCTTCCTATGGCGCGGCATGCGCGCCTCCTGGCGCACAGAAGATCTTTTCGGCCGCTACCTGGCGGTCGGCATCACCAGCATGGTGGTGCTGCAGGCATTCATCAATATCAGCGTGGTGCTGGGCATGATGCCCACGAAGGGAATTCCGCTGCCGCTCGTCTCCTACGGAGGATCGTCATTGTTCGTGACGCTGGCCTGCGTCGGCGTCTTGTTGAACATCACCAAGCAGGCGGAATGAATACAGGAGTGATATGAGAAGCAAATCTCAAGTCATCGGGTGGAGTGTTGCGTGCGCTGTGCTGGCGTGTGGCTTAGCCGTAGCCCAGAAGGCGGAGCCTGCCCCACCGCCGCAACTGCCGCCATCTCTGCCGATGTTCTCCGCGTCCGACCTCGCGGCCAAAGTTCCCGCCCCCAAGCTCGAAGACGTGAAGTCGCTCGACGCCATCATGCACGCCGCCTACGACGTGATCTCCGGCCCCGCAGGCCCTCGCGACTGGAGCCGCTTCCGTTCCATCTTTCTTCCTCAGGCTCGCTTCACCCAAGTGGGCAAGGGGCCCGACGGAGCGACCTTCGTGATCTCCTGGAACGTCGACGAATTCATCCGCGACGCGGGTTCGGTGTTCGCCAAAGAAGCGTTTTATGAAAACGCGATCGTGAACCTGCCCCAGAGCTACGGAAACATGACGCAGGTACTCAGCAGTTACGAATCGCACCGTAGTCCGGGCGACAAGCCTTTTGACCGCGGCGTCAATTCTTTTCAGGTGTTGAACGACGGCAAGCGCTGGTGGGTGGTCTCGATTTTTTGGGACTCGGAACGGCCCGACAATCCGCTGCCAGCGAACCTGGCGAAGAAATAAAACCGCCACGGATTTCACGGATCTATGCCGATTTCGGAACTCCGTATTTCCTATCCGCGCGAATCCGTGAAATCCGTGGCCAGTTGTTGGTAGTTTATAGTCACTTCATGCGCGCAATCCTGGCGGGCGGTGGGACCGGCGGTCACGTCATCCCCGCGCTGGCCATCGCCAATCAACTCAAGAAGACTTACGACGCTGAAGTGCTGTTCATCGGAACGGCGCGTGGCATCGAGAATCGCCTCGTTCCCGCGGCGGGATATCCCCTGCAGTTGGTGCGCGTGGGCGCGCTCAAAAACGTGAGCCTGACCACGCGGCTGAAGACTGCCTTCGATCTGCCGCGCGCCGTGTGGGATGCCGGCCGCATGCTCAACGAGTTCGCCCCCGACGTGGTGATCGGAGTTGGTGGATACGCCTCGGGCCCGGCCATGCTCGCAGCCGTAATCAAACACATTCCGACGCTGGCCTTCGAGCCGAATGTGGTGCCGGGATTTGCCAATCGGATGGTTGCGCGATTTGTGTCGGGCGCGGCCGTGCACTTCGAGGAAACTGCCAAATATTTTCGCCATGCCGAAGTCACGGGCGTGCCGGTGCGCCAGGCGTTTTTCGAAATTCCACCCAAGCGCGGAGGCACTCCAACTCTGCTGGTGTTCGGTGGAAGCCAGGGCGCACACGCCATCAACGATGCGATGATCCGTTGCCTGCCCGTTCTGCAGCGCGAAGCTCCGGGCATTCACATTCTGCACCAGACCGGTGAGCGTGACTATAATGACGCGCTGGCGGCTTACCGCGGTTTGGGCGAATCCGCGGAAGTTTTCAAGTTCATCGAAGACATGTCGGCGGCCTTCGCGCGCGCCGATCTGGTGGTCTGCCGCTCAGGCGCGAGCACGGTCGCGGAAATCGCGGCTGCAGCGAAGCCGGCGGTCTTCGTTCCGTTCCCGCGCGCGGCCGACGATCACCAGCGTATCAACGCCGAAGCCCTGGCACGTCACGGAGCCGCGGTGGTGGTGGAAGAATCGAAGCTGGAAGGCGTCTGGCTGGCCGAGACGATCGCGGCCTTGCTGCAGGACTCGCATCGCCTGCAACAGATGAGCCACGCTGCCCGGGAGCTGGCGCATCCCAACGCCGCGAGCGATATCGCGACAATGGCAGCGCGCATCGCCGGGATAGAGGAATCTGCCACGGATTAGCACGGATCTTCACGGATATTTCTTTTGCTCTGTTTCTTCGTTGTGGGTTTATCGGTGACGATCCGCGTAAATCCGTGGCCGAGAAGTTGACTTTATGTTTGCCAAAATTCAGCAAATTCATTTCGTAGGCATCGGTGGCATCGGCATGAGCGGCATTGCCGAGGTGCTGCTCAACCTCGGCTACAAAGTTTCCGGCTCCGACCTGAAGAGTTCGTCCGTCACGCAGCGGCTTGCCGGTCTGGGCGCGACGACCTTTGAAGGACATCGCGCGGAAAATATCGCCGGCGCCGAGGTCGTTGTCACCAGTTCCGCCATCGCCGCCGACAATCCCGAAGTCACAGAAGCGCACAACCTGCACATCCCGGTCATTCAGCGCGCCGAGATGCTGGCGGAACTGATGCGGCTGAAGTACGGCATTGCCATCGCCGGCATGCATGGCAAGACCACAACGACTTCGATGGTCGCGGCGGTGTTGGCTGCTGGCGGACTCGATCCCACCGTCGTGGTCGGCGGCCGCGTCGACGCCATGGGATCCAACGCCCGCCTGGGGAAGTCGCAGTATCTCGTGGCCGAAGCCGATGAGAGCGACCGCTCGTTCCTTAAGCTGTCGCCCATCCTGTCGGTCGTCACCAACATCGACCGCGAGCACATGGACACTTACCGCAACATGCGCGACGTGAAGAAAACGTTTCTCGAGTTCATGGACCGCGTCCCCTTCTACGGGATGATCGTCGCCTGTAACGACGATCCTCTACTGCGCCGCCTCTTGCCCGATGTCCAGCGGCGTACCGTGACCTACGGAACCAAGCGCGGCTCAGACTTTCTGATCAAGCTCGATACTCGGAAGGAAACTCCGCCCGGCGACTCCCGTCCACTCAGCCACTTCCGCGTCACGTATCGGAAAAATGATCTGGGCGAGTTCACGCTCCACGTGCCCGGAGTGCACAACGTGTTGAACGCGACGGCGGCCATCGCCGTCGGCATCGGCCTCGATATTGGAGTCGAAGCCATCCGCTCCGCCCTCGATCAGTTCCGCGGCGTCGATCGCCGCTTCCAGTTGCGCGGCCGCGCCGCCGGCGTGAGCGTCATCGACGACTACGGCCACCATCCCACGGAGATCAGGGCCACACTGGCTGCGGCCCGCCAATGCGGATTCCGCAAGATTCACGTCATCTTCCAGCCCCACCGCTACACCCGCACCCGCGACCTCATCGAAGAGTTCACCACCGCCTTTGACGACGCCGATTCGCTCTTCGTACTCGACATCTACGCCGCCAGCGAGAAGCCCATCGAAGGCATCACGGGCGAGATCCTGGCGCAACGAATCCGCGAAAGAACCGCGAAGAGTGGCCGCTACGCAGGTTCCCCCGCTGAAGCCGTGGCCGCCGCCACCGCAGTCGCGCAAGACGGCGACATGATCCTGACCCTAGGCGCAGGCAGCGTCTCGCAGTTCGGCCCCATGATTTTGGACAAGCTGAAAGAGCGGGAAGGGTAAACTAAAGACCGGCCCCCCCTCGCCGTCACTTCGAACTCGCGCTGTTCGTATTCGCCCCTCCGGCGCTACAGAACTGAACTCCGGGCCAATCTTGGCGATCGCAGTACGGGAGGCAAACGGCGGAAAGCATACGTGTTTCTCCCCGTGGAATGGAATTCTACCCTCAGTCTGGAACTTTTGCCGCGACTCTCCGTATCTTCCCTTGCTAACGGATTTTGCGGCCCTTCGTCTATCAGCCATAAGGGGTTAAGGCAATGAAAATGACACAAGCATGGGGGTGGCTGGTCGCGGCAGTCCTGGCGGCCGGATTGAACGCCAGCTATCACAATGGCGGCCTGCAGTGGGCGCACGCGATCGCAGACCGTGTCGAGCAAGGCTCGACAGCCGTACTGGCGCAGGCCTCCGGACACGCAGGCCAGTTTCTGACCGAGGCGCGGTTGCTGACGGCACGGACAGAAACCGCGTCCTGCCCGTTCGCCACGACAATGACACAGGTGCAGACCAGGATCACACGCTCCTCCGAAACAAGCGTTGAACGTTTCGATGTTATGTCGGCCCGCGAAGAGCGCCAACTGGCGCGGTTGGAGGCGAATCGAGCGCGAATGGAAGCCCAGCTCGCCAGACAGACTGCGCACATCAGGATTGCGACCGCGGCTTTTGCACCGATTGCTGTAAAAGCGATGCCGGCTCCGGTGGTTTGCCCCCGGGTTCGGGTGAACGTTCCGCGGATGCCGATGATCAAGATGCCGGTCGTGCCGGTCATTCATATCGAAACTGCCTCCGCCGGGCCGGTTTAACCACCAAGATTCAGTAGTACCTCCTGGAACTTTGCCTCCCCGGCAAAGCGGGGCGCGGAATACCAGCCGCGCCCCCTTTTTTTTATGTGGTGACGGCCGCCTCGGCCGTCGGGTCTAGCCCTCCGTACCCAATCCGGTTCCCACCTGTGCAAATCCTTTAACTTTTTGTCTATCTCATTTCGAGAAATGAAGTTATATTGAAAAAGCTCAGCGATTCCTCACGACAACTGACCTGAACTGATGGCGCGGAAACCTAGTGGCACCATCTTGCAGGAGGAGTTGTACCCACCCAGCCCCGAGCCGGCGCGCGAGGAGTTAGACGATGCGCGGCTGGTCGACCTGGATGTAGACGAGGAATCTCCCTTCCTGCGCGGGCAAAAGCGTGTCTCCGCCCGACGCAGTTCGCTTCCCAAGAAAACCGCCAGCCGCCTGTTGTGGGCATCGATTGCCGCCGTGATCCTGTGCGCCGCAGCCATCGCCGCCGCCGGTCTGTACGAATACGGCGAGCGCTCGTGGCGCTTTCGCGTCGATTCCAGCGACAACATTGACGTCACCGGCATGCAGAACGTGACCAAGGCGCAAATCATGGAAGTGATGGGCGCCGACATTGGCCGCAATATTTTCTTTATCCCGCTGGCCCAGCAGAAGGCGCAACTCGAACAGATTCCCTGGGTCGAATCGGCCAGCGTGATGCGCTTCGTGCCCAACCGCCTGAAGGTTGAAATCCACGAGCGCACTCCGGTGGCGTTCGCCCGCGTCGGCCCGCGCATTTCCCTCATCGATGCCGGCGGCACGCTGATGGAGTTGCCGCAGAAGCACAAATATTCCTTCCCCGTCATTCTTGGGATGAATCCTGGTGAGCCGCTTTCCACGCGCGCCCCGCGCATGAAGGCCTACAACGAGCTGGTGCAGGAACTCGATTCCAGCGGCGCTCGTTACTCGCAGGACCTGAGCGAAGTGGATCTCTCCGATCTCGAGAACTTGAAGGTCCGAGTGAATGATCCCGCCGGCGACGTGCTGGTCGAACTCGGTTCGTCGGATTATCTGAAGCGCTACAAAACCTACGTAAGCCATGTGCAGGAGTGGCGGCAGCAATTCCAGAAACTCGAATCGGTCAACCTGCGCTATGACAATCAGGTGATCGTCAATCCGGATATGGAAGGCCGACCTAAGCAGCCTGCGCTGGCCGCTTCGGCCGCGAGGGCAGCTGCCGCTGCGGGTGTGAAGCCCGCGGCGCTGATTACGCGCCTCAATCCGCATGACAAGTCTCTGCCCAAGCCTGCGTTTGAGTTGACCGAGAAGAAACTGGATCCGAAAGCGGCGGCTGCTAAAAAGCCAGCGGCCAAGCCGAAGGCGAAGAAGACGGTTGCGAAGGCCAAAGCGCCTGCTCCGAAGAAGGTCGCGCCCAAAGCCCCGGCAGCGAGTTCGAAAGCCGTAGCCGCCGCCACGCACAGGGCGCCGCAGAAGGCGGAAGCGAAAAAGTCTGCGCCGTCTGCGCCGGTGCATCCTGCGATTCCGAAACCCAGTGCAGCGATTGCAAAACAGCAAGCCAACACGAGTTCAGACTAACGATTGATGAACTATTAACGACGTCGAGGAATTCATAAGCAATGGGGAACCAGCAGGGAAGTTTTCTTACCGCGATCGATGTGGGCAGCGCCAAGACCTGCGCGCTGATGGCGGAGGTGACCGACACTGGCCTGCGCTATCGCGGGCACGGCGAGGCGGAATCGCGCGGCTCGCGCAAGGGCGTGATCGTGGAACTCGACAAGGCAGTGGCGGCGATTCAGAAAGCCGTCGAAGCCGCCGAAGACATCGCCGGTGCGGCAGTCGAGCACGCCATCGTGGGTATCGGCGGAGCGCACGTGCGCGGCATCAACAGCCACGGCGGCATCAGCCTGGGCACGCGTCCGCGCGAAATTGGACGCGACGAGATCAAGCAGGCCGTCGACCGGGCTCGCGCCATCCCGTTGCCCGCCGATCGCGAGATTCTCCACTTATTGCCGCAGGAATTCATTCTCGACGATCAGGCTGGAGTGCACGATCCGCTCGGCATGATGGCAGCCCGCCTGGAAGTGCGCGTCCACATGGTGACCGCCGCCACTAGCGCAACGCAAAACGTGATCACGGCGGTCAACCGCGCTGGCGTGCACGTCGACGACACTGTGTTCGAGCCTCTCGCCGCCGCCGATTCTGTGCTCCGCAACGACGAGCGCGAACTCGGCGTGTGCCTTGCCGACATCGGCGCGGGCTCGACAGAACTGATCGTTTTCCAGCAGGGCGCGGTGGCCTACACCGGGGTGATTCCGGTAGGTGGCGACCACTTCACCAGCGACCTGTCTGTTGGACTCTGCACGCCGCTCGCCGAGGCGGAGAAGATCAAGAAGATTTATGGCAACGCAATCGTCACGCTGATACCGGAAGGCAACGAAGTTGAGGTTCCGTCCGTCGGCGACCGCGCTTCGCGGCTCATGCCGCAGCGTCTGGTCGCCGAAATTCTCGAGCCCCGCGCGCGCGAACTGTTCGAGATGATGCGCGAGAGCCTGCGCCAGAGCGGCATGTTCGACGTCTGCATCGCCGGCATCGTACTCACCGGAGGAGCGTCGCGCCTGCCCGGAATCTTCGACGTAGCGGAATCAGTCCTGCGCCGCTCGGTGCGGCTTTCATGGCCGGCCCCGCTGGCCAAGATGCCGTCAACATTATCGGAGCCCGAGTTCGCAACGGTACTCGGCATGTTGAACTACGGCCAGCGCGCCCGCATCGCGCGCGGCCTGCAGGAAGATCGCTGGGGATCGAGACTGAAAGCGCTGTTGGTAGGTAAGGGAGCATAAGCAAGGTTTCAAAGTTTCAAGGTTTCAAAGACCCTGAAACTCTGAAACCTTGAAACTTGAAACATTCTTTCGAATAGGTGGACACAATGAGCAAAGATTCCGGCATTCGCATCAGTTTTAACGAAGAGGCCCGCAACGACGCCAAGATCAAAGTCATCGGCGTAGGTGGCGGCGGTGGCAACGCGGTCAATCGCATGATCGACGCCGGCGTCGAGGGCATTGAATTCATCGTCGCCAACACCGACCTGCAGGCGCTGCGCATGTCGCACGCCCCGGTGAAGCTGCAACTCGGCGTGAAGCTGACCAACGGCCTGGGCGCCGGTGCGAATCCGGAAGTCGGCCGCAAAGCCGCGCTCGAAGATTCCGACAAGATCATCGAAGCCCTCGAAGGCGCCGACATGGTCTTCGTCACGACCGGACTCGGCGGCGGCACCGGCACCGGAGCCGCTCCCATCATCGCGTCTCTCGCCTGCGAGATGGGCGCGCTCACCGTTGCGGTTGTGACCAAACCCTTCTCGTTCGAAGGCAAACGCCGCATGCAGCAAGCCGAGCGCGGCATCTCCGAACTGATGGAGTCGGTCGACACCACCATCGTGATCCCCAACGAAAAGCTGCTCGCCGTTGCCGAAGACGCCGGTTTCTTCGAATCCTTCCGCATCGCCGACGACATTCTCCGCCAGGGCGTGCAGGGAATCTCCGACATCATCACCATCCCCGGCATCATCAACCGCGACTTCGCCGATGTGAAGACCATCATGGCCCGCATGGGATACGCCGTCATGGGCACGGCCTCTGCCAGCGGCGCCAAGCGCACCATTGAAGCCGCACAGAAAGCCATTGCATCTCCGCTGCTCGAAGCCGGAGCCATCGATGGCGCGCGCGGCATCCTGATCAACATCACTGGCTCGACGTCGCTTAAGCTGGCCGAAGTTCAGCAGGCTTGCTCGATCATCCAGAGTGCCGCGCACGAAGATGCGAACATTATTTTCGGCGCCGTCATGGACGAGAAGATGAAGGACTCAGTCAAGATCACCGTCATCGCCACCGGCTTCCGCGAGGCCCCCACGTCTCGTCACCGCGTGCAGGAGGGCCGTACGTCGTTCGCGGCCGCGCATGAGGACGCGATGGAATTTCCCGAAGACCGCGGATCGCGCGACTTCATTCCCGAACCGCCCAAGCACATCATGGAGTCGACCGTCCCCGAAGACAGCATGACCGACGATCGCTCCTACGTGGATGACATGCCCCCGGCGCCGGTGTCGCACGCGTCCGACCATGTTGCCGCCGACGTGATTTCGCTCGACAGCATGCGCAGCTCCGTCGTGACGAATTTCCAGCAGGACGATCTCGACGTCCCCGCATTCCTGCGCAAGCGCAACGAAGTGATGTAGTGTCGAAAAATCTTGCGCGCGGCTTCGTTGAGTCAGAGCGCGGAAGGGTGCTTCGAAGCGCTGAAATGTAGGAAAAGCTTTTCACCTGGGGGAAGTACCTTTCCAGTAACTAGTAACGCGTTACTGAAGGGGTCTGACCGAAGGTAATCCCAGCGCATGTGCTTGTTTCAAAACGGGTTAAATTGAAATTAATGTTTCTAGCCATCTAAACTTTTCCGTTGCCTTAGCTGCACTAAGTCCCGTAGTATCAGCGCAGTTGAGTGATCTGGCCGGGTTACCACCCGCTGGCACCCTGCATCCAACTGTATGTAGTACCGTCCGGGGAGTGAAATCAACAAGATGTCGAAAAGAACGAGCCTCTTTCGTCTGATTATGGCCCTGCTGACCTGTCTTCCTCTGGTTGGCGTGAGCTTCGCGGCGCACATCAACACCAGCACGCACTCGACGACAAAATCGAAATCGCAACGAATCAGCGAAAGCCAGCGCACCCGGCGCCGCCTGCATCACCTGGCGCGTAGCCGCGGCGCGAACGTCACTCGGGTTTCTGTGAGCACGCGCCGGCATCGCTGGCACGAGCGGTTCAGCATGAGCTCGTTCGCTGAAGCCATTACTGCCGGGGACATCACTACCGGCGAAGATCCAGTCGTCCGCCAGGCCGCGGTGGACGCGCTCGGCAACATGAACGGCACCGTCGTCGCCATCGAACCGACCAGCGGACGCGTGCTGGCCATGGTCAACCAGAAGCTAGCTCTTTCCAGCGGCGCGCAACCCTGCTCCACCATCAAGCTTTCTGTCGCACTCGCGGCCCTGAGCGAAGGCCTCGTTTCCAAAGAAACGGAAGTTGCTCTCGGCGGACGCAGCCGCATGAATCTCACGACTGCCATCGCGCACTCGAACAACGCTTACTTCGAGGCGCTCGGACGCAAGCTCGGTTTTGAGAAGGTCGCCTACTACGCCCACGAATACGGACTCGGTGAACTCGCGGGATACGACATCCCCGGCGAACAGCTCGGTACGTATCCCGATGAGGCCATTCCCACCAAGCTCGGCGGCGTCGGCAAGATGTGCTCGTTCGGCGAAGGCGTCTCGATGACCCCGCTGCAACTGGGCGCGATGGTCTCCTCGATCGCCAACGGCGGGACGCTTTACTATTTGCAACATCCGACATCTCCGGAAGAGGTTGCGGGCTTTCAGCCGCGCGTGAAGCGCCAACTCGACATCGCTCCGGTGATTCCTGAACTGTCCGACGGCATGGCGGGCGCGGTTCAGTACGGCACGGCTCGCAGCCTGCGCCTCAACTTCAACGAAGAAGAAATTCTGGGCAAGACGGGAACCTGCTCGCACGCCGGAACCCGCTTCGGCTGGTTCGCTTCCTACGCCAACACGAGCGTCGGACGCGTCGTGGTCGTTGTTTTCCTGCAGGGCGGACGCCCCACCTTCGGTCCCAAGGCCGCCGAGATCTCGGGACGCATTTATCGCAATCTCTACGACCACAATTTCTTCATCGCCGGCCCGGCAGCACCAGCCGATCAGGCCGCAGTGAAACCGGTGAGCACCACCCCGTAAAGACTTCCGCACCTTTCTCGTAGAGACGTAGCTCCGCTACGTCTCTTTATTATTTTCCGCACGCACCGATCCCGCCTGAAATTCTTAGTGATTTCTAATAGAGAAGAACCCCAGCGCCGCCGATGTGTACTCCAGCGCAGGTCCGAATACCGGGGGAAGAACCCTGCACGGGTGTGTATGCGGGGTCCATGCGCTTGTTCGGGAGGAAGATACGCCAAGATCGATCATGCTTCACGCAAGTTCCATCTATGGGGTCGTGTCGGGGCTCCTGGCGGTCGCGGTTTCCGCGGTGGCGCTGATCACCATCCGACGCGCGCACGAGACTCACACTTCACTGCCCGCGGCATTTCTGAATCTCATGCGGGCGATGCGGAGCGCTTTCCGCGACGACGGGGAGCTTCGCTTCCGCACGCTGGCCGAGGCTCTCCCTCAACTTGTGTGGACGGCCATTCCCGGCAAAGGTGTCGACTACTGCAATCGCCGCTGGCGCGAGCTGACCGGATTCACCGAATCTCAAACCTTGGGATGGGGCTGGCCCAACGCCCTCCACCCCGACGACCGGCCCGTGGCTCTCGAGAATTGGGAGAAGTGCCGCCTCAGCGGCGAGCCGTTCGAGATGGAATATCGCCTGCTCAACGCTGCGGGAGGTTTTCGCTGGCACCTGGTGCGCGCCACTCCGATGTGTGATCCCGACGGCGTCATCGTGAAGTGGTTCGGGGCCTGCACCGACATTGATGACCAGATTCGCAACCAGCAATTGTTGGAAGAGCAAGTCCGTCAACACACCGCAGCCCTGATGGAAGCCAATAGCCTTTTGCAATCGGAAATGCGCGAGCGCGCCCTGGCGCAGCAGGAACTGAATCAGCAAAACGAGCGCATGGTGCGCGAACTGACCAAGCGCTCGAACCGCGCCACCAACCTGGCCAAGATGGCAGAACTGCTGCAAAGCTGCACCGAAGTGAAAGACGCATTTTCGGTGGTTGCCGGCATGGCTCCGAAAGTATTTCCCGAACTGCGTGGCGCCGTGCATCTGTTCAACGCTTCCCGCGAAAGGCTCGAGGTGGCTGCCCTCTGGGAAGATTGCACTTTGCCAGATAATGCGTTTGGACCGCAAGACTGCTGGGCTCTCCGCACCGGGCACATGCACGTCGTCCTGGCCGGCGACCACTCCGCTGAGTGCGCACATGTGACGTCTCCCACGCACTCCTACATTTGCCTGCCGCTGCTGGCGCACGGCGAAGCGATCGGCATCCTGCATTTCCAGATGATCGAAACCGGCGAAGTGCCCCAGCCCGTGCTGTTCACGGTCAACATGTTCGCCGAGCAGGTCGGCCTCTCCGTAGCCAACATCCGCCTGCGTGAGGCCTTGCGCAACCAGTCGATCCGCGATCCGTTGACCGGCCTCTACAACCGCCGCTATCTGGAAGAGATGCTGGAACGCGAGACCCGGCGCGCTGTCCGCTCCGAGCAAGGTCTGGGCGTCCTCATGCTCGATCTGGATCACTTCAAGAAATTCAACGACACCTACGGCCACGATGCCGGCGACACCGTCTTGCGCGAGACTGCTTCGTTCCTGCTAAAAAGTGTCCGCGCCGAGGACATTGTTTGCCGCTTCGGCGGCGAGGAATTTCTAGTCATCCTCCCGCAAGCGAATCTGAAAGTGAGTCAAGCCCGCGCCGAGCGCATCCGCTCCAAATTGCGCGAGTTGACCGTTCTGCACCAGGGCCAGTCCCTCGGGATGGTCACAGTTTCCGTGGGTGTGGCAGAGCTTCCTCAACACGGCACGACTCCGAAAGAGTTGATTGAATCCGCTGACGCCGCGCTCTATCGCGCGAAGAAGGAAGGCCGCGACCGGGTGATCGTTGCCGATTCTGCGCCCGTGGCAGAATCGCAACCGAATCCACTCGGAGTGGCAAACGTTACAACTCGCTAACGGGCAGGAATACGGTAAAGATTCCGACGGTCGTTGTATCTATTTCCTCAGCTCCGCAGGCCAGTTGGTGACCAACTGGAGCGGCGCCTGGGCCTCTTCCTCGGAGTGGTTCACCAGCAGACGCTTTCCATCGGAGGAGACGTCGAACACTATGCCGACTCCCGGTGTTGCGGCATGGAACAGACGCTGTGGCGTCCCGAATTCGATCTCAGAGCCTTTCGAAGATACCGGGCAGACGAAAAAGTCCTCGACAAGATTCACGTAGAAAAGCTCTTTGCCGTTTCCACTCCATGTGGGGTAGGCCCCGCCACCAGACGAAACCTTCCATTTACCTTTGCCCTCCGGAAAACTCGTGAGGTATACCTCCGGTTGTCCGGATTCGTCGGACTCGTACGCGATCCAATGGCTGTCCGGCGAGACGCGATACTCGTAGATGTTCGATTGGGGCGAGGGCGGCTGCACGATCGCAACCGGCTTGGCGTCTCCGGCGACCGGCACGCTCCAGATGGACACCATTTTTTCGCCCTCTCCCCAGGTGTAGAGGATGTACTTTCCATCGGGTGACCAACTGGGGAAGTGATAGTTGTTCGGTTTGGCGACGAGTGTCTTCTCGGAACCAGTGCCGTCGGCGGCTTTGGAGCGGATGTCGACGTTACCGCCGCCCGAGGTGACCAGCGCCGTGAACATGAGCGCCTTGCCATCCGGAGACCAGGCGGGCTCCTGCACCACCTGCTGATCGAAGGTGATCCGCGTTTTCGTCTTGCGCTCGAGATCAAGTGTCCAAACACCGAGCTCGCTTGCGAACGCCAGTTTCTTGTTGTCCGGGGAGAGACGCACATCGCGTACATCCACGATCGTGGGCTCATGAGGATCGTACTCGGCGAGCGCCTTACCCGAGCGGTCGAACCACACGAAGCGGCTCTTTGCCGAGGTGGCACTACCTGCCTGGTAAATCATGACTCCGTTCTGCGAAACGGCGAAAATGCTACGCCACACACCGACGTCGTTGCGGACACTATTCACCAGAGCTGTTGCCGATCCCGATAACGTGCCCGATTGTGGATCGAAGGGCTGGGCCACCAGAGCCGTGTTCGCATGGTAAAGAAGATAGCCGGACGCGTATTGTGCCGCAGAATCGGTGGCTACGACTAAATGGGTCTCCGTGCTGTCGACCGATCCGAAGTAGATTCCGTTCTGTTTGGGATCGCCTCCGGTGTGATTGGTCGCGAAGAAAATAAAATGTTTGCCGTCGGGCAGAAACCAGGGCCAGCGATGGGTGTCGTGTTTCGTTCTATCGAGGACCGTGGCTAGGGTTGTCGCGCCGCCCTGCGCGCTTACTTTTACCAGCGGGTTCTGAAAATCTGCAGCGAACACAATCACATCGTTGGCGCTCCAGCTTCCTCCTCGAGAATTGGGAGCATCGGCTACGACGGCGACCGGGCCGCCCGTGGCGGCAATCTTCATCAACTTACCGTTGGCAAAGAAACCGATGTAGCGACCATCGGGAGACCAGAAAGGATGCGCTGCGCCCGTCGTGCCCTGGAGCGCTTGCGCCGAATCGCTACTGATGGGCCGGACCCACAGCGCCTTGGTTTCACCAGAATGAGCCACGAAGGCGATCTTGTCGCCCTGGGGGGAAAGCACGGGCATGCCGCCGGCGTCGCCGGTGGTGTCCAGGGAAAACTTGTCTGGCGGGGGGATTTCGGCGTGGATCGCTATCGGCTCTTCAGAAGATTTCGCCCAATGGTATCCAACGAATCCGGCGAGCGCGACGAAAGCGAGCAGCAGCGCGGCCAACCCTGCCGCCCAAGACTTGTTGAGCCGCCGAGACAGTTTTTCCGATTCCGCCGGAGCGGCGTCCACCATCCAGCGCAAGTCCATCGCTACGTCGTGCGCCGATTGAAAGCGGTCGGCAGGATCCTTGGCCAGGCATGCGCGCACCACGCGATCAAGCATGGGCGGCGCCAAAGGCTGGCTGGCGCTGATGGGCTCCGGATCCTTTTCTAAAATTGCCGTGAATACGCTGAGTTGCGATTTACCTTCGAAGGCGCGGCGTCCGGTAACCATTTCGTACAGAACACATCCGAAACTGAAGAGGTCGCTGCGCGCGTCAGCCTCTCCACCTTGCAGAAGTTCCGGAGCCATGTATTGAAAGGTTCCGACGATCGTACCTTTCTGGGTAAGCGGCGACGCAGCCGCGGTGAGCGAAGCCAGATTCATCGTCGGCGTGGAAGGAGTAAACGTCTCAACGGCCTTCGACGCGATCGACAACTCCGGCTTTGCCAGTCCGAAGTCCATCAGCTTCGCGCCCGCTTTGGTCAGCATCACATTCGCCGGCTTCAAGTCGCGATGGATGATTCCTTGTTGATGTGCCTTCTCCAGAGCCTGTGCGATCTCGGTTGCAATCTTCAGAACCTGATCCAGGGGCAGCGGGCCTTTTCCCAGGCGCTCGGCGAGAGTCTGGCCTTCGAGATACTCCATGACCAGAAAGTTGGTGCCGTCCTGCGTGCCGATATCGTAAAGCGTGCATATATTCGAATGCTGTAGCGCAGAAATAGCTTTGGCTTCGCGCTCCATGCGCTGTTTCAGTTCCGGATCAGAAGAAAGATGCGCAGGCAGAACTTTGATGGCGACGGTCCGGTCGAGGCGGGTGTCCTTGGCACGATAGACTTCTCCCATGCCGCCAGCGCCGAGGGGAGTGAGAATTTCGTAAGGACCGAGTCTGGTGCCGGAGGAAAGGACCATAGGTTCGCGCAATTATAGCCCGTCAGTGCGCTACAAAAATGATGTGACGCTTCTCGAAAGTCCCTGCGATAACGCCACACAACTAAACGCCCAGCCATTGGCTGGGCGCTCGACTCAAAACTCGATTCTTAATCGGAAGGCTGGGCCGTAACTGCGCCGCCCCGGTCCTCAGTTTTAGGTTTCTACTTTTTGGGCTCGAGTCCCCGGCCGACCCGGAACACGTGGCCATCCGCATGGCGAAGGTGCATCTCGCGAACGTTCCACGGCATATCGGTGGGCGGAAATGTGATCTCCAACCCGGCGGCGACGCACTGCTTGTGCATCTCGTCCACGTCGTCCACCCAGACCGACATCCAGACGCCCTTGTCGCCCGCTTCGTCTCCGTCCTGCTGAAACGTGGTGGTATTCGCGCCGCGGCCGCGGCCTCCCTGCGCCCCTGGCAAAGAAAGATGCAAGTTTCCTTACCCGATCCAACCGCGCCAAACGTCGGAGGCGTTCCCCAGTCCCACAATTTCTTCCATCCCCACTTCTCAAACCACGCGACCGCGCTGGCGATGTCGGACACGTTCAATATCGGAGTCACACCTTTGGCTTCCATAAGGGAAGCAGGATAACACCAGGCGGATCGAGGGATTTGTCCTGTTCTCGCCAATCGAACCGGCTTGGTGAAACATCTCTAATTACATCAACAATCCTCTCCAGGTAGGAATCCCTCCCGCCGGTCATCGGACCGCCGCTCGCCGCATCGACTGATACTTAGGTGTCGCCAATACTATCGTCCAATTGTGTCGCGTGCACGCTTCTGTTGTGATGCGGTCATCGCAGCCGATGCAGTCGAAAATCCGCACCGAAAGAAAAGGATTCCAAGATGACTCTCGAAAAAGTACAGCGCGACCGCCACAGGTTCCGTGCCGCCAGGCTAGCCGCTACTTGCAGGTTGTGGCTGTTGCGCGTGAGTTCTGCCTAGGCTGCTGGCGATCGAAAAGGCATCGACATCAGGTTCAAGGCGAAATAGTTGGGATTGCGGATATCAGTTTACCTAAGCGTATTCAATGGAGGAACCTTATGAAACACTACACACTCTTGTTGGTTGCAGTTGCAACAATGGCCGGTCTTGTCGTCCTCATTGCCCCTGCACCAGGACACGCGGATGGGGAACCCGCCCCGATCTTCGTTACCGAAATCCCTCAGGGGTACCGCGACTGGCAGTGGATTTCCTCGGCCCATGAAGCAGGCAACCTCACAGTTTAGGTGCCGTCTTGGGCAACGATGTAGCAATCAAGGCCTACCGGGAAGGGAAGCTTCCGTTTCCGGACGGAACGATCATTGCTGCTTTGCATTACCGTTACGTCGCGTCGGAGGAAAACAACAAAGTTTTTGGCCAGGCTCAATCTTTCGTTCCCGGCTCCCCCACGAACATTCAGTTTATGGTCAAGGACTCAACAAAGTACGCCGCAACCGGCGGCTGGGGGTTCGCTCACTTCCAAGACGGCAAACCTGGCGAAGCGGCGTTTATGAAAAGCTGCTTCCCCTGCCACCAGAAGGCCAAAGGGAGCGACCTTGTCTTTACTCGTTATGCACCTTAATGGTGAAAACTGGAGCAGAAAAGAAAGAGACGATGGCCACACACAAATCAAATCGAATCGAGTCGTGTGCCCGGAATGACTTGCTTAAAATCTCCATTGCACTCATCGTCGTCTCCTGTAA
Organism: Acidobacteriaceae bacterium; assembly: GCA_003134655.1. GTDB lineage: Bacteria > Acidobacteriota > Terriglobia > Terriglobales > Acidobacteriaceae > Sulfotelmatobacter. Next base: position 85,982 of record PLBY01000070.1, read on the forward strand.
AAGCGTTGAGCCGCTTTGATCTTGGTGCCCTGCAGTTCCTGGGACGATCCGCCACACAGCAAAACGCCCAGCCGATTGGCTGGGCGCTCTACTCAAAACTCGATGCCTGATCCGAAGCTTAGACCTTAACTGCGCTGCCCCGGTCCCTTGCTCTGATCACTGGCAATCACGCCATCCTTAATGTGGATGACCCGATGCGCATACTCCGCGATATCGCCTTCGTGTGTAACCAGAATGATGGTGTTGCCTTCGGCGTGCAGGCGATCGAACAGCGCCATGATTTCCACGCCCGTTTGCGAGTCCAGGTTGCCTGTCGGTTCGTCCGCCAGAATGATCGAAGGCTTGTTCACCAGGGCGCGCGCAATGGCTACGCGCTGCCTCTGGCCGCCGGAGAGTTCATTCGGCTTATGGCTCATACGCGACTCCATGCCCACAGCCGCCAGCGAACCCTTGGCACGCTCCATTCGTTCTTCCGTCGGAATCCCGGCATAGATCAACGGCAGTTCCACGTTGTGCAGTGCCGTTGCCCGAGCCAGCAGGTTGAAGGTCTGGAACACGAATCCAATTTCCTTGTTGCGGATGCGCGCCAGCTCATCGTCGTCCAGTTCGCTGACCAGCTGGCCGTTGAGCCAGTACTTGCCCTGCGAAGGCGTGTCGAGGCATCCAATCAGGTTCATCAGCGTCGATTTGCCCGAGCCCGACGGTCCCATGATGGCGACGTATTCGTTGCGTTGGATGCGCAGATTGACCCCACGCAACGCATGCACCTGCTGCTCCGATCCCATGTCGTAGGTCTTCCACAGGTCTTCGGCCGCGATCATGCAGGATTCGGGCGGCGCTAGGTTCGTAGTAGTGGGCATGCTGAGGACTTCTGCCGTTGCCATTTTTTTCTCCTGGTCTTCGCTCAATCTGTCCGGTGCCACTGACCTCTCCGTTCGTAATTAAGGTTCAGTCGTATTAAAGTTCAGTACGTTACTGTCGCAAGGCTCCGTTTTCTGAGACGCCGTGTTTTGAGACCTCGCCGGCTTGCCCTTTGGACGTACCAACCCGGCTAAGGTTATGACTCTTCTTCTTTTTTCGGGACCGTGTTATCGATCTTCACGCTGCTTCCGGGACGCAGGGTGCGCAAAACCTTGTAACTCCCCGTAATGACCTCGTCCCCTTCTTTGACACCGTCCAGCACTTCCATGTCGGTCGTGCCCGTAATTCCCGTGTTTACCGGAACGAATACAGCCTTCTTGCTGCGGATGACGAAGACCCCCTGCACGTCATCCCCCTTTTTTGTCTTCGATGCAGTTTCTGCGGCCGCAGGTGCCGCGGCGTGCACCGATCCTGGCGGATTATTCTGTTGCTCAACCTGGTCCTTGCTGCGCAGGGTCAGCGCCTGGATCGGGATGGCCAGCGCATTACTCCGGTTTGCGGTCGTAATCTTGGCCGTCGTCGAAAGGCCCGGACGCAGGTCTTTCGGCGGGTCGGTCAAGGTCACCACCACTTTGAAATCCTTGGCCTCTTCGCTCGCCGTCGTCGATTGCGAGGTCGATACTCCGCTGGACCGCACGATAGCGTTGTCTCCAATTTCCGAAACCTTCCCGTGGAAGATCTTCTTGGGAATCGCGTCAATCGTGACTTCCGCGGGCTGTCCCAGATGCACATTCACAATATCGGTCTCGTCCACCTTCACTTCAGCCGTAATCACCGCCATGTCGGCAATTGTCATCAAGGTGCTACCCAGCGCGTTCTGGATTCCAATGACCACCGACTCGCCTTCCCGCACCGGCAGGTTCGTGACCACGCCGTCGTAAGGTGCGCTGTAGGTCGTCTTCTGCAATACGTCGTTCACGCGCGTTAAGTTCGCTCGCGCCTGCGACACGTGCTTGCCTGCGGAATCCTGCTGCGCTTTCGCCTGTGCCACGCGCGCTTGTGCCTGTGCCAGCCCCGCATCCGCAGTGGCCCATGCATTCTTGCGCATGTCGAAATCCGACTTCGCGATCAATCCGTCTTTGAACAAATTCTGCGCGCGATCCCAGTCCTGCTTGTTTCGGTCATAGTCCGCTTGCGCCCGCACCAGGTCGGCTTGAGACGTCTTGAGTGCCGCATCGGCCGCCAGCGCATCGGTCTCGGCCGCCTGCACCGACGCCTGATTCGCCGTCACGTCCGCCGCGGACTGCACGTTCTCCAGTTGCGCCAGCAATTGCCCCTTCTTGACCTGATCCCCCTCCTTCACATACAGGTGGGTGATCTTTCCGTAGGCATTCGCGCCGATGTTGACGTACGTCTTCGGCTTGATCTCACCCGAAGCGCTTACCACGGTGGCCAGATCCTGCCGCTGCACCTTCCCGGTCTGTACCGTCACTACGTTCTTGCTGCTCTGATGAACGGTAAAACCGACAATGATTGCGAGCACAACCGCAATACCAACGCCAATCGCAATTTTTTTCCAAGCTTTCATGATTCCCGTCACTGTCCGGGCAATTTATCTCCCACAGAAGGCCAAGTCCTGCGCCAGCCTGCAGTTACGCAAAACGAGCCCTCTTGCACGGTTTGGGCTGACGGACACACATCATCTGGTACGATCCTGCCGCGAAGAAAGTTCCCGATCAGGAATTAGAAGAAATGGCCGAGACCCGTTACGAGAGGGAAGTGATAGCTACCGCCCCGGAACCACCCATTATAGCCCTGCCATACCGTTCTGGCAGTATGGATTTGGCAGCATGGATTTGGTAGGGGGCAGGCAACTCCAGGCAACATCCCGCGCTTCTAAAAACAGGGTTGGAGTATGTTTTTGGTTGTTCTCGGGGCACGACTTAACCTTGCTTTCGCACGGCGAACAAGCCTAAAATGGGCAGACGGTAGTGTGGCAGGAGTCCCTCTCATGTTCCGGGTTTCGTATCAAGCAGTTCTCCGAATTTCGCTGATTTCTTTCAGTCTACTGGTCTGTGGGGCCTTGGCCCAGGACCAGCCGGACGCGAAGTCCGCTGACAAATCCGCCACCGACACTCCCGCGAAAGACGCCGCTGGCACCCCGCAAGCCAAGCCGGCTCCTGACGCTGTCGATCCCCTCACCCGCCCGATCAATGAAAAGCAGCGCAAGAAGAACGAGCGCGCGTTCAAGGCGGAAGTGAGCAAGGTCTACAAGAAGTGGCTCGACGAAGACGTTGTCTACATCATTACGGACGAGGAGCGCGCCGCCTTCAAGCAGTTGTCGAACGACGAAGAACGCGACAACTTCATTGAAGCCTTCTGGCAGCGCCGCGATCCCACCCCAGACACCGAAGAGAACGAATATAAGGAAGAGCACTACCAGCGCATTGCCTATGCCAACGAGCATTTCGCTGCTGGCGTGCCCGGCTGGAAGACCGATCGTGGCCGTATCTACATCGTTTTCGGCAAGGCCGATGAAATCGATTCTCATCCCTCGGGCGGCACCTACGAGCGCCCCATGGAAGAGGGCGGCGGCGAGACCTCGACCTTCCCCTTTGAAACCTGGCGCTATCGCTACATCGAAGGCATCGGCCAGGAAGTCATCATGGAATTCGTCGACACCTGCATGTGCGGCGAGTATCACATGACCCTCGACCGCTCTGAAAAAGACGCTCTGCTCATGACCCCCAACGCGGGCCTGACGCTCTACGAGCAGATGGGCATGTCGAACAAAGCGGCGCGCTTCTCCGGCAACGGCATGGAGCGTCTGGGTGCCGGCCCTAACAGTTCCATGGTTCAGACCAAGGAATTCGACCGCCTCGAGCAGTTCGCCAAGTTGCAAGCCGCTCCCAAGGTCAAGTTCACCGATCTGGAAGAGGCCGTCAACTCGAAGGTCATCCTCAACCCGATGCCGTTCGACGTGCGCACTGACTTCGTGAAAGTCACCAGCGACACCGTCCTGGTCCCGGTCACAATTCAGCTGCGCAATCGCGACATCACTTTCGTCAACAAAGACGGCATTCAGCGCGGCACCGTCAATATCTTCGCCCGCCTCACCACGTTGACGGGCAAGATCGTGCAGACGTTTGAAGACACGGTGCAGGTCGACGTGCCCGCCGAACTGCTGCCCCGCACCGCAGAGAACGCCTCCGTCTACTGGAAGGCTCTGCCTCTGCGCGCCGGCCGCTACAAGCTGAACATCGCCATCAAAGACGTCAACGGCGACCGCAAAGGCGTATGGAGCCGCAGCGTTGTCGTCCCCGAATTCTCCGACGACAAACTCGCGACCTCCACTCTCATCGTCGCCGACTCCATGGAACCGGTACCCACCAAAGCCATCGGTACCGGCATGTTCGTCATCGGCACCATGAAAATCCGTCCCCGGGTTGCCGCCGCTGACGGCAAGCCCGCTCTGTTCAAGAAAGACAAAGACCAGAAGCTCAATTTCTGGATGCAGGTCTATAATCTCGGCGTGGACGAGAAGACTCACAAGCCTTCCGCCACTTTCGAATACAACATCACCAATCTCGCAACCAACAAACAGGTGGTTCAGAAGACCGAAACCACCGACAGCATGGGTAACATTGGCGACCAGGTGACGCTGCAGAAATCGATCGTAGCCGCCAACCTGCAGCCCGGCACTTACAAGATCGAGATCAAGGTGAACGACAACATCTCGAAGCAGACCATTGATCCGTCAGCCGTATTTGCCGTAGAGTAACTCCCTGCAATTTTCTCCCCAGGGGGTGGGGGTGGAGTGAGACTGCGTAAGCTCGGAACTTGGGCAATCGTGTTCGGCTTGTCGCTTCCTGTCTGGGCCGTTGACCGCCCGGGAGCGATCTCAGGATACGTCCGCAACATCTCCGGCGCGCCCCAGATGGGCGCCGTGGTGCAGATCCTCGGCTCCGCCAACCGCACCTTGACCGTCTTCACCGACGGCGCCGGATACTACGCCGCCACTGGCCTGTTGCCCGGTCTCTACACTCTCAAAGTCACCGCGCCTTCTTTCCTCCCGGCCCTGCGCGAAAAAGTTGGCCTTCGTCCCGGCGCCAGTCTCAACGTCAACGTCACGCTGAGCACGTTGCTGGGCGTCATGCAACTGGGCCCCATCCGCAATCTGCCCGATGACGACGACTGGAAGTGGACTCTTCGTTCCGTCGCCAACCGCCCCATTCTGCGCGTCTTTGACGATCCCACTCTGCCCGCCGAAAAGCAGAGTCATGATTTGACCGGAACTCTGTCGTTCCTCGCGGGCTCCGCTGCCGGCGGTTACGGTGCCGGATCGGACATGAGCACCGCCTTCACGCTAGAGCGTTCCGTCTTTTCCGACGGACATCTCGCCTTCAGCGGTAACGTTGGCTATGGCGTAGGTCTCCCCGCCGCCGTGCTGCGATCCAGTTATTCGCGCCGGCTGATGAACGGCTCTACCCCCACCGTGGGTCTCACGGTTCGCCGTTTCGCGGCCTCCGATCCCAACCTCCACAACGCCGCTTTGCAGGCGCTCGCCCTCTCCGCTTCCGATGATTTTTCCGTCGGCGATATTCTCGAATTCAAGTTCGGCAGCGAACTCCAGACCATCCAGTTCCTGGGACATGTGTCCGCCTTCCGCCCCTACGGTTCCGCTGATCTCCACCTTTCGCCCGACACTGTTTTGGAATACGAGTACGCCACTTCCCGGCCTGACCCGCGCGCCGAAAAGGGATTCGACTCCTCTCCCGCCGACCTGAGCGAATCCAATCCGCGAGTCAGCCTCCTCAACTTCGCTCCCAAAATGGAGAGCGCTCATCACCACGAAGTCAGCGTCTCCCACCGTGAAGGCAAGACCAACGTTCAGGTCGCTGTTTTCTCGGACCGCGTTGGCGACCCGGCTCTCACCGGCACCGGCCTCACGACTGCTGTCGGCGGATTCCTCTTGCCCGACGTCAGTTCCGGCACCTTCAGCTATACCGGCAAGACCCTCGATACCAACGGCCTCCGTGTCGTTCTCCAGCGCAAAGTCTCGGCCGATCTGACCGCCACTCTCGACTACGCTTACGGCGGCGTTCTGGATCTCTCGCGCTCCGACGTAACGTTGCAGAACGCCCAACCTTGGATCACGACCCAGCGCCGCCACGCTCTCGCCGTCAAACTGAGCGGAACCGCACCGCGCACCCGCACCAGTTGGATCGCCTCCTACCGGTGGGTCAATGGTTCTGCCCTGACTCCGGTCGACATGTTTAACGCGTCGCCCGGTCAAAGCGACCCCTTCCTGAATATCTTCGTCCGCCAGCCGATCCCCGCCATGGGCGGCCACGTGGAAGCCATCATCGACCTGCGCAACCTTCTGGCGCAGGGCTATGTCCCGGTCATCGGCCAGGACGGTCAGACCGTCTATCTGGTCCAATCCGCCCGCTCCGTCCGCGGCGGCGTAGCCTTCACGTTCTAACCCCAGCTGTCAGCCATCAGCTTCAGCCATCAGCCAACACGCGGAATCGTCATTTTGTATGTTGGCGTTAGCCTGACGGTGTAGCTCCTCAAGCCTGGCGAAGGGTCCCATGCGCGGAGGACCTCAAGCCCTGATCCGAGGTCGAGGTCGGACAACTGAGTACTGAGTACCGAGTACTGTGAACTGCCCCTCCAGTACCTTATTCGTAAAATCTATCGCTCCCATCCATAACTACATGGTTGACTGTAGGGATCAGCTTTCGGTAATGTTTCTCAGCGACTTTGCGGGCCGGGGGCGGCGCAACTTCTTAGTATGCAAGGAATTGCAAGCTTTCCCAGATGTGACCGAAGTAATCGGCTTCCCCCGCAAGCCACCAAACACTCCTCCAAAAACTGAACCGTTTCAAGGAGACCACATGAGAGCGCGCATCATCCTGGTGTCGACAAGTCTGGTGTTTGTTCTTCTGGCCGCACTGAGCCTGTCGGCGCAGACCTTCCGCGGGACCATCCTCGGCACCGTGACCGATCCTTCCGGCGCCGTTGTTCCCGGCGCGAAGGTGACGGTGAAAAACACCGGCACCGGACTCGAGCGCACCTCCGAAACCAGCGCCGACGGCAGTTACTCCCTGCCCGAACTCCCCATCGGCACCTACACCGTGACCGTGGTCCAACAAGGCTTCCAGACCTTCGTCGCCACCGGCGTGACGGTCGACGTCGCCACCGAGCGCCGCATCGACGCCGCTCTCAAGACCGGACAGATCTCGACCAGGGTGGAAGTCGCGGGCGACCTTCTGCCCCAGGTGGAGACGACCTCCTCTGAGCTCGGCGGGACCCTGACTGCTGACACGATTGAGAGTCTCCCCGTCAACGGACGCGACTATCAGAAACTGATCTATCTGAATCCCGGCGTCGCCGGATCTCCCGACCAGATTTCGGATTCACCCGGTTCCTACGGAACCTTTTCGATGAACGGCTCTCGCGGTCGGTCGAACAACTTCCTGCTCGACGGTACCGATATGAACGACGGCTACCGCAACGATCCCGCCATCAACGAAGCGGGCGTGTTCGGCGATCCCGCTACGATTCTCCCACTCGACGCCGTTGCTGAACTGCGCGTTCTTTCCAACTACGAAGCTGAGTACGGCCGCAACAGTGGCGCCGTGATCAACATCGTGACCAAGAGCGGCGCCAACGCTCTGCATGGTTCGCTCCTCGAATATTTCCGCAGCGGAAAAATGGGAGCGCGCAACTATTTCAATCCGGCCACGGATTCCAAGAGCCCATTCAACAACAACCAATTCGGTGGTGCCTTGGGTGGCGCGATCGTCAAAGACAAGACGTTCTTCTACGCCGACTATGAAGGCCAGCGCGAAAATGGAGCCCAGGCCGGAATCACTTGCGTGCCGAACCCGGCCCAGATTGCAGCAGATATCGCTGCCAACGGCCCTGCCAACGCGGTCACAGGTGCACTGCTCGCCCGCAACCCTTGGCCTACACCGAATATTGCGAGCGCGGCCCCGCTGCCCAGCGAAATTCTAGGCCCCTTGAATACCGCGTGGGACACCAGTTGCCCAAACGGCCCTAACCTTTCCACCTCAACTTCCTTTTTCAATCGCGTGGACAGCTTCATCGGCAAGATCGACGAGAACTTCAACGCAAACAACATGCTTACTGGTCGCTACTACTTTGGCGATAGCAACCAGAGCTTTCCTTTCGCGCAGTTGGCTGGCGGCCTGCTGCCCGGGTTCAATACCGTAACCCCGACTCGCGTGCAACTGATCTCTCTTTCCTATGTAAAGGTGGTCAACTCCAGCCAGGTAAACGAAGCCCGTCTGGGATGGAACCGCTTCGTGGAAGGCTTTTTCCCCCAGGACCAGAGCTTTAACCCCAACTCCATCGGGTTGGACACCGGTGTCGGCAACTATGACGGCGGCCTTCCCGCGACCGGCGTTGCCGGCTTCTCGCAGATTGGCGCCACCAGTTCCATCCCGCGCAATCGCGTGGATTCGAACTGGCACTTCGTCGACAACTATTCGTGGAAGTCGGGCAAGCATGACGTCAAGTTCGGATACGAATTCCGGCGCACGACCATCATGCAGGTCATCGATCACAATTTCCGCGGCACCCTCGGTTTCAACGACATGTCGGATTTCTTGAATGGGTTGCCGAGCGGAGGCAAACAGGTCACGGGCTATTCCAGAAGGCACACCTTCCAGAACAGCGACGGGCTCTTTATTCAGGACAGCTTCCGTGCGACTGCCCGGCTGACATTTAACTACGGCGTGCGCTGGGATTATTTTGGAGTCACGGGCGAAAAGAACGGTCTCCTCTACACTTTCAATCCCGCCAACGGCGGAAGCAACGATCAAACCAACCAGCTGTACGGCAAGGACTACAACAACTTCGCCCCCCGCTTGGCGTTTGCTTACGACGTTACCGGCAAAGGAAAGACGGTAATCCGTGGCGGTTGGGGGTTGTTCTATGACGCGTTCTCTCAGGATATGTTCCTCGGCCACTTGCCGTGGAATTGCGTCTTTTGCCCGGGTCCCGCATATCCAGGTTTGGGTTCGCAGGCACTCGCCACCGGCGCCGCTTCAGGTGGCCCGTTGGCCGCGGGAACCCCGGTCTATTCGGGATATGGTCCTGAGGGCGACTTCTTCTCCATCGATCCGAAAATGCGCACGCCTTACGTGCAGAACTTCAATCTGAACTTCCAACAACAACTGGGCAGCAAGAACGTGCTGCAAATTGGGTATGTCGGTTCGAAAGGGACGAAACTGTTCCAGTTCCTCGACATCAATCAGCCCAGCCAGGCCCAGATCACCGCTGCCGATTTGGCCAATGGCGTCACTTCCTACGGAGTGCCCCGGAACTATCCAAATTTCTTCTACATTAACCAGGAGAAGTCCGGCGCTAACTCCATGTACCACGCGCTGCAGGCTAGTCTGCGGACGAGTGGGTGGCACGGGTTGACTTCGCAAGCCAATTTCGTATGGTCGCACTCCATCGATAATGCCAGCGATCTCGAAGACTTCGAGCCCAACCAGGCTCAGCCCCAGAACAGTACCTTTCCGAACGGTGATCGCGGGAACTCCAGCTTCGACATTCGTAAGCGCTTCACCTGGAACTTCACCTACCAACTTCCCAAGATGGGCGGAGCGATGCCAAGGTTGAAGAATGGTTGGGGCCTCGACGGCGTACTTAACCTACAGGACGGCCAGCCTTGGCACCTGAACTATGAATTCCAGGGTGACTATTCCGGAGCAGGCGAAGGGTTCGACCGTCCGGACCAAATCTCGACGCCGCAGTATTCTGCTCACAACCCGGCGCAGTATTTGAACCTGGCGTCGTTCGTCGCACCGTGTACCTGGGCCTCCGTGGGCGATCCTAACGACAGCAGCGAGACGAACTGCGTCGCCGGTACCCGTCATTTTGGCAACCTCGGGCGCAATTCATTGAAGGGCCCGAGCTTTAAGGAGTTCAACTTCTCCATTTTCAAAGACACGACGCTGTCGGAGCACGTGGTTCTTGACCTTCGCGCCGAGTTCTTTAACTTGCTCAACCATCCCAACTTCTCCAATCCTCTGTTGCCGAATTTCATTGGCAATATCGGCACGCCGAACTACCTCACCGGCGGATACAACTTCTCTGGAGGGCCTGCTTACTACTCGCTCACCGCAACCGGCGACGTAGGCATCGGCAATCCGTTCCTAGGCGGCGGCGGTCCCCGCGGCGTGCAGTTCGCAGCGAAAATCACCTTCTAGCTGAGGAGAGCTTTCAAATCAGCCCCTGCTTCGGCAGGGGCTTTTTTGTCACCTCCAGCCGCGAAGCGGCGACAGAATGCAGCCCGCGCCGGAAGGCGTGAGGCCGAGAGCGGGAAACGAACAATCTCGGAAAGGGGCGGAAGAACGCACATTCTGGAGTCCCGGAAATCTGCCCTCTCAAAATCCACAGCCCCTTGTGACATCCGACCTTGCGCACAGCCCGCAAGAAGGCAGATCATGGCTTCGCGGCAGCGCTCGGCATTCGGGCTCCGGGGAGAAGCTAAGTCTCTTTTTTTCAGGATTTTGCCCGTAACCGATTGAGCCGCAAGATATTGCGGACGAATTTCCCCTAACCCGATGATTCCAATAGATCGAGGGGGAGGGGGGGTATGGGTTACCAATTAGTAACAAAGCCCAAGTCTCCTCCGAATCCACAAATCCCTCCGTTCGCAGAACCCCGAATCCCAGAACACACGACCCACCCAAACTCGAAACCCGAAACCCCGAAATCCAGAGACGTTGAAACTCTGAAACTCTGAAACCTTGAAACCTGAGCCTTTCCCCCCTCCCGTCCCACGCCTTTCGTCACCTCGCCCCCCGATTACGCCGATGTTACCCTTTTCTCGTAGTCTCCTCCCCACAAAGCTCTGTTCCGGAGATCCTTCGATGCGTCGCTCTAGTTCCATGAAGACGTACGCCGTTTTCGTTCTCGCTCTCAGTCTCGCCGCGCCGCTGTTTGCGCACCACGTTAAAAAGGGTGAATCCAGCACGCTGCCGGTCACGACGTCGTCCCCCAAGGCCCGCGAGCTTTATGAAAAGGGAATGCAGGACTACGAGAATCTCTATCTGGAGCGCTGCAACGAAGATTGGCGCGCAGCCGTGAAGGAAGATCCCAACCTAGCCGTCGCCTGGGCTTGGATCGCTTTTAACAGCGGCAATCCCCAGGAAGTCAGCGAAGCTCGCGCCAAAGCCAAGGCTCTTGCGCCCAAGCTGACGCCCGGCGAACAGCTCATGGTCTCGTGGATTTCGAAAGTGCAGGAAGGCGACTTCCTCGGCGGCATTACCGCCATGAACGACATGCTCGAGATGTATCCCCGCGACAAGCACCTGCTCTATCTCGCGGGCAACTGGCTGATGGGCGAAAATGGCAACGACCAGGCGCAGCGCATGATGGAGAAGGCCCTGGCGATTGACAAGAACTTTCCCGCGGCCCTCAACGATCTCGCCTACGTCGAAGCTCGCAACCGGCAATTTGCCAAGGCCTTCGCGGCCATGGATCGCTACACGCTCCTGCTGCCCAAAGAGCCCAACCCGCAGGATTCCTATGGAGAGCTTCTGCGGATGGCCGGCAACTTTGAAGGCGCACTCACGCACTATCGCGCCGCCCTCAAGATGGATCCCGACTTCGTGAGTTCGCAACTTGGTCTCGGCGACACCTTTGCGCTGATGGGCAATCAGGAGCAGGCCCGCGTGGAATACGACAAGGCCATCCGCTACGCCCACACCGAAGCCGACCGCCTCACGTACGGCATTCAGCGGGCGATGACATACGTTCGTGAAGGCAACTACGCCGAAGCCGATAAGGATCTGCAGGAAGTCGCCGAAAACGCTCACGCCAAGGAGCAAGACCTTCAGGAAGCGCAGGCGCTCCGGCAGATGGCCGAGTATCAGGCCGACGACAACGTTGCCCTCAAGCATCTGAAGCTGGCCGAGGAATCGCTCAGCCATCGCTCCACCATTTCCGCCTCGGACCGCGACGAGGAACTGTCGCGCATCCTCCGCATCCGCACCGTGCGTGCCGCCCGCGCCGGCAACCAGTCGCTGGCCGATCAGTCGCTGCACCACCTCGAAACTCTAGCCAACGGCAGCCGCAACCGCGTCATCCAGAGTTCGTACCATGGCGCAGCCGGGACTCTGCTCATGGAACAGAAGAAATACGAAGACGCCATCGCTCACTTGGAAGAGGATCAGGACAATCCGTTCACCATGGAATTGCTGGTGCAGGCCTACTACCAGACCTACCAGCCCGACAAGGTGCACGAGATGGAAGTAAAGCTCCGCGGCACCAACGTGCCGACCATGGAGCAGGCCCTGGTCGTCCCCGCAGCCCGCGCCAAGCGGCCCACCAGCTAGTCCCAATCTGGAATCCGGGCTCCCCGCGGAGCCCGGAACTCCTCGCCCAATCCCAGCCCTTGGTGTACAGTAGGTGGGCACTTCGCCCGCATGAAGGCTGACACCGAGCGCCGCTCCGGAACCCGCATTGCCACTCGCGTTCCCACGCGCGTGCGCACCTCTCACGGCGTAGATCAGACCGCGCAGACCCGCGATGTCAGCGCCAACGGAGTCTTCCTCTACACCAAGTCCCGCATGGAAAAGGGAACCGACGTCGAGTTGGTTCTGATCCTGCCTCCCGAACTCACCTCCGGCGAGAAGTGCTGGGTGTGCTGCCAGGCGACCATCGTCCGGGTCGAAGAAGAGGGCTCCGAGTTTGGGGTGGCGGCCCAGATCCGCCGCATGGACATCCTCCCCGAAGCCACGGTTTGATTGAGGCGGGACCGTTTGGGGAAGATGCGGCGGCGAAGATTTCCCAAAAGTACACCGCCAGTGGGAAGCCGGATCATCGTTCGATTAAAATATCCGTAAATCTGTGAGAAAAGGCTTCCCATTGCATGAGTTGCGGTGCAATAATGGCGGCCCTAGAATTGCTCTGGCCAATTTCAGGTTCCAGGTGGGCCCAGGTATGTTGATTGAAAAGCTCGCTGCTGGTGTGGTGCAGGTGCAAACGCCCATTGGGCCGCGCTATGTAATGCCTTCATTCCTTCAGCGCGTGTATTTGCTGTGGATGTTCCGCAATTTTCCGATTCTTCCTCACGCCGTGCTCAACGGGCGGCAGCAACGCCTGATCGATCGCATGTGCAGCGAGCAACGTTTCGCTTCGATGGCGTACGCCGACGGCATGGATGAAGCGCCGGTGATCGGTACCGTCGAGCATCGTCCGCCGGTAGGAGCAGACCAGTTGCCTCCGCGCCGCCCGGCGACGAGCGACGCACGCGGCCTGGCTGCGGAAGCTCGCCAGCGTTCCTGAGTTGTAAGTCGGTGCACACGCGGCGCGCAGGCGCCGCGGGTCAACGTTAGAGGATCCTCACGCCGGCTTTCTCCATCGCGTGTCAATTCTGCGGTGAAGACTGGCTCGACGGAGGAGGATTCCCCGTTCTGCTCCCCTGTCCTCCGTTGGGAGAATTGCCCGGCCGTGCGTGGTGCGGCATCTCGCCGCATCCTCCTCCCATTCCTTCATGTCCTTCATGCGGACCACCGCCCGGATGATTTCCGCTGCGGGCCTGCTGGCACGCTATCAGAGCCTTCTGCTGATCGGCAGTGAGCAAGCCTTCGCGTTTTTGCATAGCCTTCTCGCGGATCTCGCGCACCTGTTGCTGTTTTTGCTGGGGAGTGAGGGACGTGTTGGAGCAGACGTTCTCGATCGCCGAATGTGCGTCGTGCGCGATGGAATGAATCTGTTCCATCACAGATTTTTCAATGCCGGCCTGCTGCATGCAATTCTCCTGGCCTCCGCGATGCATCGGCGGCGTCTGCGAGGGCGGATTCGTTGTCGGCGGAGTGCTTTGCGCGAGCATCGTGCCTGCGCAAAGAAGGAGAACGACCGGACAGAAAAGTTTCCTCATCATGATGGAGACCTCCGAAAAGTGGAACCCACAGTACAGCTCGAAGTTGTCACGGTAGTGTAGCGCAAGTGCCGCTCGCGATCGCAGATTCTTCGCATAACGGCGGGACATGCCCCGATTCCCGCTGCCTCCTGAACAACAGGCAGCGTGCGGCGCGAAAGCTCTTCTGTTGCCAGCCATGCGGAAGATCGGTAAGGATAACCCTGGTCGTGCACCTGCAATGCGACGCGTGCAGTTGCGCGAGATCGCAGAACAAACGGAGATCGGAGAACTCTCGCACGCGAAAAGCGCAGGCGGATGCTATAATTTTTGTTCGTCCTACCAGCCAAATCCCCCACCGTGGGCGCGTAGCTCAATTGGCAGAGCAACTGACTCTTAATCAGTAGGTTGGTGGTTCGATTCCACCCGCGCTCACCATCTTTATCAACAACATCCAGAGATTCCTGCTCCTCCTGCAAAACCTCTGGTTGCGCAGGAGTTGCATTTTGTTGCGGACTTGTTTTGCGATCTAGACCGTCGATCCAATTGATGTCTGCTCCAGGGATCAGGTGACCGTAGGTGTCGACAGTGATTTGGATCGAGCTATGGCCCATCTGCTCTTTCACGTATGTGAGCGATGCGCCGTCCTGGATAAGCAGACTCCCAAATGTGTGGCGGAGGTCATGGAATCGAAATCGACGCAGCCCTGCGTGCTCAAGGCAGGGGAGAAACTGGTAGTGTACGAGATTGTTGGGATCGATCACTGTCCC
>PLBY01000128.1 GCA_003134655.1 Acidobacteriaceae bacterium
CTGCAACGCTCTAATGGGACTGTTCTGGGCACGTCGTTCTAACTCTTTCTGGGCTCCGAAAATCAGCTGTCAGCTCTCAGCCTTCAGCTCTCAACTAAACCAAATTCCTGTCATCCAACTCTTGTCATCCTGAGCGGCGTTCTTTGCCGCGAAGGATCTATGCACTTCCTACCACCGGTAATGCGCGAACGCTTTGTTGGCTTCCGCCATCCGGTGAACATCTTCTTTCTTCTTAATCGCGGCGCCTTTTCCAGCGGCGGCGTCCAGCAATTCATTGGTCAACTTCTCGACCATTCCCTTTTCACCGCGGGCCCGGGCATAGGTAATCAGCCAGCGAATCCCCAGCGACGTCCGGCGGTCGGCATTCACTTCCACCGGCACCTGATAGTTGGCGCCACCGACGCGGCGGGTCTTAACCTCGAGCAGCGGCTTGGCGTTCTCGACGGCCTTCTTGAAGAGCTTCAACGCTTCGTCGCCGCCCTTCTCCTGCACCTTCGCCAGAGCCTCGTAGAAGATGCCCTCGGCGGTCGAGCGCTTGCCCTGCCACATCATCGAGTTAATAAACTTCGTCACCAGATCCGACTGATAAACGGCATCGGCCGGGACGGTCCGCTTTGCGATATGTCCTTTTCTTGGCATCTGCTTGTAAGCTCCCTGCGCTCTTGCCCGGGTTTCAAAGTTTCATAGTTTCAAGGTTTCAAAGACAAACCCAAAACCCGATCAACCTCACCTTGAAACTCTGAAACCTTCGAAACCTTGAAACTTGCTACTAGCCCTTCTTCGGCCGCTTCGCTCCGTACTTCGAGCGTCCCTGCATGCGGCCGGCGACGCCCACCGCATCCAGCGTTCCGCGAATCACGTGATACCGCACACCCGGCAGATCCTTCACACGGCCCCCGCGGATCAGCACAATCGAGTGTTCCTGCAGGTTATGGCCGACGCCGGGAATGTACGTCGTCACTTCAATCCCATTCGTCAGACGCACACGCGCAACTTTGCGCAACGCCGAGTTCGGCTTCTTGGGCGTCTGCGTGTACACGCGGGTGCAAACCCCGCGCTTTTGCGGACATCCCTGCAACGCAGGGCTCGCCGTCTTGTAACGGGGCCGCTTCCGGCCCTGAGCCACCAACTGGTTAAACGTAGGCACTCTTCAGACTCCTTAGCCGCGCAACGCCAATCGCACAACATCCTGCCTTCACGCGCAGGCGGCACAGCTCAAATCCTGCAATCCTGTTGAGACGCGCATCCGTGGGCATGGCCGGCTTACTGCCAACCATTACTTCTCACCGCAAAATGCCGGAGAGATTCTGGATTCCCTTAGACTTTCGCTGCCGACGGTGGCGCCCGGCCAAACTCCGGGGGCACTCCGTTTCGTCAGCCTTGCCCTGCATATCCTTCCACAATAGGGCGGAAGGCACCGCAGGAACGTTTCAGCGAGGAAAGTTTCCGAACCTGCACTTCATCCGGAAACGCGTTTCTCTATAGCTCTACTGCCAGCTCTGCCTAAACTTCAGCAAAACTCACAGCACACAGCAAGCCTGGATGTACTCGCGGAACCAAACTACTATAGCAAGTCGCCGCAAACATCGTCAACCCGTGTTTTTGCATCCCACTGTCGGACTGACTGAAGAAAGGCCAGAAGCCATTCGCCAAGCTGCTCCGCTCGCGCCGCTTGCCGATTCCGCTTCCAGCCTCTACACTACAAGTTTTCCAATTCATTTGATGGCTCGCCTTGCGTAATTTCGCCGCGCACGGCTGGGACAAGGCATAAAGAGGGGTGCATGGGTAGGTTGCGTTCGAACGCTTTGCGGTTGTTGGTTGCCATCCTTTCTCTATGGAGCTTCAGCGGCTGTGGCGGCGGTACCAAGCCCGGCCCCCCGATTTTTCCCGGCCGAGTCAACCTGACTCCCGGCGGCAATACCTCTCTCGTGCTGGGCGGCGTCCTCGGTTTCAGCGCATCGGCGCAGACTTCTTCCGGCACAAACATCGCTACTGCTTTCACCTTTATCTCCAGC
Organism: Acidobacteriaceae bacterium; assembly: GCA_003134655.1. GTDB lineage: Bacteria > Acidobacteriota > Terriglobia > Terriglobales > Acidobacteriaceae > Sulfotelmatobacter. The sequence goes on from PLBY01000128.1 coordinate 2,016, forward strand.
GACACGTCCATTTTGACTCTCGCCCCGAACGGCGTGGCTTGCGCTGGTCATTGGGACGTCAATTACACCGTTTGCACTCCCGGCAACAACGGACCCGTGCAGGTAACCGCCTCCGCTCTGGGCGCCAGCAGCGTTCCTACCTGGGTGTTCGTTCATCCGCCCATCGACAGCATTACCGTCACCGGAGTTCTCCTCAACGGTCTACCGGTTCAGGAACCCTGCCTCTCCCAGACCCAGTCCATGACGGTGGAAGCTCACGCTTTCAGCCACGGCGCCGACATCACTTCCTCGGTTGGCCCTTTTACCTGGTCCGCGAATAACCCGACCGTGGCCAACCTTATTCCTTTGGTGAATTCCGCGTACAACTTCCCGACCAACCAGGCCACGGCGACGGCTTTCGCCCCCGGGATCGCCCAGATCTACGCCTCGGCTGGCGGCGTAACCAGTTCTTCCTTCCTGCAACCCCAGTACCAGAATTCCCAGGGAAATACCTCCCCGGCCCTCGATTTCTTTGCGACTTGCGCCATCCAGAAGATTGCCCTCGAATTGGGCCACGTCGGCTCGGGTCAGACCACCTTCGTCACCGCGAAAGCAGCCGGCTCTCAGACCGCTTACGCCACCATCACCGACATCATGGGCAACAGCTCTTTGCCCAACACCAACGGCGGCATCGTCCTCAGCAAAATCTCTCTCACCTGGACCGCGTCGCAGCCCGTCGTGGTGGGCGCCAGTTCCGGATGCCTGCAATCTTGCGCCCTCTCCGTTTCGTCGGCGGGCTCGGGAGCCGTGAGCGCCTCCTGCTCGCCACCATCCTGTAATGTCGGCTTTCCGCTCGTTCCGGCTTCGCTTTCGTCGACCTCCGCCGTGAACGCTTGCACTCAGTACTTTCAAGCCCAGTACCCCCAACTCCTCAGTTGCCAGGAACTTATCCCCGTACCCGTCTACGCTGACACTGCGATCTCGGGCATCGTGACCGGCTCCACGGGTTCGGTTGGCGTGTTAGCCACAAGTACAGGATGCGCCCACCTGGCCCCCGCCGCCTGCAGCTCCTCCATCTATAGCCTCTCGACAGCCAGGGCTGTGACTGGATCCGAGAATCCCTTGCCCGTTTCACCAAACTCCATGCTCTTCGACCTCACTGGCGACAAGGTCTTCATGGGAAGCGACTTCGGCGCGCAGGTCATCAACCCGACGAATTTCGGCACCGCCAACAACCCTTACACCTCTCTCGGCACCGTGACCGGCAACGTGTTGGCTGCCTCTAACAGCGGAGCCGTCGCCGTATTCTCCGACACCATTCACACGCCCAATCAGGTCTACGTCGTCAACGTGACCAACCTCAATTCTCCATCGGCAACCGCCCTGAATATTTCCTCCGCCGTGGGTGCGGCATTCTCTCCCGATGGATTGAAGACCTTTATCTTGGGTGGCAGCACCGCCAGTTCCCTCTACGTGTACTCCACCCTGCAGGCCTTGCAGGGACCGATTGCGCTCCAGGGACAGGGTGTGAGTGGGGGCTTCTCGCCCAATGGTGCCTTCGGGTATGTCGCGGAGGCGGCCTCCAGCACCGGCTCTGCCAACCTTACCGCTTTTGCCACCTGCAACAATCAGGTCGCTGCGAGCCTGCCCTTGCCCGCCGATCCTATTCTCATGAGAGTCTTGCCTCAAGCGCACCTCGATGGCAGAGATTCCTACGGCTATTCAATTCCCGATGGCATTCACGTCTTGGTGCTCGACGCCACCGGCTTCGACATCATTACTTCCACGATCTCCGCCCCTGTGCCCGGAACTCTTTGTCCCCAGTCGTTGACTTTCATCAGCAACGATCCGTTACATGCCGTGCAGCGCGTCGAATTGAATCAGGGCACGCTCCACCCTCCCCTCAATTTCTTCGCATCCGCAGACGGCTCGCAACTCTACGTCGCCTCCGGCAGCAACGCCAGCATCCTGGTCTATGATTTCGGAACCGGCGCCGTAACCGGCATCGAACTCCTCGGAAGTGCAACGCCTCTCAGCGCAGACATGTCGGTCGACGACGGCACCATCGTGGTCGCGGGCAGCGATGGCATGCTCCACGAAATCAGCACCTCCCTCGGCGGCGCCGACCTGGTTCAACTCCCCTTCCCCAACCTGCCCAACTACCTGAACCCCTTCTGCACGGGTTATCCCACGCAGCCCTGCACCCTGAACCTGGTGCTGGCCAGACCGTAAGGATGGTTGCCCGTCTTTCAAGGCTTCATAGGAAGTGACTGTTGCGGGTTTCCGTTGCAGAAACCGCAGACATTCAGAGTTGGGTCAGGAGAGGGGTTGAACACAGAGGACCGAATACACAGTACAGAGACTGAGTACTGAGTACCGAGTACCGCGTACTGCCTACTGGACGCTGCTCTTGGGCTCGAGTTCTTTCCCCACGCTATCGAGCACCCCATTCACAAAGTGCACCGACTCCGGACTCGAAAACTTCCGCGCAATCTCCAGCGCTTCATTGATCACCACGGCCCGCGGAGTCTCCGGATACGCCAGCAGCTCGGCGACTGCGGCCCGCAGCAGATTGCGATCCACCGCCGCCATGCGCTCCATGCGCCAGTGCTCGGCGTGCTTCTCAATCAACCCGTCAATCTCCGAGTTGCGATCCGTCGCCACACGAAACAGATCGTCGGCAAATCCGCGCACCTCGGCGCTAGCCGTCCCATGTTCAGCCCAGAATGTCCGCCGCACCTGCTCGGCATCCTGCTTGCCCATGTCCGACTGAAACAGCATCTGCAGCGCCAGTTCCCGAGATTTACGCCGAGTCCCCATAGAAAGAAGTTGTTAATAGCCAGTGTATTGTACCAACCCAAATTCCTGTCATGCTGAGCGAAGAAGGGGCCGCGCCTTAGCGCGGCCCTTTCGCAGTCGAAGCATCCCTACCCGTACTCGCGAGCCCAGCCTAAGTAAAATTGCCCAAGAGTCGAACAACTAGCGCCCGCGCCGCTTCTTGTTCTTGTCAGCCGCGGAGCGAGATCGAGCAGTCCGCTTTTGTCCGACGTCCGAGGTCCGACGCCCGCCGCCCGCCTTCCGAACGCCGGAAGCCGGAAGCCGGATGGCATCCTTCAACGACACCATCTCCACCGCCGCCATCGCCGCCTCAAACCCCTTGTTCCCCATCTTCAACCCAGCCCGATCGATAGCCTGTTCCAAAGTCTCGCAAGTCAAAACGCCGAAAGCATGCGGTACCCCAGTCTCCTGCGCTGACTGCCCAATCCCCCGCGTGACCTCATTCACAATCACGTCATAGTGCGCCGTATCCCCGCGCAACAAACATCCGATGCAAATAATGGCGTCATACTTCCCGGTCAAAGCCAAAGCCCGCGCCGCCAGCGGAATCTCAAACGCCCCCGGCACGCGTGCGATGTCGATGTCTTTCTTGGAAGCTCCGGCTCGCAGCAGCCCATCGCAAGCGCTCAGCAGCAGCCGCTCCGTGATAAACGCATTAAACCGCGCCACCACGATCGCAAACCGCCGCCCCGTGGCATCGAGTTTCCCCTCCAAAGCAGGAAAGTCCGCCCCCGGCACCGGCTCCACCTTGAATTTGATCTTTTCCTCTGTGATCTCCGTGTCCTCTGTGGTGAATTTGTTTCGATTCAAGCTTGTCATCCTGAGCGGCGCTCTTTGCCGCGAAGGATCTATGCACCCCGCCGCAAGCGCGAAAGGTTCAAAGTTCTACGCGTCAAAGTTTCCAGTCCTTGAAACATGAAACATGAAACTTTGAAACCTTGAAACGCTTTTCGCTACTTCCCCTTAAACGCCGCCGCCCGCTTCTCCAAAAACGCCTTCGTCCCCTCAGTCTTATCCTCAGTCGCGCAGCACACCCCAAACAGCACCGCCTCCAGATAAAGCCCCTCAGACAAAGTCATTTCCATCCCTTTGTTGACGGCCTCCATCGCGTACTGCACGGCCAGCGGAGCATTCGCAATAATCTTCGCCGCAATCGCTTCCGCCCGCGGAATCAAATCGGCTGGCGCCGTGACTTCATTCACCAGCCCAATGCGATGCGCCTCCTGCGCCGTGATCATCTCCCCCGCCAGCACCATCTGCATCGCCAGCCCCTTGCCCACCAGCCGCGGCAGCCGCTGCGATCCGCCATATCCCGGGATAATCCCCAACTTCACCTCCGGCTGCCCCAGCTTCGCATTCTCGCTGGCCAACCGCATCGTGCAAGCCATCGCAATCTCACATCCCCCGCCGAGCGCGAATCCGTTGAGACAGGCAATCACCGGCTTCCCCAGATTCTCAATCAAATTGAGCACCGACTGCCCCCGATGCGTATATTCCTTGCCGCTAACAGCATCATGCTTGGATAGTTCCCCAATGTCGGCACCGGCAATAAACGCCTTCTCGCCCGCGCCAGTAAAGATAACGACGCGAATCGCCTTGTCGTTCTTGATGTCGTGAAAGGCCCCCCGCAACTCCTCCATGGTCGCCATGTTGAGCGCATTGAGCACCTTCGGCCGGTTGACGGTAACGTAAGCCATCGCGTTTTTCTTTTCGAGAAGTATGTTTTCGAAGTTCATAGATTCATTCCTCACCACCTGTCATCCTGAGCGGAGCGAAGGATCTATGCACTCTGCTGTTGCCGGCAAGCTGCATAGATCCTTCGCGGCAAAATGCGCCGCTCAGGATGACAAGCAAGATCCGTGCCAATCCGTGGCTAAAGCTTCTGCGCCTTCGGCTTCTCCGGGTCTGCATAATCATAAAACCCCTTCCCCGATTTCCGCCCGTACCACCCCGCCATCACCAACCTCTTCAGCAGCGGAGGCGACGCGAACCGCCGCTCCTTGAACTCGTCATACATCACATGCGTAATGTAATAGGTCGTATCCAGCCCCACAAAATCCAGCAGCGTAAACGGCCCCATCGGATACCCGCATCCCAGCTTCATCGCGTTATCGATATCCTCAATCGACCCCACGCCCTCTTCATACGCCCGGATCGCATCGAGCAAATACGGCACCAGCAGCCGGTTCACAATGAATCCCGTCTTATCCGAAGTCCGCACCGGAACCTTGCCCAGCTTCTTGGCAAACGTGTAAGCCGATTCGTACACGTCATCGGCAGTAGCGATCGTCCGCACGACTTCCACCAGCTTCATCAGCGGCACCGGATTAAAAAAGTGCAGCCCGATAAACCGCTCCGGCCGCTTCACCGAAGTCAGCAACTCCGTCACCGAAATCGACGAAGTATTCGAAGCAAAGATCGCATCCTTCTTCACCACGCCATCGAGCGACGCATACATCTTCTTCTTCTCTTCGACATTCTCGATGATGGCCTCAATCACAATGTCGCAATCGCTGAGGTCGGATTTCGAAGTCGTCCCCCGAAGCCGCGCCCGCGCAGCGTCCTTCTGTTCAGCAGTAATCCCGCCCTTCTCAACAGGCCGCTCGGCAAACTTCGCCAGAGATTTCTCAATCCCGGCAAACCCCTTGTCGAGAAACTTCTGCTCAACCTCAAGCACGGTCACGTCAAATCCAGCCATAGCGCAAACCTGCGCAATCCCAGACCCCATCAGCCCACAAGCGAGTACTCCAACCTTTTTAATTTCCATTCGCAATCCCTCGAAAGTGTAGCGCCGCCGTCTCGGCGGCTGTCGCGGGGGCGTCCCGCCCGCGCTCCCTGTGTCCTCTGAGTCCTCTGTGGTTAAGAATTAAATTCTTGATCCGTGAAAATCCGCGCAAATCCGTGGCAAAAGAACTTAGCTCAAACTCTCCACCACCATCGCAATCCCCTGCCCGCCCCCAATACAAGCCGTAGCCAATCCATATTTCTTTCGACGCCGCCGCAACTCATACAGCAGCGTAATCACCAGCCGCGTCCCCGTCGCCCCCAGCGGATGCCCCAGCGCAATCGCCCCGCCGTTCACATTCACCTTCTCGCGATCGAGTCCGAGCTCCTTCTCCACCGCCAGATACTGCGCCGCAAACGCTTCATTCACTTCAATCAGATCGATGTAATCCAGCGACAGCCCCGCCTTCTGCAGCGCAATCTTCGACGCCGGCACCGGACCCCGCCCCATCAGCTTCGGTTCCACGCCAGCAATGCCCCACCCGCAAATCCGACCCAGCGGCTTCACTCCACGCTTCAGCGCCTGCTCCAACGACATCACCACCACCGCCGCGCCGCCATCCACAATCCCGCTCGCGTTTCCGGCAGTGACAGTTCCATTCTTCCCAAACGCCGGCTTCAACTTCGTCAGCCCCTCGATCGTTGTCTGCGGACGCCGGTGATCATCCTCGGTCAGCGACTCCCCCGTCGGCTCGCCCTTATGATTCCGCAGCGCCACCGGCACCAGCTCTTCCTGGATGCGTCCTTCTTTATAGGCCGCATCCGCCCGCTGCTGCGACCGCAGCGCAAACTCATCCTGCTTCTGCCGCGTAATGCCCTGCTCCGACCCATACAGTTCGGCGGTGTTCGCCATATACGATCCGCAATACGTATCCAGCAGCGCCACCATCAGCGAATCTTCCAGCTTCCCGCCCGGCGCCAGCGTAAATCCATCCCGCCCGCGGATCACAAACGGAGCCTGCGACATCGCCTCCATCCCGCCCGCCAGCACAATCTTCGCCTCGTCAGTCTGAATCATCTGCGCCGCCGACACGATCGACTGCATCCCCGACCCGCACAGCCGGTTCACCGTCAGCGCCGGAGTCTCAATCGGAATCCCCGCCCGCAAACCCACGTGCCGCGCCCCATACAGCGCGTCGCCCGACGTCTGCTGCGCATTGCCGAACACCACGTGATCGAATTCCTTGGCATCGATTCCCGCGCGTTCGATTGCACCTTTCGCCGCAACCGCACCCAACTCTTGGGCGGTAAAGTCCTTCAGTTTTCCGCAATAGCGGCCAAAGGGCGTACGCGCCCCACTAACGATAGCGATGTCACCTGGCTTCAACATGATTTTCCCGGCAGAACGTTCACCTAGAACCGATCAGACTCGATCAGCCAAACTTGTTAGTTTAGCAGCGCCCAACGAGATTCTCCACCACCCCGGTCCAGCCAAATCGCATCTATACTCAATGCGGGAGAAGATCATGTCCATTACCGAACTGCTGCTGCTCGAACTCGACGAAGAGAACAAAAAGACGCGCACCGCCCTCGAACGCGTCCCCGCCGACAAGAAAGACTTTGCGCCTCACCCCAAGTCGATGCCGCTGGGCAAACTGGCCCCCCACGTCGCGCAACTTGCCGGCTTCGGCCTCATCATCCTGACCACGCCCGAGTACGACTTTTCCAAAGGCAGCATCAAGCCCTTGCCGTTCGAATCTCCCGCTCAACTGGTGAAAGCTTTCGACGAGGAATCGGCGACGGTGCGCGCTGCTCTGCAAGCTACGAAAGATGAAGCCTGGAAGGAACACTGGAAACTGAGCTTTCAAGGCAAGACGATTTTCGAGGGCTCACGATTTCTGGCCTACCGTGAGATGTTCATGAATCACGTGGTGCATCACCGCGCCCAACTCGGCGTGTATCTGCGCTTGAACGAAAAGCCCGTGCCCGCGACCTACGGCCCGTCCGCCGACGACAAGATGGGCTTCTAAGCGGTTCGGTCCAGACCTGCATGGAGGAAGCCTGTGAGATGAGTCGGGTCGGAACGACGTGGGTGGAAAAGTGAGTTAAGACGGGAGGGAACACAGGCTGTTAGTTCCCTGCTTCTCCGTGCCTCCGTGCCTCCGTGTCTCCGTGGTGAAATCGCCCTAAGCCACGGCCCCCGCAGCCAGCACCGCCGCCAGCGCGACGATCTTCCCCGGCCCCTGCGCCATCGCCTGCCCCAGCGCATGCTCAACTCGATTGATCACTTCCGTGACCACGTCGACCGGATCATATTCCGTGCGGATCACCGCCTCCGCCAGTCCCGCTGAAAACTGCGCCGTCGGCCCTTCGCCATTCTCACCCTTCGCCGGAAGCCGCACGACTGACACAATCTTGCGCAGCTTCTCCACCGCCAGCAGAGCTTCTTTCTCGGCCGTCTCCCCCAGCAGGATCGCGATCGTCGTCGTATCGTAGCGGAACGCCAGATCATTCGTGCGGATGTTCGCGGCAATCAACTGGCCCACCTTCGCCATCATCGCCTGCACTTCGGCCTCGCCATATTCCTTGATCATGGCCGCGCTCTTGCCAAACTGCAGCAGCAGCACCGATAGCGACGACGCATTCTGGCTCGCCCGCTTGCTCTCCGCCAGCAGCAGATCGATATAAGAAGCCCGCTTCAACAGCCCCGATTTCTCATCCGTCACTGAAAGATTCTTCACCAGCCGCCGCAGCCCCGCGTTATTCAGCGCGATCACCATCTGCTCGGCCAGCGTCTTCAGCACCACCATGTCCCCCTGTGCCCAAGACCGCGGACGGTTGTGGACCAGCACCAGCATGCCGACAATTTCTTCCCCATCGCTCAGCGGAATCGCCAACACCGAAGCCGCGCCCATCTCCACCGCCGCTTTCCGCGCCGACTGCAATGCGACCGCCTTCGCCGCATCCTCAATCGCCAGCGGATCATGCCCGTCCACTGCCTTGTGCAGGCACGCCACCAACTCCGCAATCGACCCAGAACTCGATTTCTTCAAACCCTCGGCACAAAACTCCTCCACGGCCGTCGGCGACGATCCCGCCTTCCCCATCGCCGCAATGCAGCGCGACGCTTCCCAGTGCGTGGCAATCTCTCGTACTGCGGTGTTCAACACCGCAGGAGCCGTGCCCTGGTGATACAGCTTGCGCGAAATCTCCGCCACCCGCGTGAACGCTCGCACATCGGTCGCAGGATCAGGCACAGGCGCCACAGGAACCGCGGCCACAGCCGCCGGAACCGGAGCCGCCGCCGCCGCTGGCGGCAATGGCGCCGCCCCCGCATACCGCGGCGTCACTCCCGCCGACAAGTACAGCCGCTGCAAGTCCTCGTTCCGTTCCTCTTCGCGCGGAAAGAGTTCCTGAATTCTCTGCAGCCGCTCCACCGCCTTATTGCGCATCCCGTACTGCACCAGGATTTCCGCCTGCAACATCAGATCCTGCAGCGTCGAAGCCCCCAGCGTCGGCCCTTCCTCGTGCGCCGGTTCTTCGGGCGCCTTGCTCGCGGAAGAAAATCGCGATGCGATCACCCGGAAGCGCGCATCTTCCACCTTGCCCTTCAGCATCTCCAGCCGCTTCAGGTGACCCGACTCATACGGATCCACCTCCGCCGCTCGATCCAAACACTCGGCGGCTTTAGCAAACTCTCCCGTGCTGCAATACAGATCAAACAACTTCAGCAAAGTCTGGCAATAATCATTCTCGCGATTCGACGCGTTATACAGTTCGCTCAGGAACTCCAGCATCTGCGGCGATGCCCGCCGCGCCGCCGTAATGTCCTCCATGATGGCGATAAACTGCCGCCGCTCTCCGCGCCGCCGCTGGAATTGTTCCAGCTTGCGCGCCAGCGCGACCGCCGCATCCTCATTCTCGGCGTCCAGCAAATTCCCGATCAGCGCGATCACCTGCTGCACCCGCCCCGGATTCTGCTCAAACAGCACCCACACTAGCGGCTCCGCCTCAGCATGCCGCCCCGCAGCCACCAGCGCGTCGGCATACGTCTCGCGCAACGCCGCCGTCACTTCCCCGGAATTCATTTGCGGTTCAAGAATGAAGATGGCCGCGCCCACTTGTCCCTGCGCCAGCAAGCTCTTTCCATACGCGAGCGCGATGCTCTGATCCGAAGCGTCTTCCTGGTAGGCCTTCTCGTACCACGGCGCCGCATCGCCACCATCGGCCGCCACCAGTTGCGCGATCTTCTGAAACGAAGACGCCGCCGTCTTGCGATTTCCCAGCTCCGACGCCAGTTCCGCCACCCGTTGCAGGTTCGCCTGCGTCGGTTCCAGCGCCACCACGCGATCCAACAGCTCAGCCGTTTCCTTCTTCTTTCCCAGTTTTCCCAGATCTAATAGCGCCGCCTCATACGTACCCACCGCCAGCTTTTTATTGGATCCTTCCAGCAACTGGCCAAAGCGGAATTTCTGCTGCCACGTCGGACTCCCATGTCGCGCCAGCTTCTTGTAGGTCAGGCTCGCGCGCGTCGCGTCTCCTACTCCCACCTGCCGCTCAAACAAATCGCCCAGCAACTTGACCGCATCCGCATTGCGATTCAACGAAAGGCACAGATCCGCCGCCAGTTGCCGAACGACATCATTCTCCGTATCGTCCTTCAGGACAAGCAGATACTCTTCCAGAGCGTCCGCGGTCTTGCCTTTTTGCAAAAGCTTCTCCGCGCGCTCCACGCGCTTCCCTATCTCGGCTCGGTCCAGTCGTTTTGTGATCTCAGGCATGCGAAATTAAGCGGAGTAAACCCTGCTCCGATTCTAGGAGCGCCCCTCCCGAGCAGCAATGCGGTAACGCCCCCGCCCGATTACGAAGGTCACTGCCTTTTTCGTTGTTCACTCTCTGACAAGTCTCTGTCGTCCCCAGCCCTTCGCCCTCACTACACCTCCGTAACCTTCGCCCCCTCCGTTCACCGCGTTACCTTGTTCTCACTCGTGTAGCCGATGCCCCTCAGACTCAACCCCAGGCCAGACCGCCGCCGACGACAACGCCAACTGCTGAACACCTCCGTTCGCGTGTTCAACGGATCTCGTCACCTCGATGCCCTCGGCATCAATCTCAGCGACGTCGGAATGTGCCTGTTTGCCATTGCGAATCTGCCCGTGGGCACTCAAATCGAGGTTGAATTTCTTCCCCAGCGATGCACAGAACGCGTTCGAGTGAGCGGAATAGTTCGCCACCGCGCCCTCTACCTTTACGGAATCGAATTCTCGGTGGACACAGATCAACCGCGCACGTCAGAGAGAAAATTCCTTCGTGAACCTTCGCCGGGTGGCCCATCCTAAGCCGCCCTCTTTGCGGCTTAGGGTGGGGATTTTCAACACCCTCCAATTTGGGCGTTCCCCCAAAACTCTGTTAACGTGCAGCATGCCGTCGGCGCCCGCGCCCATCCACGAAGAAGGCCTCCGCCACCAGCTCTCCGCCGGACAAATGGCCATGGTCGCCGTCGGCGGCTCCATCGGCACCGGACTCCTCCTCGGCTCTGGCGCCGCCATGGAAGTCGCCGGACCCGCCGCCATCCTCAGCTTCATCGCCGCCGCCTTCATCACCTGGACCGTCGCCATGGCCCTCGGCGAACTTGCCTGCGCCCATCCCGCTGCCGGAAGTTTCGGAGTTTACGGCGATCTTTATCTCAACCAGTTCGCCGGATTCGTCGCCCGCGCCGGATACTGGCTCGGCCTCGCCCTCGCCATCGGCGCAGAAATGATCGCCGCCGCCACCTACATGGCGACGTGGTTCCCCGGCGTGCGGCCCTACCTTTGGATTGTGGTCTTCGCCGCCCTGCTGCTCCCGATCAACCTGCGCAGCGTCGGCTCCTACGGACGTGCCGAGTTCTGGTTGTCCATGATCAAGCTCGCCACCATCATCATCTTCATCGTCATCGGTGCCGCGTTGCTCACCACCGGCCGCGTCACTCCGCAATACAACGCGCAAGGCGGATTCTTTCCCAAGGGCGTCTGGTCCCCATTCATCGCCCTGACCTTCGCCGTCTACAGCTTCGGCGGAGTCGAAATGGTCGCCGTCACCTCCGGCGAATCGCGCTCCTCTAAAGAAACTCCCCGCGCCGTCTGGCTAACCTTCCTCACTCTCACCTTTGTTTATGTCGGAGCCATCGTCATCCTTCTCGGCGTCATGCCCTGGAACCACGCCGGCGTCACCGAGAGCCCCTTCGTCACCACATTCCGCACCGTGAAAATTCCCCACGCCTCCGGTGTGATGAACTTTGTCGTCCTCACCGCCGCCCTCTCCGGCGCCAACGCCACTCTCTATGTAGCGTCACGCATGCTCTTCTTCCTCGCCCGCACCGGATGGGCCCCCACGCGCCTAGGCCGCCTCAACCACGAAGGCTCGCCCCAATTCGCAGTCCTCGCGTCTTCCTTCGGAATCCTTTTCGCCCTAGCCCTCGCGCTCTGGGCCCCCGAAAACGCCTTCCGCTACCTCATCGGCGCAGCCTTCACCGGAATGATCCTCTCCTGGCTGGTCTCCCTTGCCGCCCACATCAGCTTCCGCACCCGTCATTCTCGCGAAGAACTCGCCGCCCTCCCCCTCCGCTCCCCGCTAGGAACTTGGGGATCGATCCTAGGCCTGATCGCCGTCACCATCGCCCTAATCCAAACCTGGCTCTACCCAATCGTGAATCTCTGGAGCGGCCTGGCCTGCCTCGCCACGCTAGTTGTCGCTTACTTAGTAGCAAAGTCAAAGCGCAATCCATCCACATAAAGAACTCTTGTCATGCTGAGCGGAGCAGTGAGGATCGTGAAACGATCCTCACTGCGCAGTCGAAGCATCCCTACCCCCACCCCACATCCTCCACGAAGTGGGAACCAAAGCCCTCACGGCTTGCACTCCACCGGATCCTCCTTCAAATGCACCATCAGTGACTTCGCCTTCCCGTAATCCGGATTAAACGCCAGCACCCTCTCCACATACTTCCGCGCCTCTTCCGTCTGCCCCGCCACGCAGAACGCCATCGCCAGATTGACCCCAATCGCGCTCCGCTCCGGCACCCTCGCAAACGCTCCCTGCCACAACTCCACCGCACGCCGCAGATTCCCCGCCTTCGCCTCCAGGATCCCCAAATTCGTAGCCGCGTCATTCAGCAACGGATCGATCTTCAACGCGCGCTCATAAAACTCCCGCGCCTCTTGATCGTGCCCCTTCTTCTGCTCCTCGAAACCCCAAGCCGCCAACACCACCGGATCCTCCGGCCGTTCCTTTAGCGCCTTCTGAAGATATTGGTCCGCTCTCTGCGGAGCCCCGTCCACCCCGCGCAGCGTCAGCGCCTCCCATGCCAGCCCAAAGTCCCGGATCGTTGCCAGTGCCGCATCCCTCTCCGGAAACGACACTAGCGGAGCCCCCGGCGTCCCTCGCACTTCCAGTTGCGGCAGAGGTTCCGCATTCGGATACTGCTGAATGCGGTGATCAGTTGCCTCCGTGTGCGCCACATCCTTGCTCGGCAACGCTGGCATGTGACATCCCGTGCAACCCGGCTTCTCCGCATGATGCTTCGCCGCAAACACCTCGCCATGGCATGCCACGCACTTGCCGCGGTAGTAGGCCGTCTTCTCCGCCGGCGCTGGCTCCGTATGCGGATCATGGCAACTCCCGCACCACATCTTGTCCCCCGACTTCCGCTTGCACGCGCTCAACGACAGCGCCTCAAACTGACTCAGCGCCTCCGGCTTCTGCGGATCATTTCCCGAGAGCAGAAAATAATGGAGGTAATCCGACAGCCGCTCCCCCGGCTGAAACTGCTCCACCTGCTTCCCCGGCTGCCGCTGCGCCACCGTCCCCTCGAAGTGACACTCCATGCAAATCGCGTCGCGCCGGTCCGGTGACAGCTTCGCCGGATTCACATGTCCATCGCCCCCTCCATGACACCGTTCGCACGTAATCCCGCCGTACAGAAACGGTCGCCCGGCATACTTGCTCTCCGTCCCCGCGACCGGCTCCTGCAGCCCGCTGGCGTGGCAATTCACGCAATCCACAACGGCCGGAAGATTCATCGGGCTCTGCCGCGCCTCGGTAAACGCCGGAGCCATATTCCATCGTGCCTCCTGCGAGTACCAGTTGATGGGAGCCTCAAACAAAAATCCGTCGACGGAAAACAGATACGTCCGCCCCTTCACTCCCGACCCGATGTAATACAGCAGCTCGCGCTTCCCCCGAAATCCGCTCTCCTTGGGACGCTCGTAACTCATCCACGCATGCCCGTCCTGTGCGTACACCTTGTAGTGCACGCCCGACGTTTTATGGGTGAACTCTCCCGTGATCAGCCCGTCCATCGCCACGCCGCTCGCCCTCGCCATCACGGTCTTCTGATAAGACTTGTAGATTTCGGCGTGACATCCCGCGCACGCCTCACTGCCCTTCTCGGGATTCGTACTCTTCGTCTGCGCGGAGACTCCGACGCCCATTACAGCCGAAAGCAACAGGCCCGCCGCTAGCGTCTCGGTCCGCATGGTGGTGTGATTTTAGTCCATTCGATGCTTAGGCTTACATGCACGACAACGAGGATCGTCCATCCCGGCAGCCTCTGCCGGGTGACCTCCATCACAGGCCCCTGTGACCCCAATCATCGTTCCCCCACCGAATCCCAGTTATTCAAGAGCATTGCGCAATTTTGTGCGCAACTGGCGCCCGGAGTCCGGCGCAGAAAGACCAGCTTGTTCAAGGACATCGAACATCTCGTCCGGCTTGCGGTCGTCATGGCCATCGCCTTGGTCGCGTTCGTTGGCCTGCGCGCCCTCGTCGTTCCCCACAGTTTCGGCCAGTATGGACACTATCGCGGCGCCGCCATCGCTGAGATCGCTGCCCGCCCCGCGGCCTTCGCCGGTCACGATGTCTGCGAGGCCTGCCACACCGACGTGGTCGATCAGAAGAAGCTCGGCAAGCACGTCGTCGTCCCCTGCGAAGCTTGCCACGGAGCCCAAGCCAAGCATGCCGACGATCCCGCTTCCGTAAAGCCCTCCAAGCTCGACACCGCCGTCACCTGCGCCCGCTGTCACGAAGCCAACAGCGCCAAACCCAAAGCCTTCCTCCAGGTCGTCACCGCCGATCACTCCGGAGGCCTCGCCTGCGACACCTGCCACCAGCCCCACCGCCCCAGGATTGAAGAAGCGTCTCAGACGACACCCGCGACGGAGAGGAAGAAATAATGGACATCACCCGCCGTCGCCTACTGATGCTCTTGCCCGCCGCCGCTGTCGCCTGGCAATACGTCCAAGCCGGTACGCCCGAAGCCTCCCCCAACTACAAAATGACCGATCACTGGTGGGGCATGCTCATCGACATCCCCAAGTGCATCGGCTGCGGCAGCTGCGTCCGCGCCTGCGCCGAAGAGAACGACGTCCCCGAAGGCTATTACCGCACCTGGATCGAGCGCTACCACGTCGCCGACTGGAGGATTGAGAAGCCCGAGGTGGAATCCCCCGAAGGCGGCAAGCAGGGTTTCCCGCCCAATCACGACCTTGGCGGCAAGAACTTCTTCGTCCCCAAGCTGTGCAACCACTGTGCCGAGTCGCCGTGCACGCAGGTGTGTCCCGTCGGCGCAACCTTCGTCACGCCCGACGGCGTCGTGCTCGTCGACAAGAGTTATTGCCTGGGCTGCCGCTACTGCGTGCAAGCGTGCCCCTACGGCTGCCGCTTCATCAACCCCAAAACCAACACAGCAGAAAAATGTTCTCTCTGCTATCACCGCATCACAAAGGGATTAACCACTGCCTGCTGCGAGGTCTGCCCCACCGGCGCCCGTCAGCTCGCCGACTTGAAGAATCCCAAAGACCCGATTCACGAATTCTTAAGAACGCATACGGTGCAAGTTCTAAAGCCCCACATGGCCACAGGAGCAAAGGTTTTCTACAACGGCATGGATGGCTCAGTTCGCTAACGTAGTGTAAAGAGCGGCGCTCGGTGGAAAAGCGGCGCCTAGTGGAGAAGCGGCCCTTGGTGGATGAGCGGTGCCTGGTGGAAGAGCGGCCCTTCAGGGCCGCGTCAGTCGACCGATAGGTCGGGGCTTCAGCCCCTGGGCGTTGGGTGAGTTTAAGAAGGAGGCTCGTGCAAATTCCCGTCGAAGGCTTCATGTATCCGAACGAAGTCGAGCTCCAGTGGAGCATCCTCATCGTTCTTTATCCCTTCATCACGGGACTCGTCGCTGGCGCCTTCATCCTCGCATCGCTGGAGCGCGTCTTCCGCGTCGAAGCCGTAAAGCCTACCTACCGCCTGGCCCTGCTCACCGCGCTAGCCTTCCTCCTCGTGGCCCCGCTCCCGTTGCAACTGCATCTCGGACATCCCGAGCGCTCCCTCGAAATGTACCTAACCCCTCACCGCTCCTCCGCCATGGCCATGTTCGGCTTCGTCTACCTCTGGTACCTCATGGCCGTGTTGCTGTTGGAGATCTGGCTCGACTACCGCCGCGACATCGTCCTGAAATCCCAGACCTCAACCGGCTTTCTGCGCCTGATCTACCGCCTGCTCACCCTCGGCTCCACCAATCTCAGCGAACGCTCGCTCCGCATCGACGAGAGACTTGGCTATTTCATCACCGTCATCGGCATCCCCTCCGCCTTCCTCCTTCACGGATACGTCGGCTTCATCTTCGGATCCATCAAGGCCAACCCCTGGTGGTCCTCGCCGCTCATGCCCATCGTCTTCATCTTCTCGGCGATGGTCTCCGGCATCGCCGCCGTTATGCTGATCTACATGGCCTCCACGCGTCTGCGCGGACGCACCATCGACATTCGCTGCCTCGACAAGATCGCGCAATATCTCTTCTATATTTTCATCATCGATTTCAGCCTCGAGATGCTGGACCTGCTGCAGCGCATCTACGAGGCCGACGAGTCCTTCCACAGTCTCGACTTCATGGTGCACACCCGTCTCTGGACCTCGCAGGTCATCGTCCAGATTCTTCTTGGCACGGTCACTCCCATCACGCTGTTGGGAATCACGCAGGTTCTGAAGCTGACTGACACGATCCGCAAGCGCATCTACGCGCTCGCCGGATGCCTCACCGTCGTCGGTATCTTCGCCATGCGCTGGAACGTCGTCATCGGCGGCCAGCTTTTTTCTAAAAGTTTTCTCGGCTACACCACTTATAAAATGGCCTTCGCCACCCGCGAAGGTCTGCTGACTGCGATCGCGCTCCTCATACTTCCCTTCATCTTTCTCTTGGTCCTGGTAAAACTCCTACCGCCCTGGCCGGACGCGGGCTCAGTTCCCGCCTCTGGCGCAACTCCGGCGCATGGAACCAGCTAGCCCCGTCCTCCGGGGCAGACTCGGAGCAGCGTATGGCGCAAGTTGTCGAGATCGTCGCATCGGATCTGGAACGCCTGAATGAACGAGTCCGGGAACTGGAACGCCGCGTTTCCGCGCTCGAAGCCCAACCAGAAAAATCCACTCCCCCGGTGGACTACTCCCTGCAGCGTCCCCGCGCACCCGCCACCTGGCGCGGATTCCCCCCTGCAGAAATCCCCGGCGGTGCTATCCCCGTTCTCGGCAAAGCGGTCTTGGGAATTGCTGGAGCCTACCTGCTCCGTGCTCTCGCCGAATCCGGATCCATCCCAAAATTTCCCATCCTCATCCTCGCGATCATCTACGCGGGCCTTTGGATGGTCTGGGCCGTCCGTACTCACGCGGCTAACCGCTTCGCCAGCATCACCTACGGCGTCACGTCCGCGCTGATTCTTTCCCCGCTTCTATGGGAATCCACCGTCCGATTCCAGGTTCTCGCGCCTGCCTTCACTGCGTTCGTGCTCGTCGCTTTCGTCGTGCTGGCACTCGCCCTGTCATGGCAACGCAACCTGCAACTGATTCCGTGGATCGCAACCCTGTCATCCGTAGCCACGGCCGTCGCACTCATCATCGCCACCCACGAACTCGTCCCGCTCACCGCCGCCCTGCTGGCCGTGGCTCTGGTCACAGAAGTCGCCGCGTGTCTCGACCACCGCCTCACCCTGCGCGCCATCCCGGCGATCGCTGCCGACTTCGCAGTCTGGCTGCTCGTCTATGTCCTGACCTCTCCCGACGGCGTCCCCGAGGGATATCACGCCTCTTCTCCCGCCACCCTCACTTTGCTCTGCCTGAGCCTGCTCGCAATCTACGGCGGAAGCGTTGCCATCCGCACCTTCGCCCGGCGCCGCCAGATCACCCCCTTCGAAATCGGACAAGGTGTAGCAGCCTTCGCACTCGCGGCCTTTGGCGTGATGCGCGCCACTCAGTCCGCCGCCGCGCCCGTTCTCGGCGCTCTTGCCCTGCTGCTGGCGGCAGTCTGTTACTGGGGAGCGCTCTCCCGATTCACCGGAGAAGCCTTTGCCCGCAACCGGCGCGTCTCCGCCACCTACGCCGCGGCCCTTCTTCTGGCCGGAAGCTACCTGCTCCTCTCCCCTAATCTGCGCGTGCCTTTCTTGTCCCTGGCCGCAGTGGCGACGGCTTTCCTCTACGCGCGCACCGGGAAACTTAGCCTCGGCATGCACGCCTCGTTCTATCTCGCCGCCGCAGCCCTGGCGTCGTCGCTTCTCAGTTGGATTGCCAGCGCTCTTGCCGGAACCGTGCCCGCCGTCCCCGATGCAGGTGTGTGGATCCTGGCAACCTCAGCCGCACTCTGCTACATCTTCGGATCCAAGAAAACGCAAGCCACCCCAGCATCGCAGGATCACCCCAGACGCCGCTTGCTCTGGGTGCTTCCTGCCGCTCTCGTTGGCTTCGCAACCGCCGCTCTCGCCGTAGTCGGCATCGTGTGGATCGCCGCCACCCGTTTCGAGTTGAGCCCCTCGCGCCTCTCCGTCGTCCGCACCATCGTGAATTGCGCCCTGGCTCTCTCCCTCGGATTCATGGGCTCCCGCTGGAAGCACCTCGAACTCGGCTGGGTAGCCTACGCCGCCGTCGCCTTCGGCACTCTCAAGCTACTGTTCGAAGACTTGCGCTTCGGTAACGCCGCGTCCCTCGTCGTCTCACTTCTCTTCTACGGATTGGTTCTGATCCTCCTCCCACGCTTAATGCGGCGTGCTCCTCCAGAAGCCTGAACCGCACGCTGCCATCGTCAGGATCTCCCTCTGTCATGCTGGCGACCGATGCTAAGCACAACTCACCTCTGTCATCCTGAGCGAAGCGGCGAGGAGAGCACAGCGATCCTCGCCGCGCAGTCGAAGCATCCCTACTGCCACTCGCGCGCTCCCCCCGAGAACTGTCACGCCGAGCGCAATCGACATTCTGTAGCCTCCCAACCGAAGCCACGCCCCCAGGCCGCTCCCGCCAACTTGTGTATAGTATGTTTTCCGTTTGGCTTCGAGCTACGCTCGCCTTCAGAAAGGGTGATCGATTGGGACGAACCTTGAGACGCACATCGGGACACTTCACACTTCTCCTGTTCGCGGCAGCACTCTTTCTCTCCACCTCTCTGCTGCACGCTCAGGACAATGCCGCCGACCGCATCCTCTTCCACGCCAAAATCTTCACCGCCGATCCGCAGAATCCCTATGCCGCAGCAGTTGCCATTCGCGGGGACAAGATCCTCGCCGTCGGCAACCTCCCGGAAGTCGCGAAGTCCGTCTCGCCCAACGCCGAGCGCATCGATCTCGAAGGCAAGACTCTCTTCCCCGGCTTCATCGATTCCCACAGTCACTCGATCGACGGCGGCCTCGGCCTGATCGCGGCCGATGCCAGCGAGAAAGTTACCACCCTCGACGAACTCCCTCCCTTTGCCGCAGCCGCGAAAAAATCCGGCAAAGGGATGCGCGGCGACATCCTCGAAATCCTTGGCCTCCCGCTCGCCTTCTGGTCGCACCCCGATGCCCTCAACGCCGACTTCAGTTCCGGCGCCTACGCGAATCAGAGTGTTCTCCTCCGCGGCATGGATGGCCACACCGCCTGGGCCAATCGCACGCTCTTGCAACGTGCCGGCATCACCGCCGATTTCCTCAACAAGCTTTCCCCCGGCGAGCGCAGCTACTACGGCATCAATAAAGACGGCCAGCCCAACGGCTTCCTTGTCGACGCCGGCACCGACAAAATCGAACCCCTGCTCCCCCGCTCCACTCCCGCCCAGTTGCTCGCCGCCGCCCGCGCCGCTCTCGAATACAACTACAGCCTCGGCATCACCGCGTGGCTCGATCCACTGGCCAGAGAAGATGTCCTGCAGGCTTACAAAATGCTGGCCGATCACGGCGAACTCACCTCCGAAGTGGACGCCTTCCCTCAAGTCTTATCCAAAGATCCCGCAGCCGAACTCGCTGCCGTCCAGAAGACCCGCGAACTCTACAAGAACATTCCCAACCTTCACATCACCGGCATTAAGATCTTCGCCGACGGCGTGGTCGAATTCCCCTCCCAAACCGCGAACCTCAGCAAGCCTTATAAAAACACGGGCCGCAACGGTGATCTGCTTTTTGATCCCGCAAAATTTGCCGAACTGTGCATCGCCGCCGACAACCAGGGACTCATCATCCACGTGCACGCCCTCGGCGACGGCGCCGTGCGCGCTGCTCTCGACGGCATCGCCGCCGCGCGCCAGGCCAACGGCAACTCCGCCCTGCCCCACACTCTGACCCACGAACAGTTCGCCCGGCCGGAAGACTTTCCCCGCTTCCGCGAACTCGGCGTGATCAGTGCTCTGCAGCTCTTCTGGGCCGAGGCCAGCAACGACACCATCGAGATCGTGAAGCCCTACCTCGATCCCGAGGTTTACAAGTGGCAATATCCCGCGCGCTCCATCCTCGACAACGGCGGCATCATCTCCGGTGCCAGCGATTGGCCCGTCTCCACCGCCAACGTCTTCCGTGCGATCTATCAGGCGGAAACCCGCAAAGGCTCAGAAGGCGTCCTTGACCCCTCGCAGGACATGCCCCGCGAAGCCATGTTCTACGCCTACACCCGCAACTCCGCCCGCGCCATGAATCTCGATTCCATCGGATCCATCGCCCCCGGCAAACGCGCCGATCTAATCCTGCTCGACCGTGATGTGCTCACGGTCTCTCCCGAGCAAATGCGCGACACAAAAGTATTGTGGACGATGGTGGCAGGAAAAACGGTCTATCGCGCGAAGTAAGATCGCAGGGCGAAACATCGCTGGACAAGATTGCCGAACTAAGATTGTCGACTAAGATTGCCGGACTTAAGATTGCCGGACTAAGAACGTCGAACTTAAGATCGTCGAACTACGCTGGGCGAACTAAGTTAGCTGAGCTAAGACCACCAAAGCGCTGTGTGTCAGAAGCACGAGCGGCCCTGCGCGCCAGTGCACGAAGCAGGGCCGCTCGACGGCGGGGGGAGGGCAGCGTACATCTCTCTGGGCTAAGTCGGCAACAACCCACACAGCCGGTCGACGGTCGGCAATAATCGCCGGCCAGCTTCGTCCTTGGGGACCACTGCATCCACCAGCCGGCTGGTCTCTTCAGGAATCTCGCTGCCCGAAACCATCACCACGAACGTGCCCGGTCGAAGACGCCTGATTTCAGACGCCAGGTCGTGCCCATTCATTTCCGGCATGTGGTAATCGAGAAGCACGGCGTCGAAGGCGAATGACGTCGCCAGTCTCAGCCCCCGGCGCGCGGACTCCACCGTGACCACGATGTATCCCGACTCTTCGAACAACTGGCGCTCGTAATCCAAAATCGCCCGGCTGTCGTCGACGCAGAGGAGCATCTTCTGTGGTCCTCTATACATTCGACTCATGGGAACCTCCCAATCACTGGACAGTCCCGCCTATGGGTGCGATATAGGCAATTGAGCGGGCGGAACTACCCTTTCTATTTCCGGACTGAATCCCCAACCTGGATAACCCACACTCTCTGTTCACAAGTGAAGCGCATCGCCGTAACCTTGTCTGTTCAAAACTGCACAGGCGTGTCGAAATGCTTCTGACTAAAGTCAGACTGGCGAGGTTCGACCAATGATCCGCCAGTAAGTCTTTGGTACCAGGCGACTATACGGTTGAATAAGTTACTAGATGTACGATACCGTACCGTGGCACAAATAGGTAGAGACAGAACGAAACTGCCCATCGAGTTCCGGAGTCTTTATGCCACCGCGTCGGAAGTCCCCAGCAAAGCGCCAGGTCCCGGTACGGGTTAGGACTTTTGATCCGCAAGCCTTCTTGACGAATGCCGGCATCGGCAAAACTGTCTGTCACTACGAACCGAAACAGGCCATCTTCTCTCAGGGAGAGCGCGCCGACACCGTCTTCTACATCCAAACCGGCGCGGTTCAACTCAGCGTGCTTTCCAAGCAAGGCAAGGAAGCCACCCTCGCGCTGCTCAGCCCCGGCGATTTCATCGGCGAGGGATGCCTTGCCTCCGATCAACCCATCCGCCTGACCACCGCGACGGCGATTGCCCACTCCACGATCCTGCGCATCGAAAAGAAACAAATGCTCAAAGCGCTTCACGAGGAGCACGAGTTCTCCGACCTCTTCGTAGCCTACATCGTCGGACGCAACAACCGTACCCAAGCCGACTTAGTCGATCAGTTATTCAATTCCAGCGAAAAACGCCTGGCCCGCGCCCTGCTGATCCTGGCCCGCTTCGGAAAAGAAGATTCCCCCGAGACCATCGTCCCCAACGTGAGTCAGGAAACCCTGGCGGAAATGGTGGGCACCACCCGCTCCCGCGTCAATTTCTTCATGAACAAATTCCGCAAACTCGGATTCATCCACTACAGCGGCGGCCACGGCGGCCTGCAAGTGCACAGCTCCCTTCTCAGCGTCGTCCTCCACGAATAACTCACATAACTGGATTATCATTCCCCGAAAAAAGGCAATGTCACCGCTCCCGCCCATTCACGTGTATCGCTTTCCAGCCCCATAAAAAAAGGCGCCGGAAGGGTTCCGGCGCCATCGAGTGAGAACGTCTCGCGAGATGCGGTCAAGCGAGAAGCCTAAACTTGTTCGGTCTAGCTAGCAGCTAGTAGCTCTACTTACTCTCTGCCACCGACGGACTCGTCCCGAAGTCCCCGCGGCGATTGTTCACGGCGGTCCGCGCTGCCCGCGCAGCCGGCTGATTCGCGACTGCGGCTCCATAGCGCTCCAGCAGCACCGGCGCCATCGTGTTCTCGGCTTCCTTCACGAAGATCATCTTGTTCTCCGAAGCCATGTCCACGCGGACGAAGTCTCCCAGTTTCACCTGCCCCGTCGCCACCAGATTCGCCAGCGGAAAAACCAGGTTCCGCTCGATCGCGCGCTTCAAATGCCGCGCTCCGTACCGCGGATCCGTGCCTTCCTTCAGCAAATACTCTTTCACCGCCGTCGTGCAGTTGAATACAAACTGGTTCGTGCCCGCAGCCATCAGCACGCGCTGCTGCACCATTCCGAGTTCGATGTCCAGAATCTGCGACAGATGCTGTTCGCGCAGCGTCTTGAATACCACCGTCTTGTCGATCCGGTTCATGAACTCCGGCGAAAACTTGCGCCGCGCCGCTTCCACCGCCGTCCGCTGAATCTTGTCATCGAACGACTCATCCACCTCGACCGCTTTCGGCGCAAATCCAAATCCGCCGTCCACCAGGCTCGTCATCTCCGACGCACCCAGGTTCGACGTCATAATAATGATGCATTGCGACAGATCCACGCGCCGGTTGTCGCCCAACGTCAACGTTGCCTTGTCGAGAATCCCCAGCAGCAACTGCCACAGCGAATCCGACGCCTTCTCGATTTCGTCAAACAACAGAATCGAGAGCTTCAACTTCTCCGTGAACCACTGGTTCAACGCTTCCTGCGTCAGCAGCGGATGCGTCTCCCGGTGTCCCAAGTATCCCGGAGGCGAGCCGATCAACTTCGCAATCTCGTGCGAATGCTGGAACTCCGCGCAATCAATCTTGATGCACGCCCGCGCGTCCCCAAACAAAGCCTCGGCCATGGCTTCGACCACCCGCGTCTTGCCCGATCCCGTGGGCCCCAGAAACAGCAGGTTCCCCACCGGACGTCCCGGCGCGTTCAGCCCAGCCAGAAACATCTGATAGATTTCAACGACCTTTTCGACAGCAGCATCCTGCCCTACAATGCGGCGGCGCAGGGCGCCATCAAACTCTCCAGCATCGTTGCTGCGACGGTTCGGATCTAGCACGGTTGCCAGGTTTGTTCTCATATGATCGTTCTCATTGGATCGTGGCCCGGGGCTCCCGGACTTTTTCCCTTTCGTGAGGCCGTTTTCTTCGGCCTTTCTCTATGTATTTCCGGACTTCGTAGGCTTAACTCCGCGTCCCTTGCCTACATCCTGGAAGCGCCCTACTCACTTCCCCCGCTTCCCGAATCCTGCCGCATCCGGTTGCCTAGGAAATAAGCAACCCGCTGGCCACGCCTCGCGCACGCTCCGAACAATCGCCAACCCCCACATCCATCAAGGCTTAGAGCCTCCTAATCCCAATTCCCCACCGCTTATTCACGAACCCCAAATCCCCAAAGAGAAATACTTTGCACCATCAAGGAAGGAACCTTTACCGGTAACGGCAGTACTCACGTGGCGACGGACGCATTCGTCCGTGGGCGATGGCGAAGCCAAGCGATCCAGTACTCAGTACCCAGAACGCCCGCGACTTCTGTGGCGACGGCCGCCTCGGCCGTCCAAGCGACGGCGAAGCCGAGCGTCCCAGTCCGCAACTGAGTACTGAGTACCGAGTACTGAGTACTTCCACCAACCGTGTTACTCCACACGTAACTAGCCCTCCACCCCACCCACGGCTACTATCGAATCAGGGTAGGTTTTTCGCGGAGGAACTTTGCGCCTTTTGTCTGTTCGCCTCATCACTGCACTCTCCTGTCTCTTTCTCGCCGTCGCCGCATGGTTGATAGGCTCGCACTCATCCAACTTCACCGCGGAAGCCCAAACAGCCAAGCCCGCGCAGGCCTCACATCTACACGCCGTCAAAGCGACGGTCCCCGACACGGCCAAGCCGCTCCCCGAACCCAAACCCATCGCCGCTCCCGGCACCGAAATCTACACCGCCAAGCGCGGAGAAGCCATCCCCACCATCGCCCGCCACTACCTCGGCAAGACCAGCTACCTTACGTCTTCCGAGCTGGCCAGCGCCATCCGCGCCGTGAACCACAAGTCCGACACCAGCAACATCCTCAAAGCCAACGAAAACATCGTCATCCCCGGAGTCCTCTCCGCGCCCGTCACCGAGAAGACCATCGCTGTTCCCAAGGATTTCGAAGTCCGCGCCATCTACCTCACCGGCATCATGGCCGGCAGCGATCACGGACTCCGCATCATCAAGCATTGGCGTGAAGTCGGCGGCAACGCCGTGGTCTTCGATATCAAAGACTCCGACGGCAGCGTCACCATCCCCTTCGAGCACCCGCTGCTCGGCGAGCACAAGGTCTACATCCACGACGTCGCGAAACTTGTACGCTTCCTCCACCAGCAGAACATGCACGCCATCGCCCGTATCGCCATCTTCCGCGACGAGCGCCTGGTGGTCGCGCATCCCGAACTCGCCGTCCAGTCCCGCCAGAACAAGCAAGCCTGGCGCGAGAACGGCAAACTCGTCTGGACCGATCCCTCCCAGCCCAAGGTGCAGGACTATAACATTGCTCTGGCGAAATACGTAGCCCAATTAGGAGCCGACGAAATCCAGTTCGACTACGTCCGCTTCCCCGCCGAAGGCGACCAGAAAGACGCCCAGTTCGTCTACCAAAAAGACCAGCCAGAACCAACGCAGCCGGAGACCCAAGCCGCGGTGAGCACCGACTCCACCTGCGCGATCCCAGTTCCGAAGCACCACAAGAAGAAGGGCGCAACTGAGGCCACCGACGCACCGCAGGTCCAAAAGGGACCGTGCCCCGTCGCCGCCAAGCCTGCCCCCCGAGGCCCCCAGCGCAGCGACGTCATCACCGCATTCCTCAAGAAGGCCTACGCCGAGATCCACCCCACCGGCGCCCTCTTCTCCCTCGACGTCTTCGGCGTGATGGCCTGGCAGCGCCCCGTCGACCTCGCCCATACCGGACAGGACATCGTCGGCATGGCCCACTACTGCGACGTCCTCAGCCCCATGATCTACCCCTCGCACTTCTTCGGCATGGACAACATCGCCCACCCCGGCGACGAGCCCGCGCACTTTATCGGCGAGTCCATGGACCGCTTCGAACTCATCACCAAAGGCTCCGGCGTGGTCATCCGCCCCTGGCTGCAAGCCTTCCACTGGCGCACCAAGACCTACTCGCCCGAATATATAAAGGTGCAAGTCGAGACCGCCAAGGATAAAGGTGGCATCGGCTTCTTGTTCTGGAACGCCGCCAACGACTACTCCAAGCCCTACGAAGCCATGCCGGAGATGAAAGCAGCCGACGCGAAGGAAGGATCGAAAGACAAAGCCAAATTCTTCCGCGGCGACGAACTGCCGGTCCCCACGACGCAAGCAGTCCTAACTCCAGGAAAATAAGGTTTGTCATCCTGAGCGGAGCACGTCGGCGAGCGAAGCGAGCCGGCGTGCGTAGTCGAAGGATCCCTACCCCCCACGAGAAACCCGTGTGGACCGTTGCTCGTATGGCGAGCATTGACTCTTGCAGGCGGTTGAGTGCTATGGCCCATCAGCCACAGCGATATCAGGCACTCACAGTACGTACATCCGCAGCATCCACCAGACAAGGAATACCGCCACGATGGCCCCCGCGATGTGCACGATCCAGTCGCCAACTGTTTTCGGTTTTCCGAAATTGAACATGCGGCAATGGTAGCAGCCCCCGCTGCCGGGATCACGTTATTCCATGCCCCGAAGGCGTCCAGAAAGGCCAGTGACCAGGCGGCCAGGCACTACACCGTTACGCCATTCACCATCTTCGCCGGCCAGCTCTTTACGAACTCTCCCAGCCGGTCCAGTGCTCTGGGGAACTCTTCGCCGCTCGCTGCAAAGCCCAACCTGAAGTGGGACGGCACCTCGAAACAATCTCCCGGAGCCAGCAGAATCCCTCTCTCGGCAGCCGCCTGGCAGAAAGGCCGTGCGTTCTCGCTGTGGACCAGCCACGGAAATGCGGTCATCCCGCCTCGGGGACGGATCCAGTTCACAATCTCGCGATGCTCGGCCATGAAGCCGTCCAGCCGCTCCAGGTTGCGGCTGGCCACTTCCTGCGTCCTCTGCAGAACGATGTCGCGCTTCCGCATCGCAATCTCCGCCAGCATCTCTCCGGCGGTGTTGTTCGAGACCGAAAAATAGGCGCGGGCATTCCAGTAGCGTTCCCGGCGTTTTCGGTCATGTTCAATCATCCATCCGGTACGAACGCCGGGCAGAGAGAAGGCTTTCGAGAAATCGTGGATCACCGTCGCATGTGGCAGGCGCGACGCCGATTTCGTCTCTCGTCCGTGGTAAATCGGGTGATAGACCTCGTCATTCACCAGCTGGATGCCGCGCCCCGACGTAAACTCGTGCAGACTCTCCATCTCCGCATCGCTCACCGTCGCCCCGGTCGGGTGGTGCGGGCTGTTCAACAGGACCAGCTTGGTTCTTGCATCCGCCAGCTTCTTGATCTCTTCCACGTCGATGCTGAAGTTGTTTTCCTTGCGTATCCCGTAAAAGCGGGTCTCGATCCCGAGCGACTCGGGCAGCGCAGAAAAGGTTGCGAATCCAGGCCGAGGCAAGATTACGTTGGCTCCCGGCTCAGCCGCCAACCACATCAGGACGACCAGCGCCTCCGAAGCGCCGGTCACGATCTGCACGCACTCCGCACTCACCCCGTGCATCTCCGCGATCGCCTCGCGCAATCCGTCGGCCCCCGCCACCCGGCCATAGACCAATTCATGATTCAGGAACCGCTGCCGCTCTTCCTCGCCCGCAAGGTTCAACAGGGCATTGACTGTCCACGTCGGCCCCGTACTCGCCGCCAGGTTGAATTCAATGTCGTGCTCGTAGTTGTCCAGCCACATGTCCAGCAGGAAAGGCTTCAATTGCATGACACACCCCAACCCGATTTACTCTACCTGAAATCGGAGGGGCTGGCCTCATCCTGGCCGCGCTACCGCGACTTGTCATCCTGAGCGGAGCACGTCGGCGAGCGAAGCATCTGTTTTTATAGTTGCCATCTTTTATAGTTGTCATCCTGAGCGAGGATTGGTCTTTGCGCGCCAAGCGCAAAGACCAACCGCAGTCGAAGGATCCCTGCACTCACGATGCTCGTGGAGGGACGGACGCCTCGTCCGTCCAGGTTTTGACTCTGACCTCGCCTCTGCCAAAAGTCCGACCCTCGCCGCCCTCCCCACTCCTTAGCCCCCACCGCACCACGAACCGGAGAACACGACCTATGACTACTCCCTGGACCAATGACCAGCTTGAAGGCTTCCGGAGCGCCGCACAGTCGCTCAAACTTTACCGACGTGCCGAACTTGAGGACGAGAATCAGAAATCCCTGATTAAGGATTTATACGTCGACCCCCTACCTGCGAACCACGTCTTTCACACCGTCTTGAAACCGAATACGACATTCTTAATCGGCCGAAAGGGGACTGGTAAATCCACGATTTTTCAGCGTGTCCAATACGAACTGCGTCACATGAATGGATACGCGTCGGCTTACGTTGATATCAAGACGGTATTCGAGGCCTCC
Source organism: Acidobacteriaceae bacterium (assembly GCA_003134655.1). Lineage (GTDB taxonomy): Bacteria > Acidobacteriota > Terriglobia > Terriglobales > Acidobacteriaceae > Sulfotelmatobacter. The sequence continues at coordinate 30,136 of PLBY01000128.1, forward strand.
TCAACGGACCCCTCCCTCCTCGCCGAACTTGGGCCGGATACGCTGGCCTCGGGAGAGATTAGAAAGCTTCGCCTCTATCGGGCGTTCATAAAATCAGTCATTACTGAGATCAAAGACGAGATCACAAAGAAGTTGAAGGAATCAGCCTGGGAATGGGTAAAGAATGCATTCACTGGGTCCGCGGATGAGTTGTTCGAATCACTCGATGATCTGATTGAGAAGGCAGATGCAGCCGAATTCACGAGCGTACTTGGGATCCGGCGAGAGGTAATGCAAGACACCACATGAGGAGAAGCAAGGGGCCGACACAAGCGCAGCCCTAGAGGCATCTTTGGGAGCGACACCTTCGATAAAAGGATCTCTAGGAGCGCATGAACAATCGGAGTTGAGAGTCTCTGGCGAAGTGAAGTATGGCGACGTCCTCATGCGAGTTTTCAATATTAAAGAGGTCTTACTTCGCCTGAAGGCCGCCCTGAGCAGCGTTGGAATCAAACATCTGTACGTCTTCGTGGATGACTTTTCAGAACTCCCCGAGGATGCGATGGCTGTCGTTGTCGATACCTTGCTGGCACCCCTTAATAACTGGTCAGAAGAACTAATCAAATTCAAAGTTGCCGCCTACCCTCATCGCGTCTATTACGGCCAGATTGACAAAACGAAGATAGACGAAATCTACCTAGACCTGTATAGGCTTTACGGCACCACTGACGTTTCTGCGATGGAGGAAAAGGCGATCGACTTCACTAAGCGACTAGTGACTGGACGCTTGAATCACTTCGCGAGCTGCGGACTCGCACCATTTGCCGAGGCTGAAGATGAAAACCTATGGCGGGTGCTGTTCTATGCGTCCATGGGCAACCCTCGCACGCTCGGATATCTCCTCTACTACCTTCATGAATCACATCTCATCTATGGAAACACTATCGGTCTCAGGGCCATTCGTGACGCGGCGGCCCGATACTACGAGGAGAAAGTTGAGTCCTACTTTAAGATAAGCAAATTCCTACACGAAGGCTTTGGAGAACGAGCATCAATTTTCAGCCTAAAGGAACTCCTCGAATCCCTGGTTCGCAGAGCGCGGGATCTCAAGCGTCATCGCGATTCCGCCGTGCTGCGTGATTTTTCTGGCACACCGCCGACGAGCCACTTCCATGTTGCCGTTGAACTCGAATCGCTCTTGACCACACTTGAACTGAATTTCTTTGTTACTAAATACTATGAAATGAGCGATCGGGACGGCCGTAAGGTGGCTGTGTACGCGCTGAACTTCGGCCTGTGCGAGAAATTCGCGATAACCTTCGGTCGCCCCACAGGTAAACGCGAACAACGACTCTATTTCGTAGAACGGATTTTCGACTGTACGTCCATCCTCCGGCAGTTCATGCGGCAAAATCAGGAAATCCGCTGTGCGAATTGCGGGGCAACACATGAAATCGAGAAGCTAGAAGCACTCAAAGTCTTCGATATGCGATGCCCAACCTGCAAGACCGGCACGTGCTCGGTCACAAATCTGTCAAAAAAATATGCGTCAATTCTGAATGCGGTCGCCCCCGAACTTCTTCTGCCTCCGACGGAACTAGGCATTCTTCAGACTCTCGAGTCTGAAAAGCGTCCAATGTACGCCGGAGAAATCGCTGCGGAGTTGGACAAGTCCTACCAACTCGTAGGTCGTAGAGGAAAAACCCTAGCGGAGCGCGGCCTCGTCAGACGTGATGTGAACGACCAGAGCCGCAGAACGTTCCAGATAACGGCTCTTGCCCAGTCCAGTTACTTCGATCCAAGCGCCAACGACGCTCTCGACGTATGCTCCGATCCAGACGTCCCAAGTACGGACGCGTCGGAAAAGTAGGAGATGGTGGGGCTAGCCCAGCGTTTCCCCGCCGATTAATTCCGGGGATGCACCCCGACGCCCTACGCGCCTCTTGCGAGAGAAGCGGGTTTAACTTCCCAGCCCCCCAAGTTTTCCACAGAACTTTATTTCATTCTTGTGACGGATGACCTTTACTGAGAAATCTCCACAGTCCAAATTGGGAGTATGCCCGAGCGCACTCCCAACCCCTCCCCCACCCCACGTAGCGACGGACGCATTCGTCCGTCCGCAAACCCCGATCAGACCACCTCGCCTGCCCGCCAGAGATCGCTCGCAGATGTCCGCGCCAGCATTAAGCCCCTTATTTTCAAGAATTTAGTCGCAAGTCCAATCTTTCCAAGATTATACGCGGACCTCGTCCTGCACTACGCCCCTAACTCCCCTGCTGCCAAGATCTTAGCGCCACACTACAAAAAAATTGTCGAGAGGACCAACCAACTTATGGCAAACGTCAAATCCTGTACTCATATCAAAGTCTCCGGCGTCCGTTGCGGCTCCCCCGCTCTCCGCGGAGAGCAGTTCTGCTACTTCCACCAGCGCATGCTTCGCACCGTCCGCTACCCCGCCTCCCGCATCCGCCACGCCGCCCTCCTCGAGGACGAAGAGTCCATCCAGGTCGCCCTCATGGAAACCATCAACGCCCTGCTGCTCGGCACCATCGAAATCAAACGCGCCGAACTCATCCTCCGCGCCCTCAACACCGCCGTCCGCAACGCACGCCGCGTCAACTTCGGACTCCACTCCGACCGCATGGTCAAAGAGATCCCCGACTATCCCACCCCGCCCCTCGAACAAGTCGACGAACAATACGCCAAAGAACTCCGCCTCAAAGAGCAACGCGCCGAA
>PLBY01000077.1 GCA_003134655.1 Acidobacteriaceae bacterium
CCTCCCGTAGGAGTCTGGACCGTATTTCAGTTCCAGTGTGTCCGTGCGCCCTCTCAGGCCGGATACCGATCTTAGCCTTGGTGGGCCATTACCCCGCCAACTAGCTAATCAGCCGCGACCCCCTCTTCCAGCGCATTGCTGCTTTGATCTTGCGATGTTATGCGGTATTAGCCTCGGTTTCCCGAGGTTATCCCCCACTCGAAGGTAGGTTAGTCACGTGTTACTCACCCGGTCGCCACTTTACTCATGGATTGCTCCACTTTCTCGTTCGACTTGCATGTGTTAGGCACGCCGCCAGCGTTGATTCTGAGCCAGGATCAAACTCTCGTTTGAAACCTGATGTCTGCCGACGGGTAGTTGGCAGACTGCCATCGCCGCACATCCGAAGCAACTTGCAAAAGCTGCTCTGGTTTCAACAGCGCGGGATGGCGTCACCGTTCAGCCTCCGCCCTGCTCCGAAGAGCAAGTAGAAGTTCACGGTGATCTATCTTGTGAGATCGTTTCGGACTAATGCCCGAATCCGCTCTCTCACGACTGGCACGTTCAACCGAGTTGTCAAAGATCGAATCGCCTTCCGCCTGAGCGGCGCGCCTTCGTTCTAGACGGACTCACTACTAGAGTGAATCCGGCTGTCCTCGAAACCTATTAACCATATCGTTCGCGCGAAACCCTGTCAACCTGCACATCCCACAGCATTTACACATGATTTCCACATTGTGAAAGTGCCGAGTCGGACGCGGGGACTGGGGAGACGTTTCAAAGTCTCAAGGTTTCAGAGTTTCAAGGTCTTTGAAGCCTTGGAACCTTATCACTTTGAAACCTTGCCCGCTCTTTAACAGCGCGCAACGGTATGGCCTTCCGCTTTGGATCTACAACGCACCGATTTCTCAGCGCACGCCGAAGCGGAAGGCAGAAAATTGAGAAAAGAACTTGCGTTGGAGGTCCTTGCTTTGAAGGTACCCTTCAGAAACCTACTGGTGTTTCCGAATCAAGTCCCGTGGCCGGGACGATTGAGAACTCTGCATTCTCTGAAAACTTAGATGCCGGGCGGACACGAGAGATTCAAACAAACTACGACCGGCTGCCACACATCTGCTCTCGGTGAATTGTTTATACCAGATGAATCCGAAAAATTGCAAGGGGGAATTTGAAAAATGCGTAAGTTTACCAAAATGGTCCCCCGAAACCCGCGAAATATGGGCGGTTGTGACATCGGTCACCGCTTTCAAAACCGGAAGTCGCCGAAGATGATCGAGCGCGACTGCATAAACCGCGTCGGGTCAGCCGCGAAGCGGCGCAAGAATGCAGCCCACGGCGCAAGCCGTGGGTGGCGCGGATAAGGAATAGCGAAGCCCCGGAGGGGCGCAAGAATCGTGTCCCACACCTCAGGAAACATCTTGCTCCACATGATCTTCTCCACGCACGGCCGGCGCCCGTTGATCAAACCGGATTTCCGCGCTGATCTGTTCGCGTATCTTGGCGGGATCGTGCGTGAGATGGACGGAACAGCGCTGATCATCAACGGCACCACGTTCACATGCTGGTGAGGATTCGCCCCGCTCAATCTTCTGCACAGATCGCCCGTGTTGTGAAAGCGAATTCATCGCGCTGGGTGCATGAAAAATGGAACACAAAATTCGCGCGGCAAACCGGATACGGGGTCTTCAGCGTGAGCGAATCGAATGTTGCAGCTGTCACGAAATATATCGCCGATCAGGAGGACCATCATCAGAAGCATTCGTTTCAGGAGGAGTTTGTTGCGTTCCTCAAGAAGAACAACGTTGCGTACGATGAGCGATATATTTGGGATTAGGTTCTTTCGCCCCTCCGGGGCTTGGTTGAGGTTTGTGGCGCTGCCCCCACGGCTTGCGCCGTGGGCTGCATTCTTGCGCCGCTCCGCGGCTAAACCCGGGGACGTTGGTGCGGCTTGGCGGCACGACCGAAGTCGTGCCCTTCCCGGTTTCTTTCCTTCCCGGGTCGTGTTGATGTCGGCGAACTTCCCGCTTCTCGCAAAGGACGCGAGAAACGGGGCACCCGAGTTTCTCCCAAACGTTGCGGCTTCCGATTTTGTTCCCGCACGGCCGATGTTTGATTCGAAGGGCGTTTCTTCCGCCCCTCCGGGGCTTGGTTGGGATTTGTGGCGCTGCCCCCACGGCTTGCGCCGTGGGCTGCATTCTTGCGCCGCTCCGCGGCTGAACCCGGGGAAGTTGGTGCTGGTTGGCGGCACGACTGAAGTCGTGCCCTTCCCGGTTTCTTTCCTTCCCGGGTCGTGTTGATGTCGGCGTACTTTCCCGCTTCTCGCAAAGGACGCGAGAAACGGGGCACCCGAGTTTCTCCTGCACGTCACAGGTCCGATCTTGTCCCCGCACGGCCGATATTTGACTTCAAGTGCGTTTCTTTCGCCCCTCCGGGGCTTGTGCGGGGGGTGTGGGTCTGCTTCCCACGGCTTGCGCCGTGGGCTGCATTCTTTCGCTCCTTCGGAGCTGGGGGCTCGAAGGGCTGATGCGGCGCGTGTCGGCACAGGCGGGACGATTTTGATTCCCGATTTGGATTTGAATTGCGACATTTGTGACATCGGTCACCGCGCTTTCATTTACTTCATCCAGACAATCGGAGGTCGACGGATCAGCGCGCAGAGAACGCAGGTCGACAGTTCGCAGCACGGAAAGGTTCCCGGTACGCGCGGGTTCACGGGTTCGCGGCACGCGCGGGTTCACGGCACGCACGAGTCCCGGCATGCACGACTTCGCGGCGCGCACCAGTCACGGTACGGACGAGTTCGCCGCGGACGCCTTCATCGGCAACCATGCAGCCGCGGAGCGGCGGAAGAATGCAGCCCACGGCGTAAGCCGTGGGTGGCGGCGATACAAAGATCACCAAGCCCCGGAGGGGCGAAAGAATCGTGTCCCACACATCGGGCAACATCTTGCTTCACATGATCTTCTCGACACACGGACGACGGCCCTTGATCAAATCGGATTTGCGCGCGGATCTGTTTGCGTATCTCGGCGGGATCATCCGGGAGATGGACGGGACGGCGCTTATCGTCAACGGCACGGCCGACCACGTGCACATGCTGGTGCGGATTCGGCCCGCTCAGTCTTGTGCGCAGATCGCGCGGGTGGTGAAAGCGAATTCATCGCGCTGGGTGCATGAAAAATGGAACACAAAATTCGCGTGGCAAACCGGATACGGTGTCTTCAGCGTGAGCGAATCGAATGTCGCGGCGGTCACGAAATATATCGCCGAACAGGAAGAGCATCATCAGAAGCATTCGTTTCAGGAGGAGTTTGTTGCGTTCCTCAAGAAGAACAACGTTGCGTACGATGAGCGATATATTTGGGATTAGTTTCTTTCGCCCCTCCGGGGCTTGGTTGAGGGTTGGGCGCCGCCCCCACGGCTTACGCCGTGGGCTGCATTCTTGCGCCGCTCCGCGGCTGATGCGGTCTGTCATCCCGCAGCAGTCGCGGGTGAGCCGCTCTTCCACCGCTTATCAGCGTTTCAGGAGGTGCCAGGCTTCTTTGTATTTCTCGTACTTGGCGGTCTTGCTGTGCGGGGTTAGGAGGATGTCGGGCTGGTGGTTGGTGGCTTTGATGGGGAGGATGTACCAGGTGTCGGTGGGAATGACGTAGGCGGCGAAGAAGTCGATTTGGTCGGGGCGGTAGGGGACTCCGTTGGAGTCGAGGTGGCATTTGTAGGAGTTGCCGCGGTGGAAGATGGTGCATTTGACCTGGACGCGGACGAAGAGGCGGCGGTAGAGGAGGGCGAGATCGAAGGGGGCGGAGTCTCCCCAGGGCTTGGCGACGATGAAGTTGAGTTCGGTGGCACGGGTCATGAAACGCAGCTCCGCCCACTCGCCCCGCGCCTTGGGGTGGCGGATGTACATCCCTGGATTTTTCATTGTTATGAATGCCTGGACTGAAATTGGAGAATAAAAAACGCGGCCTGGTGGGCCGCGTGGTTTTTGTCTCTATATTTTTATTTTATCAAGTTGGAGGGGGTAAACTGGACATTTTTTGGACTTTGTATTTGGTTTAGAAAGATTGGGTTGGGGGGAATTGGGGTGGTTTGGGGGCTTGACAGGAATTTTGGGATTTTGCGGTTTTCGGGCTTTTTGACCGTTTTCCCCTCGTCGAGGGTCTTTTGAAACGGCAGGTGCCGATTAGCGGGTAGGGATCCCTTCGGCAAGCTCAGGGCAGGCTCTTCGACTGCGGAGCGCGATTCAAAAAGCGAATCGCGCTCCTTCGCTCAGGATGACACGTCGCAGCGGCGGACAAGAGTGTTCATCTCCACATGTTCATCTCCGCGTGTTCGTATCCACATGGTCGTCCCTACATTTGTTGGGAATGTGAGCGGTTTGGATCAGACAGGCGGATTGTTACGCAGTACGGTTGTGTAGTTTCACTTGGCATGCTCCAAGTTCTCCGGCCGGGACCCTGCACGCGCGAGAATCGACAAGAGAAATCGGAAGCACAATCAAACCCAAGCGGAATTCAGACCGCCGCAAGGCGGGACTTCTAGGAGGATTCTATGAAGAGAGTATTCCTGCTGATCGTTGTACCGGCACTGCTGGTCGCGATGGGGTTTGCACAGACTCCCGCGACGAGCGGCAATGCCGACCAGATGAACGTTAAAGGATGCCTGAGCGGCTCGGACGGCAACTACACCGTTGCAGAAGACAACACGGGCAAGATTTTCAAGATCACTACCAGCGGTACTGATCTCAAGGCGTATGTGGGCCAGGACGTAAACCTCACCGCGCAGAAAGGCACTGCTGAGAACAGCATTGCTGTCAGCGCATTGCACATGATCTCTACACACTGCTCGGCGGCAGCGGCTGCACCGGCTGCAGCTGTCAGCGCTCCTGCGGAGACGGTCAGCGCACCTCCTGCGGCAGCAACACCCGCCGCGACGGTTAGTACGCCTGCGGAGACAGTCAGCACACCTCCTGCCGCAACTGCTGTAGCGCCGGCTACCGTAGCACCTGCTGCCGTAGCACCTACTGCTGCGGCACCTACTGCTGCGGCACCTACTGCTGCGGCACCCGATGCGAGTGTGAGCACGCCTCCGGAGACGGTCATCGAACGTCCTGCTCCCGCTGCCGCTGCGACACCTGCACCCGATGCGACGGTGAGCACGCCTCCGCCAACGATCAGCACAGCTCCTGCCGCCGCTGCACCGGCTGCGACGGTCAGCACGCCGGTAGAGACTGCGAGCGCACCGGCTGCGGCCGCCGCTGCTCCGCGAACGCGGACGGCAGCACGCCCGCACAAACCGGCAGCAACACCCGCTGCCGCGCCTGCGCCGGCTGAGCCTGCCAGCACTCCGGTCGCGGAGGCAAATAAACCCACCTCGTTCGGACCGCCTCCGGAGACTGCCAGCACTCCGGCTGCACCGGCTACAACGGCCTCTACGAGCAAGTCCGCAGGCAAGTCCGCAGTGATGATAGTTTCGATTATCGTGGTGGTGCTCCTCATCGGCGCAGGGGTCCCGCTTTACAACCGGTGGAAGAGACGAAAGGTCGCGGAAGAGGCGAGAGGCCAAAATCTCTCTTTTACGAAAGAAGCGAAATCCGATCCGGGCAAGAGCGACACGAGCGGAGGACGGAAGGTTGCATAGTCTGAGCGCGGAGTAACAGTTCTCAAACTTTGGTCGCCGGCAGCAACTGCTGCCGGCGATCTTTTTTTCTGTTCAACGGTATTCGCCGGGGCGTGGAAATCGGCCGCAGCCCCCGGCATCTCGCCGACTTGGGGGCGGTGGCCTTCACTTTGAGGCCACGGGTCTCACGTAGGGTGTAGGGATCCTTCGACTACGGAGCGCGATTCAAAAAGCGAATCGCGCTCCTTCGCTCAGGATGACAATTTGAGCCGGACGGACGAATGCGTCCGTCGGTACGTGTTTACTGGCCCGAGCCGGTTAGGGATGATTCCACCTTAGCGGCTTTTCCGTTCAGGGCCATGGAAAGCTTGCCCTGCACGGATCCTTTCTGGGTGGGAGTGAAGTTGACCGTGACTGTGCAGCTCAAGCCTGGAGCCAGGGACTTGCCGCAGTTGTTGGTTGCGGTGTAGACCGAGGGCGAGGTGGTGATCTGCTGAATGGTCAGCGGAGTGTTGCTGGCGTTGGCCAGCGTCACGGGCGCGGTGCCGACGGTTCCCACGGTGACGCTTCCGAAGTTCACCAGAATTGGATAGACGACGGTCGATGTAACCGTGCCGGTTCCGGTGAGGGAAACGGTTTGCGGAGAGTTTGTGGCATTGTCCGTAATCGTGAGGGTTGCGGTCTCGGTGGTGGGCTGGCTGGGCTTGAAGAAGACGTGGATCGAGCAGCTCTGGTTCGAGGCCAGCGTCGTCCCGCAGGTGTTGGTTTCGGTGAAGTCGGGATTGTTGGTGGCGATGCTGGAGATGTTCAGCGGCGCGATTCCGCCGTTGGTGAGAGTCAGAGCCTGGGCCAGTGTGGAGGTGCCGACCTGGTGATATCCGAAAGAAACGCTACTGGTGGAAAGCGTTGCGCCGGGATTGTTGGGATACCAGAGTTGCGCGGTCTTGCTGGAGAGCGATGCCTGATCGTAGCTGAACTGGTTGGCAACAGTGGGAGTGACCTGAACCCCGACGGTGGCGGTGGCTCCGTTGTCGTTGTTGGAATAGGAGCCTCCGAAGACAGTGTCCGCATAGTTGAACAGGACGTTGCCGTTGCCCTCGAAGAATACGGCTTCGAACTTCACGGTGTTGGTGGTCTCGCAACAGATACCGACGTTTCTCCATTCGATGACCAGCTGGCGGTTGGGCGCGGAGCCAATGACCTCCCAGAAGACGTTGTTGTTATTGCCGGTGCCAAAGGGATAGAGGCCGGTCCAGAACGGTGCCACGAGTGTGGTTGTCAGAGAAACCGGAATCGTCGAATTGAATTGGTTTGCGAAATAGCTGAAGGAGACGGTGCCACTCGATCCGACGCTGAGGGTGGTATAGCTGCCGCCGCCATACTGAATCGGGAAGGGAGACGTAATCACCGCCGCGTAGCCCGTGGACATGTTCAGATTCGTGCCGACAATTCCACGATAGTTGTAAGGCGCGGATTCGACGGCGTAGTTGAAGGGGGTAAACACGGGGAACGGGATCGCGTTCGAAGTACCGCCGCCGGGAGCAGGGGTCGAAACAGAAATCTGGTTTGTGCCGGCTGTGAGCAGATCGGAGGCGGGAATCGTCAGGTAGATCTGGGTGCTACCGAGGATGCTGATGCAGCAATAGGTCAGGGGATTTCCATTCCACAGAACTTGAGAGCTGTTTACGAAGCCTGTGCCGGTCATGACGATGAACGTGTCGGCGGCGCCAGCAGGCGCGTTGGTGACAGACAGCGAAGTGATGGTGGGAGCGGGGGCGGTTCCGGTCCCGGTGAAGGAGGCAGTTGCGAGGTAGCTTGCGCTGTCGGTGTAGACATAGAGGTTGCCATACTCGGTGCCTTGCACGCCGGCAGTGTAGGTAACGGTGAAGGTGCAACTCGCGCCGACACCCAGACTGGTTGGACAGTTGTTGGTCTGCGGGAAATCTCCATAGGAATAGATCGAGGTGATGCCGAGAACGCCGGTACCGGTGTTCGTGAGCGTCAAGGTCTGGGAGGCACTGGTCTGGCCAATTAGGGTAGAAGGGAATGTGAGGGATGTGGGTGATAAGACGGGATTTCCAGCGCTGACACTGGAACCGTTGAGGTAGATAGTCTGCGGAGTACCGGCGTTGCTGGTCACAGTGATCGTGCCGTTCTCCGATCCCGCTATGGTCGGAGTGTAGCTGACGGTCAGGGTGCAGGAGGCGCCCACACCCAGAGAATTCGGCGCAATCGGGCAATTGTTCGTTTCGACGAAGTCCGTCGGTCCGCTATAGACGATGCTGCTGATCAGCAGGGGAGCTTGGCCCGTGTTTGAAATGGTTTGAGTCTGCGTGTTGGTCGTTCCGACAACCTGATTGTAGAAATAGTAGCAACAGGAAATTTGCATTTGCGGAGCGAGGCCGGTCCCCACCAGTTCCACGGTTTGTGGGTTGAGGGTAGCAGTGGTAAACAGGCCGAGAATGCTCTCGATCTGGCCGCCGGCAAGGGGAGCAAAGCTGACGGAGATCTGACAACTCGAAGCTGCGGCAAGCGAGGAACCGCAGTTGTTCGTTTGGGAGAAGTTGGGTCCGGCGGCGATCAGACCGAAAGAGACTGCCGTCTTGCCGTTGTTCGAGACTGTCACAACCTGGGGAGCGCTGGTGGTGCTGACGTCCTGGGGACTGAAGTTCAGGAGGGTGGAAGACACAGTAAAGCGGGGCTGGGCTGAGTATTCATCAGCGCCAATGTCGATGGTTCCCCCGAGGATGCGGTTATCTCCGTCAAAGTCCGTGTTGGGCTCTTGGGGAGCTGTGTTGATGCCGGCGCCAATGACGGGCGATTGGGCCTGAATGTGGAGATTGTCAGTCAGGCTGTCGACAAAAACAGGATCGGCGGAAAAGTTGCCACTGGTTCCGGTCTGATCGGAGCAAGAGCCGCCGTAAGCTGAACTGTTGACCGAAAAAACGTCGTTATTGGTGAATACGGGAGTCGCAGTATACGTACCGCAGGAAAAGGCGGGTAATACACCCGTGCCCACGATCAGATTGTTCTGCATAGTCACGTTGGCATCGATCGTATAGGCGGTAACTTCACTTCCATCTCCAACGCAGCAACTGCTAGAGCTGTTATTGACGATCGTATTGCTAACAAGAGTGAAAGGAGAGTAGAGGACGGCGCCCAAATAATTCAGCTCGATCAGGTTTTGGATGACGGAAGCGTTGGAACTGCTGGTACTGGGCTGGAAGATAAAACCGGTGTTGCTGTTCTTGAGAATCGTGTTCTGTTGGACTATCTCAGACCCAGTGGTTTCGCCGAGGGATATGCCCAGATTGTTATTGCGCGCAACAATGTTGCCGAGGATCTGGATACCTGTGTCGAAGGTTGTATAGATGCCATTCCCATTGCCCGTGATCAGATTGCCTTGAATGACGGCGCCCCCGGAGTACACATCGATGCCATCAATATAGTAAGCAGCAGTGTTCCCGATGACGTTGCCTTTGATCGTCGCCGAAGAACTCGAAAGCGAAATATTGGGATAACCGTTTCGGATCGTGAAACCAGCGATAACGGACTTGAGCGTCTCGCCGCTCGAGAACGTCACCACGGGAGAGTAGCCGTTGGAGCCGTCGATGATCGTCGCTGCCGGGCCGCTTGCGCTCTTTACCGTGATCGCTTTGCCGTTGAAATTGATGTTTTCGTAATACGTGCCGGGGGAGACCAGGACTGTGTCTCCGTTGACGGCGGCGTTGATGCCTGCCTGGATGGTCGGCTGGTCCGCGGGGACGTGGATGGTGGTTCCGGCCAGGACGGGCGAAGAGAATCCCGCGAGCAACAGTGTGAGGAATGCGAAGGACCGGAGGCCCAGAGTGGTTTGGAAAAAGCGGCGCATGGTGGCTCCCCGCCACATCGAGGTGGCGCTTCGACTTCTTTGTCGGTGATTGCGGCGGGGGGAACCGCGGGCAATCGCGATGGACGAGCAGTGTCCCAGCAGGGAGAGAAGTTGTCAATATGCAAGAATTTGCGGGCCTGCGTCGCGGGCGGGGGGCCTTCGACTGCGCCCAGGGCAGGGCCGTCACATCGGTTGAAGATCAGAAGCAAAGTCAAAACCTGGACGGACAGGAGTGTCCGTCCCACTCGGGCAAGACATCCATTCATGTTTCTATTCGGCGCGGGAGGGCTTCCAGCGGATTTACCGAGGCGGCACCACAATCTTTCAGTCTGAACGTAGAATCACGGCATGACTCTGAGGAATGGGGAGCGGTATCAGTCGGGGATTCGGCATTTTAATGCGCGGGAGTTCTATGACGCGCATGAGGTTTGGGAGGACGTGTGGCGCGAGTCGCATGGGATGGAGAAGCGATTTCTGCAGGGGCTGATTCAGGCGGCGGTGGCGTTGCATCATCATTCGACGGGGAATGTGGTGGGAGCTTGTTCGCTGATGGCGCGGGCGCGGCGGAATCTGGCGGGGTGTCCGGGGGAGTTTGGGGGGATTCGGGTGGGGGAGTTGCTGGTGGAGTTGGGGGAGTGGCGGGAAGCGGTGGTTTCCGGGCAGGCTGCTCCCGGGATTCCTCGAATTGCGGATCTTGGGTAGGGTCGTCGAGCTGGGCTCGACGGACAGCCGAGGGCGGCTGTCCCCACATTTCTTTCTCAGTGAAATTCCAGGGTGACGAATTTGGCGGGGTGGTGACCGGTGTTGGTCAAGGCATGGAGAGAACCTGTCGGGGGCCAGTAGGAATCGCCAGACTTTTGATCGATGCTGTCCCAGGCGGAACGAGGAGCGTTTCTGGGCTTGTCGGCTGCCTCGAGTCTGAGATCGCTAACGGCAACGAGTAGGAATGCAGTTGCGGGCATTGGCGCTGTGCCTCCGGGTTGGAGTTCGATTTCGGAGGCGCGGACTGTGTCTTTCACGAAGAGGATTTCTTTGGTGCCGCCGTGGAGGATGTCGAGGCCGCGGTCTTCGTCCCATTTCGCGGACGAGGCTCGGAGTTTGTCGTCCTGCAGCAGTTCGATGTTGACGATGCGGAAGGGCTGGTCGCGGAGGTTGCGGGCTTGGTGGGCGAAGTTGCCGGGGAGGAATCCGGTTTGTCCGTCTTGCAGTTTGACGGTGACGGGGTCTTTGCCCTGGACAGTGTTCACGACTTCGGAAGCGCCCAGCGTGACGTAGATGTAGTCGTGACGATGCCAGTGCATCAGAGTCTCGGCGTGCGGGGGAAGTTCTGCGTTGTAGACGCGGACTTGATCGTTGGCGAAGGTCTGGTGGTGATGGGGTTCGGCGGTGATTTCGACTACTGGAGCGGATTGCGCTGTGAGGAACGTGGTTAGGAATAGGACGAGTGTGAGGCGGGTCATTGCGGGGATTGTAGCATCGGGGCGGGTGCCCGAAGTGATCGAGGCATCCGCGACCTGGGCGGGAAGAAGCAGATTCCTCACTTCGTTCGGAATGACAAGATCGACACCTTGTCGAGCCGCACTCGACGGGACAGCCGAAGGCGGCTGTCCCCACACGATCCCGATCATCAAGTTCGCACCCTCGTCGAGCGGCTGTCCGCTCGTGGCCAGAGAGACGTAGCAAGCTACGTCTCTACGAAGAGGTTAGATTACGAAGTAGGTTTTTTTGTGCAGCCAGCTGTTTTCGTCGCCGATGACGATTTTGTCGGGCCATTGCGGGATCGTATTGATCAGGAGGCGTAGGCCGGTGGCGTCTTTGGGGAGATTGAATTCGAGTTGCGTGGTGTAGGAGTCGGCGGGTTTCAGCGGTGTTAGAAGCGGGATACCTGCGGTTGCGACGGGGGCGTACTCGTGGCCCGCGCTGTCGATGAGGCGGGCTTCGCGCGGCGACGGAGTGAGCGGGGCGTCTTTGGGGCGGTTGGGCGAGGTGGTGGTTTCGTCGAAGCGGGTGCGGAGGGTGACGACGAGGTGGCCGTCAGGTTGGGTGTGGGCGTCGAGGACGGAGTAGGCGAGGTGGCAGTCGATCTCGCAGAAATATTTTTCCTGTCCGTGGGCCAGGGCGGTTTCGTGGCTGGCTGCGGAGAACGAGAGCAGTAGAGCCAAATAAATAATGGCGGCGGCTCCGGCGACGATCGCGGTGATGCGGGCGAATTTTGGTTTGCGGGCGAACCAGAAGATTAGGGCCGCGGCGACAGCGAGGAAGAGGCCGCTGATAGCGGCGAGGAATCCGAGGACGGCGAGGGGCGCGGGGAAATTCATGTTGCTGGCGATGGCGGTCGGCATGGTGATGGCTCCTGCAAGTAGGCTGGGGGGAGGATTGTTGGCGTATGGATAGATTTCGTCGGAGATCCAATAATTTTCGAGAACGATGGCGAAGACCGCGCCTAGCACGAGCAGAGCGATGCGGGCGCGGCGGCGGGCAACGCCGGGCGCGAGAAGCTGGATGAAAAACTCAGCGAGATAGGCGGCGGTGTAGGAGAGGTTGGCGAGGAGGCCTAGGACAAAAAAGGCCTCGAAGGATCCGAGGGTGAGGGATGGGCGGAAGTGGGGCCAGGTTAGGATGAGCCAGAGCAGGACGATGACGGTGAGGATGGCGTTGTAGAGAATGCGGCCGCGCTCCCAGAAGCGGGCGGCTTCGCGGGGAGCGGAGAGTTGGGCGGGTTGGTTGGGTTCGGTGTTTGGCATCGGCGTTTTGTGGGCCTCGCAAGGAGCTTTAATTTTCGAAGGCGGCTTTCGGGGCGCTCCCCTCGTCTCGCTGCGCTCGACGGGACGGCCGAGGCGGCCGTCCCCACATTCACAGGATCCACATTCAACAGAGTCCACATGTTGCGCAATGTTCTTTGTGGTGCAAAGCTTGTGGGCAAAAAAATTTGCGTCCTATTCTTCGCGGGTGACGCGGATCCATTCCTCCATTTGATCGAGATATTCGGCTAGGGCGCGGCGGCCGGTTGCGGTCAGGCGATATTCGGTGCGGGGGACGCGTCCTTCGAAAAACTTCACGCAGGAAATGTATTGGGCCTCTTCGAGCTTGCGGGCGTGCACGCTGAGATTGCCGTCGGTGGTCTTGAGCACGCGCTTGAGGTCGTTGAAGCTGAGCGAATCGTTCGTCGCGAGAGCACTGACGATGCCGAGGCGGATGCGCTCGTGGATCAAGCGATCGAGTTCGGGGAGCTCGGGGGCTACGGGAACGTGCTCGCGGACTTCGTCATGAGCGCGAGCGCGCGTCTTCTCGCGAATGCTCGATTCGTGCTTGGCGGGCTTGCCGTGGGATGGAAGAGGTCTAGCCACCGTGCCTCCTGGCGATGAAGAGTCCGAAGAGGATGTGGAGACCGCCGAAGCCTGCGGCCAGAAACCAGTTGCCCCAAGCGGAGGGACCGAGGACGGTGAGTCCGCCGAGCAGCATGAAGCAGAGGCCCATGACTGGGACGATCTGGACGGAGAAGGCGCCTCCGGTGATGATGCCGGCACCGTAGAGCAAGAGCCAGGTGGCGGGCAGGGCCGACTGCAGGCCCGCGCGGAACAAGAGGAATGTCAGAAAGGCTCCTGCCACGAGGGGCGGAGCGAGGCTGAGAGCGACTTTGCGGGCCGGGCCGGAAAACAGGGGCAGGCCGCGGCGGTTTGCTTTCCAGGTGCAGGCGAGCAATCCGATGGCGACGGCGAGAAGGCCTTCGGCGAGCCAGACGCGGAGCCAGGCAAACGGAGACGCTTGTTGCGCGGCGAGCCAGGCGGCGGCTAAGGCGGTGAAACCGAGTGCAACGGTTCCCCAGCCCGAGACCGCGGTGAAGGCGGCGGAGCGCTCCATGGTGTCGCGGATGAAGCGGAGGTCTTCGAAGACTTCGGGGGCGGTGCGCGACGGCGCGGCGGGAGTTCGCTCTGAGGAGCGGTGGAAGCGCCGGAGGCGATGGGGCCGCGGGTCGAACATGGGGATAGATTAACTCCGTGGATGGCGAGTGTCAAGTACTTTGCGATACAAAGAAACAATCGGCTTTTGCGCAGGAAGTTGTCTAGATCGGAAATCAACATCCCATCTTTGCCGCAAAGGGCGCGGCAAAGATGGGCCACCCACGGAGGTCGAAGATGTAAGGTCGAAATCCCCACCCTAGCCGCAAAGACGCGGCTAGGATGGGGCACCCGTCACATTCTCTCGCCGCGACAAAAATCAAAATCCCCACATATAATCGAGGGCATCCAAGGTGCGTTGAGGAGGGTGTGTGGGGGCTTGGGGTACGGGCAGTTTTGAGAATGACGATGCGGCGGATTGGGTTGGGAAGCTGGGCACGATCACGCCTGACGATCTGACGAAGGTTCTGGTTCGGGCGGCGGACGATCCGGCTTATCTGGAAGCACCGGCCGCCAGTGCTGCGGTTGCGGCGGGGGAAGTGGTCGCGGCTCTGAATGGTTCTGTGGCGGAAGGTGCACCTGCGGCGATCGCCGACTGGGCGAAGAAGCATCCGAAGGCATTCACTCCGGAACTTAAAGCTCTGGCTATGCGTACCTTGGATAGGGTCCGGAAAAACTCAGAGTTGAAGGACCTGTGGATGGAGGCCGACGGGCTGAACGACTGGATTGGGGCTATGCAGGAATTGCAGGGCCGGCTGGAACGGTAGCGGCCGGCCTGGCTGCGGCAGCAGAAGGACATACCACCTCGCACTCCAAGCCGGCATCCAACTGCAAAGTTGACCCCGGGAGAGCTCGTCCAGGACGGCAGGCGGAACCCTTCAATCGTCCGGAAATTTAGTCTAGCCAGCGTGTAACAATTGAAGGTTCCCACCGTCTTTATTCATATGCGCACAATTTGGGATATCTTCGCGCAAATCATCCGCAATCTGTGGACCCACAAATTGCGCTCATTTCTAACCATGTTTGGGATTGCTTGGGGCGTGGGATCTCTGCTGCTGCTGGTGGGCGTGGGGGAAGGGTTCCGGTCGGGCAATAAGCGCGAGTTGGCCGAGTTTGGCAGGAACATCATGTTCATTTTTCCGGGGCGTGCGCCCGCGGTTGCGGGCAGCATGAACTCGGCGCGACCGTATTTGCTCACGTATCAGGATTACGTGGACATACGGACGCAAGCGCCGCACGTGGGCAATGCATCTCCCATGCTTTCCCGTTCCGATATGCACCAGGTGAGCGAGTTCGCCACCGCAAGCGTGGAGATTCTGGGAGTGGAGCCGCAGCTGAACGAGATCAGTTATCTTCCGCTCAAAGAGGGACGGTGGCTGAATGAAATGGATCTGAAGCAAGAGCGAAACGTGATCGTGCTGGGAAATGAACTGCTGAAGACGCTGTTTCCGGGGCGGCCCTCGCTGGGCGCATTCATTCTGCTGAATGGAATCCGTTTCGAAGTGATCGGCAGCATGCCGCATCTTGGCCGGGGTGAGAATACATGGCTGAACATGCGGGGCTACATCCCATTTACGGTGATGGCGACGAACTTCCCGCTGAAGGGGGAGAACCACCTGAATTCGATCTCTTTTATTGAATACCAGCCTTACACCACAGCGGAGCACAAGCTGGCGCAGGATGATGTGCACAAGATCATTGCGCGCAATCACGGCTTTGATGTCAAGGATGAAAACGCGTTTGACGGGTGGGATTCGATCCAGGAATCGAAAATGGTGGGAACGATTTTCGATGTGATGAATATGTTCCTGGGAGCGGTGGGCATGGTGACGCTGGCGCTGGGGGCGATTGGAGTCATCAACATCATGCTGGTGGCGGTGAGCGAACGCACGCATGAGATCGGATTGCGCAAAGCGCTCGGCGCGACGAACCGCAGCATTCTGTTTCACTTCTTTCTGGAAGGATTGCTGCTGACGTTGGGGAGCGGAGTGATCGGCATGGCGCTGGCGGCGGGATTGATGGGGCTCATGGGAGGAATTCAGGGGCCCGGGGGATTTGATCCGCCGAAACTGGTGCCGATGTCGGCGGTGCTGGCGATTGGGAGTTTGACGCTGGCGGGCGTGGTGGCCGGGCTTTATCCGGCTCGCAAGGCGGCGATGCTGCAGCCGGTGGAAGCGCTGCGGCAAGAGGGATTTTAAAAGGAAATGCATGTTTCGTGATTTGTTCAACGAAGCCTACGGAGCGATGCGGCACAATCGCCGCCGGACGGCGCTGACCATGCTGGGCATGGCCTGGGGCATCGCCACGGTGGTGATGCTGCTGGCGTATGGGGACGGCTTTGGTCAGGCGTGCGCGAATATTTTTGCGAATTTTGGCAATAAGCTGGTAATTGTGGTTCCGAACCGCACTTCGATGCAAGCGGGCGGGCAGAAGGCGGGAGTCCTGGTGCGCTTCACCCAGGACGATGTAGACACGCTCACGACGAACCTTCCTCAGATCACGCACATCACGCCGGAGGTGAGTAAGCAGGCGAGCGTGCAGTACGACACGCGGCTTTTCACGTGGGCGGTCAGCGGGAATTATGCCAATGTGCTGGACGTTCGATCGCTCAAAGTCGATCAGGGAAGGTTCTACAACCCGGAAGACGAAATCGAGCGGGCCAGGGTAGCGGTGATCGGGTCCGAAGCCAAGGAGAAGCTTTTTTCGGGGCGCAATGCGGTGGGAGAACACATCCGGCTGGACGGCCTGAGCTTCGAAGTCATTGGCGTGCTGAAGGGAAAAATGCAGGAGGGGAATGACGATATCAATCGCGTGATCTACGTTCCCTTCACCACGATGAGCGATCTGAAGAGCACGCACTACCTGGACACGATCTGGTTTACCTACCAAACTCCGGAGTACGAGAGCCTGGAACAAACCGTGCGCACGATCATGGCGACACAGCACAAATTCAATCAGACGGACCGGCAGGCTGTGTTCGTGTTCAACCTGATGACGCAGGTACACCAGTTCGAAATTATTACGATTGGATTGAAGGTGCTGATGGGATTCATAGGCACGCTGACGCTGGGGATCGGCGGCGTGGGGCTGATGAACATCATGCTGGTTTCGGTGACGCAGCGGACGCGGGAGATTGGCGTGCAGAAGGCGCTGGGCGCGCCACGGCGGTACATTCTGTGGCAGTTCCTGGCGGAGGCGCTGACGATTACGTTCATTGGGGGAGTGCTGGGAGTGATATTGGCTTATGCGGTCGCGCTTTCCGTGGGGCGGCTCACGCTGTACAGCGCGTTTGCGAAGAACGGGGAGGCGGGGGACGTACGCCTGATCATCGCGCCGGGAACGCTGATTGCGTCGACGCTGATTCTGGGAGCGGTGGGACTGATCAGCGGGATGATTCCGGCGTTCCGGGCTTCGCGGCTGGATCCGATTGAGGCGCTGCGGCACGAGTAGGGGCCGCGAGACATCACCGCACCCGCCGATTCAAGCCACCGTGAGCTGCTTCAGCTTCCGGCTAGAAAATCTCTTACTGTCTTGGCGAAGAGAAGCGTTGTCGAATTCTGTTCCACTCCTCGGTTGAGAAGAGGCGCGGCCCCACTTCAATGAGGCGCGGCGTCATATTGAAGACCGCCACCCGGGTCCACGGCCGGCCGTCGCGCATGCGAAGTCCCTTTTCGTTCAGGTCACTGACGATGCTGGAATAGGGGAAATCCTGGACCAGCAACTCCATCATCAGCATGAGCGTCCGATTTTCGACAGGATCAATTTCGAGGCGCTGGCAATCTTCGGAGATGCGCAGCCCGTAGGGGATCTCTTCGGCAAATGCGCCCTGGGATGGAGCTTCCGAGTCGGGCAACTCGCGCCGCCACTCGATCGATACCAATTGCCAGCCCGCCGCCGTGCGCTGCCGGATGACCTCGGGACTAAAGGGGCCGGAGATCACATCGCGAATGCGTTCAAAATGCGCCATGCCAAGCCTCCGTGGGGTGGTGCCTTAGCTATGGCAATGGGCAATTCGCCTGCCAAAAACCTGGCCTGAGGCAAAGCTCTCAAGTGGCTTCCCAGCATTGAAATAGGCAGGGGCGGCATATCCAGGCTCGGAGGATCTGATGTCCACTGGCGTAAATCAGTGTTCGCTTGTGGACGCCTAACGCTGCCCGTTGGAGCGCTTACGATGCGACGCTCCCGGTCAGACTTCTCACTTGCCGGCCAGCAGGCCGAAGACACCGACTCCGTTAGCCGTGCCTACATACACTTTGCCGTTGGCGATCATCGGGGTGATGTATTTGTTGCCGGCGCCGAACTGGTCGCGTCCGTTGGCGGCCTGGTTGGTGTTGTAGATCTCGACCAGAGTCTTGGCGTTGTAGGCGTGGAGGACGGCGGGGTTGGTGTTTTCGGCGGCCCAGAGGATCGCGTTCTGGGCTCCGTTGGAGGAGATGCTGGGAGTGGCTCCGGGATAGGCGAAGGAGTTGGCGGTCTTCGCGGTAGCGGTGGTGCGGAGTTTCGCGTTGCTGAACTGGTATAGGGCGATTGGGCTGCTTACGGGCCCGTAGTAAATATTGGTATTCATGGCCGCGGGCATGGACCAGATTCCGTTCCTCAGGACGCCCTGCAGTTCCTGGTAGACGTTGTTGGTTTTCGTATTGAACTTGCCCATGTTGGTGCGGTCGACGACGTAGAGGTTGGCGTCTTTGCCGGCGCCGACGGCGAGTTGCCACATTTTGCCGGTGGAATCTTTTTCGTTGACGAGCATGGCGCCGCCGGATCCGAGGTCGGTGTCGCTGCCGTTCTCGCTGGACTGGTTGTACATCTCGAAGTAGTCGGCGACGGCGAGTCCACCTTTGGTGGTGAGGTGGAGGAAGGCGTTGCCGTAGTCTCCGTTTTCAGGAAAGCCCGAAGAATTCAGAGTGGTGTCGAAGACTCCGTTGGCGTCGAGGAGGAAGATATTGCCGGCGTTGTCGGCGGCCATGCCGGCGCCGGAATTCCAGATGGCGCCTTCGTTGCCGTTGGGAGTCACGTTGAGCACGGTGGTCTGCGCCAGGGTGCTGGCGTTGTAGCCCATGATCCATCCGGTGTAGGGGCGGAAGTCGCAGTGCGACGCCCAGCCGAGGTAAACCGTGTTGTTGATGAAGAGGAGGCCGGCGCGCTCTTTATATTGGGCGGGGTCGAAAATCACGAAGCCGCCGGTACTGTTGTCTCCGGTGCCGGGATACTGGGCAGTGACGTCGACGGGGCCGTGAAACAATTCGGTGCCGCTGGTGGCGTCGAGGGCGTGCAGGCGCTGGTGGTAGCCGCCGGATCCGTCTTTCGACATGGCGACGACGTAGATGACTGGGTTCCCAGTTTTGCGGCGAAGGATGACGGGAGTCGAGGTGATTCCGATTTCAGGTTGGACTTGCGAACAGCTGCGTTTGTCCGATGTGGTTTCCCCGGACCTGAGAGTCGTGATCTGCCAGAGATTCGTGCCGGTGTCGGCGTCGTAGGCGTAGACGGTGGCGTGCTCGGTGGCGACGATCAGCAGATTGTGAGTCACACCGGAGATGGACACGTTGGAGAGGTAGAGCGGTTCTGCGTCGACGAGGCCGTCGGCGGGGACGACGAAAAGTTTGCCGAACGTGGTGGAGTTCACGTTGGCCAGCGTGAGGGTCGTCTCTTTGTTGTCGAAGCCAGTGCGAGCGTTGTTGTTGTGGTAGGTGAGAACGTCCTGGGAATGAACGGAGGGTGCGCACAGGGCGGCGAACAGCAGAAGCGCTGGTAGACTTCGGAACAGGGAGCGGACAATGAGGGGCTGGTATAGCAGCATGGTGCAGGCCTCCAAGGGTCCGGTCAAGGGGTGCCGGTTGTTGATACAGGGTACAGGGAAAGGGACGAAAAGGGGATGGCCTTTTTGGGTGGGATGAGGGTGGAGATATGACAGATCTGGGTAAGTTGCTGATTGGATTCGGGTTGGTATTGGTGGTCATGGGCGGTGTGGTGATGCTGCTGGGGCGGGCGAATCTGCCCTTGGGGCGGTTGCCGGGAGATATCGTGTTCCGGGGGAAGCATACGACGTTTTATTTTCCGCTGGCGACGTCGGTGGTGGTGAGCGTGGTGTTGACGATTGTGATGTATGTGGTGGGAAGGTTGAGGAAGTGAGTGGTTTGATCCCAGACGTTCGAGATTCGTTTCAGGCGTCCTTCCAGGACGCGGTTGCTTTTTTCGTTTCGCTTACCCGCCAGTGAACTGGCGGGCTATTTTCGATGGTCCCTAACGGGACCTTGGATTTCATCGTCTCGGTTTGACATCGCTATCCGCAGCCGTTAGATTCTTGGCGACGGTTGTTTCTGACCGTTGATGTCTGCTCTTTGATTTGTGATGTCGTTCGGAACGCGCGTCTTTGCCGCTCGGTGAAGACAGGGAAGCGGGTGAGAATCCCGCGCTGCCGCGCAACTGTAAGCGAGGAAACTGCCATCGGCCACTGGGAGAAATTCCGGGAAGGCCGGGGGCGTTACTGGATCTGAATGATCCTTACTCGCGAAGCCAGGAGACCGGCGCGATCCGTCTACTGCAACCTCTTTCGCGAGCAAAGGAGGAAAGTATGCGCGTGTTCGGTGGTGTTCTTCTCGTTCTCTCTTTTTCCCTGGCTGCTGTGGCGGCCGATCTCAAAGTAAAAGTAATGGATCCGCAATCGGCGGCGGTCAGTGGTGCACAGGTGTCGCTCATCGGCACGGGCGACAGCAAGATTCTAGCGACGCAGAACACGTCGGCGGAAGGGATTGCCGTGTTTCGGGTCCCGGGCGACGGAGCGTTTCAGATTCAGATTTTGGCGCCCGGGTTCGCTGCTGAAATGCTGCAGGTTTCATCGCAGGCGGAGATCACGGTGAATTTGCGGCTGGCGACGGCTTCGGAAACCGTGGTGGTAAGCGGGATGCGCACACCAGTGCCAGCGCAGGCCGCGGGAGCCGATGTGGACTCTCTCAGCGGCGCGCAGTTGACGACGATCCAGCCGATTGGGGCGAGCGACGCGATTCGTTTTCTTCCGGGCGCAGTGGTGAACGCTGCGGGGCAGCGGGGAGGGTTGACCTCGCTGTTCGTGCGCGGGGGAGAGTCGCGCTACAACAAAGTGATTGTGGATGGAGTCACGATCAACGAGCCGGGCGGAACGTTTGACTTCGGGACGCTGCGGCTGGATCAGGCCGACCGCATGGAATTTGTGCGGGGCGCGCAGAGCACGCTGTATGGATCGGACGCGATGACCAGCGTGGTGCAGGTTTGGACCAGCGCCGGGAGCACGCGGGTACCGGAGTTGTCGTTTGGCGCCGACGGAGGGAATTTCGGGACCGCGAGAGGTTACGCGTCGCTGGCGGGGGCGCGCGGGCGCTTCGATTACAACCTGTTTGGCAGCCAGCTCAATACCAACGGTGCGGGCATCAACAACACGTATTCGGATTCGCTGGAGGGCGCGAATGTGGGAGTGGCGCTCAATGACGTCGCTTCCCTGCGCGTGCGGGTTCGGCATGCAAACAGTCACACGGGGGTTGGAGGGGAATGGAATTTCAACGGATACGATCCCATTGTGTCGCCGGGGACGGGGCCGTCGTATCCGCTGCCACCGAATCCGTATGACTGGTCGCAACTGAATAACTTGCTGGGCAGCGCCGAGCTGACGGTGGCGCGGAATCGATGGCAGCACCGGCTTACTGGATTTGACTATCTGTACAGGTACTACGAGCTGAATCCGGGAGACCCGAATCGCGTGAGCCCGATTTACGGGCAGTTTGATTTTGCTTCGAATGAGGTCGACCACATCAATCGCGCGGGATTTGAGTATCAGGGTGACTATTCGGAGCGAAGCTGGGCGCACACCACGTTCGGATATCGGGTGGAGAACGAGAACGGGTTTGTGGGGAACCTTGCCTACGGGGCGCAGAATCACGGCCAGCGGCTGAGCAATGACCTCTACGCACAACAGGCGGTAACTTGGAAAACTCTGTCGGCGATTGTGGGTGGGCGGTTCGTTCATAACAGCGAGTTCGGCAACATCGGAGTGCCGCGAGTCGCGCTGACCTGGCAGGCCTTGCGGGGGAGCGAGCTTTTTTCGGGAACGCGGCTGCGGTTCTCTTATGCCACCGCATTCAAAGAGCCGCGTCTGGAAGAGACGTTCAATGGAATTCCGTCCGACCCATTCAATACGCCGAATCCAGGACTGCGGCCCGAGCATACGAGGGCGTTCGAGGCTGGGATCCAGCAAGATCTGCAGCGGGGAAAATATGTTTTCACGGCGACGTACTTTAACAACCTCTTTCAGGACCAGATCAATTATGTGGAAGTCGACCCAGTCAATTTTGTCGGGCAGTACGTCAATGTGAACCGGGCCCTGGCGCATGGTGCCGAGGTGGGAGTGCAGGCGAAGCTCATGCCGCGACTGCTGTTGAACGCGGCTTACACCTACACGTCGACACAAATTCTGGAGAATCCGGCGCCGATCAATTCGCTGTATAACCCGGGTTCGCCGCTGCTGCGGCGGCCGAAACATTCGGCGACGGCGTTGTTGTCGTATCTGGGGACGCGGTGGGGAGGAAGTCTGGCGGGAAGTTTCGTGGGGGCGCGGCCGGATTCGGATTTTCTGGGCTTTGAGATTGATCATGCGGCGGGATATGTGCGCGTCGATTTCGGGGCATGGTACGCGGTGCGGCCGCGAGTGACGTTGTACGCGAATGTGGAGAACGCGTTGGACCGGCGGTACAACGAGGTGGTAGGGTATCCGGCGTTGCCGATCAATTTTCGCGCCGGGGTGCGGTTTCGGATCGGGGGCGAGTAGGCGCAGGGTGGCTGGCTGCAGCTGACCGATGTGAGGTTGGCGAAACATCTCTATTACGCATTGACGAGTTGGAGTTGGAGAAGGCAGCCTTTCGTTGACTTGCCCGTTTCGCAGACGTAGCATTTTGCTGTAATGATGGGCCCAACCCTCTCGCTTTTACACCATCGAATTTAAGTCACCTGGAGGTTCCTAGCATGCAAGCAACCAAGGCGATATTTGCACTCCTGGTATTGGGGGTTGCGCTGCTTGGCTACTCGGCCCTTGCTGAGGACCCGATCGGGGCAGCAACGCTTACAAAGTTATCCTCCTGCCCGGCTGGCGGGCTAGCCAATGGGACCTGTTACACGGTAACGATCTCCAACTGCCCCGAGACAGCGGGAAACTTCGTCGCAGCCATGAAGGTGAACGCGCCACCGAAAGGAAAGAAAACTCTCGGAGCCGTGTTCTTTACCACGGGCGGTGCGGGTAATGCGTATTATGACGGAACATTGGGAACGCCGGACCCGCGGGACACGCGGTGTAACGCGCAGGGGAATTGTGGACTCCTTGCGGTGCAAACCGTTAATAACGCGGGTTATGAGACCATCCAAACCAATTTCTCAGATCCACACCATTCAGCCGCGGAGCCGGTGGGTTGGCTTACGGGGCCGGCAGCGGATGGTCCTCGGGCATTGGCCTGCCGTTTTGCGACGCTAGTGCACGCTGTCTGGACAAACACTTTGCGCAGCACCACCACAAGACCAATCTGCGCGACCGGAAACAGCGCTGGTTCCGCAGTAATTGCTTACAGTCTGACCCAATATGGTTTGGGAAGTTTGTCCGGTCCGGGGCCACTATTATCTATGGTGGAGGCCACGTCGGGACCCCCAATGGCCAGGATCGATCATGGTTGCCAGAAAACGCCTCCGATGATGACGGTAACATGTCCCAGCGGCTCGGTGCTTTCTGAGGGTTACGGTGTATCAACTGCCTTGGACT
The DNA here is from genome assembly GCA_003134655.1 of Acidobacteriaceae bacterium. GTDB lineage: Bacteria > Acidobacteriota > Terriglobia > Terriglobales > Acidobacteriaceae > Sulfotelmatobacter. The sequence continues at coordinate 23,144 of PLBY01000077.1, forward strand.
TTATTGATCCGGCGTATGACGGTGACCAGGACACGAGTTCAGACCCTGAGGACCTCTGTACTCAGCAGATCCAGAATGGCGGAAACCTAACACTGTTTCTGCACGACAGCGTTGTGTCGGACGATTTTGCCGCTCCCAACTACCCCAGAACATTTGTGAATGTGGTGTTCGGTGATAAGGATCTGAGTTCCGCCGTTCCGCAAGGATTGGAGTGGTACAACGCCATCACATCGCAGAAAGCACAAGCCTGCGTAGTGGGAGCCCCACACACGTTGCCCAGTACCTACGAAGGAGCAACCCAGGTAGCAAATGACCTGATCAGTTTCTGCAGGCTTCAGTAGGACACACAGCGAAAAAGGAACACAGGGGCCAGAATTATGACCATCACCGCTGGACACGTGCCCGCTGCTACAGGCACGGCAATACTCAAGTGACTTCGCGGACCGCGGATGGCGAGGCCTTCGAGTGGATCTCTAGGGCATCCACCTGACCCAATCCGGGAGCCGCACGCGAGCAGGACGACAAGAAGAGAGCGAGCTTAAGATTCGGGCACAGGGGGAAGAATGTTGATGAAATTCTGCCGCCTGTCGGAGTAGTGGACTAGCTGACTTTTTGGGGGGAGCGGAGCAGGGGCATGGCGGCGGCGATTTTTGCGCCGAAATACTTCGTGCGTGCGAGAAGAAGCTTTTCGATGTCGACTTCTTTCAGGGGCTGCTGCCGGCCGAGCAGGTGCGTGACCAGGGCGATCTGGGCGAAGTGCTCGACGGTTTCCATCTTCATGTAGGCGTGTTCGAGGGTGTCTCCGTAGGCGACGACGCCGTGGTTCGACATGAGGATGGCGTCGTAGGCGGGGACGTAGGGTTCGAGCGTCTGGGCCAGTTCTGAGGTGCCGGGAGTGCCGTAGCGAGCCAGCGGAATGCATCCCAGACCCATGACTACTTCGCAAACCAGAGGCTCAGTCAGGGGGATGCCGGCGGCGGCAAATCCGGTCGCGGTGGGCGGATGCGCGTGCACGATGGCCTGCACGTCGGGGCGCATGCGATAGATGAGCAGGTGCATGCCGATTTCGCTGGTGACGTTGCGGCGACCGGCGACTTTCTGCCCGTCCAGGTCGACGATCACCATGTCAGTCGCTTTCATCGCACCTTTGCTGACGCAGGTCGGAGTGACGAGGATGCGGTCTTGCGGGAGCCGTACGGAAAGGTTGCCGTCCATGGCGGCGACGTAGCCGTGTTCGTGCAGCATGCGTCCGTAACGGACGATTTCTTCCCTATATTTGCGTTCCGTAGGCATGGTTACCCTTGGGGGAGATGACAAAAAGCGGCTGCGACTCGACCTTCGCATAGTATCAGCAGGGGCGGGCAGAGACAATCCAAATTTCGAGAAAAATCAGCCGTTTGGGCCGGTCTACGGGCCTCGAACTGAAGTGATCTCCCTATAATCGGTAGGCGTGCTGGTTTCCGATTTCCATTACGAACTTCCCGAAGAGTTGATTGCGCAGGAACCGCTGGCGGACCGGGCGGGATCGCGGCTGCTGCATGTGAAATCGGGGGCAGGGACCCTCGAGGATCGCCAGTTCCGTGAATTTCCGGAGCTGCTGCGGGCGGACGACCTGGTCGTGTTCAACAACACGCGCGTGTTTCCGGCGCGGCTCTACGGACGCCGGGGCGGAGTACAACTACCCCACTTCTCGCAAAGAACACGAGAAATGGGGCACCCGGAATTTCTGCAGGGGCGGATTGAAGTTCTTTTGACGCGGCAATTGCAGCGGGAACCCAATGAATGGGAATGCCTGGTGCGGCCGGGTCGGAAGATTGGGGTGGGAGAGCGGCTGTTCTTTGGGGAGCAGGATGAGCTGCAGGCTGAAGTGATCGCGCGGGGGGAGTTTGGGGAGCGGTGGATTCGTTTCGAACTTGAGGAGGACTTCTTCGCGCTGGTGGAAAAGATTGGGCATATTCCGCTGCCGCCATATATTGCGCGCGATGATTCATCTAGCGATCGGGAGCGGTATCAGACGGTGTATGCGCGGGAGCGGGGGTCGGTGGCGGCTCCGACAGCGGGGCTGCATTTTACGCCGGAGATTCTGGGGCGCATGCGAGTGTGCGGGATTGAGACTGCAGAGGTCACGCTGCACGTGGGCCTGGGAACGTTTCAGCCAGTGCGCAGCGAGCGGGTGGAAGAACATCGGCTGCACTCGGAGGCGTATTCGATTTCGGAGGAGGCGGCGGAGAAGATTGCCCGGGCGCGGAGCGATTCGCGGCGGATCGTTGCGGTCGGCACGACGACCGTGCGCACTCTGGAATATGCGGCGGCGCAGGGGGCGGGTGAGATACGTGCAACATCAGGCGAGGCCAACCTGTTTATTTATCCCGGGTACGAGTTTCAGGTGGTGCAGGCGCTGCTGACGAATTTCCATTTGCCGCAGTCCACGCTGCTGATGCTGGTGTGCGCGCTGGGCGGGAAAGAGAACGTGATGCGCGCGTATGAGCATGCGGTCCGCGAGCGCTACCGTTTCTATTCGTATGGGGATTGCATGTTTGTGGAGTAGGTGGCCAGCGCTACCGACAAGGCGCGTTTCGTTTTTCCGAACTTTTCTGTGCAGTCTTAGTCCTTTTCACTCCATCGGACGTCTCCTCACGAATACGCGTAGCAAATAGAAAATACTACGAATGCGCAAAGAGTGCTCACGACTCTGTTCCAGATTCGTAAGGACTGACGATTCTTCTAGCCAGCGAGCGGCGGAACAGTTAAAAAGCTCCACCTGCTGAATCCGGTCCCTGCGCCCACGACGGAAACAGCCAAGCTTCACCCGCGTCATTCCGATAGCGCCATTCCGGCTGCCTTACCCGTTTCATCGAACAAACCACAGGAGGGATCATGCTTAAGACAGCTAGGCTCACGTTAGCTTTGATGGTGGCAGTGTTATTCCTGACTGGAATGACGTTTGCTCAAACCGATCCTGGAGTTCAGAGCGGCACCCGCGGCACGGGGGCGGCGCTCTCATCCGTGCTGGCGGACGACAACGCTGGGATTCTCGCGTTTTTTAATGACGGACAAAGTCGCTTCCAAGAGGTAGAGACCGTTTCCGGAGGCGCCAACAACGGGCTGGGGCCGCGGTTCAACTCGAACAGTTGCAGTTCCTGCCACGCACAACCAGCGATCGGGGGCTCGGGTGCTGCTTCCAATCCGCAAGCGCAATTCATCAGTAGCGGCGTCGCACCGAAAGACGCAATGCCGTACTTCGTGACCTCCACGGGACCCACGGTAGAGGCGCGGTTTCCCTTCTATTTCAATAAGAATGGCTCGGTCAACTTCAGCTCGCCGAATGGCGGAGTAGAAGCTCTGTTCACGGTGACGGGCCGCTCTGATGCCGGTGCCTGCAGTTTGGCGCAACCGAGCTTCAGCGCTGCGCAAGCGGTGAACAATATCATCTTCCGCATTCCCACACCGGTTTTTGGCGCGGGGCTTGTCGAGAACCTCGATGACTCAACGCTGCTCGCGAATATGGCCAAGAACCTCAACAATCGTCTCGGTATTTCCGGTGCGTTCAACCACAACGGCAACGATGGCACGATCAGCCGTTTCGGTTGGAAGGCGCAAAACAAGTCGCTGCACATCTTTACCGGTGAAGCCTACAACGTGGAAATGGGCATTACGAACCTTTTGTTCCCGCAGGACCGCCCTCTTCCCGGTGAAGATGGGGGCGGCAGCAGCGGCCTGACGGGATTTTCGTCGTCGTGTCTGAACCTGAGTGGGGGCGGCTATCCGGAGGACGCGAGCAATCCGGCGCAGACGGGTCCGGCGATCCTGGATGACGTTTCGGCATTTGCCAACTTCATGCGTGGACTCGCGCCTCCACCCAGCGGATCGGTCGTACTGAACGGGTCGACAGTGGCTGCGAGTTCCATCTCCAACGGGGCCTCGCTGTTCAGTTCCATTGGCTGTGCGACCTGCCACAATCCCACCCCTGGGACCACACAAAAGTCGAAGATCACAGGGTCTCTCGGCAGTGCTCCGGTGAATGCATACTCGGATTTCGAGGTTCATCACATGGGAACACTGCTGACCGATAACGTTGCGCAAGGGGGCGCAGGAGGAGACCAGTTCCGCACGGCTCCATTGTGGGGCCTGGGGCAGCGAATCTTCCTTCTGCATGATGGGCGCACAACAACCCTGCTGACCGCCATTGAGGACCATGACAGCAAGGGGAGCGAAGCGTCTACGGTGGAAGCGAATTTCGACACGCTTTCCACCAGCCAACAACAGGATTTGCTGAACTTCCTGCGCTCGTTGTGAACACCTGCTGGCGGGACCCGACGCGCGTCTCGCCAGCTATTTTCAATTTGAGGCGACTTGAGAGCAGACGATCCGGCGGCGCAGTCTCTGTGCAGCTGGGTGTGAGGGCCGAACCCATGCGTTCTAATTTTCTGCGTTTGTCAGTTGTGATCACGCTGCACATGTCGTTACTTGCCTCCAGGCTGGCCTCCGGCCAAGATTCGCAACCCAAGAGCGGGCCCGGGAACGGGGGCGATTTTTCCAGCGCAAACAATTCGACCCAAGCTCTTACGAAAGTTCCAACCGTGGTGATCCTGGTCAAAGGAGCGTGGTCGAGCGCGAGTGACTCCATCACGCCGCTGCCGGAAGGCGGCAGCGTAAGCAACAATGTTTTCCATAGCGAGTACTTCGGAATCCGGTATGCCCTGCCTTCAGGATGGATTCAACGCTACGAAGGGCCGCCTCCCTCCGATAGCGGGCGCTATGTGCTGGCACAGATCAGGCCTGCGGACCGCCGGGGGCCGATTCGGGGAAATATTTTGATAACGGCTCAAGACATGTTCTTCACGCCGCTGCCAGAAGTGAATGTTCTGCAGCACATGAAATATGTGAAAGACCATTTGCAGGTGGACTACCAGTTAGAACAACCCCTTACCGAAACAAGAATTGCCGGCCGGTCGTTTGACTTTCTTGCGTACTGGGCTCCGGTCGCGCAGTTGCACTGGTATGTAGCGGCGACCCAGATCCGTTGCCACACCGTGGAAATCGTGCTCAGCAGCCGGGACACGAAGTTGCTAGAGAATCTAGTCCTGGACCTGAACAAGATGATCTTGCCCGCCGAAGCCGGTCTCACGACAGGGATGGGGGGAAGCGACCTGCCAGTATGCATAAAGGATTTCGCGGGCGGCGCAAATGTGATTGCGAGAGTTGATCCGATTTTCACGGAATCCAAATTCAATCCCGTGCCAGTGCGGATCATTATCGACAGGAGAGGCAAGGTGAAACACATTCACTTTCTCAGCGCCTTTCCCGATCAGGCGAAGGCCATCGGTGATGCGTTGAGCCAATGGAAGTTCAAGCCGTACCTGCGCGATGGGGTTCCTGTTGAGGTGGAGACCGGGATTATGTTTGGACGGGCGGCGCGCCCGATTGGTGCGCCGGCTGCTGGTGCGTCGATCGAATGAGGACGCTTGTTAGCCTTGCCACGCTTAAGTTCGCGACTACTGTGACTCGCGGGCTGACCTGCTGCTGGAGCTGTTTGACGAGCTTCGAGATGTCAGGATGCCTACTAAACCATCAACCACTAAGGACACGAAGGATCACGAAGGAACCATGATCCGTGTTACTTGATCGCCAGCGGGATCGGGTAATACTTCTGGATCATTCTGCCGGTCATGAGTCCGCCTTCGTATTCGGGGATGATGACTTCATCGGCGCCGGAACTGCGGATGGCATTGGCGTAGCGCTGCTGTCCGGCGCGGGTGATGATTTTGATTTTGGGATTGAGCGAGCGCGCGGTGACAGTGATGTAGAGATTGTCGGCGTCGTTGTCGATGACGATGCAGATGCCGCGGGCGCGGTCGAGCCCCGCCTGCAGCAGGACGTCGTGGCGCTTGGCGTCGCCTTGAATCACCGGGATCTTGTCATTCAGCAATTCGCGGTACAGGCCCTCGTTGGTTTCGATCAGCACGAAGGGGATATCGAGGCGCTGCAGTTGATCGACGACGGTGCGGCCGACCTGGCCGTAGCCGCAAATAATAAAGTGATCGTTCAGGCCGTTGACGTTAACTTCGTTGATCATGGTTCTCCAGGCCTCCACGCCGTGGCGGCTGAAAATGGTGAGTAGAACGCGCTCGGCGATCCAGATCTGCAGCGCGAAGACTCCCGCGTACACGAACATCGAAAAAATCTTGGTGGACTTGTGGACTGCACGGTATTCGATGGAGTGGGGATGAATCACCCAGAACAGGGCGTCGAGCGGGCGCAGGCCCTCGACGCGCATGTAGAAGATCACGCACACTCCAAGGAAGCCCGCGAGCACCAGCAGCGGGAGCCATAAGCGGCGGAGGAATATGAGGAAGATTCGTCCCATTCCAAGTTTCCGTTCAGACGGCCTTACAGAAAATCCGATGAGTATACACACTCAGGCCGGGATCGGGGCATGAATTATTCAGATCGGGCGGAACCCGGCGAGTGAGTTGCGACGGAGTAGTGCGCGGGCGGCACGCCCCCGCGACAGCCGCCGGGACGGCGGCGCTACGTTCGCGGAAAAAGCAAAACGGGCATCCTTACGGGATGCCCGCTGCTGAATACCGGCCAAATTGTTCTTGCGCGAAACTTAAGCCCGGGCGCCGACAGCGGCCGGCTCGGTTGCCGGAACCGACTTCTCTTCGCCGTTGGGCTTCTGCTGAGTGGGCTGTCCGCCCTTGCGGATGTCGATGCCGCCCTTGAAGAAGGCGCCGTCTTCGATGGAGATGCGTGCGGCGACGACATCGCCGGTGAGCGAACCGTCGCTACGAATGTCGACGCGGTCGCTGGCGGTGAGGTTGCCGCGGACTTTGCCGAGAACGACGATCTCACGCGCGTTAATGTTGGCGGCGACAACTCCGTTGCGTCCGATGGTGACGCGGTTGCCGGCCAGATTGATGGAACCCTCGACGCGGCCGTCGATGTAGAGCGACTCGGAACCGGTGACTTCGCCCTTAATGACGAGCGACTTGCCGATGGTAGCCTGGTCAGCGGTGGTGGTGGTTACCGGCCGGGGAGCGACGGGCTCAGCGGCCGACATGGCTGGCGCGCTGGGGGTAGACGTAGTGGGGCGCTCCGGCACCGAAGGTTGTGCAGGAGTTTGAGGCTGATTGGTCGGCTTCCACATAGCGTAAAAGTTCCTTTCCTAGTTGGGATTAGGGGTCACTGGCCGCACTTTCGTGACCAAAGCCGATTGTACTCCCGCGTCTCAAAGTGAGCCCTGTGGAAAATCCTTTATTTTCAATCGGGAGTTCCTCGGATGGTACGTGGAGAGGGCCTGGGAGGGCTGGATTCGATTGGAGCCGACTGCCTATTTTCTGCGCGGTGGGGTGTAACGATTCCCGGAAAAATCTGCCGGACCGTAGCCTTCCACAGGGCGGGAGGTTATGCTTCCAGGGTGAAGATTTATCGAAAACGGAAAGCGGGATAGGGAGTCTAATTCTTCAGAAATTTTCTTCCGAAATCGAGCTTTGGGGCAGGCTTTTATATTGGAGACAAGCATGTCAGAACCAGCCGTGGTGAATGCAGCAACGTTTACGATCGAGCGGCCTGAGCCGGGCGAATATGCGCCTTATTATGATCGCTACATTTCTCTGATCGCAGGGACCGACATACTGGAAACGCTCGACGCGCAGAGGCGGCAGACCATGCTGCTGCTCTCGGGGCGAGACGAGAGCGATGGAGATTTTCGCTACGCGCCCGATAAATGGAACGCGAAGGAAGTGCTGGGGCACGTCTGCGATACGGAGCGAATTTTTGCGTACCGCGCACTGCGGATCGCCCGAGGCGACCAGACGCCGCTGTCTGGGTTTGAGCAGGACGACTATGTGAAGAGCGGGCCGTTTGCGCGGGCGCCCCTGTCGGAGATTATTGAAGATTACATTGCAGTACGGCGGGCGACGCTAACGCTGCTGCGCAATCTGGATGAGGCCGCGTGGGTGCGGCGCGGGGTGGCGAATAAGAATGATGTGAGCGTCCGGGCGCTGGCTTACATCATCGCGGGACATGAGCTGCATCATCGGGGAATTCTGGAGGAGAAGTACTTTGCGGGGCGGTGAGCTCACTCTTTCGATGAAGGCGAATTCCGTGTGATGTCATTCTGAGCAAAGCGAAGAACCCATGCAATTTGCTAGGCGGCAGAAGAGTACATAGATCCTTCGCTTCGCTCAGGATGACATAGCTTATTCGGCTGAGGCCCCTCCTCTCGGACATGACACAGCGAGTGCTGACGGAATTGCTTCGCGGCAAGGGCGCGCACGCGGATCCCATCGCGTGCGTGGAAGATCTCTCTGCTGAACTGGCTGCGCGGCATGCAGCAGGATTTCCACACTCCGTTGGCCAGCTAGTTTTCCACATGAATTACTGGATGGAGTACGAGCTGCGTCGGATTCGCGGGGAGAAGCCTGCGTACCCGGAGCATAATTCGGAGAGTTTCCCGGCTGCGCCGGCTCCCACCGATGCGCAGGAATGGGATCGTCTCCGGACACAGATGGGGAAGTTTCTCGGCGAATTTGAGGAGATGGCGAAGTCGCCCGCGCATGAACTGCAGCGTGAGATTGAAAGCACACACGACGGCGACAAGAAAATTGCCGGAACGCTCGAAGCTGTGCTCTGGCAGATGGTGGCGCACAACAGCTATCACGTGGGGCAGATCGCGATGGTGCGGCGCGCGCTGGGAGCGTGGCCGCCGCGTGGGGGCGGGGACAGTTGGTAGGCGATCTTCCGGGTCCCGGTGTCTAATCTTGATCAGAATGCTACGCCGAGGTCTCTTTGTCGCGCTGGTCCTTGTGCCTGCCGTCTTCGGCCAGTCGCAATTCGCAGGTAAGTGGCAAACGCGAAAATCTTCGATCATGGTCAACATTGTTGACAGTCAAGGCAAACTCACCGGGACAGTAGTATTTCTAAGGCCTCTCAGCTATCGTCTCGAGATGACAATTTCCAATCCTCAGAAGAACGGAAATGATCTTGAATTTGAGACGAAAGACCGGGACGCCCCCTTCTATTGGCGGCTCACGTTAGTCGGCAGGAGGAAGGGATTGCTGCATGGGAGCATGCGGGAAATGTTGATCGACGAACGCGTCAAGAAACGTTCATGATTCCCCTGACTTCTACAACACTGGGTTATGCTGAGAGCTGACGGCTGATAGCTGATAGCTTCCTTACTATGCTCTCTGATTCGACCATTCTCAAACACATTGCCAAACAGGCCAAGCGGGCCGCCGGGTTTAAGCAACTCGTGCGCGAACTTGGGCTGCGCGGGGACGAGCGTCGTGAACTCGATTCGCTGCTGCAGAAGATGGTGGCGCGAGGGACGCTGCTCTCGGTTGACACCGATCGTTATGCGCTACCTGCGCCCGCTGCGGACAAGAATCTGGTTGCAGGGCGACTCACGATGCACCGCGACGGATTCGGGTTTGTCATTCCAGACGCGAAGTCCCTGAGTCCGGCGCTTAAGGCGAAGCTCACGGGCGATATCTTCATCGCACCGCATCTCATTGGCAATGCCATGCACGGGGACCTGGTGCTGGTCGACATCAGCAACGTGCGTCCAGATGGGCGCGCCGAGGGTCGGATTGTGCGTCCGGTGATGCGGGCGCATCCGACGGTGGTTGGAATTTTTCACTACGGGAGCCGCGGTGGGTATGTGCGGCCGATCGACAGCAAGATTACGCAGGAGATTTTGATTCCGGCGGGGATGGAGCGGCCGGAGGCAAGTGATCTAACGGCGTCACGACCTTCCAACCGGGGGCAAGATGCCCCCGGGACAGCCGGCGGGACGCCGGCGCTACGTAGGACGAAGAAATCTGTCGATCGCGTGTTGGGGGACGAGGTCGCACGGCCCGCGGAATGGGACGATCTTGAGGGGCTGGTGGTCGATGTTGAGATCACCGATTGGCCTTCGCCGACGCAGAATCCGCGGGGGCGGGTGACTGAGATTCTGGGGCGCGAGGATGATTTCGGCGTGGATGTCGAGATCACGATTCGTAAGTTTCATCTGCCGCATCATTTTCCGGCGGCGGCGCTTGAGGAAGCGCAGGAGACTTCGGCGGTCATCCCATCGACCGAACTGGAGCGGCGGCGCGATTTTCGCGGGCTGCCGATTGTCACCATCGACGGGGAGACGGCGCGTGACTTTGATGATGCCGTCTACGTGTACATGCTCGAGAACGGCAATTTCGAGTTGCAGGTACACATTGCCGACGTGGCGCAGTATGTGACGCCGGGGTCGGCGCTTGATCAGGAGGCACGGCTGCGTGGCACCAGCGTTTATTTTCCGGACCGCGCCGTACCGATGCTGCCGCTGGAGCTTTCGACCGACATTTGCAGTTTGCGTCCACAGGTGGGACGACTGGTGCTGTCGTGCGTGATGGAGATGGATCATCGCGGCGAGCTGGTGAGCTACGAGTTGCGCGAGGGCGTGATCCGGTCGGTGGAGCGCATGACGTATACCGCGGTGAACGCAGTGTTGGAAGGCGATGCCGCCGCGCGCTCGCGATATGCGCCGCTGGTGGCGACGTTTGAGCTGATGCGCGACCTGGCGCTGATCCTGAACCGCAAGCGGGAACGGCGAGGATCGATTGACTTCGATCTGCCGGAGCCGGTGATCGAGTTCGACGAATTGGGGCTGATGAAGAGCATCTCGCGGTCGGAACGCAACATCGCGCACCGGCTGATTGAGGAATTCATGCTCTCGGCGAACGAGTGTGTGGCGCATGATCTGGAATCGCGACACGTGGGGTCTCTGTATCGGATCCACGAGAAGCCGGACGCGAAACGGGTTTATGACTTTGAAGTGATTGCCGCGACGTTCGGGTATTCACTGGGAGTGGGGGCGCTTCCGATTCATCGGGTGCAGACGAAGACCGACCGGCGCGCGGCTTATGGAACGGGCAAGCGAGTCCGCGAGATTGAGGTGCCGAAGGAAGTTCACATCACGCCGCGCATGTATCAGAAGCTGACCGAAAAGATTGCTGGGAAGCCGGAGGAGCGGATTCTGAGCTACCTGATGCTGCGGTCGCTGAAGCAGGCGCGGTATTCGGAGGAGAATCTCGGTCACTTCGCGCTGGCGGCGACTTCGTACACGCACTTTACGTCGCCGATCCGGAGGTATCCGGATTTGATTGTGCATCGGGTGTTGAAGGATGTGTTGCGGCAAGATCAAAGTCAAAATCCAAGTCAACACCCCCACCCTGTCGCAAAGAACGCGACAAGGGTGGGGCACCCTCACATCGAGGAGAAGGCGTCGCCTTGGTCGAAACGTCGAGGCGCGGCCGACACGCGGGCGGGGGCGCCCGCGCCACATACGGCATTAGGTGGGCCGATTGGTGTCGAGGAACTTCATGAAATCGCGGAGGAGTCGAGCCGGGCGGAGCGGCGGGCGGCCGATGCCGAGCGGGAGTTGATGGAAGGGAAGAAAGTTAAGTTCATGCAGGATCGCGTGGGCGAGGACTTCGACGGGCTCATCACCAGCGTCACCAAGTTTGGATTTTTCGTGGAGCTGACGGATCTATTCGTCGAGGGACTGGTGCCACTGAATACTCTGACCGATGACCGGTACACGTATCACGAGAATACGCGAGAGATTATCGGGCAGCGATCGCGGAAGATCTACAGTTTGGGTCAGAAGATCCGGGTGCTGGTGGACCGGATTGATCCGGTGGAGAAGAAGATTCAGTTCGCGGTGCTGGAGGAAGAACCGGTGCGAGCAAAGCGCAAGCTCAAGAAGCATTAGGCTAGGGCATGGAAGCAAGCTTCCAGGCTGCGCCCGGCGGACAGCCGAAGGCGGCTGTCCCCACATAACTCTCTACAAGTTCCTTACACTCCTAGCGCTTTTTGAATTTCGGCGGCGATTGCGGTTGTCAGCGTGCGCATTTTTTCTTCCGATTCAGCTTCGACCATGACTCTGGCCAACGCTTCGGTGCCTGAATAGCGGACTACGACTCGGCCGTTGCCGTTGAGTTCGCGCTCAGCCGTGTTGATTGCTGCCTGCACAGCTGGAATTTGGGCGAAGGGAGTTTTCTCGCGGACACGGACGTTTTGAATTTTCTGCGGGAACACCTTTAGATCGCCGACCAACGCCGCCAGAGATTTCCCGGATCGCACGACAATGTCCATGAGGCGGAGAGCAGTCAGCAGGCCGTCGCCGGTGGTGGCGTCGCAATCGCGGAAGATGATGTGGCCGGACTGCTCGCCCCCGAGAGTGGCGCCGGTTTTGAGCATTTCTTCCAGCACATACTTGTCACCGACGTTGGCGCGAAGCATGCAAATGCCCGATTTCTTCAACGCGATCTCCAGCCCCATATTCGACATGGTGGTGGAGACCACAGTGTCAGCCTTCAGCTTTCCTTGCGCGTGCAAGTCGCGGGCGGCGGCCAGCAGCACGCCGTCGCCGTTCACCACGCGGCCGGCCGCGTCGCAGAAGAGGGCACGGTCGGCGTCGCCATCGAAGGTCACGCCTAAATCGAACTTGCCAGATAATTCCGCGACGATTTTCGCCAGCGTCTCGGGATGCAATGCCCCGCAGCCTTCGTTGATGTTTTTTCCGTCGGGCGAGACGTGGATGAAGGTCGCCTGAATTCCCAGAGTGCGAAACAGTTCCGGCGCTTCGGCCGTGGCCGCGCCGTTGGCGCAATCCACCAGCACGCGCAGTTTGCTCAGGTCAGACTTCACGTCTTCCGCTAGCGATTTCACGTAGGCATGACGCAAGTCGGTCTCGCCCGGGAGCGATGGCTTCGGGATCTTGAGCGCAGTGTCGTCGGCCGCAGATTCATTCTGCAGCAAAGCGAAAATTTCTTTTTCAATGGTGAGTTCGCGCGCGTCGGTGAGTTTGAAGCCATCGCCGGAGAAGACTTTGATGCCGTTATCGGTCCAGGGATTGTGCGACGCAGAGATGACTACGCCGGCCGCCATCGCCCGCGAACGCGCGAGATAAGCCACGCCGGGCGTGGTGATCACACCGGCGCTGTGAACGTCCACGCCTACGGCAGCCAGGCCTTCGGCAACGCGGTCGGCAATCCAGGCACTCGATTCACGTGTGTCCTGACCGATGACGGCCTGAGCCTTCGCGCTGGTACGAACGAGATCATGGCCGAGGGCGCGGCCGATCAAATAGGTGCTCTGCTTGGTGAGCGGGAATTCCCCTGCGACGCCGCGAATTCCGTCGGTTCCGAACAATTGCCGTTGCTGGCTCATAAGATGCATCGATTAAGGTAGGACTAGAGATGATAAATGAGGACGGGGGAACGCGCTTGTGGTCGCGTTCAGTCCAGCGAGATCCTTCGCCTCGCCTGAAAAGCGGCTCCGCTCAGGATGACACCATCGCGAAGATCGGCCACAGCTGCTGCTCAATGCGGAGAAGCGGTGCCGGCCTTTTGCACTAGCACGGTCACACGAATCGAAGTCGCCTGCACAACCTGCACCAGCGGATCTGAAACGTACACATTCGTGGTGAAGACGGCTTTGCCGCGGGTTCCGGTGGCATCGATCGGGTCCGTCGTCGCCGCCTCGATTTTTTCCACATGATGCCGTGGGCCGGTGATGGTGATCCGTTGAGGATCGGTCTGGAGTGTGCGTTCACTGTCGGTAAAATCGCCGGTTACGCGGGGATGAATTTCGACGTCACGAGTCATGCGCGTGTCGAAAGCCAGGTGCAACTGGCTGGGGACGACTTGTACGACAGTGATGTCGCCGGGGTGACGCACCTGCTGCGAGGTAAGGTCGAAAGTGCGTTCACCCGGCTTGACGTCGGCCAGATCGATTTCCGCGTGGACCTCATTCGCCTGCAACTGGCGGATGACCCGTTCCGGGCCGCGCACGCGGATCTGCGCCTCCTGGATGGACTCGGAACTGATCTCCAGTTGCGACGGAAAGTGTTGAAAAACGATGGGCGCGTGCAGGGCGACTTCCGCGGGCTGCTCGTCGCGCGAAATCAGAAACCATAGTCCGGTGGCCAGAAGCAGCGACAACACCTTGAGTCCAAAATTGTGGAGCACGTAGCGCTGGAAAAATTGGATCATGGCAGCGGCTCCGTTTGCGCATCGGATTCCGACTTGAGCTGTTGCGTGGGATCTTGCAAAGGCGAGTCGCGCAGCGTGTCCGACTCGTCTTCGTTATTCTGCGCGATCGAGGTCGGCAGAGTGACGGGCGCCATGTAGCGGCGCAATTCGCTGCTCAGGCGCGCGCGGAGTTGCTCTACAGTCAAGTCACGCTCGATGTTGCCGCCGATGGCAAGGCTGATCGCGCCCGTTTCTTCAGAGCACACGACGGCAATCGCGTCGGTTTCCTCGGTGATGCCGATTCCGGCGCGATGCCGGGTGCCGAGTTGAGTCGAGAGCAGAGGATTCATGGAGAGGGGCAGAAAGCAAGCCGCGGCGGCGATGCGGTCTTTCTGCACGATGACGGCGCCGTCGTGCAACGGAGCGCTGGGACGGAAAATCGTGGCCAGCAGATCGTAGGACAGGCGGGCGTCGAGGGGCACACCGCTTTCGATGTGGGTGCGCAGTCCGATTTCGCGTTCAATCACGATGAGCGCGCCGGTCTGGTGCTGGGAGAAAAGATTCGCGGCCAGGACAATGTCGTCATACGAATCGCTGTCGGCCGAGGATCCGCTGAAAAAAGTCAGCCTTCTGCCTAAGTCGGCGAGCACGTGGCGGATTTCCGACTGGAAGACGACGATCAGCGCAAACACGAGGTAGGGCAGCACATGGCTCACGACCCAGTTCAGCGTGGTGAGTTCGCCGATGCGTGCTAGGTAGAACGTGACGGCGACGACCACCAGTCCCACCAGCATGGGAACGGCGCGGGTACCGCGGATCATGATCAGCACCTGGTAGATGAGGAGCGCGACGAGGAGAATGTCGAGCGCGATCCACGCGCCTTGCGTCCATGACGTGATGACTGGCGTCACTCGAATCGCTCCTGTGCGGCTCAATGCTGAAAACCCATTGTAATGCAGCGCATTTCCCCGCATTCGGCTGCTTACGAACTTTTACAGGAAATTGCAAAAACGTTATGGCGCCCAGGCTTAGTCTTGCTTTTTCGTTACTGCCGCTCGGATCTCGCCATGAGCGAGGCGGGCGGAGATTTCGTCGCCGACATTCAGGCCCCGCGCCTCCTTCAGCAGCTTGCCCTCCGAATCAAAGACCAGAGAGTATCCGCGATCGAGTATCGCCAAGGGAGACAGCGATTCGAGAGCGGTCTGGAAGCGCTCGCTACGCACGCGATATTGGAGGAGAACGTTTCGCATCACGGCGACCAAGGCGGCGGTTCCGCTGTCGAGTTGCCTTCGCATGCCGGAGAGCACCAGGCGCAGATCGTAGTGGCGCACCGCGGCTGAAATCATCTCCCAGCGGCGATGCATCTGCTCGAGCAATTGGCGCTCGGCGAGTTCCATGCGGTGGGTGAGGTCGTCGAGCTTCTGCTGGCGCTGGCGAATCAGTTCCATCATGCGGGCGAAGGCGCCGTGCTGGGCTAGTTCAGTCAGGGCCTGGCGGCCCATCAGTAAGCGGTAGCGCATAGCTCGACTGAGACGCTCGTGCAGAGCAGCCGCGTGATCTTCCACTTCCTGACGCGAGCGGATGACCAGCTCCGCTGCTGCCGAGGGTGTCGGAGCGCGCAGGTCGGCGACGAAGTCGACGATAGTGAAGTCGGTTTCGTGACCGACGGCGGAGATTACGGGGATCTCGGACGCGGCTATGGTGCGGGCCAGGGCTTCATCGTTGAACGCGGCCAAATCTTCGGCGGAGCCGCCGCCACGCGCGACGATGATGACGTCTACGTTGTCGTGCTGGTTGAAGAAGCGAACCCCCGCAGCGACCTCGTGCGAAGCGGCGTCGCCTTGGACCTGCGCAGGATAGATCAGCACATTCACGGAGTGATGGCGGCGCAGCAGGACATTCAGGATGTCACGGAGGGCGGCCGCTTGCGCTGATGTGACCAGGCCGATGCGCGAGGGCAGGGTCGGGATGGGCTTCCTGCGCTCGGGGGCGAACAGTCCTTCGGCTTCGAGTTTGGCTTTGAGTTGCTCGAAGGCGAGTTGCAGCGAGCCGGCTCCTTTAGGCTCGATGTGCTCGGCTGAAATCTGGAGTTCGCCGCGATCTTCATAGACGGTTACTCGGCCGCGGACGATCACCTGCAGGCCGTCGGCCGGGCGAAAGCGGAGCAGTCGCGCCGACGAACGAAACATGACTACGCGAATCTGGGCGTTGCCGTCTTTGAGCGTGAAGTAGAGATGGCCGGAATCGGGCGCACGAAAATTTGAGATCTCCCCCTCGACCCACGCGTCGGAATATTCGTGTTCGATGTGAGAGCGGACGGAGGCGACCAGATCGCGGACTTTCCAGACCCGGCGCTCGGGCGGGCGGAAGCTGAAGCCCATCTGGTCGGTGAGAGACATTGTGGGCAGTGTACCGCAGGAGGGCTTACCAGTGAGATGGACTAGAGAGAGTCCAGAAGATCAAAACCCCACCCTGTCGCCAATAACGCGACAAGGGTGGGGCACCCGACGACCTATTTGCTGCTAGTAGATTTCCAGATGCAGGACGTCTGCGATCTGAAAGTTCAGGCGATTGACCAGGACTACGTTGCCGCCGATCACGACGTGAGCGTAGTTCGGGGGCGGAGGCGGGAACATCGCTTCCAGTTCGTGGGGGCAGGGCTGCATCTGTCTGCGGAGGCCCGCGGGCAGAGTACCGCGAACCACTAACTGCGCCTCTAGTCCGGGAGGAAGACGATCGCGCTTGGCCAGTCCCGGCGGCAGATGCGAGTGATGCGCGCGGTACCAATCGCGGGCAGCACCGCGGTCGTGGTCGTCGTAGCGGTCGTGGCCGCGGCCTTTGTCGTGATCGTGGCCATGACCGTTTCCGTGCTCATGCTCATCACGGTCGTCGTCGCCATGCTTGTCGTGGCCGTGACCGTGGTCCTGAGCAACGGCGATGGTGGCCGAAAGCGCCAACGATAGGGCTGCTGTGGCGGCGGCCCGGAACCAGATCTTGAATGACATGTACTCCTCCTGATGCTTGGCAAAAGTCCAGCCTAGCGGAACATTCGGGCCGCCGACAGATTACGGTAGGTCACCCGTCGACTCTATCTCGATTGGCTTCTGCAAGTTATGGGGTATCCCACCTGGATCTCGCGCGGACAGAGACGCAAGCTCTTACAATTCGGAGTTCGCATCTACAAGGGGCGGCGGAAGGAGCACACAGTGTCGAGAACTCTGGAATCGTTGGCCATTGCAGTATTTCTCACCACTTCGGTTTGGGCGCAACAACCGCAGGAGGCACCCACGGCACCGGTCCCCGCGCAAATCGGAAGCGCGAAAAAAGTCTTCATCTCCAACGCAGGAGAAGAATCCTTCTTCCATCAACCAAAGGAGGTCACGTACAGTGGCGGCCCAAACCGGGCGTACAACGAGTTCTACGCGGCCGTGAAGAGCTGGGGGCGATATGAGGTGGTGTCCGCTCCCGGCGACGCAGACCTCGTGTTTGAGATCGGCTTTACCGAAAAGTACGAGGGGTCGATGTTCGTGGCTCAGTTCAAGTTGATCTTCATTGATCCCAAGACGCACGTCGCGTTGTGGACCATTTACGAATACGTCGAGCCGGCGGGCATGACCAAGAACCGGGTAAAGAACTACGAAGTGGCGATGACCGCTCTGCTGGAAGACTTTAAGAGCACCGTTGCACCGGCAGCGGCCGCCGCTTCGAAATAGGCTGCGATCCAGGACTCTGACGACATACTCTTCTAAGAGTGTCTGTGTGATTTGCCTCATACGTGGGGTCCGCGGCCAGAGGCTATAATCCTTGCCCATGAATCTCGAACAAAAAGTCGCCGAACTCAATAAGCGGAACCAGCTCGCGGAAGACGGCGGTGGCGCCAAGCGGCGCGAGCGGCAGCATAAAGAAGGAAAGATGTCGGCGCGGGAACGCATCGAGTTCCTGCTCGACGAAGGGACGTTCGAGGAGACCGACAAGCTCGTCACGCATCGCTGCAACGACTTCGGCATGGCCGAGCAGAAGATCTACGGCGACGGATTCATTACTGGCTACGGGCGCATTGAGGGACGGCTGGTGTACGTGTTCGCGCAGGACTTCACCGTGTTTGGCGGGTCGCTCTCGGAAACCAACGCCGGGAAGATTGTGAAGATCATGGATCTGGCCGCGAAGATGGGCGCGCCGGTGATTGGGCTGAATGATTCCGGAGGGGCGCGGATTCAGGAAGGCGTGATGTCGCTGGCCGGGTACGCGGACATTTTTCTGCGGAACACGATTTACAGCGGAGTGGTGCCGCAGATTTCGGCGATCATGGGGCCGTGCGCGGGAGGGGCGGTGTACTCGCCGGCTATCACCGACTTCGTGTTGATGGTGGATAAGACTTCGTACATGTTCATCACCGGGCCGGACGTGATCAAGACGGTGACGTTGGAAGAAGTCACGAAAGATCAGCTGGGCGGCGCGATGACGCACAACGAAACTTCAGGCGTGGCGCACTTTCTGGCGCATGACGACGCGGAATGTCTGTCGATGGTGCGGGAGCTGTTGAGTTTCCTGCCGTCGAATAATTTGGATGAGCCTCCGCGGAAGGTCTGCACCGATCCCAGTGACCGCGCGGACTCGGCACTCGACAAGATCGTCCCGGCGCAATCGAACCAGCCTTACGACATTAAAGATGTGATTCACGCGGTGGTCGACGATGCGTACTTCTTCGAGGTGCAGGAGCACTACGCGAAGAATATTGTCGTGGGATTTGCGCGGCTCGATGGGCGCTCGGTGGGGATTGTGGCGAACCAGCCGTCGGTGCTGGCGGGAACGCTGGACATTAATGCGTCGGTGAAGGGGGCGCGATTTGTGCGCTTCTGCGATTGCTTCAACATTCCGCTGGTGACGTTTGAAGATGTGCCAGGATTTCTGCCGGGGACAGCGCAGGAGTATGGCGGGATCATCAAGCACGGGGCGAAGCTGCTGTTTGCGTTCGCCGAAGCGACGGTCCCCAAGGTTACGGTGATCACGCGGAAGGCGTATGGCGGGGCTTATTGCGTGATGGCGTCGAAGCACATCCGCACGGATGTGAACTATGCGTGGCCCACGGCCGAGATTGCTGTCATGGGACCGGAGGGCGCGGTGGACATCGTGTACAAGCGCGAACTGGATGCAGCTGCGAACCGGGAGCAGCTTCGTCGCGAGAAGATCGACGAATTCCGTGATCGCTTCGCCAACCCGTATGTGGCCGCGGACCGCGGGTTTGTAGATGCAGTCATCCAGCCTCGGGAGACGCGGAAGAAGTTGATCCAGGCTCTGGCCATGTTGGAGACCAAGCGGGATAAGAATCCGCCGAAGAAGCATGGGAATATTCCGCTGTGAACTCGTTGGATATTGCGAACCATCGGCCTTTCGTGCGAGACTACGAATAGCGAACAAAAGGCGAATCAATGACCGGGCCGAGAATCGATGAGATCGGACCATGGTCGGAGGTAAAGCTCGACATAATTAGGCGCTATGCCGTTGAATACTCAAAGATTCTGTCGAATCAGAAAGAGCCGAGTCTCACCTCTACATAGATGCATTCGCTGGAACTGGATATCACCTATCCGAAACCACTGGGGAAATGGTCTTGGGGAGTCCACTCAACGCTCTTCAAGTCCGTCCGCCGTTCCGCGAGTATCACCTGATTGATCTGGATGGAGACAAGGCAGTAGGGCTGCGAAAGATTGTTGGGAATCGAACTGATGTCCACATTTATCCAGAGGATTGCAACGTAGTCCTACCGACGAGGGTCTTTCCTCGGGTGCGATTCGAGGACTACCGGCGAGGACTCTGCATCCTTGATCCGTATGGCCTTCATTTGGATTGGAAGGTAATTCAGGGTGCGGGGTCAATGAAGTCGCTGGATGTTTTCATTAACTTCCCGATGTACGACATTAACATCAACGTACTACATCGCGATCCAAGAACTGTACAACAGCTGCACATTGAGCGAATGAATGCATACTGGGGCGACGAATCCTGGCGACAATTCGCATACGAGGAATCCGGCCCCGACCTCTTTGGAAACACTGAGCTAGATAAGGTATCAAACGAAAGGTTTGCGGCGGCTTTTCGTGAAAGACTGAGGAAGGTCGCAGGCTTCAAGAGAGTCCCCGCACCGCTGGCGATGCGCAACAGTAGAGGCTCGACAGTTTACTATCTATTCTTCGCATCACAGAAAGGAACTGCAGAGGATATCGTGAAGTATATTTTTGAAAAGTTTGGCGCACAGAGTACTTAAAGGTATGTCACTCAACTCTCATATCGAATGGACCGACGCGACTTGGAACCCAGTTCGCGGGTGCACGAAAATCAGTCCCGGGTGCAGGCACTGCTATGCCGAGACGTTTGCGGAGCGGTTTCGCGGAGTGAAAGGACATCCTTACGAGCAAGGCTTCGACCTGCGGCTTGTCCCGGAGAAGTTGACTGAGCCCTTCACCTGGCGATCGCCGAAGCTCGTGTTCGTGAATTCGATGAGCGATCTCTTCCAGGAGGGCGTTCCTGAGAGCTACATCGAAGCCGTCTGCCGGGTAATGGTCACGGCCAAATGGCACACGTTTCAGGTCCTGACCAAGCGCTCCGCAAGGCTGAAAGAACTCTTGAACGGGCCGCTGCGTTTTGCGGCGAAGCAGGAACACATCTGGTGGGGCGTCAGCGTCGAGGACAAGAAATATGGTTTGCCTAGAATCGGCCACCTGCAGGATGCTCCGGCGCGCGTCCGTTTTCTTTCTATTGAGCCGCTGCTGGAAGGTCTCGGCGAATTCGATCTCTCTGGCATCAGTTGGGCGATCGTTGGCGGCGAGAGCGGTCCCGGAGCGCGGCCGATGCGGAGGGAATGGGTGATCTCGGTGCGCGATCAATGCCGCGAATATCACGTCCCGTTTTTCTTCAAGCAATGGGGCGGTGTGAGGAAGGCCAAGAATGGCAGGCTGCTCGACGATCGCACTTATGATGAGTATCCCGAGCGAATCGCGTCAGCCGTTCCCGACCGTGCGAGCTGCGCGGCCTTTGCGCAGGAGATTCTGAGTTCGTTCGCTTGAGCGGTCCGAGCAAGCCGCCGACCGACGCCCTCAGGGGCTAAAGCCGCATCATTTTGCTGCTTTTTACGGCACGGCTGAAGCCGTGCCCTTCCACAAATCCTTCCCTCGTCAAATCGTTCCCTCGTCGATTTGCGGGTTACGACGTCGCTGCAAACGGGATAAAATCACCACGCCTCGACTTTCAGCAGTAAGAGGCACATCGTGGAGAATCCCTTGAAAAAACTTCTTCCTGTAATTGCGTTTTGCTTTTTGACACTTCCTCTTGTCTCGCAGGGTCCTTCCGCCTTGATTTCTTCGCTGCCGCAGGCTAAGGATTATGTGCAGAAGCGGGTTTCCAGCTATGACCGCACGGGGGGGAATGCGGACGCGCGGAGCATTGCGGCCGGGGAGACTCTTACGCTGCTCGACGAGGCTGGGCCCGGGTTGATCAGTCATGTTTGGGTCACGATTGCCAGCGACGATCCGAATCATCTGAAGGCGCTGGTGCTGCGCATGTATTGGGATGGGGAAGGCACGCCCAGCGTGGAAACACCGATTGGCGATTTCTTCGGGCTCGGGCTGGGGGATTATCACCTGTACCAGTCGCAACCACTGTCGGTGGGGGCGGACAAGGCGTTGAATTGTTTTTTTCCGATGCCGTTTCAGAAGCATGCGCGCATCACGGTGACGAACGAAGGGAAGCAAAAGACCGACGCGTTTTATTTCAACATCGATTACCGGGCGTACAGCAAGGACTTGCCGGCGGATCTGCTTTATTTCCACGCGCAGTACCGGCAGGCCGCGCCGGCGAAGGGGTGGACGAATCAGTGGAAGTCCAACGGCGATGCGATCGTCAACGACAAGAAGAATCTGAATGGCGAGGGCAACTACGTCTGGATGGAGGCGACCGGGCGCGGGCACTTTGTGGGTGTGAGCATGTCGGTGCTCGAGAATCAGGATGGGTGGTGGGGCGAGGGCGACGACATGTTTTTTGTCGATGGGGAGAGCCTGCCTTCGATCAATGGGACGGGGTCGGAAGACTATTTTCTGGGAGCGTGGGATTTTGGCGGGCGTCCGTTTGCGTACCAGCTGTTCGGCGCGCCGGTGGTGGGGCAGGAAGTGGCAGGGGGGCGGTGGTCGCTGTACCGGTTCCACCTGGATTCTCCGATCCCATTCACGAAGTCGCTGCGGGCAACGATTGAGCATGGGCACGCGAATGTGCGCTCGGACAACTACTTCTCGGTTGCGTACTGGTATCAGAGCGAGCCGCACGCGGCGTTTCCGACTCTGCCGGGGTTGGAACAGAGGATTCCGCGGATCTACGCCGTGGGCGGGCCGGGGAATGCGGGGAAGTGAGAGACCACTCTGACTCTGGTAGCGGAGTTACGGTGGTTCACTTCGGAGTGTTTCCTGAGGTAGGGATGCTTCGACTCCGCAGTGAGGATCGCTTCGCTCTCCTCATTGCTGCGCTCAGCATGACAGTCGGTTAGAGTGACCGCCTGCGCTGAGAGCTGACGGCTGATAGCTGACAGCGCCCAAAAAATAAGAGTTCCGAGGTGGTGTGGGGTCCATTCGTCTCGGCCAGTAGCTCGCGTTTGACCCTTGCTCGACCTGCTCTCGCTGCTTCCCTTGCGGGGAACTGCGCGCGATCTTCGCTTGGGCTCCGGGCTCACCGCCAACCGGATAAACCTACCCTACGCCTCGGAACTCTATCTTGCCTCCGACATTTCTTCTTCGTTCGCCTCGACCAGCGCTTTGCTATAGACCCTCGCTCACCCTCTGTTCCAACCTCGCGATCAGAACAGTGACTCCGCTTGAGCCCCGGACGCCGCACCAACCGGAAAAACTTAAGAAGCTGTCAAAGAACGATCCTGTTGTACTCCTTCAATTTTTTCCGTCAATGAAAAATACGCGTTTGTAAGTACACGTGTTTTCAATCGAGTGCACGCCGTTCACAGGCTAGTGACCGGATTTGGTGCAAGGCGCCGGAGCACATCTCGCGGAAACGGTGTGGATTGCGGGGTTTGGCGGATTCTAAAATATGTTTGAGCCGAGATGGCCGGGGCCGGATGCCAGAAGAATGCTGTGAAAATCGCGCAAGATCAGCGCGGGGCAAGGGTTTTGTGACGGGTATGTTTCGCGAGGAGGCCTCTTTCGCCCCTCTGGGGCTTGCTCTGCTGGCGCGCTGCCCAGCCCACGACTTGCGTCGTGGGCTGCATTCTTTCGCCGCTTCGCGGCTGGAGTTTGGTGGATTTCGGTGTCGCTGCCAAATCGGTATGCAGATGCCGCCTCGAAAACTATTCTGCGACCCGAGCTTCGCTCGGCGGACAGCCGAAGGCGGCTGTCCCCACATAAGCATCTCGTTAATCGACTTTGATTGGTTCGTCTACCAGGCGCTTGTCGGCTTCGTCGGAGCCGCTTAGTTCGAACGAGTTGGTGAGTACTGCCGTTCCTTTTTCCACGCTGGTGATCACGTAGGAGCAGCCGAACCAGTGGGCTTCGGCCAGGTCGGTCTTTGACCACTGGGCGGGGTGGTCGGGGTGGGAGTGGTAGAAGCCGACAATGTCCTCGCCTCGCTCGCGGCCTTCGCGCTGGATCCGGACCAGTTCCTTGGGATCGATGTTGTAGCGGTTGTGGGCGGAGTCGGTACGGGTGTTGCCGCAGCGGGCGGTTGAGGTGATGGTGCGGGTGCCGTCGTCGTCCATGCGACCGAGCAGGATTCCGCAGCATTCGTGGGGGTAGGTTTCTTCGCCGTGGCGGCGGACGGAGTCGTGGTCTTTACGGGTAAGTTTCAACATTGGTGGAGACGTTTAAGAAATCAAAATCCCCACCCTCTCGCACAGAACGCGAGAAGGGTGCGGCACCCATTCATCACTCTTCGGTCCAGAAGCGTTCGCTTAGATACTTGTCGCCGGAGTCGCAGAGGATCGTCACGATCACGGCCTCCTGGCCTTTCTTGAGCCGCAGGTCGCGGGCGATTTTGAGGCATCCGACGACTGCGGCTGCGGCTGAGATGCCGACCAGCAATCCAGCGTTGCGCGAAAGATGGCGAGCCATGGCATAGGCATCTTCAGTTGAGATTTCAAGATTCTGATCGGCGAGTCGCGGATCGTAAATCTTGGGCACGATCGCGCTGGCCATGTGCTTGGCGCCTTCAATTCCGTGAAAAGACGAGTCGGGCTGCAGCGAGATGCACTGCACGGCCGGATTCAGCTCTTTCAGGCGGCGGGTCGTACCGACAAAAGTTCCGCTGGTGCCGAGCATCGAGACGAAGTGCGTGATGCGTCCCTGCGTCTGCTGCCATATTTCGTTCGCCGTGCCGTGATAGTGCGCTTTCCAGTTGGCTTCGTTGGAATACTGGTCGGCGTAGAAATATTGATCGGGATGCTTGGCAGCCAGTTCGCGCGCCAGACGAATTGCGCCATCGGAACCGTCGGCCGGATCGGTATAAAGAATGTTGGCACCGTAGCCCTGCAGTATCTGCTTGCGCTCGCGTGAAACATTTTGCGGCATGCAGAGGGTGACGGGGAATCCTTCGGCGGCGCCGAGCATCGCATAAGCAATGCCGGTGTTGCCGCTGGTGGCATCGAGCAGGATCTGGCCGGGGCGCAGTTGGCCGCGGCGGCGGGCTTCGAAGACGATATTGGCGGCGGCGCGATCTTTGACGGATCCGCCGGGGTTGTACCATTCGGCCTTACCCAGAAGTGCTACGCCAGGCAGGTCAGCGGTCAGCGCGTCCAGACGCAGCAGCGGAGTGTTGCCAATGCGCTCGATCAGGCTGTGGCCGAGTGTTTCGCCCAGTCCTGACGCTGCTTCGAGCGATTCATTGTGTGGTGCTGGAGCTGACATTGCCACCATTCTTGAAGATCCGTATGCCATCGATGAACCGAAACGCCGTGACCAACGTAATGTGCTATAGGGCCGGAAACGAGATATGTAGTAGCTTGATTAGATGAACAGTTTCGCCCGGCGATGCAGCTTGCGTAAAGTTACGGTCGGTCCTTATAAAGGATGCATCTAATAGACGAGCGGTCGCCGGCAAGGAAAGGTTGAAGTTAAAACGCAATGCCTAAAACTATTGAAGCACGAACCTATGAAGAAGCGCTAGCCTGGCTGCGCGAACACGGGTTCGACATGACCGAAGCCCCGGGCACCACCGTGCGGGTCTTCTTGCGGAAATACAACGTATCGGCGGCCATCCAGAAGGGGCCGGACGATACGGTGAAGATCTTCGCCTACCCCGGGTATTTGATTGGCAGTGAGATTTCGAAGTTGGTCAACCGTGGGTACCAGCAGTTTCTCAAGACGTCCAAGACTGAAATCCCAGCCTCTGCCGACCATCTGAAGGCGCTGCAGACTTTCTCGGAGGAATTGAAGGAAGCGCTGAGTCTGCCCAGCCTGTACAACGAATCGCTGGGGACGGTGAGCGAGTCCTACCAGTACGACCGCATTGAGGACCGGGACAAGGCGCCCATGGACCGGCCGAAGCGTCCGTGGGAAGTCGCGGGCAAAGAGGCAGCAGTCGCGGCGAAGAAGGGCCGGGCGTAGAGCACCAGTCACGGACCACAAGGGGCTAAAGCCCTGTCTCTCGCAGGATCGTGACGCGGCGCTAAAGCGCCGCTCTTCCACGGTTGTTATCGCAGGGCGAATCGCACTTGTTATTAGGTTGTGATTGCCGCATTATCTCTGTTGTTCGCGCCCGTTATCTCTGTTGTTCGCCCCGCGCTATCTCGGCTGTGAATCGCCCTCGTTATGTGACTCCAAGCAGAATATCGATCGTTAGCTGATCGAGCTTTTCATAGGGCAGGCGCTTCTGCATGATCGCGTCTTTGTCGAAAACGTGGGACAACAGGGCGGCCGATCCCTTGGCGGAGTAACGGGCGGCGTTCGGAGTTCCGGGGACCGCGGCGGAAATTTCCTTGAGAATCGCTTGGATGTCGCCGTCGGCGTTCCAGCGAGCGGCCTTTTCCTTCAGAATTAAGTAGGTCCGCATGCAGCCGCGGGCGAAGTCTTTCACTCCGTCATAATCTTCGGTGCGGTAGGCGTGTGCGTCGAAGTGACGCGGGCCGTCGTAGGCGACGTCTTCCAGGAATTTCACCAGCCAGAATGCAGCCTTGGGATTGTTTGATCCAAAGCGCAGATCCTGGTCGTAGCGTCCGGGCGCCTGATCGTTCAAGTCGATGTGGAAGAGCTTGCCGGCTTCCCAGGCTTGCGCGACGCCGTGCATGAAGTTGAGTCCGGCCATCTGCTCATGCGCGACTTCGGGATTGACGCCGACCATCTCGGGATGGTCGAGCGTGGGGATGAAGCCCAGGTAGTGGCCGGTGGTGGCCATATAGATGTCGCCGCGGGGCTCGTTGGGCTTGGCTTCGAGCGCGAAGCGGTACTTGTATCCTTGAGCGATGTTGTATTCGCAGAGATAGTTGACGGCTTCGCGCAGGCGCTTGACGGCTTCGTCGGCGCGGCGGCAGGCGTCGGTCTCGACACCTTCGCGGCCACCCCATAGGACGAAGATTTTTGCGCCCAGTTCTGCTCCGAGGTCCATGGCGCGCAGGGTCTTCTGGAGGGCGTAGGCGCGCACTGCGGGATCGTTGGCGGTAAAGGCGCCGTCGCGGAAGACGGGATGAAAAAACAAGTTCACGGTTGCCATGGGGACGACAACACCGGCTTGCTGACACGCCTTCTTGAACTCGCGCACGATGCGGTCGCGCTCTGCGGGCGTGGCATCAATTGGGACCAGGTCGTTGTCGTGCAGATTGACGCCCCAGGCGCCGATCTCGCCCAACACGGACGCGATCTCAGTGGGAGGCATGGTGCGGCGGACGGCATCGCCGAAGGGGTCGCGACCGCGGTTGCCCAGGGTCCACAATCCGAATGAAAACTTGTGTTCGGGCTTGGGTTGGTAGTTGGTTTTGCTCATGGATTCCCCCTTCGCTTTTGCAGTCACGTTATCTAGCCTCCGATGGATTCAAAGCCGGCGGAGAAGAAGAGATCTTCCCTACCAGGCTGTCTTCTGCCTTCTTGTGCAGTTCCTGAACTCTGTGCAGTTCCTTTTCCGCCTCTGCCGGCTTGCCGAGGGCCTGGTACAAGCGCCCGAGCTGGTAATGAGCGTCGGGGATAGCGGGATCGAGAGCCACAGCACGAAGGAGAGCGGGCTGGGCTTCTTTGTAGTTTTTCTGCTGCATGTAGATCGCGCCTAGATCGACATAGACGATGCGCAGGTTCTTCTGTGCGCTCATGGAGCGTTTGAGCAGAGAGAGGGCCTCGTCGGGATGGTTGCTCTTCCATTCGATGTCGCCGAGATAAGCCAAAGCTTGAGCGTGGTTGGGGTCGAGGGCGAGTTCGCGATCGAACTCTTGCCGGGCTTCGTCGTACTGCTGCGACTTCCAGTGCAGGTAGCCGAGGCCGAAGTGGACGTTGGGCTCGGCGGGAGAAATTTTCGCGGCGGCTTCGAATTCAGCGATAGCTTCCGAGGTCTTGCCCGAGCCATCCAAGGCTTCGCCCAGGAGGATATGCGTAGCGGCCGAATCGGGATCTTGCTGCAGCAGTTGGCGAAACTCGTCGAGCGCGCAGGGATAGTTTTTCGCCCACAGACAGCTTTGCGCCAGCAGGCGATGCAGTTCCGTGTTGGCGGGATCGCCCTTAGCCGCGGACTGGAGATATGTGACGGCGTCGGCAAATCGCTGCGCGCCATAGTAGCTGAGGCCGAGCAGCGTGCGCGCCTGGTTGTTGGCGGGGTCCGCCGCCAGTGCGGCACGCAGGGCGACGGCTGCATCGTGGAAGTGGCCCTGCTTGAACTCGGCCAGGCCCAGGTTGAGTTCGACGCCGGGGAGTTTCGGATTGAGAGCAAGAGCGTGCTTGTAGGCGGTTGCTGCTTCCGAATACTTCTGTTCCTTGGAGAGAACAACACCAAGACTGGCGAAGGCCGCGGCGTCGTTCGGATGGCGTGCGGTCACCGCGCGCCAGGCAACGGCGGCTTCGGGCAACTTGCCCTGTTGTTCGAGGGCGATGGCATCCTCGGGAGTCGGGTTCTGCGCGAGCGCGCGGGTCGAAAGCAGGATCGGCAAGAGCACCACAACGAGAACGAGTTCTGCGTTCCACTTCTTCATGCCTGAGACTCGGGGCAAGCGATCTTACCGAACCACAACTTCCACACTAACGTCGCGCAAGCGATCTTATCCATTCGCAGGCACGCACAGCGTTTCGATGCCGGCTTGGCAAAGAGGGTTACTGGGTGGATGGCAAACGGGTGAGCAAGTGAATACGCCCCGCTCGACTCGTATTGAGCGCGAGCGGGGCATAGATAAAGCGACTGAAGCAAACTAGAACATCAGCTTCAGAGCAAACTGCCACTCACGGGCATCATAGGCACTCTTGACTTCGCCGAAATCGCCAGCGTTGAAGTTAGTGCTGATACCGCCAGTGTTTGCGTTACCCTGAAACTGCGTATGGTTGAAGGCGTTGAAGGCCTCGGCTCTGAACTCCATGTGGAACCGCTCGGTGAGAGCGAAGTTCTTCAGGAGCGCCAAGTCGAAGTTATTTCGGCCGGGACCGGTGATTGCGTCGAATCCCAGATTGCCGTAGCAATCGGTGCCAGGGCCACCCACCGCACAGGCCGGTGAAGCAAAGTTGCCCGAGAACCACGCCGCAGGCGTCTTGGGGTAGGAGATCGCCCCGCTGACGACTGGACGAGTACCCGAGTTGCTGATGTAACTGGATGCCGTATTGATTTGGCTCGTGGAATTCACTCCCAAGTTGATGGGCGCGCCCGACTCCTCGGTCACGATTCCGGAGAATTGCCATCCGCCCAAGCCTGCTCGAAGAAGGCGGCTCGTGGCAGTCCGGAACAGGGGAAGGTCGTAAACGAAGTTGGCGAAGAATACGTTTCTGCGGTCGTAAACGGACGGTCCGAAATCGTATCTCCAGCCTTGATACGGATTCGTCGCGTTGTTGAGATCGCCACCGCTGCCGGAAGCCGTAGTCGCATCCATAGCCTTCGCCACCGTGTAAGAGACTTGCAGGTGAAGGTCGCGCTTCACGGTTCCAGTAAGAGAGGTTTGCAGTGAATTGTAGTGCGCATTTGCTCCGTTAAACGCCGTCCGCATGTTGCCGAAACCGAGATAGGTCAGATCTTCGTTGAAGGTCTTCCCACCCGGAAGTCCGGTGGAGGTATGGGATGTGCCATTGACTATGTTCCCCAAGTCGGCAAGGGGTGGCAAGTTGATGGCCTGATAGTAGTTCTCATGCCGTCCCTGGCTCCCCACATAAGAGATGCTCAGCACGGTGTGGGCACCCAGCCCCTGCTGTACACCAACACTGTACTGATAGCTCACTGGCGGTTTGTAGTTGGTCGCGATGCCCGTAACGCCCAGAGGGAGCACAGGCAACTGCGCAGCCGTGATGACATTCCCCGACGCGAGGTCCTGGCCGGGATTGTCGAGCGAAACGCCGTTCAGCGTCGGGTTTGGATCGCCCGGCGGGTTTACGGCGCCGTTGTACATGTCGTTACCCTGAATGCGCTCGTACATCATGCCGAAGCCGCCGCGAATGACGGTCTTGCCCTGACCCGTGAGATCGTAGGCAAATCCTAGACGTGGGCCCCAGTTATTCCAGGAGTTGTTAACCAGCCCTTTGGGGATCCCGTTCACACCGCCAGTGCCGATGCCGTTGAGGTAGAACTGATAGCCGCCAAGCACCGGATTAGTACTCGTCACCAACCCTGGGCTTGGGCCGCCGGGACAGCTACCAGCGGGCGAGTTCACGCTACAAATGTTCCCGTTCGAGTCAAAGGTTGCAGCGTTGGCCGGATTGTAGAGATTGGGATAGAAGTTCGACGACAAGTGGTTAGCTTCGTAGGTATGCGGAATTCCGTCCCACCGGAGGCCGAGGTTCAGGGTCAACCGGCTGTTTACGCGCCAGTTATCCTGAACGTAGGCGGCCGGAGAGATGTTATTCCATTGGCCATGGATCTTGACGCCGTCCTCTGTGTACTGTTGAGCTAGACCCAAGAGGTAGTCGGCGTAATCGTAGCCCGTGAAGGAACCGTCGAACCTGAAGTTACCTTGAGTATTCGCGAATGCATCCTGACCCTTCTTGTAAATAGCCCAACTGAAGCCGAATTTCAGTTGATGGGCGCCCTTGGTCCAGGAAACATCATCGCGGAATTGATAATCATCCGCCTTGTTCACCCAAGGGGTCCAGTTCGCGGTGTACTGGCTGCCAGTAACGCCTGCGAGCTGAATGGATGGGATCCGGGTGTCGGCGTTGGGCCCGGTAAACAGCCGGTTGAAGGTAAACCCGCTCGGCGCCGTAATCAGACCAGTCGGAATGATGTTGATCCGGTTACCGTTATAGTTGAACGCCGTCTCGTTCAGCAGCGTAGGGCTGATGACATACGTCGCATGCACGACCGCACTGTACGAGGGGTTTCCAAAAGTATCGGCGATCGTAGGAACGTTGTCACCACTCCATTGTGTGGTTCCGTAGGTCTGCGAGATCTGCTCAGAGATCCAGTGCCCGAACACCGAAAACTTGCTGCTAAACTGGTGATCGACTCGGGCAATTTCTTCCGTCAGGTTGGTGGGAGAGTTGTTGCCGCCCTGGAAATTCACTCCACTGGTTGGTGTCGGGAAGATCCCGCCGTACTTGCCGCCGGCCGTCAGCAAAGCTGCAGCATTGGGTGAGATCGCGCATGACGGAATCGTGTTACCGGGGAAGGGCGACCCTGGTATAAGCGTTGCCTGAACTGCAGCGGAACACCCAGACGCGAAACCCGCAACTCCGGTCGGCACCAGTGTATTTACGGGTTTGCCATTGTAACTAGTGGGGAGGACGGCTCCTGTACCGGTTCCATTCGCATCGGGATACGAACTTGCCAGCGGAACGGGCACATTCAGAGTTCCGCCATCAACCTCTTTGCGCCACTCCTGGTTGTAAAAGAAGAAGGTCGGATGGTTGTTCGCCCCTGGAACCTTCCCGCCGAAGTTGAAGCCGTAAATGTTGTAGCGCAAGTGGGGGACGTTTGGCAGGAAGTAGTTGCGCGAGTTAAGAGCGTCGTTGCGGAAGAACTCCCAAGCCTCGGCGTGGAAAGTCTTTGTCCCGGACTTAATGACGGTAGAGATCTGCGATGCGGTCGCCAGACCATACTCAGCGCTGTAGTTCGAAGTCATGTTGCGGAACTCAGCCAGCGAGTCGATCGACGGCATGACGCTGCCGCTGCTGCCACCGCGATCGAGATTTTCGCCGCCATCGATCAACTGCAGGTTGTGACCGGCACGCTGTCCGTTGATGCTCACGGTGCTGTCGCCGCTCACAGGCGTAAATCCCACTCTCGCGCCCTGCAGACTGGAGGCGCCAGGCGCCAGAGCAAACAACTGATACAAGCTTCGTCCGTTGGTGGCGAGCTGCGTGATTTGTTGGCCAGTGATCACGTTGCTGACCTCGCCGCTATCGGTTTGGACCGCGACCGCGTTGGCTTCAACGGTCACCTGCTCCTGAGCGCTTCCGACCTGCAACTTGAAATCAATACGGCTGCGGTCTCCGACGGCAAGGACGACATTTTTCTGCTCCGTCGCCTTAAAACCAGTCGCTGTCACACGAAGGATATAAGCCCCGATATGGAGGTCAGGCGCAACGTACTGGCCGTCGCCGTTGGTCACGGTGTTCCGAGCCACTCCGGTGTCGATATTGGTGATGACGATGGCGGCGTTGGGAACCGCTGCGCCTGTTGGGTCAGTCACTGTGCCGAGGATGGTGGCTTCCTGGGCCAAGGCTTGAGCAGCGAAGATTACGAAGAAAGCTGCGAGCAGAACCGCAAGGCGAGAGCCATTGCGTCTCACAGCCAGGCCGAAACTCCCGGCAAACATGGGCGAGAGCGATTTCATGTGGAGCCTCCGAATTAGTTGATCGCGATTAGTCGCTCGCGAACGTTTGGTCAGCGGATATCTAGGGCTGGGACTACCCCTGAAACTGGAAACGTTTACGGTGTTACGCCCCATCAATGACCGTTGTCAAGAAGAAAATCGATATAGTAATGGGATTTGGGGCGGTTTTGAGTCCTCAGGTGGACCCCCTTTTGCCAACTGGGCGTATACTCGGCTGATAACAAACGCCGCTACCTCCGGTAGATGTGGCTGTTACTAAAGAACCACAGGTTCTTAGGCAAAAGGGGCCCACTTCCCATGCTGACGCTGAAGATGGCGGTATCAACCTTGGTTCTCGGTGTGGGTTGTTCTTGCACCTTACTCGGCCAACAGAAGGGACCAGATTCTGGCGCTCAGGCCGTGCGAGAGTTCCCCGTAATCTTGCAGCAGAGCGTGTCTGCAGGCAAGACGCCGGTCGGGACCAAGATCCAGGCGAAACTCTGGGTCGCTACCTTAGTGGACGGCACAGTCATCCCAAGGAATGCCATTTTTTCGGGAGAAGTGGTCGAATCGCTTGCCAAGACAAAGACCGATCCCTCCCGAGTTGCTCTCCGCATGGATTCCGTGCAGTGGAAGGATGGATCGGCTGCAGTGAAGGTCTACTTAACGGCATGGTATTACCCTCCCCGAACCGCAGGCGGACAGGATCTCCAGTACGGACCGCAGCAACCCGCGAACCGTACCTGGAACGGAGAAGGACAATATCCCGATCCGAATTCAAAGGTTTACAAGCCGTTTCCAGGAAGCGATTCCGGTCAAGGATCGGCCGTTCCGGACACCCCGAACGCGACCACTTCGAATCACAGGATGCTGATGCAAGATGTGGAGACCGCAAGCGGTACCGACGGCACTCTTGCCCTGGTTTCCAAGCGAACCAATATTAAGCTGGATAAGCTGACGACCTACGTGCTGGCCGGCGGCGACCTGCTTCCAGCAAAGTAAATTCAGTTCCTAAATCAGTCCTACGGCACACGCCGTGCGGACTCGACCGTGACTGGTTTCCTTGACCGGGCGATTCCGCTGTGCTACAAGCGACGGTCGACCGTAATCGTTAACGCAATTACATCTTAGCAATCGGCCAGCGCTCTCACCTGCTTTTTGACCGCGCGGGCTGGGGAGGAAATCTTCATGGCAACGCGTACGCAAACCATCCTGCAGATGGCATTCTTTCTGGTTCTCGTTGTGGTCAGTTCTGCCGCACAAACGGCGGGGGGCGCCGTGTATCTGGACCCTGCGCAGCCGATCAATGTGCGCGTCGATGATCTCATCAAGCGCATGACTCTCGAACAGAAGGCTACGCAGCTGGTCAACCAGGCGCGGGCGATTCCCGACCTTCAAGTGCCGGCTTACGACTGGTGGAGCGAGGCTTTGCATGGAGTCGCCAATGCTGGAACGGCGACGGTGTTTCCTGAGCCGGTCGGACTGGCTGCGACCTTTGATGACTCGTTGATCCACGAAATGGCGGTGGTCATCGGGACGGAAGCTCGAGCCAAACATAACCAGGCGGTGCGAGCCGGCCGCCGCGACATTATGGAGGGACTGGATTTCTGGTCGCCGAACATCAATATTTTCCGCGATCCGCGATGGGGACGCGGGCAGGAGACGTACGGAGAAGATCCGTTCCTTACGGGGCGCATGGGAGTTGCGTTCGTGACCGGGCTCCAGGGGGATGATCCGAAATATTTTCGCGTGATTTCGACGCCGAAGCATTTCGCGGTGCACAGCGGGCCGGAGACGTCGCGGCACACGATTGATGTGCAGGTATCGAAGCACGATATGGAAGACACGTATTTGCCGGCGTTTCGCGCCACGGTGACCGAGGGCAAAGCGGAATCGGTAATGTGCGCTTACAACCGCGTAAACGGCCAGCCCGCCTGCGCGAATACATTTTTGCTGCAGGACCAGCTGCGCGGCGCGTGGAAGTTTAACGGGTACGTGGTGTCGGACTGCGATGCGATCGTGGATATTTACCAAGGGCATAAGTTCGTCAAGAGCCAGGCGGAGGCCGCGGCGGCGGCGATCAAGGCAGGAATGGACAACGAGTGTGCAGACTTTTTCACCATCACAAAAGACGACCACGACTACAAGCCGTTCGTGGACGCGGTGAAGCAGGGACTGCTGACGGAAGCTGATCTGGATGTTTCGTTGAGGCGGTTGTTTACCGCGCGCATGCGGCTGGGGATGTTCGATCCGCCGGAGATGGTGCCGTATGCCAAGACTCCCGATTCCGAGATTGACAGCGTGCCGCACCGCGAACTTGCCCTCAAGATTGCGCGCGAGTCGATGGTGCTGCTGAAGAACGATGGCGTGCTTCCCTTCGCGGAGGGCGTGAAGAAGATTCTCGTGGTCGGCCCGTTGGCCGATTCTGCCCAGGTGCTGCATGGCAACTACAGCGGGACGGCCTCGCACGCCGTCACGGCGCTGGAAGGCATTCGCAAGCAGTTTGCCGGCGCTCAAGTTTCGTTCGAACCCGGAACCAACTTTCTGCGCGAGCATCCTGTCATTCCGACTTCGATGTTGTCGACAGACGATGGCAAGCCTGGACTCAAAGGCGAATACTTTTCCGGAGAATTATCCGGCAAACCGCAGGTAGTTCGAGTCGATCCGTTCGTTGACCTTCAACTCTCTCACCCTGATGCCCATGCGTTGCCGGTGCCCGACGGCATGAAGGATTTTTCCGTGCGCTGGACAGGATTCCTGACGCCCGCGGAGTCCGGCACGTATCAAGTAGGGCTCATGGGTTCGATGCAGCGCTTGTGGCTCGACGGGAAGCTGATTGTGGATGACGCCATCCTTCACGATCCCAATCCGCAACTGGCTACCGTTCAGCTCGCGAAAGGGCATCGTTACGCGGTCAAGATCGAGTATCAGGCCGGTGGACGTACGACAAAGCTGATCTGGCTCTCTACGAGTGTTGATCCGCTCGTGGCAGCGGTATCAGCGGCGCGTCAAGCCGATGTTGTGGTCGCGGTCGTCGGCATCACGTCGAAACTTGAGGGCGAGGAAATGAAGGTCGACGTCCCGGGATTCAAAGGCGGCGATCGCACCAGCCTGAACCTTCCGGCTGAGGAAGAGGCGCTGCTGGGAGCTTTGAAGGGGACGGGTAAGCCGCTGGTGGTTGTGCTGATGAATGGCAGCGCGCTGGCAGTCAACTGGGCGAACGACCATGCCAACGCGATCCTGG
The DNA here is from genome assembly GCA_003134655.1 of Acidobacteriaceae bacterium. Taxonomy (GTDB): domain Bacteria; phylum Acidobacteriota; class Terriglobia; order Terriglobales; family Acidobacteriaceae; genus Sulfotelmatobacter. Next base: position 58,311 of record PLBY01000077.1, read on the forward strand.
AAGCATGGTACGCGGGAGAAGAGGGTGGCACGGCAATCGCTCAGACTCTCGCGGGCGTGAACAATCCCGCGGGACGGTTATCGGTGACCTTCTATAAAGGTGTGGAGCAACTGCCGGAGTTCGATGACTACGCCATGAAGAACCGCACGTATCGCTACTTCACGGGTGAGCCACTGTATGGATTCGGGCATGGGCTGAGTTACACGACCTTCGAATACAGCGGCATCAAGCTGTCGAACCCGCAGTTGCAGGCCGGTAAGCCGCTGGATGTTGAGGTGGACGTGAAGAACACGGGCAAGCGGGATGGCGACGAAGTGGCTGAACTCTATATCAGCTTCCCGAAACTGCCCGGTGCAGCGTTGCGTGCGCTGCGCGGATTCACCCGGGTCCATCTGAAAGCGGGAGAGCAGCAACACGTGAAGCTAACACTCAGTCCGCGGGACTTAAGCTATGTGAATGATGCGGGAGATCGCTTCGTCTCGACGGGCGATTACCTGATTACGATCGGCGGAGGGCAGCCGGGAACTGGGGCGGCCCATGCGGATTCTCACTTGATGATTCAGGGAGAGCAGAAACTGCCCGAGTAGGCACTCAGTGCCTGCTTGATCAATGGGAGGACAGTCTCCAAGAAGCAGCGTCCCAGGACAGATAAGGCGTGCGCCCGCGAGTAAAAAGGGGTGACCTGTGTGTGATGTTCATCCGCTAGCGATGGGAAACGCGCGAAAGGAATCACTTACATCTCAGGTTCCAGAGTTTTCTCGGCGCTTGAGGTTGCTGGTGACGTCCTTTCCCGCGCGGATGTCCGACAGCAACTGGTCGAGCTTCGCCGCCGCGCTCTTTAATGCATGCTGATCGGCGTTCGCAGCAGCTTTCAACATCTGATCGAGGCGACTGGCTGCGCTCTTGAGTTTCTGCAGTTCCTCGGCTGGGATCTGCTTCTTTGGTCCATTCCCGATCGACTGCATCAGGTTCGCGATCCTTTCGCGCACGTCGCGATCCGGACCCTGGTTGTCCCCACTATTCATGGCTACCTGCACAAAGGAAACATGGACGGTATTAGAGGAATTTCAGGCGAGGTGGCAATCAAAGATTATCATCGGGCGACACTCAATGCGGAGAGCGCCGGGTGAAGCATCCTGGCTCTGGCCATCTTCCTAGGGACATTTGAGTGTAAAGGCCTTTCGGCAGGTATTTCCAGCGGTGAACTTTATCGACCACGGCGAGCGCTATGAATGTTGCGGAGACTGCGACGAGTTGCCCACGCGATAACGCCGAAGATTGGCCCCCAAACTAAGAGCATTAACAGCACGAACAGCCACGTTTCCCCTGCCTGAATCGTCGAAAAAATAGGCGGGCGAAGACCCCCCAACCCATCACTGCCAGAAAAGCCAAGCCAATTTTCGTTGATGTGTTGAGAGGTCGCTTCGACAAGTTGTGCCAGAATCGCGCCTCGTTCTTTACAGTGTCGGGAAACACGATATTGCGCTGCCGCGCTTCAACGTCCTGCAACCATTGATCGTGCTTGTGATTATTAGCCCTACCCGCATCCATAAGCTGGCTAGGATTATAGGCCGATGCGAGGACGGTTGGCGAAACATCCCCATTACATTCATCGACACGGGAGGCGTGATCCTGAGTGCAATCGCGCCTATTTCCAGAGGGGGCTGACCCTCACCAAGGTTAGGTTACAATCGCCGTCGTTGCAACCGGGCGGGTCTTCACCAGCAATGACATATGCATTCCGATGCGAGCCAGGTTTCGTGGCAAACACTGCAAAGTTGTGATCTGAACAAGCCGGGTCCGTGAAGCTGGAGAGGGTGTAAACGAGGCAACCGTTTTCGCTCACATCGCGATAGTAGTATCCGAAATACGGGGTTGGTTTGAAGGTTACAGCCTTTCCAACCGGGTCGGGCGTCAAACTGCCCGGCGGAACTCCAGAGCCCTGAAAGAGCCGGTGCTTAGTTCCGAGAACGGTGCCGGTCTTGTTAGTCTCAAACCAGCCAAATTCGTTGATCTCGGTCGATTTGCTCGACAACTGAAGTTGCAGAGTGGCCCTGAGGTGCTCCCCATCGCGCCGAAAATAGACCGCAGGATCGATGGCTCCCTGCAGGTCTCCGGCCGAGTTGTAGCTCATTCCCCAGAATGGGATTGGGCCGGGCACGAAGACCGAAGTCAATATACCTACACAGTCACCCGTTCCGGTCAGGCAAAACCCAACATTCTTGTTGGTTGGATCACCGAGGTAGTTTTCGGTGACTGCGTCCCAATAAGGTGCACCGTTGTTATTCAGATCTGTTGCTGTCCAAGTTTGGAAACCGGCTCCAGAGCTGCCTAGAATCGATTGGGCATAGGATGTCGCACAACTTGCCCATGCAGCCGTCGCGATTAGCAGGATGAGAATCCCTCTCGTCAGCTGGGCTGCATGTGCACGTTTATGTTGGCCGGAAGACATTTTTGCCCCCCCAGTTAGGTGGAGCAAAGCAGCAAGATTTGATTTCGGGTGCATGTTCTCTCCTTTGATTTTTCGGTGCCGGGCGCACCCAGTGTTCGAGGGACTTCGCACGGCGGAACCGTTCCATGATGGCGTGCCTGCTAAGAGCGGCGCTCCGTCCCAACATCTGAAGAATAGTGTCATGAACCTTGAAGACGTTTCCCGGATTCTGCATGAAAGCAGAGGAAAAGAAGTCACTCTGCCAACTGACGATAAAGATTTCACTCATGTACCCGCCCATCGCATCCGGGCAACCTTCGGCAGTCGTTTGTCCTGGTCACCCGGGTTAAGATGAGAGCAGGCCACATGTGCCCCGGGAGATGAACATCCGCTGGTTTGCCTGCTCGCTGACAGTGCTACCTTTGCTCGCGGTGTTGATGCCGCAAGCGGCTGTGCATCCCCAGTCACCGCCGAAACCGTCCGCCTCTTCGGCTAAGCCCGCCGCCGAAAGCCCGATCCAGTTCACTTTCGAGCCCATTGATTTCAAGCTCGACAGCGACGAGACGCCCGAACGCCATGCTCCGGAAACCATGGCCGGCGGCGTGGCCATCTTCGACTACAACAACGACGGCAAGCTCGACATCTTCTTCACCAACGGGGCGGACCTCAAGACGCTCCACAAAACTTCCGCGAAATATTCCAACCGGCTTTTTGAAAACGACGGTCACGGGCACTTCACCGATGTCACCGAGAAAGCCGGGCTAGCCGGCACCGGCTATGACACGGGTGTCGCCATTGGCGATTACGACAACGACGGCTACGAAGACATTTTTGTGGCGGGCGTTTATCGCAACACGCTTTACCACAACAACGGGAACGGGACGTTCACGGACGTCACGACCAAAGCCGGACTGAACAAGCCCGATGCAGAGTATGGGCCCTTATGGTCTGTCGCCGCCGCGTGGGTCGACGTCAACAACGACGGGTTGCTCGACCTCATCGTCATCAATTATCTGAAGTGGGACTTCGATCACGAGCCCGTGTGCGAGGGATACGGGCATCGCGACTATTGCCATCCGAAGTTCTACAAGCCCACGCCCAACCAACTCTTCATCAATAACGGGGATGGGACGTTCCGCGACGCTTCGGTCGAGGCAGGGTTCCGCGCGCATCCGGGAAAAGGGATGGGTGTTGCGGCTGCGGACTCTGAACTCTCGGGCAAGATGGACCTGATCATTCCCAACGACAAGCTGATGAACTCCTTCTACCGGAACAAGGGAGGAGGCAAGTTTGAAGAGGTGGGCTTCGAGGAGAACATCGCGCTGCGAGAAGACGGGATCTACATTTCCGGCATGGGAGTCGATTTCCGCGATCTCGATAACGATGGCTATCCCGACATTATTCTGGTTGCCCTCGATGGAGAGACGTTTCCGCTGTACCGGAACACTGGGAAAGGAAGCTTCGTGGAAGTCACGCGCGAGAGCAACATGACGAAGCTGAGTTTGCCGATGGCGGGATATTCTCCGACGATTGCTGACTTTGATAACGATGGGTGGAAGGACATCTTCGTTTCACGCGGGCATGTACAGTCGCTGCAGGCGTCGCAAAATTTGATGGTGGCTCAACCGAATACTGTCTTCCGCAATCTGGGAGGCATGAAGTTTTCCGCTTTAACCGCGGAAGCCGGACTGACGGCGCAACCTCCCTCGCGGCACCGCGGATCGGCGGTTGGGGATTTGAATGGAGATGGGCGTCTGGATGTGGTGGTAACCGCGATCAATGCGCCGGCGGAGATCTGGATCAACCAGAGTCCGGACAACAATCATTGGGTGGAGTTCAAGCTCCAGGGGACAAAGAGCAACCGTGACGGCATTGGAGCGAGGATCAAGGTGGTGACGAAGTCTGGGGCGCAGTACAACCACATGACTACCAGCGCCGGGTACGCGTCGTCGAGCGCGGGGCCGGTGCATTTCGGGCTGGGGGCACATGCGTCAGCGAATCTGGTCGAGATTCGGTGGCCTTCGGGGATCGTGCAGCAGATGCGGGACGTGGCGGGGGACCGGGTCGTGGTAGTGAAAGAGCCGACGAAGTAGCGCCTCTGCTGGAACGCAAACGCCTGAACCACCAAGGACACGAAGGATCACGAAGGTCTAGCTGAATACCTGACGGAGCGCCGGGTAGATCTTGCGGTAGGTGCGATAGCTATGCTGCATCGTTTTCGAATTCGCTTGGTTGAGCGGGATTCGCGACGCCACGCGAACTACTTTGTCACACGCTTCGTCCACGGAACTCCAAGCACCCACTCCTGTGCCCGCCAGAATGGCCGCGCCGTAGGCGGCGCCTTCCTCAGCCGCAACAATTTCTACTTCGTGCGCATAGACGTCTGCCTGAATCTGGCGCCACAGCGGCGATCGCGCGCCGCCACCGCCCAAGCGAATCGACGTCACAGGAATTTTCATCTCGTCGAAGATCGTGAATGTGTCTTTCAGGCTGTAGGCGACGCCTTCCATGACCGCACGAATAATGTGCCCACGCGTGTGGGAAGCCGTGAGTCCAACCAGGGCCGCGCGCGCGTTCGGATCCAGATGAGGCGTGCGCTCACCCATGAGGTACGGGACCCAGAATGCGCCCTCGGACCCGGCCGGAGCGGAAGTGGCTTCCTCGGCAAGAATGTCGTAGGGATCGCGTCCGTCCTTTGCCGCGACGCCGAAGCGATCGCGGAACCAGCGCAAAGACAATCCTGCAGATTGCGTAACACCCATCACGTGCCAGCGTCCTGGAATGGCGTGGCAGAAGGTGTGCAGCCGTCCTTGCGGGTCGAGCGACGGACGATCGGTCGCGGCGAAGACAACGCCGGAAGTACCGATGGTGGCGCTGACCGCGCCGGCCCGCGCGATGCCCATGCCGACTGCACCGGCTGCCTGGTCACCTGCTCCGGCCACGACCGGAGTTCCGACTCGCAGGCCCGTGGCCTCTGCACCGGCGGCGGACACCTTCCCGCAAACCGCAGGAGATTCGTGCAGCGCCGGAAGCAAGCCAACATCAATTCCGGACTTGCTCAGAACTTCGGCCGACCAGCGGCGGTTGGCAACGTCGAGGAGAAGCGTGCCCGACGCGTCCGCCATGTCGATGGCGCGTTCTCCGGTAAGACGAAAGCGCACGTAGTCCTTGGGCAGCATCACGTGCGCCACGCGGGCCCAGTTGGCGGGTTCGGTCTCGCGCACCCAGAGCAGTTTGGTCAGCGTGAAATTGGTGAGCGGAGGATTGCAGGTCAGCTGGATCAGCGCGTCGCGGCCAAACAATTTCTCCAGTTCGAGGGTCTGCGCTTCGCTGCGCTGATCGCACCAGATAATCGCGCCGCGCACAACTTCATCGGCGGAATCGAGCAGGACGGCGCCGTGCATCTGTCCCGAGAACCCGACGCATGCAATTTCGTTGGCGCCCAAATGTGACGACTTCAGCGCCTTGCGAACCGCTGATCCGCAGGCGCGCCACCAGTCGCGCGGATCCTGCTCGGCCCAGCCCGGCCGCGGGCTGTGGAACGGCTCGTGGTCTTCCGATCCGGAGGCGATGACCTTCCCCGCAGCGTCCATGACGAGAGCGCGGGTGCCGCCGGTTCCTACGTCGATACCGAGATACGCGATGTTCCCTCCTCGATGCGAGCCTGCAGAGCGCCTGCGCTAAGCGAAGTCCTCCGCCAGTTCGCGTGGGGCTTCGGATTGATCCGCTTTTTCGCTGGCCGATTCCTTCGATTGCCGTTGCAGAAAGAAATCCAGATTCCCGCGCATCACCAGATGCGGAGTCAATGCCACCTGATGCGATCGAGTGGCGCTCTCCACCAGAAACTCGTGCAACATGCGGAATGCGATCTGGCCCTGCGCGCGGGGGCGCTGGTAAATAGTCGCGGCTACCGCGCCTGATCGAATCTGAGAGACAAGGTCGGGAAACAGATCGGTGGTGATGATGGTCAAACGATCCAGCAACTTTGCATCACGCGCGGCATTCAGTACTGGGATGGAGGCCTCGGTAGATACATAGACTCCGCACAAGTCCGGATTCCTTTCAAACAGCTTGCGGCACTTGGTGTACGCTTCCGCCTCCACGTCGTGATCTTCGATAGGCTTCAGCAAGCGAAGATTCGGATAAAGAGACCGCAAGGTATTGTCAAAGGCGGCGTACTTTTCCGCGTGCTCGGTGATCGCCATGTCGAAGAGCGTGATCGCGACCGATCCTTCCCGCGGGCCTATGAATCTCCCCATCAGATCGGCAGCAATCGATCCGCTGGCCAGAGTGTCGATCGCGACGATGCCTAGCCGGCCACTATTGGGAGCATCGGTCGCGACACACACAACCGGAATAAGGGCGCGAGATGAACGGCGAATCCAGGGCCGCAAGACCTGGGGGCGGCTCGGGAAGCTTATGATGCCATCTACCTTATCGTTGATGGCCGCTTCAAAAGCTTCTTCCTCTCCTTCGCCGAGACGCGGATAAGTTCGAAACTCGACCTCGACATTTTCCAGCAGGATGGAACTGGCTGCTTCACGGATGCCGGCCCTCACCTCGTCCCAAAACGATGTGGTTCCCTGGAGAGTGTTGACCGAGATGCGCAGATTTTTCTTCGAAGATAAATACCGCGCCGCAAGATTCGGCCTGTACCCGAGAGTTCTCGCCATCTGCAAGACTCTGTCTTTGGTGAGTGGACTTACACCTGGGTTGTCATGCAGAGCCCGATGCACTGAACCGATCGAGGTGCCCAGAGCTTTTGCAATGTCACGGAGAGTCGTGGGAGTTTTGCCCATTTTCCTTGCCCGCGTTCGTGCAACCTCCGGCGGCCGGGCTGTAAACAGATAACTGGGGAGGGCGGCCCGGTCGTCGGAACCGTAAACGTTAACGGAACCGGGCGAAATCCGCAACTATGCGGAAGACTAGTGTCGACTTAGCGCTTGCCTTGGGGCCCGGACGCAGCCTGAACACTGGCCTTCTGGTCAGGAATGCCGGACAGGCGATAGATCCAGTTGCAGATGGCGTCGCGCCAGACGATGGCAGCTTCCGCCTGATATTGCAGGCGTGTCAGGATATCGCTATAACGCTCGTCGTCGATATGCCCTGCGAGCGACTTCCATTGCGCGATGAAGTCGCGGGCCCGATCCGCGCCGTCGTAGTGCGAATCGTAAACGTGTTGAATTACCGTCTTCCCGGAATGCAGTACATAGGTGTAGGGCACGTGGTGGAAAAATAACAGCAGGTTGTCGGGGCAATTGGCGAGCGATTCGTACAGCTTTTGTACTTCAGGCGGATACTGTCCGATGTATCCGGTGCCGGTCGCGACGGTGCGATCCATGCCGATTCCCTGGTGATCGGCGTGGTGCCATTGTCCCCAGCCGTTTTCTTCCGAAGATTCCGGCCCGGGATCGTAATGATTTCCGAGAATGTTGGTGAGCGTGCCCGCGCCCAGCGGACCGGTGTAACTCTCGTAGACGCGCCACGAGTTGAGTTGCATCGCACTGATGGTCTTGACCACGAGTGGGTCGCCGCTGAAAGTGAGGCGCGTCCATTCATCGATGATCTTTTCGGCGCTGAGATTGGGATCCCATGCGAGGCGTCCGAAGCCATAGAGATTGGCCATCGCCAGCGGACTGCCGAGCCAGTTTGCATCCATCCCTACGTTGGCGACTCCCACAAAGCCGCCCGTGGGACGATGGAAGACGCGGCCCGCGACGAGATCCTTGACGGGCGTGGTGTTGGCGTCGACACGCATGTCGAAGTCGAGAACTTCCTTCCACATCGGGACGAGGAAGCAGAGATGGCGTTGCTGTCCGGTGTATTCCTGCGTGATCTGCAGTTCGATGGCCTCGTTCGTGCGGCGCAGGCCTGCGAAAAGCGGGGAAGCCGGTTCGTGCACCTGGAAATCGATCGGACCATTCTTGATTTGAATGATGACGTTGTCGTCGAAGGCGCCGTCGAGTGGATGAAAATTGTCGTAGGCCGCCTTCGCTCGATCGTTCTTCAAGTCATGCCAGTCGAGATGATGGTTGTAGACGAAGGCGCGGTAGAACACGACGCCTCCATGCGGCTTGAGAGCGCGGGCGATGACGTTGGCGGCGTCGGCGGGCGTTCTGCCATAGGTGGAGGGACCGAGTCTTCCTTCGGAGTCCGCTTTGACCACGAAGCCGCCGAAGTCCGGAATGTGCCGGTAAATCTCGTCTACCTTCTTGCGCCACCAGTCGGCGACTCGCGGATCCAGCGGATCAAACGTGTCCAAGCCGCCGATGACTTTGGGGCTGCTCAGGTCGACAGACAGGGAGAGCTGCACACCCCACGGACGAAACACGTCGGCGATGCGGCTGACTTGCGCAATGAAACTGTCTTCGAGAACGCCGGGCGCGGCATTCACGTTGTTGATGGTGCATCCGTTGATCCCGACCGAAGCCAGCAGCCGAGCATACTCGGCGGCGCGGGTCAGGTCGCGGCGGACGTGTCCATCGGCGAAGAAGATGGAAGGGCCGCCATAGCCACGCTCGATGCGGCCGTCGAGATTGTCCCACTGGTTCACCCAGCGGACGGGAGCATACGGCTGCTGCACTTCATCGATCGCGGCGAGACTCTCAGCGCGAGCGATTTTGCTCAACAGCGCGAACACACCATAGAGAACTCCCCGATCGCTGGAGGCAGTAATCACCAGACATTCGGATCCGTGGATCTTGGCTGTTTTTAACCAGTAGCCATCGAGTCGCAGATCCTGGGGCAGGTGTAACTCCGGGGCCAGTGCGCGTAATCGGGTCAGCGTTCCGAGAATAATGGCATTCTCTGGAGACGAGTTTTCAGCTACGCGCAGAGTTTCGCCTAACATTTGCGCAGTGCCACGCACTAACTCCTGCTGCGCAGTCTTTAGCACCACGGAATCGTCGAGCACTACGATCTTGCGCGGAAAGCGCCGGTACGTCTTGGCAGCTTGCGGGCTCAGCGCGGAGTACCGCAGCCAGGCCTCGGCTCCGGTCTCGGCCGCGGCCGTCACAGCCCACACGCAGATTAAAGCTGCGCCCAGGACCGCGAACCGCAACGCCGAGTTTATAGACCGGGTGGATCGCATCGCAACGAGTATAAGAGGAGACAGCAGGTCTCCGTCCATAATCCCATTGCTTTTGCCACGTCATAGGCCTAAGATTCGCGGCTGGAGGGCCTGCCATGAATGCGTCCGGCCCGATCTACAGCCATCTCCTGAAGCTCGCCGCGATTACCTTCCTGGCCACTTCTGCTTTTTCCCAGGCACCGCCCAAATACGATCCCGCCACCGAAGGCACGGTCAAGGGAGTCATTGAAGAAGTAAAACTGGTTCCTCCCTCCGGCGGGAAGCCCGTTGCTTACCTGACGTTGAAGAACGGTGCGGACGCCGTTCAGATTTTTCTTTGCCCCAAGAAATTTCTCGATGACATGGGCATCGAATTCAAGCCGCAGGAACAGATTGAGGTGACCGGATCCAAGGTGAAGCAGGAAGGTGCGGATCTGACCTTAGCCCGCGAAGTGGTCAAGAACGGGGAAACTCTAACGCTGCGTTTCAAGGATGGCAAGCCCGCCTGGTAGACTCCCGCGTTCGTGGTTCCCTTACCACGAAAAAGCGGCCTCGCCATGAAAGCTAAGCCGCCTAGGGCCAAGCCCCTTGATATCATCGTCGGGGTAACCCCGAGGGGGTAACCCCACGTTTTGAGCGCTGCGATTTAGCTTTTTTTTGTTAGGGCTTTATAGCTCCTGAGAAGTGCCACTTAACCGCCTCGGCGCCTGTTCATCGACTTGGGGTCGCACGCCCAATCTCCCGGCCTACAGCCACAATCGGGGCACCCGGGAAGTCGATGGTGGTGAAAAGCCGTTTACGAAAGAGGAAGCCCCGGTCCACTCGATCCAGCGCACATGGAGGGAGTCTCGGGTTTCCTTTACCGTGCATTGTCTTCAGCCCGGGCGCGAAGTTCCCGCCACCCAATTTTTCACACACGCCGACTTCCAACAACAATAAGAAACTCAGTGGAAAAACCTCTTCCGTGCCGCACCCATTATGCTCACCAATCCGGTGCTGAGCAGAAGTAGAGTCGTAGGCTCGGGAACGGCGGGAATGGGGGAAGTGGAGAAGCGCGCGTTCTGGAAAACGTATTGACCATCGAAGGGCGTGAAGGATGCTTGCACGTACCATAACTGGTTGGGGTTGGAGACAAAAGTGGGTCCCGAAGGGATACATTGGGAAGGGTCGCCAACACAAACTTGGAGAGAGACGTCCGCCGTAGCGCGATAGTTGACTGTCAGTATGCCATTGGCGAGGCTAAACGAGAACGACACGGGTTCAAAGGCGATGTTTCCTTGCACGAACCGGTCGCCTTGTAAAATTGTCATTCCGGCGTCGCGGAGGAGTTCGATGTTCGTTGTACGGGGATCACACGGATCGCAATCCGGCAAGCCTGCCTGAATTTGAAAGTCATTTAACACACCGGGCACAGAGATGCCACCGCCGGAACCGGAGAAGTTGAATGCGTAGAGCGCACTTCCGAGCCCCGCGCCGGAAAGCGTTCCACTCCCATGTGTGATCGTTATGGAGTTAGCAGCGGAGAAGGCGACACAAGCCAGTATCATCGAAACTAGAAACGTCAATTTTTTCAAGGGAGCACCTCCGAGAAACGTCGCGAGGCGGCGGCGAGTGAATTCTGTGCCTGGTTCGCGCGCTTGTCAAGAATCAAAATGCCTCGCGATCTTTTGCAGAAGCGGAACTGACGTGCCGCGCTCCCAATCCTTTCGCAGGTCTCGAATCCTTATCACCGTAGTTGCTTCTGACAGTGGCAACCTCGACCGGTGCGTATCGACCGTTAGAGATTGAAAAATCGCGGTTTCACCCATTGGCCTGTCTCCCTCCTTGTGGGGAGTTCCTCCGGCCAGAGGCCGCGACTGAAAGTCGCTGACAGAAACGCACGAACCCGACAGTTTTTTCCATAGATTTCCACAGCCAGAAGCTCGATTCCTGTGACGAACAACCTTTACTGAGAATTCTGAAAAGCGCATTCTGGCTGTATGTGCCAGGGCTCTTTCAACACGTTTCCCACCACCGGTGCAACCCCGGGCCCCAGGTACGGAGCTAACTCCTTATTTTGGAGGATTTTACCTGCAAGTCCTTGCGGCTCAAGATTTTGCCGACGCTCTGCCCTACCCTTCGCCAATAAGTTCTTAGAAATCAGGATTTTTAGAGAAACAGGTGAAAAAAAATGGAGAGACATATCTCAACCCTGACCGCACCCACGCATGGCGGTTCACCCTCCCACCCCGCGCGGCCCTTCCTGATAATCTCAAGGAAGCCCTCGTTCAATCCTTAGGAGATCACACCTCTTTGCCACCACTGATCAATGTCGCGAGTATCTCGAAAGCCTTTGGAGCCGATCCTCTCTTTCAGAACGTCTCCTTCACCGTTTCTGAGGGAGACCGCATTGGGCTCATCGGTCCGAATGGCTCGGGCAAGTCCACCCTGCTGCGAATTCTCGCGGGAACGGAAGATACGGATGATGGAGAGATTGCGGTCCGCAAGCGAATTCGCCTGAGCTACGTGGAGCAGGAGTCGGAGTTCCGGCCTGGAGCGACGGTGCGGTCGGTCGTTGATACTGCGTTAAAGAAGTCCGCGGTGCCCGAGTCGGAGCGGGGAACGCGATTCGCTGAGACTCTAGGGCGTGCAGGCTTCGTCGATCTGGAGGCGGAGGCGACTTCGCTCTCCGGGGGCTGGCAGAAGCGGCTGGCGATCGTCGAGGCGCTGGTGCAAGGTCCCGACATCCTGCTGCTCGACGAACCGACGAATCACCTGGACCTCGCGGGCATCGAGTGGCTCGAAGAGGTGCTGGAGCAGGCTGGGTTCGCTTGCGTGGTGATCAGTCACGACCGCTACTTTCTGGAAAACGTTGCCACCGAGATGGCGGAACTCAGCCGCATTTATCCCGACGGTTTGCTGCGGGTGAAGGGACGCTACAGCACGTTTCTCGAGAAGAAAGAAGAATTTCTGCACGCGCAATCGAAGCGGCAGGAAGCGCTGGAGAATCTGGTTCATTCCGAGATCGAATGGCTACGCCGCGGGGCCAAGGCGCGGACCAGAAAATCCAAGGCACGCATCGATAAGGCCGGCGAGTTGATGGAAGAGCTCGCGGACCTGAACACGCGCACCCGCAGCGGGACGGCGCAAATTGATTTCTCCGCCACCGACCGCAAGACTAAGCGGCTGATCGAACTGCAGGGTGTCTCTTATGAAATCGGAGGCCGCCAACTATTTCAGGGATTGAACTTCATTATTTCAGCAGGGCTGAGGGTTGGATTGGTCGGTCCAAACGGCAGCGGCAAGACGACTCTGCTCCGCCTGTTGCGCGGAGAAGTGGCTGCGACCACCGGGGAGATTCGTCGCGCTGAAAAGCTGCGCATCGTGTACTTCGACCAGCGGCGGGAACTTGATCCGAATGTGACCTTGCGCCGGGCGCTGGCTCCCGAGGGCGATTCGGTCATCTATCAAGACCGTGTGGTTCACGTGGCTTCGTGGGCGGCGAAATTCCTGTTCAAAGGCGAGCAACTCAACCAGCCGGTCGAGCGGCTCTCCGGTGGAGAGCGTGCGCGGGTCTTGATCGCTCAGTTGATGCTTCAGCCTGCCGACGTTCTGCTGCTCGATGAGCCCACCAACGACTTGGACATCCCGACTCTCGAAATATTGGAAGAGAGCTTGCTGGAGTTTCGAGGCTCTCTAGTGCTGGTGACGCATGATCGCTACATGCTCGATCGAGTGTCGACGATCGTGCTGGGTCTGGATGGTCAAGGCGGTGCTGAGCGATTTGCGGACTACTCGCAATGGGAGACTTGGCAGGCAGATCGGCTGCAAGCGGCGCAGACCGACACACGCGACACTCCGCGAGTAGCGCCGCAATCGACGTCGTCGAAGAAGAAGCTGTCGTATCTCGAAGCCCGCGAATATTCCAGTATCGAGGAGCGCGTCGCCGCGGCAGAGCAGGTGTTAGACGCGAAGAGGACAGCCGCCGAAGACCCGGCCATTTCTAGCGACGCCACTCGCCTGATGAACGCCCACGCGGAACTGGATCGAGCACAACACAAAGTAGATGAACTGTACGCGCGCTGGGCGGAGCTGGAGAAGAAGCAAGCCTGATTCGAATGGGATCAGGATGCGAGACAGAAGGCGATGATCGTATCACCGCGCTTGCCGGTGCTCTTCTCGAACTGCTTGAGCAGGCGTGATTCCAGATCGGTTGGATCAGGCTTCATCTCGCAGGCAGCAATCTGCTTGTCAGACGCTCCTTGAAAGCAGAGCTCGCAAACGCCCAGGCCATCTTCCGACCGCACCGGGGGGCCGAAGACACGGCAGGTCATGGGGCGCGATTCGTAGAGTTCACAGAGTCCCGTCTCTGGATCGAGCACCGGGCAAGGTTCTTCGTTCGCAAAATCGGCGAACTGCTGCTCGGCCTCTTCTCCTTCATGCAGCACGCCGCTGATGGGATCTCCGGGAAACTCGGGTGAGAGCCGGGCCACCGACTCGCGCGCACGCTCGCGGATTCGCGCGGCGCGATCCGGGTCGCTCTTTTCCAGGTCGGCAAGGCCGCGGCGCAGGCGAAGAGCGTCGAGTTGATTGATAGCGAAGGCACCGATGCAGCACTGCGTGCATCCCGGACGGCATGCCAGCCATGCGCCGCTGCGCCGCGTGGCATCGGCTAGGGCGGAGTCGACGATCTGGATCAGCTTTTGGTCTCCGCGGGATGGGAAGCGGCTGCCCATCTAGAAAGGATAGCGCACCGAAGTCCGAGATCCTTCACTTCGCCTGAAAAACGGCTCCGTTCAGGATGACAGCGTCGGTTGTTCTTACATTCCCATGAGGTTGGCTCGCAGCTTGGCGTAGCCGTGCTCGCGGGCCCAGAGATCGAGAGGAGCGGAGGCGAGTTCGTCGACCAGCGGATCGGCGCGGCCGTTCTTCGTCAGGTCCACGGTCTTGATGTAGGTCTTGCACGAGTCGCAGCATTCCACGCGGATGTAGTCGAAGTCGCTGGCCGTGAAGACGGCTAGATTCTTGTCGTTCTCCTCACCGCATCCGGGGCAGACGATGCGGCCGAACTCCCATTCGGCAAGGCAGAAGGAACAGATCATGGAGCGAGCGCCACCATCTCCCATCTGGCGCAAGACGCCGCGAGCGGGCTTGCGATGACAGAAAGGACACAGAGCGTACGTAGTCTGACTGGGGCGAAGCTGGGCACGGGAGCGCAGCAGTTCGGCGTAGGGCTGGAGGAAAGCCTGGGCGAGGAGTCCCGGAGCATCGGCCGGGGAGTGAGCCTTCCAGCTGCCCTGCAGCAGGTCAGACCACGCGTCGCGCCCCTGAGCGCGCAGTTCATGACTCAGTCCGGCCAACGGCTTGGGCCCATGCGCTTCACTCATAGATAGAAACGCTTCAAATCTCGTACTGAGTTCCGACAGTTCTGATGCGGTGAGTTCGCGATCCGCAGAAGCCGCCGGGGATTGCAACACCGTGGTCAGCCGTTGATGCAGCTCTTCCTGAAAGCGTGCGACATAGACGTAAAACCCAAGAATCTCAGCAGCGAATCGATGTTGATCGGCAAGCTCTTGCGCACGCTGGATACGCCGTTGCCAAGGGGAGACGGGCATCGGGCAATTATCATCGCAGTTAAGAATTGGAGCAATCCGGCGAGAGAGATCCTTCGCTCCGCCTGAAGAACGGCTACGCTCAGGATGACGCCCTAAGTTACCCTGCTTCCGAAGCGAGGCATCCTACCTCTTCTCACGGATTGACTGGACTCCCACATCAGAGGTATAGTCTCAAAATTCTGTTTGGGTGCGACACGGTCGCCGAGAGTAAGTATTGCGGTGACCGCAACCTTCAACCTCCGTCTCACGTCCTAGTTGACCAGGGTCCGCATTGCAGTTGAACGCGCGCGGTAGTTGCTGGAGGTTTTCATGGAATTCTCCCGCAGGACGTTTCTCAAGGGCACCATCCTCGGCGGTGCCGGCCTCTCCGTACTTGGGTTCGATCTCACTCCGGTCTATGCCCAAACCCAGAATCTGAAGATCTCACGCGCCAGCGAGACGCGCAGCACTTGTCCTTATTGTTCCGTGAGCTGCGGCGTCATTATTTACACGCTGGGCGATAAGGCCAAGAACGCAATCCCGCAGGTGGTGCATGTGGAGGGGGATCCCGACCATCCCATCAATCGCGGAACGCTATGTCCGAAAGGCTCGTCGCTCGAGCAGGACATTATGAATGAGCGGCGGCTGCTGAAGCCGCAGGTACGGCGGCCGGGTGCAACGGAATGGGAAGACATCTCGTGGGATCAGGCCTACGACGAAATCGCGCAGAAGGTGAAGAAGACGCGCGACGACACCTTCATGGAGAAGGACGCGAACGGTCACACCGTGAACCGCTGCGAAGGCATGTCCTTCACCGGTGGATGCACCGACACCAACGAGTTCAATTATCTGGTGGTCAAAAGCATGCGCAGCCTGGGGGTCTGCTACCTGGAAAACCAGGCTCGGGTTTGACACGGCCCTACGGTCTCCAGTTTGGGGCCAACATTCGGACGCGGGGCAATGACCAATGGCTGGATCGACATCAAGAACACCGACATGATGTTGATCATGGGTGGGAATCCAGCCGAAAACCATCCTTGCGGCTTCAAGTGGGCGATTGAAGCCAAGATTCACCGCAACGCGAAAACGATCGTGGTCGATCCGCGCCTCACGCGGACGGCTGCGACTGCCGACATGTATCTGCAGATTCGCGCTGGCGCCGACATCGCCTTCCTCGGCGGCATGATCAACTACGCGATTCAGAACAACCGCATCGCCCACGACTATCTAGTCAACTACACGAATGCGGCGTTCATCATTAAGGATGGATTCAAGCTTGCGGATGATGGCCTCTACTCCGGTTTTGACCATGAGAAGCAGGTTTACGACAAGGCGACGTGGAACTACGAAGAAGGTGGGGATCTGACCGGCAAGCCTGTCATGCCAACCCCGGCGGCACAAGAGCCACCTCCGCCACACGCTCAGGGGGACGCCCAAGAGGGTCCTCCCCAACACGAAGGACAGGGATATCAAGCTGCGAGCCCGGCCGGAGCCAAAGGCGGAGCCGCACCCGCGCCCGCATTGCCATCGAAGATTGCGTTCGATCTTTCCCTGCAGCATCCGCGCTGCGTCTTCCAACTTCTCAAGAAGCAATTCGAGCGCTATACCCCGGAGATGGTCGAGCGCATCACCGGAATTCCGCAAGACCAGTTCCTGAAGGCAGCCGACCTTTACACCTCCGTCCGCAAAGACGGGGACATGAAGAAGGTTTCGACCATCATCTATGCGGTGGGCTGGACCCAGCATAGTTTCGGCACACAAATTATTCGTACGGCCGCCATGCTGCAACTTCTGATGGGAAATATAGGGCGCGCCGGCGGCGGCGTGAACGCTCTGCGGGGACATTCGAATATCCAGGGCGCCACCGACATGGCTGGCATCTTCGACATTCTGCCGGGATATTTGAAGATGCCCAGTCCGGCCGACGTCGATCTCGCCACGTACGTGAAGCGCATCACTCCGACCGTGTCCAAGCCCGATCCGTGGGATTCATACAACTACTGGTCCAACACGCCCAAGTTCGCGGTGTCGTTTCTCAAGGCGATGTACGGCGCAGCAGCCACCAAGGAAAATGACTTCGGCTTTAACTACCTGCCGAAAATCGACCGCAACTACTCCTGGGTGAACATCTGGAACGACATGTACGAGGGCAAGGTTAAGGGAATCTTCGCCTTCGGCATGAATGGCGTGATGATCGGGCCGGATTCGGAAAAAAACATTAACGCCTTGAAGAAGGCCGACTGGCTGGTGGTTTGCGAAATCTATCCCGACGAAACCAGCGAGTTCTGGCGCGCGCCGGGCATCTCAACCGACGAGATGAAGCAGATCAACACCACGGTCTATCGCCTGCCGGGCGCGGGCTTTGCAGAGAAAGATGGGACGTTCGTAAATTCCGCACGCTGGCTGCAGTGGAAGAACGTAGCGCTACCGCCGCCGGGTCAGGCACGGCTGGACCAGGAGATTCTGGCGACGATCTTTCTGAAAGTGCGCGAGCTCTACAAGAAGGACGGCGGCAAGTTCCCCGACCCGATCCTGAACGCGTCGTTCGCCTACACGAATCCGTATAGCCCGTCGCTGACGGAAGTGGCAAAAGAGATCAACGGGAAAGCGCTCGCCGACATTACCGACCCGAAGACGAATACGACCATCAAGGCCGGGCAGCAGTTGCCGGGATTCTCCTGGCTCAAAGATGACGGCACAACGCTTTCGGGCAACTGGCTGTATTGCGGGTCGTGGACCGAGGCGGGCGCGCTGACGCAGCGTCGCGGCACCGAGGATCCATCGGGTCTGGGCGTCTATCCGAACTGGGCGTGGTCGTGGCCGATGAACCGGCGCGTGCTCTACAACCGGGCTTCGTGCGATGTCGACGGCAAACCTTGGGACACGCTTCGCCGTCAGGTTTGGTGGGACGAGGCGAAGCAATCGTGGGCCGGAGTTGACGTGCCCGATTTCAAACCCGATTCGCCTCCCAAAGATCACATGGGACCGTTCATCATGAATCCCGAAGGTGTGGGACGGCTATTCGTGCCGCTTGGGGCCATGGCGGACGGGCCCTTTCCGGAGTTCTACGAGCCGATTGAAAGCCCGATCTTGAATCCGCTGCATCCGAACCAGTCCACGAATCCGGTCGTGAAGAAATACAAGACCGATATGGATAAGTACGGCACCGTCGAGCAGGGATTCAATGTGATCTGCACGACGTACCGGCTGACCGAGCACTATCACTACTGGACCAAGAACAATCCCATGAACGTGCAACTGGTGCCGGAACCGTTTGTGGAAGTGCCGTTCGAACTCGCGGAGCAGATGCAACTGAAGGGCGGGGAGAAAGTCCGGGTCACCAGTGCACGCAGCCACTACATTGCGAAAGCGATGGTCACACGGCGGATTCGTCCGATGAAGATTGACGGGCAGGAAATGTTTCAGATCGGAATTCCGATTCACTGGGGATTCCGCGGCATTGCTGAGGACGAGGGCAAGACCGCGAGGACTCTGACGAATCAACTGACGCCGACGGTGATTGATCCGAATGCATTCACGCCGGAGTTCAAGGGGTTTTTGGTGAAGATCGAGAAGGTGTAGTTACGGTGGACGGGTGCGAGGGCGAGACGCCCTCGCGACAGCCGGCGAGTCGCCGGCGCTACGGACGAAAGCATGAGCGACCGCAAGACACTTCAGGTTCGACAAATCTCGGGGCACTCCGGGCCGGCGGCCGGGTTCGAAATGCAGCGCGATCCGGAAGTCTGCAAGCTGATCGACACCACGATCTGCATTGGCTGCAAGGCTTGCGAGGTGGCGTGCGTCGAATGGAACGACATGCCGTTCAGTCCTACCACCTTCGACAACACCTACCAGACGATGCCCGAGACGCAGTGGAATTTCTGGAACCTGATCAAGTTCAACGAACACCAGCGCGAGGACGGAACCATCCAGTGGCTCATGCGCAAGGACCAGTGCATGCACTGTGCGGATCCCGGTTGCCTGCGCGCCTGTCCGGCCGATGGCGCGATCGTGCAGTACACAAACGGGATCGTCGACTTCCAGCAGGAAAATTGCATTGGCTGTGAGTTCTGCGTCTCGGGATGTCCTTATGACATTCCCAAGCTCAATCCAGCGACGAAGAAAGTCTACAAGTGCACACTGTGTTCCGATCGCGTGGGCGGAGGCTTGGAGCCGGCGTGCATCAAGGCGTGTCCCACGGGATGCCTGAAGTTCGGAACCAAGGAAGACATGAAGTACATTGCGGAAGAGCGCGCCAAGCAACTGCGCGAGAATTTCGGGTTCGAGCACGCCGGCGTCTACGATCCGCAATCGATCGGCGGCACGCACGTGGTTTACGTTCTGCATGACGCGGAGAATCCGGAGCGCTACGGCGGACTGCCGAAGAACCCGGTGATCCCGTGGAGCTACACCGTGTGGAAGTGGCTGTTTAAACCGGTGCTGGGAACATTCGCGCTGTTCGGGTTGGTGGGCGTGCTGCTGCACTACGTAACGGTGGGCCCGCGGCGGCCGCAGCCGGAACCGCCGCTCCAGGAACCGATGCCGAGGAAG
Source organism: Acidobacteriaceae bacterium (assembly GCA_003134655.1). Lineage (GTDB taxonomy): Bacteria > Acidobacteriota > Terriglobia > Terriglobales > Acidobacteriaceae > Sulfotelmatobacter. The sequence continues at coordinate 77,935 of PLBY01000077.1, forward strand.
GAAAGCTGATGTCCACCGCGATTGAACGTTTTGACGACAAAGCGCGCGACGCCTTTGATCACATCGGACAGAACGAAGTCCACGTAGGCGAATTGCTGCGCCACCGCGTGTACACACGCTTCCTGCACTGGATGGTTGCTCTGTTCTTCTTCCTCGCGCTGTTCACCGGATTCAGCATTTATCTGCCTTGGCTGTTCCGCTGGTTCACGCCCATTTTCGGCGGCGGACCGCTCAGCCGCGAGATGCATCCCTGGTTCGGGCTGGGGTTTGTGGTTTTCTTCGGGCTGCAGACGCTGAACTGGATCCGGCCGATGACGTGGACCGCAGCCGACACAAAGTGGATGCGGAACATCCGAAACATCGCCGCGGGAAAAGAAAAACAGGATCCGCCAGAGACCGGCTTCTTCAACGCCGGACAGAAAGCGCAATTCTGGGAGATTGTCGGCGGTTGCGCGGTTTATCTGGTCACCGGAATTATTTTGTGGGCAGGCACGCGCACGTTTGGGCGTTGGGCGGTCGCGGTCAGCTATGTGCTGCACGATATCTCCGCCATCATCATGCTGGGCGGAATCTTCATCCACATTTACCTGAGTACAATCGGCGAACCCGGCACATTCCAGGCGATGATTCGCGGCGCGGTGAGCGAGGCTTGGGCCTGGACGTTCCATCCTGCGTGGTACAAAGAGATGACGGGGCGCGATCCGGTCGAGGCGTGCGAGGAAGCGCGCCGGCACGGTAAGTTTGAAGGCAAGTAATTCGTCACAGAGTGCCTCGGTCGTCCGTCCATCGCTACGCTGATCTTTACAATGGATTTTTTGAGTTGGACTAATTGCCCTTGTCTGCCCCAAAGTAGTTGGACATCTTCTGCACAGTCGCGGAAGAGCCTCCAGATTTTTCAGTCTGGTTTCCCCGCGAATGGGTTCCTGTGGTTGACCTCGTCGTCGGCATGAAGGCCTGCACCGGCAACTGAAAAGGTCGGGGCGTTTTAGAATCCTAGAATTGGGATGAGGGGGAGAAGTGTCGGACAAAAAAGCCGTTGTAAGCCTGCGCACTGTCGCCGAACGGGTTGGATTAGCCCCGTGTTCGGTTTCTGCCGTGTTAAACAATACGCCTGCATCGTGGGCGATTCCGCAGCGGACCAAGGAGCGGGTCTTCCGCGCTGCAGGCGAATTGAACTATCGTCCGAATCTATGGGCCCGATCGTTGCGAACGAAACGAACCCGCGTGGTTGCGGCCGTCACTTCTGATATTGGCCGGGCCCCTGTGGCACGGGTCGTGGCCGGAGTGCAAAAACTGTTGCATCGCAGGGGCTACCTCCTTGCTCTGGCAACTTTTGATTGCGCGTCCGAATGGAACACGATTCCTGTGCAGCTGCAGCAGCGCGGGATCGAAGGCGTCATCGCCATTGACGCAATACTGCCGCAGGAACTGGCATTGCCCGTAGCGTCGGTGGAACTCGAGTACATGGATTTTCCGGAACCGTTGGCCGACGAAATGCGGGTGTGGCTCTCGGAATTGGGCGAGTCCGCTGCGGATACAGTTCTGCGGCAAATCGAGAAGGAAACTACTCCTCGCCGAATGAAAGTGGTTCCCAAGGTTCGCAATGCTTACTTCGATCTGCCGAATGCACGGCTGGGCGCGGAAGCTGGCACTCGGGAACGCGCTTGAGGAGAGTAGGGGCGGCGGCGCGGAGGATGTAGGGGGAGGTTCCTGCCCGGTCGGTGCGAGGGCAAGGTGCCCTCGCGACCGCCGGCAAGATGCCGGCGCTACTTTTTCTTACCGTCCCAATCCCGTCGCGTTTTCGCCAGCTGCCCGCGCTAAGCGACCGAGGCATCCGCCCGGAATCGGTTGCCGCCTTCTTCCGCAACATCCAGGCGCACTTCGCAGAGTTGGCCAATCAGGGTTCCGGCCCAGCGATACACGTTGTTCTCGCGCACCAGCTTTCGCATGCGCTGCATGCGCAGTTGCTTTTCTTCGGGTTGCATTTCGAGAGCCGCTCGAATTGCCTCTGCCGTCTGATCGATGTCGTAGGGATTCACCTGAAGTGCATCGCGCAACTCGCGCGCGGCTCCAGTGAAACAGCTGAGAATCAAAACCCCCCGCTCGTCGTGCCGGGCAGCGACGAACTCCTTCGCCACCAGGTTCATGCCGTCGTGCAATGAGGTCACCAGGCACAGATCGGCGGCGCGGTAATACGGTTCGATCTCTTTGTGACTGTGCTGCCGGTTCAACAAGACGATCGGCTTCCATTGACCCGCCTGGAATCTCCAATTGATGCGGTCCGCCTCCGCCTCCACCTCAGCCTGCAGATCGTGATATCGCTTAATGTGAGTGCGGGTGGGGGCGCCAATCTGCACGAAGGTAAACACGCCTTGATAGCGCGGATATTTTTCAAGAAAGCGCTCGATGGCCAGAAACCGTTCCAGGATCCCCTTCGTGTAATCCATCCGGTCGACCCCGACACCCATGAGCGCAGCCTCCACGCCGAGAGACTTCAGCAGCGTCGCGCGTTCCTCATAGGCTGATTCACGCAGCGGTTCGGCCACTGTCTCTCCCGCTTCCACGCTGATGGGGAAGGGCCGCACTGTTGTGTGATGGTCAAGGCGCTGCACGGAGAAGTGTTCCCAATCGATGCGCGACTCGACAATCCGGTCGACCGTCTGAAGAAAATTGGTGCAATGCGCCTGGATGTGAAACCCAAGGAGATCCGCGCCCAATAGCCCGTCCACGAGTTCGCGCTGCCAGGGACAAATCGCGAACGCCTCCGGATTCGGCCATGGGATATGCCAAAAGAGAGCCACGCGGGCATCGGGCCGGCTCTGCTTGATCAGTCGAGGCAGCAGCGCAAAGTGATAATCCTGCACCAACACTACCGGCCGTACGACGTTTTCCATTTCTTCGAGCAAAGCATCCGCGAACTTTCGGTTTACTTCCTGATAATGCTTCCAGTCGCTGGCGCGGAAAAGCGGCCGCGTGTGGGCGATGTGGCAAAGAGGCCAAATTCCCTCGTTCGCGAACCCGTAGTAGTACCCCTCTTCCTCCTCTTTGGTGAGCCAGACTCGGCGCAGGGTGTAGCGCGGATCATCCGGCGGAACAATCAGCCGGTCGTGCGTGTCCACCATCTCCTTGTCGGCGTCGCCCGATCCATGAGCCACCCACGTTCCATCGCAGGCGCGAAGCACGGGCTCAAGCGCGGTAACCAGGCCGCTGGCAGGCACGTTGACTTCGATCGATTTTCCGCGGCGGACGTGCATGTAGGGTTCGCGGTTCGAGACCACGAAGAGCCTGCCCTCACCCAGGCGCGCGCGAACGTGCACCGCAAGCCGGTCGGCCGTCCAAATGGACTCTCCGGTTTCGCGCAGTCGAGCCTCCAACTCGGCCGCCGAGCGCGCCGTGTTCAGGCTCTCTGCAAAGGTCGCTACTTCCCGCGCCAGAGGACGAAACATCTCCAAGTCCGGGACTTTGATCCGCACCGTGCCTCGGCCCGTGCGCAAGGCCTTCATCCAATGAGCGGTTCGCGCGATCGGACCGGCGATGCTCCAGCGCACAATCAACAGCGTGATGAGAACGATCAGGAAGACGTGCGCCAGCGCGCTCAGGAAGGTTTCACGCCAAATCCGGAGGCTCTCCTGGCGGATGTACCCGGAGTCGTGAACGATCGCCAGAGTGCCGACGAGATCGTCTCCCCGGTGCAAGGGCAAAGCATAGATGTGAATCGAGGCGCTGCCCATACGCACGAAGGCGCTTGCGTCGTGATTTTCGCGGATGGATTGCAGCACGGTCGCGGGCGCGGTCGCCATCAACGGCTCAATGCTGGTAGTGACGGCGATCGGATGGCCCTGGGGATCATAGACCGCCAGCCCGGCCAGATGATCCCGGTTGGCATACTGCTGGACGGTGCGCTGCAGGCTGTGCTGCGCGTCCCGCTCCAGATCACGCTCCACGTTTCTGGCGAGACTCTGCCCCAGCACCTCAGCGCTGTGTTGCAGATCTTTCTGCAGCCCCCGGTTGAGCACCATGACCTGGTAGTACGACGTGCACAGCGATACCAGCGTGACGCCAATAATGAGCGAGACGATGAGTCTGGCGCTAAGCAATCGCATCTGGCACGTCCTCCGAAGCCCACGGTACTGCGGGCGATCTTAACCCCAAGCATCACCGGGAACAAGCGACACTGCCGAATGATTCCGACTGCTGACTACAGCCTTCAGACATGCGGCGCGGTCCACAGGATCGCGTCGTGAGACGATGGCGACAGAGGAAGCGCTAGACGAGTTGCGATTCCCGCAGCCGTTGACTCGAAGGGACGCAAACTTCCGCGTCCGTCGCTTCCCCGGCGAACCAACGAGCCTCTTTTTGAGGTCGGAAACGTGGAAAAGGTTGCACCGGGCGTGCCAAAACCTAAGCTCTTGGTTTTAAGCTGGTTCTAAGTCGATTGTAATGCCGCCGGGCTGGGAGCGGCATGTAATTCTTTCATTCGGGGAAGCCGCGACGACCGCGATTACTTCCAGGATAGGGTTGTCATGGAATCCGGTGCCAAGGCAAGCTCGGCGATCTTATCGGCTTGTTTCAGGGTTGCGGTCTTAGCGGGCCCGGAATTGGTTACGACTAGCACCTTTTGCCCGTCCGGATTCTCAAAAGCAACTTGATCTACTCTGGCCAGCTTGCTTGTGGAATCAAATCTTTTGGCACCTCGTCGCACCTGGCGCGAGAAATGCGCGAACGCCCAATACTGACCGCTGCGCGTGATCTCTTTCGTCTGGGAATTGATCGTCACCGTTCCACCACATGGAAACGGTCCAATGTTGGGCCGGCCTTTTTCGTCGAGCGCCAGGTTCCAGCCGCTGATCGCCTGGCACCAGTGTCGAATTGCCTGCGTGAACGTCTGCCCCCACGTGGCCCATTCCGTTGCGTAAACCGGAGACGTGTAGTCGGGACCGCCTTCCGTCCAATAAAGCTGCGCGTCGGGATGAGCGTCGTGCACCTTGTCCATCATTTCCGGAGTGCCGACGTATCCGTGGAATGCGATCGCGTTGCAGTATTTGCGCAGGCCCTCTTCATCGAGTTCGCATATTGCGCGTCCCCACAGGTTGTAGTTATGGTCGAGCATCCAGATCTTAGTGGGGAGGCCACTCTGCTGAAGCGCGGGGCCCAGGTGGTTCTTGACGAATCCAATCTCGTATTCCTGCGGCCAGGAGCACGCGGGCATGCGGCCATCCTGATCGGTATCGACTTCATTCTGCACGGTGACGGCCTGCACGGGCACGCCTTCCGCGGCATAGGCTTGCAGAAACTTCACAAAATACTGCGCGTACGGACCAAAGTAGTGCTGCCGCATCGAACCGCCCAGCATCGAACCGCCGGCTTTCATCCATCCCGGAGGGCTCCACGGTGACGAAAATATAAACAGCTCTGGATTCGCCTTCCGCGCCAGCCGCAGCATTGGCAGAACGTAGGCCTGATCGTGTGCGATGGAGAATCTCTTCATCTCAGGATCGGGCTCGCCTTCGTCATAACTAAACATTTCGGTGGAATAGTCGCTCGACCCGATGCACGTGCGGCAAACGTTGAGCCCCATTTCCGACGGATGAAACAGGTCGTGAAACAACTCGTCACGCGCCGGCGCGGGAAGCTGGTTGAACATGTAGCAGGCGGCGTCGGTGAAAGCCGCGCCGAAGCCGAGCATCTCCTGGAACTTCTTGCTGGGATCGAGCACGATGGAGTTCTCGGGCGTCTTGCCTGCGGTTCGCCAGGTTAAGCTATCGGCAGCGGCGTAGCGAAGTTTGCCGCTGGTCACGCGAACCGTGATGTCTCCGGCCGGCGGTGGAGCTGCGGAAGGGGTGAGGGCGGAAGCTAGATCGGCAGTCGCAGTTGCGGTCAATCCTACGGCGGATAACTTCAGGAAAGTACGTCTTGTCTGTTCGTTCGACACAGAGTCCTCCTGGCAGGAATCGGTTCGTCGTGAAGTATAGTGCGGGAGTACAGTGTGTGAGTAGTGTGCGAAAGTATAGGTAGAACATTCTCAAGATCAGGGAGCGGCAATGAGATCCAGATGGCAGAGCCCTGCTTTGTTCGCGATGATTCTGGCTGGCGTATGTGTTGTATCTGCGGTCGCGCAGGCTGGTGGTTCGCAAGGCGCTGGTCCGGCGTGGAAGCTGGTTTGGAGCGACGAGTTCAACGGCCCTAACGGCTCTGCGGTCGACTCGTCCAAGTGGATCTCAGAAAGCGGCGGAGGAGGCTGGGGCAACAACGAGCTTGAGTATTACACCAGCCGCCTGCAAAACGCCTGGCAACAGGATGGCAACCTGGTGATCAAGGTGTTGCAGGAGAAGTACACCGGCGCCGATGGCGTCAGCAAAGACTACACTTCCGCACGCCTGAAAACGCTGGGAAAGTTTTCGCAGACCTACGGGCGCTTCGAAGCGCGCATCAAGATTCCTCGGGGACAGGGGATCTGGCCCGCTTTCTGGATGCTGGGCAACGACATCGAAAAACCCGGCTGGCCTGACTGCGGAGAGATCGACATCATGGAGAACATCGGCAAGGAACCGGCGCTTGTTCACGGCACGATTCACGGGCCGGGATATTCCGGCGCGGGCGGCATCGGCTCGCCCTACGCGCTCCCTGCTGACATGCGCTTTGCCGACGACTTTCACGTCTTCGCCGTCGAGTGGGAACCGAACGTGATCCGCTTCTACGTCGACGAGCACCTGTACGCGACGCACACTCCATCCGACCTGCCGAAGGGGACGAAGTGGGTTTACGACCATGCATTCTTCCTGCTGCTCAACGTGGCGGTTGGCGGCGACTGGCCCGGGAATCCTGACGCGTCCTCAGCCTTTCCGCAGACTATGCTGGTGGACTATGTGCGAGTCTATGAGCGCGCAAGTGCGCCCGCCGCCACGCCACAACACTGAGCAGTTGTTATCTCGGGCATGCGAGCGCTGCAGGGACGGGAAGCATACCGCGAACCTTGGTCCGTTTCCGCACAAACCCAGTTGACTCCCTCATCCTCCCGTCAGATAAAATCGTGCCCTGTTGTGCACCGCGGAGGGTGTAATTCATGAGCAAGGTAAGAGTCCTGGTAGGCACGCGCAAGGGCGCATTCATTCTTACAGCCGACGGCAAACGCCAGAACTGGGAGGTCAGCGGCCCGCACTTTGCCGGGTGGGAGCTATATCACCTCAAGGGATCGCCCGTCGATCCGAATCGCATCTACGCTTCGCAAACCAGCGGATGGTTCGGGCAGATCATTCAACGCTCCGACGATGGAGGCAAGACCTGGCACCAGCCCGGAACTCCGCCGGGCGAAGCAGCCGCTCCAGGCGCTCCGCCGAAGGCCGAGAGCAACAAGTTTGTCTATGACGCGGCCGCCGCGCCTCTGACCACGCATCAGTGGTATGACGGCACGCAGCATTCCTGGGAGTTCAAGCGCGTCTGGCATCTCGAACCGTCGCTCACTGATCCCAACACCGTGTACGCTGGGGTTGAAGACGCCGCCCTGTTTCGCTCGACCGACGGCGGACAGAACTGGCACGAACTCCCCGGCCTGCGCGGACACGGCACCGGCCCCAAGTGGCAACCGGGAGCAGGAGGCATGTGCCTGCACACAGTCATTCTTGATCCCAGCAATTCGGATCGTATCTACATTGCGATCTCTGCTGCAGGCGCCTTCCGCACCGACGACGGCGGCAAGAGCTGGAAGCCGATCAACAAGGGACTCTATTCGAAATACATTCCCGACCCGACCGCTGAGATCGGACACTGCGTGCATCACATCGCGATGAATCCGACGCGTCCGGGAGTGCTGTTTATGCAGAAGCACTGGGACGTCATGCGATCGGATAACGCCGGAGACCAGTGGACCAAGATCAGCGGCAACTTGCCGACCGATTTCGGTTTCGTCATCGACATCCATTCGCATGAGCCGGAGACGGTTTACGTCATTCCCATCAAGAGCGATGGCGAGCACTACGTGATGGACGGCAAGTTGCGGGTGTATCGCAGCCGCACCGGCGGCAATGAGTGGGAAGCGCTGACCAAGGGCTTGCCGCAGGAAAACTGTTACGTCAATGTGCTGCGCGACGCGATGGCAGTGGATACACTCGACAAATGCGGCATCTATTTCGGCACCTCAGGCGGACAAGTGTATTGCTCTGCCGATGCGGGAGACAGCTGGAATCCGATCGTCCGCGATCTTCCGGGCGTGCTGTCGGTAGAAGTGCAAACGCTGGCGTAATTGAAACTCAGATTGCCTGGGTGCCCCACCCTTCTCTCGTCTTTTTTGCGAGAGGGTGGGGTCTTTGACTTTGACTCTCTTAGGGTGATAGCGTCGCTACGGTTTCCTCAGGGAGTAGACATGAAAAGAGAGCTGGTTGCAGTTGCAGTGTTGTTGTTGTCATTCGCAAGTGCGGCAGCAGCACAGGAGAAGCAGCCGGCAGCTAAGCCCGCACCTCCTCCAATCGAAGCACGGGTGCGGAAGCTCTGGGACGCTTACAAGAACAAAGACAAAGCCACTCTTTCGGCAATGCTGGACGGTGACTTCCGCCAGTTCGAGGAGGGCATGAGTACTTTCGCTGCCAAGAAGGCACAAGTCAATTCCGTGGATGAGTTTGATCTCCTCAGCTATACGCTCAGCGATTTCAACGTGAAATCGGTCGGGCCAAATGCCGCGTTGGTTACCTACATCGCTCAGTATGAGGGCAAATCCGGTGGAGAAGTTTCGAAGGCCAAGAGTGCCTTTGGTGAACTATGGATTCGTGCGGGCAGCGAATGGAAGGGTCTTTATATGCAAGAGACGTACGTAAAATGAAGGTGCTCTTGAGATGGCAGTAACGATTCGAGTGGAGCTTCCGCAACATCTTCGTACGCTGGCGCACGTCGGCCGCGAGGTCCAGATTCAAGTCGAAGCTCCGGTGACGCAACGGTCGGTGCTCGACGCGGTCGAGGCGGCATATCCGATGCTGCGCGGCACGATTCGTGACCACGGCACGCAACAACGAAGAGCGTTCCTGCGCTTCTTCGCGTGTGAGGAAGATCTCTCACACGAGCCACCGGATTCGCCGCTGCCTGACGCGGTGGCTTCGGGGAAAGAACCTTTCCTGATTGTTGGGGCCATCGCAGGAGGCTAGCGGCCAATCAACCGCGGGCAATCTGGATCAACTTCGGAAGCACGTGCCCGAATGCCGATCCTTCCACTGGCCGGCCGAAGTCAAAATAAGCCTTGCGGTAGAGTTCGTAGAGTTCTCGATACACACGCTGTGTCTCCGGTTGCGGTTCGTAGACGGTGTGCGCAGGGCAGACCTTGTGCTGCGCGTCCTCAATCGTGGGGAAGATTCCCGCCGCCAGGAACGCGAAAATCGCAGAACCCAGGCCCGTCACCTTGCCGCTCGGCACCAGCACCGGACGCCCCAGGACATTCGCGTACACCTGGTTCAGCACCGGATTGCTCTGTGGAATGCCTCCGCCGTTGATGACGCGTTGCGTGGGCGCGCCGTATTCGCTCATGCGATCGAGAATCACGCGCGTATGAAATGCTGTTCCCTCGATGGCCGCAAACAGCTCGTCCTGCGCGGTGTGTAGCAGGTTCCAGCCCAGTGTCATGCCGCCCAGATTCGGATTCACCAGGACGGTGCGGTCGCCATTGTCCCAGGTCATGCGCAGCAGGCCCGTCTGGCCGGCGCGATAAGCCGCCAGTCCTTTGCTCAACTCTTCGACGGTGGTGTTGGCACGTTTCGCGATCGCGCTGAAAATGTCTCCGGTCGCCGAGAGCCCCGCCTCGATGCCCGTGAACTGCGGATGCACGCTGCCCGGCACGACTCCGCACACTCCGGGGATCAACTGCGCCTTGGCTGCGTATGCGATGATGCACGTTGACGTGCCCACGACGTTCACGACGTCACCCTGCTTCGCGCCCGCGCCGATCGCGTCCCAGTGCGCGTCGAAGGCGCCCACGGGAATCGGAATGCCCGCGCGCAGTCCTAACTTCTCGGCCCATTGTGGCGCCAATGTTCCGGCGATCTTGTCGGAAGTCGCAAACTCGCCCTCGAGTTTCGTCCGCGTGCCCGCCAGCAGAGGATCCACCTTCGCCAGGAAACTCTCCGGTGGAAGGCCGCCGAGAGAGGCATTCCACATCCATTTGTGCCCCATCGCACAGACGCTGCGTTTGACGCGCCGGGCATCGGTGATTCCGCAAAGCGTGGCCGCGACCATGTCGCAATGCTCAAACGCGCTCACGAACTTCTCGCGCTTGTCTGGATTGTGCCGCAGCCAGTGAAGGAGCTTGGCGAATCCCCACTCCGAGGAGTACACGCCGCCGCACCACTCGATTGCTTCCAGCTTTTCCAGACGGGCCAGTTCGGTGATCTGCGCGGCTTCCTGCTTCGCCCGGTGGTCACACCACAGGTAGTAATCGTCGAGAGGAACCATTCCCTCGCCCACGGGAATCACGCTGGACCCCGTGGTATCCAGCGCGATCGACTGCACCTGATCACCTGGAATTCGTGCCGACCTCACCGCTTGCCGTGTGGCCTCAGCCAGCGCGCGCATGTGATCTTCGTGGGATTGGGTCGCGAAGTCGGGATCTTCGCGTTTGCGATGCAGGGGATATTCGGAGATCGCGGAAGCCAGCGGGCCGCGCTCGCTGTCCACAATCGAAACTCGCACGCTGAGCGTGCCGAAGTCTACTCCCGCCACGATGGCCATGGAATACGATCTCTCCTGACAGTAGCGCCGGGATCTTGCCTGGCTGACGCGAGGCCATCTTGGCCTCGCACGTGCGCGGGCGAGACGCCTCCGCTACAGCCGCCGGGACGGCGACGCTACGAAGCGCTGCCGTGCCAGTGCATCTGCCATCCTAGATACCGCACGGCCGCTTCATGCACCGCGGCGGCCGTGGTTGAGAAGTTCGCGGCCACATGATGCTCGAATCCGTTTTCGCAGATGTAGTGGAGCAACTTCTGCAGCTCGGCAATCTGCACCACGCCTACGCCGCCAAACGTATTCAGCGCATCGCTGGTGAACGAGCCTTCGCCAACGTAGCCGCGAATGACTCCGGCGGTATCGTCGGTCGAGAAGCGCGCAAAGCTCATCGCGCCGGGCTTCACGCGGCCGACGACTGTGCCGAATGTGTTTTCCTTGCCGACTGTTCCGGCGATGATTTCCTGGAAATCCATACGGACATCCTGAAAGAAATGCTTGGGCAGGTTGCTGCAATGGAAGCACACAGCCTTGTTGGGATCGTCTCCGTAGTTGTTGTTCCAGTCGAGCAGAGCGCTCGGCGTTTGTGAGGCCAGCGCCAGAGCATGCATGCTTAGCGTACCGCAGACGTCGACTTCGCACGCGGCGGGCAGCAGGTTGTTGCTCATCATGCTCATGATGGTGCAAGGGACCACGCCGAAGTATTCTTCCATCGACGTCCAGCACTGCACGGCGCTGATCTTCACGTCGGTCTGCTTCATCCAGTCGTCGATGACGTAGCCGAGTTTGGCCATTTTGACCAACGCTGCGTCTGGGACGCCGCTGGTGGTGACGTACTTGCGAATGTCGGCCAGTTTGCCCTGCACTCCGTCGTGATCGTCTTTCAGCTTGGCAATCCGACCGAAGACTTCTGACAGATCGAGAGTCTCGGTGGAGATGCCGTGGGCTTCGAGAAGTTTCTCGCTGTAGCGGACAGTATTAAAAGCTGTGGGCCGCGCACCGATGCTGCCCACGCGCAGGTTGCGCATGCCGTTGGCCACGCGGCATACCGCGGCAAACCATGCCAGGTCGTTCTGGAAATCCGTCGAGCCGGGACTCACCGTGTGCAGCTTGGTCAGTGAATAAGGAATGCCGTACTGGCGCAGGTTGTTGCACGCCGACATCTTCCCGCAGAAGCTGTCGCGGCGGTGCAGGATCGTCATATTTGCCGCATCATCGGGCGTGGCCTGCACCAGCACTGGAACATCAAGCCGGGCCAGGCGCATGGTGTCGGCAATCGCGCGCTCGTCGCCAAAATTCGGCAGCGACACGATCACGCCATCGATCTTTTCCCGATTCTTCTGGAACAGAGCCGCACACCGCTTCGCTTCCTCGTGAGTTTCGACCGCGCCGTGCTTGCTGTCTTCGGGGCCTAGCACGATACAATCCATTCCCGCCTTGGTCAGCGCTTGGATCATCTCCGTGCGCCCTGATTTCGCCAACTGATCGGGGAAAAATCCGCGGTTCCCGATGATGACGCCCATCGTCATTTTCTTTTCCGACATTAAGATCCTTCTTCTTCCAAGAACAGCAGCAGTTAAGAATTATCAGCCATCCGCGCCCGTTCTTTCGCAGGTGAAAAACGCAGACTAAAGAACAGGCCAAGAACCAGCAGGACTGCTCCCCACCACACATTGGCGTGCAGGTTGTACAGCACCACCTGATGCTCCGGTGGAGACACCAATTCGTAAATGCCGGTGCCACAGATGATGGCGCCGTTCACCGCCAAAGATACGCCGATGAAGAACCAAATCGACAACGCTCCGCCGGATTTCATCGTTTCCCCCTACCAGAAAATGATTTGCAGGATCACAAACACGATCGCGACCACGGTTCCCCAGAACACCGGACTGTGGAACATCGAAACTTTCTCTTCATGCGGAATCGGCGTCAGGCCGTAGACCAGGTCCGCCAACTCCGCATCGGTCTTGGGCTTGGTTAACAGACTGACCACGACCGTGACGACAAGACAGATCAACCAACACCACAGCGCGCGGAACATGTTCTGCGCCTGGTCCTGCGCTTGGTTCGACAACGCCACGTATCTCACTGCTCCGGGATCAATTTTTACCCAGACATACATGCCCACCGAAGACATGGTTCCGGCTAACAGTCCCCAGAAACCACCCGCCGCCGTAGCCCGCTTCCACAGCATGCCAAGGATCACCGTGCCAAACAGAGGAGCGATGAAGAAGCTGAAGAGGGCCTGCACGTAATCCATGATGCTCTGGGCGTTCATCACCAGGTACGCCGTCCCGATGCTGACGACGACTCCGATCACCGTGCACCAGCGGCCCATGCGCACCTTCGAATCGTCCGACGCATTCTTGTTGATCAGGGCCCCGTAGATGTCGTACGTCCAAACTGTGGTGAAGGCGCTGACGTTGCCCGCCATCCCGGACATGAAGCCTGCGATCAGAGCGGTAATGCCGAGACCGAGCAGGCCAGGTCCACAGTAGCGTGCCAACATCAGCGGCAAGACTTCGTCATAACCGTGCAACCCCTGTGCCTGTCCAGCCGCTGACCACGCAAGATCCGCGGGCACAAGCCGCAGCAGACTGCCGGTGTGCGGATCACGAAGGAGAGCCAGGCCGAGCAATCCGGGAAGAATAACGATAAAAGGAACCATCATCTTGAAAGCGGCGCCGATGATGGGTGCTAGTTTGGCCGAGCGCAGATCTTTCGCCGCGAGGACGCGTTGCACGACCAGAAAATCCGTGGTCCAGTAGCCCATGGAAATGACTGCCCCGAGACCAAACACAATTCCGACCCAGTTGATTCCCATGGGATTGTCTGTAAAGGTCCCCAACGTCGACCATGCGTGCGTGTACGAGCCGGGGTTGGCTACGTGCTGTTCCGTAAGATTCTGGAGGATTTTTGCCTTGAGTCCGCTCCAGCCGCCTGCCTCCACTAACCCCAGAATTGGTATGAGGAGGGCTCCGGCCCAAATCAAGAAAAACTGGAGAACCTCATTGAAGATCGCCGAACGCAAACCGCCCAGAGCCACATAAATCATGACCGTGACGGAAGAAATTAGAATGCTGACGTTGATATTCCATCCCAGCACGACCCTCATCACGACGGCCATGGCGTACATGTTGATGCCGCTCATGAGCACTGTCATGAAGGCAAATGAAATGGACGACAGGGCCTGGGCGCCGGGCCCATAACGCAGTTTGAGATATCCGGGAACGGAGTGGGTTTTGCAGATGTGGTAGAACGGCATCATTACTAGCGCGAGAAAGAGCATCGCGGGGATCGCCCCGATCCAATACCAGTGAGCCGCGAGGATGCCGTACTTGTACGAGTTGCCGGCCCAGCCCATGAGTTCGAGCGATCCCAAGTTCGCCGACAGGAACGCGAGTCCCGCCACCCACGCCGTCATTTCGCGGCCGGCCATGAAAAAATCTTCGCCGGTATTGGCCTGTCCTTTCAGGTACAGGCCGATCGCGAGCACGAGGGCAAAGTAGAAGACGATGATGACGAGATCAACTGGCGAAAGATGCACCAGCGTGGAGGAGCTCAGCACCAGCAGAGCAGGATTCATTACGTTTTTACCTGTCCGTAGTAGGCGTTGCGGCCGTGCTTGCGCAGAAAATGCTTGTCGTGCAATTCGCGCGCCAGCGGCCGGGATTCAGCGTTGATCGACAGCGTGTGGAGCGCCATGCGCGCCACGAATTCCAGAATGACTGCGTGGTGGGCGGCCTCGGCGGCGTTCGCTCCCCAACAAAAGGGAGCGTGACCGGCGACCAGCACCGCAGGAATCGCGTTGGGATCGAGCTTTGAAAACGTACGGCAGATGGCAGCGCCCGTTTCCAGTTCGTAGTCGCCCTCAATCTCAGACGTACTCAGACGCTCGGTGACGGGAATGGGGCCGTGGAAAGAATCCGCGTGGGTGGTGCCGAAACATGGAATGGGCGTCTCCGCCTGGGCCCATGCGGTGGCAAATTCCGAATGCGAGTGGGCCACGCCGCCAATACTGGGAAAGTGCTTGTACAACTCCAGATGCGTCGCCAGGTCCGAAGACGGGCGCAGGGTTCCGTCCACAATTTTTCCCTTGAGATCGGAGATCACCATCTGCTCCGGCGTGAGTTCATCATAGGGAACACCGCTGGGTTTGATGGCGACGAGTCCATGACTGCGATCAATGCCGCTGGCATTGCCGAAGGTATAGAGCACGAGGCCGCGATGAACCAGTTCAAGGTTCGCTTCCAGCACCTCTTCGCGCAGTGTCTTCAGCAGCATTCGGGGACAAATGAAGGATCTGCAACGCTCAAAATCGAGTAGGAAAAATCGATTTCGTAAACGTTTACGCAACGGAACATTAAATGGAGGCGCATGCCTTTGTCAAAGACTCCCTCGGCCTCGGTTTCCAAGACGGGAGCGATTCTCATTTCGACGAGCCCTGCTGTGTCAATGGCAGCATCGATCTGGTAACCTAGCCTCCCGAAGTGCCCGCTGATCCTACCACCTTCAAGAACACGAGTGCCGATGCAGATCATGCTTCGCCGGCAACAATCTCTGGGGACACCGAATGCGTCCGTTACCCCCGACTTGCGTTTCCGTGCGGACTATCGGCCGGATATCGACGGCCTGCGCGCTCTGGCGATCATCCCCGTTGTGATTTTTCATGCTTTCCCCGCGGTGATGCCGGGCGGGTTTGTCGGTGTCGACATCTTCTTTGTCATTTCAGGGTTTCTCATCTCCAGCATTATCTTGCAGGCGCTGCAGCACGGAACCTTCAGCTTCGCAGGTTTTTACGCCAATCGAATTAAGCGAATCTTCCCAGCACTTCTGGTTGTGCTGGCTGCGTGCTTCGCATTGGGATGGTTTTTCTTGCTTCCCGACGAGTACACACGGTTGGGCAAGCACATTGTCGGAGCCGCAGGTTACGGCGAAAACTTCGTTCTGCGGCGGGAGGCGGGGTATTTTGACATCAACTCTTCCCTAAAGCCTCTGATGCACCTCTGGTCTCTGGGCATTGAGGAACAGTTCTACCTGACGTATCCGTTTTTCTTGTGGATGGTGTGGCGCTATCGCCGCAACCTCTTCGCAGTTCTGCTTTCGATCGCCCTGGTTTCCTTCTTTTTGAACGTCTGGCAAGTCCATCGCGACCCGGTTGGCGCCTTCTTCCTGCCCCAGACACGTTGCTGGGAACTGATGGTGGGTGGGGCGATTGCGTGTTGGCGACTGCTCGGATCTGAAGGCGATTCTCGTCCACGATCGCATTCGGTATCGAATCTCATTGAATCAAGAGCGTCGCAGGTTCCTGCAGAGGTGGTCAACGATGCTTCTTCGGCGCTCGGCTTCTTGCTTGTCGCAATCGCCGTGCTTCGCATCCACGAGAACGATGCATTTCCTGGATGGTGGGCCCTGCTTCCGGTGGGTGGCGCCGCGCTCCTCATTCTTGGAGGGCCCGACGCGTGGATCAATCGCAAACTTCTTGCCAACAAGCCCATGGTCTTCGTGGGACTCATCAGTTATCCACTGTACCTGTGGCACTGGCCCATCCTCGCGTTTCCTCGGATGATCCGCGGAAGTGAGTTGCCGCTCGCGATACGGACGGCAGGAGTGCTTCTCAGTTTTGGCCTGGCGTGGGCCACTTGGCATTACATCGAGAGGCCAATCCGGTTTGGCCGCAAGATGTGGATCAAGACCGCCGCTCTCACGCTGATGTCCGTCGTGATCGGATCGGTGGGGTATGGCGCCTATTCTCACGACGGTTTTATCGGCAGGTTCCCGGATCTCGTCCGTGACGTGGGTTGGTTGCGGGAAATTCGATGGTCGACGCCGGAGTGCCGCAAGACGGTGGGCTTGGCCGATATCGACTACTGCCGCAGCGCAGCGGCCGGGGAGCCGGATGTTCTGCTCATCGGCGATTCACATGCCGCAGTCCTGTATGACGGTTTGGCTCCCGCCTACCTGGAACACTCTCAAACACTGATGAATCTAGGCCAATCTGGTTGTGTGCCCTTCTACGATACAGAAACAATCGTAGCCGGCACGCGACACCAGGACTGCACGCCCGTAATAAACCATGTCCTCGAATACGCCGCTTCCAGCGCGAGTGTGCGCACGATCATCCTTTCATTTCGCGGGCCGCGGTATATGTCGGGCGTAGGCTTCGGCTCGGCAGAGGCCAAGGCAACGCCTAAGGAAATCATCTGGAAGGACGCCCAAAAAGATATGGGCCAAGCTGAGATGTTCATCGCAGCATTGAGAAATACTGTTTCACGGCTGAATGTTGCTGGCAAAATTTTGGTTTTGTTTATCGACTGGCCAGAACTGGGATTCGATCCAAGATCCTGCTTACCACGTCCCGTCAGCATTTTCTCGCGCCCCCGGCCGTTTTGCGGAGTGCCGCGATCTGAGGTGGATGCCCGCAATCGTGCGTATCGGCAAGTCGTTTTTGAATTAAAAAAGGAATTTACCGGGTTGAGAGTGTTTGATCCACTCCCGTACTTATGCGACTCCTCAGCATGTTATGCGATGAGCGCTGGGCATCTTCTCTATTCAGACGACAATCACATCTCCAAAGCGGGGGCCGAATACTTGAGCGGGAAGTTCTTCGAAGAAGAATTTTCTCCGGCAGAATCACGCTAGACTGACTTGCTCTTAACCTTCCAATACACCGTGTAGCGCTCGTGGATCACCTGGCTTAGAGGAACGAGCACGAGTGGCTGCGTCTGCCCGACTGCATGGAACGTGAGCGGATGCTTAGCGTCGGGCTCGATCCATGCGGCAGGGCGGGCGGAGTCGGACACAACGTCCGGCACCTTGCTCTGCGCGCCGGCTTTCGGTCCGTAGCCGCTGTACGTCATGTCTTTCGTCACCGCGTCGAANNATGTGCAGGGCCATCGGGAGACTGAGTTCAATCTTGTCACCCGTCTTCCATACGCGGTTGAGAGCCAGATAACTGCTGGGGCTGGAAAACGCCGGTAACGGGGCGCCGTTGATTTTGACGCTGCCGCCTTGGGCCCAGTACGGGATGCGAAGGTTGATCGCCAGTTGCGCCGGGCTTTTGGTGGAAACAGTAATTGTCGTTCCCTGTTCCTCGGGAAAACGAGTCTCCTGTTTCAGGCGCAGACCTTTCTCAGGCCACTCCAGTTGCGAATCGATGCAGAGATTTACGTAGAGAGAATCGTCGTCGTGGAAGTAGATGGTGTCGGCCAGCTTGGCGTATTCCTCTGAACCTGTGCCAGTGCAGCACCAGAACGCGTCGAGGGGCTTGCCGAACGTCTTCCAATATCCCGAGGCAAGCGGCAGGTAGTACATCATTGTGCCGTCCTCCGGATTGATGGTGCCGAGGCGGTGGTTGAAGAGCGTGCGCTCGTAGTAATCCATGAGGCGGGCGTCGGGATTCCAGCCGAACAGGTGCCGGGTTAGCTTCATCATGTTGTAGGCGCAGCAGCATTCGGTGGTGCTGGGGCCAAGCTCGGTCGACAGCTTGCCGGGATCTGTGTTCCATGACTCGCCGTTGCTTGTGCCACCCGTGCAATAAGAACGCTCGCTGACCACTTCATTCCAGAAGTATTCCGCGATGTCGCGATAGCGGCGTTCGCCCGTGAGTTCGTAGTAGCGCGCCGCGGCGATCACCTGCGGGATGTGCGTGTTCACATGCAGGCCTTTGAGTTCGTCACGGTGAGCAGCCAGCGGATCGAAGAACTGTTTCTTGTCGAAGCGCTGCGCGATTTCGAGGTAATCCTGCTTGCCAGTGACCGCGTAGAGATTGCAGAGGAGTTCCCCCATGCCTCCAAATTCGGTGCCGAGCACGCGCTGCATATGTTCGTAGCTGAGCGACTCCGTGTAGCGGTCGACCCAGGCTGCCATTTTCTGCACCATGTCGAGAGCCTGCTCGTTGCCGCAGTAGACGTACATGTCGAGAAGACCGGCCATGATCTTGTGGATGGTGTAGAAGGGAGCCCAGACCTGTTGGCGTTCGCGCAAGCGATCGAAGAATTCGATGGGGAAAGCGCTCAGGTAGCCGCTTTTCAGTGTGGCCTGGCACTGGTTGAGTCCAGCGATCACGGCGGCAGCATTGTTCTTCAGGTCTTCATCTCCGCAGGCGGCATACATGAGTGCGCACGCGGACAGATAATGGCCGCCGGCGTAGTGACCGCGGAGTTCGCAATCAGGGGCCTCCCATCCTCCGAGCGGCTGTGCGGACGTGGGAACGCCAGCGGTGAAGCGGAAGGTATGAAGGAGACGGTCGGGAGGTAACGAGTACAGATATTGGCGGTCGGCTTCCATCGCGATCTTGCAGGGGCCGTCGCCCAGCCGTACTTGCCTTAGGGGAAAGGGTAGTGCTTTCCAGGGAACCTTCTCGCGGCTGACGGGTTTGCCATCTTTCTGCGAGGCGTTCACGACCGGGTCTTGCATGGCGCTGGCCCTCAAGGCTCTGGGCAGGAGGGTCGATCCAGCAGCGCTCGCGGCCGCGGTCAAGAAGTGCCTGCGAGACAATGATCCGGAATGAGCCATCAGTTCCTCCACGCTGAGAGTAGCAGTGCAACGGTAATGGATATTGTCTACACTAATCGTCGAATTCGCGAAACATCGAATTAGCTGCGGTGGTTTGCCTTGAGTCAATCGCATGAGCGATGCGACCTTTGATGTGGTCATTGTGGGCGCCGGGATTGTGGGCGCGGCTTGTGCGGACGAGTTTGCGCGGCGCGGGATGCGGGTTGCGGTCGTGGATCGCGACGTGGTGGGCAGCGGCGCGACCGCTGCGGGGATGGGGCACATCGTCGTCATGGACGACTCCGAGGCGCAGTTTGCCTTGACTCGATACTCGCAGCAACTCTGGCAGGGACTGCGTCCCGAATTGCCAGTCGATGTCGAGTACGAACAGTGTGGAACGATCTGGGTCGCGGCCGACGAAGAGGAAATGGCCGAGGTGCGGCGCAAGCATTCGTTTTATGCAGAGCGCGGAGTTCCGACAACGGTGCTCGACACCCAGGCTTTGAGGCGGCTGGAACCCAACCTGCGAGACGGCATGGCAGGCGGCTTGCTGGTAGGGGAGGACGTTGTGCTGTATCCGCCATGCGCGGCGCGGTTCTTGATGAAGCGTGCACAGAAACACGGCGCGGAACTTCGGCTGGGAGCAGCGGTCACAGATATTGGACAAGGGCGGATGAGGCTGTCCGATGGTGCCGAGATCCGTGGCGCTGTGCTTGTGAATGCGGCCGGAGCCTGGGCACCGGAGCTGACCGGCGAAGTTGGGATCAAGAGGCGCAAGGGACATCTGGTGATTACCGATCGCTATCCTGGGTTTCTGAGGCACCAGTTGGTGGAACTCGGATACCTGAAGAGCGCGCACTCGGTCAGCAGCGATTCGGTCGCGTTTAATGTGCAGCCACGGCGGACGTGGCAGATTCTGATTGGATCGTCGCGGCAATATGGGGCGGAGCATAAGGATGTGGATCAGGAAATCTTGAGACGCATGTTGCAGCGCGCTCAGAAATACATGCCGGGGCTGGGGCCGATGTCTGCGGTGCGCACATGGACTGGATTCCGCGCGGCCACGCCCGACAAGTTGCCACTGATTGGTCCGTGGCCGGGAGACAAGTCTCTGTTTCTGGCTACTGGGCATGAGGGGTTGGGGATCACGACCTCACTGGCGACGGCGAGGATTCTGGTGGATCAGGTCACCGGGGCGAAGCCCGAGATTCCGATTGAGCCGTACTTGCCATCGCGGGCGGGGAAGGAATTTACCCATGCCTGATTCGACGTCGGTGACGTTGAAAGTGAATGGAGTACAGGTAAGTGTGCTTGCGGGCGCAACGGTTGCGGTGGCGGTGACGGTCGCCGGACAAGCATGCCGAACCTCAGTGAGTGGCGAACCGCGCGGGCCTTTGTGCGGAATGGGGATCTGCTATGAGTGCCGGGTGTCGATCAATGGAATGCCACATTGTCGAAGCTGTCAGATCCTGTGTCAGTCAGGCATGGACGTGAGGACGGATGGGTGAGGATTCGCAACCGCGCTTCGACGTTCTCGTCATCGGCGGAGGCCCGGCTGGCATCGCGGCAGCGGTGCGGGCAGCGGAGTGCGGCGTCCGCGTCGGGCTCGTGGACGACAACCCCAGCTTCGGCGGTCAAATCTGGCGAGGAGAATTTGAAAGCGGACACGACCAGAACGCCGTGCGATGGAGTGACCTGCTGCGCAGTCCTGAGGTCACCAGGTTGTGCGGGACGAGAGTGTTTCACCAGCCGGAAGCCGGAGTCCTGCTGGCCGAGGGAAGCGACAGCGTTCGCGAATTGCGCTACCAGAATCTGGTGCTGGCAACTGGAGCGCGGGAGCGGTTTCTCCCGTTTCCCGGCTGGACCCAGCCGAACGTAATGGGGGCGGGCGGCTTGCAGGCAATGGTCAAGTCTGGATTACCGATTCGCGGCAAGCGCGTAGTCGTCGCAGGAACGGGTCCGCTGCTGTTGGCGGTAGCAGCATACTTGCATCAGCAGGGTGCCGAGGTCCCTATGATTTGCGAGCAGTCGCCGCTTGGCAGGCTGGCGCGGTTCGGCGTTGCATTGCTGGCTTATCCGGAAAAGATCGCTCAAGGATTGCGATTGAAGAAGCAACTTGCGGGCATTCCGTTCGCCACGAACAGCTGGCCGCTGGCAGCGCACGGCGGGACGACCCTCGAAAGCGTTACCATTTCTAGAAGCGGTAAGACGGAAGTCATCCCGTGCGACTATCTGGCTTGCGGATTTCATCTGGTCCCTAATGTGGAACTGCAGTCGCTACTGGGCTGCCAGATTAGCGGCGGCTACGTGCAGGTTGACGACCTGCAGCAGACCTCGGTCAAGCGAGTTTTCTGCGCGGGCGAGCCCACCGGTATTGGAGGCGTGGAGTTGGCGCTGGTTGAGGGGCAGATTGCCGGCCTGGCTGCTGTTGGCGAGACGAAAGCAGCGCGCAAGCTATTTGGTGAGCGGCGGAAGGCACGGCGTTTTGTGCGGATGTTGGACCGGACATTTCGCCTGCGCCCGGAACTGAGAGATTTGCCGGCAGCAGAGACGATCGTTTGTCGCTGCGAGGACGTTTCTTACTCTCGTCTGCGAGAGCATCGGTCGTGGCGCGCGGCAAAGTTGCAGACGCGGTGCGGCATGGGTCCGTGCCAGGGCCGAGTATGCGGGCCGGCCACGCAATTTCTTTTTCAGTGGAATCCAGATTCAGTGCGGCCGCCGGTGTTCCCTGCGCGCGTGGAAAGTCTGGGCGGAGTGGTTCGTACTCAGTGATGAGGAGGGTGTATCGATGAACTGGAAGGGCGTGATGCCCGCAATCACCACGTGCTTCAACAACGACCTCAGCATCGATCACGCCTTCATGGTGAAGCACTGTCGCTTGCTTCTCGACAATGGCTGCACCGGAATCGTGGCCCTTGGGTCACTGGGTGAAGGTGCAACTTTGACGGTGGAAGAAAAGGTAGCGGTGCTCCGCACCTGCGTCAAATCCGTTCATGGGTGCGGTCCGGTGGTGGCGGCCATCTCGGCACTTTCGACCGCGGAGGCGGTGTCGCTGGCGAAAGTTGCGATGAATCTGGGTTGCGACGGGCTGATGGTTCTGCCTCCTTATGTGTACAAGGGCGACTGGCGCGAGATGAAGGCCCACGTTGCCGCGGTATTTAAGGCTACGTCCCTGCCCTGCATGCTCTACAACAATCCCGTGGCCTACGGGACGGATTTTCTTCCGGAGCAGATTCGCGAACTGGCGGCGGAGCATGAGAATCTCGCAGCGGTGAAAGAGTCGAGCACGGATGTGCGGCGCGTTTCTGCGATCCGCGCGCTACTGGGCAGTCGGCTTGAGATTTGCGTGGGCGTGGATGACGCTGTGCTGGAGGCCATCGGAGTGGGAGCAACCGGATGGATTGCCGGCCTGGCGAATGCGCTTCCGCACGAGTCGGTGGAACTGTTCAACTGCGGAATCAATGGGGAGACCGATAAGGCTTTTGAGATCTATCGCTGGTTCCTGCCTTTGTTGCGCATGGACACAGTCCCAAATTTCGTTCAACTCATCAAACTGGTGCAAGCGGAAGCAGGAATAGGAAATGCGCGGGTTCGGCCGCCACGCCTCGAATTGGTGGGGCAGGAACTCGATCAGACCAGGAAAATCATCCGTGACGCGTTGCAGTCCCGGCCACAGTCCGTGGGCAGCTATGCGCTACCGACAGGAAAATAAATGCTGGCATCTAAAACAAAACTCGCAGGGCGGTCGCTGATCGGATTTCGGGAAGGAACCGGTGTGGGAGAGGCGATGTACGCGACGAATCCCGCGACCGGCGAACGTTTGCAGCCGGGCTTCATTCCGGCCACGGCAGAAGAAGTGGACCTGGCGGCTCGACTCGCCACGGAGGCATTCGAAGTCTACCAGCGCGTTTCGGGGCGGGACCGCGGCGCCTTCCTGCGCACGATTGCAGCGAAGATCGAATCAATCGCAGGGGACGTAATCGAGCGCGCTGCGCAGGAAACAGCTCTGCCACAGGCGCGTTTGCAAGGAGAAACCGCGCGCACCTGTGCGCAGCTTCGGCTGTTTGCGCAGGTGGCGGAAGAGGGATCGTGGGTGCAGGCGCGCATCGATCGTGCCGTTCCCGATCGCAAGCCCGCGCCCAAACCTGATATTCGCTCGATGCTGCGGCCGCTGGGGCCCGTGGTGGTGTTCGGTGCCAGCAATTTTCCAATGGCGTTCTCCGTCGCCGGAGGAGACACCGCTTCCGCGCTCGCGGGCGGCAATACCGTGATCGTGAAGGCGCACGCCGCGCATCCCGGGACCAGCGAACTGGTGGGTCGCGCCGTGCAGGAGAGTGTTCGCGAATGCGGCCTTCCCGAGGGAGTGTTCTCACTTCTGTTTGGCAGCGGCCTGCAGATTGGCACGGCGTTGATGAAGCATCCTCTGGTGAAGGCGGGGGGATTCACCGGTTCGCGCGCCGCCGGAAGAACCCTGATGGACGTGGCGGCGTCGCGCCCCGAGCCGATTCCGTTTTATGCGGAGATGAGCAGCACGAATCCGGTGTTCATTCTGCCGGGCGCGTTGCGGGAGCGTGGCGAAAACATTGCTACAGGACTGCACGGGTCGTTCACACTCGGAGCGGGACAATTTTGCACCAAGCCGGGCATGATCTTTCTGCCGCAAGGTCCCGACGCTGCCGCATTCGCCAAGAAGTTGTCGCAACTGGTTGAGGCGTCGACTTCGTTTCATCTTCTGACCAAGTCGATTCACTCTTCGTATGACGCGTCGGTTGCCACGCGCAAGAACGACGAGTCGGTCAAACTGGTTGCGGAGGGCCCGCAAGTGGCGGCGGATGCGAGTTTCGCCGTTAGTTCCGTGCTGTTCCAAACAGATGCCGCGTCGTTTCTCGGATCGGAGTTGGATGCGGAGATCTTCGGCCCCACAACTCTTCTCGTACAGCATTCCAGCAGAGATCAGGTGCTGGCGATCGCCCGCTCGCTCGAAGGCCACTTGACGGCCACGATTCACGGCACGGAACAGGACCTGCGTGAGTTTGCCGATCTGATTGCGATTCTCGAAGGCAAAGTTGGACGCCTCGTCGTTAACGGGTTTCCGACCGGCGTTGAAGTCACGCATGCCATGGTGCATGGAGGACCGTATCCTTCGACATCAGATGGACGGTCCACGTCCGTAGGAAGCCAAGCGATTTTCCGGTTCACGCGTCTGGTCTGTTATCAGGGATTTCCAAACAGCGCGCTGCCCGATGCGCTAAAAGACGGCAATCCGCTGGGCATTTGGCGAATGCTGGACGGGGAGATGTCACGCTAGGATCCGCTCGTTGTTGAGTCGTTCTGTGACCCACGGGGCCTGAAGGCCTTCGCCTCCCCAATTCGCAACGCGGCCCTCGAAGGGCTGCTCTTCCACGGTCCACCCGCGCACGTTGCGCCCAACTACGCCCAAGTGCGCAATCCGATGATGCCCCAGTAGGCGAGGTAGGCGGCGGCGATCAGCAGGGCGAGCGTGACCATCCGCGAATACCTGCGCACGCCGCGCCGAACTACATCCAGCGGCGCGCGCCACACAGAGATGGCGCTCGCGAGTGAGGCGATGGCGAAGGCAACCGTCGAAACGCACACGGCGACGGACCATCCGGTCAGGTTTCCCAGGCGATCGATCAGATCAGCACTGCACACAATGATGAGGCCCACGAATGTGATCAGGCTAAGGACGGCCAACAATGGCCAGAGGCGCATGCCGCGCTCGGCCGGGCGACGGCGTCTTTTCCTGAGGCCGCCGAGAATCCAGAACGGAGCATAGAGGAGGATCGACACCATCGACAGAAGAACAAACGCGGTTACTACAATCTGCGTGATGGCCATCCAGGCCGGAATGCGCTTCATCGTAGCGCCCATCCCAACCTGCAGAAATCGGCCGTCTTGGTTCGGAGTCAGCAACTCAAACGTTGCCACTCGGTCAGGCGCATCCTCTCTTTTCTTTGGCACGTGACGGAATTGGGTACCGGACACCGGGGCGTAGGTTTCGTTCCATGCGCCGAGCAGGTCGAGAAGCAGATTGCCGTCCTTGAAGCGAACGTAGGTGACGCCCACCAGACGCTCGAGAAAGTGCGTCAGCTCGACGCGCGGCGAATCCGGCACGTACCATCCCGCGTAGTCGGCTGCGACCGCAGGCAGCGTCGCGACAGGAGGCAGAGGCGGCTTTTCCAGTTTGCTGGCGATGTAAGCGCGAATCGCTTTGCCGACCTTTTCAAAGGCGTCTCCATTGCCGCTGTTGATGCTGAAGAAATAGCCGACGTTGTAGTCCGCCATATAGGACATTTCGGTGAGGCCGCCTTCAACGCCGCCGTCGTGTCCGTGAAACACAAATCCGTCTTCCACACTCCAGTAATTGCTCAGGCCATATCCGGCCTTCATTCCATCTTTTGCGGCCCAAGTGCTGGCGGGACTCTCGGCGCGATCGATGTCGGCGGAGGGCACGATCTGTTTCCCGCTCACCGCGCCGCGATTCAGATAGAACTGCACATATGCCGCCATGTCGTTGGCGGAAGCATTGATCGATCCGGCAGGGCGCAACAGAATGTGCCAGTACGGGTACGGAGTCTTGCCGTCGTTGTGATAGAGAGTGGTCGCAGGAGACGACTGGAAATAGTTTGCCGTCTTCATCCCGATGGGGCGGAATAGGTTCTGCTCGACGAAATCTTCAAAGCGCTGCCCGGTGATTTTCTCGACGATGTAGGCGGCAACGGGCGGCCCGGAATTGCAATAGGCCATGCGGGTGCCCGGGCGCCATCGCGAGGTGCGCGAATGGTGGTCGTAGTCGAGGCCATCACGCAGGCTCATGGAGTCGGGAGCCTGCTTCGCATACTCACGCAGGTGCATGTCGTCCCAACCGGTAGTGTGCTCGAGCAAATTGACGACTCGTATTGGATCAGTGGCCTCCCACTGATTCTCGAACCAGACATCGGGAACGAGTTTGTGAACCGGATCATCGAGCGACAGCTTGCCTTGATCCGCCAGCATCAGGATCGACAGGGACGCAAACGCTTTTGACGTGGAGCCGATGCGGAAGAGCGTATCTGGTGTGTTCGCTCGAGAACTGGCAACGTCCGCGGTGCCTAAGCCGGCAACCCACTCTGGTGCGTCGCGATGCACGATGGCCACGGATACTCCCGGCGTATGCGTGTCCTTGAGAATCTTTTCCAGTTGCTGGCGCAGTTCGTCGATCGATTGCGCCGGCTTCGGCTTCTCATCTTTCTTGTCGGCTTTGTCCGCCGCTTGATCCGCCGCCAGGCAGAGGGGAGTGAGCACCGCAAGCAGTACCACCGGAATCATCCATTTCACGATTTTGGATTCTCCTTGAAGCCGGGAGTCTTGGCGGCCAGGTTGCGCCCGGACGCGCTAAATCTGGTAGTCGATGTCTTCCATGATTCTTTGCATCGACTCCGACGGCGGTTCCCCCTGCGTTCCCGAACCTTCCAGCTGCTGCACGCGTTCGCGGAGTTTGTTTACTTCTGTCGCGACCGCGGCCAGGGCTTCCGAGAGCGGATCATTGATCTGCTTGGGATCTGTAATCACCACGCGCTTGCCTTCGCGGAAGATGATGTGTCCGGGCACGCCTACGACCGTGGAGTTTTCCGGAACGTTGCGCAGCACGACCGACCCGGCGCCGATGCGGCAGTTCTTACCGACAATAATGTTGCCGAGAATCTTCGCGCCACCTCCGACGACGACATTGTCTTCGATCGTGGGATGCCGTTTGCCGTGCTCTTTGCCTGTGCCACCTAAAGTGACTCCCTGGTACAGAGTCACGTCATCGCCGACGATCGCAGTTTCACCGATCACCACACCATGGCCGTGATCGATGAACAATCGTCGTCCAATCTTTGCGGCAGGATGGATTTCAATTCCGGTGAGGAAGCGGGCGGCCTGCGACAACATTCGCGCCACTAAGAACAGTCCATGATTCCACAGCCAGTGATTCATGCGGTAAAACCAGACCGCATGCAGCCCGGAGTAGCACAGGAACACTTCCAAGCTGGACTTGGCCGCGGGATCGTGCTCCACCACGTTGGCCACGTCTTCGCGAATTAGCGAGAGCAGGTGCGGCATGGATGATCACACCGAAGTTCACAACGAAGTTCGCAACAATGTACACAACATGGATCAGACGGGCGGCAGTGCGACCGTGGGAATCTGCAGCGCTTTCTCCCGCAGCTCCTGAAACAGAATGCTGCTCAAATAGCGTTCGCCAAAAGACGGCAGAATCACGACGACCAGCTTACCTTTGTTCTCCGCGCGCTGCGCCACTTTGAGCGCCGCGACCACCGCGGCTCCGGAAGAAATTCCGACGAAGAGTCCTTCTTCGAGCGGAAGCCGGCGCGCCATGTTGATGGCTTCGTCATTGGTCACGGTGATGACTTCGTCAATGTAGTCGCGCCGCAGGATGCTGGGAACGAATCCGGCACCGATGCCTTGGATTTTGTGCGGCGACGGCTTGCCACCGGAAAGAATCGCGCTGTCCGCCGGCTCGACGGCCACGGCTTTGAACGAAGGCTTCTTTGGCTTGATGTACTCGCAGATGCCCGTGATCGTACCGCCGGTGCCCACGCCTGAGATCAGGATGTCGACGCGCCCATCGGTGTCTTCCCAGATTTCGGGCCCTGTGGTTTCGAAATGAATCTTGGGATTGGCGGCGTTGTCGAACTGCTGCAGCATGTAACCGCCGGGAGTGGTAGCCAGAATCTCTTTCGCTTTCAAAATCGCGCCCGGCATGCCTCGAGGACCTGGAGTCAGAACGATCTCTGCGCCAAAGGCCAGCAGCAGCACGCGGCGCTCCAGGCTCATGGTTTCGGGCATCGTCAGAATCAACTTATAACCCTTCACCGCGGCGACGAACGCGAGACCAATTCCGGTGTTGCCACTGGTCGGCTCGATGAGCACAGTCTTTCCAGGATGAATCTTGCCCTCGCGTTCGGCCTCCGTAATCATGCTCACGCCGATGCGATCTTTCACGCTGGCCAGAGGATTCTGGCTTTCGAGTTTCGCTACGACTTCGGCGACGCAGCCTTCGGTAACTTTGTTCAGCCGTACCAGCGGCGTGTGGCCAATCAACTCGGTGACGTCTTTTGCGATTTTCATCTGAAGTGCACGCCTCCAGCGTTTGTCGGCGGCAGTTTCCGCGCCGATTTCGTTGAGTCCAGTAATACTACCAACATAGTGGATATTGCGAGGGAGCAGTCACTGCAAAGGAAAAAATCGACAACACAGAACCCTCCCATTCCTGATCCATGATTAGCCCGAGCGCTGGTCATTTTCGACTCTCTCGCGCCAGACAAGACGCATAAAAGTTCCGAACATTTAGCTCGGCTCCCGCTACAAATTCGGGCTCGCAATCATGCATCTCGAGCCAAATCAAACACTTACATGGAAGTCCATCGGAATACTGAATCGATACAATTACGACTTGTTTTTGTGCAGTCAATGGTGTTAGTGTTCCCGACCTATTAGCGGGTTTTCGGGTTGACCTGCACACTGTTTGCGGTTTTTCGCGCAGCGTCGATACCTGAATCCCAGGGGCCTCACAACAGCAAGACATGTTTTCCGCGCGATTGGCGCGGAATCTCTCTCGTTCCAGGAGGGTTTGTAATGCGCATGCGTCAGCAGATTTTCTCTTCTCTATCCGCAGTTCTCATCCTCTGTTCCGCCCTGCTGTGGCTGAGCAGCGTTTCGCCCGTCTGGGCTCAATCGACATCATCGGGCACAATCTCCGGAACCGTGACCGACGCGAGCGGCGCGGTTGTGAATGGCGCCACAGTCATGCTCACCGACGTTTCCACGAAGACCAGCCACTCGGTCACTACGAACGACACAGGCCGGTACGTGATGGTCGATATTGCCCCCGGCAACTACGACCTCGTCATCAGCAAGCAAGGCTTCTCCACTACCAAGACGCAAACGACGGTGAAGGTCGGAATCGCGACGACCGTCAACCTGTCTCTGCAGGTCGGAGGCAGCAACATTGTGGTGGAGGTGACGGCGGTCGGTAACGAACTGCAGACGATGAACGCCACGGTTGGTAATACGATCACCAGTGCCGCGCTGGACGCGCTACCGAGCATCGGCCGCGATGTCAGCAGCTTTGTCGAACTGCAACCCGGAGTCAGTCCGGAAGGCAGCGTCGCCGGAACCGTGAATGATCAGACCTTCTTCTCGCTCGACGGCGGCAACAACACCAACGACATGGACGGCAACATGTCCACCTACACCGCTAGCTACGCGGGCGATCCGACGGGTGGTGTTGCGGCGCAAAATACTCTTTACCTGACAGGTCAGCCGACAGGCGTACTGCCGACGCCACAAGATAGCGTTGAGGAATTCAAAGTCAACACCGCGGGCCAGACCGCGGACTTCAACAGCTCCTCGGGCGCCGAAGTGAAAGTCGTCACCAAGCGCGGCACAAACTCCTGGCACGGGACGGCTTATGAATATTATCTAGACAACAACTGGTCATCGAACTCCTGGCAGAATAACTACAATCAGGCCATTAGCGGTTCCGCGTCGGGCAATCTCCCCAGTTTCCATTACAACCGCTACGGCGGCGCAATCGGCGGGCCGATCATCCCCATGGACCTTGTCGGGGGGAAGACCTACTTCTTCTTCAACTACGAAGGATTTCACTTCGGCAACTCCTCGACCATTTACCGGAACGTACCTTCTCCCGCTCTGCAGCTGGGACTGCTGACCGATACGACGACGGGAGCGGTTTACAACCTGAATCCAACTTCAGTGACGTACAACGGCAACACATATCCTGGCACGGCCTATGACCCGCGAGGCATAGGAATTAACTCGATGGTCCAGCAGGTATGGAGCAAGTACATGCCGGCCAGCAACTACTCTTGCTTCTACTCCCAGTGCGACGGCGTGAACGTGCTGGGGTACTCGGCCAATGTGAGTCTGCCCCAAACCAGCAAGTTCATGGTCGGGCGGTTGGATCACGACTTCTCCAAGAACTGGCACTTCATGTCGACCTATCGCTATTTCAAACTGTCGAACGCGACCGCTGACCAGGTAGATATTGGAGGCTTCTTTACGGGAGACGCAGTCGGGACACCGGTTTCCCAGTCCAGCGATCCGCAGCAAGCATGGATTTGGGTGGCAGGCCTAACGACCAACATCACTCCGAACGTTACCAATGATTTTCATTACAGCTTTTTGCGCAACTGGTGGCAATGGGGCAGGGCCGGAGATACACCTCAACTGCCGGGGCTGGGAGGAGCACTGGAAATATTCTCTGGCGAGTCTCACACCCAAAACCTTGGCCCCTACAACGTAAATACACAGCAAACTCGTACGCGTTTCTGGGACGGCCACGATCAGATGTTCCGCGACGACGTCAGCATGCTGAAAGGGAATCACCTGCTCGCTTTCGGCGGCCAGTATCAGCACAACTTCAACTGGCATCAACGCACCGACAATGGCGGCGGTATCAACTATCAGCCCGTGTACCAACTCGGGCTGGGCTCTTCGGGTTCGGGCCTTGCGGCCGACCCCTCTTTCTGCGCCACGGCAAGCATCCCGAACTGCGGCTCTCTGGCGGCCGCCACTCTAGGTATCGTTTCCCTATCCCAGATCGCCTACACACGCTCCGGTTCGAATCTTACCTTGAACCCGCCGCTGACCCCCGCATTCGACCAGAGCACCATTCCGTACTACAACGTGTATCTGACGGACACCTGGCACATGAAGCCAAGCTTCACCCTGACTTACGGCTTGGGCTGGACTTTGGAGATGCCGCCGGTCGAGAAGAACGGAAAGCAGGTCGAACTTGTAGACGGAGCCAATCAGTTGGTCAGCGAGGAGACCTACATCCACTCACGCGAACAGGCTGCTCTGCAGGGCCAGGTCTACAATCCAGTTGTTGGGTTTAACCTCGTCGGAAATACGGCGAACGGCCTGAAATACCCTTACAACCCCTATTACGGCTCGTTCAGTCCACGCATCGCCGCCGCGTGGAATCCTCACTTTGATACTAGCTCCATGATGGGCAAGATATTCGGCGGGCAAGATACCGTCATTCGTGGCGGCTATGGGCGCGTGTTCGGACGCTTGAACGGCGTGGACTTGGTCTTGGTGCCGCTGCTGGGTACCGGATTGATTCAGCCGGTGCAATGCTTCGGCAACCTCAGCAATGGCACCTGCGGCGCAGCAGGCAGTGCCTCCCTCACGTCTGCGTTCCGCGTCGGAACAGACGGCCTGACCGCTCCCATCCCAGCGGCCAGTCAGACCCTTCCGCAGCCAGACTTCCCCGGCTACAACGCCATAGCGGCGGGCGCGGGCGAATCTCTCGATCCTAATTTCCGACCCAACGTAGTGGACTCTTTCGACCTCACGATTCAGCGTCAGCTGTCGAAGAAAGTGACTGTCGAGGTCGGGTACATCGGGCGCAGGATTACGCACGAATATCAACCCATCAACATCAATGCAGTCCCTTACATGATGACGCTGGGTGGGCAGAGATTCGATCAGGCGTATAAGAATGTCGTACTACAGTACTGCGGCGGCATCTCGGGGCTGGCAGGTGGAGGTTGTGCAAAGACCGCGGGTGCCGTCACTAGTCAGCCTTTCTTCGAGGCTGCCCTTGCCGGCACGGGTTATTGCGCTCCTGGGACCTGTACCGCGACGGTGGTAGCCAACGAGGGCGGCAACTTTGCCAATCAACAAGTCTGGACGTTGTGGAGCGATTTGGATGGTGGCGTCGGGTGCCCTGTTGCGGGCTGCTCCTCTCCAACTGGTGGGCCAGATGCCTTTAACTTCCCTCGCAGCATGATGAATACCCCCATTCCTGGCTCCTCATTCGGCGGTCAAGGTCAGCTCACGTCGGGCGTGGGAGTAAACGCCAGTGTGGGCTATGGGAATTACAATGCGGGCTTTGTCTCGCTCAAGATGAACGAATGGAAAGGATTGACTCTGCAGTCGAACTTCACGTACTCCAAAGCGCTAGGCACAGGTGCCCTGGTTCAAGCAACCAGCGCATATACGCCGAACGATCCCTTCAACGCGGATAACATGTATGGCCGTCAGTTCTACGACCGCAAGTTCGTGTACAACACGTTCTTCGTTTACAGCCCGCCGTTCTACAAGGGTCAGGCGGGCGCTATGGGACGCCTGCTGGGTGGCTGGACGTTCTCCTCGATCTTTACAACAGGGAGCGGCCAACCCATCGAAATCTTCACCACCACCGGCGATGGTCAGGAATTCGGGGCCGGAGACAACGTCAACTTCTTCGGCCTGGAAACCGCGGTTCCAACCGGGCCGATTCAAAGCGGCCATGCGTACCACACGGCCGGCTCGCCCGGCTTCGGCGACGGCGGCTTGCCTGTGAACATATTCGCGGATCCGACTAAGGCTTACGCCTCCTACCGCAATCCGGTCCTGGGGCTGGACAACAAGAACACCAGCTATCTCAACGGCCTGGCGTACTGGAATATCGACTTCAGCGTCCGGAAAAACATAAGAATTACCGAGGGAGTTTCCTTCGAAATTCAAGGTGTCTTTGCCAACATTTTCAACCACAACCAGTGGCTCGACCCAGTGGGCATGGGTATGTTCGCGCCAAGCTCTTTCGGGAACCTGCTCGGCTCGGCGCAAGAGAATACGGGTGGAAACCGGTCGATCCAGATAGGCGGACGCATCCGGTTCTAGCTCATCAACCTGAAGGCGTTGCAATTACGCCATCCATAACATGAAGGGCCGCACCTGAGGGTGCGGCCTTTCATTTTGCTTGCCCGAAGTGTATGGGAGGCTTACCGGTGTGCCAACCCGAAGGCCACAGCACCCGCTGAGCTTCCGATGTTGACCAGGCAGACCGCGCGCTCCAGTTTGTGATGACCGGTTTTGTGGAAGAAGTAACTGAGACCAATCACTCCGGCGGTTTCACCAATAAAATTCACTGCCAGTCCCGCCGTGGAGGTCCCGAATACACGAACGATCGGATTCAGTTCCTGTCCGCCACTTTGCAGGTTGGCGCGGGTCACGGCGAAGTCGGCACCGTTGAACGCGGCGGCGGCGATGAACAGTTCGCGATTCTCCCTGTCCAAGAACCTGTGCTCCGAGCTTGCGACCGGCGGTATAAGGACGACGGGCGTCACAGGCTCAAGTGCAGGGCTGGGTGCTTCCGGTAACAATGCGGATGCGAGTAGAGCTTGGGCATGGACCGTCGAACAAAGGCAGCTGCCCACAGCCAGAACGCTGACGCTGTACCCGATATACCTTGCGAATCTGCGCAGGATCATAAGTGCCCGCCGAGGTCGGCGTAGCACTCTGGAAGGGGCAAACGGGGGGCCGCCTGTCCATCATTAAAATCGCGGCAACCTCCCCGTAATCAAGCACTTGATTGTCATTTCTAATGAGAATCGCAGGCGCCTGTGCATTGTTTTGCAGGTTGCGCCGGGCATTTACCTATTGAGCGCGGGAGAGCCTATCTTGTAAATAACGCCGCCCTTCATCACAAAGCTAACGTTCTGAAGCGCGCTGATGTCCTGTAGAGGATCCCCCGGCACGGCAACGACGTCCGCGAAGTACCCGGCCTGCAGCGCGCCGATCTGCCCGTCCCAGCCGAGTAGCTTTGCGCCGTTCAGCAGGTCCGCTTGCAACACGACGAGTGGCGACATGCCGTACTTCACCATCAGGACAAATTCACGGGCCTGCGTGCCGTGGGGAAACGGGCCGACGTCGGATCCCAAGGCCATCGGCACTCCCGCCGCGATCTGCTTTTTGAATTCCTTCGCCTTCACGTCGAGCATCTGGCGCTGGTGCGCGCCTTGTTCGGACGTGGCGGCGTGGTCGGCGAAATATTCGAAGATCGTGAACGTGGGCACCGCGAAGATCTGCTTCTCCTTCATCAGACGCATGGTCTCGTCGCTTAGCTGGTCGGCATGGTCGATCGAAACCACTCCTGCCTGCGCGGCAAAAAGCGTTCCCGGCTCTCCAGTGGCGTGTACGGCTACGCGGCGATCCAGACGCGCCGCTTCTTTCACCGCGGCCTCCAATTGTGGCTCGGTGTACTGATATGGAGTCGAGAGTCGTCCGTCCTTTAGCGAATCCGCCCCGGTCTCGTAGATCTTGATGAAGTCGGCGCCTTCCTTGAACTGCTGGCGCATGACCGCAACCAGTTCGTCGGTGCTGTCGGCGTAATTCGCGTTGGGCAGGACGTGCTGCTCGGGGTTGTAGCCGAGGGCGTCTTCGTGGCCACCGAGGATGTTGATTGCGTTGCCGCTGATGCGCAACCGCGGACCGGGGATGCGGCCTTCGCTAATCGCGTTGCGCACAGCGGTGTCGGCCGATCCCGCACCTTCGGTCCCCATGTCGCGCTCCGCGGTGAAACCGGCCATCAGGTCATCGCGCGCCGCCAGCGTGGCCGTGATAGTGCGCTCCGGCACCGATTCCTGCACAGTCTGCAGATCTTCCGCGCCAGGATGGAGGAAAAGATGGATGTGCGCGTCGATCAGGCCGGGAAGCAGCGTACGGTCACCCAAGTCGATGACCTCGGCGTCAGCCGGACGATTGACTGAAGTCCCCACTTCGACGATGCGTTCGCCTTGGACGAGGATTTCACCTGGCTTGAGCATGCGTCCGGTCTTGATGTCCAGCAGGCGCGCCGCATGCAGCACGATCGGATGGGACGGCACGGGCTGAGACTGGCCGGCGACATTCGTGGCAAAAATCAAACAGAGCAGAGAGACTGAGGTGAGAGCGAGGCTTCGGTGCGTCATGTCGCCCGGATGGTACCACCCCGAATCAAACCGACACCAGAGCTGTAGAGTAGCGCCGCCGTCCCGGCGGCTGTTCGGGGGGCGTCTCGCCCGCCGAGCCGAGGTCTGGGTCGCGCTTCGACAGTTCAGGGCAGGTCTCCGTGCCAGCCGGCAAGATGCCGGCGCTACTCTCTTCCTGTGACTCAAATCACAGGCTGCGGTAAGACAGATCACACGATAATCCGCGTCGGACAGGCGAAACTGAATCCAGGTATGAACGACTTTGGGGTCCTCAACAATCGCAAGCGCGCCTTGATCGCCCTCATTCATTCCCTGGTCTTCTTGGGGATTGCGATCCATGGCTTCGCTTCGCCCAAGGCCGGAGTCTTGCTGCGCGGGGCAGGCGGAACGGGTGACTTCATTCTGATCGGAATCTACCTGACGGTGGCGTCGATTCTGGCCTGGCTGGTGAGTTTGGCGCGCTGCGCGAAAGAGCGCGTCTATTTCGTTCTTTGTACCGGAAGCGCGACCTTTGGCCTGCTACGCACGATTTTCGGAGACGCGTCTTTGCCCGCCGCCCAGTACCTGCGCGTGATCCTGCTGACTTCCGCGGTGGTCGTCGGCGCATGGATTTTTCGTTTTTTCTCGGCTCCCGTCACTGAAAACGTGTTGTCGGACTAGATCTTCCCCCAGAACAAAAGAAAGCCGCCCGGGATCAACTCCGGGCGGCTGTACAGGAGGTCGGGCGAGGCTGGTCTCGGCCGTGTTTATGAAAGGAAGAATTCCCTGGTCAGAGCGGCCCAATCTTCGTCGGGCATGTGCGCTGTGAGGTCGTCGACTGCCACGCCGCCATCCTGCGCCAGCGCGCCCACTGTCATCGGCATTCTGCTATGCAGCTTGAGTGCGGATGATTCGGTCCACAGCCGCGCCAGGGTGCCGCCCATCAGGTTGCGGAAATTGATCTTCGAGTCGGGAGCCTGCACGGTCACGAGCCAGCCTTCTCCATAAGGATCTTTCCGCGCCAGTTCCGGATCGTTAACGACTGCTTCGTTGATGGCCGTTACCGTGCCCTCGATCGGCGAAACCATGTCCACTGACTTGCCGTCGCGGAAGATGGTCCAAATCTTCTGTCCCTGACGAACCCAGCGCCCCCGCTGCGGCAGCACGATGCTGTCAATCTTTCCGACCAGCTTCGACGCGAAATCGTCGATGCCCACCCGCACCAGTTCGTGACTCTCGCTCAGCGCCCAGGTGTGCCCGCCGTGATAGCGGAGGTTTTCTGGAACCTGAAAGCCAGCAACCACTGCCGGAACCATACGCGCCGCCGCTTCACGATTCGCAGTCTGCAGAACGGGCTGCTTCGCCAGTTGCTTTTGTCCACGCACGTAATCAATGAGTAAGAAGATTGCGAATGTCAGAAGTACCATGATGACTGTCATAACCCACCTCGCCCGGAGTTCCCTTTTGCTTCTGGGTCACTCACGCTATTACTAAGGCAATCGCCAGGCCAAACGAAAACGAAGCGAGCGCCGAACGTTGGCGATGACTGCATCTCCGGCGCTGTGAGCAAGATAGCGAGTCAACGGATCACAGCGCAGCGCAGCTTGTAAGAAAACACCACATCGATTTGCGATGAAGATCGCAACAGGAAAAAGGCATCAGTCTAAGCGAGTGGGCCCAGCGGCGCCCTCGAACCAGCGTGCAATCAACGATTTGGGTTGATTCCAGCTGCTGTTGCGATCCGCATCACCGTGCTGCTGCAAATAACAACGGCAAATGGGACAGGAACGAGGCCGCGAACCCTGTTGACCAGCGTCACGTGCGGAGGTGATGCAGGTCACGGATGAGAAATCCTTAATTGTTGAGAATCTTAGCTGTCTGAAGCTGCTGAATTTCGCGACAGCCTCCGATCTGATGAGGTAAGCAGCTCATAAGCGGTCCGATTCCCGTCCACGGTTACGCCGGTAATCGCTCCTTTTCCCTCATTCAGCTCAGGCGTCGGTCGAAAGGATTTCCGGGCGGCTCTGGTCAGCTCGAACAGCCATGCCCGGAGAAATACTTCATGAGCAAAGCACTCTTATATGATTCCACGGTTTGCATCGGCTGCAAACAATGCGAACAGGCCTGCGCCGGCCAGAACAAACTTCCTTATAACGACGCCATCGCGGCGGAAGAAATACAGTCGGACCACAAGATGACCGTCGTGCTCACTCGCGGCGACAAATTCATGCGCCGCCTGTGCATGAATTGCAACGACCCTTCGTGCGCGTCCGTTTGTCCGGTGGGGGCGATCCAGAAGACAGCACTTGGCCCCGTCACTTATGACGCTTCGAAATGCATGGGCTGCCGTTACTGTATGGTCGCGTGCCCCTTCAGCGTTCCCAAATATGAATGGGGAAAGCTCGTTCCCAAGGTGCAGAAGTGCACCATGTGTCCCGATCGCGTGGCCCAGGGAAGGCCGACCGCATGCGCGGAGATCTGTCCGACGGGCGCCACCAAATTTGGCGAGCGCGACGAACTGATCGCCGAAGCGCAGAAACGGATCCGCGACAATCCAACCAACTACGTGGATCACATCTACGGGCTTGAGGAAGTTGGGGGCACATCGGTGCTGCTGCTCTCGTCTGTCCCGTTCGAGACGTTCGGCTACCACAGCAATCTTTCCAAAGATCCCATGCCCATGCTTACCTACCGGGTCCTGTCGCACATTCCGGACTTTGTTCCTCTGGGCGGAATGGTGCTGGGCGGAATCTGGTGGATCACCCACCGCCGCGAGGAAGTAGCCCTAGCGGAAGGCCGCGAGGCATCCGTCGTGAAGGCGACCGATCCGAAGACTGCCAACAAGAATGGGAGGAAGCCATAATGGCCCGCACCAACTTCAAGCTAACGTTCTGGAAGCTGATCTTCCTTTTCTTGATGGCAGCCGGGGCTTATGCCACCTTCGTCCGCTTCACCCAAGGTCTCGGCGCCTCGACAAATTTGAGCGATCAATTTCCCTGGGGCATCTGGATCAGCTTTGACGTGCTTTGCGGCGTCATGCTAGCTGCGGGCGGATTCACTCTGACCGCCGCCGTCCACATTCTCAACATCAAGCGCCTGCACTCCATCATCCGGCCGACAATTCTCACCGCATTCCTCGGGTACATCCTGGTGTGCGCGGCCCTGATGTTCGACCTGGGCAAGCCGTACAACATATGGCATCCGCTGATCATGCGGAATCCGCACTCCGTAATGTTCGAAGTGGCGTATTGCGTCATGCTCTACAGCACGGTGCTCGCGCTGGAGTTCTCTCCTGTCGTGCTGGAGCGCTTCAACCTGCAGAAGCCGTTGAAGGTTGTGCGCGCCATCCTGATTCCGCTGGTGATCTGCGGCGTGATTCTCTCCACCCTGCATCAGTCGTCTTTAGGCACGCTGTACCTCATCGTCCCTGAGAAACTCTATCCATTGTGGTACACCCCGCTGTTGCCGGTCTTTTTCTTCCTATCAGCCATTGCGGTTGGGCTGGCAATGACGATTTTCGAATCGTCGTTGAGTTCGAAGCATTTCGGATTGCAGCTTGAGCTGCCCGTATTGCAGGAACTCGGCCGCGTTCTGGTAGTGGTGCTCGGGGTCTACGCGATCCTCCGCTTCGAGGATTTGGCAAATCGCGGCGCGCTCAAGCTGGCGCTGCATCCGGGATACGAGATGTATCTATTCTGGCTTGAAATCTCACTCTGCATCATTCTTCCCCTGGCATTGCTCGTACAGCCCAGAGTGCGAGCCAGCGCCAACGGGCTGTATCTCGCTGCGGTGCTCGTCCTTCTCGGCTTCATCACCAATCGCATGAATGTGAGCATCACAGGATTCGAAGGATCCACGGGAGTCCGCTACTTCCCCAAGTGGACTGAATTGGCCGTCACCGGTTCGATCATCGCCGCCGGGTTCGCCTTATTTGGCATGGCAGTGAAGTACTTGCCAATCTTTCCAAAAGAAGAACACAGTCTCGAACCTGTCACGGAAAGGGAATCCGCGCTGCCCGACGTTTCTGCGGTCATGGAGCATGCAGGAGACTGAACCTACTCGCGGTCGCTGGTTGCGCCTGAGTCTCACTCTCAGCGCCAAGCTGAACATACTGTTGCTTGGCGCCATGGTCGTGATCTTCGCGCTGCTGGGATATCTCAACGTTCGCCTGCACCGCCAGCATCTTGAGCAGAACACCCTGCTCAGCGCGGAGCGTGTGAGCGACGTCATCAAGCACAGCACGACCGATTACATGCTGGTCAACGATCAGGAGGGTCTATACCGGTCGATCAAGACGATGGCGAGCGAGCCGGGCATGGAGAAGATCCGCATCTTCGACCAGGAAGGCAGAATCACCTACACCACCGATTCGGCCGAACAGAACCACGTCGTCGATAAGACCGCCGAAGCCTGTTATGCGTGCCACGCCCAGTCTCAACCCCTGGCGCGGCTGAATCGTCCGGACCGCTTCCGTATTTATCGTAATGCTGCAGGGTCCCGGGTCTTAGGCATCATTACTCCGATCGAGAATCAGCCGTCGTGCTCCAACGCCGCATGCCATGCGCATCCGGCAGAGCAAAAGATCTTGGGCGTGCTCGATACCAATCTTTCATTGGCGAAAGCCGACGTGCAGGTCGCCGAAAGCAGCCGCCGCATGATTGCCTACACCGGCTGCGCCCTGCTGTTGATCGCGCTTCTGAGCTGGTTCTTCGTGTGGCAGGTCGTTGGCGGCCCGGTAAAGGCGCTCGAACGCGGCACCGAACGCCTGGCAGCGGGCGATCTGGGGTACCAGATTGCAGAGCAGTCCAACGACGAGATCGGCGAACTCGCCCGGTCCTTCAATAGCATGAGCCGCCAGTTGCAAACCGAGCACAACGAGAATGTCTCCTGGACCCGCACTCTCGAAGAGCGCGTGGAGCAAAAGACGAGCGAACTCAAGCGCGCCCATGAGCACGCGCTGCACACCGAAAAGATGGCTTCCATTGGCAAGATGGCTGCGGTGCTGGCGCATGAGATCAACAATCCGCTCTCGGGCATCCTCACCTACGCCAAGCTGCTGCGCAAGTGGATTGACCGCGAGGATAGCGGTCGAGCGCACCGCCAGGAGATGTGCGACTCTCTCGACCTCATCGCCTCCGAGAGCCGGCGCTGCGGCGATCTGGTGAAGAATCTGCTTACGTTTTCCCGCACCACGCCCATGAACCTGCAGCCTGCCAACCTGAACCAGGTAGTCGACCGTTCCCTGCGACTCGTGCAACACCAGCTCGATCTCGCGGGAATTCAGGTGCAGCCACAACTCGATCCCGATCTGCCGCCGGTGTTGTGCGACGCCGCACAGATCGAGCAGGTGATTCTCGCGCTAGTCATGAATGCTCTGGATGCCCTGCCACAGGGCGGCAATCTATGGATTGTAACGAGTTTCAGCCATGAACCCAACCACGTACAAATCGTGGTGCGGGATGACGGCTCCGGCATTCCGGCTGAAATCCTGCCGCGCATCTTCGAGCCCTTTCTCACGACCAAAGAGACGGGACGCGGAGTCGGACTGGGCCTGGCCATCAGCCGCAGTATTCTTGAGCGTCACAACGGAAATATCGAAGTGCAATCGGAAGCCGGCCGCGGCACAACTTTTACCGTAACTCTGCCGTGGGATGTGGACCGCGAAAAGGTCGCGGCATCCCCGGCCAACGAAATTGCCGCTGCCGCTAGCGGGAGGTGAACCAGGTGGAGACACAAGGGAAGCTACTGATCGTCGACGACGAATTGAGCGTTCGCGATTCGCTGGGAAAATGGTTCCGCGAGGAAGGCTATGAAGTCGGCACCGCCGAAAGCGCCAGCGACGCGCTCACCCGCATGGCCGAGAATAAATGGGAGCTTGCTCTGCTCGACATCAAGATGCGTGGCACGGACGGCATCGAACTGCAGCGCCGCCTCCACGAGATGGATCCTGACCTCATCGTCATCATGATGACGGGCTACGCGTCCGTGGAAACCGCAGTTACAGCCTTGAAGAACGGCGCCTATGACTATGTCAGCAAGCCGCTCGATCCCGACGAGATTGCGCATCTGGTGAAAAAAGCTTTGGCCCACCGCCGCGCCGAAAAAGAAAACGTCCGCTTGCGCGAGACAGTTGCGGAAATCACACGCCCCGGCGATCTCGTGGGGCAGAGTCCGGCGATGCGTAGAGTATTTGATGCCATCGAAACTGTCGGCCCCACCGATGCGAATGTCTTAATTACGGGCGAAAGTGGAACGGGAAAAGAGTTGGTCGTGCGCGCCATTCATGCGGCCAGCATGCGCCGGTTCCATCCGTTAGTCGTGATTCACTGTGGCGCGCTGACCGAGACCCTGCTCGAAAGCGAACTCTTCGGCCATGAAAAAGGCGCGTTCACTGGTGCGCAGTACCGCAAGAAAGGGAAATTTGAAATCGCCGAAGGTGGCACCGTATTTCTCGACGAAATCGGCGACATCAGCCTGAAGACGCAGACCGACTTGCTGCGCGTGCTGCAGGAGCGCGAGATCACTCGCGTAGGCGGCAATCAGGTCATTAAGGTTGACTTCCGTTGCGTGGCCGCCACCAACAAGAACCTCGAAACCATGATTGAAGAGGGCACTTTCCGTCCGGACCTGTTTTACCGGTTGAATGTATTCCGCATCGAACTGCCCCCGCTACGCGAGCGTCGGGAAGACATTCCTCCGCTCGTCGAACATTTCGTGCGCAAGTTCGCTCTCGCCATGAACAAGCACGTCACTCGCATCGCTCCCGCGGCCATGGACCAGTTGCAACAGCAACCCTGGATGGGCAACGTCCGCGAACTGGAGAATGCAGTCGAGCGTGCCATGGTCGTGGCGCAGGAGCCTGAGTTGCGCGAGCAGGACTTTATTTTCAAGACACAGGCCGCCGCGCCCGCCTCAGCCGGCAAGAGCCTCGACGAGATCGAGCGTGCCCACATTCTCCGCGTGCTTGAAGATTGCGGCGGCAACCAGAGCCGCGCCGCGGAGGTCCTCGACATCGACCGCGTCACGCTTCATCACAAGCTCAAGCGCTATGGCTGGACGCGCACTCCGGTGGAAACTCGCAACTGACGCTCGATGAAGCTGGCCTGAATGAACCTGGTGCATCTGCTTCCGGTCGGTAAAGTGGATCTCTCACTGCTGCACGATTTGCGCGCCGCAATCCCGCGGAGTCTGCACGTGGCCTGCGAGATCTTGCCCTACGAGCTCGATCCCACTCCCTCGTATCACCCCGAGCGGCAGCAATATCATTCTTCCGAAATCCTGCAGCGCATGCAGACGCTCGTGCGCCCGCAGGACTGGCGGTTTCTGGCGGTTGCCGACGTCGATCTTTACATCCCTATCCTGAAGTACGTTTTTGGAGAAGCCCAGATGGGCGGCCCTTGCGCCGTGGTTTCCTTGCACCGGCTGCGGCAGGAGTTCTATGGTCTTGCCCCTGATCTCCCGCTGCTGAGCCAGCGTCTCCTTACGGAATCCGTCCATGAGTTGGGTCATACTCTCGATCTGCGCCACTGCCAGGACTACAGCTGCGTCATGGCCTCGTCGCACTCGGTAGAGTGGATCGACCTGCGGGAAACCACGTTATGCGATTCCTGCCGCTACCAGTTGGAATCACACCCGTCCATAGCCGAGAAGCGCGCCTAGATGCGTTGCACACCCGTGCGGCGCGCGCACTGGTACCCGCAGTTCCGCTATGATCTCTTCGCCGTAAACTTGTTGATTGAGGTGACTATGCAGGGCCAGACAGCACTGGTAACCGGAGCCAGCCGGGGAATCGGAAAAGAAATTGCCCTTGAACTGGCGCGAAATGGATACCGCGTCGCGGTCAATTACTACAACGATCCGGCGCCTCTGGTGGAGGCGACCATCGGTGAGATTCGCGCCCTTCAAGCCCCGCAGCAAGACGGTGTGCTGCCCATTCAGGCCGACATCCGGTCGAGCACGCAGGTCACGGCGATGTTCGAGCGCGTCATCAGCACGTTCGGCGGGCTTGATCTTTTGGTGAACAAC
Organism: Acidobacteriaceae bacterium; assembly: GCA_003134655.1. Lineage (GTDB taxonomy): Bacteria > Acidobacteriota > Terriglobia > Terriglobales > Acidobacteriaceae > Sulfotelmatobacter. The sequence continues at coordinate 120,903 of PLBY01000077.1, forward strand.
GCCGGAGTACAGACCTGGAAGCCACTCCTTGATGTAACTGAAGAAGAGTGGGACCTAGTCGTCGACACCAACTTGAAGGGTTGCTTCCTGTGCACGCAGCAAGCCGCCAGATACATGAAAGACCACGGCGGCGGCTCGATCGTGAACCTGGGCTCGGGATGCAACAAGCTTGCGTTCCCCTCTTTGGTGGCTTACACGGCGAGCAAGGGCGGAATTGAGATGTTCACCAAAGAGGCCGCGGTCGAACTGGGCCAGTACAACATACGCGTGAACTGCCTGGCGCTGGGGTCGATTGAGTCCGAGCGCACCCGAGCCGAAGATCCAGACTACGCCGGCACGTGGTCCAAGCTGACGCCTTTGGGGCGGGTGGGAACGGCCGCCGACATCGCGCCCACGGTGGTTTTTCTCGCCAGCAAGGGCGCATCGTTCATCAGCGGACAGACCATCTGGATCGACGGAGCGCTGTTCACGAAGGCGCAGTGGCCATACAAGAAGTGATGGGCATCGCGACGCGGTCACGGCACGAACCCGGTCCTCGTAGTACACTTTCCGGCATGATGCCAAAACATTTCACGACCGTATTCGTTACCGTCCTTTTAAGCCTGACGATCGGCGGCTTCGCCCTCGCGCAGGCCAGCAAGCGACATGAGCAGGCAGTGCAGCAAAAACCTTTTGGCACGCAGGATGGGAGGCCCGTCACCTTGTACACGCTCACCAACGCTAACGGTGTCGAAGTCGACACCATGAATTACGGCGGCATCATTCTTTCTATCCGCGTGCCTGACCGCAAAGGGCAGTTCGCTGATATCGTCCTCGGTCACGAGAGCCTTGAAGGCTATGTTCCAAATCCTCCGTACATCGGCGCCGTTGTCGGACGCTATGCCAACCGCATCGCTAACGGCACCTTCACGCTGGACGGCAAGACCTACACTTTGCCCAAGAACGATGGCCCCAATACTCTGCACGGCGGCACCGACAAGACATTCAATAAAGTTGTTTGGGATGGCGAGCCCCTGAAGGGCAAGGCTGGCGTCACCTACACCTATCTCAGCAAAGACGGTGACGACGGCTTCCCCGGCAATCTGAAGCTTCGAGTGACCTACACGCTGACTAACAGCAACGAACTGGTCATCGACTACGAAGCCACGACGGACAAGGCCACGCCTATCAATCTGAGCCAGCACAGTTATTTCAACCTGGCCGGAGAAGGTACCAGCGACATTCTGAATCACGAGCTCACGCTCAACGCCGATCGCTTTACCCCGGTCGACAAGAATCTGATCCCGACAGGCGAACTGCGTCCCGTCAAAGGAACGCCGATGGATTTCACTACCGCGACCAAAATCGGCGCCCGCATCGACGACAACTACGACCAACTCGTGCTGGGCCACGGCTACGACCACAACTGGGTCATCAACGGTAAAGGCGACGGCCTTACTCTGGCTGCCCGCATGTACGAACCGACCAGCGGACGCGTGCTGGAAGTCTCAACGACGCAGCCCGGGGTCCAGTTCTACACGGGAAACTTCCTCGACGGGACAGTTACAGGAAAGCAGGGCCACGTTTACAAGCGGCGCTACGGCTTCTGCCTGGAGACGCAGCACTTCCCGGACTCACCGAATCATCCGGACTTCCCCACCACAATCCTGAAACCGGGTGAGACGTTCAAATCGACGACGGTGTTTAAGTTTTCGACAAAATAGAGTTGGGAGCGATCTACTTCGGTCCGATAGCCTGCGCCACCACGGCCGCCAGCGGAATCTCCAGAGTCCCAGCCTTGCTGGAGCCCTGATCGTAGACACCAGAGCGCAGGTAGACAGCCGCCGTGGGCACGTCGATCTCCAGGCTGAACGAGACGCCTTTTGCCTGCGCCACGGAGTAGCGATCAGGCGGCAATGTCAGCTCCAGCATCCGCACCATCCAGTTCAGCGGCTTGCCGTCGCGGTCGTAACCGAGCAGCGTCACTTCGAGATTGCCGTGGCGCGCTCCGTCAGGAGCAGGCTCGAGGGTCAGATGATCGGCCGCGACGTTGAAACTCACGCTGTAGCGCGTCACCGGCCCTTTCATATTCTCGTTGTCGCCAGCGCGCTGCGCTCCCGCCGCTGGTTGCGGGCTCGCGGCCAGCACGCGCATCGTATACACAATGGAGGTCGAGTCCGGCGTCCCATGGTCCATCAAAGGCCGCAACGGATCGCCCGTGGGCTTCGACTGAGCCGATTGCACAAATGTCTCGTTCGTAGCGTAGTAGCCCCGGCGATATGAGAGCTGGTAGCTGCCTCCACTCACCTTCACTTCGATGTGGCGCAACCGGCCATCCATATTTTTGTTAGTCGGTGAATAAGTGATCGTGTAGTAGTGCGTTCCGTGGTTGAGCACATGGGCCAAGGCGTCGTTCAGTCCGTTCGTGTTGTAGAGCGCTTCGCCGCCGGTGTCCTTTGCCAACTCATCCATCGCAGCGAAGCTGGCATTGCGTTCCGTGCTTCCCGCTTGCAGATCGTTTACCTGGTACTGCGTCATCTGCTGCTCGGCCTTCACGCCGGCAATCTTGGGCAGCTGTGGGCCGCTGAAATCGTATTGGCGGTCTACGGCAATGCCTTGCGCACCGATAGGATAGATCGCGACTTGCGCTGCAGTCAGCAGATTCGCCGTCCTCGCCACATCGGCCTGGTATTGCCGCATCACTTCCGCTCCTCCTAGACTGAAGTCGCCGAAGATACTGAGTGGGAAAGAGCCCGAGAACCAGATCACATTCTTGCGTCCCGGAATTCCCTGCAGATAGCGGGCAAGCTGCTGCATCGCCTCCAGGGTAATCTGGACGCGCGCGTCCGTCTGAGACGAGGCGGTCTCTTGCTGAAACTGTTTGAGAGCATCGGCCGACGCCTGAATCTGCGCCGATCCCGTCGATGCCGCCATTTCTTGCATCTGAGCGACCATTCGCGCGTTGGCATCCACTTCGGTGCTCGTCTGCAGCAGCGGCGACAATTGCGGGTTGCCCGCCGACTTCTGTCCATTCACAGCCGCCATCAGCACCGCGGGATCGCCCGTGAATCCCTGAACGAAGCGCAGTCGCGCCCCGAGGGTGAAGATCGCGAGCCGGGTACCTGGGCGGATTCCCTTGATGTACTTGATCATTTGCGCGTGCACGTAGCTCTGATCGGACATCTGGGTGTTGAGCGCGTCCAGCAACAGAATGTTTGCCGCGTCGCCCGTCTTGGCCAACGGCAGGTTGGAGAACGTATTGGGCGGCAGCTTGGCTTGGAGAGCTGACATGTCGGGCAGCCCCGCATGCTCCTCGAAAGACGTTAAGGCCTGAGGTTTACCATCCTCGAAGATTAGAAACTGTTCCTGAGGCAGCCCGGTGACGGGCTCGTCCTTACTGTTGGTGACGACTACGTCCACCAGAACCCTGCGCACATTGGCACGGAAGGTCGGTTGTTGGCTGGAGGAATCAGGATTGGAAGTTTGAGAATAGGCAGGAAAAACCGAAAGTAGAACGACACCGAGCAGGCAACCGCGGGTCGCGAACATTGCGAACCTCCTCTTAACAGGGAAGGGTACCACGAATGCGGAACCGGCTATGTCGAGATGCGGTATAGACTTGCATAGAAGTGTGTAAACGTGCCTTAACAGGACCAATCGTGAGGGTGCATCACTCCCCGCGCAACTCCTCGACCAGCGCCTTCTCCACTCGCTTGCAATGTTCCGCCTTGAGCTTTTTCCCGCCCGACGTCAGATAAAAAGTATCGATTGCCATCTGCCCTTCGGTATCGATCAACGCGATCTCAATATTGCATTCCTGATCTGACAGGCATGAAGCAATCCGATGCAGCAGCCGCGGACGGTCTTGCGTAATCACCTGCACCAGGGTGCTCGTCGACGAGGACGAATCGTCAAAATCAATCTTGGTTTCAACTTTTACCTTCGCGATTGCTCCCTTTTCCGCGCGCTGGCGGTCGCGGAGCATCTTCTCCAGATCAGCTTCGCCCAGAAGCACATCGGTCACGCTGCGCTTGAACCGTTCCCACTCGGAAAGATTCAACTCCAAAGTGCGGAACCGGTCGGTGAAGTAGAGAGTATCCACTACCGTTCCCGCCTCATTGGAGAACGCGTTGGCCTTCACAATGTTCATTCCCCACGCCGCCAGCACGCCGGCCAGCTTGGCAAACAGAAACGGACGATCTCTGGTCACCAGCGTTAACTCATACCAGTGCCGCCCGCGTTTCAAGTCAACCTGCACCGGATCTTCGCCGAGTTCGTCGGCCATTCCCATGTGGCGCATCACTTCTTCGGCGGTATGCACCAGCAAATAGCGCTGCGGGAATCCCTCGAGAAACTCTTTGAACTTGCTGCTGGTCACTGGCGCCAGCGACCGCAACCGCGCCAACTTTTCATCGTTCACATCCGCATGCACGCGCTGATCGGCGCTGCGGTTCAGATAGTTCTCGGCGCCCATGTAGAGCTGCCAGACGTTCTCCGCTTTCCACGGCGTGAGCGCCTCCGGATTCACGGCCTTGATGTCGGCGTATGTCATCAATGCGAGCATTTTCAGCCGTTCGGGTGTTCCCATCTTCTCGGCGAAGGCCGCCACTGTCTCCGGATTGAAAATGTCACGCCGCAGCGCCGCCGACAGTTCGAGGTGACTCGCGATCAGAAACAGCACCTCTTCCCGTTCCTTGGGATCCATGTCGAGCCGGTCCATTGCGTGATTCGCAATGTCGAGGCTGGCCTCCACGTGGTTGCCGCCGGGCACGCCTTTGCCGGTATCGTGCAGCAACAACGCCAGGTACAACAACTCTGGATCTTCCAGTTCACCGAGCAGTTCCGCGTAACGCTTGTCCCACTCCGACTGCGACTGCTTCAGGCGGTGCAGGCTTTCGATCGCGAGAAAGGAATGTTCGTCCACGGTGAACCGGTGATAGAAATCGCGCACCACCAGCGAGTCGATCAACTTGATTTCCGGCAGTAAGAGAGTCAACAGACGAAGCGATTGCATGGCGCGCAGCGCGTCCGCCGCATGCGGCTGCAGCAAGGTCTCCTGCAGGTACAGCCACAGTTCCGCTCCCCGGGGCGGCATCGAGGCCAGCGCCGGAAGCGCCTGCTCGATTCGGTATTCGGTGGTTGCGCTCAACTTCAGCCCGTGGTGCGCCATGAAATGGAACAGCCGCAGCAGCACTTCAGGATCCTGTAGCGCCGAAGGCTGTTGCAGAAAAATGAGGCCATCCACCACCGAAAAATCCGGCGTGGTGAGCCGCGACCGCCAGCTTTGCACCTGCCGGTACAGCGCCGACCACGCTTCCGGAATTTCTTCCAGCAGTTGCGTGACAGTCCGCTGGACCGCGCGCGCGTGCCCGAAATAAAGCCGCATCCAGTCGGCGGCCGAGAGTTCACCAGAGTCCGCGCCTCCAGTCGGCGATCCGACAATGGTCGCTCCAACCTTCCGCGCCGCCGCTTCATCCTGGGCCTCCCAGCTCAGCGTGTTGTCATCGCGTCCGTGGCGGAAGTGCAGAAAACAGCGTGCCGACATCAGGAAGTCCAGCGCCGCATCGAGTTGCTTGCGCACCGGAGCGCGCAGCGAACTGGAGTCGGGCCAGTCGTGGAGCTTGTCCATTGCCGAAATCAGGGCAAGCCAGCTGGCGACGTTGCAGTCGCGCAACCCTCCCGGCGCCTCCTTCAGATTCGGCTCCAGGTGATAGAGCGTCATTCCGTATTTCGCATGACGCTCGCGAGTGACCTCCGCCAGCCCCTGCAGCAGTGCCTTGGACTCGCGCATCACCAGCTTGGGAATGACCTTGTCGTGAAGCCGCCGGAATAAATCGTGATTCCCCGCGAGGTACCGGCAATCGAGAAGAGAAATCGTGAACTCAGTATTGTTCGGGTCGTAGCGGTCGCACTCGCCCAAGGTCCGCGAAGCTGGACTCAGCTTCAGCCGTAAGTCCCACAATTCCTGCGAAAAACGGCGGACAGGATCTTTGAAGGCCTTCTCCGCCTCGCGATCCCCAAAAAGAAAAAGCAGATCGATGTCGGAATAGGGGAACATCCATCCCCGGCCGAATCCTCCGGTGGCGATGAGGGTAAAGTTGGCGGGCTTGGCAGGGTCGGGCGATACGAGGTCGCGCCACAGCCGTGCCAGAATGTCTTCCACCAGCCGGGTGCGTTGCGCCACGGCCGAGCGCCCGTCCCCGGAGACCTCGAACTCCCGCTGAATGCGCGCCGATTCGTCGCTCAGGGAGCCGCGCAGTTCGCTGATCAATGAGGACGCTGCCATCATGAAAGTAATTCACCCCGCGCCGCTTGCCACTGGGGGAGGCCACTTCAATCGCTGCCTGTCAGATGCTTTCCGGTCGCGTCCCGGTCGTATTTGTTCTAACGTCTTTGCGCCAACCCGCGTGCTGCGAGCCTACAGTGCGCCTTCGCCGCGCTCGTCATTGCGGATGCGAATTGCCTCATCCACGCGGGACAGAAAAATCTTCCCGTCACCGATCTTGCCCGTGCGCGCGGCTCCCAGAATGGCCTGCACAGCTTTCTCGACCATCGTGTCGGCCAGCACCATCTCGAGCTTCGTCTTGGGGATCAAATCGACGCTGTACTCACGTCCGCGGTAGACCTCGGTATGCCCCTTCTGCCGTCCGTGACCGCGCACCTCAAGGACGGTCATGCCTTCGACGCCGATTTCATGCAGCGCAGTTTTGACCGCTTCCAGCCTGGAGTTTTGAATGACCGCCTCAATCTTCGTCATAATGTCGTCAAGTCCTGTTGTGCGTTCTTGAACATCATCGCCGGGTCAGAATGCTCCAGCATCTCTCCCTGGCCAGCCTCTACGCCGACGCTTCCCAATAATATCCCTCTTCGCCGTATCGGGAGGCGATCCTTGCCCGTCCTGCTACCCAAAACCCGCGATTCTTTCCGTTCCAAGACCGCCTCAATGTACCGTCCACGACAGTTTCACGGAAATCGAAACTATTTATCGTGCCTATCAGGTTTTGTTATTGATTGGGCTCAGAACTTGAATTGCACGTCCAACTGCATGCGCCGTGGAGGCAGGGCCGCGACCGGCTGGCCGAACAGAGGCGAGGATTGCGTTCCGATGTAGGTGACGTAATTCGGGTGATTCAGCACGTTAAAGGAATTCAGTGAGACCGAGAGGACCTTGGCTTCTTTCTTCGCCTTCGAGAGCGGGAAATCGTGGGACAGGTTCAGGTCCAGAGTGATCTGGCCCGGGCCAGGCATCGTGTTGCGCGCGATACCCGCGGGACGATCGTTGAGAATGCCGTCGTGATTATCGTCGCCCCCGGTAGTGATATCGACGGGCTTGCCCGCGTAGAGGGAAAGCGCCACACCTAGCGTAAAGAACCGGGTGGGTTGCGTCGATGCCAGTAGATCGAACTTCTGGAGGCGGTCGTTGTCGGCGCGTCCCCAATCCGCCGCGGCGTTGTAGCTGTTGGCGGGGAAGTATGTGATGCCGCTGGTGTTGTTGTTGGTGCGGCTCAGCGAGTATTGAATCTGTCCAGAGAAATATTTGCTGGGCTTGCCGCGGAAGGTAAGTTCCAGCGCGTTGCCCTTCAGGTATCCCAGGGACTGCATTTCCCGCACCTGCCCGAGAGCAGGCTTGGGAAAGACATAGGCTCCCCCGGCCAGCACCGGAGCATTCGCGTCAATGGACCGGAAGGAGCCGATGCCGCGCGTGCCGATATAAACCGCGCTAAACGTGCTCTTGGCGGTGACCTGGCGCTCCATCCCTGCGCTGTACTGCAGAACATAGGGAATATGCGCGTGAGGATCCAGCACCACCACGCTGACGGGAATTTGCGACAGAACCGCAGGGTTGATGGGGTACGAAACCAGCGGCTGGTCGACGATGAAGCGCAGCAGGTTAACGCCATTGAAGTGCAGCAGATCGCCGATCGGGCTGGGGCCGGTCCGGTCGTAGAAGATGCCCGCGCCCCCGCGGATTACGGTTTTGCTCTTTGCGCTCGGGGCCCACGCAAAGCTGGCTCGCGGCGCAAAGTTGTCGGGATCGTCGTAAAAATAGTTCTGCCAGTAGTAGCGCAGTCCGAGGTACAGAGAAAAAGTCGGGCGGACGCGGATATTGTCTTCCACGAACGCGCAGATAACCTTTTCCAGAAAAGCCACGTGCCCCTGGCCCGTCTGCACCAGGTAGGTGGCCGGCGTCGCCGCGGTATAGTCGGCGGAACTCGCGAAGGTGTAGGTACCGGCGCGATTCGTAAAGTCGTCGAGTCCCCGTCGGCTGATGTCCGGGATATCGACTCCAAAGCTGAGCTGATGCTTCCCGTTGGCGTAGGTTGAGAAGTCGGTCCCGTCGAAATGGAATTCCGTTCGCTGGGTATCAGCCTGCGCGCCGCCCGCGGTAAACAGTCCCGAGACCGCGATCTGTGCCTCAGGTTGAATACTGGAAACCTGCGAGTCGAAGTGTCCCACTAGAAATCGCAACTGATTGACCCAGTGTGGCGAAAACTGGTGCAGATGGCTGATGTTGAGTTCGTGTTCCAGAAAGCTCGCGTCGGTGCCTGTGCTGGGAAGCATCGTGCCGCCGACGTTTGAATTCTGGCTCGAGCGATGCTCGTACGAGTATCCAATCCAGAACTGATCTCCATTGGCAAAATCGTGAAACACGCGGCCAGAGCCGAAGAAATGGCGCGAGGGATTGGGAACGGTCTGGGCGATCGGACCGAAGCCCAGCGACTCCGCGGCCGCAATGGCGTTCGCATCGACGATGCCTTGCAGGTCCACCATGTCGTAGTCGAGTGACGCCAGAAAACTGGTGTGCTTGCTGTGGCCGATCGGCCCGGTCACCGAGCCCTCGTAGTATTGCCGGCTCTCGGAAGGCTTCACGACGGCGAAGGCGTTGCTCGCGTCGAAGACCGAGTTACGAAACATGAAGTTCAACTCGCCGTGATAGTCGGAAGTCCCGCTCTTCGTAACGATCTCCAGGCGGGCGCGACCTGGCCGCGAGAAGCGGGCAGAGTAGGGATTGTTGTTGATCTTCACTTCCTGAACGGCGGACGGCGTAACGCCCGGTCCGTTGGCTTCAATCCCATTCACCACCAGGCTCACGCCGTTCGTCCCGATCGCGTTATCGTCGAGGAAGCGGGACATAGTTGTGATGTAGTCCTGGTCGAAGACGGGGACGCGGTCGAGCGCATCGCGATCAATGGCGTTGGCGTTCTGATTCTCGGAGATTTCGGTGCTCACGAGCGGAACATTGATTCCAGTCGCCACGGTGACGTTTTCGGTGTCGACGGAAATCTGCATGACGGTACGGATCGGCGTGGACCGCTTGTTCGTGACCACGGCCGGAACGCTGGCATCGCGAAAGCCCTCCGCATGACACTCCAACGTGTATTTTCCGATAGCAATGTTGTCGAACCGGAAGGCGCCGACTTCGTCAGTCGCTGTCCGGGCGAGGACCTCAGCCTTCGCGCTCAGCAGGGAAACGTCCGCCTTGACGATCGCTGCTCCCGAAGGATCTAACAGGGTTCCACTGATGGAATGGGAGGCCGTTCGATCTGCGGCAGACCCGGAATTGGTGGCCTGATCGGGTTCCTGGGCAAAAACATGGGAGGGTTTCGCCAGGCCAAGGAGCGCCGCAAGCAGCAGGCAGAGAAGGCGGCCTTTCGACACTAAGATCCTTAACGGTGATTTGTCGCCCCGCATCGATAACGAGGGTACCTGAGGAACCTGAAAGCGCTCTGAAAAACGACCTGCGGGCTCCGGTTGGCTCAGAGCGGGACGGGCGGCTTCTACAGTGTTTCCCGGATGGCGCGTACTTGAAACACCGGAGAGAATCGTGCTTCGTCGCTTCAAGGTTTTTTGCCGAGAACGCGTTGGAAGCGCGCCAAGGGGCAGTGGAGGGTTATCGTGTCGAGTGAAGTATCCAAGGCAAGTACTACGCTCCCTGGGAGAGTCGAAAAGGTAATTCACCCTCATCCCAGTTCCGGCGAACCGGAAAAGGCTCAGATCGCCGTCGAGGGAGCCGATCACCTCTATCGAGAGATCCGTGTTCCGAACCGTCTCACCGACGCGAATGGGAAAAAAGTAAAGCTCAAAGAGGGAGCCGAGGTCGAAGTCAAAATCGAAGCGGAATCCGTAGTCACCAAGACGGTGCCGCATCATGACGACGGCGTAAATCCGAGGCCGTGATTCCCTGGCTGCCTATTTTGCCGGCGGCTTTTGCTCCTCGGCAGGCTTGGCGAACTTCGCGTCGTCCACGGGGACGTTCTGCTTCACCTCGCTTACCTGAATCGTGAACCGCCCGCTTGGCCGCGCCAGCGTCCAGCGATATGGAATCTTCACGCCATTCGTGTCGCGGTAATCCGCGTAATCGATTTGCGTTGGAAGCCAGCCCAACGCGGTCTCTCCGTAGCGCACCAGCCGCACCAGGAGCCCTGATTGCTCGTCAAAATATAGCTGAATCGGAGGCTTCCCCTCACGCTGGCCCACCACGAGGTAAGCCTCGTGGTCCCCGACCTTCTCCGTCCCTTGCAGCCGCAGCTCGCTGAACATCGGCTTCAGATGCGTCGCCAGGTGCAGGTCCGCGTCCATCGACGCCGCGTCCAGTTCACTGCCTTGCATCGGACGCACACCCGGCCGCCCCGGCGCAGCCAGCCACCCCTCGTGTCCATTAAATGCGGTGACGCTATCCCCCTCGGGCAGGTGAGTGAACCATATGCGCTGGTCCGGATCCTTCGAATAGATATCGATCGGCAGCGACTTCCCGCCAAAATCGATCGTGCCCTTCATGATGCGGGTGGTCACCTTGTCGATCGCCGCCGCTCCGCCTGCCGCCTGCACATATTTGTCGAGCAGCTGGTCGGGCGACAGCCCAGCGTTTTCTTTCGCGTCAGCCAGCTTTGGTGCGCCCATCGGTTCTTTAGGTTCCTCGGTCATGACCACCGGAATCGGTTGGGGCTTCGCGTTGCCGCGATGGCACGAGTTGCACGTCACTGCACGGTGTCCGTCGAAATTGTCTTTGTTGATGGCGAACATCATCTCCATCATCTTGCGTGCCGTCTGCTTGGTCTTCTTGTCGTCCTTCTCAAACGCACCCTGCACGTGGCAGAAGTCGCACTGGACGCCCAACGACGCCGCGATGAACTGCATGGTCGGGAATAGTTCCTCGGCCGGGATTCCCTTGAGCACCTGGATGTTCTTAAATTGCTCCTCGGCCTTCTTCCCTGCGGGATTTGTGACCTGTCCTGGAGCCGCGGAATGTGGAGTCGTGCTCGACTGCGTCTTTGCCGTCGCGATCATGAGTCCCGATGCCAGAAAGAACACAATACCTGCCAGAACGTCCACGCGCCTTGCGTTCATCAAATGTCTGCCTCGGTTGGAATCTTAAAGAGTTTAGCAAACGCTTAGGGCTTATCAGCCAGAGACCCAACCACGACCCGTACACCGTCGACGACCCGCGCCATTTTTTCGAAGCTACCGCCAGGCTGGTTTCGGAGCCGGCGTCCACTCCGCGCCCATATCGTCGTCGGTGATAAGACGACGCGGCCCCAGCCGTCGGGCGAGTTCATCACCAGACTCCATGCCCAGCATCCGGGGGGCCTGTCGCACGGTCTCGGCGAACGCATCGTAGGCAGCAAGCACCAGTTGTCCGCGGGGGGTGCGCGCATCAAAAATCTTCTTCCCATCGATCTCGTACCGGTTCAATACCGAGAACCAGCGCGCTTTGTCCAGACCAATTGGCGAATCGCTGACCATCAGGAAGGTGATGACTCGCAAGCCGTAGTTGTACTCGTGAAGCCCCGTGATAAATACATCCGCAGACTCCGTAGCATTGTAGTAATAGACTCCGCCGGGCAGAAGGTGCTGTTTCACGATCTGCAGGAACTCCGTGGAGAGCACCTGCGAACTGTGATCGCGCCAGTGGAACGAGGTATTGGCCACCATGACGTCATATTTGACGTCAGGATGTGCCAATAACCACCTGCGGCAGTCGTCGATGTAGATGTGGACTTTAGGATTGTGAAGCAGAGAGCGTACCTCAGGATACTGCGCGACTAATGGAAGATAGCCGGGATTGATTTCTACAATATCCAGGCTCTCCACTTCAGGATTATTTGCAACGACCTGGGCCCAAGAGCCGGACGCAAGGCCCAACATGAAAGCACGCTTCGGGTGAGGATGCAACAAGCTCAGAACGTATGCCCGGATGACAAAGTTTCGATCGTTGCCGGGATCAACATTGAAATGGCCGTCATACACTCCGCCTCCAAAGACCGCATCATCGGCCGTGACAGCGATAACGCCATTTCGGTTTTCGACCACATGCTTCATGTAGCCGACTTCAGCAGCCTTGGGACCGAAAATCATCTTCCCATAAAGATTGCGGTAGGTTGGGGCAGCAAGGGCGATGGCCGCGACGGCGACAATTGCGAGCGCCGAAACCGCTTTTGGCGGGGCTTGGACGTGTCCGCTACGAAACAGGACCACAATCAAGCCCGTGAGCGCGGTTGCCAGAGCCAGTTGAGTCGAGATCGCCTGCGTGCCGAAGTGGTCCATCAAAATGAATCCGATCACGAGGCTGCCCAGAGTTGATCCAACGATGTTGGAGAGATAAATCAGGCTCACGCTGCGGCCGGCCGAATTGTTGACCGAAACCGAGGACTGACACAGTAAAGGCAAAACGGACCCAAGCAAGCCAGCGGTCAGGAAAAATGCGGGAGCACTCATCAGCACCGGAATGTTCCGCCAGGAGAGATCCGCCATCAGCGGCGGCAGGTACACAGAAATGGCCCCTGCCACGAGCATCGCGGCACCCGCCAGGGTGACCGGATTGATGTTCTTCCTTCGGGATAAGGTTTCACTCAGAAAAGATCCCGCTGCGATCCCCGCAAGATAGGTAGAGCGGAGGAGTGCGAATGCGGGAGCCCGGTCGAAGGTAGCCAACGCAAAGATGCGAAACCACGCAATCTCGAACCCAAGGGCAAGAAAGCCGGCAACTCCGGCAATCAACGCAGCAGTTCCAAGACTCAACACTTTTTCGGAGATTGCGCCAGCAGCGCCATCACTCGCCTCAGCTTCTTCCGGCTTAAATCGCTGGCTTCGTCCATAAAGAAATGCTGTCGCGCCCACAGCGGTGTTCAAACACGCCGCAAGCGTCACCGAACCAGACTGCCCGAAGCTCCGAAGCAAGACCTGAGCGCACACGTAACAGGCGACGGCCGAACCGAGCGTGTTGACAAAGTAAAGAGTTGCAACCGAGTAGCCGACACTTCGAGAGCTTCGCACCAACTGCTCGACCAGAAGCGGTAATGTTGCTCCCATGAGCATCGTGGGCAGGATGAGCAGCAGAAAGCTGAAGAGAACGGTATAACCTAGACTGGTTCCTGCCGTGAATCCCGAGGCCCAGTGGAACAGGCGCAACGAAATCAGCCCAAAGCCTGCTATGGCCAACTCACAGATGCCGAAAATCGAAATGCCGCGATCAGGGAACCTTTCGGACAGGCGCCCGCCGACAAGGCTGCCGATTCCAAGCCCAAGCATGAACGCGCTCACCACCACCGCGACCGATTGAACATTTACGCCATAAATGGCAAACAGCACGCGTTGCCACACGATCTGATAGATCAGCGCCGGAAACCCGGAACAGAAGAACAGCGCTGCGATCAAGGCGGACTGCGCTCGGCTACCCTTCGTCCGGGAGCCAAAAAGCACAACCAGCAACAAGAGAAAATCAAAGACCAACACTGCAGCGACTGGCGCGCCTTCCATGGAACCTCACGGGGATATGTGTAACTGAATTGATGAGTTCAGTTTGTTATAGCTCAGAGGAAGCCATCGAAAACAGTAACAAAGGTTATGCGATGCACTTTGGTTAGAACAGCACTCACGGCAGGCTTGGTATGTTATTCGGACTTAGATATCTATTTCCGCTGCCCCGAGCCTTCCTTCCCGGGCCGCACAAAGAATTTCCACTTGTCCATCCCCGCAGCAACCGCAACGTCGAAGAAGCCCACCATCATTTCGTCGGAAGTCTGATCGCCCCACGTCACCGTCTTCGTCGGATCGGGATTGTGCGGATTGTTCTTCGAATTGTCGTACCAGGCAATCGCCCGCAGTCGCGTTCCCGCCTTCAGCGGCCGCGGCTCGGCCAGACGGTAGCTCAACTGCCAGTGAAAGTGATAGTTCACGCGCAACAGCACCTCGACGCTGCCATCGTCGTGCACAATGTCGTACTCAAACCGCTTACCGCGCAGATGCATATGCGGAAACAAGCTCAGAAGCGTGGCGTCATTGGGCAGCGTTCCGTGCACTTCCACGCGAAAGTCATCCGCGCCCGGAGGAATGATCAGCGCATGATTGTTCAACTGCAGCGTGATCACCCTTTGCTTCGGCGCCGTCTTCGCGAACACAAGTCCAATGCTGGTCTGATCCTGATCCGCCGTGCCGTTGGTGGTGTAGTGCATCTGAAACACAAGGTCCGAGCCCGCCGGAACAAACTTCGCCATCCCGTCCGGCCACTCGTCCGGAGAACTTCCCGGCGCGTATACCAGCAGCAAGTCGCTGGTGGTCTCGTGCGCCTCGCGCTGTTCCAGAGGATCGTTCAACGTCGAGGCCGTAAACGGCGCACCCAACGGCGCGTGCCGCAACCACTGCGAGGCCGGCGGGCGAATATATACGACCGCGTGATGCACATGTGCCGGGCTGCCCGGCCGGAACTCCGACATCTGCACCCACCGGTCCTGCGTAAAATGCGTGGGCACAATCTCGTACGTGTACTCAACCTGACCAAGCGCGGGAATCTGCACGGCCTTGGGCATTTTCACCACCAGATCAGGCTGCGGAATATTCCAGCCCTCTGCCCACTTCTGCGGTACGGGGGCATCGTGCGCATCCCCCGCAGGCGCACCAGCCTCCGCCCATGCAACCATCGTCGCAATCTGCTGCGGAGTCAACGAAACATCGTTAGAAAAATGTCCGTAGCGAGGATCGGCAAACCAGGGCGGCATCATCTTCATCTCGACCGCATGCGCCATCGCGCCCGCCCAGGGCCGCGTCTGCTCGTACGTCACCAGCGGCATGGGCGCGACCTCGCCCACCCGATGGCAACTCTGGCAGTGATCTTGCAGGATCGGCAGCACACCTTTATAAAACGTAGGCGCCGCAGGCACTCCTGTCTTTTGAGAAGAAGCGCTTCCCAGGCAGACGACCAACCCAATCAACCCGATCGTGCCGAGAACGCTGCAATTCATAACGTGATTCTACAAGCCTAAGGTTTCCCTCTGTGTACTCTGTGTCCTCTGTGGTGGAGTTGCCTTGCAGCCCAGATCACAGCGCCTGCCCCGAAAAAGTGCTACATTCAAGAATTCATGTCTGCCCCTAATTCCAGCTTCGTTCGCGCTTGCAAGTCTCAACCCGTCGATCGCACGCCAGTCTGGTTCATGCGCCAGGCCGGACGTTACATGCCCGAGTATCGCGCGGTCCGCAAACAGCACTCGCTTCTGGAGATCTGCAAGAAGCCCGCGCTCGCCGCCGAGGTCACCATCACGGCTGCGGAAATACTTGGCATCGACGCCGCCATCATCTTTGCTGACCTTCTGCTGCCCCTCGAAGTCATGGGCCTGCCCTTTCATTTTTCAGCAGGAGAAGGCCCGGTCATCGAAAAACCCGTGCGCAGCAAAGAAGACATCGCGAACCTGCGCACCGACCGCGCCTCGGAACTAGGCTATGTGTCCGAAGCCGTCGCTCTGGTTGCGAAGCATTTCGGCGATCGGCTGCCTGTAATCGGTTTCTGCGGCGCTCCCTTCACGCTCGCCAGCTACATGATCGAAGGCGGAGGCTCGCGCAACTACATCCACGCGAAGAAGATGATGTACAACTCTTCCGCCGAGTGGGACGCGCTGATGCGCAAGTTGGTTGCCGTGACCGCTGCCTACTCCGCCGATCAGGTGCATGCGGGAGCCGACGTCATTCAGATCTTCGACAGTTGGGTCGGATGCCTCAGCGTGGAAGACTATCGCCGCTACGTGCTCCCCCACGTCACCGGCATGGTAAAGCAGTTGCAGAAGACCGGAGTGCCCATCATTTATTTCGGCACAGATAGCGCGACGCTACTTCCCGCGATGAAAGAGACCGGAGCCGACGTCATCGGGCTCGACTGGCGCATCCCGCTCGACGAAGGCTGGGCACGCCTCGATCACAAATGCGGCGTGCAGGGCAATCTCGATCCGGTGCTGCTCTTCGCCGACTGGAAAGAATTGAAGTCGCGCGCGGCAGACATTCTCCGCCGCGCCGCCGGACGCCCCGGCCACATCTTCAATCTCGGCCACGGTATCCTGCCCGAAACGCCGGTCGACAATGTAAGGGACCTGGCGCGATTGGTGCAGGAATATTCCGCACCGAGGCGATAAATGGCGCGGCTGCGCACCTCGCGCCTGCAGCAGTTCTGGGTGGTGCAGTTTTTGGGTGGCGCAGTTTTGGGTGGCGCAGCGCTTCCAGCGCTGCGATTAGAATCTGCTTTCAGTTGCGGCTTTAGCCGGTGAGGTACTTAGCGCTCAGCTCCATGACTCGCATCGCCATCATCGGTGGAGGCATCTCCGGCCTCGCCGCCGCCTTTGCGCTCGAAGAACACCGCCGCGCCGGCGTCGATGTCGACTACGTTCTTTACGAGGCGTCCGCGCGACTCGGCGGCGTCCTCCGCACCGAATACATCGACGGGTGCGTCGTCGAAGCCGGACCAGACTCTTTCATTACCGAAAAACCGTGGGCTGCCGACCTCTGCCGCGCGCTCGGTCTGGGAGATCAGCTCATCGGTTCCAACGACGCCGACCGCAAGACCTACATCCTGACCAAAGGACACCTCGTCGTCATGCCCGACGGCTTAATGTTCATGGTTCCCACAAAAATTCTGCCCACGGGCCTCTCGCCGCTGCTTTCGTGGAAGGCCAAACTGCGCATGACGCAAGAGCTGTTCCACCCTCCGCGCGCCGTCGATCACGACGAGTCCGTCGCGGCGTTCGTGGAACGCCACTACGGGGCTGAGATGGTTGACCGCCTCGCCGATCCGCTGCTCTCCGGCGTTTATGGCGGAGAAGCCGCCAGCCTCAGTGTCCGCGCCGTTCTTCCGCGGTTTGCGGAAATGGAACGCACGCACGGCAGCCTCGGCCGCGCGATGCTCGCCGCTCGCAAGAAAACCTCAGCCGGACCGCGCAGGCCCGCGCCGCCTCTGTTCACTTCTCTGAAGAATGGAATGCAACACCTGGCCGAGACCGTGGTCTCACGACTTACGCCAACTGCGCTGCTGACTAACGCACCGGTGCAAGCCCTGCAACGCGAAGCGGGAAGCTGGGTCGTCTCTGCGGGCATGCAATCCGACGAATTCGATTCGGTGATCATCGCTCTGCCTGCACCGGCTGCCGCTCAGGTCCTTCGCATCGTCAGTCCCGAGCTTTCGGCCGAACTCGCCGCCATTAAGTACAGCTCCTCCATCACCGTGGCTCTGGGATACGATCGCAATGTTCGCCAGTCGCTTCCACCCGGTTTCGGATTCCTCGTACCCCGCAGTGAAGGGAAGAAGCTGCTGGCCGCGACGTTCGTGCACAACAAATTCCCGCATCGCGCCCCGGAAGACCGCGCCCTGCTCCGTTGCTTTTTCGCCGGAAACAGTGCGGAAGACGTCTGGCCCCTCAGCGACGATCGCATCATCGGAATCGTGCGCAACGAACTGCAGCAGATCCTTGGCCTGCGCGCAGATCCGCTCTTCGCCCGGGTCTACAAATGGAAATCAGCCATGGCGCAATACGGCGTGGGGCATCTCGAGCGCCTCGACCGCATGGAACGCCTGCGCCAGCAGTTGCCCGGACTCGCTCTTGCCGGCAACGCCTACCACGGCATCGGCGTGCCTGATTGCGTCCGCTCCGGCCGCGACGCCGCAGAGCAACTCGTAGAGACGTAGCGTGCTACGTCTCGGCGCGTCCAGATAAGCAGCCCTTCACGCATAGCCAACTGGTCGCTCGAAATAAAAGGCCATCAACCGATAGGTTGATGGCCTTATTCTTTTGTCTTTGTTCTGAAGCCGTGAATTCTAAGCGCTCACCTGTGATTCCGGCACCGCAGCCTTCTCAAACAGTACCTCACCCTCGGGATGCCGCGGCCGCTCCTTGCGTCCGAACACAGCCTCGACCACGAGCTTGAAAATGGTGTGCCGGTTCTCCGCCACTACTTTCAGCCACGCCAGTTTCCCCAGCATCGGGAAGTAGATCCCGCGGAAACAGATCCGCGCCAGGAAAATGTTGACGCGATACCCCAGCGGCTGGTCGTCCAACGAATCGACTGCCTGCGCCACCGCTTCGGGGCTGTAGGCGTGCGCCCATCCGTATTTCACTTCCGCGTGCGCCTCTTCAATGCTCATCTTCAATGGCGTATGCGCCATGGCGAAGGGAATAAACTCCTGCCAGTGCTTCACGCGCGTCAGCCGCCCCGCAGCTTCCAGCCGCTTGTAAAGCGGTGTCGCCGGCAACGGCGTCAGCAGCCCAAAAATGGGCAATCCCGGCGGCCATGTTCGCACCTGCGCCAGTGTGCGCTCGGCCACGCCAGTCGTGTCATTGTCCATGCCAAAAATAAACGACGTAATCGCGTACACGTTGCGTTTCGCCAACCGCTCCAGCACTTCGGCATACTCCCCGGGCTTGTTGAATCCTTTGTTCACGTCTTTCAGGTTCGCCGGATCGATCGATTCCATGCCGATGAATACCCACTTGCCCCCTGACGCCGCGATCAAATCGATCAGTTCCTCATCGCGCAACAGGTTCGCGCTGATCTGCGCCACCCAATGCACCTGCGCCCCGGCGGCAATAATGTCGCGCAGCAGCGACTTGGTGCGCTTCACGTTGATGGCAAAATTGTCATCGATGAAGAACACCGCCATCTGTCCCTTTTCTCTGCGCGCGCGCGCCTTCAGCAGCAGAAGTTCGTTGACGACGCTCTCGTTGGTGCGGAAACGAATCGAGTCGCCGAAGAATCCGGTCACCGTGCAGAACTCGCAGCCATAGGGACATCCTCTCCCCGACTCGACGGGGATAATGCGAAACGTTCCCCAGCCTTCGCCGATCTTCTGCAGCATTGCCTTCGCGGCCTTGGGCACCAGGTTGAATTGCTCAAGATCGATCGACTGCCACGGAATCACGGGATATTGCTTCAAAGACGGTTTGCGTTCTTTGCCCGTCTCATCGACTGGCGTATAGATTTCTTTCAGCTCGCCGCGCACTGCGTCGTTCACGATCTGCGGCCAGGTTTCATCGGCCTCGCCCAGAGCGACAGCATCCGCGTGACGCGGCCCGCCATCGCGCCCCAGTGCTTCGTCGGCCAACTCGGTGACGTGCGGCCCGCCCATCACCACTTTCACGCCGGTGGCTCGAATCGCGTCGGCGATGCGGTAGGCCTTCGCGATCATTCGCGTCATCGCCCCGATGCCGACTAAATCGATCTTTTCGTCGCGGACATATTGCGCAATTTGTGCCTCGTCCATGGGCTTGGCGTTGCCGTCAATCAGCAGCACCTCATGTCCCGGCGGAGTCAGCGACTGGAGCAGAAACATCCAGAGGTGTGGCATAAAATTGCGAGTTACACCATTGTCGGGGTTATACAAAAGAATTCTCATGACAGCTCCCTTCGACGAGCAACGTACGTTACGGAACGTACAAACGTGCTTCACCGCACGGAAGCGTCACGAGCGATGCCAAGAATTGGCAGATCTACTTATGTTTCATGATTAGATTGGATGGGATATAGAACCCAAGAAATTGTACACCCTGCAGGCAAGTATTCCAGGAAAGTTCACTTCACCCATGCCGCCCGCCCCAAGGATGCGACGATCTCGTATAGCCCGAGTCTTCCTCCTGTAGCAAGCCCCATCTTTCCGTGGGATCATACGTCTGATCTTTGGATTTACGGGATTCCCGCTACGCGGGAATTTCAGCCCTATTCTGGCTCTTTTTCCGGCGCAGGCAAGCCAAGACTAGGCGTATTTCGTCGTACGTTATTTCTGGTGGCAACGCTTCTTTCAGCGGCTTCAGGCGTTCCAGGTTGTCCAGACCCATTTTCGCGCAAGCCGCCTCGATCACGGCCACCTTGTTGCGGTCGATCCACTCTGGGCGAAATTCCAGCTCGCCTTTCTCGACCAGATTGGCGACCGCGTTTACCACCGTCGAGATCTGACGCCCGCGGATCTGGGCAATCTCCTCGAAGGTTTTGCCCGCCGTAAGGAGTTGCAAGGTTTCCAGCGCTGGAGCCGTCTTCATTGCCAGAGGCACCGAAGCGCGCGCGCCTTCGCGATACTGTCGCAGCGCGGAGAGAATCCCTTGCCCGTACAGATCCGCTTTCCGCTCGCCGATTCCTGTGATGTTCAATAATTCCGCAACTGAGTTCGGCTTCGATCGACAGATCTCATCCAGCGAAGTATCGTGCAGCACCACATACGCGGGCGTTCCCTTTTCTTTGGCGGTCGTCCGGCGCCACTCGCGCAGATACTCACGCAATCCCTGATCCGCGTCGGCCACTGAGTTCGCACTAACTCCTGCGCTCGAAACGGCGCGGCGCACGACTGCGGGGGTCATGGGTTCGGTCAACCATGGGGGTGCGGCGCCGCAGACATCGCAGCCTCCACATGACGTCCACTTCGGAGTCTCGCCAAAGTGCGTGCAGATCTGGCGGTGACGGCATTTCCCCGACTCGGCAAATGCGCGGATCGTCCGATATCGATCCCAGGCGCGGTCGCGCTCTGCGGCGTCCAGGATCTGATTGGCAAAGTATCCGAGCAGCCCGGCGTCCTGCTTGCGCCACAACAGAATGCAGTCGGCAGGCTTGCCATCACGGCCCGCGCGGCCTGCCTCCTGATAAAACTGCTCCACCGACTTCGGCAGCGCGAGATGGATGACAGCGCGCACGGTCGCCTTGTTGATTCCCAGGCCGAAGGCAATCGTGCCAACGAGCACGCGCACTTCATCTGACATCCAGCGCTCCTGATTGCGACGGCGGTCGGCGCTATCCATCTTTGCGTGATAACCAACTGCGGCGATTCCCTGGTCCTCCAGAAAGTCCACGGTCTCTTCCACCTTGCTGATGGTGGGCGAATAGACGATTACGTTTCCCTCGTCATAACGTCGCAACGCCGTCACTAGCAGGGCGGTGTGCTCGACGCTGTCGCACTGCCGCACCAGATAGCGCAGGTTTGGGCGATGGAAACTGGCAATGTACTTATCGGGACTGCGCAGCTCGAGTTGGTTGAGAATGTCGTGCCGCACGTGGCGCGTCGCGCTTGCCGTAAACGCCGCGATGGGACGATCCGGGAACTTTCCGCGCAGGCTGCTCAGCTGCCGGTACTCCGGACGGAATTCGTGTCCCCACTCGGAAATGCAGTGTGCCTCATCGATTGCGAAGAATGAAATCGGCACCTGCTGCAGCCAACTGAGCGTGTCCGCCCGCTGCAACCGCTCGGGCGAAAGATACAGCAACCGGAAAGCTCCCTCGCGCGCCTGCCGCATCACGCGGGTTTGCTCTTCGTTACTGACGGAACTGTTGAGAACCGCAGCGGGAATCCCCATCTGCGCCAGCTGCGCCGCTTGATCCTGCATGAGTGCGATCAGCGGAGAGATGACCACCGTTGTGCGGTCCGACACGACTGCGGGTAACTGGTAGCAAAGAGACTTGCCTCCTCCGGTAGGCATCACGACGCAGGTGTCGTGTCCAGCGAGCAGGCTGCGCACGATGCGTTCCTGCAAGGGCCGAAACGAACTGTATCCCCAATAGCGACGCAACGGGGTTAGCAGGTCGGCTTCTGGGATCATGCAGTCAGTATAGGGGGTGTGGGAAGGAGTAGATTTGCACCGCAACGGTTTTTGGCGCGGCGCTCCCAAACCGGAACAACTCCCTTCATTGCTCGTCATTCCGAGAAGCGCAGCGACGAGGAACCTGTTTTCGCCGGCAGTGGCGCTGGTGCGTCATCACCGCGAATAGCCGACCTCGGATAGAGCTGGTCGAACGCAATCCAAACCACCGCAATCACCGCGAAGCAGAGAACGCTGCCTTCAGGTCCGACGGACCCTCCGCTGAGCCAGTCCGGACCGCGGTGTGACGAACTCAGCAGATGACCGGGCCAAACCGATCCGCTGTCGGGGACGGAGTAGAAAAAGGTCTCTCCCCAATCCCAAGCCGCGTGAAAGCCCACGGCAAACCAAAGAGTGCCCGTGCGACGCAGGGTCAGACAGAAAAAGAAGCCGATCAGTGCAGCAGCCAGAAGGCCTCGCCATTGCTCACCGCCGTTTCGCAAGTGAATTAGTCCGAAGGCACACGACAGGACCAATGCCGCAGGCCAGAAGCCGATCCCGCGCGTCAGCGTGAATTGCGTATAGCCGCGCACCAGAAATTCTTCGAACAGTCCGACCAGCAGAAACATCACTGCCCAGAAGGCTGCGAATCTCGCCAGGCGAACGCCATGCAGCACAAGATGACCGAACGAGAACGCATGCAGTCCGTAGAGCGCGCCCATCAGTAAACTGATTCCAGCAAATCCCCACAACGTACCAATCCAGAACAACCGCCCGAAGGCTTGCTTTCCCGGCAGTCCATACGCTCTCCACGGACGGCGCTCAACTCCCATCAGTACCAACGCTGGAATTACGGCCGCGACAAGAGTGTAAAACTCCTCCAGCATCATGGACCACAAGCCGCTCGGGCCGAGGTTCCGCGACCATGCCAATTCCACCGCCAGTTTCTGCAGCGGCAGGAACACGGCCAGATAGAAAGTAATTCCCCAACCTGCGCGCAGTCCCTCCGGGCCCAGAAACAAAGTGCGAGCGTACGACGGCTGGTGTACCACGGCAAACTCAGGACCTGACGGCGAAGTCGCTGGAACGGCCGGCGGACCGCTGTTTGTTTTGACTTCAAGCTCACTCATTGCGGAACTTTCCCCAAACCGCCTCCGACATGGTAAAACACTCGGCTCGACCTTATGCGTCCATATTTCACACGCGAGCGCTTCGGACGGCCCCAGTTTCTCTCCGGACTGCTGCTGCTGTGCTTTCTGGCGCAAGCCGTCTGGCTGGCACGCGCCGAGTTGCGTACGGCTCACGATCCTGACGGTCAGGAAGCGGTCCGCATTGGCGAAGGGTGGAAGCAGTGGCATGGACACGGGACTGCCGCGGCTCCGCTGCTCGACGCGGCTGTGACTGACCGAGACCCGTTCCGCGCCGACGACAGCGGCTTTGATACTGAGCATTCGCCCCTGCTTTACGTTGTTTCGGCCGCTCCGCTGCTGGCTTGGCCGCGGGACTTCGCGGCCGACTCCGCAGCGTACTGGCGCTGGCTTCCGCGGATTCCGTTCCTCGCCTGCGGACTGTTCCTGGGCGCGTCGCTGTGGTATGTGGCGCGTCGTCTCTGCGGGAATACGGGAGGCTTTGTCGCACTCACCTTCTACTGTTTTTCGCCATCGATGATTCAGGCAAGCGCGGTCTGGCATACCGAACCGGAGATTGTTGCAGCCTGGGGAGCATTTGGCACCATCTTTACTGCCATAGCAGTCGCGCATACGCTTTATGCCCCTCGTGAAGTAGTGCTGTGGAACTGGCGCCGCATTGTGCTGCTGGGCATTTCGCTCGCGATTGCCGTGGGATCGCAGTTCTCGCTGATCGTGCTGGTTCCGATGGCGCTGGGATTTCTTCTTTATGTCGCTCCGGTGCGAAGGCAGGCTGGATTCGTGATCTGGATCGCGGCGTTCGTTGTGGGATTTGTGCTGCTGTTCGCGATGTACTTCTTTCATGCGCATGCATTCGCAGAGAGCATGCGACACGCCGAGTTCTGGGGAGCGACATGGCGCGGGTTCACCGTGCTTGGTGTATACAAGCAGGTCGCGGTGCGAATTGGTCGCGCGTGTCCCGCGCTGGCGCTGGGCCTTCCGGTCGCAATGATGACTTACGCTGCGTGGCCGCGCACGCGCTACTTTGGCAACACTGCGCCGCTGCTGGTCGCGGTGCTGTTCCTCGGTCTGGGGATGGCGCATCCGCACCTGGCGGGCGCGGGCTTTCTACTGGCAGCCGTACCGTTCCTGTTCATCTTCGTCTCGGGAGTGCTGGCTGACCTGCTCGAGACGAGTTATCGTCCCTTGGTGATGGCGTGCGTTGTGGGGATGATGGCCGCTTATGTGGTCTGGAGCGTGGTGAACCTGGCGCAGGTGCCGCAGGGATGAGCGGGGACTTTTTGGTGGCGCAAATTGCGCTCCGGAATTCCGCAGCGTACAACTGAACTGCACGCGAATGCCGCACCTCGTCTATCTTTCGCTCGGATCGAACCTCGGAGATCGCGAAGCGCACTTGCACGAAGCCATCACTCGCCTGGGGGCGAGCGGCCATATCGTCTCGGTGTCTTCGCTCTACGAGACCGAGCCAGTCGAGGTCACCGATCAGGCGTGGTTCTTAAACTGCGCAGTCGCTCTCAAAACGGCGGCGTCTCCCGAGGAACTGATGGCGGCCATTCTCCGCATCGAGCAACAGATGGGCCGGAAGCGCATCCAGAGAAAAGGCCCCCGCATCATCGACATCGACATTCTGCTTTTCGACGATGCCATCCTCGATTCGCCCGCGTTGACCATTCCTCATCCCGCGATGCTTGGTCGCCGTTTCGTGCTGCAGCCTTTAGCAGAAATCGCGCCCGAGGTCCGGCACCCGGTGCGGAAAAGAACAATCCAGGAATTGCTCGACGCGTTGCCGGCGGGACAAACTGTACGGCGATATCAAAACAACTAGCCATGGATCCCACGGATTGTCACAGATCAAGCAGAAAGAAGATCAAGCAGAAGAATTCAGAACCGTGGAGATCCGTGAAAATCCGTGGCAAAGATTTCTACGGCAGGATGATCCGGCTCCCAGCCTCCGCCGGCGTGACCACCGCAGATTCCTTCTCCGGAAACTGGGCAAAGAGAAATTCCACAAAAGCCCGCGACTTTGGACGCCCCGACGTCCGCCCGTTCGCCAGTCGCACCAGAAAAACCAGGGCTTTCAGCACGTCGGAATCCCGCAGACTCGAATATCCAGTGTGCTTTTGCTCCGCCTCCCGATATTCCTTCACCATTGTTTCAATCTCGGATGCAACCCTGCGCTGCGAGTCGCTGGTCAGCGGTTGCTCATAGTGCAGTCCTGAGTTCACCCGGCGCTCGTAGCTTGTGGACAACATCGCAAGAGCCGCAATCAGATCCTGATCGTGCAGGCTCCGGTCGGCACGCGCCGCCTTAGCCAGCGCAAAAGTCAGTCCCATGAGCAGATGTTCCTTCTCATACATGAACTGGTCGGAAAGCTCGACTTGCAGAAACAGTCCGGCCGGGTCAATCTGGTCGGCCGAACGCGGCTTCTCGTGCTCGTGCGCCTGCAGAAGGTACGGGCAATCGCTGGGACAATCGAGCGTCACTTCGCGCTGTTCACCACAACACTGCGGGCAAATACGCCCGTGAACAGCGGGGCAAAAGCGCTTCTCCTTGCGGATTTCACAAATCGCACAACTCAATCGCGGACTCCTCCAGGTAGGACCACTCTTCGCAGGTTACCACGCTGGTACGCATACCAGGCCCGTGCCAGCATCCCGAGACACAGAAAGCCCTGTAGAAATGGCCTCTCCCGCGTTGGTAAATTAGAAAACCCTTGTAAAATAAGGTGTTTTCCACAGGCCTGCGGGTATAAGATAGGCCCCGCTGGTATTAAACCGATTTTTCTGAGGAGGAATTACATGGCTGTAGGTTTGACAAAAACACAGCTCATTCGGCATCTCGCCGAGAAAACCGAGCTTCCCAACAAAACCGCGGCGGCGTTTCTGGAGCACCTGGCCGACACCGCTATCAAAGAAACAAAAAAGAACGGCATTTTCGTTGTGCCCGGCCTCGGCCGTCTGGTGAAGGCGCACCGCAAGGCCCGCGTGGGACGTAACCCGCAGACCGGCGAACCCATCCAGATCAAGGCTAAGACCGTCGTGAAGTTCCGCGTCGCCAAAGCCGCGAAGGACGCGATCGCCCCCAAGAAGTAGTTCCTGTTTGAGTTCAAATTCGAAGGCCGGCCTAGGCCGGCCTTTGGTTTTCTGGAACACAGGTTTCAAAGTTTCAAGGTTTCAAAGTTTCAAGGTTCCCCCCGCGGCGATTCGGCCGCTGCGAAACCTTGCAACTTTGAAACCTTGAAACCTGTCCGCCACAACTGGATCCTCAGCGGCATCGGCGACATCGCCACGCGCCGCGTCATCCCAGCGATTCAAGCTGAGCCTCGCAGCCGCCTGTACGGCCTGGTCACGCGCGATCCCGCGAAGGCTGTTCCGTACGGAGTACGCGTTTGGGAAACTCTCGACGAAGCTCTCACTGATCCCGAAGTTCACGCCGTCTACGTCGGCACCCCGGTGTTTCTCCACGCGCCGCAGACGATTCAAGCCCTGCGCGCGGGCAAGCACGTGCTCTGCGAAAAGCCCATGGCCATGAACGAGCCCGAGGCTCGCACCATGCTCCAAGCTGCTGACGAGAGCGGCAGGACTTTCGGCGTGGCCTACTATCGCCGCTCTTACCCGAAGGTGCAGCGCGCGAAACAGTTGCTCGCAGCCGGCGCAATCGGCAAGCCCGTTCTGGCTGAAGTCACGAACCACATGTGGTTCGACGGCCAAGGCAGCCGCGGTTGGCTGGTCGATCCCGCGAAGGCCGGAGGCGGCCCTCTCTTCGACATCGCCTCGCACCGCATCGATGTTTTGAATTTTCTTTTTGGCCAGCCGCTGCGAGTGACGGGCCAACTCTCGAACGTGGTGCATCACTACGCAGTGGAAGACAACGCCACCGTTTTGATCGAGTACGCCGGCGGAGCCCGCGGCATCATCGACGTCCGCTGGCATTCGAAAGTGGTCCGCGACGAATGCCGCATCCGTGGCACCGACGGCGAGATGGAACTGACTCCGCTGAACGGTCCCGATCTCGTCTATCCCGGCGCCCGCGAAAATCTCCCTACCCACGCCAACTTGCACTATCCCATGCTGGAAAACTTCGTGGACGCGGTGGAAGGCAAGGCCCCGCTGCTCGCAAGTGGCGCATCCTCCTACTGGACGGACTGGGTCACGGAGAGAGCCCGTCGAGCAGGTTCGTAGCGCCGGCATCTTGCCGGCAGTAGCGAGGGCGTCTCGCCCTCGCAGTCGGCGGCAGGATGGAACTCTTACTTTCCATATTCATTCTTCACCACCTCGCCGCCCTTCATCACAAGCTTCACGCGCTCCAGAGTCGTGACGTCCTTCACCGGGTCCCCATCCACCGCAACCATGTCGGCCCACGCTCCCGGCTCCAGGCTCCCAACCTTGCCCGACCACCCCAGCAGATCTGCGGCATTGACCGTGCCTGCTTGAATGGCCTGCAGCGGCGTCAGCCCCAGCCGCACCATCACTGCGAACTCGTGGCCGTTCATTCCGTGCGGATACACTGCGGCGTCAGTGCCGAGCGCGACCTTCACTCCGCTGGCAAACGCGTGTGCAATGTTCTTGCGCGCCGCGGGAATTACGTCCTTGGCCTTGGCGAGCAGAGGAGGAGGCAGGCGCGTCAGTCCCGCATTGTCGATCATCCAGTCACCCAGATAGAGCGTCGGCACCAGATAAGTACCGTGTTCCTTCATGGCCGCAATGCCGGCATCGTCAATGTAAGAGCCGTGCTCAATAGAATCGACGCCGGCCTCTGCCGCCCAGCGAATGCCTTCCGCCCCGTGCGCGTGCGCCGCGACCTTGCGGCCGAGCCGGTGCGCGTCGGCAACAATCGCTTTCATCTCTTCCAATGTGTATTGCGAGGCCTGCGGATTGTCTCCCAGGGACAACACGCCGCCAGTCGCACACACCTTAATGAGATCCGCGCCGTACTTGATGTTCTCGCGAACTTTGTGTTGCACACCCGCAATGCCGTCCGCGACGCCATCGCTGACTGCGTGATATTCGGACGGGAGCATGTTGTTGTCGCAATGCCCACCCGTAATGCTCAGAGCCGGCCCGCTGACCAGCATCCTGGGCCCAGGTACGTCGCCGGCGTTGATGGCGTCGCGCAGAGCGACGTCACTGAAGCCACTGGCGCCTACGTTGCGAACCGTCGTGAATCCCGCCAGCAACGTGGCCCGCGCATTCTTGGCGCCGATGAGCGCCTCTCGAGGCACAGAGATTGCCAGCCGGTCGTAGCCGAACCTGGGCTCCATCGTCAGGTGCGTATGGGCATCGATCAAGCCCGGCAGCACGGTCGCATTTGGAAGATCGACGCGCACTGCATCCGGGGGAATTTTCGCCTCCGTAGTGGCGCCCGTGCTGATGATCCGCCCGTCCTCGATCACCAGCGTCTGGTCGGTGAGCAGCTTGCCCGTCTTCACATCGAGCAAGTGTCCCGCGTGAACCACAACGTGGCGCGACGTTTGTGCGATGCCCAGCGTCCCCAGACAAAACAACGCCGCTGCAACCACAGTGGTTCCGATCTTCCTGATGCTCATGCTCTCCCTTTCCCCAGATTGTTTGTTTGATGATAGCGCCTACCCGCGACTGGCCTGCCCGCGCTGTCCGTCGAGACCCCAGACCCGTCCAGCATCAGCCGCGAAGAAGATGATCAAGAGCAGTAACAATGGCAGATGATCAAGTTCGTTGCCGAAATAACGCCAGACCGGCACTCCGTGGCCTGGTTCCCACCATGTGGCGAGAAGCATGTTGATCAGAAACAGAATACCTAGAACACACGCGGGACGGACCCACAGCCCGATCAGCAGAGAAATGCCGATCAGCAGCTCGACCACTCCAACCACATAACCGAAAAACACCGCATGGGGCAGAACCACTCCCGCCAAAAAAGGGCGGTAGAAGCTGACCGTACCGTTCGCAATGTAGTCCTGCAGATACGTCTGAAACCCACCGTGAGCAAAGCCCGGCCCTACCACCTTGTATTCGCCAAATAAGAGAAAGAAGACGGACGCGGCCATGCGCACGCCGGCGATTGTCCGGGACAAGGCGGAGGAGGGCGCTGTCATTTCAGGATTGAGCGGCCGGGCGAAATGCGTTAGCCTCCGGGCCCGTCGTTGGACACGTATTGCTCGAGTGAGTCGAGTTCGTGGCTCAGGTCGTCGACGCGCCACTCCAGCAGATTCCGTATGGAAAGAATGCCCAGCAGTTTGCCGTTGTCATCGGCCACCGGCAGATGGCGGAAATGCCGCTCCAGCATGATGCTGAGGGCCTCGCCGGCGCCTGTGCCCCGTGTGGCCATCTCGACCGGCGTGGTCATCAGTTCGCGCACCGATGTTGTCCTCGGGTCCACATGGCTCAGTGCCATCTTCCGGAGCACGTCGCGCTCAGTAAAAATCCCTGCCACCCGATACTCGCTGTCGACCACCGCGACGGCTCCGACGTGATGATCCAGCATCTTATGAATTGCGTCCGCGACGGTTGCTTCCAACCCCACCGCGGCGATCTCCCGGTCACATAACTCGAGCACGCTCATAAATACCTCCTTCGGTCCGACCGCCCTGAACCGAATTCAACGCAAACTGGATTGACGCATTATGATCCCGCCGAAACGCTTGTCAAGGAAATTTGCACTAAATCTGCATATAACTACTGGGGAGTCTGCATGATCCCTTCGGGAATACCCTCACCTCGCCCGAAAAACCTGCCCATCCTTCATAACGAACTGAACGCTCTCGAGCGCCTGGATGTCGTGCAGTGGGTCGCCACTGACCGCGACGATGTCAGCAAACGCGCCCGGAACCACCACGCCGATCTTGCCCTCCATGTCGAGCATCGCAGCCGCACGCGAAGTGGCGCTCTGAATGGCGTCCATCGGCGGCATGCCGAATTCCACCATGCGCGAAAATTCCTGCGCGATCGGCTCGGTCCATGGGATTCCGCCCATGTCGGTGCCAAACACGATCTTTACTCCTGCCTTCAGCGCCTTCTTGAACGACACTTCGTGCGCCGAGGCCCGCAAGCGATCCCGCTGTCCGCCCGGCGTCTCGGCCGCGGCCCAATCCGTGTAGTAAACGCTGAGCGTCGGGACATACCACGTGCCCTGCTTCAGCATCTGCGCGATCTGTGCGTCGTTGATGTCGAGCCCGTGCTCGATGGAGTCGCACCCTCCGTCGAGCGCACGCTGCAGTCCGATTCCGCCGTACGCGTGGCAGGCCACCTTCTTGCCCCAGCCGTGCGTCTCATCCACAATCGCCCGCAGTTCCTCGACGGTGAGCGTCGGCTGCGAGACCAGTTCCCCGTTCTTTCCCACCCACGAGCGGTGCGTCATGTAGACCTTGATCCAGTCGGCTCCGTGATCGAGTTGTTCGCGCGCAGCCTTGCGCGCCTCCACGGGTCCATCGATGATCTGCGCGCCCTTCGGCATTTCCAGTTCGGGCGCGTACCCTTCCAGCGGATATCCACCGGTAGTCGAGATCGCACGCGTGGAGACGAGCAGTCGCGGCCCGGGAATATAGCCACCCTCAATCGCCTGCTTGATGCCGACGTCGCCGTAGCCAGCACCTTCGGTTTCCACGTCGCGCAATGTGGTGAAGCCCTGCTCCAGCGCCCGCCGCGCCGCCACCGTAGCTCTCGCCGCCCTCATCGCTAAGGGCGCCGTCAGAATGTTGGCATCGTACCCGCCCTGCGCGGGATCTTCTCCCTGCAGAAAGATGTGCGTATGAGAATCGATCAGCCCAGGCAGCACAGTCTCTCTCGAGAGGTCGATCACCGTGGCCCCGGCGGGGATCTTCGCGCTCGCCGCGTCCGAGACGCTCTCAATCCGATTGCCGCGAATCAAGATCACCTGATCGCGCCGGGGCTTGTCGGACTTGCCGTCAATCAGCGTGCCCGCGCGAATCACTGTGACTTGCGCCGACGACGGAGCGGCCTGTTGCGCGCCCACAAGCGCGGTGAACATAGCGGTGAACATCAGACACAAAATCACAGACAGGTGCTTCATGCCTCTCCCCCCAAGCCGCCCGTTGAGATTCACAGGATGGCCTACTCGCTGCTGCCTAAGATGATTTAGCGGGATGGATTCTATACCCTCAATAGCGATATCCTGCTTCGCGATGGAGCAAGACGTCGAACCCGGCCATACCGAGGGTTTCCGACTGCGTATCGCAGATATCCGGGATGCGGAAGCGATCGTGTCCGTGATCAACGCCGCGTTTCGCAAGGCGGAAGGCTTTCTCGTCGATCGCGACCGCATCGACTTGCAGACGGTTCGGGAATTGTTACAGAAAGGAAGCTTCCTGGTTACGGAGGACAGCTTCCTACGTGGCTGCGTTTACCTCGAGCAGAGGGGAGAACGGTCGATCCGAGACTCCAGAAGTCGGGACTCGGCTCCCGCTTGATGACCGCCGCTGAAGCCTACCGCGTCAAGGCGGGCAGCCGCTTCATGGATTTGCAAATTGTAAGTGTGCGCACGGAGTATGCCAGATTTCTACCATCGCCGTGGATACGCCGAAACAGGCACTGCTCCCTTTCCTGCCGGCTTGAACCCGAAGCTGCCTTGCCATTTCATATTGATGTCGAAACCGTTGACCTGATCCCAGCCTGCGATTCACGACACCACTGCGTCCGCCTCAACCTCCACCAGAATCTCCGGAGAGATCAGCGCACTCACCTGCACCATCGACGTAGCGGGGCGAATATCGCGGAAGAATTCTCCGTGCGCCTTCCCGACCTTCTCCCACTCCGCAATGTTCGTTACGTACATGCGGGTGCGCACCACATCTTTCATGCCGGCACCAGCCTTCTGCAATGCGCTCTCGATGTTCTTCAAGGTTTGCACCGTCTGCGCATACACGTCTCCTACGCCGACGATCTTCCCGTCTGGCCCAGTCGCGGTTGTCCCAGATACATGTACGTTCGATCCCACCTTCACCGCACGAGAGTAACCGACGACGGGCTCCCATGCCGTACCGCTCGAAATATTCTGCCGCTCCATTGAATCCTCCGTGGCCGCTCATTCTACAAGGTGAAGGGACGAACAGGGCGCAAATTGGCAGCCGCCATCTTCGACTGCCAGCAAACTACAGCGAAGTGTACCCACTATCTAACGGATTCCGTGCACAACGTCATTCCCCTGCCACACCTTCTAACTGATTGGAAAAACGAATCGTGCCGATAAACAAAAGTCACTTGCGTTTCAACATCAAAGTAAGGTATCAACACTCGCAGGTGGCTGAAACTCCGTGCGCCATGCGGAGTTCAGGGGGCTCAGAATGATTCCGGAATCGCATCCGCTGCAGGAGTTGTTTCAGGACCTAGTGGGACGGCACTACGCTACTGAAATTGGCATCCGCGACCCGCAGATCGTCGCTTACGTTTCGCATCTGCTCGCTGAGTTCTGCGAAGCTGATCAACTCTTCAAGGTTCACGATGCGTCGAATCGTCCGCTGGCCGACGTCGGCGAGATGCTGCTGGAATCCGATCCGGTCTACGGCCCTGCGCCTTCGTTCGACCGCGAGCGCCAAGTACGCAAACACATCGGCGACTACACATTATTCCTGGCGGGCATGTTTCCCGAAAGCATCAACCACTTCCGGCTGCGCCGCCAGCGCCTGGAAAATTTTGTCGAGTGGGTCAAGGCCGGCAAGGAAAGCTACTATATTGTCTCCAAGTTCGAGCACTTCGAGTACGCCAAGGTCGCCCCTCTCTTTGCGAGTCTCTCCAAGAATTTCGAGCAATGCGTTTACGGGTTGAACATGGTGAAGAACGATCTGGAGGAGATGCAGCATCCCATCGTTCGCCGCACCAACGACTTGATCATGTAGTGTTTAACCACAGAGGACACGGAGCACACGGAGGACACAGAGGAGGCTTCAAAGCGAATGCCTCTGTGCTCTCAGTGTCCTCTGTGGTTATGAACGAGTGGACGAGTCTTATACCCGCAGATCCCCCGCGCTTCCCATGCGGTAAAAGCTCAGCGCCGCACTGCCCTGGGCCAGGTGACGGAACCTGCGCAGCGCACCAAATTCCTCGCCCGGATCGAATCGCTTTTCATGCTCGGCAATCACGACCGACATCGCCCACACCAGCGACGAATCCGCCAACGCCCGTAGCGTCTTTATATAAGCGTCCTGCATGCGATACGGAGGATCGATAAACACCACGTCAGCCGCCACATGCTGGCGCTCCATCCGCCAAAACGCGCGCGGCAATTCTTCCTCCAGGATCTTGAAGCCTTGGTCGATGCCCAGACCTTCCAGATTGCCGCGGATCGCATCCGCCGCTGCCGCGGAGTGCTCGACGAAATACACTTCCTTGGCGCCCCGGCTGAGCGCCTCGATTCCGACCGCTCCCGTTCCCGCGAACAGATCGAGCCACACGCTGCCCTCGAGCGCTGCCGGATTCCCCGCCGTCAGCACGTTGAATAATGTTTCCCGCAACCGGTCCGACGTCGGACGCACGTCCATCCCGCGCAGCGAACGCAACGGCCGGCTTCGATATTTCCCCGCGATCACTCGCATGGCTCTGTACTCTCGGCTCCCGCACTCACTATATCCATCCATGTAGAATAAAAGTAGCGAAGGCTTATGCGAAGCTGGTCCATCCCGATAGGACGTCTGTTCGGCGTTGACGTCCGCATCCACCTTACGTTTTTCATTCTGCCCATTTTTATCGTTTGGACGGATTACGTCGCCCACAAGGACAGCGCCACCGGACCCCGCGATCTGGTAATCGTGGGCATCATTCTGGCGTGTGTGGCTGCCCATGAGTGCGGACACATGTTTGCCGCCCGCCGCGTCGGGCTTATCCCGAAGGCAGTGATCTTGCTGCCCCTCACCGGCGTCGCATTGTACGACGAGCCGCGCACGGAAAAGCCGCAGGCGGCGGGTCTGGTGTGGCAGCGGGAGGTCCGGCTCGCCCTGATCGGACCGCTGGTGAGCCTGGCACTCGCGTGCCTGGCGGCTGCGGTTGTAACCGCCTCTGGGCGCGGCGTCGAGCTTTGGAAGTGGCCTTTCCTGCAAGCGACAAATCTGCCGAAGAGCCTGGTCTGGGCGAATCTTTATCTGGCGATTTTCAATCTGATGCCCGCTTATCCGCTCGATGGCGGACGCATCCTGCGAGCGTTCCTGTCGCGCACGCTCGATGCTTCCACTGCCACGCGGCGCGCGGTTTCCATCAGCAACGCCATCGCCATGGTCCTGATGCTAGCCGGCCTGTTCAGCGACAGCTGGCTGACGATGGTTGGCGTGATCGTCTTCTCTGCTGCGCAGTTAGAGGAGCGCGCGCTCGTATTCCAGTCCGTGCTCGACAACGTCCGCCTCGAAGAAGTCATGCTCACCGACTTCGCCACGCTCTCTCCGGCCGACACTCTGGAAGATGCGCTGGAGAAGGCCGTCCACTCCCTGCAGGATGATTTCCCCGTGGTTCGCGGCAGCGATATGGTGGGAGTAATTTCGAAGCAGCGGATTCTCGATGCTCTGCGCGCGGAAGGGAACGGCTACGTGCAGGCAGTGATGAACAAGATTTTCGAAGTTTCACTGCGCCAGGACACGCTCGGATCGGCCTTCCGCAAGCTCACCGCACGCAATTCCAGCATTATCCCCGTGGTGGAAGACCAGCGCCTGATTGGGATCGTCACCCTGCAGAACCTGATGCACTCCATGGCCCTGCTGGCCGAAAGCCGCAAACTGCAGAGGGAAGAAGCGGAATCGTAATTATGTAGAGACAGCCGCCTCGGCTGTCTGGCCAAGGCGAACCCGCCCTCACGCTGTCCTTTTGGGTGGCGCAGCGCTTCCAGCGCTGCGATAGATCGGTGTCTGTTCTGTTAGGGCTTTATAGCCCCTGAGTTACATAGTATGTGCTGGACGTCTAGAGCAGCCTTACCGCCTTCGCCTTCTGCACTGCCGGAATCGTCCTCAGCTTGGCCAGCACTTCCTCCGGCACCCGCCCGTCGACGTGCACCACTGCGATCGCCTCACGAGGCTGGTCCGACTCTTTCTGCACATCTTTCTCAACCGCACGCCGTCCCAGCGAGAAGTCAGCGATATTGATCGACTCTTCTCCCAGAATTGTGCCCACCTTGCCGATCACGCCCGGCACGTCGCGGTTCCGCAGATAAATCAGGCTGCGCTCCAGCGGCGCTTCCACGTCGATGCCATCCACGTGCAGCAACCGCGGAGCCGCGCCGTGCAATACCGCGCCTTTCACCATGTGCTCTTCCGTCGCAGTCTTCAGGAAAATCGACAGTACGCTCCCCGCGCCTCCGGTCGACGATTTCGGCTTGTGCGATTCCAGCACGCGCAGCCCGCGCTCTTCCGCAATCGTGGCCGCGTTCACCAGATTCGCTTTTTCCTCCAGCGCCTCGTTCAGAATGCCCTTGATCGCCCCGTTGCGGATGAGTTCCGTCTTCCATTCCGCAATGTGCCCGCCGTACCGGATCGAAATTTCTTCGATGCTTCCCTCCGAAACCTGCGACAGAAACGATCCCATTCGTTCCGCCAACACGATATAGGGCTGCATGGTGGCATATTCTTCCGCCGAGACCGAGGGCACGTTCACCGCGTTCTGAATCACGCCGTGCTTCAGATACTCCTTCACCTGCTGCGCAATTTGCACGCCCACCGCTTCCTCCGCCTCGAAGGTCGATCCCCCCACGTGCGGCGTGAGGATCACATTTTCCAGCGCCGTCAAAGGCGAGTTCTTCAGCGGCTCTTCCGTGAAAACGTCGAGCGCCGCCGCGGCCACGTGTTTCGTCTTGAGTGCCGCAGCCAGATCCGCCTCATTCACCAGTTCGCCGCGAGCGCAGTTCACCAGCCGCACACCCTTCTTCATTTTCGCGATGGACGCCGCATTGATCATTCCGGTCGTCTGCGGCGTCAACCCGACGTGCAGCGTGATGTAATCCGCCACGGCATAAATCTCGTCGAGTCCCGCCAGCCGGATTCCCTGCTCCTTCGCCACCGCGACCGACACAAACGGATCGTGCGCTACCAATTCCATCCCAAATGCCCGCGCCCGCCGAGCCACCTCCATCCCAACCCGTCCCAGCCCGACAATGCCCAGCGTTTTCGCGCGCAGCTCCGTACCCTGCAGCGATTTCTTCTCCCACTTGCCCGCGTGCATGAGTGCATCGGCGCGGCATAAGTGACGAGCCATGGCCAGCATCATCCCCAGGGTCTGCTCCGCGACGGCCACCGCGTTGGCGCCCGGCGTATTCATGACCGCGATCCCTTTGTGCGTCGCCGCCTCGAGATCGATGTTGTCCACACCCACGCCGGCCCGCCCGATCACGCGCAACTTCTTGGCGTGCTCGAGCAGCTTGGCGTCGGCCTGCACCGCCGAGCGCACAATGAGTGCGTCCGCAGTCTCCAAGTGCTGTTCCAGCTTGCCGTCCAGTTGATCCGCAGTAAGGACGGTCCAGTCTGGTTCCTGCAGTTGTGCTACCGCTGATGCTGAAATCTTTTCCGCTACGATGATTTTCACGAATGATTTCCTTTAAATGAAGAATCCGGATACAAAACATGTCGCCTGACAAAATGTTGACGAGATCGTGACCAGAAAATGACGGGCAGATGACGCCCCTCTGACACGCCCGTCCACCGGGCTTTCTAGACTCTTTCTCACTGGGCCCTAGCCCTTGGGAGAACACTATGAAAACTCTGCAACCACTGAAACCCGTCAAAACAGCCTTGCTAGTAGCGCTGATCGCCATTTCCGTCGCGTGCGGCTACAGCTCCAAGGTGACCCCGCCCGTCGCCGGGACGATGCCCACCGTCTCTGCGTTCTCGCCCAATAGCGCGACCGCAGGCGGCGCGGCGTTTACCCTGACTGTCAACGGAACCAACTTTGCCGCCAAGGCAGTTGTGAACTGGAATGGCGCCGCTCAAACCGCGAACACCACTTTTGTCAGCGTCAACCAACTGACAGTGGCCGTGCCGGCCTCGGCCATCGGGACCGCGGGCGCCATCTCCGTTACCGTGACCAATCCCGCCACCTCGGGAACTGGGCTCTACGGAGGCGGTGGAACGCTAGCCGAGGCTTCAGCCGCCATGAGTTTCACGATCAACTAGACGCTGGACGCCGTCCTTCACGCGCCAACCAGCTGTTGCTTGCTGGACTGGGTGCGGGCATAGACTTCCTGCGCTGCCCGCACCGCCGCGCCATACTCGATGCTCTTGCCGGTGACCTTGGCCAGAACGTGTTCGAGCGCGCCCAGAATTCCGATTGTGTCGAGGTAGTCGTAGTACCCAATGTGCGCGATGCGGAACAGCTTGCCTTTCATCTCGCCCTGCCCGTTCGCTACGACGGCGTCAAACCCTTCGCGGAACTCCTTTACAATCTTGCTCGAGTCGATGCCATCCGGCGCGCAAATCGCGGTCAGCGCGGCCGCCGGAGACGCAGCATACAGCTTCAAGCCCAGAGCCTTCGCGCCAGCTCGCGTCATCTCCGCACAAATCTCGGCATTGTTGACCAGCTCTTCGCGCCCTTTGGCCAGATCACCATTCCCCATGCCGCGCACGAATTCCAGCGCAGCTCCCAGCGCTGCAAACAACGACGTCGCAGGCGTGTAGGCAGTCTCGCCCTTCGCCGCCGACTTCCGCTCCTTGCGCAGATCGAAGTAATAGCGCGGGGAAAGGGTCTGATCCATGCGCTTCCACGCGCGCTCGCTCACGGCGCAATAGGCCAGTCCCGGAGGCATCATCAGCGCCTTCTGTGAGCCACCGATGATCACGTCCACGCCCCAGCCATCAACATCGAGATGCGTGGTACCCAGCCCGGTGATCGCGTCTACCACCAGCAGGGTCTCGTCACCGTGCGCCCGCACGATTTTCGCAATCCCCTCGATGTCATGCCGGGCCCCGGTGGAGCTTTCGGTCGCCTGCACAAACACTGCGCGCACCTGATGGTTCAGCCGCGCCCGGACGTCATCC
The DNA here is from genome assembly GCA_003134655.1 of Acidobacteriaceae bacterium. GTDB lineage: Bacteria > Acidobacteriota > Terriglobia > Terriglobales > Acidobacteriaceae > Sulfotelmatobacter. Next base: position 158,774 of record PLBY01000077.1, read on the forward strand.
AGAGAAAACGTTTGGCCATAGGGGACTTCGAGTACCTCCACGTGGCAGCCGAATGCCTTGGCAAGCCCCGTCCAGCGCTCGCCGAACTTCCCCGCGGTCAGCACAAGCACCTTGTCGCCGGGCGAGGTCAGGTTCGAGACCGACGCCTCCATCACGCCTGTGCCGGAACAAGCCAGCACCAGCACGTCGTTCTTGGTGCCGATGAATTCCTTCATGTCGGCCAGCACGCGCTGAAACAGCGCGCGGAAGTCGGCCGTCCGATGATGCGCCGTGAACGAAGCCATGGCCGTCTGCGCCGCCGGCAGCAGCGGCGTTGGCCCGGGAGTAAAAAGACGATTCTTATGCAACATAGGCAAAGTCCTTATGAGTAGGGATGGTCTTTAAGTTTACCGGAACCGCGCCCTCACAGCACATCTTCGCGAGCAATTGTCTATCGCAAAATCGCGATGCCCGCCGTGACCACCATCACACCAAAAACGAAGCCCCGGACGCATTCGTCCGGGGCCGTGGTGAGTCAGGCTATTGAGCGCGACGCAGGACTGATTCCGCGCCACTGATTTTGCATCTACCCGCGTCCCGTTTTTGACGCGAGGATCTCCGGCTTGTCAATCTTGGGCGGAGTTGCGAGCAGATCTTTCGCCTTGGCGAACAGCGCCTTGGCGATCTCGCCATTGAGATGTGCGTTGCGTCCATTTTCATCGGCAAACGTATCGAAGATGCCGTATTTTCCCGGCCCCATTTTGATGGCGTACCAGGTAATTGTTCCCGGCTCCCGTTCCGCCAGCGGCTGTGCCGACTTCAAGAATTCCTCGAGTTCCTTCTCTTTGCCCGGTTTGGATTCCAGCTGTGCCCAGATCGCAAGTTTTCCCATGATGAGTTCCTCCAACCCATCTGATGCCGGACCTACCAGTTTCGATTGGGATGATTTCCACGGACCGGGGTGCCCCATCCTTCTTTTCGCGTTCTTGGCGAAAAGAGGGTGGGGAGTTTGACTTCGGTGGGTGCCCCATTTCTCGCACGGTTTGTGCGCGCGAAATGGGGCTTGTGACTTCGCATTCAGTCACTCTTCTCTCCGTCTATAATCCCCTCATGAACCTAGTCGAACAGATCCAGAAAGACATCGTCAGCGCCATGAAGGCCAAAGATGAAGCCCGCCTCTCCACCCTGCGCATGGTCAAGAGCGCATTGCATCTGCGCCAGGTCGAAAAGATGGCCCCGCTCGACGAAAAAGAGTCCCAGGCCGTGCTGTCCACGCTGATCAAGCAGCGCAAGGAATCCGTCGAGCAATTCACCAAAGGCGGTCGCCAGGAGATGGCCGACAAAGAAGCCGCCGAAATCGTCCTGATCGAAACCTACCTTCCCAAAGCCGCCGGAGAAGCAGAAATCGTCGCCGGTGTGAAGGCCGCCATCGCAGAAATGGGCACGCCTACCATGAAAGAAATGGGCACAGTCATGAAGAACGCGATGGCAAGATTCAATGCCGCCGGCATGCGCGTAGATGGAAAGGTGGTTAGCGAGATCGTGAAGCGGGAGTTAGCGGGGAAGTAAGATGAAACGCACTTGGCTTGTTGTGTCGACCGCGCTCTTCCTAGCGCTGATCGCTGGTAGCGCTTGGTTCATAGGCACACGGATGGTTCCCAGCCTAGACTTCGGTCCGATCCCTAAAGGTGCCCGCGTACTGGCGAAGTCAGAGCTCGAAAATCTCCTTGCCGATCACTACACAGTCGTAAGGCATGTTCGCCAGATCCCTCTTGACTTGAAGGAATCTTTCTCGAACGTGACCAGCCTCCCCTTCGACATGAACGATCCGGGAGACCCGATGAGCACGGACGCGATTATTCACGCGCCATCCCGGCAACTCATTTTTGGGGCCGTCGGCAAGCAGTCAGCAATTCTTGTGTATGAACAAGGAAGCTTCGCTTCCTTTCCATGTGCGGTTATCTTCTCAAGAACAGGAGCGGCGGCTTGGATAGCTATCGACGACTACATGCCTAGAGACATCGCCGCTCTGCGGCGAAGCGTCCATGAGGCTAGGTTTAGCCCGATGAAGCCAAACACCTAACAGGAATTTTCACTTACCCCTCTGCAACTCCCGGTACACCTCGCTCTTCGACACCCCCCGCTCCTTCGCTACTTTCTTCAGGGCGGCCTTCTCGTCCACTTTCTCTTCAGCCATGATCTGTTGCACGCGCTCGCGAATTCCCTGACGGCCGAAGGCGGCCGTCGCCACATCTACCTCGCTAGCCTTCCCGATCAGCAGCGTGATCTCGCCCTTCACCGCTTCGCGCGACTTCAAGTTCTCCAGCACCTCGCCCGCACGGCCGCGCAGAAACTCCTCATGCAGCTTGGTCACCTCGCGCGCCACCACTACGTGCCGGGCTTCTCCCAAAACCTCGACCACATCTTCCAGCGCTTCGACCACCCGGTGCGGAGCCTCATAAAAAACCAGCGTCCGCGGAGAACTCTTGACCGCCTCCAGCGCCGCCCGCCGCTCCCCGCGCTTGGCCGGAAGGAATCCGCTGAAGCGAAACGAATCCGTAGGCAGTCCGCTCGCCACCAGCGCCGCCAGAAATGCCGACGCCCCCGGAATCGGCACCACCGGCANNCCGACTTCGTCATCTCGTTGTGCTCGTGATAGCTGGTTGTCCGCGTCGTGATCGCATAATGATTAAGAAGCTTCTGCGTCTGCCGCGTGTCCTCGCAGGCGATCACATCCACTTCCTTCATCACACGCAGCGCCCGCAGCGTGATGTCCTCCAAATTCCCGATCGGCGTCCCCACCAGATAGAGCGCCGGCCCCGCGGATGCTTTCACCTCGTCCATGGCCGGAGTCTACCACCGACCATGTAGCGACAGCCGCCTTCGGCTGTCCGTCGAGCAAAGCTCGGCGAGTCTTTTCACCGTAACCTTCCCGCCCGCCCGGCGCTTATGCTAACGTACGCACCGCACGGGCCCCATGACCGCCAGCCAGTTCCGCAAGATCGTCCTCTCCCTCCCCGAAACCGAAGAGCGCTCGCACATGAACCATCCCGACTTCCGGGTCGCCGGAAAAATCTTCGCTACCCTCGGCTACCCCGACAAGACCCGGGCCATGGTCAAGCTTTCGCCCGAAGATCAGCACAATTTTTCGAAGGATTATCCCGAAGCATTCATCCCGGTGAAAGGCACCTGGGGACGCCGCGGTGCCACGAGCGTATATCTGAAGTCGGTAAACAGAGAAGCTCTAACCAAAGCCATCCAGTCGGCTTGGCGAAACATTGCCCCGAAACGTTTGCAGAACCAGAAGAGTTGATTTCTACGACGGCAACGCACCTCTTCGAATTGACGCAATCGCTCCTGCGCCCCTAAAATCAATATGAAACTGAGTTGTCCCTCACAACCGTCTCACACTCATGCCACTTTACGAATACGAATGTAAGAAGTGCGGTCACCGCTTCGAAAAAATCCAGCTGTACTCCGACAAGATGGTCAAGAAGTGCCCCGAATGCGGCGGCCAGGTTGAGCAGATGATCTCCGCCCCCGCCGTCCAGTTCAAGGGCTCCGGCTGGTACGTCACCGACTACGCCAAGAAATCCTCATCCCCGGGGTCGTCGGGCAGCAGCGGCGATTCCTCCTCGAAAGAAAAGAAGGACGACAAACCGAAGTCGGACAGCTCGTCAAAAGACAGCTCCTCAAAGGAAAGTTCAGCGAAGGAAAGCTCCTCGAAAGAGTCCTCATCCAAAGACAGCTCCTCCAAAGAGACTGTGCGCAAGGGTTCCGGCAGGCATAAATAAAGCGGCTCCGGTGTCACCGAAGCCGCCAGAATACTCGCTACTCAAAACGAGCTGCCCTTACTTCAGCTCCCGCTCAAAGTGATCCTCAATCATCGTGAACAAATGGACGCGCGCGTCCTTCCCCGAAATGCTGTGCGTCTTGTTGGGATAGATCATCAGCCGGAACTGTTTCCCCGCCTTGATCAGCGCGTCAATCATCTGAATGCTGTTCTGGAAATGCACGTTGTCGTCGCTCGTACCGTGCACCAGCAGTAGCGCCCCATGCAGCTTATCCACTGACGTCATCACGTCAGACTGCTCGTACCCATCCTTGTCGTCCTTGAGCAGCCCCATGTAGCGCTCGGTGTAGATGGAATCGTAATTCCTCTGATCGGTCACCGGAGCCACGGCAACTCCCGCGCGAAAGCGGTCCGAATGCGTCATCGCATACACCGTCATCGAACCGCCGTTCGACCATCCCCAGATCGCGATCCGATCTTTGTCGAGCTGCGGATACTGCGCCAACAGCTGATCCAGAGCGCTCAGTTGATCTTTCAACTCAATCGCGCCAAACTCGTGCCGGATTGCGGTCTGGAACTTTCGGTCCCGGCCCGGCGTCCCGCGATTGTCGACCGCGAAGATCGCGAATCCCTTCCGCGCGAGAATTTCGTCGAACGGATCCGGCGTCGACTTCCTCACCATCTGCGCCGCCGGCCCGCCGTAAATGTTGATGATCAGCGGAATCTTCCCGCCAGCCGGAGGGTCCGGAGGCAGCAGCAACCGCCCGTAAAGCACCGTCCCATCATCGGCCTTGAACTCCAGCTGCTTGGGCGCGCGCAGCCCGTATTCGGCGATGGTGTTCTTCGCCTGCCACACTGGATTGCACGCCCCTCCCACTGCGCACAAGGTCACGCTCGGCGAATTCTTTGGCCCAAAGAACATGTGCGTATAGTGCTTGCCGTCGTCGCTGAAATTTCCAATGTGCATACCCTCTTCCGTGGTCAGCGTCTTGAAGCCCGATCCATCCAACTGCACCGAAAAAATGTGCACTTGCCGCGGATCATCTTTATTCGCCGAGAAGAACACGGTTCCCGCAGCCTCGTCCACTCCCTCAATGCCCAGCACCTCGAAGTCGCCCTTGGTCAGTTGCCGCTCGAGCTTTGCATCCGCGGCCATTGGATTCTGTTTGTCAAAGCTGTACAGATAAAGATGCATGTTGCCATCGCGCCAACTCGGCCATAGAAACTGTCCCGACGACTTCAGGAATCGAACCTCAAGATGCTCAAAGTCAATCCATGCCCCGGGCGTACTCTCAGTCAGCACAATCCGCGACTTGCCCGATTTCGCATCCACGAAATACAGGTCCATCTTGTCCTCGGTGCGGTTCAGCACTTCCGCCCAGATGACTCCTTCGCGCACCCAACCAAACCGCGGGATGTACGCCTCTTCATCCGCCGTCAGCGAAATCCACCGCACCTTGCCCTTTTCCGCATCCGCCACTCCGAGCTTCACCACCGGATTCGGATCGCCCACCTTGGGATACTTTTCGTTCTCCACGCTCGGATGGGTCGGCATCCAATCCGTGATGGGATAGACTGGCACCTTGCTCTCGTCCATGTGCAGGAACACGATCTCTTTGCTGTCAGGCGACCAGAAATAGTTGCTGCGCACCGCCAGTTCTTCCGCGTAGACCCAGTCGATATCGCCATTGAACAAATTGTCGCCAGTATCTTTCGTCAACGCCTTCTCACTCTTGCCGCTCGCCGGACGAACATACAGATTGTGTTTGCGCACGTACGCCACGTGCCCACCGTCGGGAGAAAACTTCGGATCTCCACTCGGATCACCCGCCGACGTAAACTGCACCGCCGTCTCGGTCCCCAGGTCGTACATCCACAGTTGCCCCTGCGAATCGAAAATCAAGTGCTTCGAATCCGGCGCCCACAAATATGCCGCCACGTGATACCGCGTCAGCCGCTCCTTCTCCCGCTCGTTTTTCACCTTATTCACATCCGGATCGAGCGACGCCAGTTTCGCCGCACTCACCAGCATCTTCTTCTCGCCGGTGGCCGCGTCCACGTACCACAACTCGCCCTTCTCTCCCTTTTCGTCACGCTGCACATATGTGAGCTTGGTCCCGTCCGGACTCCACTCTGCATTCTCGAGGCCGCGCCCCCCCAACCCGCACGGCTGGTAGATCGTTTCAATCGTCAGCGGCTTGGTAGGCTCAGTTTGCGCTCCCGCCGGAGCAGGGGAGATAGTCCCGAAGATGAAAGCGAACACGACAAAGCAGGCAATCAAGGAAATCTGTCTTTTCACGAAGCGACCTCACAGGAAGAAGTAACTGCAGACGCACAAGGCGCGAACCATCGAGTGTACACTGCCCCGGCCCCATCAGCGCGAGGTGGCGCAGATTACACTAACCCCAGCAAGGCAGACGCACCGTTCGACCTGCTTCGTCGTCGCTGTCGCAGGATATAATGACGCGCACTCATGTCCCTGACCTCCGGCACCAAATTAGGCCCTTATGAGATTCTTGGTCCGGTCGGCGCCGGCGGCATGGGAGAAGTGTACCGAGCCCGCGACTCCCGCCTCGATCGCATCGTCGCCGTCAAAGTGCTTCCCGCGTCATTCGCGGCCGACCCCGACCGCTTACGCCGTTTCGAGCAGGAGGCTCGTTCCGTCGCCGCTCTCAATCACCCCAACATTCTCGCGGTGCATGACATCGGAACCCACGATGGCGCTCCCTACATGGTCTGCGAACTGTTGGAAGGAGAAACCCTGCGTGCGCGCTTGCACGGTGGAGTCTTGTCGTCACGCAAAGCAGTTGACCTCGCAATTCAAATTGCCGAGGGCCTGGCCGCAGCACATGAAAAAGGAATCGTCCACCGCGACCTGAAACCCGAGAACATCTTCCTCACGAAAGACGGACGCGTAAAGATTCTCGACTTCGGCCTCGCCAAGATTGCGCCAGGCGGGTCTGAGTCCAACGCCGCGCAGACCCTGACCTCCTTCCAGGTTGCGCTCACCGAGGCCGGACAAGTTCTGGGCACCGCCGGCTACATGTCTCCGGAACAGGTGCGCGGCATTGCGGTCGATCATCGTTCCGACATCTTCGCCTTCGGCGCCATCTTCTTTGAGATGCTGAGCGGCAAGCGTGCCTTCAGTCGCGACACTGCGGCTGAGACCATGACGGCCATCCTGAAAGAAGACCCGCCCGAACTGACGGAGCTGAATCGCAACATCTCTCCGGCGCTCGAGCGCATCACGCGCCACTGCCTGGAAAAAAGTCCAGACCAGCGTTTCCAGTCAGCCCGTGATCTGGCTTTCGATCTCGATGCCTTGTCGCAGCATTCGGGCTCTTCCGCAGGCCAGGTGGCCAAGCCCTCCTCGATCCAGAGACTGCGCCGGATTCAACTGCCGATCACTCTCCTGCTGGTCGCGATCGGCGCTGGCTTGGGCTACATGCTCGGCCACAAGGCCAAGCCATCTTCCGAGGTCACCTATCACCAACTGACCTTCCGCAAGGGAACCGTTCTCAGCGCGCGTTTTGCGCCTGATAATCGCACCGTCATCTACGCCGCGGCGTGGGGCGGCAGCCCTCCGGAACTTTTCTCCACCCGGCAAGACAGCATCGAGTCGCGGCCCGTCGGGCTGAGCCAGGTCGACCTTCTCGGCATTTCCTCTCAGGGAGAAATCGCGGTTTCCCTGAAGCCCGCAACGCTCCCGGGATTGTTTGGAACCGTGGGCACTTTGGGCCGCACTCCCCTCACAGGTGGAACGGCGCCGCGAGAAATGCTGGAGAACGTGGAATGGTCTGACTGGTCTCCCGATGGATCGAGCTTGCTGGTCGTGAGGACGGTCGACAAAGACAACCGCATTGAATATCCCGCCGGCAAGGTCATTTACAAAGTGGCGGCACCCACCTGGATCAGCCATCCTCGAATATCGCGCGATGGCAAGCGAATCGCCTTTTGTCAGCACCCCACAAGGGGAGATGATCGCGGCTCCATCACCCTCATCAATTCCGACGGAACGGGCACCGCAAAGTCGTTCGGAGATTTCTCCAGCCTCTACGGGTTGGCTTGGTCACCTAAGGGCGATGAAGTGTGGTTCACCGCAGACCCCACCGTCACTACCATCGCCCGGCGTCTGATGGCCGTTACGATGTCCGGAACGTTTCGTCTCCTCGCCGCGGCTCCGGGGGATTTGACGCTGCACGATGTATCCGCCGATGGTACGGCTGTGATTGCCATCGACGATCGTGAGCGCAAAATCTTTTTTACGGATTCCAAAACCCCCGAAAGAGAACTGACCTGGCTCGACCGTGCCGTGCTTGGCGCCCTCTCACCCGATGGCAAGCAAGTTCCTGTTTCACGAAGGTGGAAAAGGGGGAGGATCAATGGGCACGATCTTCCTGCGCAAGACGGACGGCTCTCCCGCGGTCCGTTTGGGCGAAGGTTACGGCGTTGCCCTCTCCCCCGATCAGAAATGGGTGCTCGCGAACATTCCCAGCAACCCACCTCGCTCCTCCTTGATTCCGACCGGGGCAGGGGAAGTCATCGCGCTTAAGCCCACCGGCATCGAAAACATTGTGCCCTGGGGATTTGCGGCAGATAGCCGTCGCGTTGTCTTTCTCGCCAACGAGCCGGGACACCAGGCCCGATTCTTTTTGTTTGACCCCGCTTCGGCAAAGCTGCAGCCGCTCTCGCCCGAAGGCACCCGCGTTGGGGCCGTCACTCCTGATGGAAAATTTCTGATCGTGCGCAGTAATAAGCCCCTTCCCGATCTTGTTCCTGTCGACGCCGCCTCGCCAACTCGCGAGATCAAGGGAATGCAGCCGGGTGAGCGACCGATTCTAGTAACGGACGACGGAAAGGTAGCTCTGATCGTCAACCCCAGCGGGCTGACCGCGACTGTATATCGCCTTCACATCGATACTGGCGAGCGCCAACTCGTCCGGACCCTGGAAATGCACGACCCCACCGGAGGCTTCGGCATCACCCGCGTTGCGGCGACTCCGGACGGTCAATCCTTCGCCTTTAATACCTTGCGAGACCTCTCGGAGCTCTACCTGCTCCAGGGACTGAACTGATCCGGCTTGAGAACAGCCTGATCCGGGCGCTCGGCAGGCCGTCGCGATTCTCGTCCCAAGCCCGTAAATCGCGCTCCCCCGCATGCTAGAATCAATACATATTCAATGCTTCCTGACATAGAAAACCTGCTGAAACTGCAAGATACCGACAAGGAAATCTGCCGTCTGCAAGACGAGGTTGCCGAATTCCCCAAGCGCGTCGCCGTCATCGAGCAGAAATTGGCAGGGACAAAGGCCCAGCTGGAAAAAGCTCAAGCTGCTGTCAAGGCCGATGAGGCCGCCCGCCGCAAGTACGACACCGCCATCAACGATCTCCGCGGAAAGATTTCCAAATACCGCGATCAGTCGCTCGACGTAAAGACCAACGACCAGTACAAGGCGTTGCTGCACGAAATACAGTTCGCCGAAAAAGAAATCGCCGGCAACGAAGACAAGATTCTCGAGCTGATGGTCAACGCTGACGCGCGTGATAAAGAAGTCAAGGCCGCGCAAGCTGAACTGAAAGCCGAAACCGCCGAGATCGAAAAAGAAAAAGAAGAAGCCCGCCTGCTTACAGCGAAGGACGAAAAGCTTCTGGCCGAGTGGCGCGCTAAGCGTGACCAGATCCGCACAAGCGTCAACGAAGACCTGCTCCGCCACTACGAGCGCGTGTCCAAATTCCGCGGGAGCGGCCTCTCCGAAGTCCGCGAGCAGAAATGTATGGCCTGTCGCGTCATGCTAAGGCCCCAGACGTACAACGAAGTTCGCTCCGGCCTGCAGACCATCGTCTGCGACTCCTGTCAGCGGATCCTGTATTTCAATCCCGCCGACGAACTCGCCGACCTGAAGCCCTCGACCACGCGTCCCAAACGCCATCATCCTAAAATCGACGCTCCCCAAGCCTGGTACTACCGCGCAGAGTTTGGCGGAATCGGCGAAGTGTTCCTATGCCTGACCACCGCCCGTGGGCAGTCCAGCCGCCGCGTCTACGACGTCCACACCGGACGCCTCATCGGCGACATCCTCATCCGCGAAGGCGATTACCGCCAGGCCTTCCCCGAAGACATTCCCGGAGCCATGCGCCTGAACGGCGGTTGGAGCGAAGGCGAACTCGACGCCTTCGGCAATGAGCTTCCCATGGTGGCGCTGGACTCACTTCGCGCCGACCTGGATCTAGCCCGCCACGAAGCCGCGACGGGATCTCACGTCAAGTCACAGTCGCCTGTCGCACCGACCGAGCAAGCCGCCAGCTAAGAGGTTTATGTAGGCCCGGGCCCATTGGCCCGGTCGTCGAGCGCAGCTCGACCCTGCCAGCGCCGAATCGACAGCTGGTAATTTAAGATTTCTCCACCCTCTCAGGAGAAAGTCAGATGTCCGCCCTCGACACCTACCACGTCATCGCCAAGTACTACGACGGCGCCTACGCCGCCAAGCAGGATCTGGTTGACCTCCCCTTCTACCTCGACCTAGCCGACCAATCCCGCGGTCCAGTTCTGGAAATCGCCTGCGGCACCGGCCGCGTCCTCCTCCCCATCGCGCGCAAGGGCATCGAGATCTGCGGAGTCGACAATTCCCTCCCGATGCTGGACGTCCTGAACCAGAATCTCGCCCTCGAGCCGCAAGAGGTCCGCCAGCGAATCACGGTACACGAAGGCGATATGCGAAGCTTCCGCCTAAGCCGAAAATTCCCCTTGGTGATGATCCCTTTCCGCCCCATGCAACAACATGTTCACCGTCGAAGACCAGGTCGCCGCTCTCAAAACAGCCGCCGCCCATCTGACCGACACCGGCATCCTCGCCTTCGACGTTTTCTATCCCAAGTTCGACATGATCTGGACAAGAGTCGGAGAAGAAGTCCCCGAGATGGAGTGAACCCCGCCTTGCGATCCCACAAAGCTCGTGCGCCGCTTCTTCCGCAAAGACGCGATCGATAAGATCAATCAGATCTTCAGTTTCACCTTCATCTTCCGCACCTACCAGTCGGGCGACCTGATCCTCGAAGAGACGGAAGCCTTCCGCCTCTGCTACTACACCTACCCGCACCTGCGCACCCTGTTCAAGCTGGCGGGACTTGAGCCAGTCGCAGAGTACGGGTCCTTCGCCAAGACTCCCCTCGACAACACGGCCGAACAAATGATCTTCCTCCTGCGCAAGTCTTCCTAGGACGAGGGCAGGGCTAGGACCATGTGGGGACAGCCGCCTTCGGCTGTCCAGGTTGCGCTTGGGTTTTGTTTGTGTGGGACCGGGCTCATTGGCCCGGTCGGCGAGCGCAGCTCGACCCTGCCCGCAGCGCCCGGGCTCTCTACGTTTAAGATGACTGCATGCCGAAAGCTCCCGACACTCTCCCCACCGTCAAGATCTCCCCCCGCGGCGCCACCCGCCTGAAAGACGGCCACGTCTGGGTCTACCGCTCCGACATCATCTCCGCCGACGACGTCCTCCCCGGTTCGCTGATCCGCGTGACCGACCACCGCGGCAAGCCCTTGGGCAGCGCCCTCTACTCCAGCTCCTCGCAAATCGCCATCCGCATGATCTCGCATGATCCAGTCACTGATCTTCCCGCGCTCCTTCGCCAGCGAATCGCCGCCGCGATTGAGTACCGCGCGCCTCTGGTAACAGACACCGAAGCCTACCGCGTCGTCTTCAGCGAAGCCGATTTCCTCCCCGGCCTCATCGTTGACCGTTACGGCGACATCCTCTCCCTGCAGATCCTCACCCAGGCCATGGACGCCGATCCCGTACGCGAAGCGATCCTAGCCGAGCTGACCGCCCGCCTGCACCCAGCGTCCCTCATCGAGCGTGTCGACCCGCGGGTCCGCGAACTCGAGACTCTTCCGCCTCGCGCCTCCGGCCTCCTGCAGGGCGATAAGTCCGCCACCACCTTCACCATGAACCGGGTTCAGTTCCTCTACGACGCCCTCGAAGGCCAGAAGACCGGAGCCTTTCTCGACCAGCGCGAGAACTACGCCGCCGCCGCCCACTACGCCAAGGGAGAGGCCCTCGACGTCTTCTGCTATCAAGGGGGCTTCGCCCTCCACCTCGCTCCTCATTGTTCGCAAGTCACCGGCGTCGACAGCTCGCGTCCCGCACTCGAAGTCGCCGACCAGAACGCCAAGCTGAATCAGACATTTCTCAAGGGAAAGGAAATCGAGTGGATCGAGGCCAACGCCTTCGACCTCCTGAAGGACTACTCCTCCTCCGATCGCCATTACGACGCCATCGTCCTCGACCCGCCCGCTTTCGCCAAGAGCAAGCGCGACCTCGACGCGGCCCTTCGCGGCTACAAGGAGCTCAATTTGCGCGCCTTGAAGATGCTCCGTCCCGGCGGCATTCTCGTCACCTGCTCCTGCTCCTACCACGTCAGCCAGCCCAACTTCCTTGAAATGCTAGCCTCCGCCGCCCTCGACGCCCACCGCACCCTGCGCCTCATCGAGGTGCGCGGACAAGCCAAAGACCATCCAGTTCTCCTGAATGTCTCCGAAACCTCGTATCTAAAGTGCGTTATTGCTTCTGTAAGATATTGAAAACAAGCATAATTCGTAAGTTGACATTAATACACTCAACTTTTATGCTTCTTTTACGCTAACTACGCGTCTAATGAGGTGACCGCAGCTCCTGAGTTAGTTCCCAGAGCCGGTCGCGAACTTCTTGAAACAAATCGGACCACCAAATTCCTGAGGAGGACTTAGCCATGACCGTATTAACCCGTTTTGAGCCATTCCGTGAGTTTGCCACCCTGCAGGACCGCATCAACCGCGTGTTCCGCGATTCCTACAGCAGCGCAAGCCAGGACGAGGCTCTGACCACTTCCAGCTTTGCCCCCGCCGTCGACGTCTACGAAGACGAACACAAGGTCACCTTGAAGATCGAAGTGCCCGGAATCGACGAGAAAGACATCGACGTCCGCGTGGAGAACAACACCCTCACTGTGCACGGCGAGCGCAAGATTGAAAAGGAAGAGAAAGAAGAGAACTACCGCCGCGTGGAGCGCCAGTACGGCAGCTTCACCCGCACCTTCACTCTGCCCACCACCGTAGACACCGACAACGTTTCGGCGACCTACGACAAGGGCGTGCTGAAGATCAACCTCCCCAAGAAGGCCGAAGCCAAGCCGAAACAGATCAAGGTCAACGTCGGCAGCGAGAAGTCGATCGAAGCCAAGGCCCCCAGCAAAGCCGCGTAATCTAGGTGCTCGTGTGGGACCGGGTCTCAGACCCGGTCATCGAGCGCAGCTCGGTTGCTTTTGGCGGGAAGCGGCAGAAATGCCCGCCTCCCGTTTTGTTGTAGCGCCGGCGTCTCGCCGGCTGTCGTGGCGGCGTCCTCGCCGCCACACTTGCAAGTGCAAGGAAGAAGCTAGAAACTGGAGTTCATCATGGCAATCCGTTGGGACAAGTTCACCGTGAAAGCGCAGGAAGCCGTCCAGCGCGCGAACCAGCTCGCCTCCGAGCACGGCAATCCCGAGTTGCGTCCGATTCACCTGCTCGCCGCGCTGCTCGAAGACAAGGAAGGCATCGTCCCGCCCGTGCTCGAAAAAATCGGCATCGGCCCGCAAGCCGTCCTGTCCGAAATCTACAAAGAAATCGAAAAACTCCCCAAGGTTTCCGGAGAATCCGCCCAAGTCACGCTCTCCAACGAAGTCAACAAGCTGCTCGAGCAGGCCTTCAAAGAAGCCTCCAATTTTAAGGACGAATACGTCTCCACCGAGCACCTGCTACTGGCCATCACCAGCCTCAAGCGCGATCCGGGCCAGCAGATCCTCGCTGCCCACGGCGCAACCAACGACGCGATTCTGAAGGCGCTCGCGGTTGTCCGCGGCTCGCAAAAGGTCACCGACCAGAATCCCGAAGCCAAGTTCCAGGCCCTGGACAAATATGCTCGCGACCTCACCGAGCAAGCGCGCCGCGGCAAGCTCGATCCTGTCATCGGACGCGACGAAGAAATCCGCCGTGTCGTCCAGGTCCTTTCGCGCCGCACGAAAAACAATCCTGTGCTCATCGGCGAGCCCGGCGTCGGCAAGACTGCCATCGTCGAAGGCCTCGCGCAGCGCATCATTTCCGGCGACGTCCCCGAAGCTCTGAAGAACAAACGCGTGGTCGCACTCGACCTTGGAGGGATGCTGGCCGGAGCGAAATATCGCGGCGAGTTCGAAGACCGCCTGAAGGCTGTCCTCAAGGAAATCGAAGACTCGCAAGGCCAGATCATTCTCTTCATCGACGAGCTGCACACGCTGGTCGGCGCCGGAGCGGCCGAAGGCGCCATCGACGCTTCGAACATGCTGAAGCCCGCACTCGCTCGCGGTGAGCTGCGCGCCGTCGGCGCCACCACGCTCAACGAGTACCGCAAGTACATTGAAAAAGACACGGCCCTCGAACGCCGCTTCCAGATCGTCTTCGTCGGCGAGCCCAACGTCGAAGACACCATCTCGATCCTTCGCGGCCTCAAGGAAAAGTACGAAGTGCATCACGGCGTGCGTATCAAAGACTCGGCCATCGTTGCAGCGGCCACGCTCTCGCACCGTTACATCAGCGATCGCTTCCTGCCCGACAAGGCAATCGACCTCATTGACGAGGCCGCGTCTTCCTTGCGCATCCAGATCGATTCCTTGCCTACCGACATCGATCAACTGGACCGCAAAGCCACGCAACTCGAAATCGAAAAACAGGCGCTGAAAAAAGAAGACGACCCAAATTCCCGCGAGCGCCTGGCGATCATCGAGAAAGAACTCGCCGAAATCCGCGAGAAATCCAACACGCTCAAGGCCAACTGGAAGAAAGAGAAAGATCTCATCGCCCGCGTTCGCGCCCTCAAAGAGCAGATTGAAAAGCTGAAAGCAGAAAACCAAGCCGAGACGCGCGGGGGAAATCTTCAACGCGCATCGGAAATTCAATACGGTCTAATCCCTCGGGCAGAAGACGAACTGGCCAAGCTCAGCAAGCAAATGGAGAACCAGGGCGGCAAGCGCATGCTGAAAGAAGAAGTCGACGAAGAAGACGTCGCGCGCATTGTCTCCAAATGGACCGGAATCCCGGTCTCAAAGATGCTCGAGGGCGAAGTCAAGAAGCTCGTCACCATGGAAGAGCGCCTGCGCCTGCGCGTCGTCGGCCAGGACCAGGCTCTGGAGCGCGTGGCCAATGCCATTCGCCGTTCGCGCGCAGGACTCAGCGATCCCAAGCGTCCCATCGGCTCGTTCATCTTCTTAGGTCCAACGGGCGTGGGCAAGACCGAACTTGCCCGCGCGCTCGCCGAATTTCTCTTCGACGATGAACACGCACTGCTCCGCATCGACATGTCCGAATACATGGAGAAGCACTCGGTCTCTCGCCTGATCGGCGCGCCTCCGGGCTATGTTGGTTACGAAGAAGGCGGGCAGCTCACCGAGCAGGTTCGCCGCCGTCCGTACGCGGTCGTGCTCTTCGACGAAATTGAAAAGGCACATCCCGACGTCTTCAACATTCTTCTCCAGATGATGGACGATGGCCGATTGACCGACGGCAAAGGCCGCGTAGTCGACTTCAAGAACACCATCATCATCATGACGTCGAACATCGGCTCCAGCTATTTGCAGTCGGACCATGTGCGCACGCCGGAGGAATTCGAAAAGGCCAGCGAGCAGGTCCTGAGCCTGCTGCACACCCATTTCAAGCCCGAGTTCCTCAACCGCGTCGACGACATCATCGTCTTCGGCCCGCTCGGCAAAGAACAACTGGTCAAGATCGTTGAACTGCGGCTGGAAGACGTTCGCCGCCTGCTCGCCGACCGCAAGATTTCGCTCGAACTGACCGACGCAGCGAAAGAGCTTCTGTTCACGCAAGGCTATGACCCGAATTTCGGTGCGCGGCCGCTGAAGCGCTCGATCCAGAAGTTGGTGCAGGATCCACTCGCGCTGAAGATCCTCGACGGCGAGGTCCTGCACGGCGATCACATCATCGTCGAAGCCGACAAGAAAGCAGGCAAGATGATGTTCGAGGTCAGCCCGCGCGTCGGCCAGAAAGAATCGGCAGAAGCAAAGTGATAAGACGCGCCACGGATTACACAGAATTGCACGGATTAAATCCGCTTCACTTGGGCTTGATCCGTACGAATCCGTGTTGATCCGTGGCAAAGTTTCGGTATCATGTTCTCCGGCGCTCGAGGCGCCGCTCATGACCCGAACCTTTTCGTCACTCACAGCAGTCTTTCTGATTTCGCTCGTCCAACTTTCCGCCGCACAAGCTCCCATGAAATGGAAGATTCACGACCTCAATCGCCCATTGCCGCCAATTGTCGATCCCGGAACCGCAAGCACGCAGGACGCTCCCGGACACGCTCCGTCGGACGCTGTAGTCCTTTTTGACGGTAAAGACCTGTCGCGCTGGGTCGACGGCGACGGCAAGCCTGCAAGATGGAAAGTCGAAAACGGCTACATGGAGGTCGTAGCCAAGACCGGCAACATTTCTACGCGCGACTCCTTCGGAGATTGCCAGCTGCACGTGGAGTTCGCCGAGCCTTCACCGGGCAAGGGAGAGAGCCAGGAGCGCGGCAACAGCGGCGTCTTCCTGATGAGCACCTATGAGATCCAGGTACTCGACTCGTACGAGAACAAGACCTACGCCGACGGACAGGCTTCCGCAGTCTACGGACAATATCCGCCGCAGGTAAATGCTGCGCGTCCTCCGGCGCAGTGGCAGACCTACGACATCATCTTTCACCGCCCGCACTTCAAAGATGGCAAGGTCACTCAACCCGCACGTGTAACCGTTCTGCACAATGGCGTGCTCGTGCAGGACAACGTAGAACTCACGGGCCCAACCGCACACGGCGAGCGTCCTCCTTACAAAGCTGGTCCAGACAAAATGCCGCTCCAGCTGCAAGACCACGGCAATCCCGTGCGCTACCGCAACATCTGGATTCGCGAGCTGCAAGAAGGGCAGTGAGAGGGTCCTCGTAGCGGCGGACGCAGCTTGCCCTGAGCAACGCCGAAGGGTCCGCGCGCAGGAAGTATTCCTACAGCGCAGGCGTTTTCCCGGCGAACGCGTCAACGACGGCGGGCGCTTGCGCCAGATACCACGCAACGGCCGCGCGCAGCGCGATCTGGAACCCGTACCAGATTACCGGAACACCGAGTTCCGCCATCGAAATCTTCGGGACGAGCGATGCGACGGCGACCGCCATCACCAGCATCGCGGCCCCGCGCGCCCAATTGTGTAGCCGGAACAATCCCCAACCGACGAGCGCGTAACCACTACCGACGAGCATCGCCATGTACGGACCCGCGAGCTCCAGTCCATACATGAGCTGCGCTCCGCTCATCAGCGAGATCGCCTCGGGCGCGAGCAGCTTCACGACACCAATTGTCCACAGATAGATCGCGGCCAGAAAGAAGAGCGCGGAAATGACGGTGACACCAGCAGGGCGCGGCATAAGAGCAACACCAATCCGAGCTTTGTCATCCTGAGCGGCGGCCTTTGCCGCGAAGGATCTATGCATTATCTCAGCGGCCGAGAGGTGCACAGATCCTTCGCAAGACAAAACCCGTCTCGCTCAGGACAATATACTTCGGGATTTCCAGATTTATGCCAGGTCGAAGAGCAGTACTTCCGAGTCCTGAGTGCCCTTGATGCTGAGCTTCTTCTCGTCGCTGATCGCAGCGCCGTCGCCCTGCGCGAGCGGCTTCCCGTTCAACTCGACTGCACCGCGCGCGACCTGCAGCCAGCCGTGACGTCCGGCGGGGAACTCGTGCGTGACTTCTTCTCCGGCCTTGAGCAGCGTGACGTAAAGATTCGCGTCCTGATTGATCTTCACCGATCCATCGCCGGTATCACGCGACGCGATCAGCCTCAGCTTGCCTCGCTTCTGCGCCTCGGGAAATGACTTCTGCTCGTAGCTCGGAGGCAGAGCGGCCTTCTCCGGCTGAATCCAGATCTGCAGCAGATGCACCGCGTCGGTCGTCGACGGATTGAACTCGCTGTGGCGAATCCCGCTACCCGCGGTCATGCGCTGTCCATCGCCGGGAAGAATCACCGATCCCGTTCCCAGGCTGTCTTTGTGCTCGAGCTTGCCCTCGAGAACGTACGTGATGATTTCCATGTCGCGATGCGGGTGCGTGGGAAATCCAGTGTTGGGCGCGACCCAATCTTCGTTGATGACGCGCAGCGAGCGGAATCCCATCCACTTCGGATCCCAGTAATCGCCGAAGCTGAAGGTGTGATGAGTTTTGAGCCAGCCGTGGTTTCCGCCTCCACGTTCCCGGCTGGGACGAATCTGAATCATGGCGTTTCTCCGTTCCAGATTGACTGTTTTAAGGAGTAATCAACTGATAAACATTAGATGCTGCAGGGATGCGGAAAGCTCCAAGCGCGCTCGGCGAGGAAAATTTGCGAAGAGAAGCTCGAAATAGAGGACCGAAATGGGAAGTTTACTGGTTAGTACCCCCACTNNGGGGTTAGAGGTCAAAATCTTGAAAACACAGCACTTGGCTGGCCCGTTCTGGGTTCACCCACGGCGACGCCGGTGCATATAATGCCGCACTTCAAGATCTGAGGCAAGGTCAGATGTCACACGATTCCGGGTTAAGGCTGTGGATTTCTGTTCACTTCATCGGCACTACGGCTAATCTTCTCAGTCAGCAAGGTGCATAGATCCTTCGGCCTGCAAAAAGCGCCGGCCTCAGGATGACACGGCGTAGAGGATTCGCTATGGCACACTAGCTTGATGCACCGGCTTACTCTCGGCGACTTCGAACTTAGCGTTTTTTCGGACGGCACTTACCCGCTCGATGGCGGCGCATTTTTCGGCGTCGTTCCAAAAGTGATGTGGTCACGCAAGGTTGCGGCCGACGACAAGAATTACGTGACGGCCGGACTGAATACGCTCGTCATCCGCACCGGCAAGCAGACCGTGCTGGTGGAGACCGGGATGGGCAACAAGCTCTCGTCGCGCATGGCGAAGTTTTATGGGCAGCCGGCAGGATTGCTCAACGATCTTGCGGCGGGCGGCGTCGCGCCGGAGGATGTCGACATCGTCATCAACTCGCACCTGCATTTCGATCACTGCGGATGGAACACCGTGCGCGATTCGAATGGCAAATTCGTGGCGACGTTTCCGCGCGCGAAGTATTATGCGCCCGAAGGCGAGTGGCAGTATGCGCGACATCCCAGCGAGCGCGATTCGATCAGCTTCATCTCGGAGAACTACGATCCGCTGGTCGAGAGCGGCCAGATGACGCTGCTCAAGGGCGGCGAGGAAATTGTTCCCGGCATCTCGGTGAAGACGTTTCCCGGGCACACCGAGCACATGCAGGCCGTGATCGTGCAAAGTCAGGGCAAGACGGCCTGCTATATCTCCGATCTGATGCCGACGACGGCGCATATCGACCTGACCTGGGGCATGGGCTTCGACCTTTATCCGCTGCAAACGATTGCGAGCAAAAAGCAGTATTATGCTCAGGCAGTGCCGGAAAAGTGGCTCACGGTTTTCACGCATGATCCGAAGACGCCGTGGGCGTACGTGGAGAGGGATGAGTTGGGAAAGATGGTAGCGAAGGGAGTGTGAATCGAAATGTCGCAGAAGAACGTTGTTAAGCTTGGTCGAATATTCGTGGCTGAACGCTGGTGCATCGCGTTCGTGATGCTCGCGCTGTGTTGCGTGGCCCAAGCCCAGCAGGACAAAAGCGCGCCCGCCAAGGCATCTTTGACGGGCCGCTACGAAGGCTCCGCCAAGAACAAGGCGGAAGAGGTCATCACAGTCGCCATCGATTTGACCGAAAAAGAAGGTGCGCTCTCCGGCACAATCCACTCCTCGCACGGAGATTTTCCGATCACCGGCGGTTCCCACCAGGCAGAAGCGGTCACGATCGAGTTTGACGCCGGCGGCCCTGGCACCATCTCTTTGCACATCGCGGACGACAAGCTAGTCGGGACGTGGAGCGCGGGAGAAGATGGCGGATCGTTGGACGTTAAGAAGGTTGCTGCGCAAGAAGGCGGGGCAAAGGACAAATCGAAGAGGGCTGAACCTGGAGAATTCGCGGGCGTGGGCGCCCGCGCCACATCTCTCAAAACTGCTATATTGTGCCCGCGCGGTGGAATGCTCCAAGCTTGGCTTGGACTGGGCTTTCGGGCTTGGCCGGGCCTCTCTGGGGTTACCCCAGGGGAACTTGAGTAGGTGGGATTTTCGTCGCATGAGCGTCTCTGCGCTCCGGTGCAGTATTGCTCACGCAAGGTCAGACTCGTTGGAGCATTCCGCCGCGGTTTGTCATGCAGGACTCTTCTCTTCTCGGGGCGCTGGCCCAGGCTCTTCTCGCCGGCGAACCAACCGTTGAACTCCTCGTCTATCGCTGCAGTTGTACGCTGGGCAAGTCTTGGCGTTGGGTTCGTCCGCTCGCGCTGCGCTATCTAGGAAAATTTGGAACCGGGACGCGTCCTCGACACCGGGATGTGGTTCAGTTTCTCAGGAACGACCCTGGATTTCAGAGCGCGCGGTCGAAATATTCCGACGAACTGCTAGTGAAAGAAGTACTGACCGCACCGCAGGAGATGCAGCCCGCAGCGGCAGCTGGCACTTGGGACGTTCCCGCGATCGACTCTCCAGGAGACTTGGCAAAATGGCTTGGGCTCGATCCCGGTGAGCTGCGATGGTTCGCCGACCTGAAGGCGCTGGGATACAAAAGATCGGGCGAGCAGCTGCGGCACTATCACTACCGGATTCTGGCCAAGCGGTTCGGCAGCGTTCGATTGATTGAGGCCCCGAAGCCGCGCCTAAAAGACTTGCAGCGGCAGATTCTGCTTTGGATTCTGGACAGGATCCCGCCGCATCCGGCGGTGCATGGATTCGTGAAGGGCCGATCGATCAAGACATTTGTCGCGCCGCATGTGGGCCAGCGGGTTGTGTTGCGAATGGACTTGCGAGATTTCTTTCCCACCTTTGGCGGGGTGCGCATTCAGAACTTGTTTCGGACGCTGGGATACCCCGAAGCGGTAGCGGATCTGCTTGGCGGAGTTTGCACGAACGCCACGCCGCGCGACGTCTGGAACGAGGTCGCGGCGGATCTTGGGCCGGTATGTGTCGTCGAGGCACGGCGGTTGTATGCGCGGCCGCATCTGCCGCAGGGCGCACCTACATCGCCGGCGCTGGCGAATATTTCCTTTTACCGGCTGGATTGCCGGTTGGCGGCTCTGGCCGAATTCGCGGGCGCGAGTTACACGCGGTATGCCGATGATCTCGCGTTTTCTGGCGGTGAGGGATTCGAGAAGAGTGTCGAGCGCTTCGGGTTGCACGTCGCAGCAATTCTCTTGGAGGAAGGGTTCGCGGTGAATCATCGCAAGACGCGGGTCATGCGCCAGGGAGTGCGGCAGCATCTGGCGGGACTCGTGACCAACCAGCGTCCAAACATTGCTCGACGCGATTTCGACCAACTGAAGGCTGTGCTGACCAACTGCGTTCGACTGGGACCGGTGAGTCAGAATCGCGAGGGCAGGCCGCGCTTTCGGGCGCATCTTGAGGGGCGCGTGGCGTTCGTCGAGATGGTCAATCCGAACAAGGGGAAACGGCTGCGCGAGATCTTTGAGCGGATTCAGTGGCCGGATTAGTTTTCTAGCTATTGCGCGCCAGAATCGCGCCGGCCGTTTCGCGGGTGGGAGCCTGCCCTGAGCTTGCCGAAGGGGCGCCCGCGCCACACAATCTGGCTTCGAAGAATTTTTCTACGCGCGCCAGGATCTCTGGCGCGCTCTTCGATTCGTAGATCGCTTTACGCAGGCCTGCGCCGCCGGGTACGCCGTGGGTGAACCAGCTGGCGAACTGCTTCATCTTGCCGACGGCGTCGGGGAGTTCTTCTTCGATCAGCATCTGGAAGTAGGTGCGGATCATCTGGTAGCGGTCGGCTTCGGAGGGATGGTCGTAGAGGGAGCCTGATGTGGAGACAGCCGCCTTCGGCTGTCCTTCGGGCCGTGGACCCGAGGTCTGTGCTTCGAAACCGCCGCCGATACCGAACTCAGTCGAGCTTCGCTCGACCGGACAGCCGGAGGCGGCTGTCCCCACATGAGCCCCGGCAAGGGGTGCGCAGTACTGCTCGATCTGCCGGAAGATCCACGGGTTCGACGGGGCGCTGCGGCCGATCATGACTGCGTCGCAGCCGGTCTGCGCCACCATGGCGCAGGCGTCTTCCGGACTGCGAATATCGCCGTTGCCGATGACGGGAATCTTCACGGCGTCTTTGATGGCGGCGATCCACTCCCAGCGGGCATTGCCGCTGTAGCCCATCTCGCGTGTGCGGGCGTGCAGCGCGACGGCGGCCAATCCGCAATCTTCCGCCATGCGGGCCAGTTCCACGCAGACGATTTCTTCATCGTTCCATCCAGCGCGGAATTTTACGGTGAAGGGAATCTTCACGGCCGCACGGACCGCTTCGAAAATCTTGCCAATCGCGGGCAGATCGCGCAGCAGGCCGGAGCCTCCATTGCACTTGACGACTTTTTTCGCGGGGCACCCCAGATTCAAATCCACCAGGTCGAAGCCCAGGCCCTCAACGATGCGCGCGGCCTCGGCCATCACGTTGGGATCGCTGCCGAAAAGCTGCGCCGAGATCGGATGCTCGTCTTCGTAGAAGTGAAGATAGCGTTTGGCCTTTTGGTCCTTTTTGCGCAGCACGCCGTCGGCCGAGGTGAACTCGGTCATGATCAGGCCGCATCCGCCCAGGTTGCGAATAAAGCGGCGGAAGACGGTATCGGTCACTCCGGCCATGGGGGCGAGGACGGTGGCGGGAGAGATGGTGACGTTGCCGATCATGAGGCTCGACGGGACGGGCTTCAGGGACGTCGCTGGGCTGAGTCGTTGCACCGGCAGTGCGCGGGCGGGGGCGCCCGCGCCACATGCGTCCGCTGCACACGCGCCCGAGTTGTCCCAGAACTTCTTCACCGTCTTATTCTACCTGTGTCGCAAAACGAAGCCCTCGCCGGAGCGAGGGCTCGATTTCTGAATTGATCCGCGCGAAGCCGTGGCGAAAGGCGCCAGTTACTTCGCGGCCGGGGTTGCGGGTGCGTCCTTCTTGGCGTACTTGCGGCGGAAGCGCTCGACGCGGCCGGCGGTGTCCATCAGCTTCTGCTTGCCGGTGAAAAACGGATGGCAGCTGGAGCAAATTTCAACACCGATGTCGCCCTTATGGGTCGAACGGGTCACAAATGCGTTGCCGCACGCGCAATGCACGCGCACTTCGTTGTATGCGGGATGAATAGCTGCTTTCATGGGAATTCCGTCCTCGATTCGAATATTAGATTCTACTGGATATCCACAGGATTCGGCAAACGCGACAGCTGTCAGCCATCCGCCGTCAGCGATCAGCCAAACCCTTTAGATCGTTCGCCCTACAGGCAGTTCCAAGCTGACAGCTGAAAGCTCACAGCTTTCTTCAGAACCGGAACAAATAGCTCACCTTGACGAAAAACTGGCGACTGTCGTTGATGTAGCCCCGGGCGGTATTGGTGACGTAGCCGGGAGAGGTAGGAGTCTGCGGAACCACATCCAGATTCTGTAGGTCGCTGTTGTAGCCAACGTAGATTGCGGTGCCGGGATGCACGAGGTAGGTAATGAGGAAGTCGGTGTTGAATTCCTTCTGGGTAGGCAGGTAGGTGTAGGGCGATCCGATACCCGGCGTACCCGCCAGCAGAGCGTTGTATTGCAGAATCAGACGGACCGACAGCTTCGGCGTGAATTGCCAGTTCCACTTGCTGCGAAGGATGTGGTCGTTGAAGATTCCGCGGCCGATGCCGGGAAACTGAGACTGTTCGAAAAGAAAAGTGTCGTTGTTCGTGCGCAGGCGTTCGAACAGGTAACTGTTCTCAATCTTCAGGGGCTTTATCGGACGAAACGTCAGCCCGGCCTGCGCAGTGTCTTCCCGCGCAAGAAAAGGGTGGTTGTAGGGCGTCGGAACCGCTAAAGGGGCGGGCGGCAGGGCCTCAAAATTTACGCCTTGTCCCCAGTAATAGCCCGCGCTGAGCGTCACTTTCTTCAAATAGCCGGTCTGGAAAGAGGCTCCGCTGGTGTGCTCGTGATAGTCCTGATTGCCTAAGGTCGTCGGAGTGCAATACAAAGCGTACCCATAGAAACAGAAATCCTGCGGACGCAGCCGCTCGTGAAACGCTTCATATGGACGGACAATAATGACGGTCTGCCCACGTCCTTGAATCGAGAAGTAGGGATTGTAGTCGGCGTCGAGGCGAAGGCCTGTGTGGTCGAAGTCATAGCGGGCGGTCACCGACGGTCCCCAATCGACGATCCAACCCTTCTTTGGCCGAAAGCGGTAGTCCGCCGCTTGCGTGGTCTCGCGAATGTCCACTCGATTGATGAATCCCGGGATCGACACGAAACCAGAAGTAATGTCGTTATAAGTGCCGTCGTAGGAAAAGTGCAGGCCGTCGCGCCGCAGCTCGAGCCGCTCAGCCGGGCCAGCATAGTAATTGTTATTTCCTCGATTGCCAGAGCTGAACGGGTAGAAGTTGGCTTCACAATTCAGATTCAGGTAACTCGACGTAGTGACCGCCTGGCCGTCGAGCGTCCAGTTGGGATTGAATTTCAGGTGCGTGTCGACGCCGCCGATGCGGTTGTATTCGCCGGTGGTCGGACACTCCCAGTCGGTGTAAAGCGCGCCCACGCTCGACTGCCGGAAGATGTCGCGGCTCACGCGCGCGATCGTAAAGTAGGACCGCATGCCCGAATATTGGCTGTAATCAGGAACTGCTAGGCCGGGGCTGCGATCATCGGTTGCCATCAGGCCGACCGAGTACGGGCCGTCTTTTCCGGTGAGCCGGATTCCGGCCGAAGGATCGCCGATGCTGCGCGTGAAAAACAAATCGAGCGGCGTGCGGAAGAAGTCTTCGTTCTCCAAAAAGAACGGGCGCTTTTCGGGGAAGTACACGGCGTAGCGCTGGTTGACGGTGATCTGCGGCTCCTCGGACTCGATCTGACTGAAGTCCGGATTGGCTGTCATGTCGACGACGAAGTGATCGCGGATGACGAACTTCGCGTCCATCCCGAACTGACCCTGGGCTACGGCGTGCTGAAAGTAGGGGTTGGTAGGGTCGCGCGTATCGAGAGCGCGAAAGCCGCGCATCAGGCCGTAGGGAATCAGTTCGATGCTGTGGCCGGGGGAAATTCCTTCGAGCCCGAGCAGCGTCGCGGCCTGGCCGAGTCGTCCTTCAATCTTGTATGAAACGTGAGGCCAGAAGGAATCTTCCGTCTTGCGCGTGATGCCGCGATACAGAATGATGCCCCAGTCCTGCTGCTTCGCCGCCGGAAAGCGCAGGCTCTTGAAGGGAATCGCCATCCACACCACGAAGCCGCTCTCGGTGACCTTGCCTCGTGAATCCCAAACGGTGTCGAACGAAGTATCGAAGTGCCCGGAGGTCTGCTCTTCGCGTGAAGCCTCGGTCCAGATCGCGTCCCATTGCACGCCCAGCGGCGTGGTTTGGAAGGCATACGCGCGGCGCCGGTCGTGGAACGTATCGAGCATAACCTCGACCTGGTCGTCGTCGTAGACGTCTTCGCGGCGCGACATGCGGGCGCGCACTTTTCTGGGATCGTCGAAGCACACGAACACGATGTACAGATTCTTCTGGTCGTAGCCCAGGTAGGCGTCGGTGCGCTCGGAAACACTTTCTCCGTCGTGCGGATTGCGCTGGGTGAAGCCGCTAACCTTCGCCATTTGCAGGGCGACCTCTCCTTGCGGCTTCATGCTGAGGAAGTCGTCCAAGGCGGGAGGGCGCGGCAAACGCGGGATCGTTAGGGCAGGAGGCCCCACGTCAGG
This sequence comes from Acidobacteriaceae bacterium, assembly GCA_003134655.1. Taxonomy (GTDB): domain Bacteria; phylum Acidobacteriota; class Terriglobia; order Terriglobales; family Acidobacteriaceae; genus Sulfotelmatobacter. The sequence continues at coordinate 184,371 of PLBY01000077.1, forward strand.
TTTCGGGGCAGGTTGCTGCGCCGAAGGATTTTGCGGTGCGGCATGGGAATCCTGCACGGCGGGAGTCGATTGTGGTGTGCTGGATCCGTGAGTGCTCTTTTCCGAGTCCTGAAGCAGTGCAAATCGCAGCGACGAAGGGGAAGCCGGCAGCTCCGCTGCCGACAGAGCCAGAACCGTAATGACCGCTAGTTTCGCGCGAAAATGGGCCCTACACCTCAGAACTCGAAACAGGCGCAAAAAGTCCCCTCTTCTCCCCGCCCCCTACGGGGGAATTGAGCCAAGATACACCAAGCACCGGCAGACAAAACAGCAAAATGATGTTTGTCAGGTTTGCCGAACAGGTACCTGCGATCACAGGCGGGGTTATGCAAATGGATCCAGGCTAGAACAGCGAGCTTTGCCTTCGGGTCGGCGTGATCTTGAAATAGTCGTACGCCAGCTGTGTCGCGACGCGGCCGCGGGGAGTGCGGTTCAGAAAGCCAGCCTGCATCAGAAAAGGCTCGTAGATTTCCTCGATGGCGTCGGGCTCTTCGGCCAGCACTGCGGCCAGGGTGTTCACGCCCACCGGGCCACCCTGATATTTCTCGATGATGGTCAGCAGCAGTCGCCGGTCGACTTCGTCGAACCCATACTGATCCACTTCCAGCATCCCGAGCGCCGCTTTCGCCGTAGGCTCGTCAATCTTGCCGGCGCCCCGCACCTGGGCGTAGTCGCGAACGCGGCGCAACAGCCGGTTCGCAATTCGCGGCGTTCCGCGAGAGCGTCCGGCAATTTCTTCCGAGCCGGCATCATCCACTTCAACGCCGAGGATCTCCGCCGACCTCTCCACGATCACCTTCAAATCCGCGGGAGTATAGAACTCCAGCCGCAGCACGATGCCGAATCGTGACCGCAGCGGCGACGAAATCAATCCGGCCCGCGTGGTCGCGCCCACGAACGTGAATGGCTTCACTTCCAGTGTGTGCGTGCGCGCTGACGGACCCTGCCCAATAATGATGTCGAGCTTGTAATCTTCCAGCGCGGAATAGAGCAACTCTTCCAACACTGGCTGCAGGCGGTGGATCTCATCGATGAACAGTACCTGCTTGTCCTGCATGTTGGTGATGATCGCCGTCAGGTCACCCTTGATCTGCAGCAGCGGCGCGGCCGTCGGCTGAAAGTGCACGCCCAGTTCGTTGGCAATGATGTTGGCCAGCGTCGTCTTGCCCAGCCCCGGTGGCCCGTACAGGAGCACGTGGTCCATGGCCTCGCCGCGCGAACGTGCCGCCTCAATCGCTACTGCCAGGTTCTCCTTAACCTTGTTCTGCCCGATGAATTCCGCCAGCCGCTGCGGTCGCAGCTTCAACTCAAACGAGGAATCGTCCCCAACGGGCGCAGCCGAGACCAGGCGTTCGCGGTCATTGGGGTTAGGATCGGGATTGTTTCGCGCGGTAGCCACTGGTTCGGATGGTAGAACGAAATGCGAAGGCGCGCAATTGCCCTCTGCCGGACGGAAATTCACGGAACCTTAACTCGGCCGTCACCGCGTTGTAACAAATTCCCACTAGCGTCTCTGATTGACCCGGTTGGATCTCCGTCCCGGCAAGACTTGAAAGTGCCGGAATCCGATTTCCCAGCCCAAGGCGATCCTCATCGAGCAAATCAGGAGACAACTATGAAGAAGACCACCCTAGCTCTGGGCCTGTTGGCCGCTCTCACCGGTAGCGCGATGGCGCAAGAAGGCGCCGTGCCCAAGGGCATCCCGCATCTCGACCATGTTTTCGTGATCATGATGGAAAATCATGGTTACGGAGAAATTCTCCACAATCCGAATGCGCGCTTTATCAACAACTACGCCAAGAAGGCCAATCTCGCCTCCAACTACTTTGCGGTTGCTCACCCCAGCCTTACCAACTACCTAGAAACTGTGGGCGGATCGAACTTCGGCGTGCAGAGCGACAACTCTCCCGACTGGCACAACGGCAGCTGCGCGACGAATCTCTCCACGGGAATCGCGAACACCGACAACCCGCCGAGCCCCGCCATTTGCCCCATCACGGGCGGCGGCACCGACGCAGCGACCCCGGCGCTTGACTGCACCAACGAGGTCAGCGGGCCGCCCTGCGAGGTTAACGTCGACGGCAAGTTATCCTACGCGGCAGCGACCGGCACGCTTGGCATCACGATCGCCGACCAGCTGGTCGCCGCCGGCAAGAGCTGGAAGACTTATCAAGAAAACCTTCCGATGTCGGGCCCCGATCTGGTGAACTACAGCGATGGAAACTTCACCAATAACACCGATTTCACCAAGATCAATCCTCAACTGAACCCGCCGCTCACGACTGACGATATCGTGCAGCTGTATGCCTCCAAACACAACCCGTTTGTCTATTTCCAGGCAGTACAGCAGGGCACGAACCCGCTGCTGAGCTATTCCCAGATGAGCGGCTTCGACGGCGGACACGGCCTGTGGAGCGATCTCGCTGCCGGCAAGGTGGCAAGTCTTTCTTATATCGTGCCGAACCAGTGTAACGACCAGCACGGGCGCGGCAACGGAACCGTCTTCTGTGGATACGATCCCAACGACAACGGCACGCAGGCAGGTCTCAACCCGGCCTTGATCATTCTCGGGGACCAGGACGTCGAGAAGATCGTACTGGCCATCCACAGTTCTCCAGTGTGGCATCAGGGTCATGCCGCGATCGTCGTGGTATGGGATGAGAACGACTACGCCGTGCAGCCGATCATCAACCAGGTCGTGACCATCGTGGATACCAACTATGGCTTCCACCAGCTCACGAGCGGACAGTTCTATACTCACTTCTCGTTGCTGCGCTCGATCGAAGGAGGGTTCGGCTTGCCCTGTCTGAACCACGCCTGCGACGCGGGCACCAAGGCGATGACCGATCTGTTCGACGAACAGTAGCGCGAAGAATTGGACCTGCAAGAAAGAACGGCCGCCCTTTCGGGCGGCCGATTCTGCAGGACTGTGATCTTACTGCCCATCGTCCCGGTGAGGCGTAGTCCGCCGCGGATGATCGGAGTGTGCGTTCGGCACCGGCTTGTCGTTCGCCGAGCTGAACTGTGGCGCGTCAGCCGCAGCGTCACCGATGGCAAACTGGTTGGTTTCCATCGATTCGTTGAAGGTCGAACCCACATTCGCGGTCGCATCGGCAAACACGCCGTGCACCCTGTTCGAGAGGTAGGAGGCAGCCATGTAGTCTCCCACCATCTGCCCAGAGGTAGTGGAAGGCAGCCAGTTCGGATTCATGCCCTTCGCCAACGTCTTCGGAGCTCCCCAGGTCGTGCCGCCGTTGGTGGAACTGATAAAGCCCACGCCCAGGCTGCAGGTGGTGCAACTCGCCTTCGGAAAGAAGTTGTAAGTGAGAGCGATGTGCGCCGTGCTGCCCGACGTTCCCTTCTGAATCGCGAAGCCCGGAGTGAAGTGATCCACGGTGCTGCTGACCGGATCGATGGGAACGCGTACTGGCGACGTCCAAGTGGTACCGTCGGTCGACGTGCTGTAGACGATGTCGTTCGACGAGCAGTTGGTGCGGAAGCTGCAATCCGCCCACGCCACATAGACCTTGCCTGCGGCATCCATTTGCGCCGCGACCAAGGGCAATGCCCGCATTCCGCCGGCAACGCCGTGCTCATTGATGAACGCCACTGTCACTGGAGCCGTCCAGGTTGAGCCGCCGTCAGTCGACTTGAACGCCAGAACACTCGACAGGAACGGATCGTCAATCGGAACAATCACGGTGCCGTTCGGCTGGACCATGGGCAATCCGCCGTTGCCAGAGCCGCTTCCCGCAGTCGTCTTCTTGGCGCTCCAGGTCTTGCCGCCGTCAGTCGAAGTGCTCATCTCGATGAGATCGAACTGGCTGAAGTCGTCCCATTCCACGTAGCAGTTGCCGTAGTGCGGGCTGGTGGCCGTGTTGTCACAGCCGATCCACGGCTTGTCGTAATAACCGCCCGCTTCCACTACCGACACTTTGACGGGATTGCTCCACGTGATGCCGTTGGTTGAGCTGCTGACCAGCACCGCGGCGCCGTGCACCCCGCCTGTCGTCGACAGGCCCAGAGTTTCCGCCAGCCAGAGTTTGTACTTCACGTTGTAGGTGACTGACGTATCGCTCGCGCGATCGTAAGTACCCGTGCCTTCGACTTTGGTAATCCCGGGCAGGTTTCCGTGCGTCCAAGTTGTACCCGCGTTGGTGGAGGTGGAGAAGCCGATGTCAGAAGCGCCGCCATCCGTGAAGCGTCCGATTTGGAATACAGAAACGATGGTGCTGCCGACTGAGTAGCTGGCGGGTTCCACCTCGGTCTCATGTTGGCTGGAAGTATTGGTGAACGTGTCGTTACTGATCTGGGTGAGGGGAATCTGAGCCGTGGCGGTGACTGCAAAGAATAGCAGCGCCACAAGGGCGAGAGTTGCGAAGCATTTCGATACGACGCGAATGTTTAGGGTCAGAACGCTGGGCAAGGGAAGCCTCCAAGATGTGAGTTACAGGATCTAAATCGCCGAAAGTGAAATCCCCAGTCGGTTAACGAAACCGGGCCCGGGTGCTCCGACTGGCTCTGGATTACGGCAGGGTCAAGAACCCAGGCAGCACGTTGGGCCAGAACTATAGCCCCATAGTAGTGAGCGGTCAACGCGCAAGAATTTGCACACCCTGTGAAACCGAGCGTCCGCAATAGGATTTCAGGGGATCGCAGATTTCTCTTGCCGCGAATGTCAAGCGTGCTTTACATTATGAATGTCAAGCATGCTTGACTTGGAGAAAAACGATGGACGCTAACAACAAGCGCTATCTGAGAGAATTCCTCGGCTCGATGGCCGGCTACTCAGTGATGGTTCCGCTTTCCATGTGGATGCTGCGGGGTCACGAGCACACGCCCCTGGGATACGGCCTCGCCTTTCTTCCAATCATCCCCTCAGCCTTCGCCGTGTGGGCATTTATGCGGTATTTCCGTGGGCTCGACGAACTGCAGCGGCGCATCCAGCTCGAAGCGGTCGCGTTCAGCTTCCTGGCCACGTGTCTGATCACCCTCACCTGGGCCTTTCAGCAAAACGCCGGACTGCCCCGCTTCGATGTGAGCTGGGTGGCGCCTCTGCTGATCATGCTGTGGAGTCTTGGCCTCGCCATCGCTAAGCGGAGGTACGAGTGAAAAACATCGTGCGCGATCTGCGCGGCCAATTGCACTGGACCCAAGCCGACCTCGCCGAAAAACTAGGCGTCTCGCGGCAGACGGTCAACGCGATTGAAACGGAGAAATACGATCCCAGCCTGCCGTTGGCATTCAAGATCGCAAAATTATTCCGCAAGCCGGTGGAGGAGATCTTCAAGGCATAAAGGTTTATGTGGGGACAGCCGCCTTCGGCTGTCCGTCGAGCAAAGCTCGACGGAGGCTCTCCCAAGGACTTACTTCGGATACCACTCCAGCAACCGCACCTCAATCCCCGTCCCTTCCAATCCTTTTTGAAACACAGCGAGATCCGATCCGCGGTAATGGTACGGGATCACAATCTTCGGGTGAAAGGCCTTAATCGCATCGGCTGCTTCTTCCGGCGGCATGGTGTAAGGCAGATTCATGCATACGAAAGCCACGTCGATGTTCTTGAGCGCGCGCATCTCCGGAACGCCTTCGGTGTCGCCTGAGAAGTAAAACCGTTTGCCGCCGTAGGTCAGAACGTAGCCGTTGCCGCGTCCCTTGTCGTGAAAAAGTTTCCCCGGAGCGGGACCGCGCTTCAGGTTGTAGGCGGGAATCGCTTCGATGGTAAAGCTCTGCCACGTCTTCGTCTCTCCATTGGCGATCGGCTTCGCGCTGGTCACGGTCTGGACGACCGCCGACGGCGCCAGAATTTCCGTGTCGGCCTGGCTGATCTCTTTGATCGAATCGGGATCCATGTGGTCCCCATGAATGTCGGTGATCAGAATGAGGTCAGCCTTGGGAAGTCCCGTGAGCTTCGCGGGCTTGGCGGGATCGAGATAGATCGTCTTCCCGCCAGCCTCAATCAGCGTGCTGGCGTGATTCAGCGGAGTGATCTTGACCGGCCCGGCCGAAGTTGGAAACACCTGCGGCTCAGCGGCTGCGTGCGAAAGCGGCGCCAGCATCGAAAAACAGAAAACAAAGCAGATCACGGTCATAAGTATTTTCATCACAGACATTTCTCCCTGTCATCCTGAGCGAAGCATGAGCGCCTGAAAGGCGGTCATGCGCAGTCGAAGGATCCCTATAGCACTACCCTGCTCCTAGCGGTACCAGCGTTCTCACCGTGCAGCGCGTCTCCGCTCTTCATCTTCCTTCCGGCACTTGCCGATAACTATACGAGCCCCGTCAATCGCGGACGGAAGGAAATCCTATAATCTGTCGATGGAGAATAACAATGACCAACTCTGAAAAACGAGAACTCGAACGGACTCAGCGCCAAATCGCCGAGATTCTGCGCCGAGTCGATTCTCTGCCTGTTCTCGACTCCCACACCGCAGACGAAGTCCTCGCCTACGACGAGCACGGGCTACCAGAACCAGCGGCGAACCGACTTGCTGATAAACAAATGCATCCCCTACCGAAGCCTTGAATTCCCGGGCCTACTTGTCAGGCTACTCTTCCTCTTCCTTCACCTCACCCCGCTCCGCCTTGGCCTTCTCGATGATCTTCTCCTGCAGCTGCCCCGGCACAACGTCGTAGTGGTGCATCTCCATGTTGAAGCTGCCGCGGCCCTGCGTCATCGAAGTTAACTCCACGCCATAGGTCAACATCTCCGACATGGGCACTTCGGCTTTCACCACGGTGTTGCCGCCTTTGTTGTCCATGCCCTGAATGCGGCCGCGCCGGCTGTTCAGGTCGCCCATGATCGATCCCGCGAAATCGTCCGGCACTGTAATTTCGACCGCCATGACGGGCTCGAGCAACGTGGGTTTGGCGGTCTCCATCGCTTTGCGGAATGCGATGCGTCCAGCCATCTGGAACGACATGTCATTCGAATCCACGTCGTGATAGGACCCGTCATACAGGATCACTCGGAAGTCCACGACCGGGAAGCCCGCCAAATGTCCGCGCGCCGCCGCGTCCTTGATTCCCTTTTCGATGGCGGGAATATAGTTCTTGGGAATCGCACCGCCAAAAATGTCGTTCACAAACTCGAACTGTCCGCCGCGCGGCAGCGGCTCCATCTTGATCTTGCAATCGCCGTACTGGCCGTGGCCGCCGGTCTGCTTCTTGTGCCGTCCCTGTACATCCGCTTTGCCGCGGATCGTTTCCCGATAAGGCACCTTCGGCGCTTTCAGCACGACTTCCGTGTGATAGCGCTTCTTCAGTTTCGCCACCACGACTTCAATGTGCTGCTGCCCTGTGCCCGCGATCAGAAACTCTTGCGTCTGCGGATCGCGGAAAAACCGCAGCATCGCATCCTCTTCCATCTGCTTGTGGAGCCCCGGCCCCAGCTTGTCTTCATCAGCGCGGCTCTTGGGTTCGATGGCAAAGGTGATCGCCGGTTCCGGCAACTTGACCCTCGGATACTGGATCGGCGCCGATTTGTCGCCCAGCGTATCGCCGGTGAGCGTGTCTTTTAGCTTCGCGACTGCGCCGATATCTCCCGCATGCAGCTCGTTCACCGGAACCGCCGTCTTGCCCTGCATGGTCGAGATATGGGCGAATTTTTCCACGCCTCCGCGGCTGAAGTTCTGAATCGTGGCATCGTTCTTCAGCACGCCCGAAAAAATCTTGAAATACGAAATGCGTCCGGCAAACGCGTCGGAGACGGTCTTGAACACATACAGCGAAACCGGCTCTTCATCGGATTCGTGCCGCTTCGGAGCATCGCCACTACCCGCAGCCTCTCCCTGGATCCACTCGTGCTCAGAAGGCGCAGGAGTGTAGTCGACAATGAAATCCATGACGCGGTCCGCGCCGATGTTGCCCAGCCCCGAACTGAAAATAACCGGGAAGATCTTGTCTTCGCGGATCGCGTTGTGCAGCGCCGGGATCAGATCTTCTTCGCCGAGCGTCCCGGCCTCGAAGAATTTCTCCATCAGCTTGTCATCGCCCTCGGCGACCAACTCCACCAGCATCTCGTGCGCTTCCTGCACCTGCGCCCGCATGTTGTCGGGAATCTCCGTCTCTTTCCCCTTGCCATTGCCGCCTAACTCATAGGTGTAGGCTTTCATCCGCACCAGATCGACGACGCCGGTCAAACTCTTTTCGGCGCCAATGGGCAACTCAATCGGAATCACGTCCCGGCCGAAGGCGTTGGTGAGAGATTCCAGCACGCGCTCGGCATTGGCACGGTCGCGGTCCATACGATTCACCACAATCAGCCGTGGCGTCTTGTACTCTTCGCAGTAATTCCATACCCGCTGCGTGACGACCTCCACGCCCGCCACGCCATCGACTACCACGATCGCCGCGTCGACCACGGGCAGCACCATCTTCGCCTCGTGGACGAACATGCTGAACCCGGGCGTGTCGAGAATGTTGATCTTCGTCGTGCCCGACGACGTCCCCCACTCAACCACCGCCGCGCCGGTCGAAATCGACATCTTGCGCGCGATTTCTTCTTCGTCGTGGTCGGTTGTGGCCGACCCGTCGTCGACGCGCCCCAGCCGCTGAGTTGCGCCCGCCGTGTACAGCATGGCCGATACGAGCGTGGTCTTGCCCGCATGGCCGTGCCCCACCATCGCTACATTCCTGATGTTTGCTCCCGAATAGACTTTCAAGTTGGGCTCCCTTCGGCAGGCGTGGGAAGGAGACGGCCCATGAAGTGTGATAAGGACAGGAACAGGCCAACCCGACGTACCCTGCCAAAACCTAGGATGCTACCACGTGGGAAGCGGAAGCCTCAACAGGACTAGTGCAACGTTCGAGGTGAGGGGGTGCCCCACCCTTCTTTTCGCGTCCTCTGCAAAAAGAGGGTGGGGACTTTGACTCTCGCGGCGACGCCGCCAACCGTAGTATGATCCCGACGGCATGCTAGGCAACCGCACCAGCGAGCAGTGGATCGCGCAATACTCGACCAGCCACCAGCACCCCGTCAACCGCCTCTGCCACACGTTCGGTATTCCTACCATTCTGCTATCGATCGCAGTCTTCGTCGCCGGATTCTTCCTGCATCGCCTCTGGTTCTACGCCCTGGGACTGTTCGTCATCGGATGGATTCTCCAATTCGTCGGCCACGCCTTCGAAGGCAAACCGCCCGAATTCTTCAGCGACTGGCGCTTCCTGTTCGTCGGCGTCCGCTGGTGGTGGGCCAAGATAAACGGCAAAGCCTGATGTGGGGCGGGCGCCCCCGCCCGCCTTCTGCTTGCGCGCACTCAGCCTTCTGTTCTATCCTTGCCCACCTTGGGGTTCTGATTCACATAACAAAACATGCAGCGCCTGACCGCCAGATTTCTGCTGTTGTTCGCGCTAGTCGGAATATTTGCTCCGCTTGCGTTAGCGGTCACGGCTGCGCCCCCGCATGCTTGCTGCCTTCGAAAGGCCGCCCACCAGTGCCACGGCACAGACCCGGATGAGCGCGCCATCCGTGGTAGCAGTTGCTGCAACCAGGACTGCTGTCGTGCCGTAACGACGTCACAGTCCGCGCGTCCGCAACCGTGGATTCAGTCGAGCTTCGCTCAAATTGTCGAGGCACGTGTCGCCCAACCGGCCGCAGGAACTCCCGCCCACAAGCTCTTCGCATCGCAGTCTACACGCGCCCCTCCGCAAGTCTCCATCGCCTGAAATAATCTCGCAACTTGCCCGCGCGTAGCTGCCCGTGTGGGACCGGGTCTTTGACCCGGTCGCCGAGCGCAGCTCGGCTCTTTGCGGCACCCGCAGCCCCAACAGGTCATCGGAGACTCCATGCGTTTTATTCGCATCCCGCTGCTCGCAACATGCCTGACCCTCGCGGCCTTGGCCGCGGTCGTCGGCTCCGTGCGCGGCGTCATCCACGATCCCCAGCATCGCCCGGTGCAAGACGCCATGGTCATGCTCAAGGCAAAGACCTCCGACTGGTCGACCACTGCCAATTCCGACGCGAATGGAAATTTCACATTCAACGCCGTCCCGCTCGGAGAATACATCGTCACAGTCGTGGGCGTCGGCTTCGAACAGACGCAGCAAGAGGTCGCGATTACGTCCAGCACTCAGCCCGTGCTGCATTTTGCACTCAACGTCGCGGGCGCCAAGGAGATGATCAACGTCTCCGGCACTCCCGATTCTGCACCCACGGATTCCTCAACTCCCACCACCGTCGTAGACCGTCTCGAGATCGCCCGTACGCCCGGCGCTGCCCGCTCCAACAGCCTGGCCATGATCACGGACTACGTGCCCGGCGCCTACATCACGCACGACCAGCTGCACATTCGCGGCGGACATCAAACCAGCTGGATGGTCGACGGAGTTCCGGTCCCCAACACCAACATCGCCACCAACCTCGGCCCGCAGTTCGATCCCAAAGACATCGACTATCTCGAAGTCAGCCGCGGCAGCTATGGCGCGGAGCTTGGCGACCGCACCTATGGCGTTTTTAACGTCGTGCCTCGCACCGGATTCGAGCGCAACCGTCAGGCCGAACTTGTGTTGAGCGCCGGCAACTTCTACCAAACCAACGATCAGTTCAGCATCGGTAACCATACCGAGCGCTTCGCCTACTACGCCAGCGTGAACGCCAATCGCAGCAATCTCGGCATTGAGACGCCCGTCCCGCAGACCTTCCACGACGCCGCCAACGGATACGGAGGATTCGGTTCGCTTATTTTCAATGCCAATCCGTCCAATCAGTTCCGTCTCGTGACTCAGCTAAGAAAGGACTACTACCAAATTCCCTACGACCCGAACTTCAATGATTTGGAGAGCTCGCAGTATGACAGCAGCGGTCTTCGCGATGCGGACCACGAGTCCGACGCGATCGTAAATTTCTCCTGGGTGCACACTTTTAATTCAAAACTCCTGCTCACCGTTTCTCCGTTCTTCCATTACACCGCCGCGAATTATGAAAGTTCGCCCCACGACTACCCCACCGCCAGCACGGACCATCATGCTTCAACCTACGCTGGCGGTCAGGTAAACTTCAGCGCGAATCTCCCTAAAAACAATCTGCAGGTGGGGTTCTACGGATTCGGCCAGCGTGACCATTCCGACCTCGGCGTCCTTTTCAATTGCCCGTCCAACGGCGACCCGGATTTTCCGGTGTGCGGTGGCGCTCCTGTTGCCGATATCGAACACCCCTCAGGCAGCGTCGCCGCCTTCTTCCTTGAAGACAAATTCAAGCCCTTCTCCTGGCTCACGCTGTCGGCGGGCATGCGTCCCACACGCTTTTCGGGAGACATCGTAGAAACCGCGATCAGCCCGCGCTTCGGCGTCGCCGTTAATATTCCCCACCTCAACTGGACCTTCCGCGCGTTCTACGGTCACTACTATCAGCCGCCGCCATTGGTCACAGCGTCCGGGCCGCTGCTCCAGTTCGCCAACAGTAGCAATTTGAACTTCATCGCCCTTCACGGCGAGCGCGACGAAGAAGCACAATTCGGCGTCACCATTCCCTGGCACGGCTGGATTCTCGACGCCGACACCTTTCGGACCAACGCCACCAACTTTTTCGACCACAACAATGTCGGCGAGTCGAATCTCTTTTTCCCGCTTACCATTCAAAATGCGATCATCCGCGGATGGGAGGCCACGCTGCGCTCCCCCCGCATCGCCCACCGCGGACAGATTCACCTCGCCTATTCCAACCAGGTCGCTCGCGCCGGAGGAGTCGCCAACGGTGGGCTCACCGATTTCTCGTACCTACCTTGGGGTCCGCTCGATCACGACCAGCGCAACACGCTCAACGTCGGCGGCGACCTGACTTTGCCATGGCGTGCCTACGCGTCAACCAACGTCTACTACGGTTCGGGCTTCACGAACGCGTTCCCCGGCCAGTCCTACCCGGGAAATTACCTGCCCCCACACACCACGTTTGATCTGACTCTAGGCAAAGACTTCGGCGAGCGCATCTCCGTCTCCGTCAGCGCGATGAACGTAGCCAACCGCCGCGTCGAACTCGACAACAGCGTCACCTTCGGCGGATTCCACTGGAACGATCCGCGCGAAATCTACGTCGAACTTCGTTACCGCTTTCACTATTGAGAAGGAACATGTGGAGACAGCCGCCTCGGCTGTCCGGCCAGCGCGCAGCGCGGACACTTCAGATTCCGCCGCTAGACGTAATCGAACAGGGTCATAAAGCCGAAATCCATGTGCAGTTGCTGGTGGCAGTGGAACAGGGTGAGGCCCGGATTGTTGGCGACGAAATCGATCTCGACTTCCTGGTATCCGCCCACCATCACGACATCTTTCATCACGCCGGAGTTCTGCTGCCCTGCAATCCGCGTCAGTTCGAAGCTGTGCCGATGCAGATGAATCGGATGAATGTCATCGCTCGCATTCCGCATGCGGATGCGATAGCGCTTACCCTCGCGCAGATGGAAGGTGGGCGCCGCCGTCATCTGCTCCCGCGGATACGCCACGCCGTTGATAGTCCACTGATTGAATCCGTCGAGTGCGGCATTCTGCTTTTCGAAGAGCATGTCGAACACTTCGTCGGGCTTGGCCGAGGGTGTGCTGGAATTGCCGAAGTGCGCGTAGTTCCATTTAAAGGGCGTCGGCGGGAGCCATTGCGGCTTGCCCTTATATCCGGCGTACTCGACGACAACGCCCATGCCGTGGTGACGATCGTCGTCGGCCAGGTCTCCCATCACCCAAACTCCGGGATGGGTCATTTCCACGATTGCTGAAATTCGCTCCGCGGTTCCCAGCCAGAGAACCGGTACACGCACCGGCTTCGGCAACGGATTCCCATCCATCGCTACCACGTTGAAGCTGTGCCCCGGAATCGCCAGGCTTCGAATCTCAGTCGCGCTCCCATTCAGAATATGAAACAAAACGCGCTCGCCCTGTTTCACTCGCACCGGATCGCCATGTCCGAGCATGCGCCCATTGATGGTGAACGAATCGTAGCCAACCTCGAATCCATGCGGCATGCCCTTCGCGAGAGACGCTTTCATCTTGCTCTCGCCGGAATCCTTGAGCTCAGGAACCGTCTGCGCTGGCGACAGAAAATCCATTGCCATGTCGCCGCCGCGACTCAACGTGGGCTGAAACTCTTTGAGGGTGAGAAAAACTTCCCGGTCGTAATTTCCAGCGTGCTGCTTCGGTTCAATGTAAACCGGACCGACCAGCCCGCTGTACTGGCCCTCCGACAGATTCGCGCCCGCGCGTACGTGTGTGTGGTAAAAGCGCAAACCCGCGGGCTTCGGAACAAACGAAATTCGGCGGCTGCCGTGCGGAGGAATAAAAGGCGTGCCCTCTTCCGCCGCCCCGTCCACATCCGTGGAAACGAACTGCCCGTGCCAGTGCAACTGCTCCGGAGTATCGGTGTCGTTGCGGACATCGATGGTGACTCGCTCGCCTTCTTTCAAACGAAGCAGCGGTCCGGGGAACTGCCCGTTGTAGGTGGTGACCGAAATAATCCGCTTCGGCGCTAGCTCGATCGGTGTGGTCGCAATCGTGAGCGTGTAGTCAGCCGGCCCATCATTCTGCTGAGCGGATAGCCCCGCAACGATTGCCCGGCTCCATAGTCTTGGTAAAGGCAGCAAAGCAGCGCCTGCAGTGGCGCTAAATGCTTGCAGGAAAGTGCGGCGTTTGATGTGAGACATAAATTTCCCGAATTCGATGCGTAAAGGCGTCCGCGATCAGGAATATATCGAATTCCTAATGCCGTTTGAAATTCCTAATCGCGGGCGTCATCCTGAGCGTAGCCGTTTTTCAGGCGGAGCGAAAGATCCCGATCTCAGCGGCTTCCCGAAACCCTATCCTCGCGCCAGTTTCTCCCGCAGCATATCCTCCACATCGCCAATTTTTTCTCCCAGCACATTCAACTTGCGCGCCAGCCCTTGAATCTCCACTTCGGATCTCCGGTTGACATCGTAATCCAGCTCGCCGCGTAACCGATCCTTCGTGTCCTGTCGGTTCTGGCTCATCATGATGATGGGAGCCTGCACCGAGGCCATCATCGACAGAAACAGATTCAGCAGAATATATGGATAGGGATCCCACGCCTTCTTCCCCATCGCTGCGTCGATGGCCATATAAATCGTGAGCGCGAAACCGGACGAGATGATGAACGTCCACGACCCGCCAAAGCCCGCGACCATGTCGGCGAGTCGCTCCCCAAGCGTTGCATCTTTTTCAATCACTTCATTGGGATGCCGGTTCGCCCGCAGCCGCACCAGTTGCTGCGACGCGTGAAACTGCCGCCCCAGCACCCGCAGCATATCCATCCCCGCCAGCGGCTTGCGCTGCAGCAGGACGGCAATATCTTTCTGATCGACTTCCAGGCACACGGCCTCGTCGATGGCAACCGCTTCAGTCTGATGCGGAGTCTGCTCCAGCATCGACGCGAACCCGAAGAACTCTCCGTGTGATGGCTCGTCCACCACCACTTCCTGCTGGTCCTGGTCGACCGTCGCGACCCGCACCCGGCCCGACACCACCACATACGCCTGCCCGCCGGAATCCCCGATCTTGTAAATGCGCTGCCGCGGCGCGAACGTCTTCAGCTGCACCTGCCCGGCCAGCACTGCCGTTTCTTCTTCATCGAGCAGCGCAAACAGTGGAACGTGCTTCAATACCTCAGGATTGCATGCCATCGAATGCCTCGCCGTGTGAAATCCGTACTGCGTCCGATCGCCCTGAGGATTTCACAAAAGCGGTACTCCAAACAACGTGGTGTCTTAGCCCGCGAGAAACCGTTGTGGAGACAGCCGCCCTCGGCTGTCTGTCGAGCGAAGCTCGACGGTCGTGGCACCAGACTCTCCCTCCGAGTTAAAGTGGTACAACGTGAACAACTCTACTCGCCGTTTTGTTCTAATCGCTCTCATCCTGGTCGGCGCGATTTTCAGTTCTTCGTGCCATCGCTCGAAAGCGCCGGCTGCGAAACGCTATTCCTTCACCGGCCGCGTGGTTTCGGTCGACGCCCAGGCGCAATCCGCCATCATTGACGGCGACGCCATCCCCGGTTTCATGGAAGCCATGGCCATGCCCTACAAGGTCAAACCCGAAGCCACCTTGAATCACCTGCATCCCGGCGATTCGATTTCCGCTGAAGTGGTAGTGGTTCAGCCTGACCCCAAGAACGAAGACGCTGCCCCCGACTACTGGCTCGAAAACATCAGAACAATTGCACACATCGATCCTGTCCCAGCAGCCGGGGTGAATTCGCTGCATACGCCCTCGCCCGGCGAAGATGTGCCGGATTTCTCGGTGACGAATCAGGCCGGCAAACGGATTACTTTAAAGCAGTATCGCGGCAATATTCTGTTCCTCACCTTTATCTACACGCGCTGTCCCTTTCCTGACTTCTGCCCACGCATGAGCAGCAACTTCTCGGAGATCTACAAGCAGATCGGGACGAACCCCGCGCTGGCCGGCGCTCACCTGTTGAGCATCAGCTTTGACCCCGAGCACGACACATCCAAGGTTCTGCGCGACTACGGCTTCTCGGTCGCCCACACGCACGAGCCCGCGCTCTTCACCCACTGGGAATTCGCCGCTCCCAGCAAATCTGATCTACCGAAGATCGCCGACTTCTTCGCCCTAACCGTAAAGCCCGAGAACGGACTGATCACCCACAACCTCAGCACCGCGGTCATCGGTCCCGACAGCAAGATCGTGAAGTGGTATCACGGCAGCGATTGGCAGCCTTCTGATTTAATAAAGGACGCAGCTGCGGCGCGCGCACACTAGAATTCCAGCCGCGACAGCATGCCGCCCGATGGTGTGCAAGATCTGCGGCAAAATGTTGCGGTTAGCGGAGTTTTTGCAGTGGGCTGAGGCTTGGGGCGTACGAGTTGTGGGGTGGCGCAGCGCTTTAAGCGCTGCGACAAACCGCACTTCCTCTGAATTAGGCTTTAGCCTCCGAGGTACGTTAAAACAACTGAATTCATAATCGTCCAACAGCAACGAGGAGATTCATGAAATATCTGCTTCTGATTCTGGCCATACTCGGCGTAGTGGCTTCATCCCTCGCCTTGCGCGAGCACTACCGCGAAGCAGGCGATGCCCCCTGCGACATCAACGCGCACTGGGACTGCGGCATCGTCAACCACAGCCCTTACGCCATGCTCCCGCATCACGCCGACGACTGGCCTCTGCACTTCCAAATTCCGGTGGCCGTCTTCGGCATCGCCGGATACATTCTTATGGGCGCGCTCGCCTTCCTGCGCCGCTACCGCCTGCTGCTCATTCCCGCTTTCGCTGGCCTCACCTTTTCGCTGTACCTCGCCAACATTGAAGCCAACGTCCTCGGCGTGTGGTGTATCTACTGCGCCATTTCCCTAGGAATCATTTCGCTGATGTCGCTCTTCACCCTCGGAGCGGTGGTAGCGCAGTTCGTCCGCAAGCCATCGCCCTCCTGAGGAGTGTGCGGGGAAAAAAGGGCAGGTGCAATCGGGCGCGGATCCCAAAGCGCGAGGGGGCGATCCCCCGCCCTGTGTCCACCCGAGACCTGCCCCCGTATAGTTGAATCATGAATCAACTTTGCCCGCCATCGGGAACATACCTGATGCAGAACCCGGGAAAACTCCCATCGCCCGGGTAGGGAATTCTCTACCTTCTCTTAGCCCCAATCTTGCGGTTGATGTCCGTCGAAAATTCGATGAAGAAGTTCAGCAGCACGCCGTAGCCAGCCTGCCCCAGCATGGCGCGCCCACCTTCCGCGAAGGCATTGCGCGGATGCGGCTTCCATGCCGCCGATATCAATCCTCCGCCGAACGATCCTCCGTACAGCGCCCACTGCGGACGCAACTCCCGCTCAGTCTGGTTGTAGGTAACAAAGTTGCGCACGATGGCGTGCCGCGTCCGGCGCCAGAAGCCGCTACACTGGCACTGGTCATAGCGCGGTTCATATTTCAGCTTCGCATTCCCCAGCGCTGCCAGGCTGTTCGCCGCAATGAACTGTCCCTCCCGCGACGCGAAGCGCTCCACATATCCGTCCCAACCGTCGTCCCATTGCGATGGCACCCCGCGCGCCTGGTCGATCCCCGCTGCGAACATGCGCTTCATATACGCCCCGGGAGTTGCGAGCGTCTGTTGCAAATAGATTTCCCGCCGCTGCTCGACGCTCATCGGAACCAGCGCCCGGCCCTTTTCCACGTAAACACCTGTGAGCCAGCCACTCTCCCAATCCCGCGCTTTGAGCAGCGCCGCCGTTCCCGCATTCTTCGTCGCTGTTACGGCCTGCATGGTCACTTGTTTGGTTTTTTCCGCGGCGGCTTGCGCGGGATTTGACGCCCCTTGCTTTTCTTCCTGAGGCTTCTCCTCCTGGATACTGGGAGCCGTCTGCGAGTCTCCCTGTTGCGGAACAGCTTGGGGATTGGGTTGCTGCTGCGCCTGCGCCGGCCCGCAAAGGATCGTGCCGCAAATCACCACCAGAGCACTTGAGTAAAATCCGCTCCACCCGACGCGCACGGCCCCCACCCTTACCCTTCCCCGAACTTCGCCATCCCCACGAGTGCGGGACAGTCTTCCGAAAGCGTCGCCCGCCACTTTGTCCGTTTCCGGGCGACCCGCTAAACTCCTTTCGATGCAGTCCCTCTACAACCGTGTTGCCGGACAAAGCATCGAACGCCTCGCCGCGCTCAGCGACGGCATCTTCGCCGTCTCCATGACGCTGCTCGTGCTCGACCTTCGCGTCCCTGCGGGCGAAGCCATTCATTCCGAGCGCGATCTCTGGCATGCCCTGGTCGTGCTCTCGCCTCGTCTGCTCATCTTTCTGATGAGCGTCATGACGAATGGCATCTTCTGGGTCGGCCAGCAGACACAGCTCAACCAGTTCGCCCGCGCCGACCGCAACCTCGCCTGGATTCACATCGCCTTCCTCTGCGCCGTCACGCTGACGCCGTTCTCCACATCATTGCTCGCCGAGTTCATCCACTACCGTATCGCGCTGCTGACGTACTGGTTCAACATCCTGCTGCTCGGCGTGATCCTCTACTGGAGTTGGAGCTACGCCACCCGCGCGAACCTGCTCGCCGACGATGTGCCCGCCGAAATTCATCCCGCGATCATCCGCCGCATCGTGATCGCGCAATCGCTCTACGCCTGTGGCGCCGCGCTTTGCTTTCTCAACACCTACTACAGCATCGCCGCCATTGTCCTGGTGCAGGTGAACTACGCCATCGCCCCAAGATTCTGCTGGGGCCTCTTCTCGCGGAAGGGGTCAGACGATTAGGAAGAGGGGAAGGTGGGAGTTGCGGTTGGCAATCTACGGTGCTAGGGTTTCGCATTCTGGAGGTACGCCATCGCATCCAACCCGCCGCTTCCGTCAAGGGAGTCTTACACCATCGGCCCACCGCTGCCCGCTGAGACACCGAAAGCTCCGTGGCGTCCGAGAGTGGCCAGTCGAATCTCTTTCTTCTTTGGCCCGGTCGCGGGCGCATTCGTGTCAGCGATCAGTTTGCGGAGAATGGGACATCAGGAGAGAGCCAAGAGAATCCTTTGGGTCACCGCCTGTGCTCTGGTTGCAGTCGCGGCAATCCTCTTCTTCATTCCAGATTCTCAGGCTCGCATCGTGGGAATAGGCATGGAAGGCGCTTTCTGTGTGGCTTTCTACCTTGTGCAGGACAGGGAGTTCAGAGCATGGGAGGCCACCCACAAGGACACAACGCCTTCAAATGGATGGAGCGCACTGGGCTGGGGCATTGTCGGAATTCTCCTGTTTCTCGCGATCGCGTTTGCCGTTTTCATGGTTCTGGCGATGGTGTTTCCCGGGCACGTGTAAGCCGCCCGCTCTCAACCGGAGTACCATGCTCGTAGTTTCGCAGCTATGAACATCCGCGCCGCTCTTCTCCCGATCACGCTTCTCGGATTATTCGCAGCGGCCATCTTCGCGCAGGAAGTTCCCAAGCCAGTCGTCGAGAAATCAGACACCCAGATACACGCCGAAGCGCTCATGGCGAAAGCGCGCCACCTTTCCGACATCCGAGCGAAAAACGCGCCCGCCTTCCGGCTCAAGGCAACGTTCACCTTCATTGGAAAAGACCTTGAAAACGCACAAGGCACTTATACCGAAGTGTGGGTCTCCGATTCACAATGGCGCCGCGAGACCGTCGTGAAAGATTTCCGCCGCACCGAAGTCGGCACCCCAAACAGAACTTGGACCCTCGACAACCCCACGGATTTTCCCGAAGCAGCAACCCATCTCCCCGACCTGATGAACCTGTTTCATTCCGCATCCGCCACGCTTGAATTCGAATCCATCGTCGACAGCCCGGACCAGAAGCCCGCGGAACAATGCGCGACTACGAAGCGTGGTTCCCAACAGGAGCAGTACAAATTCTGTTTCGATCAGAAAAGCGGAGCATTGCTCGCGACGCTCTCGCCCGACATCCGCCCCAAGAACATGACGGACTACTCCTGCTTCTACGGCATCTTTCGCAAGTTTGGCGAGTCATGGTTTCCGCGTGAAATGGCGTGTTTCGAAGACAAACATCGCCAACTGGAAGCCAAGGTGGAGGAACTCTCCGCCGAGTCCTCGCCTGATGCAGCCCTGTTCAAGCCGCCTCCGGGAGCGATCGAACTCGGAAGGTGTTCGGGAACGTCAGCTCCGCCGAGTGGAACACTCAATCCCGAGCCGAGATTTCCCACGGGCGTTCGCGGTAATACCGCTTCTGTTGCCCTGTCGCTGATCGTCGACACAAAAGGCAAGCCGCAGCACATAAAGGTCAGTCAATCCGGAGGCCGGGGATTCGATGAAGCGGCAGTGGCAACAGTTGAGCAGCAGTGGCGCTTCAAGCCCGCCACGTGCGATGGAGAACCCATGCCCATGGAGATCCGAGTAATTCTTAAATTCACATCGAATATCGTGGCCTACTAGCCGAACAGCATCCTGCGCTGTCGCTACTGAACGCTTCTCCCCACAACTCCCAATGCTCTCGCCTTCGCGATCTCGCCTTCCTTCGGATCGATGGCATGCTCCGCGACCATTGCGTCGATGACTTCATTCCGCCGCTTAAGTGCGCGATCCGGGTGCGTAAACGGCGAAAGATAGGCTGGCGCTCGAATCAAACCAGCGAGCAGAGCCGCTTCCCCTGCTTGCAGTTGATTCGGCTCCCTCTGAAAGAAGTGTTGCGATGCCGCCTCGACTCCGACCTGACCCTCACCGAACCAGGCCCGGTTGGCGAAAATCGTGAATAACTCTCGCCGAGAAAACCGCCGCTCCAACTGCACTGCCGTCCGAATTTCTCCAGTTTGGCGAGTCAAGTTCTTAGACGGCGCACAGAACATCGTGCGAGAGATCAGCCACGAGTACGGGCCCTTGTGAGAAATCACATTTCCAGTTATCTCGTGATACATTTCGGCGAGAACGCCGGGGCCTTCTTCACTTCCCTCGGCGGCCCTCAAAGCTGCCCGCAAGTTATCGCCGATCGACTCGTAGGGAACGGCTGTAGAAGCTGCCGGGAGGCACGGATCGGAAACATGAACCGCCTGCATGGGCGCAAACACGGTCAGAGTTTTGATGTCAGGAAGATCGCGGGAATAAAAGAAAATCCAGACAGCCCCGCCGACGACCGAAAGAGCACCCACACCAAGCCCGAGTACGAGGACTCTCATCATCAATCGCATAGCGGCCGGCCCTCGGCGCGCCCAGCACTGAGTACTGAGTACCGGGTACTGAGTACTGACGCTCCCTACCCGCGCTCGAACGCGTGTTTCTTCTCCAACTCTTCCATCGCCTGCCGCCGCGCGCTCTCGAATCGTTCCGCCTGGCCCATCAGTGCGGGTGTCGCCTCGGCAAACTCACCCTCGATCCGCAACAGCCCCTGCGCCGCCACCAGCCGCGCCGCAATCTCGATCAAGTGCGCAGGTGTCGTCTGCAGATACTGCGCCTCCGTCGGATCGCCAATCCACACTCGCCCGGGTGCCCCATTTCTCGCGTCGTTTGCGAGAGGTGGGGGATTTCCTCCCAGCTTCGTCTGCCAGTACACTTTGCGTTCGACGAACTCCGCCATGGCCTCATCCGTGGCCTTGCCAAACACCCACTGCTGCCGCTTGAAGTCATAGTGCCGGCTGGAAAACGGTACTGGCAACAATTTCCCGGATTTCACAAACTCGATCTGCCGCCGGTCGACTTCCTTGCGCAGCGCGTTGATCACCGGGGCCTCCGCATCCTTCGGATCCAGCGACGTCATCACCTCGCGCACGGTTTGCGACAGATTCACCGCCACCGGCGCGTGCAGTCCTTCCGAACCTTCCAGCCGGATGTCCCCATGCAGCACAAAAAAATCCGCACCCGACGTCGACTGATGAAACGGCCACTCCAGCTGCAACGTCAGCGGCAGCCCCTTCAGCGTGACCCAGATTTTCTTTCCCGCCGCGCCCTCATCGTTCGTGGTCAAGTGATTCTCCTGCACCTTCGTCATAAGTCATTATCCTTTTTTCCCCAACGAAAATCCTCCGTGTCCTCTGTGGTTGAAGGTTTCCGAGAGAATCCGCGCAACGGAAGATGATCTGCAAAACTGTAATCTGAGATTTTACTGGCTGACCCTACTTCCCATCCAGCGTCGATCGTACCTTCAGCGCCAGATCGATCCTGTTGAAGGGTTTCTGTAGCAGCTTCACGCCGGGCTCCAGCACCTTGTGCTGCACCACCATATCGTCGGTGTATCCGGTCATGTACACAATCCTGGTTTTCGGACGCTTACTCAGAATATTCTCCGCCAGCTGCGCGCCGCTCATGCCCGGCATGATCACATCGGTCAGCAGCAGATCGATGGACCCCGCAAAATTACTTGCCGTCTCAATCGCCTGCTCCGCGCTCTCCGCTTGCAGAACTGTGTACCCGTAGCCCTCCAGAAAAATGCGCGCCAGTTCACGCAGATCCGGCTCATCTTCCGCGATCAGAATGGTCTCCGTCCCTCCCGCCACCATCTCTCCCCCAGCTGGCGCCTGCCGTTTGCGCGTGCCACCCTCCGTCGCCGGCAAATAAATCCGGAACGTCGTCCCGCCTCCGGCCTCACTCTCGACCTGAATGCTTCCCCCGCTCTGCTTCACGATTCCGTACACTGTCGCTAACCCCAGCCCCGTGCCCTTGCCCATCGGCTTCGTCGTAAAAAATGGTTCGAAGACGTGGGAGAGCGTGGCCGCATCCATCCCGTGACCAGTATCGGTTACCTTCAACATGGCGTATCGCCCAAGGGGAAGATCAAGGGTGCGGGCCAGCTCCGCCCCGGCCTCCACGTTCGACGTCTCCATCATGAGTTTGCCGCCGTGCGGCATTGCATCTCGCGCGTTGACCGCCAGGTTCATCAGCACCTGTTCCACTCGTCCCGGATCCGCCTTGACCGACGCCAGCGAGGGATGCAGGCTCGCGACCAGCTCAATATCCTCGCCAATCACCCGCGACAGCATCTTTTGCACGTCGGCGACGGCTTCATTCAAGTCCAGAACCTTCGGCTGCAGCACTTGCTTGCGGCTGAAAGCCAGCAGTTGCTGGGTCAGCGAGGCCGCACGGTCCGCTGCGCGCCGGATCTGTTCCAGCCCGTTGCGCGCGCGTTCGTCCGCTCCCACCGCGGCCAGCAGCAACTCGCCGTGTCCCATAATGATGCTCAAAATATTGTTGAAGTCATGCGCCACGCCGCCCGCCAGCCGCCCGATCGCCTCCAGTTGCTGCGCGTTCCTGAGCTGCTCTTCCAGATGCATCCGCACGGTCACGTCGCGCTGAATGCCCCACGTCCGCACCAGGCATCCTTTGTCTACGATTCCCACCATCGTGTTGCGGAAAATCTTGGTTCGTCCCTGCGCATCTCGTTCATGCGATTCCCAGTCGGTGATCCGGTACCCCGACCGCAGAAATGTTTCCATGAACTCCTTCGTCACTGGATCATCCGCAATCAACATTTCCGACAGCCGCTTGCCGATAATATCCTCAGCCCTATTGAGCCCGTACATCCTCGCCATGGCATCGTTGCACTCGGCGATGTACCCGCTCGCCAGGCTAAGTCTGATCTGCTCTTCCAGCGGAGCATCCACCGGAACCGGCGGATCATGTTCCGTGCGGTAGATCCCTTCCGACGTCTGCGCCACGAACACGCGGTACCGCTCTTCGCTCTCGCGCCTCGCCTCCTCCGCCTGATGACGTGCTTCCTCTGCCTTCAGCCGCTCCGTAATGTCTCTCTGAATTCCCCAGGTTCGCAACAGCTTCCCGTTCTCCACAATGCCGAACATGCTGTTCAGGAACACTTTCGGGTTTCCGTTCACGTCCTGCTCGTGCGACTCCCGCTCCAACACCCGGAAGCCATTCCGCACATACTCGCGCGTCAATTCGATGTTGTGGGGATCGTCCACTACCAGTAAGTCCGTCAGGCGTTTCCCCAGGAAATCCGCCGGAGAATCCAGTCCATACATCTGCGCCATCGCCTGGTTGCACTCCCCCATGTACGAATCGTGGAGAATATGGTGAATGAGTTCTTCTTCTGGAAGATCAATCGGTACCGGCGCGTCCAGGTCCTGCCGGAAAATTCCTTCTGAACTCTGGGCCACGAACATGCGGTAGTTTTCTTCGCTCCGCCGCAACGCCTCGTCGGCGCGCTTCCGGTCCGTGATATCGATCAACATGCCGCGCGTCAGCCGTTTCCCGGTTTGCGGGTCGCGGACGATCACGGCCTCATCCCGCAGCCATATCTCGTTGCCATCCTGCCTGCGCATGCGGTACTCGACTTGAAATGGACGCCCCTCTTGCCAAGTGTCCTCCAGCAGCGCAATCGGGTGGTCGTCAGGATTCAGGTGACTCCACCAAAAATGCGAGTCCTCCAGGCAATCCTCAGGACGGTAGCCGAGAATCGTTTTCACCTGCGGGCTCAGATACAGAAAGCGCCCTTGCGCCCCCGCCTCCGCCACATACGAGATTGCTGGAACCTGCTCCACCAGTTGTCGATATTTTGCCTCCGCCTCCCGCAGCGCGGCCGTCGCCCGGCGGGTCTCCTCCTGCGAACGAATTGCTGTGATGCCATAGGCCAGGTTGTTCGCCATCTCGGTGAACAGTTCGACTTCCGAGCTTTCAAACGAGCCCACCTGCTCTGAATAAATCGCCAGCACCCCGAACGCCGAGCCCGCAACTCGCAGCGGCAGGGCGATCACGGCGGCGTATCCTCTCTCCACCGCCGCTTCCCGCCACGGCCTGAACATGGGATCGTTCGCTGTGTCCGGGACCACGCAAATCCGGTTCTCACGGATGGCCGTTCCCGCCGGACCTCGCCCGGCCGGCGTGTCCGACCACCTCAGCGCAATCTGCTCCAGGTATCCGCTGCCATGCCCGGCGTGCGCCATTGGGAGGACCGTTTTGTCTTCGTCCTGTTGCGCGTAGGCAATTCCCGCCATCCGGTATCCGCCCAGGTTCACAATGATGTCGCAGATCTGGCGCAGTAGTTCCTGCTCGCTGCCCGCTTGCGCCAGCGCCTGGTTGCACGCACTCAACGCGTGCAGCGCGCGGTTCAACCGGCGCAGCTCCTTGTTGACAGCGCTTTCCCGGGCGGAATCGGCAGAAATGTCGAAGGAGGAGGGGCTTGCGGCAGAGAAGGCAGAAGGTGGCGATGACGAGGAAGGAAGCGTGGGCGGATCCCCCGTCCCCGGCTTCGCGCCGAGGCCGTTCGTTCCGAAGTTCTCGGAAGTCTTACCGGCTCCCGCTGGATCGTTCCGTTGCGATTTTTCCTGCGTCATGGAAACTTGCCGGCACGCCCCGGCATGTTTTGCTTTGGATTCTTGTTAGTGTACAGGTTCCCGTTCCACCTCCGTCTGAAAACTACGCTCATCGGTTACCGCCGGGTGGGTATGATTCTCCACTAGCCATCCCAGCAGTCCCACAAGACAGAATCCAACCGCGTTCAGAATTCCGTGAGTCCTCGCCATCTCCGGGATCGTCAGCGCATCGCTCCCCATGTAGTCTGCGACGGCGTATGCTCCCGACAGCGCCATCCCCATAAAAATCGCACCCGCCGCGACTTGCAACAAGATGCGTGCCGTAGTTTCGTGCACCTTCCTCCCATACGCGCGCACCGCAATCGCCAAGCCAGCCACGCTCATGGAAAACAGCACTGCCGCACCCATCTTCACCACCGGAGAGATCACAAACCCTGCCGCCACCACAACCGGAAGCACCGCAACCATCAGAACCAACCGCTGCAGCCACCGCTGTGGCGCGCCCTTCTCGGCAAACCGCAGCGTCGCAGCCCCGATGATCGCCGGGGCAAATCCTGCTAAATGAAAATGCACCGCCGTCAGCAGCCCGATCGGTTCCTGAATCCCCATCGGCCGCATCCCCAACCGCGACGCCACCAACCACGCCCCACCCACCGCCAGATCCATCCGCGCAATGCAGATCACGATCCATGTGGTGCGGGTGTATGTGGCGCGGGCGCCCCCGCCCGCGTCTAGCCGCGGAGCGCGAGCCAATCCCATCATTCCAGAACCCCCCATCAAGACGCACACCACCAGCCACCCGATCGCAAAGAACGCTGCCTTCCTTCCCGGAGGAAGCCAAATCGCCACGACACCGAGCCCCGCGCCCACAGGCTGCAGGCGGCGCGCAAGTTCGTGGAGCTCATCGCTTCCCCCGATCCCACGCGACAACTCCATCCCCAACGGAACAATCACCAGCGGCGCAAACAAGAACAGCAACTCAATCGCCCCCAGCCGCGCAATCCCCAGCCGCGCCAGCACCGCGAGCCCCGCCCAAACCGCCGCCCCCACCGTAGCCCAAAGGGGCGCCCATAAATCTGCCTTGTCATTCCGACCAAGGGGAAGAATCTGCTTTTCTCTGCGTAGCTCGAATGATGTTTTCATCGCGCCCTTGCTCTACCAATTCGGGTGCCCCATTTCTCGCGCGCCTTTTGCGCGAGAAGTGGGAGGTTGCTCTCCTCATCCCACCGGCCGCAACGCCGCTACTCCAAACACAACGACCAACACAATCAATGACATCAAATACATCGAGTCCAACACTCGGTTCTTCCGCCGAATCTCCGGATCGTAATAGAAAATCTGCAGCACAATTCGCAGCAACCAGAACGCAGCCATGAATCCGCTAAGAAACCTTCCCAGCGTACTCGCGCCTGCCAGATCCGTTGCAAACCCGAAGCACAGCGCCGCAAACAACCCCACTACGATCACGATGTAGACCCAGTGCACGTAAAAAATCTGACGCAGGAATCGTGGAACCCCCGCCAGCCGTTCCTGCACCTTCAACCGCCCTGGCAGTGGCAGATTTGCGGCCATGATCCCCACATGCACGCACCCCGCACCCCAGATCATTTCCTTCATCAGAGTCCCATTCATAAAGTCCTCCGTGTACTCTGTGTCCTCTGTGGTTGACTCGTGGTTTTGGCAGTCGATCTCGCCGCCAGCCTCCAGTGACAGATCGTTCTGTATAAACAGAACTTCTGAAGCAAAAAAAGGGTGCCTACCCCGCTTTCTTCCGGACCTTCGTCCCCATGCGCAACAGTTTCCTCACCGTCCCCGTCGGCAGCCGCTTCATCTGGTCATACAATTCCGTCACCGCCTCAAAGAATCCCGCCATGGCCGCCAGCCGTTCCCGCGTATAGTCCGCTCCCGGTTCCTTCGGATCCAGATCGGCCAGGCACTGCCGCAAAATCTCCCGCGTCGGATCGATCTCCCGCCTCTTCCTCTGCTCAATCACCAGCCGGAACATCTCCCACACATCCTTCATCGACTCGTAGTGTTCCCGCCGGTCGCCCAGCACGTGCACCGCGCGCACGATCCCCCAGGTTTCCAGCTCCCGGATCGACGTGCTCACATTCGACCGCGCCACGCTCAGCGTCTCGGCAATCACCTCCGCCGGCAGCGCCTTCGGCGACAAGTACAGCAGCGCGTGAATCTGCGCCACCGTCCGGTTGATCCCCCACCGCGTCCCCATTTCCCCCCAGTGAAGGATGTACTGCTTCTGCACTCCCGTGAGTTCTGCCATAACGTTTCTGTCAGTACAAACTGAATATACAGAATAATTAGCCTGATGTCAAGGTTGGTCTAATGTTGCGCGGGCGCCCCCGCCCGCGCAACGCCGGCAACACGCTGCCGGGTTCTGCCCAAGACTCATGTGGGGACAGCCGCCTTCGGCTGTCCGTCCAGCGCAGCTCGACGGCGCGAACTGGCTCCGCATAGCTATAATTCCCCATCACCCTCGCATCCCAGCTCGCAGCCTTCCCGTTCTACATCCACCTGGGCCCCTACACTTTCCACCCTCACTTCTTCTTCGAAGCACTCTCCTACGTCGTCGCGTTCGGCGTCTACTTATCACTCCGCCGCCGCTTCGGAGATCCCCTCGTCACTCCGCTGCGTTGGGCGGTCGTAGCCGCTACCGTCGCCGGGGGCGCGCTCGGCGCCAAATTTCTCTTCTGGCTTGAAGACCCTCATCTCACCTGGCAGCATCTCCACGACCCCGCGTACTTTCTTGGCGGCAAAACCATCGTCGGAGCGCTCGCCTTCGGCCTCGTCTCCGTAGAACTCTTCAAGCGCTACATCGGACTCCGCGCTTCCACCGGCGACCTCTACGCCATTCCCCTCGCGCTCGGCATAGCCATCGGCCGCATCGGATGCTTCCTCACCGGCCTCTCCGACAACACCTACGGCACTCCGACGAATCTCCCCTGGGCCATCAACTTCGGCGGAAACATCCCCCGCCACCCCACGCAGCTCTACGAAATCGCGTTCCTTCTCGCTCTCATCCCTCTTCTCTATGTCGTTCAAGCTCGCATTGTCATCCTGAGCGAAGCCGTGACGAAGCGAAGCAAAGTCACGGCGCAGTCGAAGGATCTCTACCTCCACGACAAGCCCGTCCGACCCCGCTTCCTCCCCGGCGACGCCTTCAAACTCTTCATGGTCGCCTACATGTCCTTCCGCCTGCTCTGCGACTTCATCAAGCCCTACCCCCGCATCTTCCTCGGCCTCGGAGGAATTCAGTGGGCCTGCCTCCTGATCCTGCTGTACTATTCCCGCGACATCACTCGGTGGCTCCGCCCCGCTGCGCGCGTCGCCAACGCTCATTCATGAACGTGATTGGCACCATCTTCTTCTCTCTGATCGCGATCCTGGCGTCGCTTGTCTTCCTGCTTTCCACCCTCTGCGCTTTCAGCGCCGGCGCCCAAGATCGACAGCCCTTCGTGCTCGTCGCCTTGGGCGCTCTTGTCGTCGTCATCGCATCCCAGCGGCAGATTGCCATATTGAACCGCAAGCCCCGCCGCGTTCGAGAACCAGATCCGATGGTCCCGCCATATTCGACTGCGCCGCCCAGTTCTGCCCCGCCCCAGCCCGCCGCGATGCAATCCCGTTCGATTCCATCCAGCGACATTTCGCAAGTCTCCTCGTCCCGCGTTCCATCCTCCGTTCCGCCCCAACCGATTCAGCCCTATGTCGTCCCCGAGGTCGTCACTCATCTGTCGCCAACGAGCCAAGCAGCCATTCAACAACTGGCTCTCGCCGTCGCCGCCAAGATCACCGCCGAAGTTGTCCTCGGACTCGTCGGATGGTACGGCGCCCCTGGCTCAACGCACGCTCCCTTCGCCCTGTTCAAGTTCGGATTTCTCGCTTGGGGCTTGGCCGCCATCGCTCCTGATCTGGCGCTTCTTTACAGTCTCACCCGCCGCCCCGGACCCAGCACCTTCGCCTATTCTCTGGTAATCCCCGCGCTCCACCTCCTCTTTGGCCTCTCCGGTCACTCCGCGCTTCTCGTTCTGATCCCTCGTTCCGGCCAAGCCGCCATTCCGTTGCTTTCGATCATTCCTTGGATTCTCGACATTCTCGTTCCCTATCTCGCCTGGAAAGCCATCCGCTTGACCGGAATTCGTCCCGACCCCACCCGCTTGATCACCGCCTTCATTGTCATCCTCATTTATCGCATCCTGCTGCCGGCTCTGTTCGTGTTCCTGAATTAATTCGCGCAGTGCGTTGGTCGCGACTCAAGATATTCAGTGGGCGCACATCCGGAATTGCTTTACCATTCCTGCGACGCCGCTACTAACTCATGGAACGCTGGGCCGCCAACACGCTCCGCACCCTCGGCATCATCCTCACCGCCGGCTTCGTCCTCGTCACCAGTTTTCTGGTTATTCTCTTGGTGATCTGTTCCGGTGCGTCAAGCGGTGCCAACGGTCAGTTCGTCGCGTTCATAGCCATCGGCATCGTCTTTATCATCCTCGGGGTCATCTTCATCGCCTGGCTCTCTCGCCGCCTCTACCTGTCCTTGGCGCATCTCGACCCTCTCCCGCAGGGTGCTTTATCCGGCAGCGTCTTACCTCAACCCGAGACTCCCGCCACTGTCCCCCTCCATCTCTCCCCGTTCGGCCGCAAAGCCATCGACCGCCTCGTCCTCGCCCTAGGCGCGCAGATCTTCCTCAGCGCCGTCGCCTTGACCTTCAATCAACTTCACTTCTGGTCAGGACCGCACATCTTCGCCCCGTTTCCCCTCCGCCACTGGGGCCTCGTACTGTTCGGCCCGTTTGTGCTTTACCACCTCCCTTACGCCGTGCTGATCTATGTCCTTCTCAAGCGCCCCGATCGCCGCGCTTTTACCTATTCACTGGCGGTGCCCGCCATCCTCATTATGCAAGCGCTTCTCAGCCTTGGATACTTCAGCCTCTTCGCCGGACAACATCCCACTGCCATGATCGTGCTCTTCGTCCCGTGGGCCATTCACATCGTCATCCTCTTCCTCGCCTACCAAGCCATCCAGCAAGTTGGTCTTCACCCTGAGCCCGTGTCCCTGATCGTCGCCGCCGTCGTAACGTTCATCTTCTTCTCCCTGATCCACGTCCTCACCCCCTTCCTCTACCGCTTCCCATGGAGATGAATCCCCAGACGCCCGTAGCGCCGGCGTCCCGCCGGCTGTCGCGAGGGCAACTTGCCCTCGCATGCGTGGATCGTCGAGAGGTTGCGCCTTTTCCCCGCGGCCGGGTGCCCCATTTCTCGCGCGTCTTTTGCGCGAGAAGTGGGGTTTTGTAAGACCTCATGTGGCGATGATTTCTGCCTCCATGTCCTCCGTGTCCTCTGTGGTTTATTCTTGCGTCCGCGTCGCAAGCGCGCCCAGGCGCAGGACACTTCGCGAACTGCCACAGATCGTCCTCCGCAGACTCGCGTCCGCTGCTAATATTCCCCTCGTTGGAATTCGCGGCAGGTCACTCTGCCCAAGGCTGACGTCATGCCCCACAAAACCCGCCCCTACCTCTTCTACGATGTAGCCATCTCTATCTGCTCCACCTGCTTCCGCAAAGTCGAAGCCAAAACCGTTTTCCAGGACGACAATGTCTACCTCCTCAAGCGCTGCCCGCAACACGGCTCAGAAAAAGTCCTCATCGCCGACGACGTCGACTACTACCGCCGCTCTCGCGAAGTCTTCATCAAGCCACCCGAGATGCCCCTCGTCTACAACACTCCCGTCAAATGGGGATGCCCCTACGACTGCTGCCTCTGCACCGACCACGAGCAGCACTCCTGCCTCACGCTCGTCGAAATCTGCGACTACTGCAACCTGCGATGTCCTGTCTGCTACGCCGCCAGCGGCCCCGAACGCCAGCAGTTCCGCACTCTCGCGCAAATTGAAAAGATGCTGGACGCCGTCGTCCGCAACGAAGGCGATCCCGACGTAGTCCAACTCTCCGGCGGAGAGCCGACCGTTCATCCCGACTTTTTCAAGATTGTTGAGATGGCCAAGGCGCGCCCCATCCGCCATCTCATGGTGAACACGAACGGCGTCCGCATCGCGCAGGAAGAAGACTTCGCGAAGCGCCTGGCTGATTACAAAGAAGACTTCGAAGTCTATCTCCAGTTCGATTCCTTCGAGCGCGAGCCCCTGATGCAACTCCGCGGCGCCGACCTCCGCCGCGTCCGCGAAGACGCGCTCGAAAAACTCAACCGCTACAACATCGCCACAAATTTAGTGGTGACGCTCAAGAAAGGTCTGAACGACCACGAAATCGGCAAGACCATCGACTTCGCGTTAAAGCAGCCCTGCGTCCGCGGCATCACCTTCCAGCCCATCCAAGACGCCGGACGCCTGGAGGACTTCAACCCCGCCACCGACCGCTTAACCCTCACCGAAGTTCGCCGCAAAATTCTCGAGCAGACCAAAGTCTTCCGCCCCGAAGACATCATCCCCGTCCCCTGCCACCCCGACTCGCTCGCGATGGCGTATGCCTTGAAGCTGAACGGAAGAGTCACTCCTCTGACAAGCATGATCCCACCCGAAGTCCTGATCAACGGCGCTGCCAATACAATTCTGTACGAACAAGAACCCGCCGTCCGCGACAACCTCTTCAAACTGTTCGCCACGAATCACTCCCCCGCCAGCAGCGCCGGCACGCTCCGCGAACTCCTCTGCTGCCTGCCGAAAGTCTGGATCCCGAATGACGTCACCGCGAAGCATGTGGCGACGGGCGCCTCGCCCGTCCCGCCAGCGCAAAGCGCGGCGGAATCCTCCCCGTCTTTAACCTACGAAAACATCTTCCGTATCATCATCATGCAATTCATCGACGCCCACTCCTTCGACGTCCGCAGCGTCAAGAAAACCTGCGTCCACATCGTCCACCCCGACGGCCGCCTCATCCCCTTCGACACCTACAACCTCTTCTATCGAGACGACCTGGAGCAAACCCGCCTGGATCCGTTGAGAAGAAATGCCGAAGCCGCCCTAGCAGCGATCTAACCAGCGTGGTGTGAAGGTGTGGGGGCGGAACGTGTGGGGCGGACAGTCCTGTCCGCCCTGCCGAGAGCGTCAAGGCAGCCGAAGGTTACCGCGCAGTCACATCTCTCCAAGATGGAGACGATGCCCTGCCTTACCTCCACGCTCAATAATGCAGCCCGAATCCGAAGGGGAACAGCGGGGATTGCGAGTCGTGCGGCAAATCGCTTTTTTGTTGCTTCACCGCCTCGACCGACGACGGTAACTCGAAGGGGAGACGACCGCTTGGCGATACCTTACCGGTAATCAGAGTCAGCAACGGTTCGTCCGAGATGCCGAAATCGCCCAACAGCGCAGTCACGTGCGGGCGGACGTTGGTCAGGATCAACGGCCGTTCCAGCGTGGTCACGAACACGGTCGGAACCATCGGACTCACGCGCAGCAGTTCGGCATAAGCCGCATCTTTTTCCGTGAACGCGAGCCTTCCCTCGTGCTGCCTTGATCCAAAGAAGAAATTCGAATGCTCACTCTCGTAGGGCGCGGGTGCTCGAATGATCGCCAGGTCCGCCTGCGTGGGATCCGCGACCACGATGAATCCAGCGGCCTCCGCGGCCTTGGCAGAGATGCCGTACAGATAGATTTTCTTATTCTTCGCAGCAACCGGCAGCAAAGGCTGGCCGGTCGATGCGAGGCGGTTGTTCTCCAGCAGAACAACGGCGCGGGCCTGAGCAGTTTGTCCCTCACCCACAAAATCTTTGTTGCCGGCGACCTCAGCCGCCTTGGTCTCATTTACATAGGGCTGTTCAAAGAGACCAACCTCGAACTTCTGCAGAAGAATACGGCCCGCCGCTTCCCGGACGCGCGCTTCCGAGATGGATCCGTTGTGAACCTCCTCCACGACGACATTCGATTGTTCCGTTCCCCCAATCTGATCCACACCCGCGTTGATCGCCTTGGCAAAACGTTGCGCCTTCGTCAGTTCTTCGACTCCCCACGGCATGCCGATATCCTGCGGAGTGGGCTTGATCCCGGCGGCCGTACCATTGCGGCAAGCCTCGGAGCAGTCGTTGGTAATCGCCCAGTCACTTACAATGACGCCGCGAAATCCATATTGCGCTCGGAGTAACTCGCTCAGCAGTTGATGATTAAATCCGGCTCCCACCTGCTCCAGCGGTTTCCCATCGATGACAACCCCTTGTAAGACCGAGTAGGTTGGCATCACGCTGCCTGCGTGCGCCGCGAAGGCGCCGGTAAACGGAATCAGATGTTGCGGGAAGTTGTGTCCCGAAAAATCGGCGTAGCGGCCGTAGTAGTTGTGTCCATCCCAACCACCTTTTGCCGCCCCATACCCAGCCCAATGCTTCACCACCGCGACCACACTGCCGGTGTTCAAACCATCCGTGCCATTCTGTATTCCGGCGACGTAGCCTTCGACCATGCGTTTTGCGATGTCGGCGTCTTCGCCAAAAGTTCCGTTGGCGCGCGCCCACCGCGGTTCCGTGGCCAGGTCGGCCTGAGGCGCAAGCGATTCGCGAATGCCCACCGCTTCATATTCCTGACGGACAACATCTCCGAAGCGGCGAATGAGCTCTGCATCATTCAGAGCCGCAAAACCCAGAGGCTCCGGCCACATGGAGAACGCTCTGTCCTGCATGGTGGCCCCGAGCACTTGCTCGAAATGGTGCCGCGGATCGGAGGAGATCGTCACCGGAATACCCCACCGCGACGATTCTGCGATCGCTTGCACTTCGTTGTTCTGTTTGGCAAAGAACTCAGCGCTTCCATTCAGGCGGGTAATGAACGCGTTGATGTGATTTTCCTCGATGAACTCGCGGACCTTTACCAGGTCGTACTCCTTGCCGACTCCGAGAGGCGCTAACGGGCCCGAACTCGGCAGCGTGCCGTGCACCATCAGTCCCGCCAACTCCTCGAGATTCATACGCTGGACCAGGTCGGCAACCCGGACGTCTGCGGGCAGCCGCCAGTCCTCGTAAGGATCAAGCTTTCCGTTTCGATCGAGATCTTTGAACGTGAGTCCATCCACGGTGAGCAAGGGCGCTGACCGATGACCCAGGATGGGTTGCTTCGGCGCGCCCCCAATGGCAGCGGTTGAGCAAACAAGGAACACTAAGCCGAACAATCTTGCGTGCGTTGACGAGCGCTCCTATTTCTCTGCATGTGGCGGGTGGCTCAGTCTTTTCATTTCGCCAACATCCCCAACATCCGTCGTGGCCCGTCCGTCGCGTACTGGGCGCCGAACCAGAACAGTAAACACCTTTCTAGCGAAGTCGCCGTTCTATCCCACCAGACACCCTAATTCCAGCGGACGATCCCACTTTTGACTCTCGACAAGGAACGGTTAGACGCTCGCCAAGAACCAACCGTTACACTCTTGGTTCCCCATAACCCACTCTCGTCGAGAAAAAGGCGGCCGCCAGGCCGCCTGGAAAAACTCGTAGCTCGTAGCTCGAAGCTCCCCGCTATTTCTTCCCCCGCAGCATCTCCACCACTCGGTCATAATCATCCACGGTCGAATACTCAATCACGATCTTCCCCTTGCCCTTCCGATCGCGGATCCGCACTCGCACTCCCAGCATCCTCTCCAACTCCAACTGTGCCGCCCGCACATTCGGATCCACCCATCGCGCCGCGCTCTTCTTCACGACCTCCCCCGGCATCCCCGGGAACGGATCCAGCTCCCCGTTCATCGACAGGACCAGCCTCTCGATCTGCTCCAACGTCAGGCCCTTCTTCACCGCGTACAGCGCCGCTTTCGAAATCTGGTCGTCGCTGTTCAACGCCAGCAGTTCTTTAGCTTCGGAGAACGAAATCTTTTTCTCCGCCAGCAGCTGCATCACGTCCCGCGGCAACTTCAAAAGCCGCATGTAGTTCGTCACGGATGTCCGCGACAACCCGACCCGCTCCCCAATCTGCGCCTGCGTCAACGAAAATTCGTTGCTCAGCACACGGAACGCTTCCGCCTGCTCGAGCGCGCTCAAATCTTCGCGCTGCAGGTTTTCGATGATCGTCATCTCCGCCGCCTGCTGCAGCGAAACCCGCCGCACCATCGCCGGAATCTGCGTCTTCCCCGCCTTCTTCGAGGCGTGCAGCCGCCGCTCGCCCAGAATCAGAATGTAGCGCCCGTCTTCTTCCGATGGACGCACCAGAATCGGCTGCACCACGCCATTCGCCTTGATCGAATCAGCCAACTCCTCCAAAGCGTCGTCATCCTGTACATACCTCGTCTGAAACGGATTCTTATCGATATCCGCAATCGTCAGATTGACCACCAGATTCGCTGGCATCCGCGACTCCGCCTGCGCATAAATAGTGATGGTCTCGTCGGCTGTTGTGGGGAGAGCCGCCCCCGTCTGTCCCGCCGAGCGCAGCTCGGCTGGTGAAGATGTCGCATATGGCGCGGCAATATGTGGAGAAGGGGTATGTGGCGCGGGCGCCCCCGCCCGCGCAGCGTCCGCCACCGCATCGTCGACGACGGTGCGTATGGTTCCATCAAAAGGAACCCCGGAAGTCGGCGAAGGCAGGTGTGGAGATGAACCGTATGGCGCGGGCACTCCGGCTCGCGAGCCCGCATCAGCACCAGCCGGTGGCGCCATCGGTCGAGCCGCCGCCCCACCGACCACCCGCGGCCCCGGCAGTAACGACTCCAGCCCCCGCCCCAGAGCCCGCCGCTTCTCAACCTTCTCTTTGTCCGCCACCCGCCCCGCCGTATTCTCCGCCGCCGAAGTAGTCATGAAATGTTTTCCCTCATTCTCTCCGCCTTGCCCACGCCCAATACCCTGTCATCCTGAGGCGCCGCTCTTTGGCGCCGAAGGATCTATGCACTTCTCCTCACAGTATATCGACTCTCATCAATGTAATAGATAGATGAATATCGATGTACAAAAAGGCGCCGCCCTCAAGCCGTCTTATCCATCTCCGGCACCGCAGCCGCAATCTCCTGCACGGCCTCTTCCGCCTGCCCCTCAGCAGTAAGCGTTTCAGCGGAAGGCTGAGAGCTGACCGCTGACGGCTGCCGCTCAATAATCTCCTTCGCCAGTCGTATATAACTCTCCGCACCCTTCGACCGCGGATCGTACACCAGCGCCGCCTTCCCATGGCTGGGCGCCTCCGCCAGGCGTATGTTCCGCGGCACCGTCGTGCGGAACAGCTTCTCGCCAAAATAATTCTTCAGCTCAGTCATGACTTGCTGCGCCAGGTTGGTGCGCTCATCGAAC
The DNA here is from genome assembly GCA_003134655.1 of Acidobacteriaceae bacterium. Lineage (GTDB taxonomy): Bacteria > Acidobacteriota > Terriglobia > Terriglobales > Acidobacteriaceae > Sulfotelmatobacter. Next base: position 220,293 of record PLBY01000077.1, read on the forward strand.
ATGGTGAGCACGACGCCCTCGATCCCCAACTCAGGATTCAGCGCCGCACGTATGCGCTCGATCGTGTCGAGCAACTCGCTCACACCTTCCAGCGCAAAGTACTCCCCCTGCATCGGAATCAGCACCGCGTCCGCTGCAACGAGTGCATTGAGCGTGAGCAGGTCCAGCGCCGGTGGACAGTCCAGCACGATGAACTGAAACCGCTCGCGCAGAGGAGCCAGCGCGTCGCGCATGCGATACTCGCGCCCTTCTGCGTCCACAAGTTCAATGTTCGCGCCGATGAGGTTCTTATGCGCAGGAATCAGCCACAGCTGTTCGAGCTCAGTCGTGAGCAGCGCCTCCTCAGCCGTAGCCGCCCCCATCAGTAGATGATAGGAGCTGACGCGGTCAGGATCCTTCACGAATCCCAAGCCGCTCGTGGCGTTCGACTGCGGATCGCAATCGACCAGCAGCGTGTTGACTTCCGCAGCCGCGAAGGACGCGGCTAGATTGATGGCAGTCGTAGTCTTACCCACGCCGCCCTTCTGATTGGCAACAGCGATAACACGTCCCATGAGATTGTCTTGGAGAACCAGAGCTACTGGGCAGCATAATCCGCATCGCAATTCAAATGCAATGAAGAATTGCTGTGCACACAAGTGAATTGTGTGCAAAACACGTCTGAATGTTCCTGCAGGAACATTCGCGCACAATTCGCACGAGTCAGTCGCGGAATCGAAGGAAGCGTTCCTGCAGGAACACTGGCGGCGATAAGCAATCCATTCGACGAGAAGCAATCCCACCGCGCCCGCGCGGCAGGCGGAGCCTCCACATGTTCCTGCAGGAAGCTATCGCGGTTCGTCCCGCCAGGCTCACGTTGCTGTTCCACCTACAGGACGGATGTCTGGATGGGTATTCTTCACAAATCGCAGAAGTGTTCCTGCAGGAACACTGTGGAAAACGCGGCGTCTTACCGCTTCATCGGGCAGGTCACATTTTAACAGAATGCTACTAGCGGACCACTTTAGGCCATAGTTACGGCACATGAATGACGGACATCGTTAGAATCAAGGCAATAAACTGATCATCCGTTCCACTTGTTACTTATCTCGTTCCGCCTTGACCAGCGGCTCAAGACTAGGAGCATGTCAGTCCTCAAGAATTGACCTGTTTAGCGAGGCAGATCGCATAAAATACTACAACTTGTACCACTTTAGTCAATTACCTAGGCGTTCTTAGGCAAATTTCACGTAAATGTATGAAATAACATCCCACTTTGTTGTTTCTTTACCTAGGCTCTCGTCATTGCTTGTAGGCTATGAGCAAGATCCTGGAGCGGGAGTGGGGGATTGGGGAGGGGGTGGACCAATTGAAACCAGGCAGGGTTGAGTGCGTCTCCTCTTCTTGGGCGGAGCTGATCAGAAGGGCTAGGCGGCCGGAGGGGGCGACTAGGGCTGCGGCTGTGGGGAGGATAGATTCGAAGCGTTCGACGGCGCGTAGGGTGACTGTATTAAACACGGTTCCGGCGAGGGTTTCGGCGCGGGTGATTTGTATATTGACGTCCGTCAATGTAAGCGTGCGCGCGACTTCGCGAAGGAACGCTGCCTTCTTGTGGTTGGACTCAATCAGGGTCAACGCTATATGCGGCGCCCAGAGCTTGATTGGCAGGCCTGGAAATCCTGCGCCGGAGCCTACGTCGGCTACCGTTGTCTCCGCCGCCTCTGGGGCTAAAGCCCCCATTTCTTCCTGGCCGTTTACGCAGCCCCGAAGGGCCGCTCTTCCACCGGGGACCGCCTGCCCACCGGGGAACAGGTGGCGGGCGGCGAAGAGGGACTCACCAAAGTGGCGGGTGACGATATCTTCGGGGTCGCGAATGGCGGTCAGGTTGATGAGGGCGTTCCATCGCAGGAGCATATCGATGTATGTCGATATATGCTCCAGCTGTGCGGGGGACAGGACAACCGATTCCTCGCCGGCGCCCGCCGGCTCGACACGCCGAGGCTCGGCAGCGGGCTGGCTTGGCGCGCACAGGAAGGGTTCCAGCAACTCAGCGATGCGGGCCGTGTCCATGGCGAGAGCAGATTGTAGACGGTCAGTTCGGAATTTGGAAAAGTGGGTTGAGGTTTGTTTGGGGTTTACAACCAGGGGATAAAATGATCGAGGTAGAGCAGAAAGCCGGAGTCGTGGGACCCGAATCAGGCATCCAACTCAAAATGAAACCCAAGGGAGATGTCTTCGACGAGAAGTATCGCGTGATCGCGGTGGAGAGTCAGTGTCTGACCATCCGAGGGGTTCGGAGCGGGAAGGTGCTGACGATCGTGAATCCGGACCCGGAGACTCCATTGTCGGCCGCGGAATATCCGCCGGGGAAATTGATTAAGTTGAGCGATCCTTCAGCCGCGCCGCTGAACTAAGCGTCCTATCCGACTTTCGCTCTGCCTTTCACGTTGTTTCCTTACTGCCATTCTTCCGCCCCTTCCGGGCTTCTTCCGCTTTCCGCTTTCCATCGCCCACGGCTTGCGCCTGTGGGCTCCATTCTCTCGCTGGCTTCGCAGCTGCAGCCAGTCGTCAATTTCTCGGCACCGGACGGACAGGAGTGTCCGTCCCACACGGGCTCTGCCACTTCCCAACTTCTAGCGCTTCGTCTGGAGTGTAGTCGTGAATGCCTCGGATGACGAGCAGCGTCGAAAGAAACAGGTCCATTGGAAACTCAACGCGGCAGATCTCAAAGATAGAGTGCCGCCTTGACGAGGGTAATAAGGACTGCGGGGTTTTCAAGATTACTGAGGTCCCGCGGATGGGCTTCGTCGCGACGGGCAGTCGCGAGCCCGCCGCTTCAGCGGTGATGTTTGCTGCCGTGACCGCCGGAGTGCCCTCCGCCGCCGTGCGCGTGCCCTCCGCCGAAATTCTTCCCGCCACCGTGGAAGCTCTTCGGCGCATGCCCGCCGCCTCCCATGTGGAAGCCGCCTGAGCCCCGGGTGCTTACGCTCTTGGGCGCGTGTCCGCCGCCAAACAGATGGAAGCTACCCGAGTGCGGTGGTTTTCCGGCGGAGTGCGCAAAGTGCCTGTTCGCGAAAGCCCCGGAAGACCGTCCCCTGAATTCGCTAGTCTGAAAACCCGAGGTCGGCGCGCGATGGGCCTGCATTGAACGGTCGTAGCCTGCACCCGCCCAGCCGCGATGGTCCTTTCCGGTGCTCCGGTTCAAGCTGGATCCGTTGCTATGGCCGTTAAACTGCCTCCCGTTTTCTGCGGCCTGCATATGGTTGTAGGCTTGGCGCGGCGCCCGGTCGTAGCCGGTTCCAAAGGCATGGAAGCCAGCGTTGGAGTTTCCTCGAAAGTTCTCGGCAGTTCTGCCCGGCGTGTGGCCGAATCCCTGTCCGCGGTTCGCGTTGTGTCCGTCGCCGAACCGGCGGTACCCGTCCGATGTGTGGCCGTTGCTGTACCTCGCAAATGATGTTCTTCCTGCGTAGGCATGCGGCCCATCGTGCCGGAATCCCCAATCAGCGACCGTGGCGCTCTGCGAATGGTAGTCCGACTGGTTGAAGAGCACGGACTGGGCAAACCAGTTCAAGCCCCACGCCAGCCAGCCCCATGGCGTCTGGCTGAAGGCGCTCAT
>PLBY01000120.1:0-17562 GCA_003134655.1 Acidobacteriaceae bacterium
CAGATGGGGCTCCCACATTTCGCTGCAATCGTCCCGTAATACCGTGCTTCGCTCCCTCGTTCAACTTCGTGAGTTCCCTCCGTACGAATAAGCGGGCCCGGTGGAGTCGGACACGTATGGTCCCTTGGCGCAAGCCGGTAATCTCCCCGACCTCTTCATCGGTGAAGCCTTCCATGTCACGGAGCACGAGTATGATGCGATAGTGCGGCGGCAGATACCGAATCGCTTCCCGCAACCGTTGCCCCTCTTCACCACGAATGGCCGAACCTTCCGGAGTGATACTAGTGAGCCCGTCGAGCCGCTCGAACTCCTCCTGGTTAGGCATCAACTCCTCTAGGGAGAGTTCCTCTTTCGGAGCGAATGTGCTCTTGCGGCGGTTCATGAGACAACGGTTCTTCGCCACTTTGTACAACCAGGTTGCTAGGGCTCTGGAGTTGTCGAACTTTGACAGGTAGGGCAGCGACTTTACAAGGACTTCCTGCATCGTGTCTTCGGCATCTTGCTGTTGTCCGCANNGCATGTATAATTATATAGTGAATGAGTCCTTTATTTGTCCGGAAGGCGGACCATGATCCACGAGAAGATGGTCGAGCTGGTCGCCCGCCGATTCCAAGTTCTCGGGGAGCCGTGCCGCCTCCGCATCCTGCAAACACTTCAGGGTGGTGCAATGACCGTTAACCAGATTGTCGGCGAGTTGAACGGGAATCAGCCCAACATATCGAAACACCTTCAAATCCTCTTCGATGCCGGACTCGTGGGTCGCGAGCGTTCCGGCAACAGTGTTTTCTACAGCATTGCTGATCCGGTCGTGTTTAGGCTCTGCGAACTCGTGTGCCGTAGCACGGCGAGGCAGGCCGCTCATGTGCAACGATACGCTGCTGTTGCACCCCGTAGGAACGGAATCCGTACACAAACGAGACATCCCAGATCAAAGGGTTCGTTGAAAGGAGCAAACTAAATGCCGCAATGGGCATGGATGATCGTTTTCATCGCCGCATACATAGTGTTGACCCAATGGCTGCTGCCCAAGCTTGGTGTGCCGACTTGACGCACTAACTCCTGTTCTGTCGAGTCTCGACGGAGTGAAAAGCCAGTACACAAAGGCAGGAACTGAACTAGCGGGGGCCAATTTCTTTTCGAGGCCCCATGCCCACGTTCCAGCAGAGACGAGAGCATACGTTCCTGCGGTGACGGCGGCCGCGCACCTCCTCACAAACAATAGCTTGCCCGGATGCAGCGCGGCAGAAATGCTTCGAATGGACGATTGTCCTTTGACTGTCCAATAAGGATTCCCTGGCGATGGAACTGGCAGCGCACGATCCAGAGAACTATTGCCCGGGGCGGGCGATCTTCGGATCAGGGAAAAACGAAAAGCACCCGGCCAGCAAAAGCGCCCAGGCCGCCCCAAGCGATATGCCACTGGCGACGTCGCTTGGGTAATGCACTCCGAGGTAGATGCGAGTTATTCCCACAAGCAGTATGATCCCAAACGTCATCGCCAGAATCGCGATTTGATGCCCGGCTCTTTGAAGATGCCGGCACACAAGAATGGCTACGGTCAAATAGAGGGATGCGGCTGCCAGTGAGTGGCCGCTGGGATAGGACAAGCCCGAACCCTCGACGAGCTGTGTGACGACCTGAGGGCGAGCCCGGTCAATGTAGTCCTTTATTGTGGTCGTTAGAATTCCTGCTCCCACGGAAGCTGCTACCAGTTGCAGCGCCCCCATCCGGTCCTTCAAGAGGAGCAGTACACACAACGCTATAGTCGAAATAAGCACCACGAGTGTGACCGATCCCAATGCCGTCAAATCCACGGCCACCGCCGTGAGCCAGGGAGTTCGTGCCTTCGCGAAACCAAGCAGGATCGTGCGATCCACGCCGGATACTTCGTGCTCCAGTAGTTCAGAAGTGATCTTGATAAAAAGGCCAAAAGCCAGCGAGGCCGTCCCCAACCACCAGGAGGCCTTTATGGCTCGGGCCGAGAATTTAGCGGGACTCGGTTGCATGCCGTATCTCCCACATACAGCCTCAACCTCCACGGCTGAGAAAATACAGAAGAACTTCCCCTTACTCGGAGGAGAGGCCTGGCTGGACGGGACCATCCGCGGCCGTCGGAACCGCTGGCGGAGCTGCCTTCTTCAATTGTTCAAGTTCGGCCTGAACTTTTGCCCAGTCTTTGGGCTTTCGCTTAGTCGCATAAGGAGCATCCGGATGCCCAAAGAATCCCAGAAGCTCGGCCCGAACCTCCAGCGAAGCACCACTGAACTTCTGCTTCGCCAGCGCGTCGAGCAACTGTGCATGCGTCTCATCGTTGAGCCGATATATTCCCGGCCCCGTGATTGCACCAGTGTCAAAGTTCTCGTTGGGCAAGTCCGGCTGACCGATGCCTACCTGGGCTAGCAGCCGCCGGTAGCGGTCCAGAGTCGCGTTGAAGCTCGCTTGAAATAGTTTTTCCGCCGCAGGCGTAGGCGTTTTGAGCTCCAGCACTCTTAAGGGACCGACCTTTGGGAGTATCCGAGTAAGGAAGGCTAAAAACCTTTCCCAAAAGGTCGGCGGCCGATAGTTCTTTCCCCAGCTCTTTTGGTAACTCGCGCGAGAAAGATTGTACAGAAACTTCCTTTTCGTCATGCCGGGCTGATCCTTCAAGATCTCGTCTTTCTTCAGACTCCAGGCAATACGCGTGGCTTTGGGAAGAAGCTGACTGACAGCGTGACGGTAGGAACCNNCCAAAGCCGATGAAGTCGTGGTAACTATCCGGAGCGTAACGTCCATGCGCTACTTCCAGAACATCGAACCCAAATTCCGTCTTCACGTGCGCCAGCTTGTCTTCTTCATAGGTAACCGAGTCGCCGTATCTCTTCTGCAACTTGGGATACAGGAGCGGGACCGCGCGATTCGTGCCCATGGGGTGACCTTCGTTGTCCGAGGCGTAGTGAGCGAGTGCCCCAAGCGCAAAGGCATAGCCGTCAAGATCCTTGGAATCGTGGAGAAGAGCCAGGACAAAGTCTCCGCTCCGCACGTAGTGCGTCAAGTCGCTGAAGAAAAAGCTTCCGTGCGGGTAATAGCCCATGTCCTGGATAATCGCCCCGCCGTACGCATAGCCGTGTGCTTCTTTGAGTTCTTCTGCCGTGGCATCGGGAAAACGCTTCAACAGTAAGGGGCGTATGTTGGTGTCCCAGACGCTGTCAATGATCGCTTCATGGGCAAGGACGGCATAGGCTGCGGTCTCGTTTGGCCAGACCAAACACAGGACAAGCGCCATGATGAGGACGAAAGCTCTCACCGACAACGCGTCGCGGCGTCCGATTCTTCCCATTCCAACCTCGTTGTGAGTTTAGATCCCTCTATCGTACTGGGAAATCGTATGCCCCTCAATTCCACGGGGAGTGTCGTTTGAATCGGGTCTTCAGCAGACATTAAGCAGAAGTCCTCTTCTCCAATGCACCGGAAGATCACTCGTCAAAGTCGGTGGAACCTACCTCGCGACAGCGATAAGGCAATACCGAACCAAGCCCCCGGAATGGTGGGGGAAGGCGTAGAGACTGGATGGCGAGCATCCCACGTGGATGAAGGTACAGTCCGACTCTCATCGAAGGTGAGTCAGATCGCATAACCCAAAGGTCAAATCCGCCCCCCGCAACCATGAACGCCACTGCCAAACAGCAGTGGCGTTCGCCTATCTGCTATTCCCATAATGAGACTTAGGATGCTCCCCTCACATGACAACAGGCTGAAGAGTGTGCCCTCCTATTTTGTGACGTGTCTTCTCAAGATCGCGGGAAATTCATTGAAGATGAGCAGCCAAAGCACAGGCTGCAGAACACGAGTGACGAGTTCCGGAGGCTGGATGAAAGCGCTTCGACTCCCGCTGTCCTGGCAAGCATCCACCGTGCCGAGTTCGAGCTAGGCGGACTCTTCAAGTTCCACTGCGTACCGCTTTGCGGCAGACTGTATCCGCTTCCACGCCGCACGACGTTCCGCTTCCGTAACGCCCTTCACCTGGTTGAAGCGCGCAACCGCGTTGCGTACGTGAGAGGCATTTTCCAGCGGCTCCTTGCGTTGCTTCGGAAACGCGAACTTGGTTGCGGACATCCGATCACGAGCTGACTTGGTCAGCTTTGCCATTATTTTTCTCCTCCGGGAGCAACCGATCGAATTTCCGGGCAGTTTCCGGTGATCTCGGCCTCCTTTCAACAGTGTGCAAGTTTGACCAGTCACACATCGTGCGCACGTCGTACCATCTCGCCTGTGAGGCAAGTTCTCAACTCTCTTGGAGGCTAATGATGAATCTCAAGATCGTGACTGGGCTTATTGCGTTGTTCATGTTTGCCGGACTGGCCACGGCGCAGGACACCACAAAAACCACCCACAAGAAAACGCGGACGCTCACGGGCTGTCTTCAGAAGGGCGAAGATGCCAATGAATACAATTTTACCGCCAAGGACGGCGGTACCTGGGAGATCAAGAGCGACAGCGTCAAACTAGACGAACATGTCGGGCATACGGTTAAGATTACCGGCGTAGTGGCAAATGCCACAGCCCACGGGATGAAGGAAGACACGAAGGAGGAAATGAAAGAGCACGGCATGGATACACACGCCGAGCGCGGCCACATGACGGTCACGAATTTGTCCATGGTCAGTGACACCTGCCAGAAGTAACTCTGGATCGTGCGTAAAGTCGATGGGCGAATGGCCGACCCAAGACACGATCCGTCGAGTCCAACGGATTCAAACGGTCACAATCGTTTGGATGACTGTGGAGGCCGCGGTAGCCCTGTCTGCCGCATGGATGGCCCGCAGCCCAGCACTACTCGCCTTTGGGGGTGACAGTGCTATCGAACTCTTCTCAGCCATAGTTGTGTTGTGGCGGTTCCGTGCTCATGCTGAGCAGGAACAATCAGAAAGACACGCGGCGCGAATCGCAGCGGTGCTGTTGTTCATGCTTGCGGCCTATGTGGCCGTGGCTTCAGTAATGACACTCTTGGGACACAGTGAACCCAAAACAACGTACCTGGGGATAGCCATCTTGATCGCCGCAGCTGCAATCATGCCTTGGCTTGCCAAGGAAAAGCGAAAGCTATCAGCAATCACGGGCAGCGCCGCACTCAGAGCGGATGCCGCTGAATCCGCTTTGTGCGCTTACCTCTCCTTGGTTGCTCTGGCGGGCCTTGGAGTCAACGCGATTTGGCACCTTAGGTGGGCCGACCCGATTGCTGCGCTTGTCATTGTTCCCCTCATCCTACGGGAAGGATGGGAAGCCATGCGCGGCAAGGCTTGTGGTTATTGCTGATTTGGACGATTTCGCGCTTAAGTGAGTGGCTGAGGCAAGCAAGTACTTGGACGCCAAAAGAGGCCGCAGGCGCAGAACCGCGCCAGTTCTACGCCGGGTGGAGGCTGGATAATCAAGTCGGTTCTGTCTTGACGGTAATTTCACGATTCGGTACGAAAGGTTCAGGGAGGATAGAATCGAACCAAGTTCGCACAATCGTCAGATTCTAATGAAAAGCCTGAGCAACAAACGCCTCATCATCGTCGGTGGTGTTGCAGGCGGGGCCAGCGCGGCAGCACGCGCGCGACGATTGTGCGAGGACTGCGAGATCATCATGTTCGAGCGCGGCCCGCATGTGTCGTTTGCCAACTGCGGGCTACCGTATTTTGTCGGTGGTGAGATCGCCGAACAAGACAGCTTGCTCGTGCAAACGCCAGACAGCCTCAAGGCGCGCTTCAATCTTGATGTGCGCATCAATACCGAGGTCATCGGCATCGACTGCCCGGCCAGGCGCATCCGGGTGCGAGAACTGGAAACCTCCCGCGAATACGAGGAAACCTACGACGCGCTGATTCTTTCCACGGGCGCATCGCCCTTGAAGCCGCACATCCCCGGAATTGAGCGCCCAAATCATTTCGTCGTACGAGACATCCCCGACGTGGAAAGAATCATGGAGTGGTCGAAACACTGTCAGGGTTGTCGCTCGGTCGTGGTTGGCGGTGGCTATATCGGACTTGAAATGGCTGAGCAACTGCATCACCGCGGGTTTCATGTGACGGTGGTGGAAGCGATGCCCCAGGTGATGACACCCCTCGACCCCGAAATCGCTGCCTGGCTGCACGTGGAGTTGCGTGCTAACGGCGTCGCCCTCCACCTCAACGATCCCGTGGTATCCTTCGAACCGCCGCCGGCACAGGAGCCTGCCAGGGCGTCCATAGTGGTGCTGAAAAGCGGTCAACGATTGGCCGCCGACTCTGTCGTGCTCGGGTTGGGCGTAAAACCAGAAGTGGGTCTGGCAAAGGATGCAGGCTTGGAAATCGGCAAGCTGGGGGGCATCCGGGTTAATGAACACCTCCAGACCAGCGATCCGCGCGTCTGGGCAGTAGGCGATGCGATTGAGGTGCGGGATGGAGTCACAGGCCAATGGGCGTTGATTCCGCTGGCTGGTCCGGCGAATCGCCAAGGTCGCATTGCGGCCGAAAATATCCTCGGCCGCCCATCCCGATACGAACACACCTGGGGCACAGCCATTCTGCGGTTGTTCAATCTAACCGCCGGTTGCACGGGCGCAAATGAAAAAACGCTTCGTCGCGCCGCCATTCCCTTTCAGGCGATTCATCTTCACCCCGGCTCTCATGCGGGCTACTATCCCGGCGCGCAACCCATCGCGATGAAAGTCCTTTTCGCGCCCGAGACTGGCCGGCTGCTAGGCGCTCAAGCCATCGGCCATGACGGAGTGGACAAACGCATTGACGTGCTGGCCACCGGGCTCAAGGCCGGGATGACGGTTCACGATCTGGCAGAACTGGAACTGGCCTATGCGCCGCCGTACGGTTCGGCGAAAGACCCCGTGAACCTTGCCGGCATGGCCGCAGAGAACGTGCTCGCGGGTGACGTGGCACTTGCACAATGGGACGAGGTAGCTTCACTCGATCCCATCACGACGCTGCTGCTGGATGTCCGCCGTTCCGACGAACGTGCGCTGGGATTTATTCCTGGTTCGGTGCACATTCCCCTGGATGAGTTGCGCCAGCGCCTGAGTGAGTTGCCTCGCAACCGCGAAATCATCGCGTATTGCCAGAGCGGTCAGCGCTCCTACATTGCAGCGCGCATCCTGAGCCAGCACGGCTTCCGCGTGCGCAATTTGACGGGAGCGTATCGCACATGGCGAGCCACACGACCCCAATAATCTACGAGGAGAGCACAATTCCGAATCAAAACGGCCACAACTTTCCTTATCGTGGTTGGTCTTTCACGACAATAACAATTGCGCCTTCAAGTTCCGAGGCTGTTTCGTCCTTAGGTCTGCTCAAACTGCGCACCGAGCGAAAAAATGCTGATACGGTCGACTGTCCTTTAACTGTCCAATAACGATTCCCTCACGCTGCTTACAAGGCTTTTCGAGGGCCACCCGCGTCTTGTAAGTTGTTGAAATTGCTAATCATTTTGGGCTCATAACCTCACGCTCCTAAGGATTCCTTCGAGTTCCCTGGACATCCTTATTGTAGGAGCTTTTGCAAATTGGGCGTCCGGCGCAGTAATGCACCGGAAAGATCACTCGTCAAAGTCGGTGGAACCTACGTCGCGCGAGCGATAAGGCAATACCGAACCAAGCCCCCGGAACGGTGGGGGAAGGCGTAGAGACTGGATGGCGAGCATCCCTCGTGGATGAAGGTACAGTCCGACTCTCATCGAAAGGTGAGTCAGATTCGCATAACTCAAAGGTCGGCGGTTCAAATCCGCCCCCCGCAACCATGAACGCCACTGCCGAAATGCGTTCGCCTGTTCACTGAAGCTTCAGTTCCCCAAATGGTTTTTGGGCTGCCATGAATGAGGGAAGAACGGACTTTCGCATAATTGTGGTGCTCCTTGCGATTGCCCTTCTCGGGGCCGGCTCCTTCTCCCTAGATAGATTGGTGATGGGGAGTGAAGTTGCCAGCCCGTAACGAGCGCGGGCCTTATCCTCCTGAAGTGGAGTAGTAGAAACAAAGAGGCAGCAAAACAGAATGACGGAGTGCCTGGCGTGACGTGATGGTTTCCGGGCCCGACATATTACTGTGGCATGTGGGTCGGCCGCGTGCCCGTGCGCTTCATTGTGGTTCATATACCGCTCCGTCGGAGCGGACATTCGGCGAGCCGGGCGAGAGTGATCAGTCTTGCTCAGAAGAACGGCACCGCTATTGTTACGCTCTGTAGGGAACACAAGGAGAGCTCAAAATGAACAGCACAACAGCAGTGAAAGATCCTGTCTGCGGCATGGACATAGAAACGGCTACCGCCGCTGGACGAACCGAGCACAAAGGGCAGACGTATTACTTCTGCGGCTCCAAGTGCAAAGCCAAGTTCGATCTTAATCCGGATCAATACTTGGGCAAGTCTGCGGGAGCGCCGAAGAGCGGCCATGGCTGCTGTAGCTAGATCCTAAAGATGACTGAGGCTTTGTGCGACTGTGCGATGCGCCTGATGAAGTCGCGGAAAGCGTGATAACAGCGGCTCGGTCGCGCTAATCTCGCTCTGTCGCAAAGAGTCGTCCCAGACCCGGACCCAGTTTGCCTGCCCCGCTCCGGTCGTCTTCTAAAGCCGCACTCAAGTGGCTCCGTTCGGATAAACAGCACATCGCCACGACCTGGCCCCGAGGAGAGGTCTTATTCCTCGCGAGAAAGATCGGGTGTGCTGGGCTGTCGTAGCGGAACGAAAGGGACTCTATGATGAACCACGCATATGGATGGATGGGCGGAGGGATGTGGATTTGGACGGTGATCGGGGTACTGGTGGTGGTCCTGCTCGTCGTCTTAATTAACAAGGTGTCCAAGAAATAGTCGTGAGCTCACGCCTCGCCAGTGAAGTAAATGGATAAACGTGGAAAGGAACCTATGCTGGTCGAATCACCCGCTGACAAAACCGTGAGTGAAGCTGCGGTCGACTTGCAGGCTTCCGTCCCACCCGGGCCGAGGGGCAAAGCCATCTACACGTGCCCGATGCATCCGGAAGTTCAAGAAGACCATCCCGGCGATTGCCCGAAGTGCGGCATGGCGCTGGAACTGAAGACGGTCACAGTGGGTGCGGATGACGAGGAAAATGTCGAACTGCGTGACATGACGAAGCGCTTCTGGATCGGCGCAACGTTGGCATTGCCAGTGTTTGTCCTGGCAATGACTCATTTGATCCCGACACTGGCCCGGCAGCCCTGGGTGGACAGCAATCCTTCACGTTGGTTGCAGTTGGCGCTCGCCACGCCGGTGGTCTTGTGGGCAGGTTGGCCGTTATTGCGCCGCGGCTGGCGCTCCGTTGTGACGCGTCACCTGAACATGTTCACGCTGATCTCCATCGGCGTGGGTGCGGCATTCGTCTTCAGCGCCGTGGCGATGCTCATGCCCGGTATATTCCCACCCACGATGCAACACGAGGGCAAGGTTGCCATCTACTTCGAATCCGCGGCGGTGATCGTTGTGCTGGTGCTCCTCGGTCAGGTGCTCGAACTCCGTGCCCGCAGCCGCACGGGCAGCGCCATAAAAGCATTGCTGAACCTCGCTCCGCCCACGGCGCGACAGGTCGCACCGGGGGGCGATCATGAGGTGCCGCTCGACCAAGTGAAAGTCGGCGATTGGCTGCGCGTGGTTCCAGGTGACAAGGTGCCTGTCGATGGCGCGGTGGTCGAAGGTCACTCCAGCGTGGAAGAATCCATGATCACCGGCGAACCACTCCCGGTGGAAAAGACGGTCGGTGACAAAGTGACGGGTGGCACCGTTAATGGCTCCGGCAGTTTTGTCATGCGTGCTGAGCGAATTGGTAACGACTCATTGCTCGGGCAGATCGTGAACATGGTTGCCGAAGCGCAGCGTAGCCGAGCACCCATTCAAGGTCTCGCCGACAAAGTCGCCGGCATCTTCGTGCCGGTGGTACTGGCTGTTTCTTGGCTCACCTTCGGCCTCTGGATGTGGCTTGGGCCGGAGCCGAAACTCTCACACGCCATCGTCTGCGCGGTTGCGGTCCTCATCATCGCCTGCCCGTGCGCCCTTGGCTTGGCCACTCCTATGTCCATCATGGTCGGTGTCGGACGCGGCGCGCAGGAAGGCGTGCTGGTGAAAAACGCCGAGGCGCTCGAACGGTTGGAGAAAGTCACCATGCTCGTCGTGGACAAGACGGGCACGCTCACGGAGGGCAAGCCAAAACTGATGAATGTCCTGCCCACCGGCGGTTTCGACGCGAAAGAGTTCCTGCGTCTCGCCGCATCGCTGGAGCAGAACAGTGAACATCCCCTCGCCGCTGCGATTGTGCAGGGCGCGAAGGACCAAGCCATCGTTCTCGATGCCGTGAAAGACTTTCGCTCGGTGACGGCGGGCGGTGTTGCCGGCGCCATCACTGGCCGCACTGTGATGGTTGGCAAACCGGATTTCCTGCGGAGCGCAAAGATCACTGGCCTGGAACCGCTGGAAGCCTCGGCCGTGAAACTTCAAGAGGAGGGCAAGACTGCGATTTTCGTCGCGATCGATGGCAAGCCGGCTGGAATCCTCGCCGTCGCCGACCCGATCAAATCCACCACATCCGAAGCCATCGGCGAACTCCACGCGCTCGGGTTGCAACTCGTCATGCTCACCGGCGATAACCGCCGTACCGCCGCCGCCGTGGCCAAGAAACTCGGCCTTGATGCAGTGGAAGCGGAGATCGAACCCGCCGGAAAAGTCGCCCATGTCAAGAAGCTGCGCGCGAAAGGGAAACATGTTGCGATGGCCGGCGACGGCATCAATGACGCACCCGCTCTCAGCGAAGCCGAAGTCGGCATTGCTATGGGTACCGGCACCGATGTGGCCATGCAAAGCGCGGGTGTCACGCTCGTCAAAGGGGACCTCCGCGGTATTGCCAAGGCCATCCGCCTCAGCCGCGCCACTATGCGGAACATCCGAGAAAACCTGTTTTTCGCTTTTGTCTACAACGCGCTGGGTATTCCTTTGGCGGCGGGTGTGCTTTACCCGTTCTTCGGCTGGCTGCTCAGCCCGATCATTGCCGGCGCCGCGATGAGCCTGAGTTCCGTCTCGGTCATCGGCAACGCCTTGAGGCTGCGGAAAGTGAGGCTGTGATTATGCCAAACAGAACGCTCCAGGGAGAATGTTGCTTGGGATCGAATGGTTCCAAAGTTCGAACCACAGAGCTCTTGTCCGAGCGAGAGGAATAGTTTGTGGAGCTCAAAACGTTGTCATTAACTTTCGTTCTCTTTGGGCTGCTGGTTGGGTGCAGTTCTCGGCGAGGAGACAGCAAACAAGCGGGCGCGGAAACGAACGCTTCTCCGCCAACTTCCGTAGCATATGCGGTGTCCGCTGTAACCGGCCCAAGCTGGCTGAAGCACCTGGGACGCACCTTGCCGCAAACCCACATGGGCCAGATGGGTGGAACCCAGTCCATTCCGGCTACTCGGCGAAGCGAGCCGCAAGTGGAAACGACAAATGGGCTCCGCGCGACGATGCGGAAATTCCTTCCATTGTGGCGCTCAGCACCGAGTCAAGCGGGCGAGGTATTAAACGAGTCTTTCGTGCTGGCTGGAGCCGACCTTTATCGCCTTAACTGCCGTTCCTGTCACGGACCGACCGGAGAGGGATCGCCGCCGGAGATCAACTCTTTGATTGGGCCAGTACAAGCGGCATCTCGTGCGATGATCCAGCGGCGTATGAAAACCAGGGGAACAGAGATCAACGATGAGATGGCCAAAGAAATGGCCGCTGAAGCGGAAAAGAGCCTGCGGGATCGACTAGAGAACGGGGGCAAGACAATGCCGACATTCAATCACCTGCGTGGAGATGAAGTGGAGGCTTTGCTTGCGTACTTGGATCAACTCGCTGACGTTCCAGCTGGCAATCACGTCGCCCGGCTTGTAACCGAATCCGCCGCACGCGTGGGCGAGCATATGGTCAAAGGCACCTGCCATATTTGCCATGATGCCACCGGTCCGGGTGGAGGCCACATGACTATGATGCGCGCTATCACTCCGTCTCTCGCCAGCCTTCCCGAAGAACAGTCACTAAGCTCCATAACACACCAGGTACGAAACGGCTCTTCAGGAATGATGATGACGATGGGAGGACCGCAAATGCCTTCTTTCCCGTATTTCACGGAGGAAGAGATTGCTGCGGCATATTTCTACCTTGAAAAATATCCGCCCAGACCCTGAAGAGTGGAACGAGGCCGCTGAGGATTTGCACCTAGGAAGCGTCTATGAGGGTAGCGTGGCGAAGTTCTATGGGAAATGCCGGATTATAGCTAAGCACGAAAACACAGGGGGATCAAGATGCTCGATGGCGTGATGCTTCTGTGGTTCCTTCTTACCGCACTATCGCTGTTGTATGTGGTGATTGATATTCGTGCCACGCCGGAATCACCGGTTCTCAAGTGGGGGTTCGTACTACTCACCGCGTACACGGGGCCACTGGGCGCATTTTTGTATGTATTAGGTTGTCGCGAACCACTACCTGGGCTGCACGAACGCTACGTCGCGACACGCTGGAGACAGGTTCTAGGTTCGACGATGCATTGTGTGGCCGGCGATGGCGTGGGCATCTTGGCGGGCGCCGTCATCGCCAGCTTATTCCATTTATCCAAAAGTGCAGATATTGCGCTGGAGTACGCTTTGGGCTTCGGCTTCGGATGGAGTGTCTTCCAATCTCTGTTCATGCGCGGCATGGCAGGTGGTTCATATATGCGTGCGCTCTCCAGCACTTTCTTTCCGGAGTTGCTTTCGATGAACTGCCTCATGGCCGGCATGGTGCCTGCGATGACTTTGGCAATGAAAAGTGCTCTGGGGAGCCACAGTCCATCTGGACCGGCATTCTGGTTCATTATGTCCATGGCCCTTCTTGTTGGTTTCATCAGCGCGTATCCCATGAATTGGTGGTTGGTATCCCGACACATGAAGCACGGCATGATGACGGTGCGACCGTTGCACGAATCTGTAAAGGGTGGAGCACATAAAATCTTGCAGGACGATCATGCGCCTAGCGAGCACACTGGCGGCGCGCAACGAACGAGCAAGCCACCAATGGACGGTGATGCTAAATCGGTATCAAACAGCGTCCTTACTTGGATGACAATTCTTTCGTTTTTGATATTTGGGTTGGGGCTGTCGATCGCTGTTATTTTTGGCGGCTTATAGCGTGTCTTAACGCGCTAAGTTTGATCCACGCGATTCGATTCCAGCTGGACCCGATGGTCCCTCGCGCCCCAGCGGGATTCCGCTAGCGAGCGGTCGCTGATGTGCAGAAAAACTTGCCGAGCACCGTCCGAAGAGAGATGCGCCCATCGCGGGCAAATAGCGCGGCGTTGGTCTGTGGAACTCCGCTGCCTCTGGCGTACGGGAAGTAGCGATACAACAGATATCCGATTCCGAGCGAGCCCGCCACCGGGAACAGCAAACGTCGCCACGCAGCGCCACCCGCTGGATATAACCGCAACCCGAGCCGTTCGGTCAGTAGGATGAAAGAAACGACCGCCAGACCGGTCAAGGCGCCGATCACCAGCGAGAGGTTGAGAAAAACCTGATCTTCACGTTCCCGCAGCTGTGCAACCTGATCTAAGAGCGGCGTTCGCCACCAACTTCTGCTCGCCGTCTGCTCGCTCTCTTTCATTTCTGGAGAATCAACTACAGCATACCTCAATGGATTGCCGGTTCGATCCGTTAAGGTGCGATGTTCAATTTTGACCAGAAAGCCCAGTGCTTGAGTTTTACCCTAAATAAGTGTGAAGAGTGACTCTTCGAATCGGGACTCGCAGTGAATGATTTGCAATGGAGAGACTCGGCGGCGATCGTTGTCGCCCGCTACTAGAGACTCTTGCGCGTTGCAAATAGGTGGCTAGGAGAATGAGATGAAACTGGACCCTGCTGTGTTTGAGAAGATGCTCCCTGCCGAACAAGTGATTGAGGAAATGCTCCCTTATCTCGAAACACTTGACGCTCAGATTGGCGGCATCATCCGACTATTGAAAGACAAAGGCATCACCACTAAGGCAGAATTTGCCCAGTATGCGCAGCGAGGTGACGATTCAAGCAATGTCAGAGAGCGTGGTTTGCGGGTGAGGATGGAATATTTGTTTTCCTCGGCTGCGAAGCGAATTGACGCCTAGTAACTGCAGAGTGTCAGCCTGCTTTAAGGTAGTCGGAACGCTATTGGACGAGGAGCTCAAGACATTCGAGCTGCAGCTTGGGTTCTTCATTGCGCAGCACAGAAGCATCCAATCGGCATCCTGGTGGATATGCCAATGAGACCACAGACAAAGGACAGTCGCGCGTTGAGCTGAAAGTTAAAGATAATTCTCGGGAGGTTCCATGGTGAAATTCAGATCGCCTGATAACGAAGCGCAGCTTGATGAACTAGGAAGTGATCCCGGGCAAGTAGGCTCGGACAGCGCTGGGCAATCAGGAGATACTCAGGGCCTCTCGCAAATCGCAGATGCTGCGGACGAGAGCGTCGAAGAACTTGCCGATACTGATCAAGCATATGAGGCGGAGGCCGTCAGCGGCGTCGAGGATGCTGCTGACCACCCTGAGAGGGCTGTACGTACCGGTGAGGATCGTGCCCGGTCAGATTACATTCCGCCGGAGGGCGGACAATAGCGGTCGCGACCGGCGGTGTTGGCGGGGGTATCCGCATGGAGAAGAGTTCAACCGCATGAACGAATCCTATCCAGTACCACGGTTGACGTTCTGCGGTGTAACGGGTCTGAAGCAAGGCCGGCATGGACCTGCAGATGAGAGATGAACCACCCTCTTCGAATCATGGCGCCGTCGTTTCCGTGCGCGGCAGCGTCGTCGATGTGCGGTTTGAGCGGCACTTGCCACCAATCTTCTCGGTGCTGCGCGCCGGAGCCGGACAAGAGATCGTCGTCGAAGTCATGACACAGCTTGATGCCCGTCGTATACGGGGAATTGCCTTGACGCCCACGCAAGGTTTGGCGCGGGGAATGCCGGTCGAGGACACGGGCGCTCCCCTGCAAGCGCCGGTCGGTAAGAAGATCATTTCGCGGATGTTCGACGTGTTCGGTCACGCCATCGACCGACAGCCGGAGCCCGCGGATGTGCAATGGAGAACCGTCCATCGAGCGCCACCGCCCCTGTCCGAACGTTCCACCAAGTCCGAGATTTTCGAGACTGGCATCAAGGCCATCGATGTGCTCGTGCCGCTGGAGCGCGGCGGCAAGGCGGGCTTATTCGGCGGCGCGGGCGTGGGCAAGACTGTGCTGCTCACGGAGATGATCCACAACATGATCGGGCATCAGAAAGGGATGAGCATTTTTTGCGGGATCGGGGAACGCTGCCGCGAAGGCGAAGAGCTCTACAGCGCCATGAAAGCAGCTGGCGTTCTTCAGAACATGGTAATGGTCTACGGCCAGATGAATGAGCCGCCGGGCAGCCGGTTTCGGGTGGGAGATGTGGCCCTAACAATGGCCGAGTATTTCCGCGATGACGAGCATCGAGACGTTCTCTTGCTGATCGATAATATTTTCCGTTTCATCCAGGCTGGCATGGAAGTATCCGGCTTGATGGGCCAGATGCCGTCGCGGCTTGGTTATCAACCAACGATGAGTACGGAGTTGTCGGGGCTGGAGGAACGCATCGCCAACACCCGTGCAGGAGCCATTACGTCCATCCAGGCGGTGTATGTACCGGCCGACGATTTGACCGACCCGGCGGCGGTGCATGTGTTCTCGCATCTCTCGGCTTCGATCGTGCTCTCGCGCAAGCGGGCGAGCGAAGGACTTTATCCGGCCATTGACCTACTCCAATCCAGCTCGAAAATGGCGACGCCCGGCATCGTCGGCGATCGGCACTACAAACTGGCACAAGAAATCCGGAAGACCCTGGCGCAGTACGACGCGCTCAAGGATATCGTCGCCATGCTCGGCCTGGAACAGCTTTCCCCGGAAGACCGTAACGCCGTCGCTCGCGCCCGGCGCCTGGAACGCTTTCTCACGCAGCCGTTTTTCACTACCGAACAGTTTAGTGGGATCAAGGGGAAGCTTGTCAGTCTTAAAGACTCGCTCGATGGCTGCGAACGCATTCTGCAAGACGAGTTCAAAGATTATCCGGAGAGCGCGCTCTACATGATCGGGGCGATTGGCGAAGCGAAAAAACCGGATCCGAAAACAAAACCGACAACCGAACCGAAGGTGGATTCGAAAACGAAGCCAAAGACCGAAACTACACCCGAGACGAACACAGCACCGAGATCGGAACCGACAACAGAGTCAGCGAAGGCCCATGAATCTTAAGATCCTGCTTCCCTTCGAGGTTTTCGCGGAGAAAACAGACGTATCGCGCATCGTTGCCGAAACCCGCGAGGGGTCGTTCGGAATCCTGCCTCACCGCCTCGACTGCGTTGCGGCGCTTGCGCCTGGGATCTTGACTTACGAAACAGAAGAAGACGGAACGGTTTACCTCGCCGTCGATGAAGGCGTGTTGGTCAAGGCCGGCGCGGATGTGCTCGTTTCTGTGCGCCAGGCCATCGGCGGAACGGATCTCGGCCAGCTTCATGAAGCGGTAAAACGTGAGTTTCTGACGCTCGACCAAAGCGAGCGCAACGTTCGCGCTGCGATCGCCAAAATGGAAAGCGGTCTTATCGGCAGGCTCGTGGAGTTTGAACATGACCGATGAGCTGAAAGGCCAATCCGCGAACGGGGAAACGGAATTCGTGCGGCAGGTGACCGCGAAGGCTGCCCGCAAGCTCAGAGTGCAACGGGAGGGTAAGCAGGGAGTCTGGTTTGGGCTCGGCATGTCCGGACTCATCGGCTGGTCCGTCGCGGTACCGACGCTTCTGGGTGCGATGCTCGGCCTTTGGTTGGACCGACGGCACCCGGGAGCTCGTTCCTGGACGCTCATGTTGCTGATCGCTGGATTGTGCATCGGCTGCGCCAATGCCTGGCATTGGGTGGCGCAGCAGGACAAGGCTATGCACGACGAACCAGAGGAATACAAATCGGAGAACAAGAAAGAGGATAAGAACGATGAGTGAAACATTGGCTCTCGTCTCCGCTCTTGTACTGCCGCTGCTCGCTGGCGTTTTGCTTGGCACGATTTTCTTTGGCGGCCTTTGGTGGACAATCCGGAGGGGCGTCTCGTCCAAACAGCCGGCGGCATTGTTCTTCTTCAGCCTTTTACTTCGGACCGGTATTACGCTGGCTGGTTTCTATTTTGTGGCGCGTGGCGATTGGCGCAGAGTGCTGGCTTGCCTGGTTGGATTTATGCTGGCGCGCATCCTGGTGACTTGGCTTACCCGCGTGCCGATCGCAAAAGCGAAGAGGGCGCAGACCGTCGGTGAAGTATGCCGGTAAATCTCACCTCCGATCAGCAGATTCTCTGGCAGCACGGCTTTGTGAAACTCAACGGAACAATCGTCATGACGTGGGCGACGATGATCGTGATGTCGTTGGGCGCAAAGCTGATCACCCGCAAGCTCAAAACTGAAGGCGATATCTCACGCTGGCAAGGCTCACTTGAAATCATCGTCACTGCAATGGAGGAACAGATCAAGGAAGTGGGCCTGAGCGAGCCAGCAAAGTATCTCTCCTTTCTGGGCACGCTCTTTCTGT
>PLBY01000120.1:17596-30206 GCA_003134655.1 Acidobacteriaceae bacterium
ACGTTCATCATGCTGCCGTTCAATATCATCAGCGAAGTATCGCGCACGCTGGCCTTGGCGGTTCGTTTGTTCGGCAACATGATGAGCGGAGTGATGATTATCGGGATCTTGCTCACGATCACGCCCTTTATCTTTCCAATTTTCATGACCGTACTCGGGCTGCTCACCGGCATGGTGCAAGCCTATATCTTCAGTATTCTGGCTACGGTCTACATTGCGGCCGCCACCCGCATACCAAAACTGAAGGCGGCCGTGGTCCAAGCCAAGCCCGACACGAAGAATTTGAAAGCGCAACATTAGCGATAAGAAGGACTCCGTATGGATAGCGTTACTGTGGTCGCAGTTGTATCAATCGCCACCGCCGGCATTACCACCGGCATCGGTTGTATGTGTCCGGCGCTCGGAGAGGGCCGGGCCGTCGCCACCGCCTTGACTTCGCTGGCACAACAACCCGACGCCTCGGCCACGATCACTCGGACATTGTTCGTTGGTCTGGCGATGATCGAATCGTTGGCCATTTACTGCTTTGTCGTCTCGATGATTCTCATTTTCGCAAACCCGTTTTGGAGTCACGTCATCGCTCAAACCGGAGGCAAATGAGCCATGCTCATCGACTGGTTCACCGTCGGGGCACAGGTACTGAACTTCCTCATCCTGGTGTGGTTGTTGAAGCATTTCCTCTACAAACCTATTCTCAACGCCATCGACGCCCGGGAAAAGCGCATCGCCGCTGAACTTGCGGATGCCGACGCGAAGAAGACCGAGGCACAAAAGGAGCGCGACGAATTTCACAACAAGAACAAAGTTTTTGATGAACAACGCATTGCTCTTCTGGGCAAGGCCGCGGACGAGGCGAAACTCGAGCGCGAGCGCCTTCTCGAAGAAGCGCACAAAGATGCGGATAATTTACGCGCTGTGCAAGCGGCCGCATTGCGAAATGACCAAAAGAGGCTGGGCAGTGCGATCACTAACCTAGCAAAGCAAGAAGTCTTCGGAATCGCGCGAAAGACGCTCGCTGATCTGGCTACGGTCAGTCTCGAAGAACGCATGGGAGAGGTGTTCACCCGCCGCTTGCGCGAAATGGACGGGAAGGCCAAGGCTTTGCTCGGCGCAGCCCTCAAGTCGTCGTCTGAACCGGCCGTCGTGCGGAGCACCTTTGATCTGGGTGCCACTCAGAGGGCCGCCATTCAAAATGCGCTCAACGAAACCTTCTCGGCGGAAATCCGTATCCGGTTCGAAACCTCGCCAGATTTAATCAGCGGCATTGAACTCACCACGAATGGACAAAAGGTGGCGTGGAGCATCGCGGACTATCTGGCCTCGTTGGGAAAGGGCGTCGATGAACTCCTGAAGAAGAAGGACGAGGCTGCAGCGGCAGAAGCGAAAGCTGAGACCACACCAAAAGTGAAAGCCGAGCCCGAGGCAGAGACAAAAACGGAGCCGAAGCCTGAAGCGAAAATTGAGCCAAAGCCGGAAGCGAAGGCCGAACCGAAGCCAGAAGTGAAAGCTGAGACCAAGCCGGAAGTGAAAGCCGAGCCCAAGGCAGAGGCAAAAACGGAGCCGAAGCCTGAAGCAAAAGCCCACACCGATCCGGAAGTGAAAGCCGAGCCCAAGGCAAAGGCAAAAACGGAACCGAAGCCGGAAACGACAATTGAGCCAAAGCCGGAAGCGAAGACAGAACCGAAGCCTGAAGCGAAAGCGGAGACCAAGCCCGAAGCACCTAACCCCGAAACTGTGAGCGCATGAAGATGGAACCTGAGAGCCTCCAGCACGATTTTGACAGCGTGTTCGCTGGAATAAGGCACGTGCGCGAAGCCTTCAAGCCGCGACTCACGCTGCGCGAAGTGGGCATCGTCACAACTGTCTCCACTGGAATCGCCACGCTTTCAGGCCTACCTGGCGTGGGGTATGAGGAGTTGGTGAGATTCCGTGGCGATTTGTTGGGCATCGCATTCAACGTGGATGAAGACGAAATCGGCGTGATCCTGCTCGGCGAATATCAGGATTTGCACGCGGGCGACGAAGTCGAACGCACCGGCCGGGTCATGGACATAGCAGTGGGAGACAGCTTGCTGGGACGGGTGATCAACCCGTTGGGCAAACCGCTCGACGGCAAAGGCCCGGTGGTGGGAGACGAGCGCCTGCCGGTCGAGCGCCCGGCGCCGCCCATTATGGACCGTGCGCCCGTAGTCGTGCCTTTGCAGACGGGACTCAAGGTTGTCGATGCGCTCATTCCTATCGGACGTGGGCAGCGCGAATTGATTCTCGGCGATCGACAGACGGGCAAAACGGCCATTGCGATCGACGCCATCTTGAACCAACGCGGGCAAAATGTGCTCTGCGTTTATTGTGCGATCGGCCAGCGCGCTTCCGCCGTCGCCAAGGTGGTGGCCAACCTCCGCGAAAAAGGTGCAATGGATTACACCGTGGTGGTCGTCGCCGAAGGCAACGACGCGCCAGGCCTTGTCTATATCACGCCCTACGCCGCGACGAGCATCGCCGAATATTTCATGGAAAAGGGCCGCGATGTGCTCATCGTTTACGACGATCTGACGCAGCACGCCCGCGCCTATCGCGAGCTTTCCCTGCTGCTCCGTCGTCCGCCCGGGCGCGAAGCGTTTCCCGGAGACATCTTCTACATTCATTCGCGGATGCTTGAACGGGCGACGCATCTCAGCAAGGAGCGCGGAGGTGGTTCTCTCACCGCGCTTCCCATCATCGAGACCGAGGCGCAGGATATCTCCGCCTACATCCCAACCAATCTCATCTCCATCACGGACGGTCAAATCTACCTCTCGCCCACGCTTTTCGAACTGGGGGTCCTTCCCGCGGTCGACGTCGGCAAGTCGGTTTCGCGCGTGGGCGGAGCGGCGCAACGAGCCGCGTATCGTGCTGTCGCCGGTCACCTCAAACTCGCCTACTCTCAGTTCGAGGAATTGGAAACGTTCGCGAAGTTCGGCACTCGTCTCGATGAATCCACTCGCAAGATCATCGATCACGGACAGCGCATTCGAGCTTGCCTCAAACAGCCGGAATCGCAGCCGGTGTCGATGATCGAGCAGATCACCGTGCTCCTGGCTTTAACGGCGAACCTGTTTGACCCGGTGCCGATCGAAGAGGTGAGCGATGCAGAGCAGGTAATACAGAAAGCTACGTCGGACATCCCGGCGGACATAGCGGGGCGGCTAACGTCAGCTGACAAATTGAGCGACACCGACCGAAAGGCGGTTCTGGAAGTTGCCACGCGTGCGCTTGCTCCATTCCAGCCCGCTCCTAAACCGAAACCAGCCGAACCCAAACCCAACGCCGCGCCGAAATCCACTGTTAAGCCCACACCTGCGGCCAAGGCTTCGCCATGAGCGGCACATTGGAGAGTCTGCGTCGAAAAATCGACGGCGCGGGGGATCTCGAAGGTGTGGTTCGATCGATGAAGGCACTGGCGGCATCCGGTATTGGACAATACGAGAAGGCAGTTCAATCGCTCGACGACTACTATCGCACGGTGGAGCTCGCATTGGTCGCGTGTCTCCATCAGGCCGGCCCGGTTTCGCTCGCCGAGGGGAAACGCCCGCCGCACGAGCGGCCACATGAAGGAAAGATCGGCGCGGTCGTCTTCGGTTCGGACCAGGGCCTTGTCGGCAGGTTTAATGAGGTAATTGTGGAATTCGCCGTGCACGAACTCAAAACATTGCCCGGCACAATAACGAAAATCTGGGCGGTCGGCGATCGTGCTTACGCGCTCTTGGCGGACACCGGTGTGGTCCCAGTCGACCTGCTATCGGTTCCGACCTCGGTGAATGCCATCACGTCCCTTGTCGGACAGATTCTCATCGAAATCGAAGCGGCTCTCGAGCACGGCGATGTCGGTGAGGTCTATGTCTTCCACAACCACCCGAAATTCGGAGCCGTTTACGAGCCCGTCGGCAAGCGGTTGCTGCCGTTGGACCAAAGCTGGCAAAACAAGCTTGCCACCATGCCCTGGCCTACAAAGAATCTGCCGGAGGTCATCGAAGGACCCACGTCAGCGCTTCAGGCTTTCGTCCGAGGATACCTTTTTGTTCTGCTCTTTCAGGCCTGCGCCGAATCCCTCGCCAGCGAAAACGCCAGCCGTCTGGCGGCCATGCAACGCGCGGAAAAGAACATCGAAGACATTTTGGAAGATCTAAACCGCACCTTTCGCCGTGTTCGACAGGAATCCATCGATGAAGAGCTGTTCGACGTGATCTCCGGCTTCGAGGCGCTGACGGGAAACCCACGCCACACCTAAGTTCTGAGCAAAAGTACAAAGATCCCGCACCTCCGCACCACAATACTGTTTCCCAGAGTGAATATTTCCACTAGATAAGGAACCGCCGTTACTTCTCTCTCTTAAGCTGCTTGCCGATCGCTTGCAATTCCTGCCGACGCTTCTCGGTGGTCTTGGGATAGGCCATTTTGAGGTCCTTCAGTGCGTCGAGGACAATGCGGGAAACAATCAAGCGGGCGTTGTCCTTATCATCGGCGGGAACGACATACCAGGGCGCGTGATGGGTGCTTGTTGCTTGCAGGCAGTCCTCATAGGCTTCCATGTAATCTTTCCAGTATTTCCTCTCGTGATTGTCCGATGAGCTGACTTTCCAGTTCTTATTGGGGTCGTCGATGCGCGCAAGAAAGCGCTTTCGCTGCTCCTCGTACGAAAGGTTCAGGAATATTTTGACGATTCGAGTTCCGTTGTAATAAAGGTGGCGCTCCAAGTCCACGATGGAGCGATACCGTTCCTTCCAGATGGTTTTCTCGTCGCGCAAAGCTTCGGGAAGCCGCTGGGTGCGAAGAATCTCCGGATGCACCCAGACGATCAGCACTTCTTCGTAATAGGAACGATTGAAGACGCCGATACGTCCGCGTTCAGGAAGCCGACACGTCGTACGCCAGAGAAAATCGTGTTCCAACTCTTCGGCGCTCGGTTGTTTGAAGCTGAAAACATCGCAGCCTTGAGGATTGACTCCCGACATGACGTGTCGAATCGCGCCGTCCTTGCCGGCTGAGTCCATCCCCTGAAAAATCAGCAGCAAGGCATAGCGGTTGGACGCGTAGTGAAGCTGCTGTAGTGCGCTCAACTCTGCAACGTGTTTTTCCAGAAGGGTTTGATATTGCTCCTTCGTTTTGCAAAAGGGCTTCACGATCGTCGGCCATTTCTTGAGGTCGACCTTTTTCCCGGTCTTCACTCGGAAATCCTTGGAATGAATCCTCATCTCTTCCTTTCAGTCCAGTCCGCTGTTTTCGGACTGTTATTGATGCTTCCGCGGCCTATGCTGGTCTGCGGCGGGCTTCATATTGAGTCGTCGTATAGGATCGCCCCACTGATGGACTCACCGAGACCGGGCGTGGTCACGATCATTCCCCGATATGCGTGCCGGGGCCCCTCGTTTTGTGGAATCTCCCACTTGGCAAATCGTTTATTGCAGGCTCGAATATTTTCATCCATTGCCAGCAGTCCTTTGTCATGGGCGACCATCATCCTCGCGGTGTCTATCAGCCCTTATGTATTCATTGGCCGTTGCTCCATTTCCAGTTCCGGATTTCCGGCATGTCCTGGCCGTGCTGGTCGATGTAGTGCTTGTGCTCGATGAGTTTGTCCTTCATTTGCTGCTTTAGGTAAGCGCCCTTTGTGCCCAAGTGCGGTAGCCGATCCACCACGTCTTGCACCAGGTGGAAGCGGTCCAGGTCGTTCTGCACCCTCATGTCAAAGGGAGTCGTGATCGTGCCCTCTTCCTTGTAGCCGCGGACATGGAGGTTGCGGTTAGTCCGTCGGTAGGTCAGACGGTGGACTAGCCATGGGTATCCGTGAAAACCGAAGATGATGTGCTTATCTTTGGTGAAAAGCGAATCGTAATCTGTTTCGTTTAGTCCATGCGGGTGCTCACTCGAGGATTGCAGCTTCATGAGATCAACGACATTGATCACCCGGATTTTTAGATTGGGCAGATGGTGGCGAAGGATGGAAACGGCAGCCAGAATCTCCAGCGTAGGCGTGTCGCCGCAGCATGCCATCACCACGTCCGGCTCGGCGCCTTGATCGTTGCTGGCCCATTGCCAGATACCAATTCCCTCCGTGCAATGCACGACCGCTGCGTCCATGGTCAGCCATTGCGGGAGGGCGTGCTTGCCTGCCACCACCACATTGACGTAATTCCGGCTGCGCAGACAGTGATCGAAAACCGACAACAAGCAATTGGCGTCGGGCGGAAGGTAAACCCGCACGATATCGGCCTTCTTGTTGATGACATGGTCGAGGAAACCGGGATCCTGGTGGGTGAAGCCGTTGTGATCCTGTTGCCAGACATGAGAGGCGAGCAGATAGTTTAGCGACGAAATGTTCCGGCGCCAGGGCAGTTCGAGACATACCTTCAGCCACTTGGCGTGCTGGCTGAACATCGAGTCGATGATGCGAATGAAGGCTTCATAGCTGTTAAACAGCCCGTGCCGTCCGGTCAGGAGATATCCTTCCAACCAACCCTCGCACTGGTTCTCGCTGAGCATCGAGTCCAGCACGCGGCCAGCAGGCGCGAGGAATTCGTCATTCTTTACCTCCCGGGCGTCCCACTGACGGTTGGTAACTTCAAAGACCGCGCCCAGGAGATTCGAGACCGTCTCATCGGGACCGAAGATTCGGAAATTACGCTGATCCTGATTCAGTTTGGCCACATCGCGCAGGAACGAACCCAGCACCTGCGTATCTTGGGCGTTCACCGCACCGGGCGAAGGCACGTTCACGGCGTGGACGTGGAAGTCCGGCATGCGCAGGTCGCGCAGCAGAATGCCGCCGTTGGCATGGGGATTAGCGCCCATTCGACGGTCGCCCTTCGGCGCCAGTTCGGCCAATTCTGGCATGAGTCGCCCATCTTTATCGAACAGTTCCTCGGCCTTGTAGCTTTTCATCCAGCTTTCAAGCAGTTTGACATGGTCGGGATGCTCGGGATCCACCAGGATCGGCACCTGGTGTGATCGAAAAGTGCCCTCGATTTGCAGGCCGTCGACGGATTTCGGTCCCGTCCAGCCCTTCGGTGTTTTGAGGACGATCATGGGCCAGCGCGGCCGAGTGGTGTCATGCTTGTTCCGCGCGTTGCTTTGGAATCGCCGGATGTCCTCGACGGCCGTCTCCAAGATGGTGGCCATGAGTTCATGCATCTTTTCCGGCTCATCGCCTTCCACAAAGTACGGCGTCCAGCCGCATCCTCTTAGAAATTGTTCCAATTCCTCATGCTCGATGCGGGCCAGGACGGTTGGATTGCTGATCTTGTAGCCATTGAGGTGCAGTATCGGCAGCACGGCTCCGTCAGTAATCGGGTCGAGAAACTTGTTGGACTGCCACGAGGTCGCTAGAGACGCCGTTTCTGCTTCGCCATCGCCGATGATGCAAGCAACGATCAGATCGGGATTGTCGAACGCCGCGCCAAAGGCATGGCTGAGCGAGTATCCCAGCTCGCCACCTTCGTGAATCGACCCCGGCGTCGTCGGCGCAACGTGGCTGGAAATCCCGCCAGGAAACGAGAACTGCCTGAACAGCTCCTTCATTCCGGGTTCGTCCTGGGTGACGTTCGGATAAATCTCACTCCAGGTGCCTTCGAGATAAACGTTGCCCACCAGAGCCGCGCCCCCATGACCAGGACCCGCGATGTAGAACATGTTCAGGTCGTACTTCTTGATGACACGGTTCAGGTGCACGTAGATGAAGTTTTGGCCCGGCACCGTGCCCCAGTGTCCGACCACCAACGGCTTCACGTGCGACAGTTTCAGGGGCTCCTTTAGCAGCGGATTTTCGTAGAGATAAATCTGGCCGACCGACACATAGTTGGCGGCGCGCCAATAGGCATCCATCTGATGGAGCAGTTTTGGAGTGAGTGTGTTGGGTTTCTTGGTTGTTTTCAGAGTTAACTCTTTTTTGTTCTCTGCTTCGGGCTTCTTGTCGAGCAGTTCCGGTGTGAGTATGTCGGTTTTCATGGTTCAATTCTCCTTCTTGTTCTTGCAGCCAAGTCCGAGAACCTGGCAAACTGTTTTGGCGATCATGAGTTCTTCGTCTGTCCGAATGACGCGGACCGCAACCCGGCTGGCCGCCGCGGAAATCACCCCCTCATTCGCCGTGTTTTTATCCACAGCAGCCTCCAGACTTGTCCTCCGGCTTAGTACCGGCGGGCGTGGGCAGAAATTTCTGCCCGCGGTGGTCACCGCAAAAGTGGAACGTCTGTCCATCACGCCCGGCACGCAGCGCGGACGATTCGTCCACCGTCATGCCGCAGATGGGGTCGATGGCCATATTGGTGCCATTTGGTTAGTTCAGCGGGATCACAACTGCAATCCAGACACCCGTGCTCGATGATGACAAGAACCGAACGATCAGGGTGTCCGTTGTCGGCTAATCAGCCTGACGCTGCCTCCTTCATGATTTTCACAATCGTGTTCTCCACTTCCTGCACCACCCCTTCAAGTTGTGGCGCGTTGAACATCGCCAGAAGCGTGGTTGGCCTCAGAGTAGCCAGAATGGTTTTACCGCCCTCCCCGTAAATGGAGATCCGGCATGGCAGTGCCGTAGAGACGCTCATGTTTTGGTCAAGAACCTTTTTCGCTTGTTGCGGCTGACAGACCTCGAAGATCAGGCATTCACGTTCGAACTCCACGCCTTTCTTCGCCATGGTCTCTTTGAGGTTGTGAACCTGCATCACGCCAAAGTCATTGGCTTGGACGGCAGTCTGCAAGGCAGCCGCAGCGTCCCTTACGGTTTTGTCAGTGGATACTTTGACCAACATAGGTTTCCTTTCATGCTTAAGTGGCTCAATTCGCATGCGGGTCGTGAACGCACGATTATTTCTTGGACACCTTGTTAAATCAAGACGACGAGCAGGACCACCACCAGTACGCCGATTACTGTCCAAAGCCACATCCCTCCGCCCATCCAGCCATTCATCCATCCGCCTCCATGATTCATCATGAATCTCCTTCCGTTACGTTGCGGCCAGTCCACCCGCCGGCACTCAGACCGTGGGCGGCGGCAGGGTCCTGTGAAGTAACCGCCACCCGGCTGCCGTCACCGTTCGACACGGGGCACCGTGGCGCTCGGCAGTCATTTCTGTTCTTCATGGTGTTCCTTGTGGGCGTCCTCCGATTTGTCGCCCATGTCCTTCATACCTTCCATGTCCTTCATCATTGGACATTGCGACATGGAGTCCTTGCCCATCTGCATGTGCTGCATCATGTGCTGCATCATTTCCTCGTCCATCTTCGCTTTTCGTGCGTCCATGGCGATGCCTCCAGTCGATGCTCTCGATCCACAGCGGTGAAATCAGGATATGCTTTCCCGGCCAGGACAGCTCGAATTGCCGCGAAACGGGCTTGTCACTGGCTAGGGATGGGCTCTCCTCAATCTGCTGGTTGGTCAAATTGATGGAGATGGATCGCTTCCCCTGATTCACGACTCCCAGAGCATATGGGGAGATCAGTACCTGCGTGCCCGTCAGCCAGTCTCCCGCGTCGGCGACCAGATAACGAATTGCCCAATGCTGGTCATCGAAGTAGAATTCCTTAACACTCCCTATTTCCCCGTCAAGGCTGTCCAATTTGTAACCCATTAGCGTTTTAGCTGTGTTGAGCATAGTTGTAGTCCCTTCGTAGCATGGTCCTCATTCTCTGTTTCAGTGGACACGTTAAGTCCGAGAGTTTGGCACACCGAGCGTGCAATCATCAGTTCTTCATCAGTGCGAATGACCCGTACCGCAACCCGGCTGGCCGCCGTGGAGATCACGCCTTCATTCGCCGCATTCCGCTTTTTGTCAAGGTCGATTCCAAGGAATCCCAGCCCATCGCAAATCCGGGCGCGAACCGAGGGCGAGTTCTCTCCGATGCCGCCAGCGAACAACAGCGTGTCCAGTCCACCCAAAGCCGCCGCGAATGCGCCGATCCATTTCTTGACCTGGTAGCAAAACAGCGCTACCGCTTCAGCCGCCCGCACGTCCTGCGTCTCATGTTTCAGCAAGTCACGCATGTCGGAACTGGTCTCGGATATCCCGAGCAGCCCGGACTGGAAATTGACCATCTCGTTGAATTGCTTCGCGCTCATTTTTTCAGTGCGCGCCAGATACCAAACCAGTCCGGGATCGAGATCGCCGGAGCGGGTGCTCATCGGCACCCCTGAGGTTGGGGTGAAACTCATGCTCGTGTCTACGGATTTGCCATGACGCACCGCCGCCAGACTGGCGCCATTGCCAAGGTGGGCGAGGATGATCCGACCTTGTGCCGCCTCCGGTCCGGCCAACCGGGCCAGTTCTTCCATGAGGAATGCATACGACAATCCGTGAAATCCATACCTCCGCACGCCCTGCGCTTCGTAGCGGCGTGGGATCGGCAGCATTTGCGCCACGCGCGGCAGGTCATGGTGAAAAGTAGTATCGAAACACGCCACTTGCGGCAGGTCAGGAAAGCGACGATGAAACGCCTCGGTCAACAGAATCTCCTCGGGCAGATGGTCAGGATCAAACGGACTGAGGCGTTTCAACTCCGTAACCATCTCCGCAGTAATTCGCTGCGGCTTGTAATACTTCGGGCCGCCTTGTAGGACGCGATGGCCCACCGCCGTCAATGGATCGCGCCCGCTGCGCCGCTCGATCCAATCCATGAGTGCTCCTACCGCCTCGGTGTGGTTCGACGCTGACAATGGACGCGAAAAGTTGTCCGTCTGATCCTGATCCTGGCCTTTCACCTGGAAGATGGCATCCGGCAGTCCAATTCGCTCAATCCCGCCCTCCAGAATCCGTCGAAGCGAGTCCGCCGCATCGAACAGCGCGAACTTGATGCTCGACGATCCCCCATTGATCGTTAGAATGCGCGTCGGAATGAGTGGATTAGCTGGTCTCATGGAATGAAGCCTCCGTCATTCGGCAATCCGAACGAAGCCAGTTTTGTGCAGGTGGACTTGTAATCCGTGTGAAGAATGCTTCGGATCCCCAAACCTTGCGCAATCTGGACGAACATCGGGGTGTTTTCGATATAGACGACCTGCTGCGCCGGCGCCTGGGCGATGTCCAGCGCGAGCCGAAAGATGTCGGCGTCGGGCTTGCGGATGTGAACGAAGCAAGAGGAGATAAAAATATCTACAAACCGGTCCAGCTTGAACTTACGAATGCGATACGCATTCACCGCGCGCGATTCGTTGCTGACCACGGCGATCTTGAGCCCGTGCCGGACCTTGAGATGGGCGAACAGATTGATCATCCTGGGGTAAGGTTTCGATTGCGCGAACATAAAGTCCCGAAACTGAGCCCGGGTGAACGGTCGCTTTTTGCAGAAGACCACCCGACCTAAATATTCTTCGAACGCGATCTTTCCCTCCTCATGGGTTTCGAAGACCAGGCGGTGCCGATCCTCCATCTCCGCCCACTGCAGCTTGAAGTTCTTCGCCGCCCGTTTTCGGGCAAGATGGTCCCACCCGTTGGTGAGCAGCACACCGCCGACATCCACAAACAGTGCAGTAATCGGAATTGCTCTTTTCATTTGGGTTCCATCAGCGCGGTCTGCCGCCTTTTATCGTTCGTTTCTCGAGCCAGAAGGATGGCGCCTTCCATCATCGTTGCCATAGGATTCGAGAATCTTCCAATGGAAACGCAATGCCGTCGTAGTGCGGCGTCACTCGCACCGTGTAGTCTCCCGCTGGACGTGCAGCGGGTACCGTCGCGTGGTAGACGCAGCCGTCGGGTACGCCAGGAAGCAGTCGCGCCCACTTCATTTCCTGCCGTACGGGATCGCCGCCGTTGATTCCGTCCGCATAAAGCTCAACTCGCACCGCATTCTTGCCGAGGTCGTTCAGAAGAATTTCGACTTCAAACACGTGGTGATCTTTGTTGGTTTCGACACGCAAGTCTGCGAAACGCAACGATCCCCACTTCCGATCGACTGCATGCTGCCAATCGACCATTTGACTGCCGATTGTGCCTTTGTTTGCAGCGCGTTCACGATAGGCGACTGAGGCTGGGAGGTAATGTTGTTCGGCGTATTCGCGGACAGCGCGGTGGGCGGAGAAGAGCGGCGTTAACCGCGCCATGCTTTCCCGCATCCGCGCAACCCATGCCGAGGGGATGCCGCTCTTGTCGCGGGCATAGAACTCGGGAATCACCTCGCGTTCAAGCAAGTCGTAGAGTGCGTTGGCTTCGACAGCGTCCCAGGCCGGATCGTCTCCATGTTCCTGGCCGTCCCCCAACGCCCAACCAACCTCCGGCGTATATGCTTCCGCCCACCAGCCGTCCAATTCCGAGAGATTGATGCCTCCATTCACGAGCACTTTCATCCCGCTCGTCCCGCAAGCCTCCCAGGGACGGCGCGGTGTGTTGATCCAGACATCCACTCCCTGCACGAGTTGCCCCGTCAACTGCATGTCGTAATCACTGAGGAAGATTACGTGAGGGCGTGACTCGGGCTGCCGAATGAAATGAATCCATTCCTGGATCAGGGCCTGCCCCGCCTGGTCCGCCGGATGCGCCTTTCCGGCGATGATGAGTTGCACCGGACGGTCGGAATCGCTCAATAGACGAAGCAGCCGCTCTGGGTCGTGCAGCAGCAGGTCCGGCCTCTTGTAGGTCGCGAAGCG
>PLBY01000050.1 GCA_003134655.1 Acidobacteriaceae bacterium
GCCTCAAAGAGCAACGCGCCGAATCCGCCCGCGCCCGCGAAGAGATGCTGGCCCAATACCAGTCCACCCAGAACAAAGCAAAGCCAGCAAATGCAAGCCCAGACAATGCGGCCCCCGCGAGTGCAGCAGCCGAATCGTGTGGGGACGGGTCTTCGACCCGTCCAGGCGGCCCAGAAGTACCGGGCCGCAGCGCAGCGCCACCAAAGCCTGTCCAAGCCAAACCAGCCGAAACCGCAACCCGCAAGCCGCCACTAAGTGTGAAAGAGTCTCCGACAGCCGCTAGGACAGAAGCTCCGAAGGAGCGCAAGAATGCAGCCCACGGCGCAAGCCGTGGGTGAGGTCAACCAATAAGGAGGAACAGCCCCGAAGGGGCGAGAGAAGAACCCGTCGTCAGCAAAGGAAATAACTGAGTACTGCGAAGTGAATCTATCTGGGTGCCTTGAAGTTGATGGTGATCTGGGTCTGAATCTCGACCGGTTCGCCGTTGAGCAGGTACGGTTTGTACTTCCACTGTTTGACGGCATCAGTGGCCGCCCTGGCAAGCTGCCCATCGCCGCTCACCACTTTCACGTGGGAGATGTCGCCTGTCTTGGAGATGGTCGCAAGCAACTCGACGGAACCCTCAACATGCATGGCCAGAGCGTTCCTGGGATAGACAGGCTGAACTTTCTTGGTGAGCAAGCCCTGCGACACGCCTTGCGAGACATTGAGCGTCTGCAGCACGGGCTTGGGCGCGCTTCCTGCGGCGCCAATGTTGGGCGGAGGTGCTCCAGCGCCGGTGGTCGCAATCCCAATCATGCTGGGAGCTTCGGTGTCGGGCGCTGCCGGTTTTGCGTGCAAGGCAGGAGATCTGCCTCCTTTAAGGACCAAGGGCGCGGCGGTCGGCTTGCTGGCAGCAGGCGAAGGAGCATCGTCGTCGGAAGCAGTGTCGGTGTTATTCGCGGCCTGACTCTTCGCTGGTGCGGCGTCGGGCTGGGAAGTCGGAAGCTTTGTGGGGGCCGCGGATACGGGTGCAGCCGCAGGCGCAGATGTCGCGGGTGCGGGCTTGCCACCGCTCGGCTTCGGGGTCTGCGGAACCGGGGCCCGCGCGGGAGCGGTTTGCGACGGAGTGCTTACTGGCTGACTCGCGCGGCCATGGAAAACGGTGAACCCGATGTAGATCGCTCCCGAAAGAAACGCTGCGGCAACGACTCCGAAAAGAATCTTCTTGCTTCCGCCACTCGATTTTTCCGGGACGTTGGCTCCGCCGAACGTAAATGATGGCGCGGACCCGGCATAGCTGGAGGATTCACTAGGAGCTGTTTTTGCCGGCTCGTCCGAGAGAATGTCGTCTTCAGCGGGAGAGCTTGCGGGCGATGCCGCTGCACTCGGCGACTGATGAAGGTCACGGGCTGGTGCGGGTGCGCTGGCGGCTCCGCTCCCATGTGCGGCCGGGACTCCGGCGCCGAAAGGTGCAGGGGCAGATGCGGCGGGCGACTTTGCCGATTGCTCGGCGACCGAAGGCGCAGCAACTGACACGCCGGAGCCGATGTCGAGAAGATCGTCGTCATTGGCAGCGGGAACCGGGCTTGCTGCCGCGGCTGCGGGCCACGCCTGAGGCGGGGCGGCCTTCACTTCTGGCGGCGCGGCCGGAATCGAAACGGTGACTGCAGGCGGCGTTAGTGGCGCTGCTGGCTTTAATGGCGGAACTGGTTTGGCGGCGGCGACGGGCTTTGCGGGCGGCACTGCGGGAACCGCGGACGCTGGTTTGGCTGGTTCACCTTTACGCAGCAGTCCGCGGGCCACGCGCAGAGTTCCTTTGGCCTGTTCGATATTGATGGGTTTGGTCAGGACGAGGTTGGCGCCGATACGAAACGCCTTGGCGACCCCGGCCTGACCTTCCACTACGGCTACGGCAAGCGACGCCTGGTTGGACGTCGAGTTGCGCGCGCTCTTGAACAACAATGTGGCATTCTGCTCGTTATCGCAGTCGACCACGACAGCGTCGAAGTGTTGGCCCATCAGCTTCTTGACTGCAGCAAAGGGTTCAATGCAGGACTCGACGGCGAACTCGAGCTCGCTCAGGACCTGCGTCACTGTGCGGGCGGTTTTTTCGTCGGGACAGAAGAGAAGAGCTAGGTAACCCATACCAAGGCCATAGTAGGTACACCGGTAAGACGCGGCAAGTTACGGGAGTAATTCGCGGTCCGTGGATTCTTGTGGTGTTCCGGGTTCCAGAGCGAGATCACTGCGCGGAATTCCCCACCTCTCTCACCCGGTCATGGACCGGCGTAATAACTGCTAGCGGGTCGCATACAATAGCGGGCCATGCGGCTGCCTGTGTGGCTCAAGATCGCGTGGACGGTGTGGCTGCTGGTGTGGGCGCCGGTGTACTGGCGGCAGTATGGGGCGCAGAATTTTCTTTTCTTCTGCGACCTGGGAAATGTGCTGATCGGGATTGGCTTGTGGCTGGAGAGTCCCCTGATTTTTTCATGGGTGGCGTCAGGGTTACTTTTGTTCCAGACGATCTTCACGGTCGATTTTGCGGGGGCGTTGCTGACGGGGCGACATGTTGTCGGGGGCACCGAATATATGTTCGATCCGGGCGTGCCGTTGACGATTCGGCTGCTCAGCTTGTTTCATGTGGTGACGCCGCCGCTGCTGCTGTGGGCGATCTCGCGACTGGGATATGACCGGCGAGGATGGAAGTTGCAGACGGTGATGGCGTGGATCGTGGTGCCGATCAATTATTTCTGGCGGCCCGAGCAGGACGTGAACTGGGCGAGAGGGCTGTTCTTCCATGAGCAGCATGTGGTGCCGGGGTGGGCTTATCTGCTGGTGTATCTGACGGTGGTGCCGATGTTCGTTTACTTTCCTACGCACCTATTTCTCAATTGGGCGACTCGGAAATGGACGCCGCGATCGTGGTAGCGCCGGCACGGCGGCGCTACTCTTTTCAGCTACCTGGCTTTGCCGGAATCGCCCGGCTGTTTGCGGACGGCCGATTCGGGTTGCGGGTATTCGATTGATCCCTTGAATGAAGAGATGTCTTCCTCGTGGTAGTCGGGAAAAGGTAACTGCTTGCCGTCGCGCAGTTCTGCGATTTTCTTGACGGCATTCTCGGCCTTTTCTTTCTCGACTCCGGAATCGCGGCTTAAATAGAGCGTCTGCGAGGGGAGTGCCAGTCCGCCACCGGAGTCTTCCATCACGTCCATGATGCGCAGCAGAAGGTCTTCGCGGACGGCGGTGAATTCGTTGAAGTCGCGCGTGAGGATGTAAGACAGCACTTCGACGTTCAGCGCAGTGCCCGCGATGTCGGTGAGGCGAACGCGAACCGTCTTGGTTTCGACTTTGGGATGGCTGTAGAGCAGGCGGCGGATTTCGGCGAGCACGAAGCGGACGTGGTCCGGCTTGCTTTCGGGGCGCAACCCCAGAGTTGTCTTGAAGAGAATCTTGTCGCGGCGGCTCAGGTTCTCGAGGTTGATGGTTGCTACGGTGCCGTTGGGGATCGCGAGCAGGGTTCGCTCTTCGGTGCGGATGCGAGTGGAGCGCAGACCGATGTCTTCGACGACTCCGGTGCGATCGCCGAAGCGGCAGACATCGCCCACGCGAAAGACTTCGTCGCCGAGAACGGAGACGCCACCGAAAAGATTCTCGATGGTCTTCTGTGCGCCGAAGCCGATGGCCAGGCCGCCGATGCCGAGGCCAGCGAGCGCGGTGCTCATGTTGAATCCCAGGCTGCCCAATACCGCCAGAATACCTACGCCGAAAATGATTGCCTTGAGAATGCGCTCGCCGAGCAGCATGAGCGATCCGGTGCCGGCGTGTCCGCGGGCCAGGGCACGGTTGCGCACGCGGCGCAACGACCAGCGCACGGCGCGCCAAGCGATCCAGGTCATGCCGATGATGAGCGCGATTGAGGTGAGCTGGAAATAGTAGTGGCGCGGCAGCAGGGCGACGCCGAGATAGCGGACAAACATCTGATGAGCCAGGGTGCCGGCGAGCAGCCACGCCGGAGCGGAAACGGAGCGCCAGTTGGCGATCTCCACCTGGCCGCGCCGGCGGGCCCACCAGCGCATGGGGATTTCCAGAAGCACGAGAACGAGCCAGCCGATTGCTGCGGATGCGGGCAGCGCGACCAGCAGCGCCAACCATTGCCAGAGAGGGAGTCCCGCGACCTCGTGCTTGACCAGAACACTCGGGAGCTTGCGCTCTACCCGCCGCGCCTGGACCTGATCGTAGAGTTCAGGAACCTTCGTCAACGTGTCGGAAGAGATGAGCCAGATCTTTCCGGCGCTCGGATCGGAGACGCGCACCAGATCGAGGTCGGCTTCCACATCGCCGGAAGACATGGTGCCCAGTTTTTGGCGGCCCAGGGGAACGCCTTCCTGGGGAATTCCTTCCGGCTGTGTGAAGGTCCCAACTCGTCCTGTGAATGCGGGGCTGTTCAACACAGCATTGAGCTGACTGGCGATCTGCTCGCCTTCGGACTGGCGGCGGGCTGGGCTCATCTGCAGGTACTGCGCAGCGATACTGTAGTTAGCAGACAGGGCGGCTTGAAGAAATCCGAGGATCGATCCCGAGGGAGTGGTGCGGCCAAGTGGGTCGGTTTGCGTGTTGGACGTGCTGGTTGCCGTGGAGGACGAGGGCAAGACACCGCTCAGCGGAGATTGCGCGGGGACAGGCAGAGCCGCAACGAAACAAAGCGTCAGAAGGAATAACGTCGTCTTGAGGAATGAAGGCATGATGTTCTCCGGCGCGAAGTCGCGCGGGCGTGGACGTCGATTGCCGCTCGAAGTGTGATTCATTGTACCGAACGCGGCTGCGGCAAATCGGGCGGCCGGGCAAGACCGATCTTATCCCCGCTTCGGGCGGTAGATATGCGTGCTGGTGCCGAAGAAGACTTCGGCGGATTCCATGACTGTTTCCGAGAGCGTGGGGTGCGGATGAATGGTCAGTGCTATGTCGCTAGCCAGTGCCGCCATCTCGACAGCAAGCACTCCCTCGGCGATCAATTCGCCTGCGCCCGCGCCGACGATGCCGACTCCGAGCACGCGTTCGGTCTGCGGATCGAAGAGAAGCTTGGTCATGCCTTCGGGACGGTCAATCGTAACGGCGCGGCCCGAGGCGGCCCAGGGGAACTTGGCAACTTTGATCTCGCGGTTTTCTTTTTGCGCCTGCGTCTCGGTCAGGCCGCACCAGGCGACTTCGGGATCGGTGAAGACGACTGCGGGAATGGCGTTGGGCTCGAAAGCGACTTTGTGTCCTGCGATGGCTTCGACGGCGACGCGGCCTTCGTGCGAGGCTTTGTGCGCGAGCATGGGCTCGCCGACGACGTCGCCGATGGCGAAGATCGCGGGATCATCGGTTTGCAGTTGCTTGTTCACCTGGATGAATCCGCGCTGGCCGACTTGGACGCGCGTTTTGTCGAGGCCGGGGATTTCGGAGTTGGGCTTGCGGCCGACGGAGACCAGCACGCGGTCGAAAACTTTCTCTTGCGTGTTTCCGTCTTGCGCCTTGAGCGTGGCTCGGATGCCGGTGCCTTCGTCTTTGACCGACGAAACGGTGGTATTGAGCAGGATTCCGTCGAACAACTTCTCCAGGCGCTTGTGAAGGGAAAGGACGAGGTCGCGGTCTGCGCCCGGGAGTAGTCCCGGGAGCATTTCGACTACGGTCACGCGCGTTCCGAGCGCGGCATAGACGGAGCCGAGTTCGAGCCCGATGTAACCGCCGCCAACTACCAGCAATGTGCCAGGGATGTCTTCGAGATTGAGGGCGCCGGTAGAATCCATCATGCGCGGAGTATCTAGCTTCAGCGTGGGGACGATCGCGGGGCGGGATCCGGTCGCGATGATGATGCGGTCGAAGGTGAGGGATTCTTCGGAGCCGTCGGTCTTCGTGATACGCAGCGTCGTGGAGTTTTCGAAGGCTGCGCGTCCTTGGACGTAATGTACCTTGCGCTGTTTCGAGAGGATGCCGAGGCCGCCGGTGAGTTTCTTGACCACGCCCTCTTTCCACGAGCGCAGGCGTGCCAGGTCGATCTTCGGGGCAGCGAAATCGATGCCCCAGTTTTTCGCCTGCTCCGATTCTTCGATCAGCTTCGCGACGTGGAGTAGTGCCTTCGACGGGATGCAGCCGCGGTAGAGACAGACTCCGCCGGGGTTCAGTTCCGGGTCGATGAGGGTGACGGTCATGCCGAGATCGGCGGCCAGGAATGCAGCGGCGTATCCACCGGGACCGCCGCCGACAACCGCGATGTTCAGGGATTGGGTATCAGGCATTATGAATGATGTGCCGTCCCTAACGGGACTCGGTTCAGGTTCTATCTCGTCTCCCGGCACTTCCGTGCCGGGCTCTCACATGCCGCCGCTTCGCGGCTGGGACTACATTGAAACTTTGAAACTCGAAACCTTGAAACTTCTACCCTTGCACCGACAGCAGGAACGGTTGTTCAAAGGCTTCGGATATCCAGCGCAGGAAGCGGGCTGCATCCGCTCCGTCGATCAGGCGGTGGTCGTAGGAGAGCGAGAGGGGCAGAATCAGCCGCGGCTCGAACTTGCCGTGGATCCACTCCGGCTCCATGCGCGAGCGGGAAAGGCCGAGAATCGCCACTTCCGGATGATTCACGATGGGCGTAAAACCGATGCCGCCAATGCCGCCCAGATTCGTGATGGTGAACGTGCCACCTTCCATATCGGCAGGCGTCAGTTTCTTCTCGCGCGCTTTCTTGGAGAGCTGCGACAACTCGACTGCTAGCTCGACGATGTTTTTCTTGTCTACCTCGCGGATCACGGGAACGAGCAGGCCACGATCTGTATCGGCCGCCACACCGATGTTGATGTACTGCTTGTAGACGATCTCTTCTTTTTCGATATCGATGCTGGCATTGAACTGCGGGAAGACTTTGAGAGCGGCGGCGCACACTTTGAGCGCGATCGCGGTGACTGTCATCTTGCCACCGGCCTCTTCGGCTTTGGGAGCGAAGCGGGCGCGGAGTTGTTCGAGTTCGGTGATGTCGGCGCGGTCGTGCTGCGTGACGTGCGGAATCGTGTTCCAGGCTTCGGCCAGGTGCTCGGCGGTCTTGCGGCGGACGCCGCGCATAGAGACGCGCTCGACTTTGCCCCATTTGGCGAAGTCGGGAAGTTGAGGCTGGGCGAAATGTCCTGCGCGCGGGGGCGCTTGTGCCGCGGTCGCAGCCGCCGACAGGACAGCCTTCGCGTGACCCTTGACGTCGTCTTCGCTGATGCGGCCGCCGGGGCCGGTACCTTTGACTTCGTAGATGTCGATGCCGATCTCGCGGGCTAATCGTCGGACGTGCGGCGCTGCGGGAACGGCCTGACGATTTTCTGTGCCTGCGACCTTGCCCAATTGCACGGGCATCGTGAACACGGGCGCGGATGGCTGCGGTTGGTCGGGAGGGAGCGCTTGTTCTTCGGTCTTGCCCTCGGCGCGAATCGCGGCTTGAAACGCGAGGCGGGCTCCGTGCTGTCCGGAGACGTGCTCGACGGGAGCGTTGCGGGCGCGGGTAGTTTCGGCCTGGACAGGTGCTCCGCCTTCGAGCGTGAAGATGACCTGTCCGACTTTGATCTTCTCGCCTTCCTTGACTTTCACTTCTTTGACGATGCCGCTGACCGACGACGGGACTTCGATCACGGCCTTATCGGTCTCGAGTTCCATGACCGGTTGGCCTTCGGAAACCTTGGTACCGGGTGCGATCATCAGTCGAACGAGATCGCCTTGGGAGATGTTTTCTCCGAGTTCGGGGAGCTTGAATTCGCTAGGGCCAGTAGCGGTTGTCGCAACAGGCACGGCTCGAGCGACGGCCGCAGGAACCGAAGGCGGCGGCACGGAGACTGGTTTTTGCTGAACGGGAGCAGGCGCAGATGCCGGCGCAGATGCAGCGGCCTGCGCAGGAGCCTTGGCTTCCGCTCCGTCCACGGTAAAGATGACTTGACCGACTTTGATCTTGTCGCCCTCTTTGACTTTAATTTCCTGAACGGTTCCGCTCACGGACGAGGGTACTTCGACGACGGCCTTGTCAGTTTCAAGTTCCATGACCGACTGACCGGCGCTGACGGTGGCTCCGGGCGCAACCATGAGGCGCACGAGGTCGCCCTGTTCGATGTTTTCTCCCAGCTCGGGAAGTTTGAATTCGATCACCGCGTCGTTCCTTTTCTCAGATCTTGATGTTAATCTCTGTGTCGCACTGGGGCTAAAGCCCGCGTGCATACTGCTCGCTTAACGCGGCGCTGAAGCGCCGCTCTTCCACGTCTGTGCACCTGTCGCTGGAGCGCCGCTTTTTCACCGCCGTGCACTGTTCAAGTTGTACGCGCATAAAAGCCGGACTTGGACCGCGCGACCCTAAACCTTAGCTGATGGCCGGGTTTGCTTTGTCGGGATTGATCCCCAGTTCTTGAATCGCGCGCTTGACTACGTCGGTGCCGATCTTTTTCTCTCGCGCCAGTGCGCCCAGTGTTGCCAGCACGATGTGTTTCGCATCGACTTCGAAGAAGTCGCGTAGGGCTTTACGGCTTTCGCTGCGGCCGAAGCCGTCGGTTCCCAAGGAGACCAACTGCCCTGGCACCCACTTGCCCAAGCTCTCAGGCAATACTTTCATATAGTCAGAGGCGGCGATGAACGGGCCTTGAGAATCTTTCAAAGTCTCCGTCACATACGGGACCTTGGCTGCCTCCGCGGGATGCAGCATGTTCCAGCGCTCGCAATCGTTGGCGTTGCGGTAGAGCTCTTTGTAACTGGTCACGCTCCAGACGTCGGCAGCAACCCCGTACTTTTCTTCCAGAATCTGCTGTGCCTTGAGCACTTCGTACATGATGGTGCCGCTGCCCAGCAACTGGGCACGCAGTTTTGCATCGCTCTTGGCCGAGGCCTTGAACCGGTACAGGCCTTTCAGCACGCCTTCGCGAACGTTCCCGTCGGCGGGCATTCCGGGCATGGGCAGAGGCTCGTTGGTGACGGTCAGGTAATAGAAGATCGACTCCTGGTCGATGTACATCCGCTTGATGCCTTCTTGAATAATGATGGCGATCTCGTAGGCGAACGCCGGATCGTAGGCGAGCAAGTTCGGCACGGGCAGGGCGAGCACGTGGCTGTGACCATCCTGGTGCTGCAGACCTTCGCCGGCCAGCGTGGTGCGTCCGGCGGTGCCGCCAACGAGGAATCCGCGGCAGCGCATGTCGGCCGCGGCCCAGATCAGATCGCCGATGCGCTGGAAGCCGAACATCGAGTAATAAATAAAGAAGGGGATGGTGTTGATTCCGTGGTTGGCGTACGCCGTGCCGGCCGCGATGAACGAGCACATCGATCCGGCCTCGGTGATGCCCTCTTCGAGGATCTGTCCGTTCTTGGCTTCCTTGTAGTAGAGCAGCGTGTCCATGTCGACCGGCTCATAGTTCTGGCCGACGCTGGAGTAGATGCCAACCTGGCGGAAGAGCGCTTCCATACCGAAGGTGCGGGCTTCGTCGGGAACGATGGGAACGATGAACTTGCCGAGTTCGGGATCGCGCAATAACTTCGCCAACAAGCGCACAAAGACCATGGTCGTGGAGACTTCGCGTCCTTCGGTGCCTTTGTGGAATTCCTCGAAGTGCGAGGCCGGGAAGGGCTTCATCGGCGTGGCCCGGACTTTGCGGGTCGGCATGTATCCGCCAAGCTGCTGGCGGCGCGCCTGCATGTACTTGATTTCGGCGCTGTCGTCGGACGGGCGGTAAAACGGGGCTTGATGCAGTTCGTCGTCGGGAATGGGAATGCCGAAGCGCGAACGGAACATCTGCAACTCGTCTTCGTTCAGCTTCTTCTGTTGATGGGTGATGTTCTTGCCTTCGCCGGCCTCGCCGAGTCCGTAACCCTTAATCGTCTTGGCCAGAACAATGGTTGGGGCGCCGGTGGTTTCAACTGCGGCGCGGAACGCTGCATGGACTTTGATGGGATCGTGTCCGCCCAGGCGCATGCGCGCCAGTTGATCGTCGGAAAGATGCTCTACCATCTTCAGCAGGCGGGGATCAGTGCCGAACAGGTTCTGCCGGAAGTAGGCTCCGCTCTCGACAAAATATTTCTGGTACTGCCCGTCGCTGACTTCGCCCAGGCGCTTGACCAGAAGGCCATCGCGATCGTTCTGAATCAGGTTGTCCCAATCGGAACCCCAGATGCATTTGATAACGTTCCAGCCGGCGCCGCGGAAGATGGCTTCCAGTTCCTGAATGATCTTTCCGTTGCCGCGCACCGGGCCGTCGAGGCGCTGCAGGTTGCAGTTCACGACGAAGATCAGGTTGTCGAGCCGTTCGCGCGAGGCCAGCGTGATCGAACCGAGGGACTCGGGTTCGTCCATTTCGCCATCGCCCAGGAATGCCCAGACTTTGCCGCCGGTCGACTGCTTGAGGCCACGATTCTCCAGATATTTGATGAAGCGCGCGTGGTAGATCGC
Source organism: Acidobacteriaceae bacterium (assembly GCA_003134655.1). Taxonomy (GTDB): domain Bacteria; phylum Acidobacteriota; class Terriglobia; order Terriglobales; family Acidobacteriaceae; genus Sulfotelmatobacter. The sequence goes on from PLBY01000050.1 coordinate 10,421, forward strand.
CTGGATTGGGCCGAGTCCCATGGAAACCGTGGGGAACTCCCAGAAATCGGGCATGAGCCACGGGTGAGGATAGGAACTGAGGCCGCCGCCGGGCTTCAGTTCGCCGCGGAAGTTTTGCAGCTTCTCTTTGGAAATGCGGCCTTCGAGATAGGCGCGGGAATAAATGCCGGGAGCGGCGTGGCCCTGGAAGTAGACGATGTCGCGATCGCCGCTTTCGGTTTGCGCGCGGAAGAAATGGTTGAATGCGACTTCATACAGCGTGGCGGCCGAGGCAAACGTCGAGATGTGGCCGCCGATGCCTTCCTGCATTTTGTTGGCCCGAACAACCATGGCAAGGGCGTTCCAGCGGACCAGGCTCTTGATGCGGCGTTCCATCTCCTGGCTGCCGGGAAACGGTGGCTGCTGGCGGGACGGAATTGTATTCTGATAGGGCGTGGTTGCGGAGAACGGCAGGTTGATGCCGGCCTCGCGGCGCGCGTGCAGCGCCAACTGCTGCAGCAAACGGCCTGCCCGGTTGGGGCCGCCTTTGGAAAGAACATAGTCCAGGGAATCGACCCATTCCCTGGTTTCCAAAACCTCTAAGCCGTCAGTTTCCGTCTGAGCCACGTCTGGTTTCTCCGTCGTAGAATGCGCAATAGTCCATCATAATTCAAATTCGGGGATTCTTGGTGGCGCGAGCCTGAGATCCTTCGCTCCGCCTGAAAAACGGCTACGCTCAGGATGACGTCCCTTGGAGATGGGCAGGAAGACTGGCTATTTTTTTACGACTCCGCCGTTACCAGCGTGCACTGAGAATTGTCAGGCGAAGCGCAAGTACTGTAAAATGAAAGTTTGAGCGGGAGTAGCTCAGTGGTAGAGCGCGACCTTGCCAAGGTCGATGTCGCGGGTTCGACCCCCGTCTCCCGCTCCAGATTTTTGTCCCCCAGCCTGGTCTGCGCCAGATGGACATTTTCCGGCCGGAACGCTAACGTATGGAGCAGGGGCGCGGTACCCAAGTGGTAAGGGAGAGGTCTGCAAAACCTTTATGCGTCGGTTCGATTCCGACCCGCGCCTCCAATCTTTTCTTGCAGTTGCTTGTCTGGCTTGCAGTTAGTCCCGAACTCACGTTTCGTCCTGGTTGGGCCTCAATAGGGCAAAATTGGCAAAATTCGGCCTCAGGGGCGGACAAAAAGCGGACAAGATTCTGACTCTTCAATTTGGCCTCCTTCCCTGCTCGCTGACTGGGTTCCCTGCAGCTTTCATGATCTCGTCATACCGGAGCATTGCACTTCGCTTGTGCTCTGCCGTTGGATGCACGTAGCGCTGCACTAGGCGAATCGAGCTGTGACCCAGGATCGCCGCCAGAGTGGCAAGATCGATCCCCGCTTGCGCGATGCGCGTCGCGAAAGTGTGTCGGAAGTCGTAAAGGACGAACGCAAATGCAACGCCCGATTTCGACGCTTCTGCACAAACTCGGTCATGAGCCCCGTTAACTCTTTTGATGTGCTGACCGGGATTTCGTGACGAGGGGAAAATCCACATGGAATCGCCGACCATTCGCCGGCCGAGGATTGCTCGGCTTTCGGTCGTGAGATCAAGAGTTCTGCGCGCAGCGGGCGACTTGCCGCCGATTATCCGCAATTGCCCGCGATCGAGGTCTACCTCCGATTTGCGGAGACTTGTGACTTCTTCCGGTCGCATACCTTGGTTCAGGATGAGACGCCCAAGATCATTGAGGTCTCCGTGTTTCGCGGCACGCACAAAGTACTCCCGTTCTTCTTCAAGCGTGAGCACGTGAATACGAATCGCGTCGGCGTCTGAGGGTATCGTCACATTCCGGACGGGGTTGTCTACGGCCCACCGCTGTTTAACCGCATAGCCAAAGAACTTCGAGAGCGCGTGAAGGTCGTGACGCAGGGTGATGTCCCGAATGCCGTGGTCATTCACTCTCCACGCTTTGTACTCCTCCAACCGCCCTGGACTGATCAGACCCACCGGCTCTCTCCCAAAAAACTGTGCCGCACTGGTGAAACTAGTAGCAATTCGGCGATAACTGTTTGGGTGCGCTCTGTATTCCATCTTCGCCCACTCAAGGAATCTTCGGGCCGCCTCATTGAACTCCCGAACCTGGATCGGTCGTGAGGGTCTTCTTCCCTCCCGCAGTTCCTGACGGTGTTTCGACTCCTGGTCCTGAGCGGTCCTCATGTTTTGTCTTGTGGCGGCCAAGTCGGTTGTCCCGCTGTACTCCTTGCCGTCCAGTTTGAATCGGTAGTTCCATCTCCCGTTGCGATTCCTCAGCATTGCTTGTCTCCCGGATTTGGGATTTCATCCATCTTTCAACTTCTACCTTCGGATACCATACTCGCCTACCAGCCTTCAGATACGCAGGCCCTATCCCTCGTGACCTCCAGTCCGCCAATGTGGCCGGGGCGAGTTCCAGATTGTGCCCTAGTTCCTCGGGCGAAAACAAACTGTCTCTTAAGTTCAACGCATGCTCTCCCAATCGAGTACTGCCCGAGATGGGCGTTCCTGCCTTGGCAGGTGGACCGGCTGTCTGTCGGTAGTCTCCACACAGGGAGCCTGCATTCTGTAGCGGTAAAGAGTGAAATCGAGCCTTCTCGACCGACGCAGTTCCCAACCTACCATTAGAAAAAGTGGATGAGGAGGACGAAGAAATTTGTGAAATTTGTTCTGCGGAAGAAATTCCTGGAATTTATTCGGACTTGACAGGATTGATTCCTGCGGGGACGCGGATGATCCTCTCTCGTACCCTAACCGTTGTCAGGTCTTTGTAGTCGGTACGTAGCAGCTTGTAGTAATTGTTGGCTGCCTTTCTAATGCGATCAAAGCATTGCCGCCGATCAGAAGAGCTGGCACTTTGTGGCAACTGCCGTAGTTTCTTGGCAATCATGGTGATATTTACACCTTCATGATCGAGAAGGTAGGCCGCCTGTTCGCCGAAATCGGCACGGGGGCGTCCTCGATCAGGTCTGGTGATTCTCAGTTTCAGCTTTAGTGCGGCAATAATCGAATCGAGAACGGTTCCAGTCGTTTCGCGCAAGTCTTTGGCTTCCGGATAGATTTCCGGATTACTGTTGGGATTCAATGTCATCCACCATTTCATGAGGATCGCAGCAGGTGGGCCTTTTAGCGAAATTGTCACGCCCGGAGGAAGCTTTGCATCCCATCCGAAGTCGACCCTCAGTTCGAAATCATGGGGATCGGATCCGCCTGACCAAGTGCGCACAGTACCGTCGTCACACAGTGCCAACAGCCACACCTCTCCGATACAGCCATCGCGCTGCACAAATGCATCCCACTCCTCTGCACCGCTCCAAACGCTGCGAAAGAATTCATCTGAAGGGACCGACGCAAGCGGCAGTCTGCCGTAGTCGGTCTTTGCCCACTGACGACCGAGACGAAATAGAGCCTCCGCGATCGAGTCAGAAACGCTCCCCGATGTGCCTGTCAAGAAAAGGCGAAGGTTTCCGATAAAGTAACGATCAAACCCGTTGGCGAGTCGAAAATGCGAGTTGGGAAGTGGCTCGACGAAGCCTTCAAGAAGCGTGGCGACGTTCGCCCTCTGTAGATAGAATTTGCTAGCGCCGGAAAGATCGATGACATTACCGCGAAGAAGTTTCGCGACAGGCTCAAGGAATTGGATTTCGTCCTCACTACTTGACGAGCGGGCGCGAATCCCGGTGTCGGGCTGCTTTTTGACTCGCGTGCTTTTGTTCTTGCGCTTCTTTTGCATGTCCCAAATCCCAAAGGCGTACTGATCGCGGATCGAAAGATCACTCCTTCATCGATCCGTCGTGAGAGGCCACTTCCAAGAGACGTGCCGAGCCGCCTAGAGCCGCCAGGGCCGCGTTTATACGTTGGACTTCGCCTTGTGCTCGTTCCCGTTCTTTCTTCAACTGCTGGACTACTCCGGACATGTGTTTCGTTGGGACCCCCGGCTGCGATCTTACAGGCGTAAGAAAAGAAGGGTCAAACGGGTGGGGGGGTAGTGTATACCGACGGCAAAATGCTCCCTCCCCCCACCACAGCCGATTCCGGGTTTGACCTTGGCCGGGGCCCGCCCGCGCGCGGCGCAAGAGGGGCTCGCTGCATTGCGAGGGGAAGGACACGAAGCCTGCGCTGGAAGGGCGAGCAGTGAGTGGGGAATGGGGCGTGGGAGCTGGGCTGCCATCCGGAAGAACGTCAGTCGGGGCTGAGGAACACGGAGCGGGGTCTGTCAATCAGCCATCATGGGCCTTAACGTAGTTCGCTATGTCGACAATATTCGTGCCCGCAGAAGACCTCCTTGTCAATCGCTCTTGCTAATCGGTCGGCGCGAGGTAATGGACCGCTCTTATGGGCAGCAACCTTTTATCGGAGTCGGATACCTTGTCGTAGTGTTCTATCCAAAGATCAACTAGTTTCTCTAAATCAATCAAGGTCAGCTTTCGGGTCTCCTTGGTCCGAGCTTCCGTTTCTGCATCGCTCGTAAAACCGCCTGTGGACACAAAGATGCCAACGTCTTGATCGCCCAGAATGGCCATGAACGCTCGCAAGCCGTCTACGCTGATTTTGTCTGCACGTCGCTTCACTTGGACTTTAATGCGGGGCGTGCGGGTGCCTAGGGGATCGTTGTGCGCGACAATGTCGATGCCCTTGTCCGGTCCCGGAGGAGATACCCATGCTACGTGATATCCCATTGCACGAAGCAGCGCTGCGACCAGTTTTTGGAGATCGTAAGGATTAATGGACGTTAGATATTCCTCAATCTCGCTCCATGCCGTTTCCTCTGCCTCTTCTAGCGTACTGGAGGCGTCCGCGACCCTCTCGGTCGTGCCGATCTCTTCATGGAACTCTTCTTCGTCCTCAGTGACATCTTTCGGCTGTTTGTCGGCCCACTGGTAGTACAAGCGAGATGATTCGCGAGCAAATTCCTCGGGGTTTGTAAATCGGAAGTACGCTTTCTTGCCTTCCTCCGTCAGATACCATCGCCCCTTTTCCTTAATCATCCAGGCTGCTTTTACCGGCCCAATCGTGGCGAAACGGATGATCTTTCCGAATCGCTGGATACCTGGATGTTTCGGATAATCAGCCTTCTCGAACTCAGTGGGCGGAAGAACCTGCTCCATGCGCTTAATGATTTCTTTGGCAGCAAGGCCCTCAGGTTGCTCTAGCAGGATTTTGAATACTCCCCGCTGCAATTCGCCAATCCGCAGTCTAGACATATTGCTCATTTTTAGGTCTCACTCTGATTAACCAGTTTAGTCCTAAAGCCGTCCTGGCATATATGAGGTGCTCCTTCTTCACGATGCACGTCTAAATCGTGCACTGCACGAATCGCATCACTATGTGGTAAGCGGGTTCATAAATCTCGTTGTGTTGTTCGTTGGGAGTGATTGATCCGTGGAAGAGTGCGTTACGGAGGTTATAAGTTACGTCAACGATCGCAGAGAAGACCTTTGGCGGATCTTGGATGAATTTGGTGGCTCCAAATTGCAGGGCATCTGGCGAGTCGTGCGGAGCTAGGACGCTGATCACCCTTCGTGGGGCGACGTTGTTGTGCATCGACAAGAGTGTTGATCTGTGCTCGGTCTTCAGCAGCCGAAACGAAGGTTCGTCTTCGAGCGCCCGTCGGTCATGCGTTGGCTGCACGAGGATGAACGCATTGGTTGTCTTTGTCTTGGTCATCTCGATTGTGACTTCTCCCTTTCCGGGATGGTCACGCCGTACTCGGAAAGTTCGCGTCCATTTGGTCAATTGGTCATCTGCGTATGCGTTATGACCTATATCCACCGTTTCGAATGACACCCTCCCCCTTCGGCCATCCACCTGACAGGTTTGCAGGAGCCGATGAAGTTGTTCGATTCTCAGCCGGAAGTCCTCGGCATCTTGCTGCGGGTTCTCCCAATTGCCCTGCGTACCACTTGCCTGCGCTTGGTGCCACGTGAGGATCGGCAGGATTTGGTTGTAAACTACATTGCTCCCCTTCTTCACGTTGTCCAATAGTTCGCGGTCAGTCAAATCGTCGAACTTGTCCGTCATCCATGCGTTGAATGGAATCCAAGCCTTGATAAATTGGCTAAACCAGTCGATTCGCGCTGACTCCCGCCATTGCCTCAAGTTGTCTTTCAAATTCGGCATGTTCAGCTCTCCTTCAGGTATTTCAGCGCGGCAGATTCGGACTCTTCGAGGGCGATCTCCACGGCTCGCTTCGCCTGGACAAGCAGGGCCCTAGCTTGGGAACGAGCGCTGAGAATCTCTTCAAACAGCTTTTCCACTCTAGGTGCGACGGTGCAGGTACCTGAAGGCAACCAAGACGGAGGCCTCGGCGAAACCGTTGCCGATGCATCCGGCACTGAAAAACGCTCTTCTCGAGTGGCGAGGCCAAAGCTTGTATGCGACCGAAACGGATTTTGTGTTTCCATCGGTGCGCAACAAGGGCAGGAAGCCACTCGATCTCGGGGCGGTGCTGAACCGAATGATCAAGCCGGCGTTCGCGAAGATCGGAATCGCGGGCGTTGGCTGGCACACATTTCGGCATTCGGTGGGGAGCATGTTGGCCGACATGGGAGAGCACCAGCTCACCATCCGCGACTACTTGCGCCACAGCAACCTCAACGTGACCAACCAATACTTGCAAGCGACATCGAAGACCAAACGTCTCGCTCAGGACAAGCTGGTCGACGCGATCCTGCCGAGCGGGTCCTTGTCTGCAAGCAAATCCAACCTGATTCAGTAAATTCTCCAGGACAGATGCGGCGCGCAGGTCAACTACGATCTGCGAACGAATCTTGTTTGGGAGTCGGAGCGCTTATTGGACCCAAATGGACCCTGATTTTCCGAAGGGGGTTTGGGCAACTGATTGAAAGATATGGTAGGCACGAGGAGACTCGAACTCCTGACCTCTACCGTGTCAA
>PLBY01000025.1:0-191 GCA_003134655.1 Acidobacteriaceae bacterium
GCGATAAGCAAGGTTTGCTGGCGTTGTCTGCCGAAGATATTGAGTGGATCATTCCGGGCGAGGACTGGCCGCTGGCCGGCACGCACCGCGGGCACGCGGGATTGGAGAATTTACTTCAGAAGGCTAACGAAACGGTGGAAACTTCGTACCCAGAGCCCCCCGAGTTCATAGCGCAGGGAGACCGGGTTCTG
>PLBY01000025.1:273-10948 GCA_003134655.1 Acidobacteriaceae bacterium
AAACGATTCGTAAAGTCAGCGAATACGTTGAACAGCGGCAACGCCTTCTGAACTGTAAACAGCGTGCCGCGCGCGTTCAGGCATCGGAAGTGGACCGCATCCAGCAGGCGCATCGCGATCTTCATTTGGCGGTCGAAGACCCCACCGGAATCAGCGAGACGAGGCCGTAAGGAGACGTTAGAATCGATGAACTCATGAATCAACCTGCCACCTCGGTTCGAAATCACTGCCTGTCGCCGACGCGAGCCAAGGTGGCAATCGATGCACCTCTTGGCCCCACAGCTTACGGTCGGATGTTTCCCGAGCTGCCATCGTTTGAGGCCGATGAGCAATTCCTGCACGCGCTTGGTCGTGCAGGTGGTATCTGCGATTGCGGAGATGTCGAAGACACTCCTGATTCCCTGGGTGACACCGCCGCCGGTTGGCCCATCTTCGGCCAATTTGTGGCTCACAACATTACGGCTGACCGGTCCATTCTGCAAAGCCATACCAATACCGCGGGGTTGCACAATGCGCGCAGCCCGCAGCTCAATCTTGAAAGCCTCTACGGCGACGGACAGACCGGCCATCCATTCCTCTACCAACGCGACGATCCAGCGAAGTTCCTCCTTGGGCGGGACGGAGCAGACCTGCAACGAAACGCAGAGGGCATCGCGATTATCGGCGACCCGCGAAACGATTCGCACCTGCTGATATCACAGCTGCATCTCGCCATGCTCAAGGCTCACAACGCATTTGTCGACGAAGCGCGGCTAACCGGAATAGCGAACGACCGAGTGTTCGACGACGCAGCCCGGCAGTTGCGCTGGCACTACCAGTGGCTCATCCTTAATGAGTTTCTGCCGACGCTCGTCGGGCGGACGCTTGCAGATCAGGTGCTTCGAGAAGGCCCGCAATGGTTTCGCCCTGGGCACAGTGGATTTATACCGCTAGAGTTTGCCGACGCAGCCTATCGCTACGGCCACTCTCAGATCCGCCACCGCTACCGATTGAACTCACAGACCGATCCCATTCCACTCTTTCCTGATCTCCTGGGATTCCGCGCCGTACCGCGTGAGCGCGCGATCGACTGGACACTATTCTTCGATGCGCCCGGTGCGCCACCGGCGCAGCGGTCCAAGAAAATGGATGGGAAGCTCGTGCGCGCACTCATTCAGTTGCCGGTGGCCGTCACCGGTGAGTGCGAGATCGAAGATTACCATTCACTTGCTGTCCGTGATCTGCAACGCGGACAAGGTGTGGGCCTACCGTCTGGTGAGGCCGTAGCCCGTCACATCGAAGTCACGCCACTTACGACGGAGCAGGTTGGCATCACTTCCACGGGCTGGCATGGTGAGACTCCCCTCTGGTATTACATTCTCCGCGAAGCCGACGCTTGTACAGGCGGTCATTGTCTTGGTCCAGTGGGTGGCAGGATTGTGGCGGAGGTGCTCGTCGGACTCATAGGTGCGGATCCGACATCCTTTCGCAAGAACAGCGAGGAATGGCGGCCTAAAAGAACACTTAGTGAATTGTTAGGCTCCTGAATTGGAGACGAGACTTCTTGTGCATCAATGGCCGTCGTAGCGGTCATGGGTAATCGGTCTGTTTTTCCTTTTGATGAGGTGGGAATCCCTCCGTCCGAGCCTGGCTACGGCTTTTTGAGTCCCATCTGCTTTGCGATCGCGGCGTCGAGCATCCTCACAGGAAGAAGTCTGGGCAGAGTCCAGTTCTTGAAACGTTGCGGAACGACCGCGTAGCGTGCCTTCGGTTTCGCCGTGCTGAGTGCTACGTGGACGGCTTCGCCCAGACGCTCAGGAGGTAAGCCGTTATTACGGGCTTCGGCGACGATGAACTTCTGGAAGTTCTGCACCGCCTCCCAATACTCGGTCTGCGCGAACTCACTGAGATCTTCTTTTTCGCCCTTGTTGTACATCGCCGTGTTCACGGTGCCCGGTTCAATGATCACGACGTCGATGCCAAATAACATCAGTTCTTGCCGCAGGGCGTCCGACATCCCTTCAAGACCAGCTTTGGAGGAGCTATAAGCACCGATAAGCGGGATAGCAACTCTTGCGCCGGTAGAGCTGATGTTCACGATGCGGCCGGTGGGACCCTGCCTCTTCTTATCCGTTCCCAAAAGAGGAGCGAAGGCTTGGATTACGACAAGCGGGGAGATCATATTGACCTCCAACTGCCGCCGGTACTCGCTGAGCCTCAGATAAAGCAGTGGCCCACTTACCACAATTCCTGCATTGTTCACCAGGCCAACAAGATTCCTGTCGCCTATCATGGAACCGACCTTCTGGGCAGCTTGATGTACCGCGTCGGCGTCCGTAATGTCCATCAGGAGAGGCACGAAGCCGTTACCGAACTCGCTTTGCAAACGATCGGCGTCAGCCTGCTTGCGGACAGAACCGAACACGCGAAATCCCTTTGAAATAAGGATCTTTGTGGTTCCCCAACCAATTCCGGAGGAGACCCCGGTGACCACGACATCTTTGCTGTTCGCCATCGCATTTCTCCTAAGATGAACACTGATCATCTTCAATGTGTACAGCGTACATCTTGGTGCGCGCGATTCTTGAGCCCCTGAAAGTAATAGGCCCATATGTGCTCGTTCATTTCCTTTTCCTTTTCACTTATGTTCTTCGGGATTGTGCCAGCCGTCCACATCCGTAGCTAAACGATCCGCCTCACAAGGTCCCCACGAGCCTGGCTCGTACGGATGCAAATTTGTGGCACTCGCCAGGATGGGGTCGACAATAGCCCAGGCCGCTTCCACCGCGTCTTCCCGAACGAACAACATGGCATCTCCATGCATGGCATCTCCAAGAAGACGCTCATAGGCATCAACCTCGTCCGCGATGTGTTCCTCGACTGCCGAAAGTTGTGCGGGCATGGAGATGAGTTCTTCGCCCGGACGTTTCACTCGGGCGCTTAGGCCGAGCGAAATCTCACCTGGGCCGAGACGGAAGCGGAAATGATTGCTTGATTCACCAGCCAAATTGTCGAGCGGAGGTTTTCTAAGTTTGACCAGCACTTCGGTAGTGGTAACCGGGAGGCATTTTCCGGCGCGAATCAGGAATGGCACACCCGACCACCGCCATGACTGAACCTCCAGACGCACAGCAGCGAACGTCTCCACGTTGGAATCAGGTTTGACTCCCTTTTCGGTTTTGTAGCCCTTGAACTGCCCTCGAACCAGATGCTTTGGGTCCAGCGGGGGAATCGCCCGGAATACCTTGACCTGCTCATCGCGGATAGCGTCGCAATACATGCCCGTCGGGGTCTCCATGGCTAGAAAAGCTACCACCTGGAGCATGTGGTTTTCGATCACGTCGCGGATCGCCCCGGTGTCGTCGTAGAACTTCCCCCGCCCCTCGATCCCGAACTTTTCTGCCATTGTAATCTGCACACTCTCGATGTAATTCCGGTTCCAGATCGGCTCCAGAAAGCTATTGGCGAAGCGAAAGAACAGAAGATTGAGAACCGCCTCTTTACCGAGGTAGTGGTCGATACGAAAGATTCTCGATTCGGGAAGCACGGCATGAAGAGCGGCATTCAATTGCTGCGCCGAGGCAAGATCGTGTCCAAAGGGCTTTTCGACAATGACTCGCGCATTTTTCATGCCGTTCGACTTTGCGAGAGACTCGACAACACTTGTAAAAAGACTGGGCGGAATCGCCAGGTAATATGCAGGGCGGCTGGCTGAGCCAAGCGTTTTCTTCAATAGATCGAAGGTCCCAGGTTTCTCATAATCGCCGCCAACGTAGCGAAGCAACTTCAGGAGCTTGGCCAAGGCTTCTTGATTAATGTCGTCGCCTTGCTGCTGGATACTATCGCGCACTCGCTCTTTGAGATGTTCGTCCGTCCGCGCGGCCCTGGCAACGCCAATCACGGGTACGTCAAGATGACCATGTCGCACCATATGATAAAGCGCCGGGAAGATCTTCTTATGGGCTAAGTCTCCCATTGCTCCAAATAGAACCAAGGCATCGGCTGGGGCAGTGTCCTCCGAGGGCTTACCTGTCGTGCATCCTTGTCTGAGATCCGGCATGAACTTCTCCTAAATCTTTTAAAGACCTGCGTTTTTCAAACCTGGCTCCCCAACATTCGGTCAAGATTGAATGCGGCGCTGATCAGTGCTAAGTGTGTAAAAGCCTGCGGAAAATTACCCAGTGCCTCGCCTTGCGGTCCTGTCTGTTCTGAATAAAGCCCGAGATGATTGGCATAACCCAACACACGTTCAAACAGCAGCCTGGCTTGATCGAGCTTTTCGGCATCTGCCAGACCTGCGCGCGTCAGCGCCTCCACCAGCCAAAAAGAACACATGTTGAAAGTGCCTTCCTCTCCTGGGAGTCCGTCAATCCGCGGTTGCGGCGGATAACGATGCACAAGGCTGTCGCTGACAAGGCCTCCATAGCGAGGACTTTCAAGGATAGCGTTTATGGTGCTGAGCATCCGCGGATCGGTTGGAGCCATGAAGAAGACGAGCGGCATAATAAGGAGCGACGCGTCCAGGTCCTCGCTGCCGTAAAACTGGGTAAACGCTTTGCGCTTGTCGTTCCAGCCCAGAGTCATCACTTCTTCGTAGATACGGTCCCTTTCGCGCATCCACTTTGCGCGGTCGGCGGGAAGAGCACGCTTGTCGGCCAGCCGGATGCCGCGATCCAAGGCAACCCAGTTCATGACTTTTGAGTAGACGAAGTGTTCCTGGCGATTGCGCATCTCCCAAATACCGGCATCTGGAAGCTGCCAGTTCTCACATATCCACTCAAGACGCTTACGGATCTTTACCCAAACATCGTAAGAAGTGGGGCTGACATACTTGTTCGATAGATAAAGCGCGTCCATGAGTTCGCCGTAGATGTCTCCTTGGAATTGCGAAACCGCTGCATTACCAATGCGTACCGGCCCGGAACCCCGATACCCTTCCCAGTGATCCAACGTCTGCTCAGGAAGTTTGTTGTCACCCTGAATCGTAAAGACGACCGCGCCGGGCCCGTCAGGATGGGCGTGCTTGGCCGCATAATCTTCGATCCAGCGCATAAAGGCAGCAGCCTCGTCTCGGAAGCCGATGCGCAGAAATGCATAAACCGTGAAGGCGGCGTCGCGCATCCAGGTGTAGCGGTAGTCCCAGTTGCGAGCGCCCCCGATGACTTCAGGCAAACTCGTGGTTGGCGCTGCAACGATCGCGCCAATGGGTTGAAAAGTGAGAAGCTTCAGCGCCAAGGCTGATCTTTGCACCTGGTCCCGCCAGCGCCCGTGGTAAGTGCAGGAGGAGAGCCAGTCATGCCAGAATTTCACAGTAACTCGCAGCAGCTGCTCAGTTTCCTTTTCGGATAGTGGACAAGGCACTCCGTCGGCACAATCATCGCTAAGAATAAAGACCTGCGATTCTCCTTCCGTGATCACGAACTCAGCGGTTACTCCGCCGTGCCCGTCATTCCGAAGAGACACATTTGTTGAAAGCGCCAGGCTCACGCTGCTCGACTTGAATGTCGCCCCGTTAGCCTCGATCTGGATATCGTGGGTCTGTCGGCCATAGTCGAAACCCGGTCGGCAGGAGACCGAAATGCGCACTGCACCTCGGACGCAGCGTATGCGGCGATAGATATGATGGTACTGAGGCGAATCGGCGGGTAACCCCGCTGGCATGAAATCTTCCAGCTCGGCGATCCCATCCGCCAGAAGGAACTGCGTAACCAAGACGTTGGTCGAAGGCCAATAGAATTGCTTGTGCCTGACACCGTCGGCGTCGGCGGAAATTTGGAATCGGCCCCCTTTTTTGTCATCGAGGATCGCTCCAAAGACGCTGGGCGAGTCGAAGTGTGGGTAGCAGTACCAGTCGATCGAACCGTTCATGCCCACCAACGCAACTGTGCGCATGTTGCCGATGATTCCGTAATTTTCGATAGGCTGATACGACACTGTTCTATTTCCTTCCTCTTCGTATCCGTATTCTTCGCGGAACTGACAAGTTTTGCAAAGCGGATGCGTTACAAGCAATTCGCAATTCTAAACTATCAAATTTTCGTTTCCCGCCGATTGGACCGAGCTTGTTCCTGAATTGAAGCAGCATCCTGACGACAACATCGTGACCAAGCACCGGCTCGGTGCCTTCCTAGGCGCAGATTGTCAGCGCGGTGCAACCCAGGTCGTTTTGACGGGCGTCGCGACGAGTAGCGGAGTGGAATCGACGGCGCGCAGCGCCTACGATCTCGGCTACAACGTGACGCTTGTCGTGGATGCGATGACGGACCGGGACGCCCACGCACACCGTCATAGCGTCGTGAAGATTTTCTCCCGGCGAGGCGAGACGGACACGACCGACAACGTGTTGAAGCTATTGCGCGGCTGAAGGAGTGACTGTGCAGGGGAATGCGTCAACGCATGATGGAAGAAGGATAATCACAGCCTACAGACTGAGTATTCCGCCGAATTCGTATCAGTACTGATCTTACCGACAGGTGTGAGCAGAAGTGCTCAGCTTGTGCGATCGCGGCCGAGAGACAATCGCTCTGGAAGGCAACGAGCCGAGGGAAACTATGGTGAGAAACCCGTTGATGGTCATGCTGCGACCGTCTTGCTCAGGAGCCAGGTTGAGCACCATCGTGGACGGGGCTGACTTACCTGCCACACGCAGCGTGTGGTCGAAGACGCGGAACCGGCGCTGACCGAGGCAATCGTTCTCGCCTCGTGCAAATCACCACCAACTATTAAGGAGCCGAAAAGGATGAAGATTCTCGTGACAGGCGGTACTGGCCATGTTGGCTCAGAAGTAGTGAAAGAACTTCAGAAGCGTAACGCGGATGTTCGCATTCTTATTCGCAAAGAGGAAACGCCTGCTCCGGCAGGGGTTCAGGTTATGGTGGGCGATTTGCTCGATCCAGTCTCTGTGCAGAAAGCACTCCATGGCGTGGACAAGCTCTACTTGCTGAATGCCGTCTCTCCCGATGAATTGACCCAAGGCCTGATTGCCTACGATCTAGCCAGGAAGTTGAAACTGAAGCACATCGTTTATCACTCGGTCTTTCGCGTAGAGCACTTCAAGGACGTCCCGCATTTCGCCTCGAAGCTGGCTATCGAAAGCGCCTTGCGAGAGTTTGATGTCCCATTCACTATCATTCGTCCGAATTACTTCTTCCAGAATGACGCATCGCTGAAAGATCCACTGACGAAGGCGGACATCTACCCGATGCCTCTCGGTACGGTGGGCATCTCGGCAGTAGACATAAGAGATATTGCTGAGGCGGCAGCGATTGCGCTGACCTCCGACGGCCACTACGGCAAGACCTACAATCTCAATGGTCCAGAGGTGCTAAGTGGCCCTAAAGTGGCCTCCATCTGGAGTGAGCTGCTTCGCAAGGAAATTCGCTACCCTGGCGAAAATATGGATGCTTTTGAGGAGAAGATGCGAGATCAAGCTCCATCTTGGTCAGCGTTCGACATCCGCATGATGTTTCAGGGATATTTGGAACGTGGTTTCGTGGCGGGACCTGGAGATCTCGAGACTTTGACCGACTTGCTTGGACATTCGCCCCGCCGATATGAAGACTTCGCCCGGCAGACTATACTCGCGTGGCAGCAGAGTCAGGAACTCTTACTGGCTTCTTAGCTCTGACCAGGCTACGGCCAAGGTGAGTCGTCTTTTCACTCTCATGGTTGGCTACATGCGGGCCTGCATCCGCAACGTGCAGAATCATTTTGCAATCTGAAGCTTCCGCATCTCGCCCAATCGCTACACCTAGGCGAGGTCTTTCTACTGGAACGGAAATCGTACGAGAGTCTTTCTTTCCCGATTGTTAGCAACCCGATGAGTAGTCCGTTCCCCGCCATCAGGAGATTAGTCCTGATAAGTCGGCGTAGCTGAACAGATCTGCCAAGCCGCACTCAATGCTAGATCCCCCAGTTTTCAGACCCTTTGGTTCAAAACTCGCAGTACAAGGACGGTACAACCAAAACCTATTCCATCGTGTTCTCAGTCGTTCCTTACAGGGCATTGCAGAGCGACCGCTGCCTTGTAATTACAACGTGATCCAGCCTGTCTTTCACGGCGGTAACACGGGTTCAAATCCCGTCGGGGACGCCAAATCTCATCAACGCTTTAGAAGAAAAGAAATGATTCTTCGCGGGCACAAAAAGGAACAGCAGAACAGCTAAATCTCTCCGTCCTGCCGTTCCACAACTGCATTTCCCAAGATTTGTCGCCTTGTTCGTAGGCACAAAAAGGCACAGACTCACACCTCAGTCGCGTGCACCCTTGCGCGGACGCGAAACAAGCGAATCACTCCACTCTGCGCTTTGCGTTTTTGTGCCGTGACGGCCTGTGTGTACGTATCCATCGTGACCCGACTGGAGGCATGCCGAAGCAGTTCCTGCATGACCTTGATGTCCACTCTGGTTGCCCGCAGCAATGTCGAATACGTGTGCCGGAAGGTGTGCCACCCGATACGTTTGGTGATTCCAACTCGAATCGAGATAGGCCGTATGACTTTGCGCATGATTTGTTGTCCCCAATATGGTCGCCGGCCGTTCACGCTGGGGCTGGCAAAGACCCAGTCCTCCGGTCCACTGTATTTTGCTTGTTGACGCCACGCCTGCAGTGCTGCGGCCAGATAGGGATCGAGCGGAACGGGTTTCTGCGACGATTCCGTTTTACAAGGGCCGGTCACCTGCATCACGATGGATCGAACCACGCTGATCTCATTAGTATCGAAGTCAACATCCTTCCACTTCAGCCCGAACAATTCGCTCATTCTCAACCCCGTGCCCACATCCAACAGTACGAGGGTCCGTTCTCTGAGGGCCAACGCGTTTAACAAGTGTTGCACTTCGCTGACACTCAGTACCACTGGGATCTTCCTCCGTTTAGCGCTCTGCCGCACCAAGCGGATGGGATTGCCGGAGCAGACTTGATAGCGAATCCCATGGTTAAAAACGACACTCATGAGGTTTCTGATTTTGGCACAGGTAGCTCGTGCCAAGGGCAAGGACCTGAGCCACAGCTCTACCTCTCCCGCATTGATTGCGGAAAGAGTGTAGTTTCTCCAGCGCGGCAGAATCCATTTATTTAGGTAGCCTTGGTAGGTCACTTTGGTGGAGTGCGTCTTCCAAGTGTGGTCCGTTGCCAGTTCGCGCTGGCGATAGTGGTTCACCAACTCAGAAACGGTAACAGGCTGCAGGCTCAGGCGTGGGTCATTCAAATTGATCTCTCGGCGCAGTGCCGCGACCTCCAGCAGCGCCGATGACTTGTCTGAGAACTGTGCGATCGAACCGATCACCATCCTACGATGTTTCCGCTTGCCATCAGCTCCTGCTTCTCGCCATCTAAATTCCCAAACATCGGGACCGTGCGAACGTGTGGACCGCGTGATACTTCCGTTTTGCATAGCGTCTCCTTTGCTACTCTTGGTTTGGTCAACCAGGCCCTCTTGGTTGGACTGCCATTGTGGCAAATGGGCTAAAGCCGGAGGTGTGGGCTGCAGTCATGAGCGGAAACGGCTCTGGCGTGTGTGCGCTGGTACGCTTCGTATATTGTTGAACTCAGTCGGTCTCCATGGTGCTTTCCGCGCGGGCACAAATAGGTACAAGCGGGCAGTTCGGGAGAGAACAACGTGCGGCTGATCCGACAGGCTACCGCTTTGCTGCGGCGATGTCCCGGTGTTTTAGCCTGACCTGCAAGACAAGCAGATAACAACCGTGCTCGCGAACTCCTGGGGCGGGAGAGTGCTCTGGGTTAGGTCCGCCTGCATTTGTCTGTTAACCTCAGAATTTGGTTCTATGGGGTTGAGACAAACGACGCAGGCGAATCGTCTGAACCTGAGGAAAGCCAGTAAAATACGCGGGTTCCCAATAAAGGTAAGAAAACAAAGTGGGGACGTCGTTCAGTTAGTCAGAACGCTGCCCTGTCACCGACTCCCAGCACAAAATCAATCATAAGCGATGTTTCCCCGCATAGCACACTAGCCGCCGCTAGTTCTCTCCCTGCATTCGCACCGTCTACTGCACTCAAAAAGAGAAGCCGGACGAATTCTCTCTCAAGGTCACAACGGGTCGTCACGCCAAGACCCGCAACTGAGGTTGATTGTTTCCGCTAAGCCTTTTGCTCACTAGGTTGTCGTCATGCACTGCGCCTACTCGTTTTCGGGTTTTGAGAACTTCCGAAAGCGCAGGGAGTATCATGCGGATAACCAATGAAGCCGACGAAAACGGAGTGTAGCAATGCCTGAGTCGATGGACTGGCCGCGTCTGCAGCCTCCGCCACGCCGCCATCGCCGCCGCCGCTTCCTCATTATTCTTGCCGTCCTTGTCGGCATTCTCTTCGTCGGTCGGGCGGCGCTGTCGTATTACGTGGACGTGCTCTGGTTCGGATCGCTCGGCTATGCGGACGTGTTCTGGAAAACACTGAGTCTTCAGTGGGGAGTCTTCGCGGCTTTTGCAGCCGCCACATTTCTGATTCTGTACGGATCGTTTCTGGCTCTCAAGCGAGCGCATCTCCCTGATTTGCCGGCCGGTCACACCATTCTCATCGGCGGGCAGCCGGTGAAGTTGCCGGTTGAGCCGGTTCTGCGGCTCATCGCGCTCGGCGTTTCGCTTGTCATTGCCGCTGCAACCGGCGGCGCCATGACAGGGGAGTGGCCGACGCTCGCGCTTTTTTGGTTCGCGCCACGCACCGGTGGTGGCATTGTGG
>PLBY01000117.1 GCA_003134655.1 Acidobacteriaceae bacterium
TTCTTGACATCCCCTTATATAGATCAGGCCATTTCGCTCATTGACCCCCACGCGCCGGACCCATCTTGTGTTTCTCACAGGACAGGCCGACGCTGGCGGCCAACCCTTGCCACCGTGACCTTCGTGAGGTGCGAACCAGCGGAGCAATTGACAACTTTGAAAGCTGGAACTAGATTTGAGGCGTTATCAAATAGGAGCCTCAGATCGTGGTCTTGGACAGCGCGACCTGAGGGAGGGCTGAGGCTCTGGGGTCTTGGACACCTCGGAGCCTTTCGCTTGAGCGTTACCTTAGTCGCTGGCCGTCTGTGCAAGCAAGTTACAAAAGGAGCACACGTTTGGTCGTGCTCCTGCTCTCATCTTCGTTTGGCCTGTTGAGAGCAGCGGCGAAAGGCAGCCCGAAGTCGGCGCGGTTTCCTGCTACGCCAATACCAGACTAGAGCACGGCGAATTGCCCGGATGGCCCGTGGATGCCGCAGGACGCGCTGGACGGGACTAGGCAGCCAATGGGTATTCGCTCCTTGTTCGCCCACGTAGCGCCTCGCAATCGCTGGCAATGGGCATCCAGCGCGGGTTCTGCCGTGGGATGGTCGATCTCTGGTCGGCGCGGCTGGCGCAGTCGTGCACTGTTGCCACACCGTTTGTTTGCAACAACTTAACTTCACCCTTGCCTCTCTATGTCATTGAAAGGACTAGGTTGAGCATATTCGCTGGGCGTTTGCTGGGCCGGGAGCCACGCGGGTGCCATGGGAACAAAATCACGGTATCGAGCGCGGGAAAACCGCTTGGGAACCTGAGGCGAAGAGAATGCGTAGGTGATTGCGTGGCAAAGACTTGGGGGCGAACGCATGGCGAAAGGCCATAGCACGCGCCGTCTCAAGTTGGAGCAGACGGTCACAACCGGGAGGCTGCAACGCTTTCGCCCTTTGTTTACTAGGCGATAAAAAGGCGAAAGGCTTAGAATGTCCGTCACCCCCCGTTTGGGGTCATCAGACGGTAAAGGTACATGCGGGAGGCCACAAGGTACATGCGTGGCAGACGGTCAGGCGATGCATGGGGACATGCTCTGCGCTCCTCTGTGTTCTCTCATCATGCAGGCATTCCTGTTTGCGGCAGAATGCACCCGCACCGTGTACGGCTCTGCCAATGCGTGGGGGATGCGGAGGAAACTGCGCGGGTCAATGCCGGGGCACTGCGTGGGTGCTGTCCGCTTGCTCAGTCCGGGCAGCAGACGGAATCCAGCGGCGTATCTTGTACCAACCGTCTGCTACGGCCCCGGATCATCAAATCGGGATTTCACTTGCTGGTGCGCTGGTCGAAAATGCAACTTCGCTTTCGATCTCCTCAGCCCTCTCTCCTCTGAGGACGAGAATGTAGTTCCGCATTCTTTGCAAAGCCTGCTTCGGCGCAATGCGATCTCGCGTCGCCATTAGGTGGTACGGAACCTTCCCTTTGGTGTCGAATGAGCAGAACACATCTTCACCGCTCCGTTTGAGTTTCTTGATGAACGCATGACAGGCCATCACTCCAACCGCGCCTTTATCAAAACGCACTCGGAGTGTCGGCGTGCGCTTTCCTTGGCGCATGCCATGGCATTCTGGGCAGTCCACGTAAAACTCATCGTCTCTCTTTTCCGCTTCAGGAAACTCAGACAGAAACCACTGTTCCAATTCTTGCTGGGTGTATTCTCTCGCTCTATCGGCTTCGTATGCGCTGATCGCCGCTTTCTCTGCCGCCCGATCCATTGCTTCGGGCATGTTCTGGGTCAAGCTGGTGCCTCTGACCGGGTCGAACAATTCCACTCCCGCTCTGCGCTGACCTTTCTTGTGGGAGACACGCATCAGATCGTGCACCGTTTTGCATTCCCAAGCAGAGTGTAGGTCTGCATCCTTGGTGATTCCGGCCATACTCTTCCACTCTTTCAGGATGGCAACGAACTTTGCTTGCTGCAGATCGATTGCTTGCTTGATCCCAGTCAGCACCACTGCCAATGGTGCGCCCTTGAGTTCACTGAGCCTATCTATGAGATAACAGGGCACGTCAAAGTAGCCCAAGCCAGTCGAAAACAGCATGCCGCGCAGCGTTTCCTTTTTGTCCCCTCGGTAAATCTTTATGGGGCTTCCATATTCTGTGCAGATTGAGTATGTATCCGGCAGGAACTTGCCCCCACTGATCTTCACGATCAGCGGCGGCTTATTTTTGGCGAGGGATGACTCCTCTAGAGCGGGGATGCCTTTCTGGGGTGTTCTTTGTGGATTGCCTTGCAGACTTGCTAACGCTCTCCAGATTTGTCGCTCGCTGTAGCCCGTGTCCGCCTCAGCCGAGTTCATTTCAAAGACGAACTGGCCGTCCTCATCAGGCTGTTTGTGTACGAGCAGACAGCAATAGAGGTAGACGCTCAGGTCAGCCCCGTGAAGGGTGAGATACCCGAAGGAATCAAACAAACGGCTGGGCACTGCGTAGGTTGGAACCTTCTCAAGTATCTTTCCCGGTTTTCTCTTTCTATTCGGCAATCTGTGCTCCCCTGCGTGCCTTCTTGCAGGGTACGACAACCACGAAAGCACAGGACCATGACCAAAGTAATCCCGCCTCTGAAGTATGGACGGCCCTACCCTTGGGTACACCCTAAGGTATGCAGTACGTAAACAGTTTCCCACGCCAAGTAGCCCGGAACTCCTTTGACTTCAATCGGTGGATCAGTCTTGCGAGTGCCATTTTGGCCAAGAATGCTTGCCTTTGATGGCACTTGGTAAATTGCTTTAATGGCACCCAATGTAGAGTCAGTCGGCATTCAGAAACCGTACACCCAAGTGCCAAATAGCAGCCCAGCGGATAGTCGGGTGTTGGTACGGTCGGTCCAGAGAAACCGCGTCGAAGGCCATGAAAATCTCCCTACGTCAGCCGATCAGGGGCGGCTCGTCAACCGTCCTCCCGCTGCCGTAGGTAGCCCAGCCGGATTTGACCTGGATCGGAGGCAGGCTACAGACCAGGCGAGGTCTGGGATTCACTGGGACCCGCTCGGTTCCCGTATCTCATTCCCACGATCCGCGATTACTACCTGATTGGTGCAGTCTTTGCCATCGGACTTGATCTCTTTAGCGAATTGATCGCGGCTACAGCATAGATGAGTTCGCCGGACGGAGGCGTCTTGTCGATAAACGGTGGTTTTGTCACTGAGCCCAGCCTAACGTAGGATCCATCCGAACCAGATTGGCGATAAACAACGTAGGACACTACACTCTCGAGCGGAATCGGCTCCCAATTCACCATGACCACAGAAGTATTACGCTTGGCAGTGACTTTCATCGGCGGAAGTGGCGTGACTTTCGCTGCCATTTCCCGGTTCATCTCTCCACCTTGAATGGCGCCGACTGGGCTGCACATTGCTTGAAAGCAAGCCATCGTGAGTCCGACAACAGCTGAAATTCGCCACTTCATGTCTGCCCTGTACTGTTCTCCTATTGTTCATTCTACGCTCACAGAAATAACCTTCGAGGGTTTAGTCTGAATCAGAAAACTCGGGAACGATACCTTCTTTCGACTCTCAGAGTTTGTCATTCCTAGATCTTCCCAACGTTGGCTTCTGGTTGGGGTAGCACTCTTCACTGATGCTACGTCAGCCTTGTCCGCGATGACCATCTTGCCGAGCGCCCTCTGAATGTTCGACAAATCAACGGTCTTGTTTGCGCCGACAGGCGCAGCGGCCGCAGTCACGAAATAGCTGTAATTTCCCTTGGCCATAACCGTCTTGTCCACGAAACTGGAGGTTTCGGATTTCCCAACTTCTTCTGCGGGTTGTTCTGTCACTTCAGACTTACGGAAAATTATGTAGCCGAATACCCTGTCGAGTGGGATTGGCTTCCATGATAGGACGACTGATCGCTCTTTGACCTCCGCTTCTAGTCCCGCGACCGGGGGAAGGGATATCCTGTTGGCCTTTTCCACGGTTAGCTCTTGGATTGGAGAGAGCTTCACGGGAATCGCAGCCCCCGCGCCAGGCAGGCTCAGCGGTACAAGTTGGATGTTCGACCAGTCATTTTGAGAGTCCAAAGCGGTGATACTTCCATCTTGGTTTACATCGCTATTGACCAGAGATCCGAAACTTCCGTCGCATTTCCAGTCGATTCTGTCGATGCTGTTGACGCCGGAAGGCACCGGAGTCGTCACATCAGAGTTCGGGCAATAGAACTGTGTGCCCCAAATAGCAAAGCTGGGATCTCTTGTGATTCCCTGCGTGGAGTCCAGGGCCCCCTCGTTTAGGCTGGGGAGTTCAAATCTTGAGTAGTCGAAATGACCGGGAACGCCATTCTGTGTCAAGCCGTGGAATTGGAACAAATAGTTCATCACGCTCAAATAGTTGGGTTTCGCGACAACATCATCTTTGCCTCCATGGCGAAGGCCGAGATTGTGACCGAGCTCGTGCATGAAAGTACCCGCTTGCTGTTCGGTAGTACCAACGTCATTGTCGTAGTCTCCCAGACTGACAACAAAATCATAGCCTCCGATTTTGGAAAAACCAGTGATCGTGGTGTTCCCGAGTGAATGCGCGAATAAGCAGTAGTGAAAGTAGTGATTGCGTTGGAGTTCCTTTGGAAAGTTCGCCATTTTGATCTTGTTGAAGTCTGTCCAGTCATAGTCGGTGCTGGAGACGACGCCCAACTGATCAACATGATTCACTTTGGGATTACTTTGAACGATCATTACCGGGATTGGAGACACCACAACGTGAAGTGCGATGCCCGTCCTGTTGTCGAGATTTGAGACCGGAGCATCCCGGAGAGCGTTCTGGACAACAGTAAGCGCAGCATCAAGCGGCTTATGTGTATGGTCGGGAGCTGACATCCAATCCACCCACACGAAGATGTCCTTATGAGTCGGCGACGCGCCCATGCCCGCCAAGTCCAGATGCTGCTTTTTGCCGTTAGCTAGAGTGATGTCAAGTCCGTTCTTTTCGATATCGTCAGGAATCCCGTCACCGTCTGAATCGGTCTGCGCAAAGAGAGCACCCACCATACACGTAAGCAGCACTAACGTTGGCCCGAGTTTCGTCAGTAGTCTCGCCATGTCCGATTTGCTCCTTCGCGCCGGCCGGTGCTTCTCAGTCGCCACTTTCAAAGTAGGATTAGGGGTTAGACTTCTTTCCCTTAGTAGTTGGAGTCGGAGAGGTCCCTGTGCCTGGCGTCGCAGAATTATTCGTTGGATTGGCCGTATCTGTGCTGGCCTTGGTTGTCGTCTGACCAAAGTCCTTGATTTTGAAAGTAATCGCGAGGCCGAACCTGGCAGTGTACCGACTCACTCCCGCTGGAGTGCCGCTGTTAGGTGGAATAACCTGCCCTGCGGCTGTGTATCCTTGAGGAAAGCCCGCGAACTCACCAAAATGAATGCCAGGTGTGATGAAAAGCTGGTTCCACAGGTGAAGTGAGACGCCGCCAAATACCCCGATTCTTGACGTGTTGGCTTTGCCATTTGAAATATCAAACACCGGACCCGCTGAGAGAGCGAGGCCGTATTTCTTACCGCTTAGCATCAGGCCATGAATACTTGGGAGGTAGAAGTTCAGTAGCGCAGTCAGCGCAGGTCGTGGGCCATTTCCATCGTTTACTCCCAAGACATTCTGGGTAGACGTGTTCCCAGGTGGAACCGGGGCTGTGACACTACTGTAGCTTGGGGCTGGCAACTCGGTGATCAAGAAACCACCTGAAGAGCTCAGGATCTTGCGTCCGGCGCTGAGAGAGAATGTCTTTGTTCCACCATTGACATCTCCGCCTGGATATAACGTTTTGACCGTCAACACGTAGTTGCTGGTGGCTTCCATGTCTCCGGTAAACCTTGCGATGTGTGGCGAACTGACATGTGCAGCCAGCCCAGGGTACGTCTGCCGCGTCGGAAGGTAGCCATCGATAATTACAGATTCAGCTGCGGCAAGCTCGGTTAGGTCACACTTGAGAATGCCATCCGCCCCCAAGTCGTTTTCGAGCGTGCTTACAGCCGATTGAAAGGAGTCGTACGCTCTTGGCACTGGCTGCCACCTCGCCACAGTCGTCGTCACATCTATCAGGCTGAGCTTTCCGCTGCTATCTTTCGAAGGCTGCACCTGTGAGAGCAGACTTTGCAAGTTCGCAGCTGCACCGCTGGCAGTTTGGACGTGAGTCGCGAACAGGGCAGGGCAGGTCAGGGCTGCCCCTGCGCCTGCCGCAGCAGGCTGCTTTGGTGTAGTGCCCGCCGCACCGGTAAGTAGTCCGCTTACTTGGGTCAGAGCGTCTTTTAGAAGATCAAACGCACTCCCCGGCGGCGCAGTCTCGCTGAGAGTAAAGCTTGGTTGATAGAGGATGTCGTTGAAATTGTGCACCTCAAAACAGGTTGGGCCGGAGTGATCGACACTGCTAGGCGAAATGCTGCCCGAATCCCAATCAACCTGTACCTTCCTAGTTGGCGCATTTCCCCCATCGGTGGTCGGACATGACGGATTGTATGGCGGTGCGGAAAGAGGTGTTACGTCCACGACTTTCGCTTGTGCTAAACGCTCGGGCGTGTGTGGAGGGATTTGCTTCCCGGAACCGGATACAGGTGCCGCTGTTGACGCGGCGGGCGTAGCTGGCTGGGAATTGGTATCCGGTGTGGGTGTCTGCGCTCTGGGTTCGCCAGGCGCAACAGGTGCCGGAGAGAGATTTCCTGTCGCCGAAAGTTGGGTAGCCGATGAAGTTTGAGACTCTTGAGGTGACGCCACTGCTGCCAGCGACAACACGAAAATAGAGAGTATCGTCCTGCTTGCTGCAACACTTACACTCGATTGACATTTTGCGATTAGATTGGCGAAGAAACCTCGACGATTCATGCTCACCTCGTGTGAAATCTTGTGCGGACGATTCCAGTGCGGATTCGCCTCTTCTGCTTGTAAATAACGTCAGTAGTTAGAGAATCCCTTTTTGAGTTTCCGGCAGCAGATGAATGGGGTGCGGGGTACGAGACAGGACGTCTGCCCTCGTTTCGACAGCCTGATACGGTAGAATTCTCAATTCCGGATGCAAGGCATCACTTTGGGTCTATGTCTTTGGAAGAGCTCATTTCGGCTTGCGCTGAGAGCGGCGATGCCGCAGCATGGGAGGAGTTTGTTCGCCGCTTTCATCCGTTGATTGCTGGCGTAGTTGTGCGCACGGCGCGACGATGGGGTCGCGAAACTCCGTCGCTTGTGGACGACCTGGTCCAGGATACTTACCTCAAGATATGTTCTGATCGCAAGCGTATGCTCCGAGAGTTTTCTCCGTTTCATCCCGAAGCGTTTTACGGATACCTCAAGGTTGTCACAGCTAACGTCGTACACGACCACTTCCGGTTGCTTCAGACTCAAAAACGTGGCCTAGGACAACAAGGGGTTCAACCTGACGAAGTCGAGCATGTACAAATATCGGCGGCAACTACCATCGTCGAGGGCATTCATCGAGACATACTCCTGAAGGAAATAAACGACGTTTTGTGCTCGACTTCGACAGAAGACGATTTGAAACGTGACCGCGCGATATTCTGGCTCTATTACAGGTATGGTCTGACTGCCACAGCAATTGCACGCTTGCCATCGATCGATCTCACCGTAAAGGGAGTGGAGAGCGTTATACACCGTTTGACGAAGCTCGTACGCGAGAGGCTGACAGAACGTGACGGTGCCTTGAGTTAGGGACAGAGATAGAAGGTGTTTGCACTCCGAAACCGTTATTGGGAGGTAGTACACAAGTTGTCCAGAGACCCACAAGATCACCTCACCCGCGAGGAACTAGCTTGGTTAGCTGGGAAAATGGAATCCGCGGTGCAGTCCGGCGACGCCGGTTCTGACAGCGAAGCCGTGGAGGCCCATGCGGCTGGTTGTAGCGAGTGCGGTTCCCGATTGCGGGCCCACCGGTCCGTGCAGGCTGGTCTTCGGAGCTTAGCGACTCCAGTGTCGTCAAAACGCACATCCGATTGCCCGGCCGAGGAAAAGTGGCTCAACTTGGCAGTTGGGCGCCTCTCCGCTGCCGAATCTTCTCCTCTGCTTGAACATGCATCGTCCTGTGACTATTGTGGACAATTACTGCACGAAGCAAGCGAGGACCTAGATTCTGAATTCCCCGTGGAAGACGAGAAATTTGTTGCTGCTCTTTCAAGTGCCGAAGTGGAGTGGCAACGAAATCTCGCGCGACGTTTGGAAAAAGCTGCCGGCACGAGAGCGGGTAAGACCCAAGGAGATCCACCCAAAACAGTCGGAGCCTTCCTGATCCCGAATCGCATGCTCTGGGTGGCCGCCATTGCGGCTGTAGTCGCGATAGCAATCGGTATTGGGGTTTGGCAGCCCTGGAGAACCTCGGTGACTGCCACAGAGATTTTGATCGCCCAAGCCTACACCGAACGGCGACCTTTTGTTCTCCGCTTCCCAGATGCTCGTTACGGTCCTGTGCGGCAACAGCGAGGATCTGACATCTCGCCTTCGTATGAGCCTCAATCCCTGAAAGATGCCAAAGTACGAATTGCAAAGCACCTTTCGCAGACTCCGAACAGCGCTCAATGGCTGCAAGCTAAGGCGCGAGTAGATATGCTCGAAGGACATTACCAGTCGGCAATCGCCGCGTTGCAGCAGGCGCAAGCCGATCAATCCGCAGACGCTTCAATACTCGTAGATTTGGCCACTGCGTATTTCGAACTGCGCGGAGACAATGCCTCCGACAATGAGGAACGGGCACTCCGATTTCTTGATAAGTTCTTGTCACAGAACCCTCGTGATCCGGTCGCTTTATTCAACCGGGCATCTATCTACCAAACTTTACAGAGAACATCTGAGGCCCGATCCGATTTTGACCGCTACTTGGAGATTGATCCCACCGGTGAGTGGGCCCTAGAAGCCAGGCGTTGCTTAGACCAACTCGGCAAGGATTCGAGCCACAACTGACGATTCACATTCGCACAAGTTGGAATATACACTCCGACCTGTGCGAATGGAGAATCTGACTACGGGCAGGTAGTTGAGTTTTGGCAAATTAGCGTTACTGCGGATTTGCAATCTCGGTGGGTCGTGGCAATGATTCGATGCCGCCCACCCGGATGGGTCGGAGGTGGGGTAGGCATGATATAGCGCGCTTGGTAGGCCATCGTTGTAGTCGCACAAAAAGCATCCGCTTCCTCTTCTCTCATTTCGTCCAAAAGTGAACCGGGGTTGGTGCTGGACACCACAATGTCTCGACAAGATGGATACGACGTGGGCGGAGATAATGGGCCGACGACCTGCACAACAGCAGGTTGCGCATCCAGTAGGAGTTCGGCTTCCTGCCCGATTGCCACTAGGTTTGTTCCCGGTGTCCAGACTGGAGGTAGTAGCACCGAGGCTGGGCATTTCCCCTGTGACAATCCCGAATCACAGGTGAGCGCGACCGAACTTAACTTAGTACCAAGAAAGCGAAGAACGACTTTGTTCGCTTGCTTGCAGTCACCGCTTTTGCACAAACCAACTGGATTTCCTGTGGGCGAATCTGGGGCTGTGGGTTTCGTCGCCCAGACCGACGTCTCTTCAACTCCCGCTGCCAAAGGCCAAATCTCATCTGGCTTCGGTATTGCGATCGCTATGCTGGCACTCTTGCTGACGTCGTTGCAGTTGCCGTGCTCCCGATATAACGTCGCCTTAGGACTTCCCGAGACGCCACCTCCGTCGGATACCAAGTTCATTCCCCCGTTGCCGCTGTGAGTCAGCGTCAGCGTATAGTGCGTGTAGTCTGGGAACTTTCCGTTGGTGTCTGTGAGTGGATATTCGTCCAATCCGACAGTGAACCCAGGTGGATAGTGGTTTCCGTCCAACTTTGGAATAGTGATCAACATGTTGCTGGACGTCTCACACAATACGAACGGTCCTTGGATCACCAGTTGAAGGTTCGCGGAGCCGGTAGCCAGATCCACCTGCGCCTCAGGAGCCGATGGAGATGATGCCTGCTGAACCCGCGAACAGACAATTTGTGACAATCCAACAAGGACCAGGATTGCTAGAACAGTTCCGAAGTGGCGCTTCATAAAACCTCCCTCTAGTTTTTCCCGAACACATCGAATGCCGCCCAGTAGTACGGATGACTATACTGCTGGCGCAGGGACAACTCAGCCCCATTCAGGGCTTCAGACACAGCGTGATCTGTTAGCATCAAGTCGTAAAATCGAGCCATTAGCATCTCGGTCGCTTTCGAATCTACGTCCCAGCGCGACGCCACTACGTCGGCGGCACCGGCCCGGAGCATTGCTCGCGCTAGACTCTGCGGGTCGAGGGTATTTGGATTGCTTCCTTCGGTAGAGCAAGCCGACAGAACCGCTATCTTGAGGTTTGGCAGAGTGCCACTGTGTAATCGTGGTGCGCTGAACACTCCAGTCAGCGGGTCGGTTTGTGATCGGCGCAAAAGCAATCCCATTTCTTCATTGTTCATCCCGGCGTGACCTGCGAAGTGAAATACCTCCGCATGAGGCAGAATGCTATCAAGATTGTCAAGCGAGGCCTGATTGCCGACTAACAATTGAGCATGGCGAAAATGCCCTGAAGTTCTGGTAGCTTCTGACGCCGCGTTTGTAACGGGCCTCAGATCGGAATCGATCCCACCCGTCTCGGCAGCTACAATCAGCGCTTCACTATCGCTCGTTATCCCGTGGTCCAGGGAGGATCCGAACGGTATGTAACGCAGTCCAAGCGAAAGAACAATGGCATGGTCGTCTGCTAAATAGCGGCCACTTCGGTCAAGAAGGGCCTGAAATGGGATGTGTGACAAAGTTGAGCCTGGTTCGATGAGAAGCGGCTGTCCAGCATGGATCTGGTCGGCCACTGGCTCAATCAGGATTTCATATAGCTGATGGGCAGTCGCTCGGACGCTATCGATTGAAGACGAAGGGTGGGAACACAGCTCACCAAAACGCGCTGCCAACATGCGTAGATAGCGTGGGTCTTCGTCGACCGATTGAAAACTGAGAACGTGATTGCTGTAGACCCAGATGCCGAGTCCGTGAGATGACACGCTATAAATCAGGACCGTACCGTTACGACTCTCGGAAAGTACTCTATCAAGCAGCGATGTCTCTAGAACCAAAGTCGCCTGCAGTGCGTTGGTATTCAACTCATCTTCCGTCGAGGGCCCGATCCTCGCTGAGAGTTGATTCTCAGCCCGAACCGCTGCTCCTCGATACAATTCCAATACTGCGAGTCCCCCACCCAAATCCTGCTCGCGCCGTTTGACATCCGCGAGTTCCAGGTAGGGTTCCTCCGCTCCTCGGAGCCACGAAACGCGATCAAGCTCTGAACTTAGAGACGACCTCTGCCTTTCGCTAAAGTAAACCGCGAGGCTCAACTCCCGGTCTGCCTGAGAGAGCTCGTTTTGTGCTGCCAGCAATTCACCCCTTGCAAGGTGATACTTGGCCGCGAGAGTTTCGTTGTGCATTCCGAATAGGCGTGCTTTGAGGGAGTCCAGCAAGCGGATTCCAGCCTCTGGCCTTGAACGCCCTTGAAGCCATGCCAGAAACAAGAGCGTGTCAAAGCGATAATTGTCAGTAACTTCGCTTCGCACCGCTGAATCCAAAGCTCGAACCGCTAGGTTGAGCTCTCCTGTTGCAGTTTGTAACTCACCAGCCATCGTCGCTGCATGAGCCAGATTCGTATATTCCTCGGCCCTCATCAGTGGCTCTTCTCCCTTAGCTATGAAGGTCATCCCTTCAGAACCAATGGCGAAATCCAGGTGCCACTTTCCATCCGCCTGTGACAAGACATCCATAACAACATATAGACCGTATGCGCGGGATCGGGCCGAGGCACCGCTCCAGTATTGCTGCAGGGCACTTTGGCATACCCTCCACGCTTGTTCTCGCCGCCCTCTTGAATACTCTGCATGCGCCAAGAACGTCATTGCCCTAATCGCGAGGCCTGGGTAGTGATGCTCGATCGATGACCTATATGCCTCGGCCGCAAACTCGCGGCTACGGTCGAATTGGCTCATCAGAGCTGCACAGTTGTAAAGCTCAAGTTCCGACTGGATCTGGATGGAGTGGTATTTCCGCGATTTAGCAAGGGATAGTGCATCGGACGCCGCACCAAGACATTTACTGGCCGCATCTGAAAAATGAAAGGCCGTAGCCTCTTCGAGTCTTGATCGAGCTATGCCGGCATAGCTACCGGCCGTACGAAACGACTCCAGAGCGGCCTGCGACTCTAGGACTCCTTTTGCGTAATCGTCGGATAAGCCGTCGGCTGCAATAGCTCGCGCCAGGATTGAGACTCCTCCAGAAAGTGCAGGTGTTGCAGGATCGGAGATCAGATCAGAAAGCCAAACGTCTCCATGATTCCGTTTCAGTACGATTGCTAGGGTCCCTAAGGCTTGTCGCAACTTTAGTTTGGGCTTACCGTCCTCCGAGTACAGAGCCGGCGCCCACTCGCTGATTGCCTTCGAAAGATAGTCTTCGATTCTTTGGTCCACCTGCTCCCATGTGGCCGGTACCATTGGATCGACCCTCTCGGCAAACTCCGCCGGTGTTAGCAACGCTGACCGGCTTGTGCGATCGTTGACTTCCAATACTGAGCGGACCTTCGCTAGCCTTTGGCGCGCTTCATCAGACCAATCACCCGAAGGGTCCAGTTTCAGGTAATGCTCCCAATCTCGCTCACTCTGCGTGAAGAGAAATAGGTATTCGGCAGTAATCGCGCGGTTAAACACAACCACTGGATCGTCATTCTGTTTTTCGAGTGCTTGGCTCTGCAGTTCAAATGCCAAGCCATAATCTTCAAAGTTGCTGTTTATTTCGGCTCGCTCAAAGTATGCGGAAGCCAAGTCGTTTAGAAGTTCCGGCGACCTGGGTTCGGACCAAAGTGCCTTCTGAAGATCGTTTATAGCGGCTTCATACGACCACTCGAGAAGCGCGGTGCGCCCTCTTAGAGAGAGAAATGTTGCACGATCAGGGTCATGCTGGAGGAGGCGCCCAACCTGCGCTTCTGCTTCTAGCAGAGGCAGAGGCCGATCCAGACTAGAAGAAGCTGACTGGCCTCTCTTCACACGCAGGAACGCATGTCGTGTTGCCCCAATCCGCAGTTCTAAGGTCCGTTGCTCGCCGTACGCTTCCGCTATAAGGCGTGCGGACTCTCTGACTCTCCATTCTTGGGGCACATGGATGAACAGAGCAACAATACCACCCACAAACGTTAGAAGAAGTGCAATTGCTCCGCCGAGCTTTAATCTCTTCATGTCGCCGTTCAACCTATCTGCAAGTGGTCTTCTATTCGGAACTCTAGTCCGCTGAAGGCAATGTCATAGTCACATAGATGAAAACGGTTTTGGGACCCAAGAGCCTTTTCCTAATCGAACTGATTTGGTATCCATCGCTGGCGGCAAGCGCACGATTCTCCAGTAAACACAAGAAGCGCGGCTTTCGTTTGGAGGACACCCTGTCCCTTCAGGACTCAAGTTCCCCGGATGAGAGCGATGTCTTCTTCAGCTGCCCAAGTTTGTAAGTCTTTTCCAGTGAGCGCGGACGCCAACATTGGCGGAAACTGATCTGGCGTGCGGGCGAACACCGGGCATCCCAGGCTTGCGATCCCTTCAGCGTGTTTCGCTTCATAACCCGGGTGGCCTGAATCCGAGAGCGCGAGCAGCACAATAAGGTTCACACCGCTCTGCTTGATCGCGGCGGCACGCGCAAGCATCGCGTTGGCATCTCCGCCCTCATACAAATCGGTGATCAGCACCAGGTGTTTCTTCGCCGGGTTCTCGATCCGTTTCCCAGAAGCCCGTTTCTGGACAACTTCCGTATTGCCGACCACACGCTCGGAATCGTCGAGTCTTCATCCGCGGGCAATACCGGCGGCGAGCCCTGGACTGGTATCTACGATACGGTTGACAGCATTTGTTATTGGCTCTACGCTTCGCGTGTATTTGGCGAAAGGAAACTGCAAGATGCTTATGTCGCCGACTGTGCGGTCCGGAACGCTAGTCATGCTCATCGCGCTTCTCCGATCTCCAGCTACCACAGTGGCAGTACCGCCACCTTCCTCCGTCCAAGCGAGCGCCATTGGCGCAGATGTGACAGCTGGCAAGCATTTGTTCGAGCGCCATTGCGCGGTGTGTCACGGTATCGAAGGCAAAGGTGGGCGAGGGCCTGGTCTCAATCGAGCACAGCTCGCCCATGCGCCCGACGACACGGCTCTAAAGTCAGTAATCTCGGATGGCATTTCGCCTGACATGCCGGCTGGCTGGTTTCTGACGGACGAAGACGTCGCGAACCTGGCAGCTTACGTGCGCTCGTTCAGCAACATCCCATCCGAGCCGCTGCCCGGCGATGCCGTCCGCGGTGCTGGGGTCTACGCCAAGGGTGGCTGCAGCAACTGCCACATCGTTGCCGGCGCTGGCTTTGGCTATGGCCCGGAGCTCTCGAATATCGGTATACGACGCAGCGCTCCCTACATAAGAAAAGCTATTGTCAAACCTGGCGCGACCATGCCCGAAGGCTTTCTTCTAGTCGAGGCCATCACTCCTTCTGGCGACAAGATTGAAGGTATTCGCGTGAATGAGGACACTTTTTCAATCCAAATCAAAGACGCAACCGGCCAGTTCCACAGCCTGCGCAAGCAGGACCTGAAAGAATTGCAGAAGCTGCGCGGCGAGAGCCCCATGCCCTCTTACGGGGGAGTCTTCAACACGTCCGAACTCGACGACTTGGTCGCTTACCTTGCCTCGCTGCGAGGCAAGCAATGAAATTAGCCTTTGCTGTTCTCCTGTGTGCCACTGCGTTTGGACAGGTGTCGTTCGATCGCATTTCGAACGCCGACAAAGAACCGGGTAACTGGTTAACCTACTCCGGGAATTACCAGGGACATCGCTTCTCGCCACTGGCTGAAATCACAGCGGACAATGTAAGCCGTCTGAAGGTGAAATGGGCGTACCAGTTCCCGGATCCGAACAACGAAGTTTCGCCAATTGTCGTCGACAATATTATGTATGTTAGCGGGCCAAACTCTGCCACCGCGCTCGACGCACACACCGGACGCGTGCTTTGGAACTGGAAGCGTCCCCTGCCATCTGATTACCACAGCATTGGGTTCGGTCACGTGAGCCGCGGACCGGCGGTGCTCGACGATAAGCTCTATGTTGCAACTTTAGATTGCTACCTCGTAGCGCTTGATGTGAAGAGCGGCATCGAGCGCTGGGCGGTCAAGGTCGCAGACTACAAAACCGCTTACAGCATGACCCTGGCGCCGCTCGCGATCAACGGCAAGGTCGTGGTCGGCGTCAGTGG
>PLBY01000021.1 GCA_003134655.1 Acidobacteriaceae bacterium
CCCAACCATTTTGAGTGCTATGGCGATGTTTCGCCAATGATGTGGAGAATTCTTTCAGTTCGATAGCGATGCGGGTTGCTCTATCATCGGATACGGCAGTCAGGCTTGATGGTCGCTGCGTGCCACGCAATCGCGTAGAAGAGATCTAAAAGTGAATCTCAGTCGCGTGCCAAGACAGAGCTAGGCGGAGGCCGGTTGGCCTAACGCGTTCTCAGCCTGTCGGTTGCAAAGGATGTTTTCGAAAAACGTACCAAATAGTTGCGGCGCAGCGCAGATATAATCTGATTCTCCCGGCAAACCGGAATTGATCGCGTGTGGATCACGTTTCCTTCCCGTATCCTGAGGCGGGGCATTACAAGCATCACAAGTTATTGCTTTTTCAATGTGGCAAGTTCATGCTTCTAAGAAGATCGTTGTACCGCGGATCATTTCGAATACTGTCCATCATTGGATCCGCCATCAGCCAACTCACCTCCCAGCACTTCTGGTCGATCGCCGCTTTGATTCGCGGAAACGCAAGATCTGGCTTTCCCAGGCGGACATAATTCACCGCGATATCATAGGGAGCGCAGAAATCGCTTTCATGCGCCAGCATCGTGTTCATACGCGCCTCCCAATATGCGCTCCAGCCATCGCGTTCATAGATTGAGCGCAGCTTTTTAGTGCGGGCGGCGTCGTATGCACGAACGCTCAAAATGTCAGAATCCACGGCATTATCCCGCATTCCTTTCTTCTCGTAAATCCTGCTCATCCAGAAGAGGATTTGCGTCGGCTTGCCTGGCTCCATCTCCTCAGCTTGCTGAAGATGAGTGAGCGCTTCATCGTAGTGCCGCGCCAGGTACAGAGTTTCCCCGAAGAGCCGGTTCATCATGAAAGACTGGGGATCGAGTTCGAGCACTCTTCGCATTTGCCACACCGCGTCCTCCGGGCGATTCATCGCGACGAGGTAATTTGCATATTCAAATACGGCGTTGGAGTTGCTGGGGCTCAAAGCAGTCCCGCGTTTCAGGTTTTTTCCCGCATCCGCCCAGTTCCATTCAAAGATGCCTTGGGTAAGCCCCAGCGTCGAATAAGCCTGCCCGTTCTGGGGATCGAGTTCAATCGCGCGTCGCGCGGCAGCTTCAGTTTTCACCACGGCATCGGTCTGGGGCATCACGCCTAGGACCCCTTCGGTTTGGAACGCCTCGGCAAGTCCCGAATATGCCTGCGACCACGAAGGATCGATCGAAATCGCCCGCTGGAAGTAAGTGGCGCTCTTGTCTGCTTCGCGCTTCCCCAGAAAGTACCATCCGCGCAGGTACGCATCATGCGCCTCAGGACTCACGGCGCGGGTGGGGATTGGTGAAGCGACCGCGCTATGAAGACGAGTTGCAACGTCACGGGCCGCCTCTCCCGGCAACTCGGCCACTTCGTTTCCGCTGCGGTCATAGCTCTCCGCCCAGAGATGGGCGTCCGTGTCCGCTCGAATGAGCTGTAGAGTCAAGTGAACTTGGCCGCCCGTCCGGGAGATGGAGCCTTCGAGGATGCCGTCGACACCCAACGCCCGGGCAATTTCGGGCAGTGGCCGCCGGGCGCCTTTATATTGCATAACCGAGGTGCGGGATACGATGCGCAGTGTCGAGTCCTTGGCAAGCATCGTGATGAGTTCGTCGCTCATCCCGTCGGCAAAGTACTCTTGGCCGGGATCTCCGGAAAGGTTATCGAGCGGGAGAACCGCGAGTGAATGAATAGGTTCTGCCGCGCTGTGGCGCAGCACGACGAGCCACGTGCCCGCGAGCGCAACAATCGCAGCACAAATACCAAGCGCAAGCCACCTCCACTTGGGTTTGAGATCGCCCCCCACTGACGGATTCGCAGTCGGTTCGGGAATTCTCACCGGAACCTCGGCCTGTGCCGACGGCCGATTTCTCGACGCTTCCGTTACCGGAGCGATGAAGCGATATCCCGTGCGGGGAATGGTCTCGATGTAGCGTGGAGACTCCGGCGAGTCGCCCAGGGCATCGCGAAGCTTCTGAATGGACTTATTGAGCCCGTGATCAAAATCGACAAAGGTATCTGAGGACCAGAGAAGCTTGTGGAGATCCTTACGGGAAACGACCTCACCCGGGCGCTCTACCAGCACAGACAGAACCTGCAGAGGCTGGTGCGACAGTCTGACGCGAATTCCGTTCTTGGTGAGTTGTCCGGCCTTTGTATCAAGCTCAAAAACGCCGAACCGAACCAGGCCATTCTCTGGCGCGACCGCCACCACTGACCTCCTACGGGGCTGAGAACCCGAGTTTAGCACGGGTTTTGCCGTACCGCATCGGACTCGGACGAGCATTTTGCTCGGGGAGGATTTCTCTCAAATCGCTGCTGATAAACCACTTGTTCGGGTAGGAACAATTCGCCTGGCGGGCATTGACTTGAGCGACGGTTCTACGCACACTCCGTCGATCTCGAATGATCGAGATGAGAAAAGGAGCAGCTCATGAAAGGATTTACGAACAACGTTACGCGGCTTGCGATACCAGAAACCGTGTGGAAGACAATAAAAGCGGTAATCCTTCCAACGATTGCAGCGCTTGTTGTGCTGTTGACCGCAGCAAGCTCTTATGCCGACTGCGGCCCTATGGCTGGCATGAAGTTTCCCGTCGTCAAACTGCCTTTAGTGGCAACCGCAAATCTAGCGGCAGTCGGCGGTATGCCGAACTCGGAGTCACCAGACTCGATTGTCGGGCTGTGGCACACCATGTACACTGCCGAAAATTCGCCGTTCGCTGAGACATTCAAGGAATGGCACAGCGACGGCACAGAGTTCGAAAACGTCAATCACAATCCTGCAATTGGGTCCGTCTGTGTGGGAGTATGGAAGCAGGTGGGTGTGCGGACGGTTCGTCTGCACCACTTGGGTTTCCTCTTCAATGCAGACGGCACCTCGGCCGAAACTTTCGTTGTGGAGGAGACAGATACGCTAGCAGCGCACGGCAGGTCCTATGTTGGAACATTCACATTCAGCACTTATGACGTGAATGGAAACCTCACCGGCGAGGTCAAGGGCACAGTTGCCGCAACGCGGATCACAGTAGATTGACCACCTCACCTTTTCGGCACTTGAACGCGGTCGCAGGGCAGGCACCCCGCGGCCGGTTCTATTGCGGCTGAAACGGAATCCGTTCTATTTCCCCATGGCTCATCTCAATTTTTACCACTTCTTCATTGTCGGAACGAGGCAGCTCGCGAATGCCACGGGAGTCATCCTGCAAACTCAGCCCTGGCCTCCACCATGCCCAGTTTGGCGCGGGAACTCATAACGCCACTTCGACTTCTGAGAATCGATCACAATCTGCTTCACGGGCAACCCTGAGTTAAGGTCAACGGACGTTATCAGCCATTACACTCAAAACCCCTCGTCGCGCGCCGCTTCCCATCGCATCGAGCCCTTCGCGCGGGCGGGCGTGGGCGGTCCAGAACCAACCCCAACCCCGGCGGCAGTGGGGGCGGGGTGGGGGTCGACAATTTTTCCCTCA
>PLBY01000036.1:0-973 GCA_003134655.1 Acidobacteriaceae bacterium
TCAACAAGCCGCGGCGCGTGCGGACGTCAGCGACAAGCTACCTGGGACGAAGGCGAAGTCGCCGCGGTGATGGAAAGGAATGAAGCAGTGCGCAGTGCAATGAAGTCGAGGATTTCTAGATCGGTGGCGAGCTTGTTGCTCGGCGGGTTACTTGTGACCCTGCCGGCCTGGGGCCAAGGAATGACCCGAGGCTTCATGTCGCCTCCGGCAAACATGCGACCACCCGGACTAAAGAACGTTGGCATTGAGCAACACCTCAACGAACGGATTCCGCCCGATCTCACCTTTCGTGACGAAACAGGGAAAGAGGTCCGGCTGGGCGGATACTTCGGCAAGAAGCCGATGATTTTGAATCTGGTTTATTACCAGTGCCCGATGCTATGCGGGGAAGTGCTGAGTGGATTGGAGAGCGCACTTCGAGTACTGAAATTCAATGTAGGCGACGAGTTTGAAGTCCTCACCGTGAGCTTCAATCCCCAAGAGACACCGGCAATGGCAGCCGCCAAGAAGGCGGAATATCTGAAGCGTTACGGGCGAACTGGTGCGGCGCAGGGTTGGCATTTCCTGACCGGGTCGCACGCATCGATCGACGCACTGACCAAGGCAGCCGGTTTTCAGTATGAATACGACTCCAAGACCGGGCAATTTGTTCACGCGACCGCAATCATGGTGCTGACTCCCGAAGGAAAGATCGCGCAGTACTACTACGGAGTGGAATACGCGCCCAAGGATTTACGTCTGGGCTTGATCGAGGCGTCGGACAACAGAATTGGCACCGTGGTGGATCAAGTATTGCTGTACTGCTATCACTATGATCCGAACACAGGGNNCTGGTCGTGATGTTCCGCCTCGGGTCGACACAAAGTTACGTGGGAGCAAAACGGATCTCATAACGACTATGTTCGACAATTTTCCACTTTGGCCCACGCGCGCCTCAACCGGGGCCGGCAATGTAGATGCCCTCTACATTTTC
>PLBY01000036.1:994-8839 GCA_003134655.1 Acidobacteriaceae bacterium
TGGTGATTTTTGTTCGGGGGGCGACCATTTAGTTTCAGGAGCGCATCTTTCAGGGCCTCGTGAATGAAGAACAATTGAATGCGCTGGTCGAATACGTCAAGTCTTTGAGCCAGCCTCTAGCGGGGGCGCAAGGTGCTCTCAGCTTCGCTCCGAAACCGCAATACCCTAAGGAATAGCCATGGCAATCACAGCAATCACCGCCGAACGTGAGAACTATCTGAACCAAGAGTACGGCATCAAGTCGTGGCTGCTCACTAGGGACCACAAGCGCATCGCGCTGCTGTACCTCGTGTCGATCACGTTTTTCTTCTTCATCGGAGGGTTCTTCGCCCTGCTGATCCGGCTGGAACTGTTGACGCCGGCTGGCGACCTGGTGCAGGCCGATACTTACAACAAGCTTTTCACTATGCACGGCCAGGTAATGGTGTTCTTTTTCCTGATTCCTTCTATTCCCGCCGTACTGGGGAATTTCCTGGTGCCCCTGATGATAGGCGCCAAAGACCTTGCGTTCCCTCGCATCAATCTGCTGAGCTGGTACCTCTACATTGTTGCCGGAATCGTGATGCTGCACTGCATCCTGACCGGTGGCGTGGACACTGGTTGGACCTTTTACACACCCTACAGTACAGCCTTCAGCAATACCAAGGTGATTGAGGCTGGGCTTGCCATCTTCATCGCCGGGTTCTCATCCATCTTAACCGGACTGAACTTTATAGTGACCATTCATCGCATGCGGGCACCCGGAATGACCTGGAATCGCCTGCCCCTGTTCATCTGGTCTACCTACGCCACCAGCATCATCTTCGTGCTGGGTACGCCCGTAATAGCGGTCACGCTGTTGTTGGTTATCGCCGAGCGGGCCTTTCATCTTGGCATCTTCGACCCGACGCGGGGTGGAGATCCTTTGTTGTTTCAGCACCTGTTCTGGTTTTATTCGCACCCGGCTGTCTACATTATGATCTTGCCCGCCATGGGAGTGGTGAGCGAGATCATACCGTGCTTCTCCCGCAAACGCATCTTCGGATACAAAGCCGTAGCCATGGCGAGTATCGGAATTGCAGTCTTGGGATTCTTGGTCTGGGGGCACCACATGTTTGTTGCCGGCATTTCGCTGTATTCGGCGTTGATCTTTTCCCTGTTCAGTTACCTGGTTGCGGTGCCTTCGGGCATCAAAGTGTTCAACTGGACCGCGACCCTGTACAAAGGCTCCATTACGTTTTCCACCCCCATGCTCTACGCGTTCGGATTTATCGGCCTGTTCACTATGGGCGGGCTGACCGGACTGTTCGTGGCCGCGCTCGGCATCGATGTGCACGTGACTGATACTTATTTCATCATTGCACATTTCCACTACATCATGGTGGGGGGAGCGGTGATGGGCTACCTTGGCGGCATGCACTTCTGGTGGCCGAAAATTTCCGGCCGAATGTATCCCGAGGGATGGGGCAGGCTGGCTGCGATGATCGTGTTTGTCGGCTTCAACCTGACATTTTTCCCGCAGTTCATCCTTGGCTACTTGGGAATGCCGCGCCGGTACTGGCAATATCCGCCGGAATTCCAGGTGCTGAACGTGCTCTCCACTGCCGGTTCCACCATTCTCGCGGTCGGATACCTTCTCCCGATGGTGTATTTCCTGTGGTCGATGCGCTACGGAAAAGTTGCCGACGCCAACCCCTGGGGCGCTTCCGGCTTGGAATGGATGACGACTTCGCCGCCGCCGACTTTCAATTTTGATCACACCCCGGAAGTCACGTGGGAGGCTTACGATTACGAGCACATTCCCGCTCCTGAGGAGCTCCA
This sequence comes from Acidobacteriaceae bacterium, assembly GCA_003134655.1. Taxonomy (GTDB): domain Bacteria; phylum Acidobacteriota; class Terriglobia; order Terriglobales; family Acidobacteriaceae; genus Sulfotelmatobacter. Next base: position 2,795 of record PLBY01000036.1, read on the forward strand.
CGTTGAGCGATAGTTCGAGCCAACGGCTTTTACCTCGGCAAAATGTGTCCGTGCGAGAACTAATCACATGCGGGGGGCGTATTTCACCGATTGGCGTTTCAGGATGCATTGCAGCTCGTTTGCGATTGCGCATTGGACGGCATTTCGGGAAGGACCGCTTTGAGCAGGACAGAGACTTCTTTCGGGCCACGATTGATAGTGCGGTCTGCAGGTGAACCTGCGCCATGAATGATGAATTATACTAGACTCATGCCGATACAGATCGGGGCCAAAGTAGCAGATCGTTCCAAGCCCATGGCGTTGTTGTCGGACTGCCACCGTCGAATCGAGATGTTCTTAGGAGTTCTTCACGGCATCGCGCAGATGGAGAATCGGCTGCTCACGAAGGATGAACAAGGCAGCTTGGAAAAGGCGCTGCATTATTTTCACGAGGCTGCTCCGAAGCATACAGCGGATGAGGAACAATCTCTCTTTCCGCGGCTTAGACACAGCTCGCGGACTGAGGTTCAGTCAGCGCTTCGGGAACTGGAACGCCTGGAGACTGACCACGAACGCGCCACTCCTATGCATGCTGAAGTCGAACTGCTCGGTCAGTGCTGGCTAGCAGACGGACATTTGACACCCGAGCAGCGATACCGCTTTCGAGAGTTAGTAGCCCATCTCACCTCTATGTATCGCACGCACATTGAATTTGAGGATACCGTTCTCTTCCCGCTTGCCACGCAGGTCCTCTCCAGAGCAGAGCAGTCGGAGATCGCGCACGAAATGTCAGAACGACGGACCGCCAAAGTCTTCTGACAGATCGGCCCCCCCGAGACTCTGCCCGAACGCGTCCCGGTTCTCCGAAAATCCTCGTCCTCACGCTGGCGCACATCAAAAGAAGATCGGCTTGTGAGCACGTACCGTGACAAAAGTCATCGTCGCGCCTTCTCCGGTACTCTAGGCTCAGTACTTGAGAAGGTGATGAGCCGATGATGCAAAAATCGTACGTTCACAGCAGCGAAGAGACCATATCTCTGGTTAGTCCTCCATTGGTTGGGGAAGGGCAACACCCTGACAAGATGCAGGGACATTGGGTACTGGCACGTGCTGGCAAGCGCGTGCTGCGACCAGGCGGGATTGAACTCACAAGGCAGATGCTCGATGCGCTGGGAATCGGTCCACAGGACAGCGTGGTTGAGTTCGCTCCTGGACTTGGCATCACGGCTGGAATGGTTCTGAAACGTCGTCCGGCGGCTTATTGGGGAGTGGAGCGCGAGCCGGCAGCAGCAAAATGTCTCCGAGACCGGCTAGCAGGGACCAAAGCCGAGATCGTGCTGGGACTAGCAGAACAATCGGGTTTGCCCGACGCGTGTGCGACCGTGGTCTATGGCGAAGCCATGCTGAGTATGCAGAGCCGGGAACAGAAGAATCGAATTGTGGCGGAAGCCCGGCGGCTTCTTGCTCCCGGAGGACGGTACGGAATCCACGAACTGTGTTACTCGCCTGAAGATCTTCCAGACCATCTTCGTCACGAGATTCAAGCGGCTCTCTCGAAAGAGATCCATGTCGGAGTACAACCACTTTCGCACAGTGGATGGATAAGATTATTCGAACAGAATGGACTGACAGTGACCTGGAGCACTGAATCGCCGATGCATCTGCTGGAGCCACAGCGCATACTGCGGGATGAGGGCTTGAGGGGAAGCTTGCGAGTCGCGTTCAACGTCGCTACAAACCCGACGCTACGTCATCGGATATTTGCCATGCGGCAGCTCTTCACCAAGTATCGGGAGCACCTCCGCGCCATCTCTCTGGTTGGGCAACGAGAACCAACGAATGCCTGACTCAGTTCATCAGTTCTCAAACTCCAGACACTCTGGGTGACAGCGACTCAGATTATTGATTCCCGTTGTCCTGGCAAACAGCCCGCGCATCCAATGGAACAAGCATAGGAGGTACAAGGTGACTTCAACCACTGCAACACGCTCAGAAATTGCCGCAGCCCAATCACTTCCAATCATCGATCTGGTCAGTTATCAGGACGGATCCGTCGTAAGCCGAGTTGTTCTAAAGGGGGAGAAGGGGAACGTCACGGTTTTTGCGTTTGACGCTGGGCAGGCGTTGACTGAACATACCTCCCCATTCGCCGCGCTCGTTCAGGCGATCGAAGGAGAAGCGGAGATTACGGTCGCCGGTAAGCCGATACCACTCACGGCAGGTGAAATCGTCTTGTTGCCCGCCGAGAAGCCGCACGCTGTCAAGGCAACCACTCGTTTCAAGATGGTTCTGACCATGATCCGGTCATAAACCAGCGGACTTGTTCGGCGTTGTGCAGCACCAGACGCCGAAAGGCCCCAGGATATCCCCGCATGGAGCAGGCGCCAGTTCGTTCGTCCAACTGAACTGGTCCGGTACAATAACCACCGTGCCGGAAGCCAAATTCACATCGGGGCAAACGCTGGCGAAGGTAGCGATTTTTTCAGGGTTAGCGGAAGGCGAACTGGCTTTCCTAACGCAGCGTGCGGTTCCGCGTCGCTACGCGGCGGGCGAAATCGTTTTCAGTGAAGGCGAGCCCTGCTCCGGGCTCTATGTGGTTGAAACCGGTCATGTCCGCATCTTCAAAAGCTCTGCCAACGGACGGGAACAAGTGCTTAGCATCGATGGACCGGGGAGTTCCATCGCCGAGCTTCCCGTGTTCGATGGCGGGAACTATCCGGCATCGGTCGCGGCGATTGACGATGCGACTCTGTTGTTCGTCAGCAAACAGGATTTTCAATCCCTGTGCCTGGCGCACCCGCAGGTTGCACTCAAGGTCTTGCGGTTAGTTGGGGCGCGCCTCCGACGCCTGGTTGGAATTATTGAGGAACTTTCATTTACCACGGTGCGACACCGGCTCGCGTCCTTCCTGCTGCGCCTGGCTGAGAAGGAAGGCAAGCGTACGAGCGAGGGCGTGGAAATCACCCTCCCGGTCAGCAACCAGGAACTCGCGTCACAGATTGGCACCGTACGCGAACTCGTTTCCCGTAATCTTTCCCGCCTCCAGGCGGAAGGAATGTTGAAAATAGACGGACGCAGCTTGACTATCTGCAACCTGAAAGCCCTCGAAGCCGAACGGCACTCTGCAGAATAGTTGCTGATGCTTCTCTTCTACGACTGTTTCCCGTTTCGCTGTTCTTGCCGCCAATTGACCCATCTTCGCGCATCCACGCCTCTTGGATGAGTGTGACAAAAGTCATCGGCAGCCTCCCTTCGCTCCGGTAATGTCAAACCATCAAGTGTGGTCGGAAGCAAGGACCCCGGCTCGCAGGAGGATGCGATGACAACGAGTGTTACTACCGAAAAGACCGTACGGGAGTTGGCCCTGGAAAACCCGGCTGCCACGAGAGTATTTGAAAAGCTGGGCATCGACTATTGCTGCGGCGGCAACAAGTCGCTGGATGAAGCTTGCCGCGCTGCGAATCTGAACATGGATCAGGTATTGGATTCCCTGGAGATAGCTGAACAGTCAGCACGTGCCGTGCAAGAAGAGCACAACTGGCAGACAGGAGCTCTGGCTGATCTGATCGCGCACATCAAGAGCACTCACCACAAGTACACGCGTGAGGAAATCGCCCGTCTCGGTCCTCTCTTCGATAAGGTTTGCTCCGTGCACGGGAAGAACCACCCCGAGCTTCTGCAAATTCGCGGGACCTTCCAAGGCCTCACCCAGGAATTGACTACTCACCTAATGAAGGAAGAGATGGTGCTGTTCCCGTACATAGTGAGGATGGAAGAGTCAGTGATCGAGAAGGAACCGATCGTGCCGGGGCCGTTCGGCACGGTGCGGAACCCAGTTTCCATGATGGAGCACGAGCACGATTCTGCCGGGAATGCGTTGCGTGTCATGCGTGAGGCCAGCAAAGACTATGCTGCCCCGGCCGACGCCTGCGTCAGCTACCAGACACTCTACAAGGCTCTGGCTGCATTTGAGACTGACCTTCACGAGCACATTCATCTCGACAACAACATCCTGTTTCCGCGCGCGGTTGCGATGGAAAAGGCTCGCTGACAGGAGTGGATTTCATGTCCGCATTGCCAACCCGCATCGAGAGAGAAGCTGGTCGCCCGCTAACGCCGCTTGAAATCTTCGATATTACCGCAGCCCGAGAGACTACCCTCTCGCGTCTGCTGATGCTTTATATCGGCACGGGGCTGATCTTCATGTTGCTACCCGGAACCTTTCTGGGCGTTTGGAACTTGTTGGCGATCAGCAGTCATCGCGCGGCGGACTCCGTCTCTCCGGCATGGATTCAGGCACACGGGCATGCCCAGATCTTCGGATGGATCGGGACGTTCATCTTGGGCATCGGTTTCTATTCGATCCCGAAGTTGCGCCGCATGAATCCATTTGGGCTGGCAGTCGTTGCGTCGTCCTGGGCGTTGTGGACGTGTGGCGTCACTCTGCACTGGCTGAGCAGTGTTTACCAATGGCAGTGGCGTTTTCTACTCCCAGTGTCGGCGGTCCTCGAACTTACTGCCTTCCTGATCTTCTTTCGTACCGTTTCGGGCCACCGGCCGCAAGACTCCAGCGAGACGAAACTGGACGAATGGATATTCGTGGTGATCGCGGGCTCGGTGGGTCTGCTCCTCACACTGTTGATTAACTTCTGTGCCTGCCTGTTTCTCGCTCTCCGCGGCAACTCACCAGAGTTGCCCGAGAATTTCGACCAGCGATTCCTGGTTCTACAGACCTGGGGGTTCCTGGTTCCGTTCGTCTGGGGCTTCAGCGCAAAATGGCTTCCGGTTTTTCTGGGGCTGCGGCCGGTACTTGGGAGAGTTCTGCTATGGGCCGTTGCTCTGAACTCTTTTGGCATAGTGATTGCACTTGTTGGATGGACGATCCCCGCCGTGTTTGTTCTGTTAGCTGGAATAATCACAGCAGTTTGCGCGCTTCGGTTGTTCGAGACCACGGAGAGGCCGGCAAAAGTGAAAGGAGTTCACAGCAGCTTCCCCATTTTTGTTCGTATGGCTTATGTCTGGGCTGTAGTTGCGGCGAGCCTCGCAGTGTGGGCTGCCTTGACCATAAACTCGCACGGCATTTGGGGCGCCTCGCGCCACGCGTTGACCGTAGGGTTCCTGGCCACAATGGTCTTTGCCGTCGGGCAGCGGGTCCTTCCTGCCTTTTCTGGTATGCGTTTGCTATTCAGCACGAAACTCATGTTCGTGGCACTGTTGCTTCTCGCCACCGGATGTCTTCTACGCGTCAGCTCCGAAATCCTTGCTTATCAGGGTTTCGTCCATTCCGCGTGGTCCTGGCTTCCGATTTCCGCAATTACCGAGATGACTGCGGTGACGGTTTTCGCGGTGAACATGCTTGTCACATTCGCACGGCGCCCACCAGCGACGGTGATGTAACATATCGTGAAACGACATTGTAAGGGAAGATCTCCACGGTTGAGGAGTGAGTGGCCGACGAACTACTCGGCTCCGGGTTGCTGAGGTTAGAATCGAAGATCGTGATCCGAATCATCACTATCGAGCGGGAATATGGCTCGGGAGCGGCTCAGATCGCCGAAAAGCTTGCTGCCCGACTGGGTTGGAAACTTTGGGATAAACTACTCACACAAGAGATCGCCCGGCTGGCGCACTGTGAGCAGTCTGCGATTGAGAAACGTGAAGAGCGCCGGGACCCCTTCTACTACCGCCTGCTCAAGTCGTTCGCGCTAGGGAGCTACGAGGGCAGCCCAAGCGTGCCTGTAGATGCGCTCGACGCCGACAGTATTGTCCGGATCTCCCAGCACGTAGTCGAACAAGCCGCGGCCTCGGAAAATTGCGTAATCGTAGGAAGAGGATCACAGCATTTTCTCAGAGCCCATGATGACACGTTGCGGTTCTTTCTCTACGCCTCTAGAGAGGAGAAAATACGGCGCCTAGTTTCGCAAGGCAATACCGAAGGCGACGCCGAAACGTTAGTGAATACTATCGACTTTGAGCGTGCCGCGTTCATCAAGAGGTACTTCCACGCCGAGTGGCCCAACCGTTCCGTCTACCATGCCATGATCAATACTGACTTGGGAGACGAAA
>PLBY01000096.1 GCA_003134655.1 Acidobacteriaceae bacterium
CCGAGCGGGCCTTTGCAGTTTGACCGACTTTGGAAGCTGCCCCGGCCGCCAGATGCGAATGCGTAACTAGGTTCCCGACATTTTCTGATTTGGCCCCTGATTGGGGCGCTCTCCCGGAGTCGATTCCCGAAGTTCTTGGGTTTGATATCCAGTTCGCTGGTTACCTTGTTTTCGCCCGCCACTTCGGTGGCCTTCGCCTCGACAGTCTTCTTCTCGTCCTCGGACCGTACAGGCCCCTTCAGCGTGACTTGGCCGTTCTGAGTGATGACCTTCACGTTGTGGGCATAGGTGGACAGGGATTTGTCTTTCATGATCGACTGCCGGATCTGCTGCGTAATATCGCGGTCGGAACGATTCTCCTTTTGTTGATCGGCCGTGGGCTCATTCTTGTTGCGATCTCGCTCATTCACCTTGGTATTGTCAGCCGGTGGTGAGGCAGTTTGCCCTGCTGGCTCCTGTGCCAGCACTAGCGTCCAACTGCCGAGTAGACTTGCAAACAGAAAACTTCGAACTGCTGTCCTACAAGCGCGTTTCATCATCGTTGCTCCTTGGGGTCACCAAAAGGGGTGGGCTGATTTGCATAGTTCTTGACCGGATATAGTCGCTTTCAGAACTCGAAACCGCCTGGGCTTGAACGCTGCGACTAAACAACGAGACAGCAGACAATGACCGTCTTCGTTTCCGAATCCAACTGAGTGAACACATAGAATGACCCCTGAATCCGCAAACATCTGCTCACAGTTGCTCACTCTTAAAGTGGCGACCCGGAGAGCCCAGAATCCCGCCCCAGCCGTCCGCAGAGAAGCAGCAGCCGGGGTGACGGAAAATGACGGATTGCCGTCCATAGCTCCGACTGTGCGAACCACGGTGACAAGGTGTTCCTTTCTATACAGAAACACTCTTTCGTGGAGGCTAGCATTTGGACTTGGATCATCCGATCTTGATCCGAAGTTGGAGGAAAGAAAATGGCTTCTGAGAAAGCAGAGAAGTGTGCACACCCACCCTGTTCGTGCGTGACAACGTCGGGCAAGTACTGCAGCGCCGAGTGTCAGGCAACGGAAAAGACGCCGGAGATCGCTTGTACGTGCCTACACACCGGATGCAAAGGCAAGACGCACTAGCCATCACTTCAGCCCTGGCTGAGATTCGGTCTCGACTTCATCAAAGGAGAAACATGAGATTGTCAGTAGCCATGTTCGCGGTGCTCGCCGTGGGGATTCTCACCGGATGCTCAGAGACGTCCTCGAAGTCCCCTGACGTTTCCGACAGTATTCGCAAATCACTGGATCAAGCAGGCTTCAAGGACGTCACCGTCGGTCAGGACCGCGACAAAGGCGTCGTGACCCTCGGTGGACAAGTAGCCAGAGACAACGATAAGGCGCAAGCCGAATCCCTTGCGAAATCTCTCGCCGGCGCCCAGGTTGTCGCGAATCAGATTGCCGTGGTTCCCAGCGGTGTAGAAAGTGAAGCAAAGGCGGTGAACTCCGATCTGGACAAAGGCATTGAAAAGAATCTGGATGCTGCACTGATCCAGAACAGGATGCACGACAATGTGAAGTACGACGTGAAGAGCGGCGTAGTCACTCTGACCGGAGAGGTGAACTCGCAGGCCAAGCGCGACCATGCTGAGAAGGTAGCCACGAGTGTGCCCAACGTGAAGCAGGTCGTTAATGATCTGCAGGTTAAGAATCAGAAGGCCAGCTCTTCGCAATTAAGAGCTGCCTGAGTGCGGAAGGGAGTTCGTATTCAAAGGAAGCGAGACTCGGGTGTTTAAACTGCCCGTCCCCGCAAAGAACTACCTCGTCGAGGAGGATACTGCCGCTTCCGTTACCTTCAGATTCTTGGCGACAATATTTGGGTCGCCCACTTGGAAGGAATTAGGAGCCGTGTGATTCGGATGTTCAATGCGGTGCCAGGCGTTCAAACTCAAACGGTACCAGGATCGGGCCTCGGCCCAGTTTGACTTCTTTTGGTCCGTCGTTTGACCCGGCCGCTGAGCTTTCCTCATGCTGATATCGCCGAGCCCCGAATATGCATCGGCAGCCACATAAAGGGCGTTAAGGTCAGCGTTCTCCGTCGAGATCAAAGGCTCAACTATCATCAGGGCCTGATGATAAGAGTCAGCGGCCGCCTGATCATTCTGCATCCGAACAGCCGCCTCGCCTATCTTGACGTCGCACGCTGCCACATTGGTGCGTTTATATGTCGCGCCTTCCATATTACGAGACTCATAGATGGAACTTGCCCTCTCAAAGTCCGCGATGGCAGCCTCTGGCCGGTTGGCAGAGATCAGGATCGTGCCGCGCGTGACCAGCGTGCCCGCAAATTTACCCTGCTGGTAGGCCTTCTGCGGTGCGGATGCCACGAGCATCCGCATGATGTCCACACTTTTGTTCGAATACTCGAGAGCCAACTCAATCTTGCCCACTCTCACAAACGCGGCAGCGGTGTTGCTGTATGCGATCGCGACTCCTTGCTGCAGCAACGCGTTTTTTGGGTCCGCTCGTGCCAAATCCTGGTAGATCGCCAGGTCCTTCATGTTGTAATCTGCGGCGCGCGGATAGTCACCGATGTCGTCATACACGCTGGCGATCGTGCCGTAGTCAATTGCCAAGGAGCGCTGATAGCGGGGTTCCGGCGAAATCTGGGACACCTTGCGATCGATTTCCAGCGCTTTTTCGTAATTAGCGAGAGCCGCTTGTGGATCTGATCCTTCCAGAACAACGCCAAGGCTGCTCAAGTCTACCGCGTAGCCGTACAGCGCGGTAACGTCGTCTGGCTTGCTCTTGAGTAGGATTTCATCCGCTGCTAAAGCCCGGCGATAATCCTCAATGATCTTCTGGTGCGCCGAGCGATCCTCAGGATAGCCAAGCCTTGCCGACACTCCGTATTCGATACCCAGTTCGGAGAGAATTTTCGAGTTCTCGGGCTGCGCCTTGATGAGATCCTCGATGATTGCAATCGCGCGATCGATGTGTTCGCGCGCCCCATGCAGATCGCCATTGGCCCATTGCTGCCGGCCTACCAGACGATAATTCTGCGCCAGCGCCACGCGGTCGTTCCAGTCTCGGGAGCCGGCGTCGATCTGTTTCCGGATTTCAAGCGCCTTCTGGTAGCTGACCAGCGTGCCCTGCGAATCACCTAAATTGTTCTGCAAATAGTCTCCCTGCACTGCCCCTACTCTCTCGTATGCCGCTGCCAGTTCCCGCTGCAGTCCCATGTCACCCTTCGATTCCTGGGCCAGCACATTCAGATATTGAAGGGCGCGGTCGACGATTATTTTTCTGGCAGGCGTCGACCCCGGCAGGTCTTTGATGGAGTCGTGCACATCAAAGATGAGGGAATTGGCCAGGCTTCGCACGTCGTTGAAGCGCCGTTGCGCAATGCGCGCTTGCTGCACCGTGATCATAAGCCCTATGACAAGTGTCAGGGCGACCGCGGCGGCGGCGATGACACCTGCCTTATGACGACTTACAAATTTGGAGGCGCGGTATCGGGGTGTATCCCTTCGCGCGGCGACTGGAAGGGTCGCGAGATACCGCCGGACGTCTTCCGCAAACTGCTCCACAGAAGAATAGCGCCGCTGCGGTTCCTTGCGGAGTGCCATCAGAACGATGTTGTCCAGATCGCCTCTAAGCTGCCTTGCGAGTTTGTCTGGTGTACCAGCATGCGCCTTGCTGTCGGAGTCAGAGTTCAGTCCGGAATCGCGAGCCGGAGTTCTCCCTTGCCGCACGGCCGCGCTGGGCTTCGCAGGTTCGACTTCACAAACAGCACGCGCCGCGTCTTGTGGGGCACTATTTGCGGGATAGGGACTCTTTCCCGTGAGCAACTCGTAGAGAACGACACCCAGCGAATAGACATCGCTGGCGGTGGTGATGGGTTCGCCTTTGACTTGTTCCGGACTCGCGTATTGTGGCGTCAGCACCCGGAACATCGTAAGCGTGGATTCGGCTTGGTCCAATCCGTTCTGCGCGTCCAGGATTTTGGCGATACCAAAATCCAGCAACTTCGGAACTCCATCTGCGGTGACCAGAATATTTCTCGGCTTGATATCGCGGTGGATGATCAGGCGCTGATGGGCGTGTTGGACCGCCGCGCACACCTCAAGAAACAGTGTCAACCGCTCCGAGATCGAAAGCTTTTGTGACTGGCAGTACTCATTGATCGGCTGACCCTCAATGAGTTCCATCACCAAGTAAGGCAGACCATCCTCGGTGGTACCTCCATCCATCAGCCGAGCGACGTTGGGGTGCTCAAGGCCGGCGAGAATCTGCCGCTCATTCTTGAAGCGCGCGATCACCGAACCGGAGTCCTGCCCACTGCGAATCAGCTTCAGCGCCACCTCTTTCCGGTACTGGTCATCTGCGCGAAAGGCGCGATAGACCTCGCCCATGCCGCCTGCACCGATCTCCTCCGCGATTTGATAAGCGCCCACACGGCGGCCGATCCAGGGATTCTTCTCGTCCCTCAGAACTGAGGCAGCGGCTTCGGCCACCGAGGTGCTCTCTAGAAACTGCGGACTGAGCCGCTGTTCGTCAAGGAGCATGCGATCGACATCGTCGCGAAGAGAGCCATCGCCAGCGCAACATTTGTCCAGATAGGCGGTGCGTTCTGCGGGCGCCAGGTCCAAGGCGGTGGCCAGAACTTCCTTCATTTGTTGCCAGCGTTCCGGAGTCATATTTCAGTGCTTGTGCTCATCGCCTGGTACAGCCAGATACGAGCCGTAGCCCATTCCCGCTTGGCGGTTGCCGGAGAGATCTCCACGATTTGCGCGGTTTCTTCGATGGAAAGGCCGCCGAAAAAACGTAATTCCACGATCTGGCATTGGCGCGCGTCCAGGATGGCGAGCCGCCGCATAGCCTCTTCCAGCGCGAGAAAATCCAGGTTCAAAGCGCCCGTGGACGAAGACTCGTCGCTAATGAGTAGGGTTATGGCTCCTCCGCCGCGTTTGGCAGCAACCCGCCGGCGGGAGTGGTCCACCAGAATCTGTCTCATCACCCGGGCGGCCACGGAAAAGAAATGCGCGCGGTTTTGACAAGAGACGCCGTCCGGACGCACCAGGCGCAGGTATGCCTCATGCACTAGCGCTGTGGGCTGAAGAGTGTGATCGCTTCTTTGTCCGGTGAGGCACTTGCGAGCGATGCGCCGCAATTCGTCGTATACCAGCGGAACCAACGTTTCACGTGCTCCGGCGTCGCCTTCACGCCAGCGCAGTAGCAGGTCGGTAATCGGGTAGGTCGAAGAACCCCCCACGAGCACCCCAAGCACGAAGCCGCTGCGCTGCGCTCACGTGGGCAACAAGGTATCCCGGTTCCGCTCGGAAGTCAATGCCGGTTGTGGCTTTAGGCGATGGGGTTAAGGTCGACCCGATGGCGATTCGGGCTGTTGAAAGGGGAGGAATGAGCCAGTTTTCCAGGATTTTGCGTTATAGCAAGTACAGGCCCATGGACTGCCTGTGCGGCATGAGGTTGCCTGATCTCAACTCGAAATTGTCAGTGTCCCACTTGAGGCGATCGAGTGCCCTCAATGCCGCCAGAGGATTGGTTAATACGAAAACCTAAATTGCGTGCGCCCCCGCACCAGAAAAGTTATCTCGAGGAAAAGATCATGTCTCTGACTTGCGCACGTCGCCCAATCCGCAACGCCTTTCGCTGCCTGCTTTGGCTTGCACTCCTTTCTCTGCCGTTGTTGGCGCAGGCACCGCCCAGCGCCGACACTTTTGTCAGCAGCAGTACGGCCAAGACCAACTATGGGTCGTCCATTGCTCTAGTGGTCGGTTCGGGGACCACCAGCTACGTGCGGTTCAACCTCGCCGGCATTCCGGCCGGGGCCAGCATTTCCAAGGCTACGCTGCGCCTCTACGTGGACGCGGTCGCCAAGAACGGCACGTTCGACGTCTATCAACTCAACAGCAGTTGGGCCGAGAACACACTCACCTACAACACGCCGCCACCACCGCTGGGCCTCTCGGTCACGAACGGGACTGGGGTGTCCATCACGACCGCGAACTGGAATCAGTTTCTCTTGATTGATATCACCGCGCTGGCGCAGGGCTGGGTGAACGGAACGATTCCGAATAACGGTGTAGCCCTGGCGCTCACGAGCGGATCGAGCGGCAGTTTCTCCTTTGACTCGAAGGAAAGTTTGCTGACGGGCAACGGGCCCGAGTTGGAGATCGCGTTCAACAGCGGCACAGGGCCACAAGGACCGCAAGGACCGGCGGGGCCAGTTGGCCCGCAAGGTCCACAGGGCGTAGCTGGGGCAGTCGGCCCAACGGGACCGACGGGAGCAACCGGCGCACAAGGCGCAACAGGACTGCAGGGTGCACAAGGCCCACTCGGACCGATGGGACTGACCGGCGCACAAGGCCTGCAAGGAGTCGCTGGCCCGCAAGGCGCGGCTGGAACTGGGTTCAACTTCCGTGCGGCATTCGACAACACGGCCAGCTATGCCGCGAACGATGTCGTCAGCTACAACGGATCGAGTTATGTCGCGAAGGTCGCAACGAACCCGAGTGACCCTGCGCCCGACTCCAATCCCAACTGGAGCTTGATGGCGCAACAGGGCGCGACCGGGCCTCAGGGAGCGCAAGGTCTGCCTGGGCTGCAAGGTCCTCAGGGTTTGATCGGGGCTCAAGGTTTGATCGGACCTATGGGTTTGACGGGATTGCAGGGGCCTGCGGGGCCGAGCGGTACCTCAGGCTATGCGAATTTTTCGTGTCCCAGCGGGCAGAGTATTACCGGTTTCAACAGTGCGTCCCAACCTGTCTGTACTGCCGGTACGGGAGGAGGCGGCGGGGGAGGGGGTGCGCAGGATAGCGATGGCGACGGAATTCCCGATGCAGTCGATCCGTGCCCAATGGTGGCAAACGTCAGCTATCTTGGAGGTTCTTATTGCCCGTCTGTTCTCTACGACGTTTTGACTGGACAGGTACAGCTTGGAGTTGCGGTGATATTCACCAACGTGTCGGTCACTGCTGTGACTGGAACGCACCTGACGGTAGCCATCCTGCCGGGTGATTCGAGTTATCACGACGATCCCATTTACGGGTCAGCTCTAACCATGGACTTGGGCGCATTGCCGGCGCCCACCGTGGGAAGCAGGATCAATCTTTACGGAGCCGTGGTACCCGGCTTTACGCCATACACCCTTCCGGACGGCACATTTGCTTTCCCGCCGACGCTGGCTCCGGTAGCGATCGTGCTCCTCAGCTCTCCGCCACCAGCTATTTCGACAATCACGCCCGCCCAGGCGAGCGTGGCAGTGGGCGGCCAGACTACGTTGATGGTGAACGCGACCGCTCCATTTCTCACCGACACAACGGTCACGTTCGCGGTTGACGATGCCTCTGCGGCGACGGTGACTCCTTCAGTCGCAATCCTTGCGGGGCAAAGCTCCGCAACTTTCACGGTTTTCGGCTTGAGCCCGGCTGGGTCTGTCACGATCACGGCAAGCGCGAATGGGACCGTGATTACATCGCACGTTCAGGTGGTGCCCTGAGATTGCCGCTGGCTGAAACTGGCACTCCTTAAGAGCGGAAGCACGAATTTCGGTTCGAGCCAAACGCCCGTTGTCTAAATCACAGTTGAATGTTCGCTCCGGCTGCGCCCCGCGAAGCCTGGAAAGGAATCGAGATGATTAGCTCAATCAATCGGAGTCTCCACCTTCAGATCGATGCACGACGGTTGCTGAACTTCGTTCTCTTCCTGGTTCTTTCTGGGGCGCTGTTCGGGCAAGCGCCGTCGAACCTGTCTGGAGTTCCGCAGCTCATCGGCTTTAGCGGCGTGCTGAAAAATTCCGCCGGCCATTCCGTGGCCGGCACCACCGGCGTCACGTTTCTGATCTACAAAGACGAGCAGGGCGGCGCGCCGCTGTGGCTGGAAACGCAGAACGTGAAACCCGAGGCGGCTGGGCACTACACGGTGCAGTTGGGATCGGCGAGCGCGCACGGGATTCCCGCGGAGATTTTTGTGAGCGGCGAAGGCCGCTGGCTGGCAGTGCAAATGGGCAACGAACCGGAGCAGCCGCGCGTACTGCTGGTTGCGGTGCCTTACGCCATGAAAGCCGCCGAAGCGGAAACTCTGGGCGGGCTGCCCGCTTCGGCGTTTGCACTGGCGGTACCCGCGATTGCGAATTCAGTTTCTACGAGCCCAGCGACGGTTGATTCCAGCGCGCCCCCCGCCGTTCCGCCGCCGGACGCCGTCACGGGTTCAGGTACAACGAACTTTGTCCCTCTGTGGACAGGCGCCGCTACCGTCGGCAACTCAGTGTTGTTCCAGTCAGGCACAGGCGCGACGGCAAAGGTCGGGATCAATACCAACACGCCAGCCACTACGCTCGACGTAAAAGGTACAGGGACGGTGCGCGGCGCACTCTCACTTCCCGCGGTCGCTGTCGCCACGGCAACCAAAGGCTCGAACTCGCAGCCGATCAAGTCTGCCGCGTCATCCTTCAGCAGCGGGACCCACGCGGCGGTGAGCCAAACATTCCAGTGGCAGGCGGAGGCGGTGGGAAACAACAGCGCTACTCCTTCGGGCAGCATGAACCTGCTGTTCGGATCCGGGGCTTCGCTGCCCAGTGAAACAGGTCTGAAGATCAGCAACACCGGCGTCTTCACGTTTGCCATCGGACAAACCTTCCCGGGCGCGGGAACCATCACCGGAGTCACCGCCGGATCCGGCCTTTCGGGCGGAGGAACAAATGGAAATGTCACGCTGAGTCTGCCCACCACCTGCGCCACCAATCAAATCCTGAAATGGACCGGCAGCGCCTGGGCTTGCAGCGCTGACGACGGAGGCAGCGGGACCATCACGGGCGTGACTGCGGGCACCGGACTCACCGGCGGCGGCACCACGGGGACCGTCACGCTCAATCTCGACACCACAAAAATTCCACAACTAAGCGCGGCGAACCTCTTCACCAACAGTCAGAGCGTCACCGGAAATCTCACAGCGTCAGGAACAGTCACGGGGAGCGTGATCAACACCACCTCAAGTTTCACCATCGGCGGCAAGCCGTTTGCCTTTGCCGACACGGTTAACGGCAACCAATTCCTGGCGTTCGCCGGAAACTCCACGACTACCGGCGTCAGCAACGTCGGCACCGGACTCTCCGCACTCCTTGCCAACACAAGTGGGAGCTACAACACAGCGAACGGCTCCCAGGCTCTCTCCATCAACACCACCGGGAGTGGGAACACTGCCACCGGTTACTTTACGCTCGGCGCCAATAGCACCGGCATTTCCAATACCGCCGATGGCTCGCTGGCACTGGAATCGAACACCACCGGGACCGGCAACACGGCGAGCGGTGAGGCCGCCCTGTCGGACAACACCACCGGTCAGTCCAACACGGCTTTGGGCAATCAGACGCTCAGGTTCAACACCACCGGCTCCAACAACACGGCATTGGGCTTCGAAGCTGGCCCGGATTCCGGTTCAGTGAACCTTACCAACGCCACCGCGATCGGCGCGTTCTCTCAGGTTAGCGAAAGTAACGCCGTGGTTTTGGGAGGCACGGGTCCAAACGCGGTCAAGGTGGGGATTGGCACTCCCACTCCCGCCTCCACGCTCGATGTGCGCGGCACGGGAAGCTTCAGCGGCCTCGTCACCTTCGCAGCCGGTCAGACATTTCCGGGCACGGGCACAATCACTGGAGTTACGGCCGGCACAGGGTTGACCGGCGGTGGCACAAGCGGCGGCGTAACCCTGAATGTGGACACCACCAAAGTCGTGACCGCAATCACCGCAGGAACCGGTTTGACCGGCGGCGGCACCGGCGGCGTGCAGACTCTGAATCTCGACACGACGAAAGTGCCACTACTGAGCGCGGCGAACCTTTTTACCACCAGCCAGAGCGTAACCGGAAATCTCACTGCGTCGGGCACGGTGACCGGTTCGGTCGTCAACGCGACCACTAGCTTCAACCTCGGCGGCAGCACCTTCGCCTTCGGCTCGACCCAGACCCAGAACGTGTTTCTCGGCTTTGCGGGAAATTCTACAACTTCGGGAACCGCGAACACGGGGGGCGGTTACCAGGCGCTCATGTCCCTCGGCTCTGGTAACACCAACACCGCCTTCGGCGCATTGGCTCTCCTGGACGACACTGTGGGTACTAACAATACGGCCGTAGGCTATCAGTCCCTGCTCGGCGACCAAGATGGATTTAACAACACCGCGACTGGGGTTGGGGCGCTAACGATAAATTCCAGTGGATCGGATAACACCGCGATCGGCACTTTTGCGATGTACTATAACGGCACTGGATCCGGCAATACCGCTTTGGGATTTCTTGCGGGTCCGGATTCGACCACTCCCGCTCTTACGAATGCCACCGCTATCGGGGCCTTTGCCCTTGTTACGAAGAGCAACACGCTCGTCCTGGGCGGCATCAACGGCGTAAACAGTGCCACCGCCGACACCAACGTCGGCATTGGCACCACCGCTCCCCAAACTCTCCTGCATGTCGACCATAAGCCGCCGTTTGGCGGCCAGGATGTGCTGCTGCTTACCACCGGCGGGAGTTCCGATGTTGCATCACTCGCACTCCAGAGCACGGTCGCGGGGGGGCTGCGTCTGCGCGAGGGCGTTGGTACCGGCTCGGCGTACCTATCGAGCACCGGGGGCATGGAATTCATCACCAGTGACACTGGCAACCCGACTTTTCCCAGCGGCAAAGCGATGACCATCGATACGTTAGGGAATGTTCACATTACCGGCAACCTCAGCAAGGGTGGAGGCTCGTTCCAGATCGACCATCCCCTCGATCCCGCGAACAAATATCTCTATCACTCCTTCGTCGAATCGCCTGACATGATGAACATCTACAACGGCGTGGCCACGCTGGATGCTCACGGCGCCGTGTGGATTACCCTGCCGGACTACTTTGGCGCGTTGAACCGCGACTTCCGCTATCAGCTGACGTCCATGGGGAGACCGCAACCCGAGCTCTACATCGCCAAAGAAATTTCCGGAAGCCGCTTCCGGATCGCGGGAGGCAAACCCGGCGGCCGCGTGTCCTGGCAAGTCACCGGCATCCGCCAGGACGCCTACGCCAATGCCCACCGCATCCCGGTGGAAGAAGACAAGCCGGCGCAGGATCAGGGACACTACCTGCATCCGGAATTGTTTGGAGCCGCACCCGAACTGGCGATTGGAACGCATCCCGCCGCGGCGGGAACAACCCATGCACTCGTCAGGGCCACCAATGAGAGTGACCGCACTGTGTCAAAGATAGGAGCAACCCGGTAAGCTGGCCGTGCCCTTACTCTGGGCCCCCTATGCTATAGCCTTCCACAACCAAATGCACCTCGTACCGAGCCTTCGCCCGCTGCATCAGGCCATAGCGCTCAAAACCCCTCCCCTATGTAGTGCCGGTGCTTGCATCGGCCAGACGGTATGCCGTAGTTCCAATCCTGCGGCATGGGAGGCCGTCGCTATGGGCAAACAGAGAATCAAGCCGAATTACCGTCGCCG
>PLBY01000144.1 GCA_003134655.1 Acidobacteriaceae bacterium
GGCTGATCAAGGAAACCGACCTGCAGGTGCGCGAGTCGGCGCTCACGGGAGAGTCTCTGCCCGTCGAGAAGTCAGTGGCTGATCTTCCATCCGGCAACCACGGGGTTGCCGATGCCAGCAATAGCGTTTTCCTGGGCACCGCGGTTCAGACCGGGATCGGAACTGCGGTCATCGTTCGCACAGGTAGGGACACGGCCTTCGGTGAAATCGCGAAGCGCCTGGCCACACAGCCTCCGGAAACCGAGTTCGCCCGTGGCATACGGCACTTCGGGATCATGCTCACCTGGATCACGATGCTGCTGGTGCTTTTCGTCTTGCTGGTAAACATCATCCTCCACCGTCCGCTGTTGGAGTCGTTCCTCTTTTCTGTTGCCCTTGCCGTGGGGATGACACCGGAGATGATGCCGATGATCATCACAGTCACACTGGCCCAGGGTGCGAGGCGGATGTCCAAGAAGAAGGTCCTGGTCAAGCAACTGGCAGCAATTGAGGACTTCGGCAGCATCGATATTCTCTGCAGCGATAAGACAGGGACGCTCACGGAAGGCGAGATCGTGCTTGACCGGCACGTCGACGTCCAAGGGAAGGATGACGACAACGTCCTACGGATGATCTATCTCAACAGTTACTTTGAAGCGGGCATCAAAAACCCCCTGGATGCTGCGATCCTGAAGCACGATCACCCTTCCATCGCGGAGTATAAAAAGGTGGACGAGATTCCATTCGACTTCAACCGCAAGCGCCTCTCCGTGGTGGTGCGGCATGGCGACGAGCATCTCCTCATCACCAAGGGCGAGGCTGAGAGCGTCTTTGCCATCTGCCAGACCGTCAACATCGATGGGAGTCCCCAGCTTTCGATGAAAGTCTGCGGGCTCGCGCTACAGAGACCTTCAAGAAGCTGAGTGCCAACGGGTACCGCGTTCTCGGCGTCGCTGTGCAGAAGGTAGAAAAGCAGGATGCCTACACCCAGGCAGCAGAGCACGACGTGACGCTGGTCGGATTTGCCGCATTCCTTGACCCACCAAAGGAGGAGATTCAGTCCGTTCTTGAGGCGCTCAAACAGAATAGTATTTCCGTGGTCATCATGACGGGCGACAACCAATATGTGACACAGAAGATCGCCCATGACGTTGGGCTGGGAGCGGACCGTATTCTCACGGGGAACGAGGTCGATACGACAGATGATGCCGCTCTAGCCTACCAGGCCGAGAACGGTGCCACCTTCGCGCGCATGTCCCCTGAACAGAAGAACCGGGTCATTCTCGCTCTTAAAGCGCGTGGGCATGTCGTCGGGTACATAGGCGACGGCATCAACGATGCTCCGTCGCTGCACACCGCTGATGTTGGCATTTCCGTCATGAATGGCGTGGAGGTGGCCAAAGACGCCGCCAAGATCATCTTGCTGGAAAAGGACCTTGCGGTGTTGAACGACGGAGTAAACGAAGGGCGGCGCTCGTTTGCCAGCATCATGAAGTACATCATCATGGGCACGAGTTCGAACTTCGGCAACATGTTCAGCATGGCTGGGGCATCCCTCTTCCTGCCATTCCTGCCCATGCTGCCGACGCAAATCCTGCTGAACAACTTCCTCTACGACATTTCCCAGATCAGTATCCCTGGCGACAATGTTGATCCCGCCTTGCTGCACCGGCCCAAGCGATGGCAAATTGGGTTCATTCGCCAGTTCATGATGATCATCGGTCCCATTAGCTCGATCTATGATTTCCTCACCTTCGGGGTACTCCTCTGGGTGTTCCACGCTTCCACGAACGCGCCGCTATTCCACACTGGATGGTTCGTGGAATCCCTGGCGACCCAGACGCTCGTCATTCTTGTGATCCGGACGGCAGGCAATCCTCTGAAGAGCCGTCCCAGCCGGCCGCTGCTGATCAGCGTGTTAGCTGTCGTGGCGATCGCCTCTGCGCTCCCGTATACGGCGGTCGGAACACTTCTGCGGTTTACTCCGTTACCATTGTCGTTGTTGGGCGCGATTGCGGTTCTCGCCGTGACCTACCTGTTGCTGGTGCAGGCCGTTAAGGTCTGGTTCTATCGGCGGCACGCGCTGCTTTGACATAGACGACCGCGCGTTTTAGTGGTGTTCCACCCAATCTGCAGCATCCGCCTCGGCTTTGGTCTGGTGCATCGTCCCGTCCGGGTGGTTCGGCGGAGAGTAGATCGTATATAGCTTCAACCTCGCCATCTTCGATGTGTTAGCTACGTTGCGGTACGTCCCTGCCGGAACCACGACCGCAGCTCCGTCGCGCACCGGGTGACCAGCGTGCTCGCGGTGTCTATAAGCTCTCGCGCATTCATTTGGGGTTGTCCCATTTCCAGTTCCGAATCTCCGGCAGGTCCTTGCCGTATTTGTCGATGTATTGCTTGTGCTCGACCAGCTTGTCCTTGAGCTGCTGCTTCAGGTAGATCCCTTTCTCCCCGGTTCGCGGAACGCGGTCAATGACGTCCATCACTAGGTGGAAGCGGTCCAGATCGTTGAGCACCGTCATGTCGAAGGGTGTGGTGATCGTGCCCTCTTCCTTGTAGCCGCGGACGTGGATGTTGTCATGATTGGTGCGACGGTAGGTCAGTCGGTGGATCAACCACGGGTAGGCATGGAAGGCGAAGATGACCGGCTTGTCCTTGCTGAAGAGCTCGTCGAAATCCGTGTCGCTCAACCCGTGCGGGTGCTCGGTTTGCGGCTGCAGCTTCATGAGGTCGACCACGTTGACCACCCGGATCTTCAGGTCGGGCAGATGGTTGCGCATAATGGAAACGGCGGCGAGCGTCTCCAGTGTGGGCACATCGCCACAGCAGGCCATGACCACATCGGATACAACGCCCTGGTCGTTGCTGGCCCACTGCCAGATGCCGATTCCCTCGGTGCAATGCTTGACTGCGGCGTCCATCGTCAGCCACTGCGGCGCCGGGTGCTTGCCCGCAATCACGACGTTGACGTAATGTCGGCTGCGCAGGCAGTGGTCCATCACCGACAGCAGGCAGTTTGCATCCGGTGGAAGGTAAACGCGCACGATCTCGGCTTTCTTGTTCACGACGTGGTCGATGAAACCGGGATCTTGGTGTGTGAAGCCGTTGTGGTCCTGGCGCCAGACATGCGATGCCAGCAGGTAGTTTAATGAGGCGATTTTCCGCCGCCACGGCAGGTGCGACGTGACCTTCAACCATTTGGCGTGCTGGTTGAACANNAGTCCATGCCGCCCGGTGAGCAGATAGCCCTCGAGCCAGCCCTCGCATTGGTGCTCGCTGAGCATTTCCGTCACCCGCCCGGTGGGCGCGAGAAATTCGTCGTTCGGGACGGTCGCGGCGTCCCATTGGCGTTCGGTCACTTCAAAGAGGGCGTCCAGCCCGTTGGAGAGCGTCTCGTCAGGGCCGAAGACCCGGAAATTCCGCTGCTCACTGTTCAGCTTCGCCACATCGCGCAGGAAACGCCCGAGCACATGCGTGTCGCCGATGCCTCCCACCCCCGGCGACGGCACGTCGACCGCGTAATCGCGGAAATCCGGCATCCGCAGGTCGCGGAGCAGAATTCCGCCATTAGCATGCGGGTTCGCGCCCATGCGTCGTTCGCCCTTAGGCGCAAGTTCAGCCAGTTCCGGTTTCAGGCGACCCTGCTCATCGAAGAGTTCCTCCGGCTGGTAGCTCCTCAGCCAGTCTTCCAACAGCTTGAGGTGTTCGGGATGGGTGGCGGGGTCGGAGAGCGGCACCTGGTGCGAACGGAAGGTTCCTTCAACCTGCAGGCCGTCTACCATCTTCGGCCCCGTCCAGCCTTTGGGCGAATTGAGGACGATCATCGGCCAGCGCGGACGCGCCAAGTTGCCGTGGACGCGGGCGTCCTGCTGGATTTTCTTGATCTGCTCCACCGCCGTATCGAGCGTCGCGGCCATGGCCTCATGCATCAGCTCGGGCTCGTGACCCTCGACGA
>PLBY01000111.1:0-5480 GCA_003134655.1 Acidobacteriaceae bacterium
CCCTGCAGATTCGCGTTGATGTCGATGACGCGCTGCACCGTATAGTGACTGACTTCCGCGGGTACGGAGTCCGGAATGATCTGGGAAACGTTCGCCAGCGTCTCGTACTGCGGCTGCGGGACGGGTTGCGTTTGCGGTGTGCTCGCCGCTTGCAGCGGAGTGGCCGCTCCCGGCAGGCTGAGCGGAGTATTCATCAGCGACTGCACGGAATCGAAACGCTCCGGCGGAATGCGTACCGCCACGATGTAGTTGACGTTGTTCGCGGGATTCAGAAAATAGGACGGGGCAATGAGCGCGCTCGACGAGAGCGAGATGAGCATGCTGTTGGCCACGCTCTGCTCGGTCAAGCCCAGCTGCGCCGCTTTCTCGCGGTCCACATTGATGTGCAACGCGGGATACCGGATCGCCTGCTTGACGTGCACATCGGCCGCTCCGGGCACGGTGGCGATTTCATCTTTCAGCTGACGCGCGATCTGATACGACTGGTCGAGGTTGGGCCCTTCGACCTGAACGTCGATCGGGGAGGGCACCCCGAAATTGAGCACCTGGCTCACGATGTCAGCCGATTGGAAATAGAAGCTCGTCCCGGGAAACTCATGCGGCAGTTGCTGGCGGATCTTCTCCATGTAGCCTTCAGTGGGATGATGCAAAGGCTTGAGTGCAATCAGAACCTCCGCGTCCATGTCTCCCACATTGTCGGTGGGCACGAAGGCGAGATTGAAAGAAGTCGGCAGACCTTCCATATCGTTGATGGTGTCGATTTCGCCAGGTGGGATGATTTCGCGAATCCGGCCTTCAACCTGCATCAGCAACTGCTCGGTATCTTCGAGGCGCGTGCCAACGGGCGCACGGACGTGGAGCTTCATCAATCCCGCATCAACGGCAGGGAAGAAGTCCGTGCCGATGATGAAGGGCAACACCGCTGTAACCGCGAACGTCAGCCCGAACATACACAGCGTGAAGACACGGTGATGCAGCACTAGATCCAGCACGTCCCCATAGCCGGAGCGCAGGCGCTCGAACGCGTGCTCGCGCTTGCGGTTCAGGCGACCGAGGAGTCCCGGATTTTCTTCCTTGGCTTCATCTGCCTCGCGGTGGCCTTCGAAGAGAATTCGCGAGAGCGTCGGCACCAGCGTCCGCGACAAGATATAAGAAGCCAACATTGCCAGCACCACGGCCAGCGCCATTGGCGTGAAAAGATACTTCGCTGCACCGGAAAGCAGGATGACCGGGAAGAAGACGATACAAATCGCCAGCGTCGCAACAATCGCCGGTACGGCAATCTGACTGGCGCCGTCGAGAATCGCCACCGTGATCGGCTTGTCCATGTCGAAGTTACGGTTGATGTTCTCGATTTCCACGGTTGCATCATCGACCAGCATGCCGATGGCGAGCGCGAGACCGCCGAGGGTCATGATGTTGATGGTGTCACCACTCAGGTTCAGACCGATGATGGCCGTGAAAATGGCCAGCGGGATTGAGGTACAGACCACGATGACGCTGCGCCAGCTTCCGAGAAACGCCAGGATCATCAGTGAGACCAGGATTGACGAAAGCACGGCTTCGCGCACGACACTCATGATCGCAGCGCGGACGAACACAGATTGATCGAAGTCGATCTTCAGATCCATGCCTTGCGGGGCGGAAGCCTTGATGATCGGCAGCGTTTCGCGCGTCGCTTCCACCACGGCCAGGGTCGACGCGTCCGAGTGCTTGAGGATGGCGAGGTAGGTCGCTCGCTTCCCGTTGACGTGCACGATGCCGCGCTGTTCGGCATAGCTGTCGGCGACCTTGGCCACGTCACCGAGCAGAACCGTTGCTGAGCCTACGACTTTGATCGGAATGCGGCTGAACTGCGAGACTGTGTCGGGGCTGGAATTGAGCTGGACGGTGTAGTCGGTATTGCCGATTCTGGCATCGCCTGCGGGCAGAATCACGTTGGAAGTCTGCAGCGCGCTGACGACATCGCCGGCCGACAGGCCCTTGGCTGCAAGCGCCTGGGGGTTGATG
Source organism: Acidobacteriaceae bacterium (assembly GCA_003134655.1). Lineage (GTDB taxonomy): Bacteria > Acidobacteriota > Terriglobia > Terriglobales > Acidobacteriaceae > Sulfotelmatobacter. Next base: position 2,011 of record PLBY01000111.1, read on the forward strand.
TCGATGATGATCTGGCGTTCCTTCCCGCCGAACGGTGCAGGCGTGGAAAGTCCGGGAATCGTGAACAGGCGCACGCGAATGAAATTCACGCCATAGTCGTAGAGTTGCTGCTCGGAAAGAGTCTTGCTTGAAATCGTCAACTGCGCCACGGGGACGTTCGTGGCATTGAATTGGATGACGCTCGGTGGCGTTATCCCCGGAGGCGCGATGCGTAGAATCGTGCTTGATACGGAAGAGATTTGGGCAATAGCGGCGCCAATCTCTGTCCCCGGCTGGAAGTAAATTCGCAGCAGCCCGATCCCCGGAATCGATTGCGATTCGATGCGTGAAATTCCGTTAACCGTGGTGGAGTAGCCGCGCTCGCTGATCAGGACCACGCGGCGCTCCATGTCTTGCGCCGAGAGTCCGGGATAGGTCCACACCACCGCGACCACCGGAATGTCGATGACCGGGAAGATGTCCACCGTCATGCGCGTCAGCGATAACACGCCGAGGATCATGATCAGCAGGCAAGAAACAGCAATGGTGTAGGGGCGCCGCAGCGCCAGTCGCACTAACCACATAACCTGACCGTTGACCTAGCTGGAACCGATGGCAGGCCTGGAACTATGCCTGCGATGCGCCTTTAGATTCCGTTGTTCCCAGGAAGTCGTACAAAAATACAGACTCCTAACTATGCCCTTGTTTTGGCTGATACGTCCAATACATTGGAAGGTTCCAGTAATAGCAATTCGGCATTAGAATCATGCCATGGATTTGCGCCAGTTGCGGTACTTTGTTGCCGTAGCCGAGGAATTACATTTCGGACACGCTGCTCAGCGGTTGCGCATCGCCCAGCCTGCTCTCAGTCGCCAGATTCAGGCGCTCGAAAAAGACTTGCTGGTGCAACTGCTGTTCCGCAACCGGCGACGGGTGCAGATCACTCCCGCCGGACAGGTCTTTCTCGACCGCGCGCGTCAAATTCTGGCGAGGGCGGATGAGGCCGTCCTCGCAGCCCAGCGCGCGGGGGGCGGGGTCAGCGGCACTCTGAATCTGGGATTCGTGGGGTCGGCCACGTATGACGTATTGCCTGGGGTGCTGCGCGAATTTCTGCACGCTGCTCCGCACGTGGATCTGACCCTTTCGGAGATGACCGTTCACGCGCAGCTTGAAGCGCTGATCGAAAAGCGAATCGATATTGGCTTGCTGCGTCTTCCCGCTAAGACCGAGGGATTGGTGTTTCGGACGATTGCGCGCGAGCCGTTGTACGTTGCTCTACCCAGTTCGCATCGCCTGGCGCAGTTGCCCAGCGTGCCGCTGTCGGCGCTGAGCGAGGAACCCTTTGTGCTCTACCCGGATCATCCTCGTCCGAGTTGGACGGAATACGTCATTGGCCTATGTCAGCGGGCCGGGTTTCGTCCGGTCGTCGTCCAGCGCACCGTGGAAATTCAGACTACGCTTAGCCTGGTTGCTGCCGGCATAGGACTGTCGATCGTGCCGAAGTGTATTGGGAATTTGCAGCGCAAGGATGTGGTGTTTCGGCGACTGACTGGAGTGAGGGCGCACACCGAACTGTTGGCGGCTTATCGCGAACGAGACCCCTCTCCCGTGGTGCAAACGTTTCTGAAAGTTCTGTGGCGCAGAGTTCGGGCTCAAAAACACGGCGAGTCGCGGACCCACAACACGTCGATGGACTCGGAAGCGTTGGTTCGCCACTCGGCGAAGGATTAGAGCTATGAGCGGATCTCTATAGCAGGATTTTCGCGGGCTCCCGAGTCGCTTCCGCGAGGTCGGCAAGAAAGCGTGCCGCCCGGGCGCCATCCGCGACGCGATGATCGCACGAGATGGTAAGGGCCATCATCGGTCGAACCGCAGGCTGACCCTGAACCACCACGACCCGGTCGGCGATGCTGCCAACCGCGAGAATCGCAGCCTGTGGCGGCGTGATGATGGCGCAGAATTGATCGACCTGATACATACCGAGATTGCTGATGGTGAACGTGGCGTCGGCAATATCGGCAGGCCGTAACTTCCCTGCCCGCGCGCGCTCGGCAACGTCGCGCCGCTGGATTGCGATTTCCGCCAGGCTCGCGGCATGCGCGTTGTGAACTACCGCGGCAACCACGCCGTCATTGACCGCGATGGCGATTCCCATATGCACATGATCGTGCAGGAGGATTCCGTCGGTCGACCAACTTGCATTGAGGCGCGGGTGTTTGAGCAACACGTGCGCCGTCAGCGCCACCAGCAGATCAGTATGAGTGATGCGGATCTGATGCGTGCGCTCGATATCAGCGACAACGTGTTCACGATATTCGTTGAGCGCAGTCGCTTCGATCTCGCGGGTCACGAAGAAGTGAGGGACGGTGGTCCAACTCTGCGTGGTACGCTCCGCCATGATGCGGCCGAGCGAACTGGGCACTTCGATGTTTCCGGACTCCTTCTCCGGCGCACCGGGCGCGGAGGCTGCCGCCTGAACATCGGAGGCAAGAATCTCTCCACCGGGACCGGAGGCGCGTACCGTCGCGAGATCTACACCGAGTTCTTTCGCGAGACGACGGGCTTTGGGAGAAATCTTCGCGCTGGCAGACGCTTGCGCCGTGCTACTGGCCGGCGTTACCGCCCCAGGAGATGACTCAGCTTTCGCGTGCGAACTAGCACGTGCGGCGGGCGCGGTAGATTCGCTCTCGACTGGCGGCGTTTCACCGGGCGCAACGATCCATGCAATCGTTTGACCGACTGGAATGTCGGATCCTTCCGACGCTTTGATTCCCGTGAGGATGCCGTCAGCAGGGGCTTCCACCTCTACGACGGCTTTGTCTGTTTCAATTTCGAGGAGTGGCTCACCTTTGGTGACGCGGTCGCCTTCCTTCTTCCGCCAGGCAATGAGCTTGCCGGTTTCCTGCGCCATCTCGAGAGCGGGCATAACAACGCTGAAGGCCATAGTTTTTATTGGGGAGGGCCGTCGTCTTTTGAAACTATGGCCTTCAGCTCCTAAACTCCTACCCGCTCGGTTTTGGCGCTAGCCTCGATCATCTCGAGCACGTGTTCGCTGGGCGCAGATTCGGATTCTCTTGTAGTCGGCAGCGGCCCGTTCACGGTGTAGTAGTGAGCGCCCGCAACCAGAAGCTGTTCCGCCGGGAAACGCGTAATGACTTCGTGCCCCGTCGGAGTAACCACGATCTCTTCTTCAATGCGTGCCGCGCTCCAGCCGTCCGTTGAAGGCCAGAACGTTTCGAGAGCGAACACCATGCCCGGCTTGATCTCCACGGGATGCTCGAACGAAACCAGGCGGCTGATCACCGGTTTCTCCCAGATCGCGAGTCCGATGCCGTGGCCGTACTGCAACGCGAAGGCGGCTTCTTCATTGGGGAAACCGAAATCGGTGGCCTTCGGCCAAACCGCAGCGATCTCAGCGGTGGTGCGGCCGGGGCGAACCAGTTCGATCGCAGCGTCGAGATAATCGCGGCAGCGCTTGTAGGCGTCGACCA
>PLBY01000111.1:5493-12154 GCA_003134655.1 Acidobacteriaceae bacterium
TTGCAGCGCTCGCCGGAAATCGCATTCACCGCTTCGACATATTCTGAGCCCAGATCGTAAAGAACCTTGCTCACCAGTCCGACGGCTTCGTTCTCGCGCAAGCCCGGCTTCATCGCGCGGTAGAGCTCGTCGTAGGCGGCGTCGACCATCATGGCCGAAGTGTTGAGCAGAGCGATTTCATCTTGCGTCTTGATGACGCGGGCTTCGGACATGAGTTGCTGGCCGTCGACCACTTCGATGCCTTCGCGCTGCAGCGCAAACAGTACCGGTAGTTCGATGATGTCAATGCCGACGGGCTCTTTGTGCAGACCGCGCATTTCGAGTTCGAGACGAATCTTCTTGGCAACGTCTTCGGCGCGGCCCATCTCCGGCGTCATCGCACCGCGCAGCATCGAAATACCGGGACGCGAGCGCTCCGGCCCGAGCCAAGGGCAATTCAGCGCATGATGCTTGGCGGCCGATCCGAAATCCCACAGGATGGGCTCATCATTTTGCGGTAGCAGTGTGAAGCGGTTGGCCTTATCCTGCGCCCAGGTGCCGATATGCGTCGCGGTCAGGTAGCGGACGTTGTTCATGTCGAAGCAAAGCAACGATCCCATCGACGACTTGGCGAGCAGATCTTTCGCCTTTTGCAGGCGCTCGCGGCGCAGCCGGTCGAAGTCGATCCGGTTCTCCCAGTCCACCGCCATCGTTCCGTGAGTCTTGAGTCCCATAAGCACCTCCCGCGTAGAGACGTTGCTTGCAACGTCTTGCTGCCCTCGTCTCGAACTATGCCTTTAGCGATACTGCCGGCAGAGACGTAGCAAGCTACGTCTCTACGATTTGTTACACATTTGCCGCGCTGCTTCTGACACTGTCTCTTCCGTGGGCACGGTCACATCTTCCAGCGGCGGCGAGAACGGGATTGGCACATGCATCGCGCCCATGCGCTTCACCGGGGCGTCGAGATCATAGAACGCGCCTTCGGCGATCACCGCTGCCAGTTCCGCCGTCACCCCATACCGACTGTAGCCCTCATCGAGCACGATCACGCGCGACGTCTTCTTCGCCGACTCGATAATAGTCTTTTCGTCGAGCGGCCACGTGGTGCGCGGATCAACGACTTCCGCGCTGATGCCTTCTTTTTCCAGGATGTTCGCCGCACCCAGCGCGACCTGCACCATGCTGCTGGTCGCCACCAGCGTGATGTCGTCGCCTTTGCGCTTCACGTCGGCCACGCCCAGAGGGATCGTGTAGTCCTCCGCAGGAACCGGGCCTTTCAGCTTGTACATCATCTTGTCTTCGAAAAATATGACTGGGTTCTCGTCGCGGATCGCAGTCTTCAACAAGCCCTTCGCGTCATACGGTGTCGAGGGCAGCACGACCTTTAATCCTGGCACGTGGCTGAACCACGCGTGCAACGACTGTGAATGCTGCGCTGCCGAGCGCCGGGTAGCGCCCAACGTGGTGCGCATCACCATGGGAACCCGCCAGTGTCCGCCTGACATGTAGTGCGCTTTGGCGGCCTGGTTCACCATCTGATCCATGGTGAGAGTGAGGAAGTCGCCGAACATGATGTCGACCACAGGGCGAAGGCCCGTCATGGCAGCGCCCACGCCTACGCCAGTGAAACCGGCTTCGGAGATCGGCGTGTCGACTACGCGCTCGGAGCCGAATTCTTCGACGAGTCCGGAGAGCACTTTGAACGGCGTCCCGGCTTCGGCCACGTCTTCGCCGAAAATGCACACGCGCGAGTCGCGGCGCATTTCTTCCGCCAGCGCCTCGCGCACCGCCTGCGCAAATGTGAGTTCACGTTCTGGCATATATAGAGTTCAAGCGTAGACGTCCTGTTCCACTTGATCGATGCTGGGATACGGAGCCGCAATCGCGAATTTCACGGCGGCTTCCATCTCACTACGTCCTTCGGCGGCGATCTGGTCCAGCGCTGCGGCGTCGGCATGCCCTTGCGCAAGCAGCCAATTCGCATGCAGCTTGATCGGGTCGCGTTCGGTCTTCCAATGCTGCTCTTCCTGCTTCGAGCGGTAGTACTCGCGATTGATGTCGCCCACGTGATGCCCGCTGTAACGATAAGTATCGGCCTGCAGGAACGCAGGGCCTCCGCCCGCGCGCGCCCGTTTCACCAGCCGGGTTGCGACTTCATTTACCGCGCGCACGTCCTGCCCGTCCACCAACGCGGCTTCCAGACCGAACGCCCCGGCGCGTCCGAGAATGGTTCCCGCTGTCGTCTCCGAGAAGTGCGTGTACTCGTTGTAGAGATTGTTTTCGCAGACGTAGATCACGGGCAGCTTCCAGAGCTGCGCCAGGTTCATCACTTCGTAGAGGGAGCCCTGACCCAGCGCGCCTTCACCGAAAAAGCAGATGGCCACGCGGCCGTTTCCCAAACGCTTCGAGGCAAACGCCGCGCCAGTGGCGATGCCAACGCTGCCGCCGACAATGGCATTCGCACCCAGGTTGCCGGTCGCAGGATCGGCGATGTGCATCGATCCACCCTTGCCCCGGCAGTATCCGGCCTCTTTGCCCAGCAACTCGGCGAACATGCGGTCGGGCGATGCTCCCTTGGCCAGGCAGTGTCCGTGGCCGCGGTGCGTACTTGTGATGTAGTCGTCGATGTTGAGCGCTTCGCAGATGCCCACCGCGACGGCCTCTTCACCACTATAAAGATGCGCCAGCCCGGGCATGAGCGCGCGAGTGTAGAGTTCATTCACCTGCTCTTCAAACAAGCGGATTCTCACCATCTGGCGGTAAGCGCGCAGCCAGCGGTCTTTCTCGGTTTGGACTTCGCGTCCGGCTTCCGGCTTGGAGGTAGCGGTGCTCACTTCTTTGGTCCTCCTGCAGTCACCGGCGTTGTCACGCCCGACATGGCGGCGAGTACATCGAACATGCAAGCGAAATCGTACTTTGTCCAACCCATGCCGCGCGCGGCTGTAAGAAATTCGTTGCTCACAGCTGTCGTCGGGAGCGGCACATCGAGTTGCCGGCCCAAGTCCATCGCCAGCACCATATCCTTCTGCATCATGTTCACGTCGAACCAGGCTTCTTCCGGCTGTTGCAGGACGAACGGCCCGCGGTACTTGATCATCGGCGATGCGACGGCGCTGTTGACCAGCACATCGACGGCAACTTCGCGGGCAATGCCGCTCTTTTCCGCCAGCAGCACGCCCTCGGAAAATGCCAGCATCTGCACGGCGAGACTCAGGTTGATCGCGATCTTCATGGAAAGCGCCAGGCCGTTGTCGCCCACATGACTGACTTTCGGTCCGATGTCGAGCAGCAGCGGCTTGATCTTGTCGAACGTTTCCTTTCGGCCACCGACCATCACCGACAATTTTCCTTCGGTCAGAGTAATGACGCTGCCCGAGACGGGCGAATCCACCATGTCGGCGCCGAGAGCCCGAACTTTCGCGGCCAACGCGCGGCTCACCGTCGGACTCACCGTGCTCATGTCAATGAAAGCCTTGCCAGCACTCAAGCCGGCCAGCAGTCCGTCCGGACCCTCGCTGATTGCCTGGATCGCCGCGGCATTAGTCACCATCGCAAAGATGTAGTCCGATGCACTCGCGACAGCGCGCGGGGAGTCCGCCCACTGCATACCTTTCTCCACCAGCCACTGTGCCTTGGTCCGCGTGCGGTTGTATCCCGTCACCGTGTGACCTTTGCTCAGCAGACGGTTCACCATCTGGCTGCCCATCACGCCAAGCCCGATAAATCCTACTTTCGCCATCCCTTACCGCCTCCAGAACTTCGCAATCATTTCTTTCTAGTGTGCGCCATCTAATGTGCGCTCTGTTTGCCGGGAGCGCGCTTCCCTGCCGGCGACTGGCTGTCGTCGCGCACCTGCGACAGATGCGAGCGCATCGTTTCGCGCGCCCTCTCCGCATCATGCCGCTCGACCGCATCAAGAATTCGCTTGTGATGAATCTGCCCACGCTCCGGGCCGCCGGGAACTTTAAAGATTCGCAGGCGCTGCTCGCGCAGAAGTCCGACAATGGAGTCGAGCAGCGAAAGAATAAGCGGATTGGCCGCGCCCTCGGCGAGCGCAAGATGAAAATCCAGATCCGCCTCGATGTAAGTTTCCGGATCCTGCCCGGCACGATCCATGGCGGCAACCGCTTCACGCATGGTCGACAGTTCCGGTTCCTGGATGCGGGCTGCGGCCAGCGCCGCAATCTCCGGCTCGAGGATGGCGCGTACTTCCGCGAGATGCGTGGAGCCTTCCGGCTGACCGATCTTCACCATCAAGTCGAGCGACTGGCGCACGGCCTGCGTGGTGCCATCGGTGATGAAAGTGCCGCGTCCGGAATAGGCTTCGACCAAGCCTTTTTCGCGCAGAGCTTTCACCGCCTCGCGCACGGCAGTGCGGCTGACGCCAAAACGCTGGGCCAGTTCGCGCTCCGCGGGGAGTTGATCTCCCGCCTTCAGATCGCCCTTGACGATGGATTCTTCAATTTGCTGAACGATTTGTTCGTAGAGCCGCGACGTACGAACTAGCTTGTACACTGCCCTGCCCCCCGCACGTGGTGACGCGCCAGCCGGAAGACTGGCTATGGTCCGGCTACTATACCGCATATCCACAGCGGGTTGGCGCGTTTGTTGGAGAGAAGGCATGATCTTGGTATAAAGGTCTAGTGGTATGACCAAAAGAGCGTACTACAGCCGGCCTTGTCTATGCAAGGGCCCCAAGAATCGTATATTCACGAGGTTCGCGTATCCTGTTGGGGACTGTCTGACGAGCACGGACCTGGTGTAGGCTTCTTGCGTTTCCATCCAAAAATTGAATTTGCTTGACACTGTTTCTCCGATAGTGGTATGGCTGTCGGACCAGAAATTCGGAGGGGTTCCCTATGCTATCGCGCCTTGTCAGCGCCGCCGCGTCCCACGACGGACGGATGACTGCAGCTTCCCGGTTGTTGTTCGCCACCTTCACGCTGCTCCTGTTCTCCATTTCCGCCCTGGCTCAGACCACAGGCGGGCGGGTGCTGGGCACCTTGACCGACCAGAGCGGCGCCGCCGTTGCGGGTGCCACCGTGGTCATCACCGACGTTCAGCGTGGCACGTTGCGAACCATGACCACCGATGAGTCCGGCGCCTATGCCGCACCCGACCTGCAGCCCGGCAACTACAAGATCCGTGTGGAAGCGAAGGGCTTCAAAAGCGTGGAGCGCACCAACGTACAGATTGAGGTCGCCACCGACGTGCGCGCCGATTTCGCGCTTCAGCCTGGACAAGTGACCGAAGTAGTCACCATCTCCGAAGAAGTCCCTCTGATCAATACCACCTCCTCCACCCTGGGTGGCACGCTCAGCAACAAAGAGATCAACGACCTTCCGCTGAACGGCCGCAACTACGAGAACCTGCTGCAGCTGCGGCCCGGAGTCATGCGCTATCCCGGCGGCGGTTTCTCGACCACCAGCACCAACGGCCTGCGCGCTGAGGACAATGCCTACTTCATCGAAGGCTTGTTCAACAGCGAGCCGTTTTCTGGACAAGGCATCATCAACGGCGCAGGCATCGCAGGAGACTCCGCGACCATCCTGCCCATCGACGCGATCCAGGAATTCAACGTTCAGGAGAATCCTCCGGCCGAGTATGGATGGAAGCCGGGCGCGATCATGAACGTTGGACTGAAGGCGGGAACGAATTCTTTCCACGGTACCGCGTTTGCCTTCGGCCGCGATGGCGCCATGGACGCGCGTAACTACTTCAACGCTCCGCCCGCGGCAAAAACTTCGCGGACCCTGGAGCAGTTTGGCGGCAGTTTCGGCGGCGCGATTGTCAAAGACAAAGCGTTCTTCTTCGGCGCCTACGAAGGACAGCGCTACGACGTAGGGAACTCGTATAGCGTTACCACGCCCTCGATGGTGTCTCTGCCCGACGCCGGAAACTGCATTTCGGTCACGGGCGACTGCGGCAACAGCATTCCGGACGCGATTGCCGATCTCGCCGCCAACAACGTCCCAATCAGCGCAGCCAGCCAACAGATCTCGGGCTGTACGGTGTCGGGGACCACGGTGACTTGTGCCGGCACAGGCTTCCCCATCAACAACACGCAGGGCCCCAACATTGTGCAGGGATTCCCCAACGATGTGGGAGTCGACAACGCGCTGGGCAAGGTGGATGTCAACATCAACCAGCGCAACAGCATCAGCGGTATGTATTTCTACGGAAACAACAACGGGACCGTAGAAGATTTTCCGGAACTGCAATCCAATTGGCGGTCGAAGATTCACACCCGCGCTCAGGTCGTGGGAGGAAACTGGATCTGGACTCCGGGCACGCGTTGGGTGAACGAAGCGCGCGTCGGTTATAACCGCTTGTACCAGCCCACCTTTCCGGGTGACCTGAACACCCCGGCGTCCGGCTATGGCCTCAACACCGGCGTGAGCGGTCCCAACACCGGCGGACTTCCCCGCATTGGCTTCGCTGGAGCTTTCGTCCCGGGTCTGGGTGCCTTCAAGTGGCCCAAGTTCCAGGGACCGGACGCGAGAACTCAGTTCATCGACCACGTGTCCTATACAGCTGGGAAACATTCTCTGAAATTCGGCGGCGATCTGCACCACAACGCCTTTAACGGCGGAGCTTTCGGCAACGCTCGAGGCAGCATCACGTTCCTGGGCGGCGTCGCTATCGGAACCGGAGCAGGCTCAACCGCGTTGGAAGATTT
>PLBY01000162.1 GCA_003134655.1 Acidobacteriaceae bacterium
AATGAGCGGGCCGGAAGTTCTGAAGGCGCTAAAGAAGGACCCTGCCACCGCAGCAATTCCCGTCGTCGTGCTAACTGGACTCTCACAAACAAATGCCGCGCGATTGCAGGGCGACGGAGCTTTCGCGTTTCTGACGAAAGCTGGCCTTGCGCTGGACCCGGGTGTGGAGCCTCTTTTGGCAGCGTTGAGAGAAATCGTCAAGAAGCTTCCCAACACGCCCAGTTGCGCAGGCCGTGTGCGGCCCGCGTAATGAACGGACGACATTGTGCAGGGACGTTCGTTTCGCCGCCTCCTCCGGGTCAATGAGTGAAATTGAGATTTCTCATCAACTGACACGGCGGCTGCCAGACCTGAATTCCGTTAACGCCGTCAACCGACATGACAGATCACCAGAGAATTGAAGGCCAATTCAACCGAACTGTGATTAGAATCTGAGTGTCAGAGCAAACGGCAATGACTTCGGTTCTGCAAATGATGCGGTTCAAGCAGGGATCATTGGGCCTGTCCGATCCAAGTCTCTTCTTGCCAGCATTGGTCCTCTGTCTGGCGGCGTCTCTCTGGGCAAAGACTGCCTCTGGGGCGGGACCCCCGGCGCAGCCTGGAGAAGCGCTTGAGCTTCAGGGCCAAGGGCCTACACAACCTACCTCACCCGCGTCGGACGCGGCGCAGGGCCTCATCAACCTCGATGTCGTGGTGACCGACAACTCAGGGAAGATAATACCCGGCCTCGGACCCAAGGACTTTACTTTGCTGGACAACCACCACCCGCAGAAGATTCTTTCCTTTCACTCGTTCGATGGAGTCTCTGCCAAGCCCGATCCTCCGGTTGAAGTAATTCTGGTCGTCGATACGATCAAGATGCCGGTTAACCTGGCTGCCGAAGAGCGGGAGGAAGTCGAGAAGTTCCTGCGGGAGCGCAACGGGCATTTGGCTCAGCCCACGGCGATCTTCGGGCTTTCCGATGCGGGCCTGTGGAACCTTGCCCAGCCCTCGGGCGACGGGAACGCCTTAGCCGCAGAGATCGCTCGAGACAAGCTTGTGTTTATCAACCCCCGCCGCCTTTTGGGAAACGGGACGGGAGAGTATGCCGACTCGTCAGCCCCTGCGGATCCAGCCGGCTTGTCCGCGCTAAAGGCACTCGGCTACATTGCGACATCTGCGAGGCGGAAGCCTGGCAGAAAGCTGCTGATCTGGGTCGGACCTGGCTGGGGTATTGGGAGCGGAGCGGACTTTGAAAGCTTAGGACCCAGGGAAAGCGTACGAGCTAAGCAAGTCACCTTCGATACGATTTATTGGTTTTCCACGCTGCTGCGGGAGGCTCGCATTTCTCTTTTCAACTTTTCAGTGGGCAACCCATTCCGATCCAGCTCTCTTATCTGGATTTCCTAAACGGAGTGCAATCGGTCCAGGAGGCGAGCGTCAAGAATCTGGATAGAAGGATACTGGCCGTTCAGAGCGGCGGGCGTGTGCTTGGCCCGGGTAACGACTTGGTCAGCCAGATCGACAGCTGTGTTCAGGAGGCCAGCGCCTTCTATACGCTGTCGTTCGACCCTTCTCGTGCGGATCATCCTGGCGAGTATCACAGCCTCGATGTGCAAGTCGGCGCGCCGGGTTTGACGGCCCGCACCAACACTGGGTATTACGATCAACCCTATTATTCCGATCAACCAAGTCTTGCGGCCAGACGCGTGACGGTTGTGCAGTTGGAGCAGGTGTTGGCGTTGGCCCGCGGTGAGTCGGATGCAGAAGTGGCGCGGCGACTCTCCGATGTGGAACTAACCGAGCGGCTGAGCGAAGCAAAACTCTCGTCATGGACAGCGAGCTTGAGCGGCAAAAAAAGGGCTCGGCAGGCTCTGGCTGCTCTGGCCGATGCGTCGGCGTTTCTGGATCCTCCACGGGCGGAGGTTCCTGCTGATGTCCCTCCCGACACGGGTGCGCAGCGAAGCATGATCTCGCTGGCCGTCGACTACCTGAACAATACGATTACAAAGTTACCGAACTTCTACGCGACGCGGACTACGGTTCGCTATGAGGAAACTGCCCAATATTTTGACGCCCGTACCCCGGTCGACTACCAGCCATTGCATGCGGCGGCCAGTTCCAAAGCAACGGTCCTCTATAGCAATGGCAAGGAAGTCGTGGATTCGAGCGGAGCGAAAGGCAAGAAGCGCAAAGCGGCAGATGGGTATTTACTCACTTATGGTGTGTTTGGCCCCCTTCTCGGTGCAGTGACCGACGCAATTGCCACCGGTTTGACCTGGAATCGCTGGGAGCAGGGCGCGGACGAGCGTCATGCGGTATTTGTCTATCAGATTCCAGCGGAGAAATCGCGTTATCAAGTGGGCGCCTGCTGTCTTCCAGACGGCGACGGAACCAGTCCTTTCGAAGAAACCGTCGGGTATCACGGGGAGATCGCGATCGACCCGACGAGCGGAGCCATCCTTCGGCTGGAACTGGTGGCAGACCTGAAATCAACCACGCCGCTTGTCCGGTCCGACATCATGATCGAATATGGCCCGGTGGAGATCGGAGGGAAGACCTATATCTGCCCTGTGAGGAGCGTCTCCATTTCGAGAGGGAGATCCGTGATATCTGTAACGGAATGGGATGAAAGCTTCAGAACGTATGGACCCTATACGACGATGCTGAACGGTGTTGCTTTTGAGCAATATCACATGTTTCGCGCCAAGTCGCGCATGCTGACCGGCTTCAACCCAACACAAGAGGAAGAATCAGTGCCCCCGAAATCTCAGTGACAACCGCATTGGTATTCCTGAGACCGACTGCTCCGGCTTCATCTTCATCACGCCCACGCCCAACAATACTGGCACCAAGAGGGAAATGCGTGTCGTTGCAAGCCGCCATTTGCTCCATCCCTTCCTAGTCAACTGTCGACATCAGGCCATAGCGCCCATTGAGGGGTTTTGAGTTCTCATGTGCCAGGTCCCACCCATAGGGATGAAAGCGCGCTCCTAAGAAGATTCATTGATTCCAAATAGGTTACGCCGCGACTTTCGACGGAGTGCTATGGGGATTTTTCGCCCACTACACTGGCCAGACGTCAGTTCAAACGTTCAAACGCACAGTTTCGGTTACTAAGCGGAAACCCGGAAGAGATGCTTCAGCCGCCGGTTCAAGTTCAGCCGTGTCATCGTCAACCGGCTTGGGTAGACGGGAATTTCGCGGAATCCTTCAGGTGGTTCGAAAACCGACAACGGCACGCTTACCTCACGAATGCTGATGACTCGCACGGAAGAAGTCTCCGTGTGTTCTTGCACCTCGCCGCCTGGAAACTCGATATGCCGCAGAGACTTGGTCTCTGACAAAGCACAAACGCCTGCGGGACGCTCACCGGAATGGTTGATGACCTCACGCTCATCCCCGGATTTCGCAGCACAAAATGCGTGATGGACGAGATCGCCCGAAAAGCCTGCAAAACGTGCAGACAGCTGCCGGCTGTCGAGATACCAGGCATCCGTAATGGCTTCCGTCTAATTCTCGCCAAACTTTCGGTCGTGTTCATCACGACGACGCACGATCCAGTGACGGGCAACGCAACCAAACATCGGTTGCTCTTCGCCGGTTGGCTCGTAAACGAACGTGATCTTCAGCTCTCGACTTGCACCTTCAGTCTTGCGAATGACTTGCTTCCTCCAGTGCCTTCCCGAATATTGAAACTCGGCCTTCTCTTGGGCAGTTGCCAAATCAAACAGGGGGAGTACTTGATATTTCTTCTGCGAAGCAAACACACGAAACTTTTGCCGCAAGTCTCGACGCTCGATCTCAAAGGCGGTAGCCAGCAGACCGAGACCTTCTCCCCGGCTCCTGTCGCTGGCGAAAGTTGTTGCGCAATAGTGCTGGTTTCTGCACCTGCCCACGGGTAAACCGACTCGGTCAGTATGCGCGTAGCCCGAGTTGACGGCTCAGGACTCATCCGCAACCCCCAGTAATCCAAGACTAGTGCTTATGATAGCCATCTTGTTTGCGTGCCTTCAACCAAGTTGGCGAAACCAGGCCATTTCACTCAAATTTCGACTGCTTTCGGTTCGGGTCGCATCCGGTCCACCCGTCAGTAATCGAAAGATGAGTTCTATAAAAAGGGAT
>PLBY01000046.1 GCA_003134655.1 Acidobacteriaceae bacterium
CTGAGCTACGACACAGACTCCGTCGGGACGACAGAATAACTACCCCGTTTGTGCCAGCCCCCTCCACCACCTCGCTCCCCGCAAGGGAGGCCGCCCCATCCAGTCCTCCTCCGATTCCAGTCAGCCCAGCCTCACCTTTGTGGCATAGTTGAAAACTGGGGAACGTCCCGTCTGTCCCCGGGTTTTCCCCCGTCACCAGTTTCTCCTTTCCAATTTCTTCACAGGTTCCTGTCCCCAGTTTTTAAGTTTTTAGGCCTATTTCTCGGGAGAAGTTTCGTCGTCTGCACTTGCTTGAAGTTCGATCGGCCCGTCACTATGGCTTTTATGGTCGAGACCCAGCTTGGTCTTCACGTAGGACATTGCCCAGCCGAAAACCTTCATGAGATTCGACTGAGACAAGGTTCCCGACAAAAAGAGAATGATTGCGGAGATGACGATGAAGAGAAGAATCGAAACACTGCTCAGCTGATATGCGGTTTTGGGTTGACAAAGAAATGCGTACCAGCACGCAGAAATCGTGCCGAGAAATAGAGCAACGAGCAACCACAAGACAAGAGTCGGGGACAATCGTGCCGTTTCTTTTTGTTTGTGTCGGAGAGTGTCCTTCGCCATCTCGATGGCAACAGTCCTAATTTCAGGATGGGCTGATTTTTCGGCGACCTGAAGGAGCTCCATCAGTTCCTGAAAACCCTGCTCTTTGAGCGAGGGCTTCCCATTGGGCTTTTGGGGTTTGATGATTTTGCCCGTCGATGCCATCATGCCGCGAGGTCTTTCGACCCCTCGTTCGCAAGGCTGAACGCGACCTCGACCTTCAAATCCAAGGGATCGTGGTCTACATCACAGAAATCACAGTGGGGGGGGGAGTTCGTCGAGCGCGTCTAGGCTATCCACGGTCGCCAGCAGAGCGTTTTCCTTGCGGCAGTAGACGTTGTAGACGCGACGGAGTAAGCCTCCATCGGCCAACACTTGGAGCAATACGAAGGCTTCGCCGTCGCTGAACTTAAGCGCCGCCGCCGCGAGCTTCGGTACGATGTACTCTTGCCCGTCTGCGCTTTGCGCACGAATGTATGTGATCAGGCCTTCCAGCAACGGCGCGAGCTGAGGATACTTTTGTCTAATGCGCTCTAATTTTAGAGACGACATACTCTACCTCGTCATTGCTGCAATCTGCATTGACCTTTACAAAGCCCTCTTCGGCGTCGATGTGCGTAAACACCTCTCGTGTAAGAAACCCGCTCGATACCTTGGGGAGCCAGTAGAAAGATTGGGCATCCCATGACCAAGTGCCACCATTTTCTTCGTAGCCAAGGTGCCAGTCTGGGTTGTCCCTAACATCGGCCCGTGGTCCGCTAGTCTTTGTCTTGTAGTTCTTCTGATTTGTGTGGTCGTCGATGTGAATGCGAACAACCCGTGGATCTTCCTTCTTTACCAGGCTCTCAATCACTGGTCGGAGTTCAAACGCCTCCACCTGACAACCTAGAACATCCCGCGCTTTCTGCAAGTAGGCTCCGTAGTATGCCGGCGCGGTCGGACGACCACTTCCGTCTTCGTAAGAGTGGACATTCTCCGGGGGATTGAGGCGAAGCTCCGCTGTCCCGGCTGAGAAATCGGCAATTAGGACCGCTCGTTTGGGCACCTGTTTCTTGTCGACTCCCGTGCCGTGTGCGTTCACTTTCACCATCTCCTGCTGTTCTGCCCACTTTACCCGGAACAGGTCGCCTTCGATCTGGGCATAGACGGGAGACATCGGACCCGCCCTATCCCCGGCAAATGTTCTTTTATTTGTTAGTGGGATGCCGTATTGTTGGAGCCTCGCGGGGAGCGATTTCTTAGCAGTCTTGGCTTCATGGTCATCCAACTGAAACAAGTAGATTCGCATGTCGCTTGCTTCTTCAAATCCGACGAGCGCCGCTTCCAGCGCGTCCTCTGCCAATTGCTTTTTGACGATGAGGGTAGCGATGTGGTCCGTGATAGAAGCGCGCGATAATGCGGGTGCGGGAAGTCCGATGGCTTTTAGCCATGCCCGTAGGCCTTCCACGGCGACCTTGTCGAGGATTGGCTTGACCCTTTGCTGAACCTCTTGCTGGGTATTACCGTCGCTCATGCAGTTGCTAATTCCTCTAACTAGCGTAAGACTTTAAGTCCTGTAGATAGTATTACGAAACTCATGCTTCATGTAGAGAAAGTCAGTCCTGACCAAGCATGAGGGCCGCAGCCGCCTCAATCCGCCGGAAAACTGGAAGGAAAACTGCGGACAGACCGATGAAGTGCACCCGTGACGTGAGACAGGGAAAAAATCGGGGACGAAAAATCGGGGACAGAAAAATCGGGGACAGACGGAACGTTCCCTAATTTTTCGATGAATGGAGATTTGGTGAACCTCCCCCAGATTTCCCAGGTTTCTGATAACATTTTCTTTACGTTCCGGGCTCGTCTGACGGAGCAAAGAGGTGCCAAATGGGTAGAGACCATCACTCAGATGGACAGAAGGACTTCGGAGAGGGTAAATACGATGCACCACACAGCATCACCCCGCTAGACACCGTTGTCCACTCCGATCACACACTAGAAAAAATGCAAGAGGACAACGATCAATACGACGCCGGATATTCGAACGCTCGTAATCAGAAATAGGCCGAACCCAAGAATTTTGCATATCGAAGGCACCGAATCACTGGCAACAGCAAGCGGTGCCTTTGCTTTGAGGTGAGCTTTGCCCACGACGATAACAATCAGTTTGGAATTTATATCTGACAAGGGGGGCGCAAAGGCATTCTCTAACTCATTTAGCCAAGAGCGAGAGGCGTCTGACGTAGGCAAAGCCAATCTGGCCGGTGAGGTGTTCGCGGAATTGCGGAAATGTGCGAGTTACGCAGATCACCTGTCACAGCTTCCTTCCGTTCGAGACTTACTAACGGTGGAATCTTCATATACGTACGAAGCAATAGATCCTACTGATGTAGCTAATATATTCAACGTGCCAGCAGTATGGCTTGAAATCGTCAATACATTTACAAATCTTCGATACGTCTTGGCTCAGGCGAAGTCATATAAAAACTTGGAATTGCCTCATACAACGCCTGAGAACGACACCCTATGCGCATACCTGCATTTCCAGAAGATGTATAGCCTTAACCTAGCAGCGCTCGACCTTGCGAAAATACAAGACCTAGTTATCCGGCTTTTGTATGAGAGTTTTTCAGGGAAGCTAATCAAGGTAGATCTTGACGATCCCGAATGGGAGAAGAAACTTACACTGAGGGAAGCAAAGAAAGGCCTGAAGGAGAAACTTGACAATAAGGAGATCAACTCCTCGGACTTCGACGCAATTATGGCAGCTCTGAGCATCCCGTCCAAATCAGCCCATCAGGCAACTGTCCTTCGCTATCGAAATGGTGTAGCTCATCGAATCCGCCCTTCTGTGGACTATCCTGCGATGTTCACTGACATCAGCGACCGCAAAAGCACAGTGCATTACGATTCGAGTGGTAAGGAGGTAAGCCGATCATTTTCCTTTGGTGGTCGTAGAACCACTCCTGAATTTCGTTTTGACGATCTCTACTTAGCCTTCGTTGACTACATGAGGCACCTTGCGGAGATGCTTGAGGCTCTAAGGGCCATCCCGAGATTGTGCTGAAACCCGGGAAACTGGGGGCCCAATTTCGGAGACTGGACAAACCAGGGAACGTCCACGGGACGTTCCCCATTTTCTGAACACGCACCCTTCAACGTTTTCCACAGAACTTTATTTCATTCCTGTGACGGATGACCTTTACTGAGAAATCTCCACAGTACACATTGGGAGTATGCCCGAACGCACTCCCAACCACTCCACCACCTCACGTAGCGACGGACGCATTCGTCCGTCCGCAAACCCAGATCAGAGCGCCTCGCCGTCCCGCCAGCAATCACTCGCCGACGTCCGCGCCAACATTAAGTCCCTTATTTTCAAGAATTTAGTCNNTCGAGAGGACCAACCAACTTATGTCAGCCAAATCCTGCACTCATATCAAAGTCTCCGGCGTCCGTTGCGGCTCCCCCTCCCTCCGCGGAGAGCAGTTCTGCTACTTCCACCAGCGCATGCTTCGCACCGTCCGCTATCCCGCCTCCCGCATCCGCCACGCCGCCCTCATCGAGGACGAAGAGTCCATCCAGGTCGCCCTCATGGAAACCATCAACGCCCTGCTGCTCGGCACCATCGAAATCAAACGCGCCGAACTCATCCTCCGCGCCCTCAACACCGCCGTCCGCAACGCACGCCGCGTCAACTTCGGACTCCACTCCGACCGCATGGTCAAAGAGATCCCCGACTATCCCACCCCGCCCCTCGAACAAGTCGACGAACAATACGCCAAAGAACTCCGCCTCAAAGAGCAACGCGCCGAAACCGCCCGCGCCCGCGAAGAGATGCTGGCCCAATACCAGGCCACCCAGAACAAAGCAAAGCCAGCAACACCCACAAGCCCAACAAACGCATCCCCCGCGAGCGCAGCAACGCCGAATGTAAGCCAGACAAATGTGGGGACAGCCGCCCCCGGCTGTCCAGGCGGCCCAGAAGTACCGGGCCGCAGCGCAGCGCCACCAAAGCCAGGCCAAGCCAAAGCAGCCGAACTCACAACCCGCAAGCCGCCACTAAGTGTGAAAGAAGTTCCCGCAAGCACAAAGACAGGAGCCGTGACATCCAGAGCCCAAGCCCCGAAGGAGCGCCAAAGTGCAGCCCTCAGCCGGCCCTGAGCGAAGCCGAAGCGGGGGTTGCTGGTCTTCCGTGATGACAACTTGCGCACCCCGGTTTGCCCATCTCTCTCGCCGGATGGGACAATACATCTATATGCAAAAACCGCTCACCATTGTGTTCCAACTATTGGCCGCCGGGATGATGCTGCTGGGTAACGCCCCGGCGCAGCAGACTCCGGCTGCATCGACTCCTCAATCCACCGCTCCCGCCAAGAAGCCGTCGACGACCACGGCCAAGAAGGCACCCGCGACCACGAAGCCCGCGACCGCTGTGACGCTGAAGACTCAGAAGGACAAAGCCAGCTACGCCTTGGGCACGAAGATTGGCGGAGACCTCAAACGCCAGGGCGTCGGCGCATCGGTCGACGCGGCACTCACCGCCCGTGGCTTGAAAGACGCTCTTTCCGGCGCCAAGT
This sequence comes from Acidobacteriaceae bacterium, assembly GCA_003134655.1. Lineage (GTDB taxonomy): Bacteria > Acidobacteriota > Terriglobia > Terriglobales > Acidobacteriaceae > Sulfotelmatobacter. The sequence goes on from PLBY01000046.1 coordinate 5,151, forward strand.
CACTCATGACCGACGACGAGGTAAAAGCCGCCCTCACCCAACTGCAGACCCAGGTCCGCGGACAGATGGAAGCCAAGTCGCACGAAGCGGGCGCCGCCGCCCGGCAGGAAGGCGAAGCCTTCCTCGCCGCCAACAAGAGCAAAGAAGGAGTCGTCACCCTGCCGAGCGGGATGCAGTACAAGATCCTCACGGCTGGCACGGGACCAAAGCCCACGGCAGCCGACACCGTCTCCTGCAACTATCGCGGCACGCTCATCAACGGCAAGGAATTCGACAGCTCATTCAAAGGCGGCAAGCCCGTATCGTTCCCGGTAGGTGGAGTGATTAAGGGCTGGACCGAAGCTCTTCAGTTGATGCCCGTGGGATCGAAGTGGCAGCTATTCATCCCCGCCGATCTGGCATACGGCGACCGTGGTGCAGGCCCCGACATCGGCCCGGGAGCAACTCTGATCTTCGAAGTCGAGTTGCTCAAGATCGAAGAGCAGCCGAAGAAGTAGCTATCAGCGATCCGTCATGCACAAAGCCGTCTGCACTCGCAGACGGCTTTCACTCTTGACGTTGGCCTGGTTAGAGCGAGTGCTGTAGATGTTCTTCCGCCGAAAGATTGGCGCCCGCCAGCAGCAGCAGTCCCGACAGGAACGCCCAGAACATCATGCTCACCGAGAGCGCGAACGGGCCGTACACTTCCTGAAAGTTCAGCCACGGGAGAGCCAGGATATACGCGTACTTCAGCGCCTCCGACAGCAATCCCATGATGATGGCAGAGGGCAGCACCGCCCGCGCCGGAACTTTGCCGTTGGGCAACAGCCAGTAGATCAGAAAGAAGATGGCGATGCTGGCGGCAATCGCGAACAGCTTCATCATCAGAAATCCAACCACCCGCACAAAGCCCGTGCCGTAGCCGCGCAGCAGGAACTCCATGAACGCCACGGGTCCAGCGGTCAACGCGATCGACAGCAGCGCCAGCACACCGCAGGCAAACGCCAGGCCGAGCGAGATCACTTGATTGCCCAGGTACGAGCGGTTGTTCTCGAAGCGCCAGATGCGGTTCAGCGCCACTTCGAGCGGCGGGAACACGCCCGAAGAAGTGACCAGCAAAATGACGAGCGAGACCGCCTGCACCCGCTGCCGCGAGTTGACCATGGAGTTGAGGTTGCGGATGACGAAGTCCTGACCGGCGGGCAGGTAGTCACGCAGCAGTTCCAGGACGACGTCATACATGACGCGCGAATGAAAGACGCGGCGGATCAAAGTCATCAGCAGGACGACGAACGGGAAGAACGACAAGATCGAGTTGGCCGCGACGGAGAAGGCGAAGGTGTGCACATCGGTCCGCATCAGATACTTCACGGTGGAAAGAACCAGTCCCGGAGAACGTCGCCGCACGGGTTTTACCGTACGCTGGCGTACAGAACCAGAGTCGGGCAGAGTCGGAATGGGAGGGTTGGGCACGGCGAGATCCAATCGTACCAGAGGGCTGCGATTGGGCTGGAAATGGGATAAACCGAAGTGCCAGAGGTGGTTACCGGGCTATTTCTTTACCTTTGTTAAAGTTATCCCGAACGGAAGGAAATGACCTGTAGTCACCTTACGATTTCTTTCTAATTCTTCTTGCGAATCGTTTTAATAGTGCTTATTATCTGTTGCTCGACACCGGGAATTGGTCCGGTGGTGAGACCAGTAGTGGTTGTCGTTTGTTGGGTGTAGTGGAAAACGCGCCAAATTGTCGGGCTCCGGAAGTTCACGCAGCGGAACACCGCGGTGGAGGACTGAGGAGTCTTTTCCTTTTTTGGAGTACTTCTTCTGCACATCGTAGACGCAACCAGAAAGTTCTACCGGCTTCTTTGAGGGGGGCTTCAATCGACCGGGGCGACGATCGAGAAAGCCGGAGAACAATTCTTAGCGATTGGTGAAAGGAGTTTTTTCCGTGAGAGAGAAAGGTACAGTGAAGTGGTTCAATGGGGCGAAAGGGTATGGATTCATCCAGCGCTCCACGGGGGAAGATGTATTCGTGCACTTCTCCGCAATCCAGGAGAACGGTTACCGCACGCTCAACGAGGGTGAGACCGTGGAGTTTGACCTGCTGAAGGGCCCCAAGGGCTTCCAGGCGGCAAACGTTGTCCGCGCATAGACTGCGAACGATTCGAGAACCCTCCCGGTCCCAGCGGGAGGGTTTTTTATTGGGCGCAGAGCCAGAGGTAGGGAAGGAAGGCTGATCAATTCTGGTCGTGAATGGGTTGTCTGTAAGGCTGCGGTCTAGTGACGTCCATCACTGCAGGGTTCAGCCGAAAGTTCTACCATAATACTCGCCGAGGTTTTGGAGTGTTCCAAACCGTGCGAGCAGTTCCTTTATTCGTTGTCCTGATTGGTGCAATCCTCATCACCGGCTGCGGTGGTGGGAGCGGACTGCCGTCTTCCAACCAAGTGACGGTGATGGTCACGCCCTCACAGGCAAGCGTTGCCGTGGGAGGGACGGTGGCACTGAAAGGCAGCGCCACCGGATTTACCCAAACACCCATCGTGCAGTGGTGGATTCAGGAAGCCAAGGATGCCGGCGGTAGCGACGACTGCGGCTACCTGACGCCGCCGCCCGTGTCAGCCTGTCAATTCGGGTACGTGATCTTTGGTTCGGTTGCCCAGTTTCCGAGTTCGGCGACCTACTACGCACCTCTTACTCCGGGAACGTACCACATCACTTTTGAGGCCACGCAGTTCACTACCTTTGATCACCTGACGAAGACCACAACCGCGACCGTCAATGTGACGCCGTAGATTCGGTTGACCTCATTCTGAGTAGAATGGTCTGTTCTCATCAGCCACAGGGGGCGAGGATGTTCACTTGACACCGTGCAGAACGGGTGCTCCCGTACGCTTCTGCGATCGCCGGACTCTTCCTGATTCACACAAGTCGGGTTCCGTGGTGATGTGTTGTCTGTGTTTCTTGCTCGTTTTCGGAGCTACGCCCCCGGTTCTGACCCAGGACAAGAGTGTGCTGCCGGGCCAGGGATCGATCAGTGCGGGAGCAATCGCAGCCGAGGCGTCGAACCGGTTCGTCGTCGTGGATGTGATTGCGACCGACGGGCAAGGCCATCCCGTTACAGGCCTGACTGAAGACGACTTCCAGATCGTTGAAAAGATCGGATGGGCCACGCAGGTTCCCCCGAAAATTGAGTCGTTTCGAGTAGCGGACACAACCCGCTTACGGAATATGACGCAAATGCGGGAGCTCTTGCGCACTCCCCCTGAGGCGCGGGAAGAACTGAGAGCAGACCGCGTACCCTCAGCACCGCTGACGATTCTGCTGCTCGACAATCTCAATACGGATCTGTTTGCGCCCTCCGTGAAGGAACAGGTTGCCGGCATGGCCAATCTGGGCTGCGAAGACAGCAGGGGAGAGGTCGAAGGGCCTGCCGGTTATCAGGCGGTTCCTATTGATCCCACCTGCAGGACCGTGCCGATTGCAGTCCTGCTACTCGGCCCAAGACTCGAAATGCTGCAGGACTTTGACGCCGATCGCAACGTTTTGCGAGCCACCTTAGATCAAGTCTTTGGAGCCAAGGCCTCGAAGACGGCGGCAGCGGACTTGGCGGCGGCGGTTGCAGCGAATGAGAGTTTCGCATCGGCGAATCGACTTTCGCCGTTGCCAGTGATTCAGACTTGGAATCGCGTTCCTGCGATCGGCAACGATCGGGTTCGGCGCGTGCAGATGACGATGGATGCAATCCGTGCGATTGCGCGACATCTGGCGGGCTATCCCGGGCGCAAGAGACTGATCTGGGTATCGACCGCGTTCCCGTTCAGCATCGCTCCCGACCCGGCTGCCAACCGTTTTGACGATCCGTGGAGCTATCGTGGCCAGGCTGCGACGGTGATGAACGCGCTGGCGAACGCACGTGTGTCGCTATATCCGGCGCGGCCCGGGCTGATTTCGATTCAACAAGACAGTACGAAGGCCCCGCGGACCGACGGCCAACCTGCCATTGCGGTCACGCCGGTACTGGCCAGCAGGGACTATTTCGCGGCCACCGTACCTATGAAGGAATTCGCGGGACAGACCGGTGGTCTGGCCTGCATCGACGACCACGATCTCGCCACCTGCTTCGACCGAGTCTTACACGACGGGCTTGTCGATTACGAAATCACCTACTCTCCGCCTTCTGAGAATTGGAGTGAAGGGTTTCATCGCATCGTGGTCACGACGCCAAGACGCGACGTGCGTTTGTCGTACCGACGGTACTACCATGTGCTCGGCGAGCGCCCAGCCGGTGTGGACATGGGACTGAAACAGGCAGCTTGTGACGACCTGATGACTGCGACCTCGCTGAAGGTGACGGCGCAGCTGCAAGCCGGTCCTCCCGAGCCAGCGAAGTTTGCGCTGGCGGTGGACGGAAAACTGCTGACGGCAGATGCGTTGGAAGCTGATCGCGCGAGACTGCGTTTGCATCTTGACTTCGCTGTGTGTGCCTTCGATGCGCAAGGAAAACCGCTGCGGCACGTGCAATACCCCACGCAGCAGGGCATGAGCGCTGAGGACTTCAGAGCGGTCCGGCGAAATGGAGTCCGGCGCGTGCTGGAATTTCACCCTGCCGAAGGAACTGCAGTTGTGCGCTGGGTCGTGCGTGATTCGCTGAGCGGCCGCTTGGGTTCGGTCGATCTGCCCTATCAGGCGCTGCCTGTCACTGCTGCCGCCGACACCGCCGAAGACGGTGGGAAGATGGATCATCCCGCTTCCCCCGAGTCTTCCAGTTCTTCCCCAGAACACAGTACCATTCCACAACAGTCGGGGCCTGCTGGCCCAACGACGAGCGCGGAGGTGGATCGTCCGCCGGTTGATCCGGATTCTGAGGCCACCCCTTATTGTGCGGCAGTCACGAATGGAGTCGCACATTCCCAGGCGCTGGCTGAGCTCTGCCGGTTTACGCTGTCCTTGCCGCGGAAGATGCCCAATGTCATCAGCGATCTGGAGACCAAGCGCAACTGGCGCGCATACAACACCGCGCACAAGGACGTCGTGACAGCGACGGTGACTTACGCCGACGGCCAAGAGCACTACGAGAGGATCAAGATTAACGGGAGTCCCGCGGATGCTTCCTCTGATGCCTTGAACAGTAGTTGGTCCATGGGCGAGTTTGCCTCGATTCTACAAATGGTCTTCTCACCCTTGAGTAATGCGGAGTTCCGCTTCAACGAGGACGTGAAGCTGAACTCGATCCCGGCGCTGCTTTTTGAGTTTCGGGTTGAGCAAACGAATAACCAGATGTACTACTTGCACGCGTTTTACCCGAACGGATCGGGCACGACACTGTTTCCGGCTTACCGCGGGAAGGTCTGGCTGAACCAGTCCAACTTTCAGCTGATGCGAATGGAGAAAGAGACTGCCGACATGCCGAAATGGTTTCCCATCACGCGTGCCAAAACCGTGATCGATTATGCCGACGTGCCATTGGGCGATGGGAGCAGCTTTGTGTTGCCGGGCAAGTCCGAAATTGAAATCTGCGAAAGAGCGGAAGGGTCTGAGTGCGCACACAACGTGGTGCGGTTCAGGAATTGGCACAAGTTCCGGGCAAAGACCCGCATCCTGTCGACGGAAGAACCTCACTGATGCTTGAGTTCCATTTGGGGCACCTCGCCGATCAGGCGGAGAGTCGTCACCGCATTTCCAGCGAGACCACGTCACCGTTCGTCGATCCGCCGGGCTTGTAGTTCACGGTGACCTGGCGGTCGTGCCAGTCGCAGGAGAAATCGTCGGCGCCGATCAGGACCAGCGATTTGAAGTTGGGCGCACGCAGCTTCATCACAGTACCGTTTGCGGTGACCGTCAGAATTGCGGCAGGAGCCTGGGTGCAGTCAACAGACTCAAGACGGCCTTTGACGAATTTGGCGGGGCGATGGTCCCCGGGAGCGGCTGCTGAATTGTCAGCGGCGGCTCGCTTGGCGGCATCTTCCTCGAGCACGTCGAACGGTGACTTCTGGGGCGCCAGTTTGGATTGCGGCGTGCCTCCGAGCGGGATGCCGTACTTGCGCTCCGCGCCGGCGCGTTCAATCAGTTCGCGCGCCAGCGCCACCGTCTGCGGATTACTGCTGGCGTTCAGGCGGTCGAGCAGGACCTGGGCGGCGTCCCACTTCTTGCTGGCCACGTAAATCTGAGCCAGGTGGTAGGTGTAGAGCTCATTGCGCGGACTTAGATTGATGGCAGCGTGCTCGGCCTGCATGGCAGCGGGTGTGCTGCCGCCTTCATTACGGGCGACCCCCAGCAGGTCGTAGGCGTCGGCCATTTCCGGATACCACTCCAGCACGGCCCGCAGCTCAAGCATCATGTTGGGCAGACCCTGAATGTCGGTGTGCTTCGCCTGCGCGACACGGTATTTCAGGACCGACATGTAATAGCGCAGCCACATGTCGCGCTGGTTGAGCGCTATGGCGTCCGCGATTTCGGTGGTGGAATCGTCAAATTCGCCGTGCTGGATGTGGTCCCAGGCGAGGATGCGGTGGGCGAGAGGACTACCGATTGCGTTGGTGGGCAAGAGATCGGGATCCTCCCCAGGTCTCCGCTCTTCTTTCTTCGATTCGAATTTCTTGTCAGAGGCAGTGGGCGCGGAAGCCAGCGCGTGCAAGGCCTGCAGGCCAACGTCACGGCGTTCGGGAATGCGGATTTCTACTTCGGCGTAGAGGGCGCGCTCATCCGCCTCGGGAAGAGCCTTGGTAGTTATGACGGTGTCGTCTGGCCCCACGGGAGCTGGGAAGCGGTACATCTGAGAGGGATCGGCGAGACTGGCGGCGTTGGAATTGGTTTGCCGTGCGGAATCTAGCGCGGTGAGCAGCGCGGTCTGCGAATGAAAATAGTTCTTCACCGCCTGTTCCAGTTGCGCGGAACTCATGCCGTAGGCTTGTTGAATGGCGTCTTCCACCGGGACATGCTGGTTCAGGACCAGGTTGAAGTAAGTGCCAGTTTCAGGCAGCTTCTTTTCGTGAAGCAGGTAGTGCATCACGATCCATGACTCGGCGTAGTAGAGCGTGTGGTGCGTGCCCTGGTTGCGGGTCGAGGTGTCGTGCTTCATGGCGAAGAGGTCGGGCAGTGGTAGCCAGACTTGGGCGCCCAGCAATTCGGTGAGTGACTTGGGCGGATTCGTCTCGCGCTGGTTGCCGAGCAAATCTTCATTGAGAGACGGGCGCAGTTCAGGGTCGCCGCCGATTTCGACAGTCCTGTTGTCCACGCGAATTGAGCTGAAATATTCGGCGAGGCCTTCGTCGAACCATCCCTGCGCGGGCGGGTAGTTGAAACTCAGCAGCATTCCGGCGAAGTCGTGGGCGACTGCACGCCAGGGCTCGTCTTCGGAGAGGTTTAGGACGATGAAGTCCTGATCGTCGCCGGGGAGAAAGAATCCGGGGACGTCGATGGGCTGGCCCTGGCGCAGCGGCGCGACCTGGAAGTAGGACTTGTCGTTCTTGAAGGCGAGGATGGTTAGGGGAACAGACTGGTTGAGGCGTTCTTTGCCCAGCGTCAGAGCGAAGACGGCGCGCATCTGCTCGAAACGGAGAGCAACCTCGCGGCCCTTCTTTTCGCCGGCGTCGGTGATCACGGTGAAGTGGGTGGAGTGGACTTCGAGCCAGGGAGGCTCGGCGGAAAACAAAGCTGGGCACAGCAGCAGACTTAGCACAGCGACGCAAAGGGAGGAGGGGAGCCTGGAAGGTAAGCAAGTCATGGGCGTTGTGCAACGTGTCTGAACCGCACCTCGGGCTGACGCGCAAATACTCATTCCCCCACCTAGCGAAAGTTTAGCACTGCTTGCGCAGGGCGATGGCGCAACACCTTATAATTCCTCGTTCATGTTTATCTCCCTTAGAAGTCGGGTTCGGGCCCTGCTTCTCACGGCATTCCTGTTGGCGTCCCTGACGGCTGAAGCTGCTTCCGGGGCATCGTGGACCGGCGTGCTGCTCGACTCATCGGGCAAGCCCGTGGCTGAGGCGGTCGTTAGACTTCACCCTACGGGCCGTGGACGCGACTATACCGCGACGTCTGCAGCGAACGGCAAATTCGCCTTTGGTGAGATTGCCGCCGGCCTGTACGAACTCTCCGCTACGGCTTCCGGAAAAGAGTGGAAAGCGTCCCGTCCTTTACTGGTCACGGAGGGGGCGGTCCTGACCATGTCGCTGCAGATGTCCGCTCTGGGGCAGGAACTCCGAACCGTGTCTGCCAGCGGCGAGGCTGCTGCGCAGGCCAGTGGGGGCGAGCATCTTTCCAGCAAAGAGGTCTCGAGCCTGCCTCTGAATGCGCGCGACTTCAGCAAGTTGCTGCTGCTGGCGGCCGGGACCATGACTGACGCCAATGGCGCCGCCAACTTCACGCAGCAGTTTGCGGTGAACGGGCAGCGTGGCTCGGCAACTGTGTTTGCCACCGACGGGTTCGATACGACGGATCCGGAGATGGGCGGGGCGACGTTTTCCAACTTCAACGTCGATGCGATTCAGGAAGTGCAGTCGAACTCCGGCGTAATGCCCTCGGAGATCGGGCACGGCGCTGCGAGTGACACCAATGTGGTGACGAAGTCGGGGACGAATCAGATCCACGGAAGCCTGTTCGAGTTTGTGCGGAATGCTGCGTTCGATGCGCGGAATTATTTCGATCCGTCACCCGAGATCAGCGGCCGCAGAATTCCTCCCTTTGCGCGGAATGAATTTGGATTTACCAACGGTGGGCCGGTTGTGCTGCCCGGATATGACGGGCGCAATCGCACCTTCTATTTTGGCGAGTATCAGGGATTTCGGCAGGTGCTGGGCACGACACAGGTGCTCCCGGTGCCCAGCCTGGCGGAGCGGCAGGGAATCGATACGACGACCTTTCCCGGTGACACGCTGACGGTGCCGGTCAGCAGCGCCATCGTGCCGGTACTGAACGGATATCCGATGCCCAACGAACCGGCGGGAGCGTTTGGCGATCGAACCTATGCGGCCTCTTCGAAGGTGGTAACGCGCACGGACCAGTTTTCGATTCGTGTCGACCACAAGCTCTCGGACAAGGCGTCGCTGGTGGCGCGGTTCAGCTTGAATCAAGTGACGGGGCCGCTGACCAACCCGGATCAGACAGCGATCAATCCTGGCTTTGGGGTCCAGTTTTTCGATCACCAGCGCAACGTCGGCGTGCACTACACACGTGCGATTTCCGCGCATCTCACGTCGGATACTTCACTCAGCTACATCCGCAGCACGCCATTTTTCCCCACAGATAATCACACACAGCCAGGGATCACGTTTGCTGACGGGCTGTTTCAGCCCTACTTTCAGCCCGCCGGATCGATTTTCGGGTCGTACAGCAATCTCTATCAGTTCAAGCAGGATTTTGCCTGGGTGCGCGGAACGCACACGTTCAAGTGGGGGACGGAGATTCGGGTCAATCGAGACTCGACCATCTTCGGGGTGAATCCGAATGGCCTGTACGAATTTGGCGGAGGCATCGCGTACTCGCCGGTGAATATTCCTTCGGCGAGCGGCACACATGATATTAAGGTGGGCGATCAGCTGCCGGACTCGTTGACGGGTCTGCTGACCGCGACACCGTATTCCTACAACATTATGGCTGCCGCGAGTATTACTCCAGTGGGCGACAAGTTCAATGAAGCCGGGGTCAGGCGGGAGGCCTACAACTTTTATTTTGAGGATGCCTGGAAGGTAACGCAGCAGCTCACGGTGAGCTACGGATTGCGTTACGAAGTGAACAGCCGCATCCATGAAGCCACCAAGCGGACGTCGCTCCCGATCTTTCTTGGCCCCGACGGCAAGACTGTGCCCTACGGCGACACGGCGGCCACGCAGGAGATCCTGATCAATCCGCAGCCGCCTTACGATCAGGATTGGAATGGATGGGGACCCCGACTGGCGGTGGACTACGCTGTGAGCCAACATACCGTGCTGCATTTTGGCGGGGCGATTACGACGCTCATTCCGAACTTGTGGCAGGACAATGCCCTGACCGCGGCGATTCCGTACGTTTTTGCTCCCTCGATCTACGCGCAGCCGAAGGAGCCGATTTCCTTTCAGAATGCCTTCGTTCCGCTGAGTCTTCCAACGGCGTACAACATTCAAGGACAACCGATCTTCGCGACCGGCCGGTCGCAAGATGTTCCGGCGAATACGGTATTTGACTATGTGCGGTTTCAGAACAATCTGGAGGCTCTCACGCCGGGAAATGTGCAATTGCTCAACATCACGGGCATCGCGAAGAATTTTGCCAATGGCTACATGGGAAGCTGGACCGCGGGTGTCGATCATGATTTCGGCGACTTCAAGTTCAACGCGTCGTATGTAGCAACGGCGGGAATTCATCTGGCCAGGTTCTACAACACGAACGGATACGGAGGGGCCTGTCAAGGGTTCGCGCCGTTCACGCAATTCAGTTCGCCATGCCATGCTACCGGCGGGTTTGGGCCGGAGGTCATCATGAGCAGCGGTTCGCACTCGAGCTATCACGCGCTGCAGACCAGTCTGACCAAGAATTCCCCACGCTTAGGGCTTGGCGTGCAAGCCAGCTACACGTACTCGAAGGCGCTCGACGATACGAGTTCTGTGCTGGGTGGATTGCTCGGAGCTTCGGGCACGATTCTGCAAACGGCGCCGCAAAACCCGTGGGATCCCTCGGCAGACAAGGGGCCGTCGACGTTCGATGTGACGCATGTATTTGCGGCCAGCGTGATTCAGTTGTTGCCGTTCGATCGAGTGGGATTTCTGCGGCCGTTGGGGAAGACTCTGACGAAGGGCTGGCAATTCCTGAACATTACGACCTTGACGACCGGATCGCCGTTTACCGTTTATTCGGGAGTGCAACAGACGGGCGCGGGTCTAGGCGGGGGGGATCGTCCGGATCTGGTTGCGATGCCCCATACGTCAACCAGCCGCGCGGTGCGGGATGATTACTTCGGTCTCGGCGCCGTCGGCAACCGGTCGTTCTTCAACATTCCGATCAACCTTCCCGGTGGGACTGGTCCCAACAGCGGTCGTTTCGGAACGCTCGGACGCGACACGTTCCGCGGACCCGGGTTTCATGACTTTGACATCGCCCTGATTAAGGACACTCCGTTCGGGCATCGAAGCGGCTCCGAGCTGGGGACGTTGGAGTTTCGGGCTGAGTTCTTCAACATTTTCAACATCGTGAACTTCGGATTGCCGTCGAACATTCTGGAGGGAAGCGGATTCGGCATCATCAGCAAGACATCGGGAACGTCGCGCCAGATTCAGTTCTCGCTGAAAGTGATTTATTGAAGGGAGTAGTTGGTGCAAGGGCTTGACTGGACATCGTGCAGGATTGCGATGTGGTGCACATCCGATGCGGCGGATAGTTGCGTCGTGCCGCCGTATACTCTTTACTCATATGATCACTCGCCTGATGTTGTTTGCTGCGGCCCTGGCGCTCGCCGGGGGCCTGGTCGCGCAAGCGAACGCTGCGCCAGATTCCGCAGCACCTGGTTCTCCAGACTGGAGTGAACCTTTCCCTCCACATCGCATGATCGGCAACGTCTATTACGTGGGCAGCCGAGGGCTGGCCTCGTACTTGATTACGACGCCTGCCGGGCACATTCTGATCAACAGCAATCTGAAAACTTCGGTCCCGCTGATCCGAGAGAGCATTGAAAAATTGGGATTCCACTTCAAGGATTTGAAGATTCTGCTGATCAGCCACGCGCACTTCGACCACGATGCCGGCAGCGCGGAGATCAAAAAGCTGACTGGGGCCAAATACATGGTCATGGATGGAGATGTCGGTGTGGTCGAATCAGGCGGCCAGAGCGACTTTCAGTATGGTGACGACGCGACACTCCGGTATCCGGCGACCAAAGTGGACCAGGTGCTCCACGATGGCGAACAGGTGGTACTCGGCGGTGCCGTGCTGACTGCTCACAAAACTGCCGGGCACACGCGGGGCTGCACCACCTGGACTTTAAGAGTCAACGAGGCGGGCAAAGCTTACGACGTTGTGATTGTGGGCAGCCCGAACGTCAATCCCGGATACAAACTGGTGAACAATGCGAGCTATCCCCAGATCGCCGATGATTACGCGCGCGGCTTTCAGGTGCTCAAGTCGATCCCTTGCGATGTTTTCCTGGGTGCTCACGGAAGCTACTTCGGAATGGAATCGAAGTACCCGAGACTGAACGCTGGCGGGGCTAACCCATACATTGATCCCGCGGGTTATAAGAGCTACGTTGCGGACCGGGAGCAGGCTTTTCTTTCCGAATTGCAGAAACAAACCGCGGCTGCGAAAAAGCAGTAAGCAGTACCCGAACCATCACAATATGGGTGCCATTGCCACCAGCGTGCTTCTCGGATTAACCGCCGCTGCCGCCAACGTTTTCGGCGGCGCGATCATTGTGCAGCGGCATTGGGAACGGCGCTATCTCCGCTACTTCGTCGCGTTGGGCGCGGGATTCATGCTGGCCACCGCTCTGGTCGAGATGGTTCCGGAAAGTATCGAACTGCGCGGAAGGTCCGCGGCATTTCTGGTTCTGCTCGGCTATCTGATCATTCACTTTTTTGAGCACACAGTCACACCGCATTTCCACTTCGGCGAAGAGACCCATCGCGACGAGTTCATCCACGCGCACAAGGGATACTCCGTCCTGCTCGGATTGATCATTCACACGTTCTTCGACGGCATCGCGATCGCATCTGGATTTCTGGTATCGAACTGGCTGGGCTGGCTGATCTTCCTGGCGATTTTCCTGCACAAGATTCCTGAAGGCTTCACCGTGAGTTCCGTCATGCTGGCCAGCGGACGCAGCCGGCGCACGGCGTGGGGTGCCTCGGTGGTGCTGGGCGCGTCTACTCTGGCGGGTGTGTTGACGATGGCGCTGTTCCGCCACCACGTGGGCGCAGGACTTCCGCTGGCAGCCGGAGTCACCATCTACGTGGCGGCCTCCGACTTAATTCCTGAGGTCAACAAAGAACCCGCGATGAAGATGGCGTTGCTGGTCTTCGTGGGCGCTGGAGTCTTCTTCCTGCTCGATCACTTATTCCGAGTGCACTAACTCCAAAAACCAAAGCCCCCGAAATGTCGAGGGCTTGAGTTCCGCAGACAACAAGTTCTAATTCACCGTGATGCTCGTTGGCGTCGACGGAATCCCGTTGGCTACCACTTCGAGCGTGCTGGCGCCCGTCTCCATGGTTGCGGGAACATCGAAATTCGTCGAAACGATGGCCGATCCTGTGGCCACCGCCATCGTGCTGTGGTTATGGGTTCTGGCGTAGAAGACGTGTCCGGTGCCGGTGTTCGTAATCCGCACCAGCGGATAATTTGTGGCCGTCTCGAACTCGTCGCCAAACGCATTCGCCTGTGACAGCCCGTTGAACTGCGTGCCCGAGATTTTGTAAGTCGATCCACGGGTGACACTGGTAGTGACCGACGAGATGGTCGGAGCCCATGCCGCTTGATAGGTACCAGCTGGGTTGTAGACTTCCGTCCCGCCCACCAGCACCTGCCCCGTCGGCAGGATCATCAGAGCACCCGGTGTTGCGAGCGTCTGCGTGAGGCTCACTCCGTCCCACAGATACGACGAGAAGATGCCTTCCACCAGTACGTCTCCGTTGGGCAACAGTACGGCGAAAGAATCACCCGCGTTGTCGCCATTCGGAAAATCGGGGCCCACGGTCCAGGTTTTCTTCTTCGTGTCGTAGATTGCCGTGTGTCCCGCGCCGCTTCCGCTGCTGCTATTCGATCCGGTCGCGAAGACGGTGCCATCCGGACGGAGAATAGCGGGCCCGATTTCTCCCGGCGGGTAGTAGCATAGCGACCCGTTTGGTCCGTAGTGGATGCAGCCGAAGGGTGAAGGCGAGTGCAGATCGACAATCGTGCTGCCCGCGGTCGTCCATTTCCTGGTGGAAGACGCATACCGCTCCGAGTTCGGAGCATTTTTCACATCCATGGTCAGGATGGAGCCGTCGGGCAACAGGGTCCAGCCCTCTTCGGCGTTGAAATCACTCTTGCCGCCTCCCGGAAGCACCGTCCACGAAAGCGTTTTGGGACTCAAAATCGCCATGCTCTTGGTGAGTTTGTTCCCGACCACGAAAGTTCCGTTGGGCAACACCGCTGACGGCGAGTCACCGATGTATTTCCAAGTGGCAGGAGCAGGGAGATTCGTCCAAGTGTTCGCCTTGGGATCGTAAATCGCGCCCAGGTTCGTCAACGTGAAAGCGCCGTTCAGGTATTCGCCGCCGGTAATCACTGCGCGGCCGTCGGCGAGCACCGCGGAAGCGAAGGCATCCGGAACATATCCAGAAGGCAGACTCGCCACCTTCGTCCAGGTGCCGTTGACATAGCTCCCCGTATTGTCGGGAGTGAGTTTGTACCAGTCGGACTCCGCGTTGCCTTGGCAGATGACGGTGCCATCGGTCAATTGCAAACAGATGCCGGCACCGTCGGGCGGCTGGTGAGCCAAGCGTTGAATGGTTTGGGCGGGCAGAACACCGCAAATGGCAAGCCACAGGAAAACTGCAGGGAGAAACTTCTTGGGCAAGGGCATACTCCTTACTCTCTTTGGACTGGAAATCGGAACGGCCAAAAATGTGCCTCGGAAGCATACAACAGTCGGGCTCGGAACGGAGGCTTCCCGGCAGGTTTTTAACCAGATCTTTACAAATGGACGGGGGGATGAAGTCTTTGCGCGTGCCGGCACCAACTCAGCGCCGGCACTCACACGTGAGGATGAATCACTAATCTACGGTGTGTTTCGCGGTGTATCCGTCGCGGGCCACGACGTCGATCTTTACGTCCTTGCCCTTCTGGTCCTTCACTTTCAACGGGCCGCCATCGGGGCCAACCACCTGCACCTTCAGCTTGCGATAGGTTCCATCGAGCTTCGAGTTGGAGGGAGCATAGGACAGCGTGTACTGCCGGCGAATGTCCTCGCCAATCTGTTGGAAGTCCTCGCCAAACTCCGCCTGGAAACGCGGGAAGTAAGCGCGGCCGCCGGTCATCGCCGCAAAAGTCTTCATCTCGTTGTCGGCCTGCAGATAGTCGATGGTCTGGATATGCGGGCTGGCGATTCCATGGGAGCTGCCGGTACAGTGATGGACCTCGCAATATTCCCGCAGGTACCAACCGATACTGACCGGAAAAATCGTCACGTCTTTGGTGTCTTTGATCTTCTTCGTAATCTTGTCGAGCGTGAGCTTGCTGAAAGTGTCGATCCCGGTCGAGATCAAGATGATGTATTTCTTGCCTTCGACGCGCTCCAGGCGGTCGAGCGTGTCGTACAGCGCGTCAAACTCGTTGGTTTCGGCGAAACCGGGAATGCGCAACTGGTTGAGCGCCCCGTAGACGGCGCGCTTGTCCTGCGTAAAGTCCACGAGGATGTGCGGCTGCATATCGTAGTAGGCAACTGCCACCCAGTCATTTTTTTTCAGGCTGTTCGCGAACGCGTAGGATGCATTGAGACTCTCGACCAGGAGCGGCCAGGTGGTCGAGGCAAACTCCACCAGCAGGACGGCCGTGATCGGCGCCTCTGAAACCGCGAAATGCGACACCTGCTGCGGAACGCCGTCTTCCATGACGCGGAAATTCCCCTGCTTCAGGCCGGGGATGAACTGCCCATCTTTGGTCGTGACCAGCACGTCGACGTTGACCAACGGCACGTTCACCTTCAACGAATAGTCGGGCATGTCCTCGATTTTTTTCGGGGTGACCGGCGGTGGCGGCGGTGGAGCGTCGTCCGCCTTCTTCTTGGGGATCGCATACGGCCCGATGTTGTCGGTCGGACCGCCAGCCTCGGCGGGGACGTCCTGCTTGGGCTTGCCGTTGTCCGGTGTCTGGGCCGGAGTCTGTGGTGAAGACGACTGACCCTGTTGGTCTTGCGCGGCGGCTGGCAGCGAAACACAAAGCAGCCCCGCCAGAATCATCATGGGAATGCCCGACCGGCACCCCGTCTTACCCACTAAAGTGCTAGGTTTATGACGATTAAACATGTGAACCCCGAAAACCTCTGTGCTAGTATAGACGCAAGGATTCGCAATTGGGATGTTTTGCCCGGTCCCAGATCTTTCCCCCTTCTGTGCAACGAATCGCAGTTGGTCTGACTCTAATCTGTATGAGGGCCTGTTGGCGGGTCCTGTCGGGACATTAAATGAGAAAAGCAGTTCTCGCGCTTCTAGTCCTAGGTCTATCCCTCCCCACAATTTACCTCTCCGCTGAAGTCTCGCAGCCCACTATTCCCGTGGACCAGATCCACGCGGGCATGCGCGGCTACGCCCTCACGGTATTCCAGGGCGTAAAACCGGAATCCATGGACGTGGAAGTCCTCGGCGTTCTGCACAATGTGAATGGGCCCAAAGGCGACATTATCCTGATTCGTCTGCACGGGGCGAAGGCTGAATATACGGGTGTCGTCGCGGGCATGAGCGGCAGCCCGGTGTATCTCGATGGCAAACTCGCGGGCGCCCTCGCGTTCCGCATCGGTGAGTTCTCGAAGGAACCGATCGCCGGAGTCACGCCGATCGCCGACATGCTCGAGATCAACGCGCTCGACAAGTCGCCCGCCGAAGAAGCCGCGGCGACCAAGCCCGGAGTAACCAATGCCGCGGGAAAGACCGCCTCGCCCGGTGATGCCGACGCATTTCCCGGATCCACGCAGGATTACGCCAGCTATCTGAAGCCCATCGACGCGCCCCTGGTCTTTAACGGATTCTCCGAAGACACGGTGCGGCGCTTTGCGGGGCAGTTCGCTTCCGCGGGAGTCGTCCCGGTGATGGGCGCAGGGTCCGTCAGCGGAGACAAACAGCCGGAACCGCTCGAACCCGGGTCGGCGGTGAGCGCGATTCTGGTTCGCGGCGACATGGACATTGCCGCCACTTGCACCGTGACCTACATCGATCCCCAGCGCTTGCTCGCCTGCGGACATCCTCTGCTGCAGTTCGGCTCCGTCGATCTGCCGATGAACAAGGCCAACGTGCTGGCCACGCTGCCCTCGCCGCTGAACGCCTTCAAGATCGTTAACACCACCGAACAGGCAGGCGTCTTCGTACAGGATCGCCATACTGGCATCATGGGCGTCTTCAACAAGCAGCCCGACATGATTCCGGTGACGCTGACGATCCGCGGTAGCAACGGCGCGACGCAAAAGGAATTTCACTACGAAGTGCTGAACAACCCACGCCTGAGCCCCGTGGCGATCATGGCCACGGTCTTTAACGCGCTGCATGGCGTGAATGAATACGGCGAGGAAATCACCTACCGGCTCAACGGAAGCATCAACGTCAAGGGCTTTCCCGAGGTCGGACTCAAGAATATGTTCGTCCCTGCGGAGAACGGACAGCCCGCTGCCATGGCCGCCGCTCTTTCGCTGGGCGAACGCTTCGGGCGCATCTACGACAATCCTTACAACGCGCCGGCAGTGACGGGCGTGAAGCTCGATTTCGACCTGGTCCGCGAGCGCCGCTGGGCGCGTCTGGAAAGCGCCCGCACCGACGTCAGCGAAGTGCGTCCCGGCGATGAGATCATTGTCGAGACTGTGCTCGCTCCTTACCGCGGCGAACGCGTCGTGCGCCAGATACCGGTGAAGATTCCTACCTCGGCCAGCAAAGGAACGTTGCGCATTCTGGTCAGTGACGGAGAAACTCTCGACCGCGTGGGCCGCACCAACCCAGCGTTCGGCCGCAAGCTCGATCTGGCGTCCACCATTGCGCTGCTCAACAAGGAGCACGCCAACAATCGCCTCTACGTTTCGCTGCTCGAGGCCGACCCGGAAGCACGCGTCGCCGACAAAGTCATGCCCACGTTGCCCATCTCGGTGATGAATGTGATGGAGGGCATGCGCGGCAACCAGGAGATGATCGTGAGCGGAGAGTCCAACGTCGATGAAACTGCCACGCCGCCCCTCGACTACGTTGTAAGTGGAGCGCAGTTGCTCACCGTGACGGTGAAGTAGTCGCTTCGCGCAGATTAAATGAGTGGGTGCCCCATTTCTCGCGTTCTTTGCGAGAAGTGGGCTTTTGATTTTCGACGCTACTCTTCCTCGTCCTCGCCCATCTGCTGTGTCAAATATCGCTCGTACCCGAGTTCCTTGATCAGGTGCACCTGGGCCTCGAGAAAGTCGACGTGACCTTCCTCGTCCTTGAGCAGGGTCACGAATAGATCACGCGACCCGTTGTCGCCTTCTTTGGTCGCGATCGCGACGGCATCGTTGTACTGCTTCACCGCCCCGATCTCGAGCGCCAGATCGCTTTCGATCATCGCTTTGACCGTGCCGCCGACCGTCAACTCCAGGGGCTGCATCGACGGGCTGCCATCCAGAAACAGAATCCTCTCAATCAGCACTTCGGCGTGCTTCATTTCGCCGATGGATTGTTTCTTGATGAAATCGGAGAGCTTTTTGTATCCCCAGTTTTCGCACATTTCCGCATGCAAAAAATATTGGTTAATCGCGGTCAGCTCTTCCCTCAGCGCCTTATTCAGCTCAGCAATAACTTTTGGATTACCTTTCATAGCGTTCCGAGTATGGCAGAAGGCGGTGTGCAAGAGCAATGCGAAGGGTGAAGGCGAAGGCAGCCGAGTGATGACCACTTCTACAAGGCGGAGTATCCGCGTCGCGTGGGATAGTTTCAGGCGTCCCTAACGGGACGCGACAATCGTCCGTGCATCTCCCCGGCGTTGAAACGCCGGGCTATTCTCAGGCGTCCTCCGGACGCCGCCACACTCATTATCCCAGCGCGGCATCAACGGTCTTCAGTAGATCGGCTCGCGTAAACGGCTTTTCCAGCAGCCGGATGCCACTGTCCAACCCATGGTTCGCTACCAGTTCTCCGGTGTATCCCGACATGTACACGACTTTCATCCCGGGGTGAGACTCCATGAGCCGCAGAACGAGTTCCGGTCCGTTCATTCCCTTCATCACCACATCGGTGAGAATCAGATCAATCGATCCGGAGTGTGAACTGATCACCTGCAGCGCGGACTTCCCGTCTTCGGCTTCCAGCACTTGATAACCGTGCGCTTCGAGCATCTTTCGCGTCAGCCGCCGCATGACAGGATCGTCTTCCGCCAGCAGCAGCGTCACACCCTCCCGCCTCGAAGGCAACTCCTCCGTTTGCGGCTCAGGCGCGCTCCCCAGCTTGTGCTCCGCGCTGGGAAGATAGATCTTGAAGGTCGTTCCGTGACCCTGTTCGCTGTACACCCAGACATGTCCACCGAATTGCTTGACGATGCCGTAGACGGTCGCTAGCCCAAGGCCGCTTCCTTTCCCCATTTCTTTGGTCGTGAAGAAAGGCTCGAAGATGCGGGATCGCGTCACCTCGTCCATGCCGGTTCCGTTGTCACTGACCGCCAGCATCACGTGACGCCCCACCCTGATCGAAGGATGCTCCTGCGCGAAGGACTCATCGAAATCGAACACTGCGGTTTCGATGACCAGCTTTCCACCGTGCGACATGGCGTCGCGCGCGTTCACTGCCAGATTCATGACGATCTGATCCAACTGGCCGGGATCGGCCTCCACGATGGCGGGTGACGGTCGCGGCTGGAGCACGATCTCAACATCGTCTCCCATGAGCGGACGCAAAAGCTTGATCACGTCCTTGAGTCGATCATTCAGATCGAGCAATTGGGCCTGCACTGGCTGCCGACGGCTGAACGAAAGCAGTTGCCGGGTCAAGGACGCGCCGCGCTTCGCCGCCTCTCGAATGTTGTCGATATACTCCGCACTTTCCTGGTCGACACGGGTTCGCAGAAGCTCCGAACAGGCGGTGACTATCCCTAACAGATTGTTGAAATCATGGGCCACGCCGCCTGCCAGCCGGCCCACTGCCTCCATTTTTTGCGACTGCCGCAGCTGATCTTCAATCTTCTTTTGCGCGGTGATATTGCGGGCGATGGTCGACGCCCCCACCACCTTGCCCTCGGCATCGTAGATGGGAGATACAGAGATCGAGACGTTCAGGTTCCGCTTATCTTTGGTGACGCGTACCGACTCAAAGTACTCCACCCGCTGCCCGTTGCGGATCTTCTCGAGGATTGCCGGGATTTCGTCCTCCCGTTCTTTGGGAGCTAGCACCGAGATCGGCCGGCCAATCATTTCCTGCGCCGTATACCCGTAGATATGCTCGGCGCCCTTGTTCCAGTGCGTGACAATGCCATCGAGATTCTTGCCGATGATGGCGTCCTGCGAGGAATCGACGATCAGGGCCAGCCGGTTCTGAGAATCGCGCAACTCGCGGCTCTTTCGGCGGTCGAGTTCTTCGTTCGCTCGGCGCAATTCTTCTTCGATGCGCTTGCGGTCGCTGATGTCCCGGATGACGCTCAACACCATAGTTCCGTCGGCAGTGGAGACCGGACTGAGGCTGATCTCGACAGGGAATTCGGAGCCATCGCGCCGTCTGCCGTAGAGATCGAGTCCCGATCCCATGCGCCGGATCTTCGGCTTGGAATGAAATTGCTCCCGATGGCGGTCGTGCTCCGGCCGCTGCCTTTCCGGCACCAGTATTTCGATCTTCTGACCGATGAGTTCGTCGCGCGTGTAGGCGAACAGAGTTTCCGTCTGAGAATTCGCCTGGATGATGACGCCCTGCCGGTTGACCGCAATCACCGCATCGGGAACGGCTTCCAGGATGCTGGGCGATAGAAGCGTTTCAGCCACAGTCTTGGATGACGAGGACTCTTGATTTGGGTTGGGAGGAACTGTCTGACTCATGCCTCATCCAAATTCTAGGGTCTGGTTACTATACGTGAATCGTCGGGCGTTTTGCCGCAAGGAGGAGTGAATTTACAAAGGAGGAACATCAACCCAGGCCGAAAAGACCGACCGCAGCCCGCTCCATGTGCCGGAACCCGTGGGTGTACACCAGGGCGATGATCATCTGGGTCCCGTTGTATCCCACATGCACCAGAAAGCTCGCGCCCACGGAACGCGTGACGGCCCGAACCACGCCACACACCACGCCCACCATGACAATCACCAGCGCCGCTCCCCACGCCCACCCGTATTGCGGCAAGTGAATCAACCCAAACGGCAATGCTGTGAGCACAATCCCCCAGGCCGCGCCCATGCGCCGGGCCAGCACTGGATACATGAAGCCGCGGAAGAAGATCTCCTCCATTAANNTCGAAGGGCGTGTCCTTCGGCATGGGCAGCAAGCTTTGCAGCAGCCCGAGCGTGAAGAGCATCACTGCGCCCAGGCCCAGCAGCTTCCATTCCGACTGCGGCCAGTTCCACCGGATCGCCTGCCAGAACGCCACGTGGTATTTGCCTTGGACGAGCATGACCATGCACGCAGCAACCGCGATGTAGATCAGAAACTGCGACACCAGCAGCAGAATGGGTTTCTGCGCGACGTCTGCTAGATTCGAGTGCGGATAGACAAACCAGATCGCACCAAAAATCACCAGAAGCTGCAGCACAAGCATGGCGACCAGCGTCAACCCGGCAATCAGCAGCACGTCCCAGCCGCTCCAGATGGGGTTCTCCACCGGAGGCGGTCCTGCTGGAACGGGAGCGACGGTGACTGCAGCATTGGGACCAAGCACGAAGGGGTCTTGCACGACCGGCGAGGAGTCTGGCGGCTCGGTGCTGACTAGAGGCTGCGGATCAAACTGCGGATTGTCGGAAGAAGACAAAATATTCTCTCTCGGTTGCGCGCTACAGCCCCTGCTTCGTTACGACCAGTCTACGGAATACACGGAAAATATGCGGTATGGGCCCGGCTCGGCATTCTCAAAAGCCCCATTGTTGAGGTTCGTCTCGGCAGCCCGGAAGGAGTCAAACAGGCAGTGCGCGTTCGTGCGAAGTTCAGTCGCAAGGGTGCTGCACGAAAGGCCTGAGCACTCGGGAGAGGTTCTTGCCGTGAAATTGACCACATCGAAGCCCTCAAGTTGCTTCTTAGGGGGCACAACTATGTTCGTTGGGAATGATGGCTCGGGCAACCAAGGGACCCAGCCCTCGCCGTCAAATTCCATTTCATGTGCTTCGTAATAAAACAACGTGGTTCCATCAAGCTGAATCGAGTTTTCCTTCGCGACGTTCTTTATGATTTCCGGAGAATCAAAGAACCAATAGCCATTGTGCTTCCAGTATTTAATGTAGTCGGCAAAGTCCTCGCAGTTACAGTTACTCACAGAATAGATGTCAATAACGTGGGGAGCCTGGAACCGATCTGGTCCTTTACTCACACGCTTTGCCATGTAACCGACAGGAGTCATATCCAGTTCGCCACACGAAACTGTCATCCTGAGCGAAGCGAAGGACCTATGCAATCCGCCGCCACCTGCATAGATCCTTCGCGGCAGAGAACGCCGCTCAGGATGACAGCGTTTTCTTGGTGCCTGTCGACGTGCCTCACGAGGGCCTCAAGCACCGCGCTTCCCATTCCCAAAGTACGCGCCCAGCGCCTGCCCCGTGTACGACTTCTTTACCTTCGCAACCTGCTCTGGTGTACCCTGCGCCACAATGCGCCCGCCTTCTTCTCCACCCTCGGGTCCCAGATCGATGATCCAGTCGGCATTGCGGATCACGTCCAGATTGTGCTCGATGATGATGATCGAGTTCCCCAGGTCGGTCAACCGGTGCAGCACGTCGAGCAACTTCTTCACGTCATCGAAATGCAGCCCGGTGGTTGGTTCGTCGAGCAGGTACAAAGTCTTACCCGTTTGACGCTTGCTCAACTCGCGCGCCAGTTTGATGCGCTGCGCCTCGCCGCCGGATAGCGTGACCGCCGACTGCCCCAGATGAATGTACCCCAGCCCGACGTCGACGAGGGTCTGCAGCTTCTGCTTTACCTGCGGAATGTTCTCGAGAATCGGCAGAGCATCGGAGACCGGCATCTCTAACAAGTCGGCGATGGAATTTCCGTTGTACTTCACCGCCAGCGTCTCGTGGTTGTAGCGCCGCCCGCCGCAGACCTCGCACAACACGTAGACATCAGGAAGAAAATTCATCTCGATGCGCCGCTGCCCCTCGCCCTGGCAGGCCTCGCAGCGCCCGCCGGATACGTTGAATGAAAATCGTCCCGCCTTGTAGCCGCGCTCGCGCGACTCCGGCAGCATGGCATAGAAGTCTCGAATCTGCGTAAACACTCCGGTGTAAGTGGCAGGATTCGACCGCGGGGTGCGCCCAATCGGCGACTGGTCGATGCGGATGACTTTATCTATATTCTCCGCGCCCGAAATCGCCTTGTGCTCCCCCGACTTTTCGCGCGACCGGTAGAGTTGCCGCGCCAGCGCCCGGTACAGAATGTCATTTACCAGCGTCGACTTGCCCGACCCGGAGACTCCCGTCACCACTGTCATCACGCCCAGCGGGAACGCCACGTCCAGATTCTTGAGATTGTTTTCCTTCGCGCCCAGAATCGTCAGGGCCGCGCCATTGGCCTGCCGCCGCTCGGCCCGCATTGCAATCGAAGTCCGCCCCGAGATGTAGGCCCCAGTCAGCGAGTCGGGATCGCTCATGATCTCTGCAGGCGTCCCATGCGCTACTAAGTTCCCGCCATGCCGTCCCGCGCCCGGCCCCAGATCGACGACATAATCCGCGCGCCGGATCGTCTCCTCATCATGCTCCACGACCAGCACCGTGTTGCCGAGGTCGCGCAAGTTCTCGAGCGCGGTCAGCAGCCGTCCATTGTCGCGGTGATGCAATCCAATCGACGGCTCATCCAACACATACAACACGCCGCGCAGCTTCGATCCAATCTGTGTCGCCAGCCGGATGCGCTGACCCTCACCGCCCGACAACGTTGCCGCCGAGCGATCGAGCGAGATGTATCCTAATCCCACCGCATCCAAAAACTGCAGCCGCTCCACGACTTCATGCATGACGCGCCCGGCAATCGCGGCCTCGCGCCCGGCCAACTTGATGCCCCGCGCCACCGCCAGCGACCGCGCCACTGGCATCGCAGTGAAGTCGGCAATCGACATACCGTTGACCTTGACCGCCAGACTCTCCGGCCGCAGCCGCTTCCCGTGGCACGCCGGACAATCGGTCGCCGACATGTGATCCATCAGCCAGTCGCGGTAGCCTTCTGAAGTCGACTCCTCGAGATTCTGTTTCAGATATCCGAAGATGCCATGAAACCCCGTCCTCCCGCCGCGCCCGGGTTCGCCATTCAATAGAAAGTCCTGCGTCTTCTCGGGCAGCTTCTCAAACGGAGTGTTGAGATCGATGCCATATGCCGCCGCCACAATCTGCAACTGATGAATCAGATTCTGCGACGCCGATCCCGGCCCCAGTCCGCCGTCAAGCAGCGGCTTCGACCAGTCGCTGATCACCTTCGCCGGATCGAAATCGTACTTGCTGCCGAGGCCATGGCACTCCTGACACGCGCCATACAAACTGTTGAATGAAAACGACCGCGGCTCGAGCTGCGGCACGCTGATCCCGCAATCCGGGCACGCCAGCTTCTCCGAGTACAGCTGCTCTTCGCCGCCCACCACCGCGACTTGCACGAGCCCGCCCGCCAACTTCATCGCCAGCCCCACCGACATTTCCAGACGATGCTCGATCCCCGGCTTCACTAGCAGGCGGTCAATCACCACTTCGATGGTGTGATTCTTCCGCTTGTCGAGATTGATCAAAGCCTCGTCGTCCAGGCTGACCAGTTCTCCGTCGATGCGCGCCCGGGTGTAGCCGTGCTTGACGAGCGTTTCCATCTCTTTCTTGAATTCGCCCTTGCGCCCGCGAACGATCGGCGCCATGACCATGACGCGATCCTCGGGACTCAACGCCATCACGCGTTGGACGATCTGATCCGCCGACTGGCGGCTGATCGCCCGCCCGCACTTGGGACAATGCGGCGCGCCGATCGAAGCGAATAATAAGCGAAGATAGTCGTAGATCTCAGTGATGGTGCCGACGGTTGAGCGCGGGCTGCGGCTGGTGGTTTTCTGCTCGATCGAGATGGACGGGCTAAGTCCATCAATCGCATCGACATCCGGCCGTTCCATCTGATCCAGGAACTGCCGCGCGTAGGCCGACAGAGTCTCGACGTAGCGCCGCTGCCCCTCGGCATAAATCGTGTCGAAGGCGAGCGAGGACTTCCCCGACCCACTTAGCCCGGTTACCACCGTCAGGGTGTTCCGTGGAATCTCAACGTCTATGTTCTTGAGATTGTGCTGCCGGGCGCCACGGACGGAAATCTTGGTAATCGCCATCATTCGCCGGGGTGCATGCCCCTTCCGTAACGTCGACAGGTAATCAGAATTGATAGAAAGTGGAATTGCACAGCTCTACTCCGTATCTTAGTCGTCAACAGCGCGGAGCGTCAACGCAGGTTAGATTGAAGATTCGCGCTCAGGCAATGAGTAAGGTGGGAGAGGCGCAACAGACTCTGAATTTCTAAGGTTGGTCGACCCGTGATCTCGTTCATTATGCCCGTCCTCCTCTTCGTCACCGTCATCGCGTCCGTTAGCCTGGGCGTTCTCGCCGCGTATGTCGCGGTCATCTGCATCCTGAACGCGTTCGGCCGCAACGCGCAGCCGGAAACGGGCCGCCCGCGCCTCGTCTTGGTCCCATCGCAGCACCACGCCAGCGGCGACTAGGTTCGGATGTGGGGACAGCCGCCTCGGCTGTCCGTCGAGCGAAGCTCGACTCGTCCTTTCCGTCCCGAATGACCGAGAGCCCCTCCTGTTCCAAATTCCGTACGACATGCAACTCCCATGGGCCACTAGCCTGAGCTGGGTTAGTATTTCGACGGACCCCAGATCCTTCCCCATCGGTAACCCTCCTGGAGGTGCGTTGTGCCAACCTCGCTGTTCGCTGCAGATTTTCAGTCTGTGCTCGACCAAGCCGTCTCTCCGCCGAATGCAGCCGCTGCTCCCTTTCCTTCGCCGGAAGACTGGCGTGACCGCTGGATTTATTTCCTGATGCTCGACCGTTTCAATAATCCCTCCGCGCCTCCCGCGCATCAGCCATTCGACGATCCGAACTTCTTCGGCTTTCAGGGCGGAAAGCTCTCGGGCGTGCAGCAGCAACTTGCCTACATCAAGCAACTCGGCGCTGGAGCCATCTGGCTGAGTCCGGTTCTCAAGAACTTTTCTTTCGATCCCGGCACCTATCACGGTTACGGCATTCACAACTTCATCAGCGCGGAACCCCGTTTCGCCGACAATCCCGCGACTGCCGACATCGAATTGCGTCAACTCGTGGACGCGGCCCACCGGCAGGACCTGCACGTCATCTTCGATATCGTGCTGAACCATACCGGCAACGCATTCGCCTATCAATGCGATCCGGCGGACCAGTTCTGTATCAGCAATCAGGGGGCACAGTCCAGCTTTCACGGGTCGCCGCAACCGGTTCAGTGGCGCGATCAAACCGGCGCCGCACGCCCAGACTTCCCCGATGTTGCGGCCATTGCCAATCCATCCCCGGATGCGGTGGTTTGGCCATCGGAGCTTCAACAAAACCAGTTCTTCCGGCGTCAGGGCACTCCGGACGGCAATGGTGACGACACCGTCGGCGATTTCAGCGTCCTGAAACAAATGATGACGGCCGATCCCGACCTGCAGCGTTTCTTGATTCGCGCCTACCAGTATGTGATCGCCCGCTTCGACATCGACGGCTTCCGCATCGATACGCTTCGCTATCTCAAAGGCGATCTTCCCCGCCTTTTCGGAAACTCCATGCGCGAATTTGCCTTGAGCATCGGCAAGAAGAATTTCTTCACCTTCGGAGAAGTCTTCGACGCCAACGCCGAGCAGGACATCGCGACCTTCATCGGACGAAACACCAGCGACCAGAGCGATATGGTCGGAGTTGACGCAGCGCTCGACTATCCGTTGTTCAACAGTCTTAAGCCCGTCGTGAAGGGATTCGCTGCACCCAACGCCGTCGTCGGCATGTATCAGAATCGCAAGAACGTTGAAGCCAACGTGCTCAGCTCGCACGGCGACGCCACCCGCTACTTCGTCACTTTTCTCGACAATCACGACGTGAAGCAACGCATTCGCTACGTCGATCCCGCGAACCCCACGGAATTTGACGACCAAGTAACGCTGGGACTCGCTTGCCTCTACTCACTGCCCGGAATCCCCTGCCTTTATTACGGCACCGAGCAGGGACTGCACGGCGCGGGTAGCGATCCTGCGGTGCGCGAGGCGCTTTGGGGAGGCCCCGGATTCGACGAGCAGAGCGATTTCTACCAGCACATCCAGCAGATTGCCGCCGTGCGTGCACAACAACCGGCGCTGCGCTACGGGCGATTTTATTTTCGTCCGCTCTCGGGCGATGGAGTGACCTTTGGAGTCTCGGGATTTCCCCAGGGAGTGATCGCGTTCTCTCGGATTCTGAATGATCAGGAGGTCGTCGTCGCCGCGAACACGAATCCTACGCAGGCGCAGCAACTCGATGTCATCGTGGAGATACTGCTCAGTGCGGAAGGTGACGTCTTTAACGTTTTGTATAGCAATCAGGCGGTCCCGAGTGCTCCGCAGCCGGTCCGCTCCGTTCCCCAAGGAGCCGCAACGGTGAAGGAGGTCGACGGGTCAACGGGACATGGCCCCCTGCACGTCGTTCGCGTGAACCTGCGCCCGATGGAAGTGCAGATTCTGCGCCGTGCAGGCGCCCAATAACTTCGGTCTATCCGATGCGGAATGCGGGCGCTGTCCTCTACAGCTCACTCCACCGGTCCGATTACCTTCATCTTGCTCTCCACGTGTGTGCGCTGGAAGCCTGTGTTTTCGAGCGAGACTGTCATCTCCCGGTTGATGAAGAACAGCACGTGAATCCGGAACTCTGTGCCGAAGGTGGCCGGGAACCAGACTCCATCCTCCTGCCGCTTGTACACCACATTGAACCCAATTCCCGGCAGATCGGTTCCCAGGAAGGTCCGCACTGCAAACGGAATGCGGCGCGACAGTTTGGTGAACACGTGCACCGGCTGAAATTCCGCCGCATCGATGTACGCCTCGCCCGCCCAACTAATATCGTTTTTGTCCTTGGGCCGAAACCCGATGTGGTAGACGCTGCGCCCCGCTTGCATCTCCTGCCCTAGGAGCTTGAATTCGTAATCCTTCTGGCCCTCCGTCGTCAGGGGAAACAGGTCCTTCGCCAGCCCGTCTTTCGACTTCTCATTCGACAGATCCTCGCGGAAGTCGTGGATCAAACTGCCGTCAAGACTGTCGGCCTCAGGAACCGGCTCGCCCTCGAAGGTCTCGTACTTCCCCTTAGTCCAATAGCGACCGATAATCGTCCTGAGTTCTTTCTGAGTTCCATCGGCTGTCGGAACAACGTCATAGTCAGCCGTCTCTTCGCGGAGCAACCGGCCCTTGGGCTTGCGGCTGAGGACGTGGGTGTGCTGACGGTAGACGTACTGCTTGCGCAGAGCTTCGCTGCGATCCTGGTTGGCGGCCACGCGAGCCATGATTTCGTCGGCGGTCAGCTGCGTGGTCGCCTGCTCGGGCTCCTTCGCTTGTTCTGGCGGAGCACTCTGCGCGAATGAGACCGCGGCGACCAATAAGAATCCGACAAACCGCAGGATCAGCATAGGCACACCTCCACTTCTATCACTACGGACCTCGCTTGCGGAAAGTTCCTCTCGCTGCGCGCGAACCCGCTTGACATCGCGTGGTCGGGACCGCAGAATTCCGGTCGGAGGAGATCATGAAACGCAGAGTTCTCAGCATTCTGTCTTGGGCTGTTATGTGTCCCACGTTTGCCGTAGCCCAAAACGCCGGCACAGCCATGGCCGCGCCCCCTGCCACGCGCCAGGGCGATGTTCAAGAGACTCTGCATGGCGTAGTCGTGCCGGATCCCTACCGCTGGTTGGAGGATCAAGACTCCTCCGAGACTCGGGCGTGGATCAACCAGCAGAACGACTACACGCACAAACTCCTGGACACATGGCCGGGGCGGGAGCGACTGGAGAAGCGCCTGGCCGAGTTGAAGAAGGTGGAACGTATTGGCTCGCCGATCGAGCGCAACGGACGGCTCTTCTACCGCAAGCGCGCCGCCGACCAGGAGCAGTACGTCATCTACACACGGCAGGGCGATGGCGGGAACGAAGAAGTCTTGATCGATCCTAATCCCATGAGCGCGGACCACTCGACCAACGTCGAGATCATGGATGTCTCCAAAGACGGCTCCCTACTAGCCTATGTAGTGCGCATCGGCGGCAAGGATGAGACCGAGGTGCACGTACTCGACGTTGCTGCCAAACGCGACCTGGCGGACGTGCTGCCGGCGAGGGTTTACTTCGATCTTTCGTTCTTGCCGGACAAGACTGGGTTCTACTACGCGACCATGCTCGACGACGGCCCGCGGCTTCGATTCCATAAGCTGGGAATGAAACCGGAAGCGGACACGGACATCTTCGGCAAAGGCTACGCCAAAGAAGCCATCGTTGTCGGCGATACCTCGGAGGATGGCCGTCACCTCGTCATTCATGTTTTCCATGGCGCAGCGGGAGACAAGGTTGAAGTCTGGGCTCAGGATCTGAAGAAAAATGGACCGATCCAGCCGCTGATCAAGGATCTGGACGCGCGCTCCTTTGGCTTCGCGGTCGGCGACGAAATGTTCCTGCAGACCAACTACAAGGCGCCGAAGGGCAAGGTCATGGTGCTGGACATGGCAAAGCCCTCACCCGAGAACTGGCGGGAGGTGGTTCCTGAAGCCGAGAACGCGATCGACAACGTCACGCTGGCCGGAGGCAAGATCTGGGTCACATACGTGCAGAACGCGACTTCAATGGTGAAAGTGTTTCAACCGGATGGCAAGCTGGCCTTCGAGCCCAGCCTGCCCGCTCTAGGATCCATTTACGACGTGCAAGGACGGTGGGAGAATCCGGCTGCCTATTTTACCTACGCATCGTATGCCATTCCCGCCACGGTCTATCGCAGCGACATGGCGACCGGAAAGCAGTCGGTGTGGGCACAAGTTAAGGTTCCGGCCGATGGCTCGAAGTTTGAGGTCAAGCAGATTTGGTACGCCTCGAAAGACGGGACCAAAGTTCCGATGTTTCTGCTGTACGCCAAAGGAGTCAAGCTGGACGGCTCGAATCCCGCGCTGCTCGAGGGATACGGCGGATTCGCTGTTAACAATACGCCGTTCTTCAACGCGGATGCGATCGTGTGGGCGGAGCGGGGAGGCGTCTACGCGCTGGCCAACATTCGAGGTGGCGGCGAATTCGGCGAAGCCTGGCATAAGGCGGGAATGCTCGACAAGAAGCAGAACGTCTTCGACGATTTTATTGGCGCGGCTGAATGGCTAATCCAGAACCAATACACAAGTCCGTCGAAGCTGGCGATTCTCGGCGGCAGCAACGGAGGGCTGCTGGTTGGGGCCGCTCTCACCCAGCGTCCCGAACTCTACCAGGCGGTGATTTGCTGGCATCCCTTGCTCGACATGCTGCGCTATGACCAGTTTATGGAGGCGCAGTTCTGGGTCGCCGAATACGGCGCTGCCAAGGATCCTGAGCAATTCAAGTGGCTGTACGCCTATTCGCCCTACCAGCACGTCAAGAAGGGCGTGAAATATCCGTCTGTGCTCTTCATGAGCGGGGACGGCGACACGCGCGTGGCGCCGTTGCACGCGCGCAAAATGGCGGCCCTGCTGCAAGCCGACACAGGATCGGACCGGCCGATTCTGCTGCGCTACGAACTGAAGGCGGGACACTCGGGCGGGCGCTCGTTGACCCAGGACATCGGCGACTCGGTGGATCAGTTGAGCTTCCTGTTCTGGCAGCTCGGAGTTGCGCCCTAAAAGTCGCCGCGTGTGAGCTCGTCGCTGAAGCTGCAAGGCTGCATCAGACAACATCCGGCGAGTGAGCATAGCGGCAAGAGGATACGGCGGTACGACGCAACTATCCGCTATGTCGGATATGCATCACGTCGCCGTCCTGCACGATGTAGTCCTTGCCTTCGAGCCGCAGTGTCCCCTTGGCGCGGGCGTTCGCTTCCGATCCGGCTTCGAGCAACTGATCCCAGCGGATGGTTTCCGCGCGAATGAAATGCTTTTCCAGGTCAGAGTGAATAGCGCCGGCAGCTTCCTGAGCGCGGCTGCGGGCGGGAACCTGCCAGGCCCGGCATTCGTCTTCGCCAGCGGTGAAGAATGAGATCAGGCCCAGCAACTTATAGGTCGTGCGAATCAGCCGGACCAGACCGCTCTCCTTCAGGCCATAGCTGGAGAGAAACTCCGCGGCGTCTGCGTCGCTCATCTCAGCAAGTTCGGCTTCGACCTTCCCGCAGATGGCCGTGGCCGCTGCGTTCGGGCGTGCAGCAATCTCCGTGAGGTTGTACTTGCTCACCGCTTCGTCGAGTTCCTTGCCCAGTTCGGTCGATTCGCCGATGTTTAGCACGTAGAAGATCGGCTTCTCACTCAGGAACATGAAACCCCGAAGGCGCTTCTTGTCCTCGGGCGTCATCTCCATTTCGCGCAGCGGTTTCTCAGATCCCAGATGCGCGTTGGCGCGCTTGAGTAGTTCGAATTCTTTTTCGAGTTCCGGAGTCTTCATCTTCTTGAGATCTTTTTCCAGGCGCTCGAGGCGCTTTTCGATCTGGCCGAGATCGCTGACCATCAGATCGAACTCGACATTCTTGATATCGCGCAGGGGATCGATCTCCGCCACCAGCGGGACCGCCGGGTCTTCAAACACGCGCACCACGTGAGCCAGTGCGTCGACCTGGCGCAGGTGTCCGATGTAGGCCGTTTCCTTCAGGGCGTCCTGGCCGATCGCTCCTACGTCCACATATTCGACCGAGGTGTGGGTCAGCTTCTTAGGGTTATAGAGCGCGGCCAGGCGGTCGAGGCGGTCGTCGGGAACCTTGGCAACGCCGATGTGCGCCTCGCGCGGGTTACTGGCCTGCGCGGAAAGATGCGCCTTGGTCAGGATGCGGAACAGCGATGTCTTGCCTACCTGGGGCAGGCCAATAATGCCGGTTTTCATAAAGGCAGCTTCTGGCTGCTAGCTCCTAGCTGGTTTGATTCAAAGAGTTGATGTCGATATGTGCTTCGGCGAGCGATGCGCAACTATTCAGGATAAATGATGGAGCAAGAATGGCCCAATCCGCTACCCGGTGCATCACTGCCTTTCTTGCGGAAAATTCAGGCGCAATCCGATGCGGTACAAAAGAGGCGGGCCGATGTTGAAGAGCGATCCGCTGGCCGTGGGTGTATTGGCCACGTTGTAGCGTTCGTTGGTGAGATTCTCGGCTGCGGCAAACACCTGCAGATTGCGTGTGAGGTTGCGCCCAATCTGCAGATCCATCGTGTAGAAGCGGCCCAAGGGGTACAGGTTTTGGTCGTCGTCGAACTGGTTGCCCACGAACCGTCCTTGTACGCTCAACATGAGCCGCGATGGATTCCAGTAGCGAGCTTCCCAGGTGAAGACATTGCGCGGAACTTGCGCCACTCGAAGCCCCAGCAGAGAAACTTCTCCCGGCGGTACCGTGTAATTGACGACGGTTGCTGCTGTGAACTCGTAGCCGGCGGATATCTGGATGTCGTGGGTGACGCGGACGACGCCATCGAGTTCTACGCCCCGCGACCGAATCCGTCCGAGATTCCCCTTCTGGCGGAGGACCGGGGACGAGGCTGGATTGATCGTGACATTCTCGACAGGATCCACGATGTCGCTCCAGAAAAATGTTCCGCGCAGATCGAACCTGCCACCGAATGAGGTGAGGGTTACGCCAGCTTCCGCTCCCGTAAGGTGTTCCGCGTTAAGGTCGGGATTGTTCAGGGTCAACACATTCGCGAGCCGGAAGGAGCGATACAGCTCATTCAGAGTCGGCGCGCGGAAAGCACGGTACATCGATCCTGTGACGGAGACATTGCGGCTCAGTGAGCGCAGCACCGACAGCCGCGGGCTGAAGGCGGAGTTACTCCGCGAGGGATACAACGTGCTGGGCGAAGGGCATGCGCCGGAAACCGGTGTGCAGATCGAACTGGCATCGAAATTGTTCCAATTGTCGAAGCGGCCCGCAAAAATGACTGTCCAGTTGCTCCATCGGATCAGATCTTCTCCGAAGGCGCCCAGAATGCGTTGCCGCCCGCCGGAAGCGTTGTTCCGCGTGTGCACACCCGAGGAGAAAAGCTGTTCGTCGCTGGCGCCCATGACTTCCATCAGGTCCGCGCCGCCGATCAGCGTCTGATGTTTGCCAAGAAGGTGGGTCCACTGTGCCGCCCCTCCGCCCACCTGTTCGGGAACGTGCTGCATATCGGTGAGCGATTCACTGTTGCGATCGGCAGCGACAGAGGAGAATTGCTGATCGTATCCCAGCGCCTGGCCGTATGCGCGGAAGGTGAACGAATCGCTGTTGCCGAATTGCTGATCCAGTCCGACGGCACCTTGTCCCATGCGCGTGCCATTGGTCTGGACGGGCGTGCCGTTGTTGCGGAATTCGGTATAGAAGCTGCCGCGCGCGAAGATGCGGCCTTTGTCTCCGAGTTGTCGGCCCACGGTCAACTCGACGGTGGCATCTTCCGAATTTGCTGCTGTGTCGACCATCCCACGCTGCCAGGTAGGAACGACGACGTATCCGTCAGTGCGGAACATCTCCGAGGCCAACGACAAATCCCATTTGCCGGCGCGAGTTCCGGTCCAGAAAGAAAGATCAGGCGTGCGTTCGTTGCCATAGGAAGTTTCGAGACTGAAAGCCGAGTGCTCGGGCTGACGCGTCAGGAATTGCACAACTCCCCCGAGGGCGTCGCTGCCATAGAGGTTGGAAGCGCCACCACGGAATACCTCGACGCTGGAAAGCGAAGCTCGCGGAACGCGATCCCAGTAAACCCAGCCTCCGAAGGCATCAACCAGTGGCAATCCGTCCTCAAGCACCAGCGCGCGGCTGGCGGCAGTTCCGCCCAAGCCTCGCAGCGATACACCTTGATTGGAGGCATTGGCAGCGCGGCTGTCGGATCGACGGTACAACGAAAATCCCGGAACCTGCCGAAGCAAGTCATCGACTCGCACCGCGGGAGTTGCGGCTAGGTCACCGCTGGTGAGCAAAACCGTGCTGCCCGGAGTCTCGGAAAGCCGCATCTCCGTACGCGCCGCGGAAACGGTGACCTGTTCGCTGGCCGAAGCAGGTTGCAGGACGATATCGAGGCTGAAGGCGGCGGTCGTTCCGGCGCTCCAGAGTTGGCGGACCGTGCTGAATCCCTGAGAACTGATCTCAACACTTCCCGCAGAGGAGGGTACGGTGGGAAACGCGAAATGTCCGCGGGCGTCGGTCGTGCCTGCAGACTGATACGAACCGGATCGTAGCACAACTGAGGCATTAACAATCACAGCGCCGCTTGGGTCGCGAACCGTCCCCTCGACGGCGATGGTCTGCCCTAACAGATTAGGAAGAGCCAGGATCGAGACAAAAGAGACTAGAACGAGGATGTTCTTTGGACTCAGAATCAGCATAGGCGTGACTCTGACTAACTTAGCAGAATCGCCACTTTAGTAATGGATACCTAGGAGGTGCGGAACAGGCTGTCCTGATGCTTTCCGACACTGTATGTGATCCTGACCACGTTCAACTGTGACACCCAAAACAGGGCGCAGATTCCGCTCGAAATAAGCTCCAGTCATCGCAGTTCCGCCGGGCTGTACGGCTGGCTTCGGGGAATTTGTTGAGATCATGACTGGAGGTTCCAAATGTTCACCAATCCTGCAGCCAACTGGCACCACGGCAACCGGTACAACGCGGAATCTGCATGTGAACATTGCGGCGGTGTCATTCGCCACGAGCGCTGGTGCATTACCTGCGACGCGTTCGTCGAATACGCCTATGGAGTTGTGCTCGACGCCGAGAAGTTAACGCTTTGCGACCGGTTGATCCTGCAGGCGTTGGGAGTGTCGTGGGCGACGAATCAGTGCCAGGGAACTTGCCAGGGTTCTTAGGACTTAGCGCTTGCCCGCCGCCGCAGCCGCAGCCGGGACGGAAATCTTCACCGAATCGGGCTGCGTCCAGACGGCCTTGCCGGTACTCAGGTCCAGGCGGTTCATCGTGACCTTCAATTGCTGCCCGTCGACCTCGACCAGCAGGTAGTGATAATTCACTTCCTTGCTCTGAAAGGGATCGTCCGTCGCGCGCTCAACTGGATACGCGTGCGCCGCTCCTCCGCCGGAAACAAAATAAGTCACGCCGCTGTGCTCATGGCGCTCGTAATTGTGGACGTGTCCCGAGAACACCACGATGCGGAAGCGAGCATGGGCCTGTCGCTCCTCCAGCATCTTTGCCAGCGCCTGCTCGGGAACTCGAGCCGAGTGCCCACCGCCAAACGCCTTCGCGTCCGAGGAACTGGTGTAGGGCGGATGATGGAACATAAGGAAAACAAAGTCCACGTCAGAAGGGGCGTGGTCGAGTTTCTCCGCCAGCCACTGGCCTTGCGGTCCGGAGGCTTCGTCCAGCGAACTGTCGAAGACAAGAACCAGAGCATTGGCCGCGCGCACGGAGTAATATCGGCTGTTCTTCAGATCGGGGAAGCGCTGAAAGTAGTTTCCCAGCGCGACTTTTTCGTCCCCATGCAGGTCATGGTTGCCCAGTGCCGGATAAACCGGAATCTTCTTGTCGCGGAAGACCTTGGTTTCACTGTCCCAGACTTGCCAGTCGTTCGCGTCGAATCCGTTGTAGACGATATCGCCGGTGAAGCAGATGAATGCGGGGTTGACGTCGGCGATGGCCTGCACCAACGCAACCCGCACTGCAGGGTTGGCTGCTTCGGTATCTTTGGGGTCGTGGAAGCGCGTGTCTCCATACGCCACGAAGCGAAACGGAGCCTTCACGTCGAGATGCAAATCCACTGCGGACGTCTGCGCGTTGGACTTGCTGGTGCACCCAATCAAGCCGCCGCAGACCAGCGCCAGCAGCATCAGCGACTGGAACAAAACTAGCGCACATCTCGACTTCATAAGGGAAGGCTCCGCTTCGGATTCAGAGTCTATTGTCCCACGGCTAACACTTCGAACTGCCCGTTCTCTGCCGTGGAGAGGAAGAGACGGTGAGTTTTCGGATCCAGCGCCATGGTCTTCGCGCGCGGCGCGGTCTTCACCGTCTCGACAACGGAGTATTTGTCCGGACTGTCCTGGTGAATGACCGTGATGGTGCCTTCGCCGTTGGAATTGAAAACCAGCTTGGTCTCCGAGTCGAAAGCCGTAGCGTCGACGTGATCGCCAATCGGCAGGGTAGTGATGACCTTTCCCGAATCGGCGTCGAGCACGGCCATGACCTTGCTGCGGCATCCGAGAAACAGGCGCCGGTTGGCACGGTCCATGGCCATGCTGCTGGGGGAAGAGCAGGGAGCAACCGGCCAGCGCTGCTCAACTTTCAGTTCGCGCGAATTGATCTTCAGCAGCAGGCTCTCGTCTTCGAGATTGTTGTACACAAAACCATTGCTGTCCGCCGCGGCATATTCAGGTCCGCCATCCAGATTGACCGTGCCCGCGACTTTGCCGGTCGCGGCATCGATTGCAGTTGCGCTATTGCTTCCACCATTGAAGGCGAAAACGCGCGACGTCGCCGGATCGTAGATGATCGCGTCCGGCTTCTTTCCAGTCGGCACATCCGCGATCGGCTTCAGCGTCTTCAGGTCGAAAATCGTGACGGTCGAAGCCTGTCCGTTGCTGGTGAATCCGCGGCCGAGTTCGGGAGCGATGGCAATTCCATGCACGCCCGCCGTATTCGGAATGCTGCCCACCACCGTCAGGGCATCGATGTCGACGACTTCGACCTGCGTGCCGTGCGAAACGTATAGCCGCCGCGCGGCTTCGTCGATTGCGAGGTAATCCCAGCTTCCTGTGCCCGGGATGGAAATCTTCTTGATGATGGAGTATCCGCCGGACGGGGCCGGTGCAGCAAAGAGCACGCAGTTGAGACAAAGACTTGCTACCAGACACAAAACACGCTTGAGCATTATTTGGTCCTCAACCCAACCCTAGCCGACACGCCTGAAATTTGTCTGAAAGCGAAAACAACTCAGAACATGACGCGAAGCATAAACTGAATCTGCCGGGGCAAACCAGTCCCGGTGTTCGGCGAAGCTGCGTTGTCGTTGTTGTTGTTGAAGTTGTTTGTACTGGTGATTTGGCCCAGGTTTCCTGCGGGTTGAAGCACATACGTGCTGCCCTGCTGAACGTAGTTAAGAGTTAGGTTGCCGCCGTTCGGGTCTCCCAGTTGCACGTGATTGAAAATGTTAAACGCCTGGACACCGAACTCCGTGGAAACACGCTCAGTGATTTTTGAGTTTTTCAGCAGGGCCAGGTCGATCTGCCATGAATTCAACGCACGAATGATCCCATTCGGTGCGGAACCAAACCGGCTGATAAGACCGCAAGAATTGACACAGATAGGGTTGTTGTTGCTGTCAAAACCGGTAATAACGCCCGTGGGATCGAGCGGCGGTGGTGCAAAAGCGGCAGGATTGATCGGCAGGGTATGGTTCGGCTGCAGCCCTCCCGGAAGCGTTACAGGCACTCCCGGAACGAGGTCTGGCCTCTGGGTTGTTTGGTCGTTGCCATCGGGCAATTGGGTGTTCGAGATCCCCATCGTGATCGTGAGTGGGTGTCCGGTGTGCCAGAGGCCAATGCTGCTGAGGCTCCAGCCGCCGACGAACTTGTTCATGACACCGCCCTGGTTGAGGTAAGGTTTGCCGGCTCCGAAGGGCAGGTTGTAGACCCCATTGGCTACGAAATTCTGTCGAATATCGAATACGCTCGGCCCCTTATCGCAAGGAAGGCAGTTCACGTTTTCCGGTCCATTCGACTCACCACCGCCCACCGATCCGTCGTTGATGGAATGAGACCAGGTATAGCGTGTTTGAAACGACAAGCCGGCGCTGAATCGGCGTTCCAAACTAAGACCCAGTGCATTGTAAGTACTTGCCCCGATGTCGGACTTATAGTCCACCGAACCGTAGGGATCTCCCCCAGGATAGTACTGGTCGAGTCCACGGGTGCAATTTCCGTTGATGTCCGGTTTGGTAATACAGAAGTTGACCCCACCACGAGAAAACAGCCGCACTCCGTGCGACCCGAGATACTGCGCTGATGCCATGAAATTCGCGGGCAGTTCGTGGTCGATGGTCAGGCCCCAAGTCTCCGCGTACAGGTCGCGGCGGCCATGGCGTTGCAAAGCTCGAGGCTGCTGTTGAATTCCAACTGGAATTCCACCAGGTAATGCACTCAAGTCCGGGACGGTCTGCTGATACGCCGGTAGGACGGGTATGCCCGACCCACCGGGATCGAGGTGGACGTATGCGGTGTAGCGATCGCTCTCCAGGCCCGCATTGAGGTCATCGTTCTGGGCGGCACCGTGATAAATGCCAAACCCCGATCGAATCACTGTTTTTCCATGAAACATACCCGGGGCCCAAGCCACACTCACCCGAGGATCGAAATTCCTGTAGTTGGCGTTATATAAGGCGGGATTCTTGGGACAAGCCGGGGTGTTAATCGGCGTTGGGTAAGGTCCGTTGGTTGATCCGGATCCCAGGCAAACCCCGTGAAACTGGCTGTAGTCGAAGACTGTAGTAGCATTGTCGGCCTCATGCGCCACGCCATAGTACTCCCAGCGTAGCCCTAAGTTGAGAGTGAGGGTGGGAGTGACCTTCCACTCATCCTGGAAATAGGGCATGTAGAACGTGCGCCGGAGCTTATGGCAGCACCAGGGCGCAGTGAAGTTAATCTGGTAGAGGGCAGCGGTCGTGAAGGCCGTTTCAAGAGTGTTGGAATTGTCGGTGAAAGAGAGATTGTTGTCGGCGGTCTTGCCCTGGTTCAGTCGAACCCGGCGAATCTCCATGCCGGTGTTGAATGCATGTCGACCATGCGTCCAAATCAGGTTGTCGATGACTCCGTATGTGGTTCCAACCTCGATGTCAGCATTGTTATTGTTGAGCCCCACGAAAGTGTTCGTGCTCACCGAATACGGAAGGGCGCTCGACTGTGGGTTGTGAAATGGTGATCGATTGATATAGACCTTGGTTTCATTGAATAAAGTGGGCCGAAATGTGTGCTCCAGCGCCAGCAGGTAGTTTGCCGGATGGTTGATAGTTTGGACCTTGTCGGCTGGTAGACTGGCGCCATTCGGGGCATCCACCAGGCTGATGTCCCGTTGGGCACGTCCATAGAGCAGGTTTTTGTCGTTG
The DNA here is from genome assembly GCA_003134655.1 of Acidobacteriaceae bacterium. Taxonomy (GTDB): domain Bacteria; phylum Acidobacteriota; class Terriglobia; order Terriglobales; family Acidobacteriaceae; genus Sulfotelmatobacter. The sequence goes on from PLBY01000046.1 coordinate 44,177, forward strand.
ATTTTGTAGTCAATCCTTACCAGCCAAGTGTCTTCATGGACAATCGTCGGCGTCGCGGCGGTCACCAGATCGGAGTTAGAGTTCGAGTTCGGATCAGTCAGGTTTTGGGAATTTCCCTGCCACGCAAATGCAGTGTCCGGATAGGTGAAGCGTGGAGCGCACCCGTTGATGGTTCCGACGGAGGCGCGCCAGGGAAATCCCTGCATGATGGAGCACATCTGCGGGGACGTATTCAAAACGTTTTGTAGAAATGAGGTCGCGAGTGCAACGACCGGTGGGCCGTTCGGGTTCGGGTCGGCGGCCTGTCCGCAGCAGAAGCCCGACGGTACCAAGAACTGCTGGGTCGTCGACTGCAACTGACGGAGTCCCTCGTAATTGATAAAGAAAAAGAGTTTGTCCTTCTTAATAGGCCCACCAAGTGTCATTCCATACTGCCCCATGCGAAACGGAGGAACCGCAGGGAGGCCCTGAAGGTTGTAGTCATTGAAGTTGCGGGCGTCGAAGACGGAGTTTCTGATGTAGCCGAACGCGGTGCCGTGCCACTCGTTTGTCCCGGACTTGGTGACGACATCGATCTGGCCGCCAGCCTGTGTGCCGTACTCCGCGTCATACAAAGCGCTGTTGACGCGATATTCCTGGATGGCATCCTGCGAGATCTGCAGGCGGGTTTGTGATTTTTGCGCCTGCTCTTGAATGCCGCCGGCGTCGACGCCATCAAAAGAAAAATTGTTGTCGTCGCGCGCCCGACCGGCGAAGCGGATCGTCCGCTGATCGCCGCCACCGTCGTCCTGTGCAAAGGGCGCAAGCAGCGTGAAGCTGGCCCAGTCGCGCCCGTTGTTGGGAAGTTCCGAGATCTGGTTGGTGTCAATCACCGTCGAGGCCTCGGCTGAACTGCGGTCTGCCGGCCCGGTCGATGCCTTGACCTCGATCTGCTCGCCAATCGCTCCCACCGCAAGCTGAACGTCCAGGGTGCGAGTTTGGCCCACGCGAACAATGACCTCCTCGATCACCTTGGTTTTAAAGCCGTTGCTGGTCGTGGTCACCGTATATTGGCCCAGGGCCAGCCCAGGGAAACGGTAGTATCCCTTGGAATTTGTATTCTGTTCCTCGCTCAGGCCAGTCTCGACCGCCGCGACTTTCACAGTGGCGCCCACGATCACCCCTCCCGAAGGATCACTTACCGTGCCCTCCAGCACAGCGCGATCCACCTGGCCGTATGCCAAAGGTCTTCCGGCCACCAGAAGCAGCGTGCTGAGCGCCAGTGCAAGCGCGAACCGTAGTAAAAGGGAGATGGTTGAACGGCGGTGATTTAGATTCATGACTTCGGCTCCTCGCGGGCAAGAAAATGCTGAATCGGGGAGAGATGGTTTCTCTCCGGTACGTTTGGAATGCAGAGGACTAGATGACTCGAAATCCTAGAGTCGATGTGTGACGCAGGGATGAACGTCAAGTTAATATTTCTTCAGGTTGCCGAGCGCGATTTCGGCTTCGGCTCTAAACTGTGGAGGTCGTCAGGAGCTCCGGCCACCGAACTCCGGCGACGAACCCGATGAAACTGCTGATCGTGGAAGACGAAGCGCGCATGGCGGACCTTCTCCGCAAGGGATTGACGGAAGAGGGCCACATCGCGACTTGTGCGTCTGATGGCGCTGAGGGCCTGGCCCTGGCGAAGTCCTACGAGTTTGACGTCATCATTCTCGACGTGATGATGCCCAAGCTCAGCGGATATGAACTCGCCAAACGTCTGCGCGCGGAAAAAGTCCGGACACCGATCCTCATGCTGACCGCTCGCGACTCCGTGCCCGACATCGTTCGCGGCCTCGACTTAGGCGCCGACGATTACATGACCAAGCCGTTTTCATTCGACGAACTGGTGGCGCGGCTGCGTGCGGTCAAGCGCCGCGCCCTGGTGGCGCAGGATAACCATCTGCAGGTGTCCGACCTGGTTCTCGATCCCGCCAGCCGGGAAGTTTCGCGCGGCGAAGAGCGGGTCTCGCTGACGCGCACGGAATACAATCTGCTGGAACGCCTCATGTACCGTGCCGGCAAGGTCGTGTCGCGACGCTCTCTCATCGAATCAGTCTGGGGATTTGACCGCGACATCGAAGAAAATACGCTGGACGCTTTCATGCACTTGCTGCGCAGCAAAGTCGATTCACCGGGCCGCCCCAGGCTCATTCATACCGTACGCGGGGTGGGCTATATGATCCGTTCGGACGGGCAGGCATGAGTAGGCAACCATGATAAGACTCTCCATCGGTGTGCGTCTCACGCTCTGGTACCTGGCGATTTTTGCTCTCGCGCAGATCCTCTTCGGCGCGGGCATGTGGTTCATCCTGCGACACAATCTGTATGACCTGGTCGACGATGGTCTCGAAGCGCAGATCGATGACTTGAAGAACTTTCTGCAGTCTCAGCCCAAAGACAGTCCCATCGCCAAAGTGCAGGAGGAAGTGAACGAGGCCTACGCGATTGAACACTCCGGCGATTATCTTGAGGTCTACGCCGAAAATGACCAGCTAATCTACCGTTCCGCGTTCGTGCAGGCGCACCAGTCGGCACTCGTTTCCCCGGATCAAGTTAAGCGGCCCATCGTGAGAAGCCGCAGGATCGACGGCCGACCTTTCCGTTTTGCTTTTCAGAAGTTGCCAGTCAACGGCCACGTGTACACCGTGGAGATGGGCGTCCCCGCCGACGATGCGGTGGAGACTCTCCATGATTTCCGTTCGTATCTGCTCATGTTTGCCCCCCTGCTGTTGCTGGTGGCCGCTGGTGGAGGCTACTGGCTCAGCCGGCGCGCCCTCTCTCCCGTGGACGCCCTGGTGCGAACCGCGCGCGAGGTCAGCGGAACGAATCTCAGCAGCCGCCTCCAGAAACTGGAGACCGGGGATGAACTGCAGCGTCTGTCGGACACGTTGAACGAAATGCTCGACCGGATTGAATCCGCGTTTCAACGGATCACCCAATTCACCGCCGACGCCTCCCATGAACTGAGGACTCCGGTCTCGCTCATCCGCACCGAGGCCGAACTGGCGCTGCGCCGCTCCCGGGGCGAGGCCGAATACAAGGAGTCTCTGCGCCACATTCTGCTGGAAGCCGAACGCACCACCGCTTTGATCGAACAATTGTTGTCGATGGCGCGGGCCGACTCGGGCCGCGAGACGCTGCACTTCGAGCCTGTGGATTTGCGCCAGACCCTGCGCAGCGTCGTTGACGGCTGGCAGCAGGTGGCCACCATCCGCAACCTGCAATTCTCTGCGAGCCTAGATGTCCCGCCGAGCCTCGATGCGCTGGATTTTTCCGTGATGGGTGACGAAACCTTGCTACGGAGACTGGCCGATACCCTGCTCGACAACGCATTCAAGTACACGCCCTCGCCCGGTTCGGTCCACTTGTCGCTCGAACCGCAGGGCGAGAGCGCCGTGATTCGGGTGCAGGACTCAGGAGTAGGAATCGCCGAAGAAGAGCAGAGCAAAATTTTCGAGCGCTTCTACCGTGTCGACAAAGCGCGCAGCCGCGCCCAGGGTGGCGCCGGCCTGGGGTTGGCTATTGCGCAGTGGATCGTAACGCAGCACGGCGGCTCGATTGGCGTCGAAAGCCGACCCGGACAAGGCGCCACGTTCCGCGTGGAATTGCCCATGATCGCGGCCCCCGTGCCAAACCCGACGCCCGCGTGATCGTATTCAAAATTTGCACCTGCTGCCGTACAATGGAGAGGCCTTCCTAACGCCGGGATGGCGGAACTGGCAGACGCAGCGGACTCAAAATCCGCCGATCTTCGGGTCTTGGGGGTTCGACTCCCCCTCCCGGCACCACACCTAAAATTAATCGATTCAAAGGTTTGCCGCCTCTGGCTACCTACTCTCAAATCGAGCACTCTCATCGTCCAAGGATCCATTGTGTCTGTATTGTGCTCAAAGTTCTCCCCATCACCCCTAAAGCAACGAGATTAACTTCTTTTTAATTCTTCATCCGAATCGAACATCGCTCACAACAGGCACAGAGTGAATCTCAATGCACGGAGATGTGACGACGCTGCGACTGACCGACAGTAAGTCGCCCGTCGCGCGCCAAGTCCATCCCACGAAGACGTACGCAAACCTTTCGATTCCTCCAAGCAACCGCGGCACCCCGGAGCGACGAACGGACCTTCACGATCAAAAACAACTCTGAAATCAAGCGAGTTTCCTGCCCTTCTGAATCGGATGCTTCCAGTGAGTGCACCGACAGAAGTCAGACGGCCATCCGCATAGGGCAGACTTCTCAGATCGCAATCAACCGTGATGCAAAGAGGCTTGTGACGCGCATCGTCGCGGATTCGTCGGTATTGAGGCACTCTTTTGAGGAATGGACTACCAAAGACGAATCGAGTCTCTTAGGAACTTCCGAGCGCCGATGCGGATGCCAGCTTCTGGATCAGCAGCTGAATCGAGCTCTCATCGCTGTTGGCGACTAGAGTTATCAGAAGATTGAGTTGGCTCCATTCTCGAATGACCCGGCGCATCCATTCCATTGTGGTGGGGATCGAAATACCGGCTGCCGCGATCAATGCATAACGCTGAGTCTGCCCCTTCATAACATCCGTCAACAACGCAGCGATGCCAAGCAAGACAATTGCACAGATGAGGGTGAACAAAACGGTATAAACTCTGCTGTTGAACCTCTTCTGCGCGTTCAAGTCGGCAAGTAATCTCTGTTTTACAGGTTCGTCAGAGAGCGCCGCTGCAGGTTTCGCGTATTTTTTCAGAGTATCTTGTATCGACATGTTTCTCCTCTTAGCCGGAGATTTCGGCCTCTTCGATCGACAGCCGCTTTTCTATGTAGCTGCCTCCATCGGAGGCAAGCAAATTCAATGTTTCCGCGACCTTAAGCAACTAGGGGCCAGGATGAACAATAGTGGGCCAATGTAGGTGGTGTAGTTTGTCACCGCGGCGAAGATCAAGAAAAGTCCCGAGCGCCTCCGAGTGACACAGGGCCAAGTCAAGATCGCCCTGAAAATCGGCAGCTACAGCCTGTTCCACATCATCTGGAGTGTACAGACCGCCGAACAACTCTAAACGGTTGCCGGGTGCGACCAAGCCGCGTAAGTATTCGTCGAGCAGGTCGCGGGACAAAGTTTGTCCTATCGAGCGACTGCGTCGGGCAGATACGGATACCGACGCCGGGAGCTCATGGAGCAGACGCATATCTTCAATTGCACCGTTCAGTAGGTCCACAATGCCTCGCGTATCGCTCGCACACAAGCCGCGAAAACATGCATGTTGCGCGAGCCTTTGCGATAGCACCCCAGGTTCTGCCAGCAAATCGCCCGGGGCGAACTGGACACCGCGCCAGTGCGCAAACAAAACGACAGTACGACATCTGAGTGTGGCCTCTGTCAAATCTAATAAGGTGGCGCACTCCCACAGCAAGGCACCGACGCGTTGCGCAGTGGAAATGAGGTTTTGTGCAGCACTCGCGACATTTTCATGGTCAGCGTGCCACGCCTCCTCTATTTCGGGTCCCCGCAGTTGCCGGCCTGGCGAGCCGTTTGGACGGCACCCAGCATCCCCTCGACGACGCAGATCGTTTGAAAACTCGGCGCGACGAGCCACGACCATGTATTGAACGCGCCGGATGGCAGCTGGTGAGTCATTGCCCAATCGGCGAGCTCGAAGACGAAGTCGCAGGCGATGTCAGGCGCAAGGAGCGCAATCGCGCTCCATGCGCGAAGCTGCCAAACTCGATGAAGACAACTTCTGGCTGCACAAGTTCCGTGCGACGTTCGCGACACGGTGCCTCTGGGCCGGCGTGCAGGGCTTCCACCTCCTTACTGTGTCCAGTCTTTGGTTCCAGCATTTCTTGATGACGGAATGGAGAGGTCGTCGATGGATGGCAGTTGGACACCTGGGAGGCTTATCGGGACGTTTCGCGCCTAGGACGTAGGACCCGTCTTAAGGAGGCGCAGCGAGCATTGCCTTGGTCCATTCTTGAGGATGCGAGGAACAGGCTTCGGTCCAAAGGGCTAATCACGTATTCCGGGATGTTCAATCGGCTTGCATCCCACTTCGAGGGTAGTGCGCGTTCCCGCTGCGAAGCATGCTGGACTGTCCCTTAAGGTGCTTGACGCCAACGTGGAAACGGCGATTGGCAAGATTTCCATCGGCGCGATGCACTTGGCGAAAGGCTTGGAATTTCGAGCTGTTGCGGTCATGGCTTGTGACGAAGTCATTCCATTACAAGAGCGGATTGAAACGGTTGCTGACGATGCGGATCCAGAAGATGTCTACAATACTGAACGACAGTTGCTTTTCGTTGCTTGTACGCGACCACGAGAGTATCTCCTAGTAAGCAGTGTTACCTCAGCATTTCTAAAGATAGGTTCGGAGCTGTCCAATATTACGCGAAACGTCTTCCGGACCCGCCAAGTTCCAAGCCCCAAGACCCTATTACCTAAGACGTAACTCGCAGTCCCCTCACGGCAGAGGCAGGCTCTTCAACTCCGGCGCGAGTTCATATGCCTTTGCGAACTCGCGCTGGGCCTCCGCATTCTTACCTTCCTGGCGAAAAGCCAAGGCGAGATTATAGTGCGCTTCGGCGTAGCCTGGCTTCAGCCGCGCTGCCTCCGCAAACTCCGCCTCCGCCTGGTGGATCTCCTGGGACTGCAGCAGCACCAGTCCGAGATTATTGTGGCCCTCGGCAAATGTTGGGTCGTGCCGCACCAGATCGCGAAAGATATTGGCTGCTCCGGCGGCATCGTTGTTTTGACTCAGGGCCAGCCCAAGTTGCACGCGCGCATCGACACTGTGAGGATCCAGACTGACCGCGTCCGTCAGTTCGCGAATCGCTTCGGGCAGTCGCTGCATTTGCGCCAGAGCCAGGCCGAGATTGTAATGCGCTTCCGACAGATCCGGATCGCACATGACGGCCTGCTGGAATTCTTCCAGCCCGCGCTTTTGATCCCCTGACTTCCACAGTAGCAATCCAAAGCTGGCGTGCGCCTGGGCGTAGTCGGGCTTGAGTTCAATTGCCTTCTCGTATGCCGCTCTCGCGCGAATGGCCTCGTTCTTGCCCTCTTGCGCCACGCCGAGGTAATAGAAGCTGGTGGGAAGTTCGGGCGTCAGGTCCACGGATTTCTGGAATAACGAAATGGCTTCGTCCAGCTTCTGCTGCTTGAGCGCATCCACGCCCTGCACGATCAGAAGCTTCGACTGCGCCAGCCGCGCGCGAAATTCATGCAGTCCCGACAGTTCGTCGAATTCCTTCTGGGCGCTGTTCGCATCTCCCTGGGCGCGTAAAGCGAGGGCCAGATTATAGTGGGCTTGCTCAAAGTCCGGTTTTAGTTCGATCGCACGACGAAAAGCAGCAATCGCCCCAGCGGTGTCGCCTGCCGTCTTCAATTCCCGGCCAAGATCATACTGAGCCTCCGGATCGTCAGGCTTCAACTTCACCGCGACGCGAAACTGTTCTAACGCACCACTCCGGTCAGCCTGCCGCCGCAATGCGATTCCCAACATAAGGTGCGCGGCCGCAAGACTGGGATCGAGCCGTATCGCATTACGAAACTGTAGGACAGCGTTGTTCAGCTTGCCGAGCTGACCTTCGACGACTCCCATCTCCAGGTGACTCTCTGCCGAGGGTTTTAACTTCAGAGCCAGCCTTAGTTCGTGCTCGGCATCCGCAAGATTGTTCTGCTGCGCAAGAATACGGGCCAACAAGCGATGCGTCGCGGCATTGAGTGGATCGAGCGCTTCGGCGGTGCGCAGTTCTTTGACAGCGGAGTCCTGGTCCTGCAGGTCGTACCAGACTGCGCCAATTCCGTAGTGCGCGTCCGCCCACTTCGGCCGGAGCTTCAGCGCGGCCTGGAACTCTTTCAGGGCTTCTCTGGATTCCCCCTTGTACTTCAGCGCCAAAGCCAGGTTGTAATGCGTGACGGCGTTGTTCGGTTCAAGCTCGAGCGCCTTGCGGTAGTTTGTGATCGCGTCGTCCCACGACTTGGCGCGCAACCGCTCGGCCGCACGCTGGCGGTAGCTGTCTACTGTTTGCGCACTAAGCCGCGGCGCGAAAAGGCTTCCCACCAGGAAGGCTGCCAACAGGCAAGTTCGAATCACATGGTTTCCGCGGGGCGGCCCGTTGCGCAGCATACCTACACTCTATCTCAAAGTAAGAAGGGGACAGCGAGTGAGCCCGCCGTCCCCATGTTTAAGAGCTGTGCCAAAGCATTACCAGACGAATTTCGCACTGACCTGCCCAATGCGCGCATCGTGGGCGCTCGTGACGTTTCCGAAGTTGCTGCTGCTGATGTCCCCACTCGGGTTGTTAAATTGCGTGTGGTTGAAGATGTTGAAGAATTCACCTCGAATCTCGAAATGCATTGCTTCATTGAGTGGAATCATCTTCGATAGGCCCAAATCGGTATTGTTGAATCCCGGGCCGTGGAAGAATCGCCTGTTCGC
>PLBY01000097.1 GCA_003134655.1 Acidobacteriaceae bacterium
TTGGTGGCGGTCATGGACCAGTCTTTGGGGACTTCGACGTCCTTCTGCTCGAAGATCACGTTGCCCTGAGCATCGGTGATCTGAGCGAGGCGGAGATCCCATTCGACTTCGTTGTAGGGCGAGACGCCGGGCTTGGTGAAGAAGCGGCGGAAGGAGAGGCCGGAGGACTTCTTCTTCGCGGGGACGGATGGGGTGGCGGTCGTTTCAGTTTCGGTTTTCAATTCTGCCATTGGGCTCTCCAATTATTAGATTCTATGCGTGATGCGCCGATTCAGGCGTCCGGGACTGGCGGGCGGGGGGATCGGGGTGGTGCTTGGGTTCTTCAAAGATCGGATCTTTCGCCCCTGTGGTGCTGGGCTCTTTTTCGGGCCTCGACCCACAGTTTGCGCAGTGGGCTGTATCCTTGCGCGGCTTCGGTCGCTGGTGCGTTTCAGGCGTCCCTACGGGACGCGTATTCCTTGCTTACCGCTCTTCCCGCCACTGAAGTGGCGGGCTACTTTCAGGCGTCCCTGACGGGACGAAAAACCTCGCGCAGAGCTGAAGCGCTGCGCCACCCGAAACCCTCGACTAGAAGCCTGAGGGGAAGGGGGAGGGACAGTGAATGTTGGTGGCGGCTCCGGAGTTTAAGTGCGGGGCCGTTGAGGACCGGGGTGCGGTGAGGATTGCGTCTGATCTCCGAGCTTGCCATGTGGTGGTGTCAGCGTTGGCGGGCAGGAGTGTCCGACCCACATGAGCATCTTGCCCTACACGAGCATCTTGACCCGCGGGGATATCGATGTCGCCGGCAGTCGCGGGCGAGGGCGCCCGCGCCACATTCATCTCCGCGTTCTCTTCCTCTTTTTTCGGGAAGAGGGATTGCTGGCTCTCGTCGGGTTGAGGGATGTATTCGGTGGCTGGGGTGAGTTCCAGGGATGTGGCGAAATGGGCGCCGATGCCGGTGGCTTTTTCGGCGGCGGAGACCATCCATTGATTGAGGGCGCTGCAGATGCTGCGGCGCTGGGTTGCGTCTTCGATGACGACGAAGCGCACGAAATAGCGGCCGGAGGCCAGGCGGGCGGCCATGGGATTCTGGCGCGAGAGCATGCGGTCGAGGACGAAGGCCATGTCGTCGTCTTCGAAGAATTGGGTGACGGCGAGCATGCGGCGGGGGGAGACGGCTTCCGGCTTCCGGCTTTCGGCTTCCGGCCTTGCCCACGCGGCGGCGCTCGCTTCGCTTCGCTGGACGGCCGAGGCGGCCGTCCCCACATAATGACCGCCCACATAATCATCTTTCTTGCCCACAGAATCGGCGTTGTGACCGAAGTCCATGACTTCTTCGGCGACGGCGAAGACGCCGGGCTTGCTGGGGACGGAGAGGAGGCTGTGGTGGGAGTCGCAACGGAACCAGCGTGACCAGTGAAGGCGGCGATAGTCCAAGGGACGATCGAAACCATGGCGCGCGAGAGATTCTGCAACGAGACGAGTTAAACCTTCCATTACGGGCTCCTGGGTCCTGCTGCCGCCCGTTAGGAAAGGAGTTCCCTTAACTGCCGGGGGGCAGGTTACAGCATGGATGACTGACTCTACTTCTTCACTTCATGCTCAGTTGTTGTCGCGCCCCGGGGGAGGGTCGGGGAACGGCCACCGCACTTTACCGGCTTCCGGCGTTCGGCTTCCGGATTTGAGACTGCTTCGGTTTAAGGTTTCGGCGCCGGGCTTACGGATATGGAAGCCCGGGCGCCTGAGCCTTGTGTTGTTATTGCGGCGGGTGCCGAGTCACCTCTGGCTGGGCACCGGACCGCATCCTTATTTGTCTGTACCACTTTGGGAATTCCGTCCCATTCCCGTGAGCCGGAATTTTGGTGCTTGGGATTGCAAAGTTACTCCCGCAGATTGTGCCTGTCAAGAGGGAAACACTACAGGTTGTATCCCTAGCAATGACGGGCTTGGTGCGGGGTTCGGGACCCGTTTTCCACATTGTGGAAAACAGAGGACGGCCGTTAATTGTGGAATGGGGCATTTTGGGACCGTATGTCACGGCAGGGGCTGGGGTTGCCGTGGGTTTTCTTTCGCCCCTCCGGGGCTTGCTGATGGTTCGAACGGTCACCCACGGCTTGCGCCGTGGGCTGCATTCTTTCGCCGCCCTTCGACTTCGCTCAGGGCAGGCTTTCGCGGCTGACGGCAGGCCTCGGACGAATGCGTCCGGGGGCTACCTGTTCTACATCAAGCCCATGCCCGAAGAAGGGCGGATGCGGCAGGACTGCGGGAGTTTGCGGCGAACTCGGTCGGCTGCGTCGTGCGCGATCACCTTTCTGGTGTCGACTCGCTCGCGGGCTGGAGGCTTGGCGAGCTTCACCTCTTCGATCTCGAGTGGCTCAAATTTCAGGCGGTCAGTGTTTGGTTCGCTGGTAGTCACTTCGTGAACGGCCTGGGCACTGTCCCTTGGCTGCTGGCGCAGGGTCATGGGGACGTAGATGTCCTCGAAGATGCGGCGTGGGGCGATGCTGAGGACACCGTCGGAGGATTCGACGAGGTAGTCGCCTTTGCGTCCGCAATGCTGGCGGCCGAGATGGTCGACGAAGCTGAGACTGGGACTGAGTTGTTTGGCTTTGACTAGGAAACGGGTGCGGTATGTCTTCCATTGCTCTGATTTCATTGTGGCGCTGACCTGAGTACGAAGCTTTCTGCTGAGGTTTTGATTGCGCATCGCCAACCGGTATTGCCCGGCTGGAACGACTGGGATTTTTATGAAGGCGAAGGAGACTGTACGAGCGAAACGGGCGCGGGTCAATTCAGTATTTTTGGTGCAATTGAGGAAAAAGAGTGGAAGTCGATTTTCATGAATTAGCAGGATGAAGCAAAGGGTGAGGGCCGGCATGGTTGAGCCGCTGGCAGATGGTCGTTTTCATGTGAGGGGAGATGGGAAGGGAGAATCTGATAGAGTGGGCAGCCGGAATATCCACAGAGGGCGCACAGGAAATGCAGAAAGGCAGTACTCAGTACTCGGTACTCAGTACTCAGTTTGGGAGGAGCGATGGGCAGACATTTATTTGGAGTGGTCGGGATTTTCTTTGCGGTTTGTGGCGTTTGCGCGTTTGGGCAGATGGCAGCGACTAAGACTGTCGCTCTGCGGTGCGGGAGCTTGTTTGATTCGCGCGGGGACTCGGTGCGGAAGAATGTGGTGGTCGTGGTGGAGGGCGAGCGGATTAAGGAGATTGCCAGCAGCGCGCCTAGCGGGATCGAAGTGGTTGATTTGTCGCGCGAGACTTGTCTGCCGGGACTGATCGATACGCACACGCATATTTTGCTGCAGGGGGATATTACGGCGGCGGAGTATGACGAACAGTTGCTGAAGCAGTCGCCGGAGTACCGGACGATTCTGGCTACGGTGAATGCGCGGCGGGCGCTGGAGTACGGGTTCACATCGATTCGCGATCTGGAGACTGAGGGCGCGGGTTACGCTGATGCGGATGTGAAGAAGGCGATCAACGGCGGAGTGATTCCGGGGCCGCGGATGCAGGTGGCGACGCGGGCTTTGGATGTGACGGGGGCGTATCCCCTGCAGGGATATGCGCCGGGTGTGACGGTTCCGCATGGCGTGCAGCTTGTCGATGGTGCAGACAGCGCGCGGGCGGCGGTGCGGGAACAGATCAGTCACGGGGCGGATTGGATCAAGGTGTATAGCGACCGGACGTATCGGGTGCGCGAGGATGGGGTGCTCGACGATATTCCGACGTTCACTTTGGACGAGTTGAAGGCGATTGTGGACGAGGCGCACCGGGAGCGGCACAAAGTCGCATCGCATGCGATGGCGCTGCATGGCGTGCACAATTCCGTCGAGGCGGGCGTGGATACGATTGAGCATGGGAACTACATTGCGGACGAAGATTTGAAGGTGATGGCGGCGCGCGGGATTTTTTATGTGCCGACGATCTTTGTGGGCGAGTATGTGGCGCAGGGGCGGGCGGCGGAAGGGGCTCCGGTGTGGGTGAAGATGATTCAGATTCATGAGGACACGTTCCGGCGGGCGATGAAGGCGGGAGTGAAGATTGCGTTTGGGACCGATGCGGGTGGGTTCGATTGGAAGATTGATCCGGCGAAAGAATTTTCTTCGATGGTGAAGTTTGGGATGACTCCGGCGCAGGCGGTTCGATCGGCGACCGTGACGGCGGCGGAGTTGTTGGGGATGCAGGATTCTCTGGGGACGATTGAGGCGGGGAAGTTGGCGGATATTGTGGCGGTGCCGGGGGATCCGCTGGCGGATGTGTCGGTGATGGAGAAAGTGGATTTTGTGATGAAGGGTGGGGTGGTGTATCGGGGAGCGTCGAGCGGAAGACAAAGGCCTTGAACCACAGAGGACACGGAGGACACAGAGACAGAGGAAGACCATTTCTGATTGTTGATTTTTGATTGATGATTGAAGGAACTCAGTGTTTGGGTTCAAAACCGTTTAAGCACGTGGTGATTTCTGGTGCGAGGGCAGGATGCCCTCGCGACAGCCGGCGGGGCGCCGGCGCTACTTCTATATGGCACTAATTTTTGTCGAACCAGCTTAGCAATCGGCGCTCGAATTCTTGCGGGCTCGTGCTTAGGGCGCCGCAGTGATCGGCTTCGGGGACTTCCCACAGGGTTGTGTTTGGGGCGCGGGCGTGGATGCGTTGCGAGTGACGTACGGGGATGTTGCTGTCTGCAGCTCCGTGGATCAGGAGCACGGGGATCTTTGTGGCTGTGGCCGAATCTTCCGGTGAGATGTCTTCCATTCTTAGGTGATATTTCAGGCGCGCGCGGAGGAAGGCTACTTCCACCAGCGGGCGGAGGAATGTGCGTCCGACCCAGGGGTCGAGGTGGAAGGGCTGTCCCATGCGGTCGTAGGCGATCTCACGAAAAGTTGCGAACGAGGATTCGGCGATTACGGCGCAGAGGTGTGGGTGGGTGTCGAGCGATTGGAGGAGTTGGGCGGCGCCCATGGATTCGCCGAGGGCGAAGAGGCAGCGGGGATGGTCTTGGGCGTCTAGAAAGTCGATCCACTGATGGATGTCGTTGCGTTCGAGCAAACCGTAGGTGGCTAGCGGGCCGCCGCTGGTGCCGTGCGCGCGAGCGTCGGGGAGGAGGACGGTGAATCCGTGGGTGAGGAGGAGTTGGGCGTATCCGGTCATGCCGATGCGGTTGTCGCCGAGGCCGTGGAGGAGGAGGACAGCGTTGCCGTTGGAGTTGTGCGGGTGAATCATCCAGGCGCGGAGGGCGACCTTGTCGGGTGTGGCGATGGTGGCGTCGGTGAGGGTGGCGTTCATAGCTTGGGCCGCGTCGCGCACTGCGGTGACTTCGTCTTCGGTGAGCGGGCGGCGGGCGGGGTGAAGTGTGCCGTCGGCGAGGTAGATGCCGCCTATCGTGCATAGGGTCAGGTAGAGGATTAGGAAGAGGAGTCCGTATCGGGCGCGGCGGGAGACGGGCATGGTCTGAGGGATTGTACGGGGGATGGAGCAGGATGGTTCCGGGGAATGGCACTGAAACATTGAACCACGGAGGACACAGAGGACACGGAGAAAGGCAATTCAGCGTTCCTCTTCAAAAGCGTTCAGGTCCAAGGTGATTTTGAGTGCGAGGGCAGGATGCCCTCGCGACAGCCGGCGGGACGCCGGCACTACGTACTACGCAGGTCGGCTGCTTGATCGGTACGGAGAAAAAAATAACCCCGGACGAATGCGTCCGGGGCTACGTGTTTCCAAGAGATGCTAGCGAGCCATGGCCGGCTCTTGGACTGATTTGCCGGACTTGAAGGTGGCGTAGCGTTTGTTGATTTCGTCCCAGTTGATGACGTTCCACCACGCCGTCAGATATTCGGGACGGCGGTTGTTGTATTTCAGGTAGTAGGCGTGCTCCCAGACGTCGTTGCCGAAGATGGGGTAGAGGCCTTGCGAGATGGGGCTGTCCTGGTTGGGCGTGCTGATGATTTGCACTTCACCGGTGGATTTGCCGGCGAGCCAGACCCATCCGCTGCCGAATTGCTTGACGCCGGCGTCGTTGAATTTGGTTTGGAAATCTTTGAAGTTGCCGAAGGTCTTGGTGATCGCGTCGGCGATGGGGCCGGAGGGATCGCCGCCGCCTTTGGGCTTCATGATCTTCCAGAACATGGTGTGGTTGACGTGGCCTCCGCCATTGTTGCGGACGGCGGCGCGGATGTCCTCGGGAATGGCGTTGAGGTCGCGGATGAGATCCTCGGCGGTCTTGCCGGCGAGGTCGGGATGCTTCTCGATGGCGGCGTTGAGATTCTTCACATAGGCGCCGTGGTGCATGTCGTGGTGCAGGGTCATCGTCTGCTTATCGATGATGGGTTCTAGCGCATCGTATGCGTAGGGGAGTGCGGGTAATTCGTGAGCCATGATTGGTCCTCCAAGGTTGAGATGACAGGAAGCGGATTTTCGATGCAAGTTTGGGTGAAATGATTATATCGCTTCGCGATGGGATGCAGAGGAGGGGGTAGGGATGCTTCGACTGCGCGGTGAGGATCGCTGCGCGCCCCTCACCGCTTCGCTCAGCATGACAAACATTCATTTTCTACCTAGGAGGCGGATTCTCGAGGTGAAGGCGCGGCCCTGGCAGGCGGTGAAAGTTGGCGTGGGATGAGAGATGGGGTCGATGGTGCTGTTGACGACATAGGGATTGCAGCGTCCGGTGATGTTGTCGAAGCCGCCGCGGAGGGCGAGGTAGTAGCCGAAAAGGTGGAAGCGTTTTTCGGGTTGCAGGTTGAGGGAGAGGTAGGAGGGGAAGCGTTCGGCGCCGGGTGCGCTGATGAGTTCCTGCTGGTTGTTGAAGAGGCTGAAGGGGAATCCGGTGCGGGCTTCGAGGGAGTAGGCGATTTCGAGCTGGTGAATGATGGGGAGTTTGAAGAAGGGGAGGTATCCCCAGGAGAGGAAGCGGTTGGGAGTATCCCACGGATAGGGGCCGGGTTCCTGGGGGCTGAGGATGGGGTTATCGACGTTGAAGTCGAGGGCTTGATTGGAGCGGGCGTTGGAGCGGGTGTAGGAGCCCATCAGCATGTAGCTTTCGCGGAAGTTGTGTCGAAGGGAGATTTGGAAGGCGTCGTAGCGGTCGTTGCGGGTGTTCTGGAGGATGAAGTTGCCGCTGGCGGTGTTGTTGAGAGTGTCGTAGACGAATCCGTGATTGCCGCGGCGTTGCTGGAACTCGGCCTTCATGTAGATGGCGACTGGAAGTTTCTTCTCGAGGGCGACGCTCCAGTTGAGGAAGCGCGGGACTTCGAGCGTGTTGTTGTTGACGGTGAAGGTGGTGAGGACGGGGCCGGTGGTGGTGACGCATCCGGTGGAGGCGGTGCAGTTGGGATCGACGGAGTAGAAGGTGTCTTGGCGCGTGCCGGCGTAGGGGCGGGCGATGAGGTAGATGGGCGTGCCGTCGTAGACAAGGCCGATGCCGGCGGAAAATTTGGTGTTGCCGGAAGCGTCGAGGACGTAAGTTCCGGCGAGGCGGGGAGAGACTACGAAGTGGTGGACGATGGCGTCATGATCGAGGCGGATGCCGGGTTCGATGAGCAGGCGGTCGGTGATGCTCCAGCGATCTTCGGCGTAGACGCTGATCTCGGTGTTGTATTGCTCGTGCAGGGGCGCGAGGCCGAAGGTCGAGTAGCGGGTGCAGGGGAAACTCGAGTCCTGGGGCGCGGTGAGGCAGAGGTCGGGTGACGTTGAGGGCTGAGTGTTGTCTCCACTGAGGAACGAAATAGGCTGGCGCTCGAACGTGGCGTTATAGGAAATGCGGTCGAGATCCATTCCGACTTTGAAGTCGTGACGGCCGTGCCAGTGGTGCGAGGGGAGGAAGAGGTTGGAGAGAATCTGCCAGCGGCTGGCGTTCGTTTGGTTTGCGAAGTAGAAGCTGCCGCCAGCGGTGTTGGGATTGATGAAGTAGGGAAGGGATCCGTAGGGAGTGAGCGCCGCGTCGTATTCAGCGAAGGCGAATCCGGTTTCGAGGAGTTGGCCTCCAGCGAAATAATGCTGGTCTTTGAGGCTGCCGAAGTAGGCGGATTCGACATCCTTGGGATTCGTCAGTTGCGGCATCTGCGGCGAGAGGAAGGCGTACTGGTCATGCAGATGGTTCAGAAGAAAGCTGGCGGTGAAAATGTTGCGGCTGGTGAGATTGGACTGGAGTTTGGTGAGATCGCCGACGCGGATGGTGTGATCGTTGTCGGCGCCGACGGGGAGTGCGGTGAATACGGTATTGGCGTAGTCGCCTTCGAAGGCATTGTAGAACCATATCTTTCCCTTTTCGATGGGGCCGGAGAAAGTGAAGCGGGGAAGGAACTGGTCGAAGCGCCATCCGTGCTTGTTTTGGACGGAGGGAATAAAGTTGGTGGCAAAGAAGCGGAAGTGGTCGTCGCCGATACCGGTGTTGAGTTTGAGAATGCCGCCTGACCCTTTGCCGTCTTCGGCGGGTTCGCGGGAGGGCTGAACCTGAATGGAGCGAAAGGAGTCGGTGCTGACGCGGACGACGAGTTGTCCGTTGGCGGGTTGGGTGACGTTGAAGCCGTCGAGCAGGGTGACGGTCTGATAAGTCTGAGCTCCGGCAACGTGGGGTTGGCCCGCCTGGTCCTGAACGACGCCGGGGATAAAGTTCAGGGCGTTGCGATAGTCGTGGGTGCCGGGGTAGACGATGTTGATGATGTCGAGTCCGCTGACGGATTCTTGCGAAGCGACTTGCGCGGGATCGATGGCGGGAGGAGATTCGTGGACATCGACGATCTCGTGGACTTCCTGCAGGTGAGAGATGGAAACATCGATGGATGATCCGGGCTTGATTTGAACGCCGGGCTGATCGAGAGCGTAGAAGCCTGGTTTCTCGACGCGGAGTTGGTACTCGCCTTCGCGGAGAGAGGGGAACTGGCAACGTCCTGTGAGGTCGGTCTCACATCGGACGACGGGCGAGGGCGGCGGGGCTTGCAGGGAGACGCGAGCAGAGGGGACGACGACGCCGTTTTCGTCGGTGACGATGATGGCCGCAGGATTCGTCTGGGCAACGGCGCAAGAGACCAGAGCGAGGGTGAGGAAGAGGGCGCGCATGCGGTCAAGAGGTATTCTAACGGGGGGATGCGGCGAGGGCAGGGTTGGTTTTGAGGTCCCGTTCCGCGGGGTCGCGATGCAAAATCCCAACCCTTCGGCAAGCTCAGGGCAGGCTTTCTGGCGCAAAGGACGCGCGAGAAATGGGGCACCCGGCGTCTTAGAGGCTTTTTCGAATGAAATCATCCAACGACAGAGTTTTGCGTTTGATCGCGGTCTTCAAGTTTCTGAAGTCCGCAGCGTTGATTGCGCTCGGTGTGGGCGCGTTCAAATCTCTGCACAAAGACTTGGGCGGGTTGGCCGAGCACTGGGTGGAAGCGTTAAGGTTCGACCCCGGGAGCCGGTATGTGGTCATGTTTCTGGCGAAGGTGTCGAATCTGCATCCGGACCAGATCAAGAAACTGGGGCTGGTTAGCTTCTTGTATGCCGGGTTGTTCCTTGCTGAGGGGACGGGGTTGTGGCTGCAGAAACGGTGGGGGGAGTGGCTGACGGTGATCATCACCAGCAGCCTATTGCCGGTGGAGATCTATGAGATCTATCGGCATCCGAGTGCGGTGAAGGTGGCATTGCTTGCGTTGAATCTCGGAATTGTGGTGTACCTGATTTACAGAATTCGCGGCGCCGGAAAGAACTAAGCCGGGCGCCTGAACCGTCTGCTGAAAAACTCGGTTGCGGCCAGCCGATATGAACGGCGTTGCGATCCCCGGAAGGGCGTTCATTGACGACGCGCAAAAGAACGAGTTCATTCGGTTGTGTGAACAACACGTTCAGGTCGCACGGCACGGCTGACTGCCTTCCCTCTGACCAGGTGCGTGCCCGCTTCGTGCGGCGAGTGTGAGCTCCGGGAGAGCAAATCCAATCTTCAGTGTGCAATCCAAACCCGCATAAACACTAACGTTTCTCAATTGTCTGCCTTCTTCACGAATACAAGAATCCATAATTTCTGAAGCATGGTTTTCCAAATTTGGAAAGCGAAACACCATCACAGTGTGGGCAGCTGTATATACCAAATGCACTTGCTAGAGATCTGTTATGGAGTCACACGTGCGACGGGTTGTCGCGTAGCTGTTGGGGCCATGTCT
Source organism: Acidobacteriaceae bacterium (assembly GCA_003134655.1). Lineage (GTDB taxonomy): Bacteria > Acidobacteriota > Terriglobia > Terriglobales > Acidobacteriaceae > Sulfotelmatobacter. Next base: position 10,121 of record PLBY01000097.1, read on the forward strand.
CGCAGGAAATACATGAGTGCAGTGTTTCCTGTAGAGCGACCCGAACTGTCAGGAGTGAATAATCATGAAGCGAGGCGTGCGGTATTTCAAGTCCCTGAGATTTTCGATTTTGTTGTTCAGCTTGCTGACGTTATGCGTCGGCATTACCTTCGGCCAGGCGATCAGCGGGAACCTGGTGGGCACAATATCCGATCCGACCGGCGCAGTGGTGGCCAACGCAGAGGTGACCGCGACCAACGTTGGCACGAGCGCTTCGGTTGTGACCCACACCAACTCAACCGGTGAATATCGATTCGACAATCTTCCGGTGGGAGCTTACAAGATAACGGTGAAAGCCACGGGCTTCCGCACCGTCATTGAGCAAACAGATGTGGAACTGAACAAAACCGGCACTCGTAATGCCCGCGTGACGCCGGGTGCAACCAGCGAGACGGTGGAAGTTACGGGTGCGGCGCCGACGATCGACACCACTACCGCACAGTTGCAATCTACATTCGATCCTCAATATTCCCAGGATCTCGGCCTCACATCCGCAGGAGGCGCAGGCGCTGGTGTTTTGAATCTTTCGTTGCTTACCCCGGGTGTTACCAACGGCAGCGCGATGGGAGATGGGGTCGGTCCGTCGGTGGGAGGTCAGCGTCCAAGGGACAATAACTTTACAGTTGAGGGCGTTGACAACAACAACAAGTCCGTTACCGGAGCGCTGATTACAGTTCCCCCGGAAGCTGTCGAGAACTTTACTTTACTTTCCAACCAGTTCAATTCTGAGTTCGGGCACTCTTCCGGTGGCCAATTCAATACGACCGTCAAGAGCGGCACAAACAGCTTTCATGGTTCCGCATACGAATACTTTCGAAATCGTAATCTGAACGCTGTGGACCAAACCTGGGTGCAGCAGGGGCTGACGTCGAATCCTCGGTTTGACGCCAATCGTTTCGGCGGCACCCTTGGCGGACCGATCATCAAGAACAAGCTTTTCTTCTTCACGAATTTTGAGCGCAACCCAGTCGGTTTCATCTCAGTCGGCGGCGGTGCCGTACAGGCTCCGACTGCGGCCGGCCTCGCGGCCATGAACGCCGATCCGAATCTCAATGCCACGAACTTTGGGATCTTTCAGAAGTACGTTCCGCTGGCCACGACCCCATCCGGTTGCATCACCTACAACGGGACGACGAACAGCGGATCGACACAGTTAGGAACCAATCCTTACAGTGCGCCCGCGAATGGAACCTGTGCTGCCGGAAGTGTGGAAGTCGGAAACGTTCCGATCGTTCCTGCGGCCTGGCAGAGCTGGACAAATTTTGTCCAGAGCGTGGATTACAACATGTCGGACAAGGACCAGATTCGAGGACGCTTTATCTACAACAAGGAGAACTTGCTGGACAATGCCGCGCAGCTGGGAACTTTCTTCGCGCCGTATTCGATCACGTACGAATTGATCAATGCGAGCGAATACCACACCTTTACGCCCAACGTAACGAATGAGTTCCGCGTGGGTTTCAACCGCTTTGATGAGAACATCCCGGCAGGCAACTTCAGCTACCCGGGATTGGATCAGTTTCCGAACATCACCCTCTTCGATCTCGGCAATGGCCTGAACGTCGGACCAGATGGAAACGCACCTCAGTTCACGATTCAGAACTTTTACCAGTTTGTGGACAACGTCAGCATCGTAAAAGGCAAACACACCTTGAAGGTTGGCGGAGAATACCGCTGGTATATTTCACCGCAGGGTTTTACGCAACGCTCTCGCGGCGACTATGAGTACAACGCAACGCAGGTGTTCCTGGAAGACCTGGCGCCGGACAATTTCGGACAACGTAGTACGGGGTCGAGCACCTATTATGGCAACGACAAGGCGGTTTACTTTTATGTCAACGACACATGGCGCGTGACTCAGCATTTGAGTCTGAACGCGGGCGTTCGTTACGAGTACACCACTACGCCGATCGGTGAAAACCGGCAGATCCTCAACGCCATTTCCAATACGCCGAGCATCCTGGTTCCGCAGGCCGGAAATCAGCCACTTGTCTTTGGCAAGGTCCAGCCTGCCAAGAACAATTGGGCGCCTCGCATAGGTTTTGCGTATTCCCCCGGCAGCAGCGGGAGTACGTCAATCCGGGCTGGCTTTGGCATGGCCTATGACACTCTTTACGACAACATTGGCAGCTTAGCGGTCCCCCCGCAAATCGGTTCTACCGAGAACGTGGCGGCTGGGTTGCTACCACCGAACGTGGCTCCGCTGACTCCCAACTTCTTGTCGAACGGGGGCCTTCCGCCTGGTGGTGGCAGCGGCATCACGATTCTGACCAAGCCTGACGCGCTTGCGAATACTGCGAACTGGCTTCCGGGGAAGGAGCAGGATCCCTACTCGATTAACTGGAACTTCGGAGTGCAGCACGCCTTCGGCAAGAATTACTCCGCCGAAATCAACTATGTGGGCACTCGCGGAGTTCACCTGCCCTTGCAGGACATCATCAATCTGGCATCGGTCGTCACTCCCACGACGGCCTTGCCGACTTACCTCCAGGCTCCAGACCAGGCGACACTGGATGCTCTGCCGAACAGTCTCGATACCTTGTTCGCATTGCAAGCGGCCAACATCGAACCGGCGAACTACGTCAATGCTGGATTTGGCAATGCGATCACTGCTTTTGTCCCGCGTGGCCAGTCCTCCTACAACGGATTGCAGGCCGGACTTAGTCGCAGGTTCAGCCATGGTCTGACCTTCCAGAGCGCCTACACCTGGAGCCATACCATCGATAACAGCACCGCGGACTTCCATACGACCGACATCACGCCTCGTCGGCCGCAGGATTTCTTCAACTTCGCTCCAGAAAAAGCGAACTCGGCTCTCGACCGTGCTCAGCGCTTCACCTTGGCGATCGTTTACGAGTTGCCGTATTTCAAGGGCGGCAACTGGATGATGAAGAATATCGTCGGCAATTGGACTTTCAGCCCGGTCTATACATTCGAGACTGGCGAGTGGGTCACAGTTCAGGCGCAGCAAGACGCGAACCTGAACGGCGATTCCGCTGGGGATCGAGCAATCTTCAATCCGGCTGGGGTTCGAGGAACGGGCACCGACGTTTCACCACTGACGGCTGTTTCGGGGCCGAATACCGGCTCGGTTGTGGCCTATGTGGCCAACAATCCTAACGCCCAATTCATCCGAACCGGTTTGGGCGCAATGCCCAACTCGGGTCGAAACACCTTGCAAACACCGGGGACCAACAACTTCGACTTAGGAATCTACAAGGACCTCGGTATCACCGAAACCATGAAGTTCCGGTTCGGCGCCCAGTTCGGCAACATCATCAACCATGCTCAGTTCATTCCTGGAAGCAATCCGGGCTTTGGCTTGGGAGTGAACGACGTGAACGGCTTTGCTTCGGTGGGAACCGGTTATAAAGCCTTCGTCACGCCTGGGGATGCAAACTTCAATAATCCCAGGGCCGTGTTTGCAAGCAATGCACGCACGATTGCATTGATTGCAAAGTTCTCGTTCTAGAGTACGAACTCAATCCCAAAGGATCGGGGCCGATGTCTGGCCCCGTTTTTTTATTTCTGCCGGAAGGACTCCCAGGTAACCAGAGGAGGACAAACTGGTCAGAGGTTTTCCGTTCAAGTCGGTGAGCGTACCGCTGTAGTTCACCAGTTTTGGTACGACGGTGCCACTTGTGATGGTTGAGGTTGACGCTCCAGCGGCGGCGGCTTGTTGCGCTAAACCGGCGACCGGAAACTGCATACTGCCGCAATCAGGCTAAGCCTGAGCCCCAGGTATTTGCTGATCATAGTCTTCTCCAGTTCTGTGTTTGGTTATGCCGACGGGGGGCGTGCGGCGGTTGCAGTGGTTCGAGGTAACGCCTGTTCCTCTCGCGGGGGAAGCGATGGGGCGGGCCGCGCTAAAGCAGCGCAGGCCGCCCGTTCTGCACGCGCATCAGGGCAGGGGCGAACGCGAATACGAAAGCGGCGAACATCAGCAGTCGACGTAACTTTGGGTTGTCATTTTTCTTACTTCTGCGTCGTTGTTGATTGATCGTCCGGGAACCCTGAGCCGGAGTTCACGACCGCGAGTTCCCCCCGAAACTCGTGGCCGGCGGAGCATCGGCCATCTATCCAGTAATGTGAAAAGCGTCCGACAATTGGCTCATTTGGGCGCAAGAAATTTGTTTCCCTGTTACAACCCTCGCATTCTGGTCCGAGCTTGTCCTGTGGGCCCACGGTTTCGTAGAGCGCGATGCTGTCGGGAGGATGCCTATTTTCCCGTCGAGCGGGACGATTTGCGTCTGCTGGGTGCGGATCTGCCAAAGGCAACGGCCGGGTGTCTCACGGGTAGCCTTCGGTGTGATGTTCGGTCAGACGAACGCATGCCCAGTGGGATGGAGAACGCTACCTCGGCAAGAACTTCTTTGCTCTATGTTTTGGTGGCGAGGTACTGGCAGACGCGCACGATGGTGTCGCGTTGGCCCTCGTTGAGGGTGAGGAATTCGAATCCGTAGCGGAGGCCCTGGCGGTAGCGGACGATGGCGCGGACCTTGATGGGATAGGGCGTGAGAGGCAGGGGGATTTCGAGAGTGACGATCTCGCCGGTTTCGAGGCTGCCGGTGAGGGTGGCGCCGATGCCGTCCTGGCCCATTTCGGTGGAGCGTCCCCAGCACGTGCGGAACTCTCCGGCTTGAAACATTTTGACTTGCAGGCGTACGTCGATGACGAAGCGGGGGAAGCGGCGGGTGAAAGCGACCTTGCCGGCAGGAGCATTACCGGGCGCACGTGTGCCGCTTCCGGTGTCGGCGGCAGCGGCGGCGGCTTGGGCTTTTTCGTCTTTACTCATGACTCATGCAAGTCTTCACTACGAATACAGGTCTTCACTCATGCAAATCTTCACTTATGCAAATCTGCGGCGATCGTCAGCCGCGGTGCCATGCGCTAATTGCCGTGCAGCAGGTAGCCAGGTTCGAGCGGCAGTTTGCCGGCGACCTTAACGACCGCGACGCTGCTATTGATGGCGTACACGTCCACGACGCCAACGGCGCCGGGGATGGAAGCTACCTTGTTGACCAGATCCTCATCGGAATCGACGATCATGACGGCGGGATGACCCATGCGCCCGTGATTGGCGGTAGCGATGAGTTCCTTCACCTGCGATTCCGGGAGTTCATAGACTCTTTCCAGAAAGAACTTCATTTCCGGTACCGAGGGGTTCCGCATGATGAACGTGACGGATTTACCATCGGACCAGCGGTTGGTTTGGCCTTTGCAGACTTTTACAAGGTCCGGCAGGGTAATGGCGGACAGGGAGTTGGCCTTATTCGAGACCAGCGCGAGATCGCGCGCGGCTGCCAGCGAGACGCTGGCGGCGAGAAATAGACAGAGGGTTAGAGCTTTTCGGTGGAGCACACGCTTTTCTCCCGCAAGGCAGAATCGGCCTTGCGGTAATTTTCAGCGAAAAGGGTCACCGGCTCAACGTAACTAAGGTCACGTATCTCCAGGGGCTGCGGAAAAACGCGCCCATCACGAGTCAATCGACCACAGGGGCTGAAGCCCACATTGATTCCACATGCTTTACGCGGCCCTGGAAGGGCCGCTCTTCCACGTTGGTGCACGCATTTTTAGTTTTTCCGCAACCTCCTAAGTTAAGAGCGAGGGCTCAGGAGCGCGAGGGGAGGCGTGCTTTTCACGAAACCGCCAGGCCGTGGGTTGCGTACCTGAGAGTGGAGTCAGGGGAGGGTGTATGTTCTGCAACCGGTGCGGAACGGAGACGCAGGCCGGATTTGTGGTGTGTCCCAAGTGCGGGCGGAGAATTGGAGATCCGGTCAGCGGGGTAGCGCAATCGCGGCTGGAGCGGCATCTGCGCACGCTAGGGACGCTGTGGATGGCGATCGGGGGGCTGTTTTTGATCCCGGCGGCGGGGTTAATGGTGTTTGGGCGCAGCCTGCATTTCATGATGCACGAGCAAGAGCCGTGGCCGGGAGTGTGGGAGGTTCTGCTTACCCTGGCGAGCGGTACGTTGTTGATTCTGGCGGCCGGGGGAGTCTGCGTGGGCCTGGGACTGATGCAGCGGGCGCCCTGGGCGCGAACGGCGGCTATCATCATGGGAGTGCTGGCGCTGTTTCATCCGCCATTGGGGACGGCGCTGGGCGTGTATTCGTTGTGGGTGCTGCTGGCGGATGAGGGCGGGAATGAATACCAGTATTTGGCGGGCGCGGAGTAGGAGGATTGCTGGTCTGTTGTGAAAAAACTAAACCCTTTGGGCGGAGAATTCATCTCAAGGGAACACCGGTTGATGGGGCTTGGCAAGGTGTCGGCAATCGGTTAGGCTATGCCTTCTCATCATTCGAGGTCTTTCCCCCATGACCAATCGTGTCAGCTACGCTCCGCAGGACTTCCAGAAGATGTGCAAGCAGGCAGAGAGAGACCACGAGTCAAAGAAACTGGTAGTGCTGATGGAACGCGTGAAGCGTCAGATCGCGGAGCGCGACAACCCCGGACGAGTGGGGGAGCCGTCGAGCAGTGCTTCCGGTTTGTTGCGGCTGCCCAGCCGCTCGGCTCCGTTTGAGAGATAACTGCCGTATCGATTTTTCTCCCATCCAATTTTTGAATGGGCGCGCAGAAAACTTTTCTCTTTCCATAAGTTGGTTTTGCGCTAGAATGAGCGGGCTTTTCCGGTTGGCTCGGCTTCTGGCCAAGCAGAGTTCAGCCGTGTGCCTTCCCCCAGGAGGTAGTAGATGTACCGGCCTTACACGAGTCCCTTAGGGGACTCTCGTCCCTTCCGTGATGTTGAGTCCCAACTGCGCGACCTAACCCAAGATTTCGCCATGTCGTTCAATACTGGAAACTACGATCAGGCTGCAGGGCTGTTCGCGACTGACGGCGAGTTGATGGCCCCGCACCATGAAGGAGCGTACGGGCAAAAAGCTGTGGAGCGATTGCTGCGCCAGTTGGGTGAGTTGGGGTACGGCGATCTGCGCATGGAAACCGCGCGGGTGGAATATTCCGGCGATATGGCGATGGAGATCGGACGCTTCTCAGTCGTGGTGCGCAAGGCCGACGGCTCTATGGTGGCAGAGCGCGGGAAGTATGTGAAGGTATGGCGGAGGCTGGGCGTGTGGCGACTGGTGGCCGACTGCTGGAGCCGGACTCCGCTGGCCGTGAGTGAACGCGCTGCGTAGGGTTGGGATGGAAGCGTCGCAGGTTTCGTCCGCTGCGGAATCGACATCTGCACTTGCGGGAGGCGGGAGCGCAGGATACGGTTCGTGGGTATGAGCCAGGAACAAACAACGGCACCGGTAGCGAGTGAGAGCGGACATGGGGCGGGAGTGAAGTCGGCCGATCCGGGGCAGTATTGTCCGAACTGCTCGTCGAAGTTGCGGGAGAGCCGGTGCAAGATGAAGTGTCCGCAGTGTGGGTTTTATTTGAGCTGCTCGGATTTCTATTGAAAAGGCAGTACTCAGTACTCGGTACTCAGTACTCAGTTGTCTTCTGCTTAACCTCCGTCTTCGGGATCAATTTGGTCCATTCTGGGGCTGCTGTCCTGACAGGTCTGCTGGGTTCCGACTACAATTAGGCGAGCTTCAGAGATCATAGCTAGGAGACGATCATGCAACGGAAGGCTAGTGCGGTTTGGAAGGGCGGGTTGAAGGATGGGAAGGGCTCGATTTCGGCGCCGGGTGGGGTGCTGAACAATACTCCGTATTCGTTTACGACGCGGTTTGAGAATGCTCCGGGGACGAATCCCGAAGAGTTGATTGCGGCGGCGCATGCGGGATGCTTTTCGATGGCGCTGTCGGCGCAGCTGGGCGGGGCGAATCTGACTCCGGAGAGCATTTCGACTTCGGTCACGCTTTCGCTCGACAAGCTGGATTCGGGATGGACGATTACGGCGAGCCACATTGATGTGGTGGGGAAAGTGCCAGGCGCGGATGCGGCGGCGTTTCAGAAGTATGCGGAGGCGGCGGAGAAGGGATGTCCGGTGTCGAAGGTGTTGAATGCGAAGATTACGATGACGGCGAAGCTGGAGTAGGGGCGGATTCAAAGGCATCAACCACTAAGGACACTAAGGATCACGAAGGAAAACCTTGCCTCGCTGGTTTGACAGGTGGCGTCGCGTCTGTAGAATAGACGTGTAGGTCTTCCTGACACGGCGACGATGGGTCGCTGCTGCAATGAAAGTCCACTTGCCATCGTGGCGGAATTGGCAGACGCGCATGGTTCAGGTCCATGTACTCGCAAGGGTGTGGGGGTTCGAGTCCCTTCGATGGCACCATTGATTTCTGAATAATTGGGGTACAGACGTGAAAAAGGCGATCTCTTGCGAGATCGCCTTTTTGCAATAAGGGGATGGTCTACAGCGGCTGGACGTTCTCAGCTTGCCAGCCCTTGGGGCCCTTGGTCACGTCGAACTGCACGGTTTGGCCCTCTTGCAGGCTGCGGAAGCCGCCTGCTTGAATCGCCGAGAAATGCACGAAAACGTCTTCGCCCGACTGGCGGCTGATAAAGCCGTAGCCCTTGGCGTCGTTAAACCACTTTACTGTTCCTTGTTCTGCCATGGTGTTAGGTGTTCCTTTGTTTGTGAATCGATTTTACGCTGGAGAGATTCGGAGGTACTGCGAGAGGTTACTGGCTGTTGAAGCAAGAACTGCTCACGTTCCGATTCGGACAACGTACTTCTTTATAGTACGTGGAGTGGGCTGGATTGGCAAGCTGAAAACAGCCCGGTCCGGGCAGCGACCTCAGACTTGGGATTGGATTGCCTTCCTTCTCTTCCACGCGAGATCCTTCCCTCCGCCTGAAAAACGGCTCCGGTCAGGATGACGCCGCTCTTCAAACTGCGGCCACCGATCGGAACGGAGGACAGCCGAGGCGACTGTCCCTACATAAGGTCCTTTCTCCCGGAAGCGGGATTAGGGTAAACAGCGTATACTTGAAATACTTAACCTCGAAGACCCATGGCCCTATTTGCGCCTTCGCGATTGAGAGATCGAGAGGCGTCTTTTCTGTACCAGGGAGCGTCCCTGAACAATTCAATTTGGGCCGGGGCAGGACGCGGTTGCTCCATCCAGAGACGTGGGTTGTGACGAAGCGCTGAGGCTTGTCGCGATCACGGTTGCCAGCAGTCCCACGATCGATCCAGCAGACCAACGGCACATCAACCTGCCCGAATGACAGGAGTGCATTATGTCCAAAATTAACGGCGACAAATCGAGGTACAACCGAATCCGGAAGCAGAACGCCGCGAAGCGGATGCGAAATCGCGCGCTGCTGAAGAATGAGATCGCGCACGCGAAAGCGGCCGGGTCGAGTTCGGCGAAGAAGACGGTGGTGGCATGAGTACACCGCTACTGGGGCTGCCGCTTTCCGCGCCGCCCAGTAAGCTGAAAAGCAAACGCGTTCTTCTGGTGGACACGTCGACGACCAAGCGCGACTTGCGGGCGGAGTCGATGAGAAAGCTGGGCATGGTAGTGGATTGCGCGGCCGACATCGGTGAGGCGCGGTCATGGTGGCGCGCGGATCTTTACAGCCTGGTGCTGATCGATATGGAAAGCGGACTGGGTCACCGCGACAAGTTTTGTGACGACATGCGCAACGCCACGCCGCCGCAGCAGATTTCGTTTCTGGTGGGAAAGCCGGGCTATCTGGCCGATGCACCGAAGGCGGATCGGGTTCGGATGGTTCCGACGAGCAGGGATCAGGCGTCGTGGGCAGACGTGAAGACTGCGCTGGCGGCGGATCTGCCTGGCATCGTGTCGCAATGGTGGGGGATTTTGGAGGCTTCGCGGCGAATTTCCGCGGTGCGCTCGCTGTCGCATGCGCGCACCAAGGCGACGCAGGACCGGCCTGTGCCGCCGCGCGATATGGAAACACGGGAATCGAAGCGGGTCGCATCGGAGTCCCGAACTTTAGATGATTTACTGAGAGAGGAATTGCAATGAAGAACCTTTACGTAGGTAATTTGCCCCACAGCACAACCGAGTCAGAGTTGCGAACAGTGTTCGAGGCTCACGGTGCGGTGGAAAAAGTCAGCATCGTGACGGACCGGGAGACAGGCCGGGCCCGGGGTTTCGGGTTCGTGGAAATGACCAATCCTGCCGAGGCGGATAAAGCGGTCGCGGCCCTGAACGGAACGGAACTGGGCGGACGCGCGTTGAAGATCAACGAAGCGCAGCCCAAGACCGACCGTCCCAAGGGCGGTGGCGGCGGTGGTGGTGGAAAGCGATTTGGCGGCGGCAGTGGAGGCGGGGGCGGACGCGGGCGCGACGACTATCAGGGACACGCACGCCAACCGCGCGAGCCGCGCTGGTAGGTTTGTTGGTTTCTGTACGCAGCCGGGACGCGCAGTGGTGCGGGCCGGCACCGCAAGCAATAACATCAAGGAGGAATTGTGAATGCCACGAGGACGATCAACATTTACTAAACGCCAAAAGGAACAGACGCGCCAACAGAAACAGCGCGACAAGGCCGAGCGCCGGGTCCAGCGCAAACAGGATAAGCCGGAAGGCGAAGTCGTCGACGAGATGCAGGAACTACGGGAGCTTGCCGAAGCGCAGGCGGCGTTGTTCCGCATCGGTACCGAGGACGAACCCGAGCCGGCGGAAACGTTTATCCCGAGCCCCAAGATCGGGCGGTAACGAGTAGAAACTGAATCGCCGGAGCTGAGCTCCGGCGATTTTCTTTTTGGGTTGCAGGGAAAGGTAGCAGAACCTCAGGGGCTAAAGCCCCACTCATCATCCCCACCTGATCGCAGCGCTGAAGCGCTGCGCCACCCAAAGTCCTTAGACGAAAACCTCGCCGGGCAGCGCCGTTAATGTGCGCGACGCCAGCGTGTTCTGGACCGAGCGCCTCGACTGCGGTGCGCCGGAGGGGTCCATCTGCATGCGTTCGATGCGCAGCTTCAGGGTGCGCTCGATGTTACGGAGTTCGACGACTTCGACTCCGGCGGCCAGCGTGGTCGCGCGGCCTGACAATCCAGCACGTCCGGTACGGCCTACGCGGTGGATGAAGTCTTCCGCCATCTTGGGCAAGTCGTAGTTGATGACGTGAGCGACGTCGTCGCAATGCAAGCCGCGGGACGCGATGTCGGTTGCGACCAGCACCTGGAATCGGCCTTCCTGAAATCCGCTGAGGGCGCCGTTGCGCTGCGACTGCGAGCGATCGCCGTGAATCATGGTGGCGGTGAAGCCGTCGCGGGCCAGTTCCTGAGCGAGGCGCTGAGCGCCACGCTTGGTGCGGGTGAAGATGAGGGTCTGTCCTTTTTCGTTGTAGAGAAGCTGGCGGAGTACGTCGAGCTTTTCACCGGGACGGACTTCGTAGGCTTTCAGTTCGACGCTTTCGGCCGGCTTTAGGACTGAACCCAAAGCAACCCGGACAGGATCGCGCATGTATTCGTGCACGAGTCCAGCGACGGACTGCTCGAGAGTGGCCGAGAAACACAGGGTCTGACGGGTCTTGGGCAAGAGCGCGAGAATGCGACGGATGGCCGGGAGGAAGCCCATGTCGAGCATGCGATCGGCTTCGTCGAGGACGAGCATCTTGATGTAGCGCAGGTCGGCGAAGCGGCGATCGGTAAGATCCTGCAGGCGTCCAGGAGTCGCGATGATGAGCGACGATCCGGCGCGCAGGCCCTGAATCTGACCTTTCTCAGAAACGCCGCCGATGACGAGCGCGGCCTTGGGCATGGTTTTGGTGCGCAGCCGCTCGTACTGTTCGTGGACCTGCATGGCGAGCTCGCGCGTGGGCAACAGGACCAAAGCGGTGGCCTGTGCCGAAGGCTCCTTGCGGAGCATTTCGATCACGGGGATCAGAAAGGCGAGAGTCTTGCCGGTGCCGGTCTGGGCGGTGCCGATTACATCTTTTCCTTCAAGAGCAGGCTGGATCGCGCGCTCCTGGATCGGCGTTAAGGTGATGAATTGCGCCGCCGCGAGCTTCTGCTGCAAAGCCGCAGACAAGGGCAGTTCGGTAAATGTAGTCATTCTAGATTGATTCTTTCTGGAGGGGCCTGTCGATATACACGTTTATCACTATGTCAATACACCTGACACACGTGAAGCTTCCATGCCGCTCACATTGTTTTGAATTCACGCTGGAACTAAACGGCGGGCAGGAAAGGCGGAGATGAATCTGATCCAACGAGGGACCACCGCGTCACGAGCAAACCGTGGAAAAAGCGTCAACGACAGTATAGCACAGAGAGTTGGCGTGCCCCCAAGTTACCAGCGTAAGAGGTTGTTGGTCAGTTTGATACCCGGAAATATGTATCGCAGTTACCCTGAATGGGATGGTGGCACGCATCTAACTAGTTCAGGAACAGCGACTGAAAGAAAGGTCGCTAATCAAGCAGTCCTAGGCTAGAATTAGGAACCCCGTACCTCAAAAAATTGCGAATGGCCGAAACAAAACTCTCTTGCTTCTGGCATGGACCGGACCTTGGCCGGGATACACGGGCCGCGGTCTCACTACACGGTCATACGAACCGCTCTAAGGAAAGCCTTCAGCTGATACCGGAGTTGGCCCGAAAGGGTCCTATGCTGCATGAGGCTCTGGAAAAGCAGTGCCGGAAGTCCCGGATCCCGGTAGATTTCGCACGGGCCTACTGGACCCCGCCGCTGTCGCCGAAGCTCGCGTACGAGACGGAGAGAGATCAGATCGAGAATACGGTCGGACTCAAGAGCCTGATCTCGCTGACGGACCACGACACCATTGAAGCGCCGCTGTTGTTGCGGACGGCGAGGGAAACGGCGCAGACGCCGATTTCGCTGGAGTGGAGCGTTCCCTATGCGGGAACCATTTTCCATCTTGGAGTCCACAATCTGCCGAGCGGCCAGGCGCAGGCCATTATGGACGATCTGGCAGCATACACACGGAATCCAGATGAAGCACGCCTGGTGGAACTGCTGGCGATGCTCGATGCGTTTCCCGATGTGCTGGTGGTGTTCAACCATCCGCTATGGACGCAGACTTGCGTGGGAGTGCACAGGGACGACAAGGCGCTGGAGCGATTTTTGACATGTGCGGTGCAGTTCCTGCACGCCTTCGAAATCAATGCCACGCGCAGCACGAAGGAAAATAATCTGGTGCGTGAACTGGCTGAGCAGTGGGAGCGGCCACTGGTTGCCGGCGGAGACCGTCACGGATGCGAAGCCAGCGGGGCGCTGAACCTGACGAGCGCTGAAACGTTCTGCGAGTTTGTGAGTGAGATCCGGCTGGAGCAATGCAGCCACGTGCTGTTGATGCCGCAGTACACCGAACCGGTGAGCGTCCGGACAACGCGAACGTTGCTGGATGTGATCCGCAATTATCCGGATTATCCGATTGGCTCGCGGCGGTGGGATGAGCGTATTTTTCATCCCGATGCGAACGGCGGGCCGGACCAGCCGATTTCGGCGCTATGGAAGGCTCCCCCGAAGTTTGTGGAGCAGATATTGGGGGGGATCCGCCTGCTGGAGAATGCGACCGTGCAGCGCGCGATGGAGCGCGTTTTCAGACGCGGAGCCGTTCCGGACGTCCCTCGGGAAATTGTGGCGGAGGTTCTTCCGGCAGAGGCAGTTTCCAGCGATGCGGTTTCTTCCGAGGCGCTTACGTGAAGAAGGGGAGTCCACGGGTCGCGTTTTTTCCGTGCGTCTACCATGAGGTGGACGGCGTGGCCCAAACCAGCCGGTACTTTGAAGCATTCGCCAGGCGGCAGGAATTGCCGTTTCTGATGGTGCATGCTGGGCCGCAGGACGAGGTAACGACGGCAGGGCCGGTGACCCGCGTCCAACTATCGCGCAGTCCGGTGAAGTTTCCGCTGGACCGGGCGCATGACTACGATCTTCTTTTCCTGAGACATTACCGGAAACTGGAACCAATGCTGCGGGAGTTCCGTCCGGATGTGGTGCAGATTACGGGGCCTAGCGATGTGGGGACGCTGGGGGCGTACGTCGCGCACAAGATGGGAATTCCGCTGGCGGCCTCGTGGCAAACCAATATTCATCAATACGCTCGAAGGCGGGTGGCGGCTGCGGTGTCGTTCCTGCCGCAGGATGTTGCTGGGAAATTGGCGGACGTGGCGGAGCGCCTAAGTTTTCGGGCGTCGGCGCGGTTCTACCACATTCCGCGGCTGCTGTTTGCGCCGAATCAGGAGATGATCCGCGTGCTGGAGGCGGCAACGGGGAAGCCTTGCTACTTGATGTCGCACGCGGTGGACACGGAAGTGTTCAGCCCTGAAGTTCGCGACCGGACGGATGGAGCGTTTCGCATCGGTTATGTGGGGAGGCTCACGACGGAGAAGAGCGTGCGCGTGTTGGCGCGGTTGGAGCAGGCGCTGCTCGACAAGGGCTATCGCGATTTTGAATTCGTGATTGTGGGGGAAGGCGCGGAATCGGAGTGGCTGCAGAACAATATGCGGCAGGTTGAGCTGACGGGCGTGCTGCGGGGAACGGAACTTTCACGGACTTTCGCGAATTTTGATGTGCTGGCGTTTCCGTCGGAGACCGACACGTTCGGTCTGGTCGTGCTGGAGGCGTTTGCGTCGGGAGTGCCGGCAATCGTTACTGATAAAGGTGGGCCGCAGTTTACGGTGCGGGAGGGGAGTTCGGGATTTGTTGCTCGCAACTTCGATGAGTTCGTGACTTACACGGCGAGGTTGATGGACCAGCCTGAATTGCTCTCGACCATGCGCGCGGCGGCGCGGCGGCAGGCTTTGGAGACTTCGTGGGATCGGATTTTCGAAGGGATGTACGAGGCGTACGAGCGATGTTTGTGCAGTGTCCCGGTGGACAGCCACAATGTGCTCGATGTAGCGACGATCTGAGTGTAGTGTTCGCGGGGAGCCGACCACAGGGGCTGAAGCCCATCTCATTCCACACGCCTTACGCGGCCCTGAAGGGCCGCTCCTCCACGGAATAATCAACTACGGAATAATCAACCTCGGGGGCTAAAACCCTGACAGAAAAGGAACTCTTTATCGCAGCGCTCAAAGCGCTGCGCCACCCAAAGGGGGCGTTCTTTAGCAGAACTTCAAGGCCCACGCTAGATCTGCCATGCCATACGCGGCACTGCAAAGATGCTAGGCAACCGGCGGGAAATGGGGCACAATCAGGGCGGGACGGGGGAAGGCAGGCAACTTTGAAGATCTCGCAAAAAGGACTGTACGCGCTGCAGGCGATGATGACGCTGGCGCGGCGGCACGACCAGGGCGCGATCAAGATCCGGGATATTGCGGCGGAGAGCGATCTGCCGGAAAAGTTCCTGGAACTGATTTTGCTGGAGCTGAAGAACGCGCGCATTGTCGACAGCGTGCGAGGCGCTAGAGGCGGATACCAGCTGCGGCGCGATCCGGCGGAGATTCCGCTGAGCGATATTATCCGACTGGTGGATGGTCCGCTGGCGCCGATGGGAGATGCCGAGCAGTTGCGGGGGCTGATCGCGAAGGATGCGGACCACCGGGCACTGTATGAAGTGTTTCTGGCGGTGCGGGATGCGGCGGCGAAGATTCTGGAGCACACGACGATCGCAGATATTGTAGGGGGCGGGAAGGGGAAGAAGGCGGCCGTGGTTAAGAGCGCGGCCCCGGGTAAGAAGAAATTGCACGGCGCATAAGAAGACTCGCGATCGAGCGGCGGGGCGGACACTCGCTCGCTACTGCACGGGCGGCAAGCCGATGATGGCGATCAGGTGCTCGAAGGCTGGGTCGCCACGGAGGCTGGTGAAACTCTGGTCCTCGCCGAGATTCAATGCCAACCCGTCATGCGACTGGACGCAGATGGTCACGTGCTTGAGGGCTTCAACGGTGTTGCCCAGGCGGGCATCACTCTGGGCGACATAATAGGCCGACAACTTCCCCTGTTCATACAGCCGGGTTCTTTCCGCCAGAAGAGCTTGTTGCAGGCCACGTTCGCCGCCAGTGGCGAAGCCTTTGGCTGCCGCGTCCGTTTCGGAGAGTTCCACAGCATCGTGTCTGAGAAGCCCAACCTTTTTCAGTTCGGCGATGACATGAGGGTAGTCTCCGGCATCGAAGTATGCGAACTGCAGATAGCGGTGCGGGGAAACGAAGTCAGGCTCGGCGGCCTCGAGTTGAGTGAGGACCTGCAAGGCCTGTTCGTAATGTCCCGCGCCCCTCAGCAGTTCCCCCTTGTCGGCAAGAATCGATGACGAGTTTGGGTCCAGTTTGCGGGCAATGTCGATCTCGGAAAGGGCGTTGTCGTGACGGCCCAAGGCATGCAGAAAAGTTGCAAACCAGTGGTGGGCTTTCGCGTTACTGGGATCGAGTTCAATGGCGCGGCGGAATTCTTTTTCGGCGTCGCGCGCGTCCCACATTCCCCACATAGACACGAAGGCGAGTGAGGCGTGGGCATCGGCGGACTGCGGGTCGAGTTCAACCGCCTTCTTCGCCGAAGCATACGCTTTGAGAAAGGCCTCGTTCGGGGGCATGGCGGAGAATTCGCGAAGCAGGTTGTAGCAGTCGGCCAGACCAACATAGGCGTCGGAATAGTTGGGATCGCGCGCAATGGCCTGGGTGAAGGCGTCGACGGCCTGAGTCAGACTTTCAGGAGTGCGCTTGTTCCAGTAGAAACGGCCTTTAAGATAGAACTCCTCAGCCTCGTGATTGGCTGGTGGATGCACGCTTCGGGTAGGAGACGGAGCGGACTTCACGCCCGCTTCGGCGTTGTGAGAGCCGGGACGGAAGATCCAAACGGCGAACACCAAGACCAGTAACGGGAGGGCATAGATCAGCTTCCGCCATGCGATTGAAGGCGGCGCCTGCGACGCTGCCTCGAAAGGAGTTGGTGGTTCCGGGGAGGCTTGTACGGGAAAGTCTTGAGCGGACGATGCTGGGGCGACTGGTTCGGGCGGATGGATGGGGCCGATCCAACGGTAGCCTCGGCGCTCTACGGTTTCGATGAATATGGGGTTGTCGGCGGAATCCCTGAGGGCGTCGCGCAGGCGCATGACAGCGCTGCTGATGCCTTGCTCAAAATCCACAAAGACGTCAGGGGGCCAGAGGGCCTGCCGGAATTCTTCGCGGGTGATCACGACTCCGGGACGCGCCAGCAAAAGCGCGAGCGCACGGAAGGGCAGGTCCTGGAGACGGACCTTGACGCCATTCCGGCGGAGTTCACCGGCGTCGAGATCAGCTTCGAACACACCGAAGCGAATCGGAACTGGCGGCGACTGATCTGAACTCCTAAGAACTGGATCCGAACTCATATAAAAAGAAGATGGGTGCAGGAGGAGCTGAGTCTAGCATCCAGCGCGAGCCGGGAGAATGGCACTTTCGGGCTCGTCGAAGCCCCGGTTTCCGGGCAATCAATCCACGCAAATAGCTACCAATATTGACGTTAGCTCGCTATCCAGCGACAAGCCACGCGCCAACCCCAATCCATTGACGCGAAGCAGGTTCCGGGCGAGGCTACGCACGCTACTCCCCCGGAACCAAGTCCTCAGGCAAATCATTCTCAGGAGACAGAAGATGAATTCGAATTTCTGGCAGGGTAAGCGCTCGGGCGCGTTGGCGCTTACCATGCTCGCCGCTGTGGTTGCAGTTGCTGGGGTGGTGGTTCCGGCGCAGGCGCAAACCTTTCCCGTGACTTTTCCGGCGCCGAATACGTTCACCTCAGGCCCTTGCTGCCCGTCGACCGTAGCCGTGGCCACTGGTGACTTCAACGGAGATGGCAAGCTGGATGTGGTCAACATTGATTATGGTTCCAATCTCAACGTGATGTTGGGGAAGGGAGACGGTACGTTCCAGGCGCCGATCACTCTCTTTATCGGCGTGAGCAACTTCTTCCCCGAGGCCATCGCCGTGGGAGACTTTAATGGAGACCACCTGCTCGATGTCGCTGTGTGGGCGACCAACAGCACTACCACCAGCACGCAAGTCAATATTTACCTGGGTAACGGCGCAGGAGGGTTCACTGCCGGCGGGGTCTATAACGCTCCCAGCAGCAGCATCTTCAATCCCGGACCCAACAGCATTGTGGCCGCTGATGTGAGCGGGGATGGCAAGCTCGACCTGGTGGCCCTGACGCCGAACAACGGTGTTTACGTTTTTCTAGGCAACGGAGACGGAACATTCAAGACTCCAGTCAATTACGGCACCGGCACTACCGCGGGATGCTGCAGCGGCCTAGCCGTGGGCGATCTCAACAGTGATGGCAAACTTGACCTTGCGATTTCAGCCAACGACGGCATCAGCATTCTGCTGAACGCCGGCAGCGGGACATTTGCAACGGGAGTCTACTATCCGTCCGGAGTGTCGGGTTCAGCGACGGGCGACGGCATCGCCATTGGCGACCTCAACGGCGACAAGAAGCCGGACGTGGTGGTGACCAATGAAAATCAGGGCGTCATCATCTTCCTGAACCAGGGCAGCGGCACGTTCAAGGAAAGCAGCGTCATCAATGGGGTGCCGATGGGCGCGACCGACAACGTAGTGCTGGCCGACATCAACAACGACAAGAAGTTGGACATCGTGCTGGTGGACTCTGCGGGCGACCTTTTCACGTTCCTCGGCAAAGGAACCGGCCTGTTCAGCACCGGGCCGGCGTACCCGCTCCAGGCTCAGACCAACGGCGGTAATTATCTTGTGGCTGTCGGAGATTTCAACGGCGACGGCACGCTCGACCTGCTGGACACGAATGGGTTCAATACCAATACCGTGTCCCTGGGCCGCGGTGATGGAAGCTTCCAGACCAACCCGATTTACGCGTACAGCACGACTCTGCTGGCGAATAACATCGCGACCGCGGATTTCAACGGCGACGGATTCCCCGACATCGCGCAGTCGCTCAGCGGGGGCGCCAACGGAAAGATCGGCATCAACCTTGGCAGTGCACACGGAGTGCTGGGAACGACGTCGCAGGTCACCGCCAGCACTTGCGCCAACAATCTTGTCGAGTGGGTGGCCACGGGCGATGTGAATGGCGACGGCAAAGCCGATATCGTCGCGACGATGCAAGATGCCACGTTCGCTGGTTGCCAGAACAACACGGTCGCAGTGCTGACCGGTCTGGTGACCGGAAAGTTCAAGACGGCTGTCTACTACCCCACTGGATCTATAGCCCAAGAGGGAGAGGTCTATCTTGTCGATGTGAACGGCGATGGGAAACTGGACATCGTGACGGAAAACGCAGACGGCACCATCAGCGTGCTGCTCAACAAAGGGAACGGCACACACAACGCGGGAACGCTGATTACGGGTATGGCCGCGATCAACCCGAGCAGCATTTTTCTGACCTTTGCCGACTTTAATGGCGATGGAAAGACAGATATCGCGGTGACGACGAATGGCAATATTAGCGCCGTCTACGTGCTGCTGGGGAATGGCAATGGCACATTCGGAACTCCAATCGCGACCGTGACGCCGTATTACCCGATCACGCTGGCTGCTGCCGATTTCAACAAGGACGGAAAAGCGGACTTGCTGGTTACCACCACGGCCAACGGTTGCACCAATAACGACCGTGGCTACGCCTTCCTGAAAGGAAATGGCAACGGGACGTTCACACCCGGCTCGATCAACTGCTTGCCGTATCAGAGCCCATCAACTCCGCTTGTGGGCGACTTCAACGGAGACGGGAAACTGGATGCAGTCATTCCCTACTTTGGGGGCACTCCCACCGGGCCCGTCGTACTCCAGGGCAACGGCGATGGCACATTCAACAGTTCGGAGATTTTTTACTCTGGCAGGAGCGTCATGAGCGCCGCGGTTGCCGATTTCAACGGCGACGGCATGCTGGATGTCGCGCTGGTAGACGCCGTCCTCTTCAACCCCAGCTATCTCACTGTAATGTTCAACAGCACGCAGCCGGTGAGCGTTTCGCCGCTGACCGTGAACTATGGATCGGTCACGGTGGCCACGAAGAAATCGCAGACTGTGATTCTTACCAACGATCAGAGCAAGACTCTCAGTATTACGAGCATCACGTTGGGAGGCACCGACCCTGGCGACTTCAGTGAGACCTCGAACTGCGGGGCTAGCCGCAAGGCCCACTGGAATTGCACGATCACTGTTAGCTTTACGCCGACTGTGACCGGCGCGCGCTCCGCGACGTTGAGCATCAAGGACGCGGTGGGCACGCAAACCGTACAACTCAACGGAACGGGGAAGTAGGGGACTGAGCCGCTGAGATGTGTCCCGTCTGTGGTCTTC
Source organism: Acidobacteriaceae bacterium (assembly GCA_003134655.1). Taxonomy (GTDB): domain Bacteria; phylum Acidobacteriota; class Terriglobia; order Terriglobales; family Acidobacteriaceae; genus Sulfotelmatobacter. Next base: position 30,249 of record PLBY01000097.1, read on the forward strand.
CCGAAAAAGGGGCTGACCCAGGACGGGCCACAAAGCTATCGAAGTTCACCGCTGCGGATTTCTTGCTCGCGGTGCCGGAGCGCGCTGGAGGAACTCGCGCTCCGGCTTTTTTTCGTCAGGTACAGGCTAGAGGGAGCGAACCGGACAAGGTCAGGCTAAATCATGCTTTCCAGCCGGACGTAGCTCGCTTCCATTCCGCGTTCCATTCCTGTTGCAAGCATGGCGGCCCGCGTTTGTGCGTCGGGCAGAGTCATGCGCATGGTCATCAATGTGCCGGCTCCATCCGGCTCGAAGCGGGTCTCAACGTGATTGTCGGGCGTTGGATCTGGAAGGTGCATGCGCTCGATGTGGACGATTTTGCTGTAAGGCTTGAGTTCAAGAAATTCGCCAGTGACGTAGAATCCTTTTCCTTTCTCATTCGTCCACTCGTAGCGGAACTTGCCGCCGGGTCGGGCGTCGTTTTCGCAGACGGGCATGGTCCAACCTTCGGGGCCAAGCAGCCATTTTTGGACGAGTTTCGGATCGGTGTGCGCTCGGTACACGGCCTCGGGCGGCGCAGCGAAATGCCGGGTCACCACGATATGGGTATCGCCTTCGGTTTTGAGAGTCAATTTAGTCATAGTGGTCATCGTTTCCCCTTTCGATTTGGTTCCATCGCGGCCAGGACTTCATCGAGTCGGTCGTAGTTTTTCTCCAAGGCTTTTCGCAACATGGCGAGCCATTGGTCCATCGCTTCAATACCGGGCTTCGCCAACCGGCGAGGGCGCTTCGTGCCGTCGACTCGCTGGACAATGAGCCCCGCTTGTTCGAGCACTTTCAGGTGCTGCGAGATCGCGGGCTGGGTCATTTCGAAGGGCTTAGCCAGTTCCATGACGGTCGCTTCGCCCAAGGCGAGGCGGGCGAGGATTGCCCGGCGGGTAGGGTCGGCGAGAGCAGCGAAGGAATGGTTCAAGGTGGAGCTTGCTATCATAAGTAATATGTTATATAAGGTATAACTTATTGTAAAGTGGAATCTGCAGTCTCTATAAGATTTCTGGCGTGATCGCCAGCTCGGAAGAGTGTGGTGGGGGAAAGCTGGGTTGTTGCGACGACGAATCGAGGATGTCTAGGGGGTGCCCCGTCAGTAAGCGCTATGTTCTCGCCACCCTTGCAGCTACCCCAAACCCACCCGCCTGACGAGATTCACAAATCGTGCGTCCGAGCGAATGGAATCCCACTTGGGATCGGTCTTAAGGAAGGTCAGCCGGACGTCCCGTTGCTCGTAAGCCTTCTCCAGCCATTGGAAGGTCTGATCCTTGTCGCTGAGGCCGTGGTAGATCACGGCTATGCTGTGGGGTGGGACGTGACTGTTGTTTGACCGGGACCTCAACTCGCCGAGAATGGCATCGGCCTGAGCGCGATCCCCAGCCCGCGCGTAAGCGTAGCCAATTAGCGAGACGGTCTCGGAGTTGGCTCCGGAGAAGTCTCTGGCCTTCGTCAAAGCGATGATAGCGTCCGGATACTCGCCCTTCTGAATGTGCAGTCGTCCCAGTGCCAGGTTGGCAACCCAGAAATCGGGATCGATCTCGAGGGTCTTCTGCACTCTCCTCCAGGCCGCATCGTCGTCTCTTGCCCAATGCAGAAACTGCGCCTGGTTGGCGTTCACGATGAGGGAGAGCGGGTCCAATTCGACGGCGCACTGTGCTTCAGCGAGCGCCTCGCGATGGCGCCCCACACAGGTGAGCAGGTTGGCGTAGCCCATGTGAGCATCTCCGCCGCTAGGATTCAAATCGATGGCAACTTTGAATTCTTTTTCGGCCGCCACCCAATCCCAATCGAACCACAACTTGGTGAATCCCAGCGCCAAATGAGCGTCGGCGATATTCTCATCAATCTCGAGAGCCCGGCTCGCCGCCGCCTTGGCTTTGGGAAAGGCTTCTTTGGGAGCTACGTCACTGGTGATAGGAAGTCTGCGATAAGCCTCTGCCACTCCCGCGTAAGCGAGTGCGTAGGTTGGATCGACGTCAATGGCCTTCTGAAAGAACTCGAGGCCTTTCCTGATCGCCGGCCGCGTAACTTTGCCGATGTGGTAGTGGCCCTTTAAGTAACAGTGAAAAGCCTCTACGTTGTGTGTATAGCGCTGGGTCAATCGCTTCTTCTCATCATGGCTGAGACGCAGCGCAAGCGCCGAGGCTACCTTTTCGGAAATTGTGTCCTGGACGGCGAAGACGTTGGTAAACTCCTGATCGAACTTTCCCGTCCACAACGAAGCGCCGTCCGCTACTCTGGTCAGCCGAACTGTCACCCGGATCTGGCTGCCGTCGCTCTGGATACTGCCGTCCAGAACCGACTCGACGCCCAGTTCGCGTCCCGCGGCCAGCGCGTCCTGTTCCAGACTGGTGTATTTACGCACGGAACTGAGAGGGCGCACGATGGTGGCGCGGCTGCTGCTGAGCTGGGCAATTAGGGTGTCGGCCATGCCCATTTCCAACGCCTCATCCCGATGGTCGGCGGTGAGTGGTTTGAAGGGAAGGACGGCAATGGTCCGGATCGGGGCCCTTGCCAGTTCCGCCGACGAGCGCACAGCGGCCACAAAACGGTATCCCCGTCCGGGGACGGTCACGATGTAGCGATTCTCACCTCTGTCTTCTCCCAACAAGCGCCGCAAAGTGGAGATGTTCTGGTTGAGGTTGTTCTCCTCGACGACGGTGTCAGGCCAGACTGCACGGATTAGTTCGTCTTTTCCTACAAGGAGTCCCGAATGTTGCACTAGATGAAGCAGGGTATCGAAAACTTTTGGGGTGAGAGGCACGGGCTCGCCTGCCCGCAGCAGAAGGCGCTTGGACTGGTCGACGAGGAAGTCTCCAAACTCGAAGATGTGAGGCTCTGAACCGGGCATGATTCCGTTACGCTTCGACGGTCTCAGAAATTCTCAGACGCAAATTCAGAAACTTTCAGACCTTGCCAAAGACTTTCCCAGCCGCCGGGAAGAGTATTGCTGAAGATCGACCGGAGAGCAACCCGGGCGACATTTCCAAACCCAGGAGAAACGATCATGAATTTCAATTTGTGGAAGGATTTCAATGCAGCAGCTCTCGCGGGCGTGCTGTTCCTGTCACTTGGGCTAAGCGCGGCGGCGCAGTCGGGAGCCCGGGAATCTTCGGCCAGCAATCTGGAAGGCACGTGGACAGTGCAGGTAACCCTGGTGGACTGTACAACCGGCAATCCGCTCGGCACACCATTTTCGTCCTTGTTGACTCTTGCGCGAGGCGGCACGGCGACCGAGACTACGGCCAACCCGATGTTCTACCCGGCAGAGCGCGGACCCGGCCACGGTGTTTGGAGCAGAATCGGCAAGGGCAGCTACAGCGCGACCTCCACGGCCTTCATCACCCTCAACGGCGCTCTGACGGAGACGCAGAAGATCACCCAGGCCATTCAATTGCGGAGAAGCAGCGACTCATTTACCAGCACCGCTTCAGTCGAATTCTTCGATCCTGCTGGCAACCTGCTGGCAACCGGCTGCGCGACTGCTGCCGGACAACGTTTCAAGTAGAAAAGTGAATGGATAAAGGCCATGCCCAGAAATGTGCGTGGCCCTTTCCTTCTTGCACGCTTGGTGCGGGCATCGCCATCCGCGACAGCCTTCTCCAACATCCGCATCCAGCGCATCAGAGCTATCTTGCCCCTCCGAATGTGACCGTCCCACAGGTTATTGGCGAAACATCGCTTCACTCATTGACCGGTCACCCGAAATATATCAGCGTTCTTTCTCCAGCGTGCAGGGCTCCGTCCCGCGGCAGACTGAGACCCCTGCCTCCGCAGAGTCGCTTTCAGAATGCAATCTTGAAACCCCTTGCCAGACGCGGAAAGTGCGGGATTTTCACAGTTCAGAAGCAATTCCTTCCTTCCGTGCCAACGTTGCTTTTGCGCGATGACTCCTGCGGAAAGCCGCGTCTGACACGGCTTCCGCGGAAAATGCATTGCGCCGCTGCACTATTTCCGGTCACCGGCCTGTGAATGAGCTGCACTCGATTGAAAATGCATGTACTTACAAACGCGTATTTGTCGTTGACTGAAACAATGGAAGGAGTACAACAGGATCGTTCTTTGACAGCTTCTTAAGTTTTTCCGGTTGGTGCGGCGTCCGGGGCTCAAGCGGAGTCACTATTCTGATCGCGAGATTGGAACGGAGGGCGAGCAAGGGTCTATAGCAAAGCGCTGGTCGAGGCGAACGAAGAAGAAATGTCGGAGGCAAGATAGAGTTCCGAGGCGTAGGGTAGGTTTATCCGGTTGGCGGTGAGCCCGGAGCCCAAGCGAAGATCGCGCGCAGTTCCCCGCAAGGGAAGCAGCGAGAGCAGGTCGAGCAAGGGTCAAACGCGAGCTACTGGCCGAGACGAATGGACCCCACACCACCTCGGAACTCTTATTTTTTGGAGCTGTCAGCTGTCAGCTGTCAGCTGTCAGCTATCAGCCTTTAGCTCTGAGCCTTTAGCTCACCCCTCGTTTCCTTCCCAATCGAAACCCGACCTTCTTATTCGCGCATTTCAATCCGTGGAAATCCGCGTGAATCCGTGGCTAAGAAGTAGTTCTTCGTCTAACCCCTAGTCGCTGGAACCTCATCTGAAACTGGTGGACCTGGCAAGAGTCGAACTTGCAACTGCGAGCGGCGACCGAGGTCGCCGTCCGCCGTGTTCCTTACACCACAGGCCCAAACTTGCTCGCTATATTTCCCCCCTAGTCGACGTGCTCGCCTTCGGCCATGAAGCTTTGTTCGGACGGAGGCAGGCGGTCGCCGGGGCGAGCCGAGAATACGTAAAGCGTTGGCCAGAGAATCACGCTGACCAGTAATTCCACGATCAGGCCGCCCACGATGACGATCGCGAACGGGCGCTGCGAATCGGAGCCGATGTCGTGCGACATGGCGGCCGGGAGCAGGCCGAGCGTGGCGACCAGCATCGTCATCATGATGGGACGCAGGCGGAGCGCAGCGCCTTCCTTGGCGGCTTCGCGCACCGGAAGGCCGCGGGTACGCAACTGGTTGATGTACTCGATCATGATCACGCCGATTTCGACCGAGACGCCGATCAGAGCGAGGAAGCCGAGGCCTGACGACACGCTGAAGTGCGTTCCGGTGATAAGCAGGCTCAGAAAGCCTCCCAGAGGAGAGAGCGCGACCACGGCCAAAATCAGGCCGACCCACTTCCAGGAACTGAAGGCGGAATACAGGATGAACGACATCAGCAGAAGCGTGATGGGGACGATGAATGCGAGACGGCGGTTGGCGCGCTGCTGGCTCTCGTATTCTCCGGTCCAGTCGAGGTGGTAGCCCTCGGGGAGTTTGACCTTGCGTCCGACTTCATCGATGGCCTGGCGGACGGTCGAGCCGAGGTCGCGGCCGCGGACGCTGTACTTGATGGCGATGTAGCGGGAGTTGCCTTCGCGATAAATCGTGGAGGCGCCATCGTCGAGGGAGATGTTGCACAGTTGGGCGAGGGAGACGCGCTCGCCGGTGGGCGCGAGAATGCGGATGTTTTTGATGTCCTCGACGGACTGGCGGAATTGGGGCTGGTAGCGGACGGTGAGATCGTAACGCTGCTCGAGGATCAGGACTTGCGTGAGAGCTTTGCCGCCGACGGCGGTTTCGACGGCGTCCTGGATGTCGGCGACGTTGATGCCGAAGCGGTCGGCGGCGGCGCGGTCGACGTTTAAGTTGACGTTGGGCTGGCCGCGGACCTGGAACGTACCGAGGTCGGCGACGCCGGGGATCTGGCTCATCACGCCCTGCATTTCGTCGGCTTTGGCTTCGAGAGTCTTCAGGTCGGTTCCGAAGAGTTTCACGGCGAGCTCGCCTTTGACGCCGCTGACGGCTTCTTCCACGTTGTCGGAAATGGGTTGGGAGAAGTTCCAGTCGACGCCGGGGAACTGCTGGAGGTCTTTGTCCATGGCGGCGATGAGTTCGTCTTTTTTTCCGTGGAAGTCGCTGCGCCACGCATCGCGCGGACGCAGGTCGACGAAAAATTCTGTGTTATAGAAGCCGCTGGCGTCACTGCCGTCGTCGGGGCGTCCGACTTGACTGATGACTTGCTTCACTTCGGGGAAGTTGGCCAGTACGAGACGAGCCTTCTTCGACATGGCGATGCTGGCGGTGGGTCCGGTGCTGGGGGCGAGAGTGCCGCGAACCCAGATGGCACCTTCGTCGAGGTGAGGGAGGAATTCGGAACCGATGATTCCGCTCATGGCGATGAACAGCATGACAGCGAGAGCGAGCAGGCCCATGCCGAGAGTGAACTTCATGTGGTCGAAGCACCAATCGAGGGAGCGAGCGTAGGTGCGGTTGAGCCACTCCAGGACGGGGTTGCGCCACTCCTTGATTCCGGAGCTGAAGAGGAGGCTGCACAGAACCGGCGCGATGAGCAGGGCGAAGACGAGGGCGCCCAGAAGGGCGAAGGCGACCGTCCAGGCCATTGGGCTGAAGAGGCGGCCTTCGACGCGCTGCAGGGTGAAGATGGGCAGATAGGAAACAATAATAATGACGCGGGCGAAGAAGACCGGGCGCTGGACTTCGTGGGCCGCGATGGCGATCGTTTCCATGAACGACTTTTTGGTGTTGCCGAAGGAGGTGTGGCGGAGGATGTTTTCGACCATCACGACCGATCCATCGACGACCATGCCGAAGTCGAGTGCTCCAAGCGAGAGCAGGTTGGCGGGAATGTGGCGCAGGTCGAGAAGGATCGCGGCGAAGAGCAGAGAGAAGGGAATGGTGATGGCGACGATGAGAGCGCTGCGCACGTTGCCGAGAAAGAGGAAGAGAATCAGAGTGACCAGCAGGACGCCCTCGGTCAGATTGCGCAGGACGGTGTGGGTGGTGTGATGCATCAGTTCGCTGCGGTCGAGGTGGGAGACGAGTTTCACGCCTTGCGGCAGCAGTCCGGCTTTGCCATTTTTGCCGTTCAGTTCATCAATCTTCTCGTGGAGGGCGTCGAGAGTGGTCTCAGCGACGGCGCCTTTGCGGAGCAGGACGATGCCTTCGACGACGTCGTCGTTGTTGAAGATGGTGCCGTCTTCTTTGCGGATGGTTTTGCCGAGTTGCCCGAGCCGGACTTTGGGTGCCTGAACTACGTTGCCCAGATCGCGGACGCGGACCGGAGTGCCGTTCTGTACTTTCACGACGGTGGCGGCAATGTCGTCGGTGGTCTGCATGAGGCCGACGGCGCGGACATTCAAGGCTTGCTCGCCGCGCTCGATGAATCCGCCGCCGGCGTTGATGTTGTTCGCAACCAGCGCGTTCTCGACTTGCGCCAGCGAGAGGCCGAAGGAAACAAGTTTTCCGGGATCGAGTTGGACCTGGTACTCGCGCGTCGGGCCGCCGAAGGGATTCACGTCGACGATGTTCGGCACCGCTTTCAACTGGTTCACCACGACCCAGTCATTCAGCGATTTGAGTTCCATCACGTCGACCTTCGGGTTGGTGCTGGTGAGCGTGTAGAACATGATCTGGCCGGTGGGGCTGTAGTCGGGGCCGATGCCGGGATTCACGCCGTTCGGCAGGGTCACGAGTTGCAGACGGTCGAGCACTTCCTGGCGCGCGTTGAAGGTGGTGATTTCGTCGTCGTAAATGATGGTGATGATCGACAGGCCCATTAGCGAGACAGAGCGCAGATGCGTGAGATGGGCCACGCCGTTGAGTTCGACTTCGAGGGGGACGGTGATCTGCTGCTCGACTTCCTCGGCCGCGTGGCCGGGCCACTGGGTGATGACCTGCGCATAGGTGTCGGCGACGTCGGGGTAGGCCTCGATGGGCAGGGCATGGAAGGAAAAGATGCCCCAGGCGAAGAGCACGAGCGACGCGCCCAGAATCATCAGGCGGTTGCGCAGGGCGAAGTCGATCAGGGCACGGATCATTCTTTCTTCTCCGCCGCTTCGGTGGAAAATTCGAGGGCGTTGGTGACCAGTTCGTCTCCGGGCTTCACGCCGTCGCGAATTTGCTGCATGCCGTCGGGAGCCAGACCGTCGGCCTGGACTGCAATCTTGCGGAAGCGGTTGCCGCCTTCTTTGCGGAAGACCCAGTCTTTATCGTGCAGGCGCATGATAGCGGTTGCTGGGACCACGATGCGGGCGGTCAGCTTACGGGAGCGGAAGGTGGCGACGGCGTACATGCCGGGACGGAGAGCGCCATCCGCGTTGCCAAGCACGATCCGCACCTTTGCGCTGCGGGTATTGGGATCGAGCACCCGGGAGATGTCGGCGACCTTGCCTTTGAAAATACGATTAGGGAAGGCATTCAGATGGATTTCGGCGGCGTCGCCGAGATGAACCTCGCCGAGATCGTTTTCGAAAACATCGCAGACCACCCAGACTTCGCTGAGATTGGCGATGGTGAACAGGTTGGGAGTGTTGTCGAGACTCTTGACGCCTTCGAATCCGGCAACGTTCTGTTCAACGATGGTTCCAGATTCGGGAGCCTTCAGATTGATGAGCGGGCTGAGATGAGCGGGATCGGCGCCCAGCACCTGAATGTGGTGCTCGGCAGTCTCCACGTCGACTCTGGCTTTGTCCTCCGCATCCTGCGCGGCTTCGAGGTCCTTGGCTGCGATCGCGCCGCGATCAAATAACATTTGGGCCCGGTCGAGGGCTTTGTGCGAGAGCACTTCATCGGCCTTGGCCTTTTGATAGTCGGACGTGACAGCGGCGAGGTCGGGGCTGGAAATCACTAGCAGCGTCTGGCCCTTTGTCACCGCATCACCCAGCTTTACTTTGAGATCGACGACGCGGCCTCCGCCAAGGGAAGTGATGTGGATGGTGCGGTTCACGTCCGGCGAGACGGTGCCGTTAGCCGTGACCTGCGTGGGGAGGGCGCGGGTTTCGGCTTTCGCGGTCTTGAAGAGTTGGGGTTGATCGGTGAGGAAGACGTCGGGATCGAGGGTGATCGGCGGCTTGCTGGTGGCTGCGGGAGTGTCTTTCGAGCAGGCCGCGGCGCCGCCGAGGGCGGCCAGCAGCAGCATCAACGGAAGGCGGCGGGATAATGACACGCGGATGGGCGTGCTATCAGTGCGGCCAGGGAACATAAATTCTGTCATTGGATTACCTCGCGCCCTACGGCCAGATTCAGCTGAGCTGCCGCGGTCAGATAGGAGCCGACCAGATTTACGTAATTCAACTCGACGGTACGGTATTCACTTTCCGCGTTGATAAAGTCGAGCAGCGACGCGCCGCCGTGCTGGTAGGAAAACAGAACCGTGTCGCGCACGCGAACCGCCTGATCCAGATACTGGCGTTTGTAAGGCTTCAGCAGACTGATGTTGCTGCTGAGGGTGGCGTAGGCGGAATCGATGTCGGCGTAGACCTGAGTCTCGACGCCTTCGCGGAGCTTCTCGTTGCGCTTGACGTCAATCTTGGTGCGGAGCTTTTCGCCCTGATTGCTGTCGAAAAAGCGCAGCGGGATGCTGACGCTGGCGCCGATGGTGTTCAGGGCATCAGGATTATTGAACGATCCGTTGTGCGTGAACCAGACGCCGATGGTGGGATCGGTGGATCCGTTGGCTTCGGCGAGCTGGTAGTTGGTTTCGGCCTGCTTCACCGAGAGCACGGCAGCGCGCAGGTCGGGGCGGGCGTCGAGTGCGTCTTTACGATAATCATCGAGCGAAGCGAGGTCCTCGCTGAAGTCGAAGGGTCCGTCGAGGTCGAAGCTGTCGACGGGACGGCGATCATCGAGCAGGGCGAGCAGGTTGATCTTGGTCGTGCGCAGATTGACCACTGCGGTTTGCAGGTCGGACTCGAATTGCAGGCGTTGCAGTTCGAGGCGATCGAGATCGATGCGGGCGATATCTCCGGCCGAGAAGCGGTCGCGGCTGACTTTCAGGATCTTGTCGTAGGAGTCGAGATTATCCTGCGCGAGGCGCAACACAGCTTTGGCTTGCAGGACGCCGACGAATGCACTGCGCAAGTTGAAGAGGAGATTGCGTTCCGAGTCGGACTGCTGAGCGACGCCGATAGCGGTGCCTTGCTTGGCGGCATCGTAGCGGAGTCCGCGCTTGTTGCGGCGCTCGAAGAGATAGCTGACGCCGGGGGAGACGAAGGTTCCGGCAAACGGGGTCCACACACCATGGCTCGGAGCGATCTGGGTGCCGTCGGCGGTCAGCGTGAAGTCTGGGTTGGGCCGCAAGTGGGCGGTGATCTCCTGTGCCTTCAGTTCGTCGATATTCAACCGGCTGGCGTGGAGCGATGTGTTGTTCAGTTCGAAGAAGTTCTTGACGGCGTCCCAGGTCCAGATTTGGGGCGCGGGCGCAGGCTGAGGCGCGGTCTGGGCGAGCAGACTGGCGGCGCCGAAGGCTAACGCTAGACCAAGAGATTTCCAGTGCATCGAGGACTCCATGGGGCATCCACCGTGTAAGGGTTTCGGCCCCGGCGGTTTGTGGGTAGCCGACGAATTCCGCCGACAATCCACTATCTCGTTTTCCGCCCTAAAATCACGTAAAGATAAATAAATACTCTGCCGTTTTTCTTCTATGAACGATCGGCGATTTGGGGGACTACACGGGGAGAGAATCAGGAGGAGCGCGGCCCGCTTGCGTGATGGCAGGCGGAGCCGGCACGGACAAATCCGGGGCCGGCAACTGGTGCCAGTCCTCGTCATTCACAATCAAGAGGATATTCGTGGTCCTGGCCAGTGCGGGTGGAGTGTGCAACTTCCAGGCCGACGCCTTATCGCTGCTGGGCTCACGGATGGTGCGCTTGCTGGAAGGAGACTCTTCCATCTCGGCGCGCATGGCGCGGAGATCGTCGGTGGCCGAAACCACAGGGAAGAGGACGACCAGCATGCATCCTAAAGCCAGCAGGCACTGCAGAGAGCTGACCTTGCGGCTAGCTTGCGGAGTTCTGGACGCGCGCCACAGGCCATAGGCCGGGAGTGCCAGAAGCAGCCACGCGAGATTGAGCAGCAGTTCCATCAAAACGAAGCTTGGGCTCGAAAAAAGAACCCAGCGTGGGTAGTTTTTCAGAAACTACAAATCTAAGTCAATGTGACTACCGTGTTGCCGGGCAGGACGGTGGTGCAAGATTGAGTTGGCGGGACCTTCTTATACTTATACGGAAGCGGGGGAAGTGTGGGAGAGTAAGGGAATCGGGTTTTGGGCCGCAGGTCAGGGTGATTTCGTGCTGATTAAGGTGGGGAGATGACGAAGGTGCAGAGGGTGCGGCGAATTGTAGGGTTGGGCCTCCTGTTGGCATGGGGGATGACGATGGCGGCATGTCAACTGGGGTTGGCATCGGCGGGAGACGAGCAGACTCAGGCTCAGGGAGCGAGCGCGGCAGCGCCACAGAACGGGCCGGGCGTGGTGATTGAGAACGAACCCCAGATGCCGGATGCGTATCCGCATCGACATTATGAGCTTCGCTTCCATGCGCATGGTGGGGTGTCGGTGCTGCACTGGAAGGTTGAAAAAGGGGCGTTGCCCCCGGGCATGAAACTCGAGGAAAGCGGGCTATTGACCGGAGAGCCGGAGCGTACAGGGGAGTTTCAGTTTACGGTGTCGGTGACCGACGGAGGCAACCGGGAGTCGGCGGTGCAGAAGGGGTTTGTGCTGCGGGTGGTGGCGGCATTGGCCATCAATTGGAAGGCGCCGGCGCGGGTGACCGGGAACCGGATTGACGGGACCGTGGAGGTCTCAAACACATCGCCCGATGACATGGATTTGACGTTCATCGTAATGGCGGTGGCGTCGAATGGTAGGGCGACAGCGATCGGGTATCAGCATTTTGTTCTGAAGCGAGGCACGATCGGGATGGAGTTGCCTTTTGGCGAGACTCTGCCGCACGGGGGGTATGTGATCCACGTGGACGCGGTGGGGGAAGTGGCGCCGAAGAACCTGATTTACCGGGACAAGATGGACACGCCGGGTCCGCTGCAGGTGTTAGTGGGACCCTAGGGGCGAGGTACCTCTGGGGCTAAAGCCCTTTCAGAAGAGAAAGACCTTATCGCAGCGCTAAGAGCGCTGCGCCACCCAAAAGCGAGATGGCCTTGCTCTAGAAGCGCTGCGCCACCCCAAGGCCGAAATCGGCTCGCGCTAGAAGTTGCTGCGCCAAGCAGGAGCGAAATAGCCTAGCGAAATAGCCTTCGGTCAGGTGACCTCTGAGTCCTTTGATCACAAGGACTAGTGATCCAGATCACGCAGGGGTGTGCGGGAAATAACCCAAATCTGTGGATTTGGGTGTTTTCGCGCAGTTGTTCCAATCCGGAAATATCGCCGCAAATTATTTATTTTCAGATACATAAGATCTCTTGTGCTGATCGGGGGCACCGGTGGAGATTTGGCTCGCAGCGTGCCATACCCTATCCCGTGGGCAGAGGCGATGCCGAGGATTCTGGCAGCTTCTAGCCCGGAGGAGGTTTGGCTATGCGGGCTCCTTATGGTCTGAATATTCTTGATAACTGTGTCAGCTGCCCGGTACGGGGAGAACATCTTTTCTGCAATCTTTCGCTGCAGGCGGCGCAACGGCTGAACGACGTGAAGTCGACGGCGGTTTATCCCAAGGGAGCGATGCTGTTTATCGAAGGGCAGCAGGCGCGCGGCGTGTTTGTGTTGTGCACAGGGAAGGTGAAGCTGTCGACTTCGTCCCGCGAAGGCAAGACCATCATCACGAAGATCTCGGACTCGGGAGACGTGCTCGGCCTGAACGCCGTGGTGTCGAACCGTCCGTATGAAGTGACCGCCGAAATGATGGAGCCGGGCCAGGCCAATTTTATTCCTCGCGATTCTTTGCTGCACCTGCTGCGGGACTTTCCGGAGGTGGCGGTGCGAGTGGCGCAGCAATTGAGCCGCAACTACTACGTGGCGTATGAGGAGATCCGGACGCTGGGGCTGGCGGCTTCGCCGTCGGAGAAATTTGCCAAGCTGCTGCTCTCGTGGTCGATCAAGACTGCTCAAGACGACGGTTCGGCGCAGGTGAAGCTGACGCTGACTCACGAAGAAGTCGCCGAGATTATTGGAACGACGCGCGAGACGGTGAGCCGGCTGTTCTCGGAGTTCAAGAGGAAGCAGTTGATGACGCTGAAGGGCGCGACGCTGGTGATTCGCAGCCGGGTGGCGCTGGAGAAGATTGTGCAGTCGTAAGGTGCTTTTTGAATTCCCCTCCCCCAACTCCAGTCTGAACTGTCTGGAGCGCTGAGAGAAGCCGGCCGCGCATGAGCGCGACCGGCTAATCTCGTTTTGGATCTTAATCTCAACCCAGCTCCGAGCCGGTGTCTCGTGTCCCCTAGCGCAACGGCGGAGAGAAGTCGGTTAGGGACATAAACGTGGAGTCGACTTGGTCCACGAGTTTGCCGTTCGCCTCTGATTTCTCTTTGACACTCTTCCACTCCGGGTCATCCTGGAAAGATTTCCAGTTGGCGACGGCTGCTTCGCGACTGGGATGATAGAGGATATAGATAAGAGTGTTGCTTTTCTCGGGCTCATCGGCGGGCGTCCAGTAGGCGACGCTTTTCATTCCGTGCCGGTCAAAGAGCTTTACCGTGTGTTCGCGGAAGCGTGCCTGCAACGCTCCCAGTTTCCCCGCCGCGGCATGATAGACGCGGAGTTCGTAGACGCCGGTCGCGGCCGGCGTGGGACTGGCGTTGTCGGACTGAGAAGCGGCCCAGAGTTGTGCCGGAAGGAAGGCTGCGGCAGGGATTGCCTGGAGCAAGGTTCGTCGTTTCACGGCGGCATTCTAGCAGACTGCCTCCCACCCTTCGCGAGAGGCACGCGAAGGGTGGGGCACCCGTATCGCCTAACGTACAGTCTTTGTTATTTGTCTTTCTTTCCTTTGACCACACCGACGCCCGTGCACAAATCGTATCCGGCCTTTGCGCTGTGGGTGGCGCAACTGCCTGACGTGATGTCGGTGTAGGCGGAAGTGACTTTCCGATCGTTGTACACCTCGGTGAGTTCGGACGCGGAGTCGATCTGGAACGATCCGGCACTGTTGATGACGCCAGCGAGGGTGGGCGCGGCTACGCTGGTTCCCCACACTTCCAGCCACGAGTTATAGCAGCTGGAATCATAGACCCAAACGGGGGAGCTTCCGCTGGAGTCCGACGCGATGTCGGGTGTACCCCGGGCGGCACCAACGACGCCCGATACGCCGTCCTGGTAGGACGGACGACCCTCATAGGCGCTGTTGCCGCCGCCACATCCCGAGCCGCACCCGGTAGAGCCGGTTTGTTTGGTGTAGTTCCCCGAGCTGTTCCGGACGATCTGGGTACCGCCAGAAGAAACTACCCACGGCGAGGCGCTGGGGTAAATTACGCCCGAGCTATCACCGGACGAGGCAAAGTAAACGGTATAGGGGTTCAGCAAAAATACGTCGTTGAGCCCTTCCAGGGAGTACTCGCCGCCTCCCCAACTCATGGAGACTTCGCCCTTGCCGCCCGCATGCGTGGTGATGTAGGCATTCGCGGCCAAGACGGCGTTGAACAAATCGGTGGTGGAGTTGGAAGCAGCTTCCATCAACACGATATTGGTTTTCGGAGCCATGGCGTGGGCCCATTGGACGTCCAAGGCCTCTTCGCCTTCCCAGCCGGAGGCGCAGCCGTTCGGCGGCCTCTTGCCGGTGGCATATTGCACCTTGAAATTCGCTGCCGGCAGACCCCACTGGGTGGAGAACGTTTTGAGATCGGCAGCCGCGCTGGGATCGTCATAGGCGTCCACCAGGACAATCGTCTGACTGCCGCCGGTCGCGAGTTTCGTGGCGGTGGCCACCGGGCAACCCGAGACAGGGGAGGAAACCAGACCATAGATGCAGGCAATTGAGCCGGGAGTCTCGATGGTAGTGCCGGGCGGCGGAGAGTTCGGAGTGATGAGTGGGTCCGGAACCCGCATGAAGTAGTTAGTGTGCATCCGCAAGCCGATATCGTCCGGTCTCTCGATGGATGAGTCCGGGATGATAGTGGTGCGCGGATCTTGAGCGGCCGCTAGACTCGCGGCCGTGGCTATCGCAATCAACAGAATCGCTCTGCGCATTGAAGAATCCTCCAGTCAGTTGTCGTGTGAATTGAAGCGGTCCCCGAAAGCGGCTCGATCTGCATAATTCCCCAAGCGACCGGGCCCCGGCTTGCGCCGACACCGCCAAACGGGAGGCATCCTGCCAAAGACGGACCTCAGGAGTCCTTAGGAAATCTCAATAGTTATCAAGCGGGTTATGAGCAACCAGGAAAAGGAGTTATAGGAGTTCGGAGTTGCTCATTGAGAACGGCAAATAGACGGGTTCTGCAGCCAGATCTCAAAGATCTGCGGGTCCCCGCGCTGAAAGTCCTCGAAGCCTCAATCTGAAGGGGGAGAGGCCTTCCGCAGCATCGCTCCCCACCCTTGCCAAAAGTGGGCCACCCCTATGCGGAGGCGATGCACACAAAATCAACGGCGTTTCTCAGTCCTTAAGGGATTGCTGGCGGTCAGAATCTTGATAGGATCATTCCGCACAAAACGACTGGAGGGCTGTCAATGATCACTCGCCGCAGTTTCATCGTTGCCACTGGAATGACCGCGCTGGCTTCAACTCGGGTGTTCGGCGCGAACGATACTCTTCGCATCGGAGTCATTGGAGCGGGGCAGCGGATGCGCGGGCTGCTCGATGCTGCGGACAAGGTCGGTCCTTATCAGATTGTGGCGGTGAGCGACGTGTATGGACCGCACCGCGATGCCATTGTGCAGCGGTCCAAGGGCCTCGCCACGGCACATCTGGATTATCGGGAAGTGCTGGCGAAGGACATCGATGCGGTGATCATCGCGTCGCCGGACCACTGGCACGTGAAGATGGCCGTGGATGCGCTGGCGGCGGGCAAGGACGTCTATCTGGAAAAGCCGGTTACCCACACGATCGAGGAAGGCGCGACGCTCACGCGAGCGGTTCGGTCCAGCAAGCAGATTTTGCAGTGCGGGATGCAGCAGCGGAGTTGGAGTCACTTTCGGGATGCGGTCGAGATGATTCAAGGTGGCAGCCTGGGCCGCGTGGTGCAGGTGCGAACCTACTGGTGGCAGAACTATCACAGGGACTGGGCAGCGAAACCGATCAATCAGCAGGCGCTCGATTGGAAGATGTGGCTTGGGGCTGCTCCGGATCAAGCTTTCAGCGACGAAAAATTCGGCCACTGGCGCTGGTTCTGGAACTTTGGCGGCGGCGCAATGACCGACTTGTTCACCCACTGGATTGATGTCGTGCACTGGGCCATGAAGGCGGACCAGCCGCGGCAGGCTCAGATGCTCGGGGACAAATACATTTTCGAGGAGTGGGAGTGCCCGGACACGATTCAGGCGGCGTTTCGCTATCCCGGCTTTGATGTGGTCTATGAGGGGATGATGAATTCGTCCATCGACGGTGGAGGACTGGAGTTTCGCGGGACGGAGGCAACGTTGAAAATCGATCGCGACGGTTTCACCGTTCATCGTGAGCACGTGGAGGAGGAGAAGAATCCGGCTGTCACAGCACGGAGCGTGCTCGACGGCACGATTTCGCACATGGAGAATTTCTTTGAGTGCGTCAAGACGCGTAAGGAGCCGAATGCGCCGGTGGAGACCGGGGTCGCGGCGGCGCGGGCGGGACAGATCGGGAACCTGGCTTACTTGCACGGTGGGCTGTGGGCGGCTAAAGCGTGACGCAACAAAGAAATTTGTCATCCTGAGCGGCGTCGTTTGCCGCGAAGGATCTGTGCAACTAGCGGCGAGTTGCATAAGTCCTTCGGGCGCAAAGTACGCGCCCTCAGGATGACAAGCGATTTTACTTCGTCAGCGTGAGGACGATGACGCGGTCGACTTCGTCTTTGCCCTGGGGGCGAACCTTCAAGATGACTCCGTCCGCGGTTTGGGTTACGTCGACTGGCTCGGCGCCGAGCAGCAATTGCGCGGATGAGATTTTTCCGGAGACTGGCGGTAGGGCCAGCAGGGGCGATCCCCAATTCAGCACGTGGACGTAGATCTTATTTTCTTTCTGCGTTGTGACTCCCCAGTCGCCGGGTGGGACGGGACCTCCGCGCGTGCCGTAGATTGAGTCTCCGTATTTTGAAAGCCAGTCGCCGACAGCGTGTAGGTGCGTGACGAACTGCGGATCGATTTCGCCGTTCGGGTAGGGCCCGATATTCAGCAGCAAGTTGGAATTGTTGCCGGCGGCGCGGACCAGCTTGCGCACCAACTCCGGCGCGCTCTTGTAGTTGCTGTCGCCGATGTTGAATCCCCAGGCGCCGTTTAACGTGTCGGAACTCTCGAGCGGGATATTGGTGCTCACGTATTTTGTGTTGAAGCCGGCGGTGTTTTGGCCGGGGAGATCGCGCTCGAAAGTCTGCACGTCTTCGCCGGGACGCGGCGTCTGATGATGGTTGGGAATGATGAGCGCGGCGGGCTGGAGTTTGTGAATCAGTGCATAGGTTTTGTCGAGATGCCAGTCGGCGTCGGGCTTATCCCACATGCCGTCGAACCAGATGCCGCCGATGGGGCCGTAGTTAGTCAGCAACTCGGTCAACTGTCCGTCCATGTAGTTGTCGAGGTAGGCGTTCCAGTCGCCGCGGTCGGGCCGGCCGTTGTTCCAAGAGGTCTGACCGCGCGGGAAGTAGTCGGGATTGTGCCAGTCGAGTTGCGAATAATAGAAGAAGAGCTTGATGCCCTGGCGGTGACACTCGTCGGCGAGCATCTTCAGCGGATCCTTCTTATAAGGAGTGCGCTGCACGATGTTCCAGTCGGAGACTCTGGAGTCGAACATGGCGAATCCGTCGTGATGGCGCGACGTGATGGTGATGTACTTCAAGCCGGCGGCCTTGGCGAGGGCGACCCAGGTTGCGGCGTCGAATTTTTCGGGATCGAAGAATGAAGGCAGGCGATTGTATTCGTCGAGCTTGAGATGGCGCTCGTGGAAGACCCACTCGCCATCGCCGAGAACGCTGTAGACGCCCCAGTGGATGAACATGCCGAATTTCATGTCCTGGAATTCGCGGCGGGCCTGCAGGTTTTCGGGAGTGGGCTGGTAGTCGGTCTGAGCGGAGACGTTGTGGGCTGCGAGAATAACCATCGCGATGAGGGCAATTGCCAGGATGGTTCTTGCGAGGGTGGACCGCAGGGCGTTTGGCATGGTTCGTTTTTCTCCGCGCATAGTCTACCCGACTGTGAGGCGACCGGGCTTGTGGTCTCGAGGTTTGTGAGCGTAACGGTTGCGCCGTTATCCACCGTGAAGAACAATGCGTGGATTGGCGATTTAAGGTCCGTGCGGGATCTTACAAGTTTTGTCCGAGGGTAGTGTCTTGAACTCAGACAACACCCATCCGATTACTTTCCGATTACTTTCTTGACAACCCCTTCGGGAGCGAGCATTGTGCTGAGGTACGTAGCAACCCACTCACCAGAGTCATCCGCAGAAAGCCGATTCTGCCTGAGCAGGCCCTTCCGGTTCTTCGGCGCAGTCCACGGTCATGCCTGTGCCTAATCCTCGTGGATGCAGAAGGAGATCGCCATGCGGACTCACACACAATTGAAGGTATGCTTCGCCGCGGTGCTGATCGCGCTCGCTACGCTCACAATCGTGACCGCCCCCGCACAAGTGATGGGTGCTGGGCAGTCTAAGAGCCCTGTTGTTGTTGCGTTGCCGCAGGGTACCCGCGAGTCTGCTTCGCCGCAGGGTAACACCGCTGGACGAGTTGCGGCGAATCGCGCGCAGAAGGAGCTACACGACCTCCGCCCGAATCCAGGCGACCTCAGCTTTCTGCCCCCCGTGACTTACTACTCTGGGGGGAAATATGGCTTCTTCGTTACTGTTTCGGATGTCAATGGCGACGGTAGGCCCGACTTGGTTACCGCGAACGAATATCCAAGCGGCGGTTCGGGCAACGGCGCCGTTGGGGTTCTGCTAGGTAACGGCGACGGAACTTTTCAGCCAGCAGTCTCCTACGACTCGGGTGGAACCTATGCTTACTACGTGGCCGTCGCGGATCTCAACGGGGACGGCAAGCCGGATCTGGTCGTAGCTAACCTCTTAAGCCCCAACCTAGGAGTATTGCTGGGCAATGGCGACGGAACCTTCCAGGCGGCAGTGAGCTACGGCTCAGGTGGTGGCGGCGCTAATTCTGTGGTGGTGGCGGACGTAAACGGTGACGGCAAACCCGATTTGGTGGTGGCCGGCGGCGTGAACTTAGGCGTACTGCTGGGCAATGGCGACGGAACTTTCCAGGCGGCAGTTCGCTATAGTCCAGGCAGCGGCAGCGCGGCCAATTCTGTAAAAGTGGCAGATGTTAATGGTGACGGCAAACTGGACATCATGGTGGCACTTGGATGTACCAATAACTGCAAACACGGAGGAGTGGGAGTTTTGCTCGGCAATGGCGACGGAACATTCCAGACACCAGCAACTTTTGACTCTGGCGGGACCTATGCTTCTTCGGTTACGGTTGCCGACTTCAATCGTGATGGCAAACTGGACCTCTTGCTGGCTAATCAGTGCCTAAACAGCACCAGCTGTCCGAACGGTTCAGTGAGTGTGCTCCTGGGCAACGGCAACGGAACATTCCAAGCGGCGGTCAGCTACCCCTTGAGCGGTTCAGCCGTTAGCATGGCGGTCGGAGACTTGAACGGGGATGGCCTGCTGGATGTTGGGGTGGTGACCGTTAACACAGGCAACAATTTTGGCGTGATGCTGGGTAACGGCGATGGGAGCTTTCAGCCCCCGATTTCTTATGACTCTGGGGGAAACGCTCCTTACTCGATAGCTCTCGCAGATGTGAACGGGGACGCCAAGTTGGACGTTCTCGTGATGGACGCCAGCGGCACTGGAAATGACCAAGCCCTTGTGGGCGTGCTTCTGAACAACAGCAACCTCAGCCCTACAGCCACAACGTTGGTTTCATCACCCAATCCTTCGCTGTTTGGTCAAGCGGTCACCTTCACGGCAACGGTGAGTTCGGCGGCTGGAACTCCGCCAAACGGAGAGATCGTCACATTCAACAACGGATCAGCGGTTCTGGGTACCGCTCCGTTGAGCGGAGGGAGCGCATCGCTCATCACCTCCTCGCTGGCAACGGGCATATTCACCATTACGGCAAGTTACAGCGGCGATGTCGACTTCGCCGCCAGTACTTCCTCTGGGCTCCGGCAAGTGGTAAATTCCAGTAACAAGAACGCGACGTCGACGGCGCTTGTTTCCAGCCTGAATCCTTCCACCTACGGGCAGAAAGTAACTTGGACGGCGACGGTTATCTCCTCCGGTTCAACCACTCCGACCGGGAAAGTGCAGTTCACATGGAGCGGCCACACGATTGGTTCCGCGACACTCAACAGCGGCGGCGTGGCGACTCTCACCAAATCGAATCTCAACGCGGACACTTATCCGCTGACGGCGGTGTACGGGGGCGACGCGGCCAATTTAGGCAGCACATCCGCTGTACTGAACCAGGTGGTATTGCAGGCAACAAGCAGCGCCACGCTCACTTCGTCGCCGAATCCCTCCACGCAAGGTCAGGCGGTGACGTTCACTGCGAAGATTTCGTCGGCGACCGTGACCCCGACGGGCCCAGTTACATTCACGGCGGGGAAGACGGTGCTGGGGACAGGTCAACTCAGCGGCGGCAAAGCTACGCTGACCATCTCGTCCCTGGCGGTGGGCTCGACCACAGTCACGGCGACCTACAACGGAGACTCCAATATCGCGAAGAGCTCAGCTTCGGTCACGCAGACGGTGCACTAGCGGACTCCGGGCGCGGAATCGTCCGAACCGCGCCGTTCGGTTCCACAGGAGTGCCTAGGCTTAGGCTCGTCGAACGGTTTGTGAAATCATCGCGCTTACGAGAATTGCTCTGAGGTCCGGATAGCTTCCAGCAGTGGTGTCTTTGGAGTACCTCCTTCGTTTCTCCTACAATCTAGGCATTCGGGGGTAGCGAAACCCGACTATTGAGAGGAGGGGTGTGATATGGGGAAGGAGAGCGGGTTGGTTCAGGTGGCGAGCCATTATTCGGTGGATGAAACAATCAAGCGGTTACAGTCGGCTTTCGCGGAGAAGGGGCTGCAGGTGTTCGCTGTGATTGATCACAGCGGCGAGGCGGAGAAAGTTGGGCTGAAGATGAGGCCGACGAAGGTACTGATCTTCGGGAGTCCGAAGGGCGGGACTCCGCTGATGGTGGCGGCCCCGAGCCTGGCGATTGATCTGCCGCTGAAGGCGCTGGTGGCGGAGGACGTGGCAGGCAAAGTTTCGGTGACATACAACGATCCGGCGTATTTGAAGGAGCGGCATGGCGTGCCGGAAGACTTGATCAAGAATCTTGCGGGGGCGGGCGTTGTGATCGGGAAAGCTGTGGAATAATGAGACCCCCAACCTTCGACAGGCTCAGGGCAGGCTTTCTCGCGCAAAGAGCGCGCGGGTAATGAGACACCCGGAGAGATCTTAGTGGAAAATGCAAACTCCAATCGGGCGCGCGACCATCTGGCGAATGAGCGGACGTTTCTTGCTTGGGTGCGGACCGGGGCCGCGATCGTCGTGTTTGGATTTGCGATCGGGCGGTTTGCAATTGCCATTCGGCAGTTGACGGAACTGCAGGGGCATCCGGTACGGACGGCGGGGATTTCGGTATGGCTGGGATCCTTCACGATCGCTGCTGGGGTGCTGCTGGTGGTTGCGGGGTTGGTTCGGTATCGCAAGACGCGCGCGCAGTTGGATGCGGGGACGTTTGAGCCGGCGGGGTTTGTGCTGGATCTGATTACGATCTTGACGGTGTTGTTTGGGCTGGCGCTGGCGGGGTATTTGATTTACGCGGAAATGAGCATGGGGTGAGGGCGGGAAGGGGCTAAAGCCCTCGGCTTTCTTGGCTCCCAACGCGGCCCTGAAGGGCCGCTCTTCAACGCCATGCGTAGGGCTGGGGTTACGGAAGACTATGGCGAACGATCAGGAAAAAGAGGCGGCGGCGCGGGCCAGTTTGCAGTTTGTGAAAGACGGGCACGTGGTGGGGCTCGGGACTGGGTCGACGGCAGCGTACTTTATCAGGTTGCTGGGCGAGAAGGTCAAGAATGGGATGCGAGTGCGCGGGATTCCTACGTCGGACCGGTCGCGGGAACTAGCGGAAAGTCTGGGGATTCCGCTGACTACGCTGGATGAATGCCAGGAGATCGCAGTCACCGTGGATGGAGCGGATGAAGTGGATCCACAGCTGCGATTGATTAAGGGTGGTGGCGGGGCGATGTTGCGGGAGAAGATTGTGGCGTCGGCGACCAAGCAACTTGTGATTGTGGCGGATGCGACGAAGCAGGTGCCGGTGCTGGGGAAGTTTCCGCTGCCGGTGGAGGTGATCCAGTTCGCGCAGGCACTGGTGGCGAAACGGATTACCGCACTGGGAGCGAAGGTGTCGGTGCGACTGAATGGCGATGGGACTCCTTATGTAACGGATGAGAGGAATCACATTCTGGATTGCCGCTTTGGGCAGATTGCGGATGCGGATGTTCTGGCTCGGCAGCTCAGCGAGATGCCAGGGGTGGTGGAGCATGGGCTGTTTATCAGGATGGCGAGTGTGGTGTTGTTTGCGCGGGGGAGCGAGATTGTGGAGTTGAGAAGGTAGCAACGAAAGCGAGCCGAGCTTTGCTCGGCATGGACGGCCGAGGCGGCCGTCCCCACACAAGCCTACATAAGGATTGAATGGCGACCGGAGTACAAATTCGCGGGTGGAGTGGGCCGTCGAGAAGGCGGGTGCCGCGCTTTCTGCTGCAGGCGCCGCTGGACGTGACGGTGCTGCGGTCGGGGATCCCGGATACGGTACCGGGGCGATCGGTGAACGTGTGCGAGCGTGGAATTTCGGCGATGCTGGCGGGAGAACTGGTTCCGGGTGAGGCGGTGGGGATTGAGGTCCGCCTGTCGCAGGCGATGGATTCGCTGCGAACACGGGCGCTGGTGCGGTATCAGGACAAGTTGCGCTGCGGGCTCGAGTTTGTGGGATTGTCAGTCGAGCAGCGGGCAGCCATCCGCGAATGGGCGAAGGAGTCGAAGGCCGAGACGGAGATCATTGCGAGTCCGGCTCCTGTGTCGGAGAAAAAAGGACCGGACACTGGTGGAAGTAGCGGGGCGACCGCGGGAGACGGAAGCGGCCGCAGACCGAAGAAGAGACGGCGCTGGCTGGGCTGGGCGCTTTTCTTGATTTTTGTGGCGGCCGCCGCTGGTGTGGCTTGGTGGCGCTGGAACCGCGGTTGGGAAGAGCTGGAGTCGGAGTTGAAGAGTCGGCAAGTCTCGTCGGCGGACAAGCCACAGGCGCAGGTGTCGGCGGAAGTGATGGAGAAGTTGCTGGTGCACAAGGTGGCGCCGACGTATCCGGCGGAGGCGCGGAAGGAAAATCTGCAGGGGATCATCGCGCTGGATATTGTCGTGGGGCGGGATGGATCGGTGGTGAGTATGCACGCGCTGAATGGGCCCGAGGTGCTGGCGCGCGCGGCGATGGACGCCTTGCGCTGGTGGACGTTTGAGCCGTACCGGGTGAATGGAGAGCCGGCGGTGGTCGAGACGACGGTGGCGGTGGAGTTTAAGAGATAGGCTTCCGGCTCTCGGCTTCCGGCTTCCGGAAATTTCCTGTCTGCGAGGTCTCGAACAACAAGGATTTTTAGGTTCACAGAAAGCGCCCATTCGACGAGCGTACGGAACGGGTGTCGCTGAAGCCGGCAGCCGAGAGCCGGAAGCCGTTCTAGTCTCTCTTCTTGCGCAGGGCGTGTAGAACTGCAGTGCCGCTGATGCCGAAGCACAGAATGGAGCCCAAGGCGGCGACCAGCATGACGTTGGCGCTGAAGTGCAGGACGTCGGCGATGACCGCGGTAACAGCGAAGATTAATCCCAGAACATTGAGCCAAAGCGGGGCGTGGACTTCGGCGCTCGTGTCCTTGCGAAGCCGAAGTTGCAGCAGCAGAGCGGCGAGCCCGATGGCCGCCACGACGACCAGGGCCAGTGGGCTGGAGAAGGCGGAGCGGTTGGTGTAGATCACTACCAGAGCGAGCGCGAGGAGCAGGAGCCCGGCGGCAACGATGCTCGAGCGCCGAGACTTAGGCGCGGGGGCCGGGTTGGAAGGGGCATCGGTCAAGGAGTTCCGTCCCAAGTTATACAGGGCGGAGCGGGACGTTTTCAATTCGACGGCGTCGGCGCCGAACTCTCCAATTTACTCCGACAGCTTTTTCATTCCTCGGACAGACCAACTTCCTTTTTCCCGGCCGACCACAATCACGCGCTGGGCAGAATGCGGGTGGTGCCGGCGAGCCATTCGGCTTGGCGGGGGTCTCCGTTGTTGACCGCGTAGAGGACGAGTTCCACGCGGTCGAGATGCCGAGCTTTTCGAAGATACGGTAAAGGTATTTCTTGATGGTGTGCTCGCTGAGGTTGAGTTCGCGGGCAATCTCGCGGTTGCCGAGTCCTTCGGCGACGAGGGCGACAACTTGTTCCTCGCGCGGGGTGAGCAGGTTCGTGCCCTGAGTATTGAGCACGCGCAGAGAGGGAATTTCCGAGATGAGGTCCATGATGTAGTTGAGTTGCTCGGTGCTGGCCCAGATCTGTCCCGCGGCCACACGGAGAAGGCACCTGCACAGCAGGCGGAGGTTGCCGTCGGTGATGGGGAAGATGCCGCGCGCCCCGGAGCGAAACGCGCTGACTACGAGTTCGCGATCGCAGGTGTCCGACCAGCAGGACCTTGGGAATCTCGGGATGGGAAAGATGAAACCGGCGCAGTGTCGTCACGGTTTCGGAAATGTTGGCGTTCGCGTTCAACGACAGAAGCGCGATGCGCGGATGTTTCACGTTGACCGCCTGGAGGATGGAGGCAGTATCCATGGGGCAGGTGGTGATGTGGAACTCGGAGTGGCGACGCAGGGCGCTCGTGAGCAACTGGGACTGCATACGATTGGAGTCGGCAATGAGGACACCAATCGTCGTCGGAGCGGCGGCGGACGACGGACTCATCAAGTACTTCTCCCAAAATACTCAAGAAAAACGATGTGGCGATTGCAGGGAGGGGAAGTACGGTCCACAAGGGAACTGGTCACAAAATCTGAGCGCCGCTTTCAAAACGGGAATTTCGGATTACTGTCCGGCGGGAATGTGGGAAAGCCGGATTCCGCTGTGGAAACTTGATCGAGGCAGAGAAGAGCCAAGACGTGCGCGCAGGCCGTTTCCGCGGGTAATCGCCGCGGGGTGAAGGGATTTCCGTTCTGGCAGGGACTCAGGTGCGATCTATTTTTGTGACATGACAAACATGCAAGTCTACTTTCGTGGGTACTCCCGCGGGAGGTGTGCCCCACTGCCTTTTCCGCGCTGTTCGTGGGGACGAACTTCCACAAGCCATTGATTGGATGCGACGCTCCACCGGGCGACGTGCTTTCCCGGAAAGGGAGAACGGTCCACTCTGGTAGACGGTACTTCCCATGTCTTGTTCGAATCCCGGTGAGAGCTTAAGTTGCGCAGTAGAGAGGCATGCAAGCGAACCTCTCGGCGCCGGGGAGGCGGCGCAAGGGCCCATGAAACGTTTATTCATCTTCGTCCGATTTATAGCCGTGGCCCTATTGATTGTAGATTGTTGTTCGGCCGCGTTCGCGCAGGGTGAGAAGACTGACCTGAGCGGAAACAAAGAGTGTCCCGCCAGCGCGCGCGTGTTCATCATCTAAATCGCGTGTTCATCATAATCTGGAGGGATGAAAGCCCACGGACAGGAAACCCACGCCTGAAAGCGTGGATTTCTGCTACTACTTACTTGCGGACGTATTTCACAACGTGGTGGACGACCTCGAAGACTTCGTGGCAGAACTTCATCGAGCCGAACACTGCCAGCGCAGCCTCTACAAGATGCATGACGTGTTCCATCTAGATAGCCTCCTAGGCTGACGCCGACTGAAGCTGCTGCTCGATCTGCTGGTGCGCCTTCCCCTTTTTGGCGGTCGGCGTTTCTTTCGCTGGGGCTGCCGGAGCAGGTGCAGCCTTGGGCGCTGGGGCCGGAGCAGCTTTCTTCGCGTCCCGCGCTTGCTGCTTCTGGAACAACGCCAGCCCATCAACTGCCGCCTCGAATGCCTTGGCGTAGCTCCTGATCTCCGGCAACGTAATACCGCCGCTGGCCCCGATCATAATCAGCGGCCACCCTTCAGCCACAATGACGTCCAAGTACTTGCCGTCCGGCGTTGCAGTCATCTTCGAGAGGTCCAACCCGCGTGCCGCCCATGCTGCCTTTAACTTCTCGAACGTCGTAGTCTGCTTGTTGGCTGGTACCGGCGGCGCCGCTGCCGGAGCCTCCGGCTTCGGCTGGTCTGCTGCCGCTGCTGGTTGAGGTTGAACTGCTTTGGTTGCTGCTTCACGCTTTTTTGCTTCGCGCTGTTGCTTGTTCATTCCCATCGTCTTACGCTCCTTTTCTGGATTGACTTTCTTGAACTCGAACTGCCCCTTGATGCACTCCTGAAAGAACGTGCCCTTGCTCTCTGCTGCCATCAACTGGTTGAACAGCTTTGCTGGTACGCCTTCGAAGTCATACATCGAACCCTCGAGGAACAGAACCCTCAGGACTCTCGACCTCTTCTCATGCCCAACGGAGGCGATGTTAGTAGATTTGACGTGTACCAGATCCACTTATCATCTCCTTTCCTCTCAGCAACTTATAAGCACATTATAATTACCACCCCGTTGACGTCCTACCGATTTCATTGTCTGACCAACACTATATGGACGTAGTTATCACTGGGTTACACCGCCAGTTACAACGATTCACAGTTTATTCACAGCAGAAATAGATATTGCTTGACTTACGAGCTGGATGGACCTTAGTGCTTATGTATGCCAGTGATAAGTAAGGGGGTTAGGTAATGAATCAAATGGCACAGAATCAAAGGTGAAACGCCAAGGCGCGGGCTGAAACTTCCCGATCGGGCTTTACCGGGACCGGAACGGGAGGCAGTCGTACAACGGCCGCGAAACCCGGAGGAGCGGATGGCCTGGGAAACCCCTTACTCGGAGGGGAGCGTCATCCGCTCTACCGGTTACGACCCAGCGACGTGGTGGAGATCAGCTTTACCGTCGCCCCGGAATTCAACCAAACCCTGACCGTGCAGCCGGACGGCTACGTGATGTTGAAAGACGCGGGCATGGTGGACGTCCAGGGGCTCAACCTTCAGGAGTTCAGCGACGCGGTACAGAAGGCGTACCGGGGATATCTGCACGATCCGCAGGTGGCGGTGGCACTGAAGGAATTCGAGCGGCCGAGCTTCATCGTGGGAGGCGAAGTCGGCAAGCCAGGAAAGTACGAATTGCACTCGGACACGACGGTAGCGGAGGCGGTGCAGATCGCGGGCGGACTTACCCAGCAGGCGAAGCACTCGCAGGTCGTGCTGTTCCGGCGAGTCAACGACGATCTGGTGGAAACGCGGCTGCTCAATCTGAAGAAAATGCTGAATGAGAGCAGCCTGAAGGAAGATGCTCATCTTCGGCCGGGAGATATAGTTTTCGTTCCACAGAACTCGATTTCGAAAATTGCACGCTTCCTGACCAAGCCTTCCCTCAGCATGTATTTCAATCCTACCCAATTCTAGAAAAGGATTTCTCAGAGTCGCATGCCATCAGACGAAGACCCTTATCGCGGGCGAGAGCAGGCTGCCACGCCAACTTTGCGGGAACTGGTCATGGTGCTGTTCCGCCAGCGAAGGGCCTTCGTCTGCGTCTCAGGACTGGTACTGGCGATAGCAGTCCTGTATGCGTTCGCGGGGACCAAGTATCAGGCCAACATGAAAGTGCTGGTGAGGAGGGGACGGGCGGATGCTCCGGTGAGCGTGGCGGAAAGCGCTCCACTGGACCTGACGCGGATGGAGATCACGGAAGAGGAGTTGAATTCTGAGGTGGAGCTGCTGCGGGATGATGAGGTCCTGCGGCGTGTGGTGGAGGAAACCGGGGTTGGCGGACGCGACTGGCTCCACTTTCTGCGGCTAAGCGAGGGGAAAGCGCAGCGAGTGGAGCGGGCGGCGCGGCGGCTGGCGAAGAGGTTGCAAGTGCAGCCGGTGAAGAAAACAAACCTGATTGCGATCAGCTTCGCGGCGGACGATCCGCGGGTCGCGGCGAAGGTGTTGCAATCGGTGGCGAACGCTTACCTGGAGAAGCATATGGAGGTGCACCGGCCGGCCGGGCAGTTCCGCTTCTTCGACCAGCAACGAGGCGAATCGAGACTGCAACTCGAGGAGGCGAAGGGAAAGCTGTTGCAGTTTACCGCGAGGCATGGAGTTGTGGAGGCGGCACAGCAGCGTGATCTGACGCTGCAGAAACTGAGCGAGGTGGATGCGAGTTATCGGCAGACGCGGATCGATCTGGCCGAGACACAACAGCGAGTGTGGGAACTCGGGGACGAAGTTGCAAAGCTGCCTGAAAGGACCACCACGCAGGTCCGCATTTCCGACAACCCTGAACTGCTGAGGTCGTTGAAGGCGAGTTTGTTGGATCTGCAGCTAAAACGGACCCAGTTGCTGACGAAATTTGAGCCCAGCCATCGTCTGGTGCAGGAAGTCGATCAGCAGGTTGCGCAGACCGAGTCGATGATCGCGGCGGAAAATGCATTGCCGCTGAGGGACGAGACGACTGACAAGAATGTGCAGCATGAATGGGCGAAGTCGGAATTGCAGCGGGCGCAAGTGCAGTTGAAAGCCTTGCAAGCGCGGGAGGCCGCGACCGTCACACAGGAGGCCTCCTACCGGGTGATGGCGCGGCAGCTGGGCGAGGACGCGGTCACCCAGGACGACTTGCTCAGCACCGAGAAGGCCGCGCAGGAGAACTATCTTCTCTATGTGAAGAAGCAGGAAGAAGCGCGAATGGACGATGCGCTGGATGAACGGGGCAT
The DNA here is from genome assembly GCA_003134655.1 of Acidobacteriaceae bacterium. GTDB lineage: Bacteria > Acidobacteriota > Terriglobia > Terriglobales > Acidobacteriaceae > Sulfotelmatobacter. The sequence continues at coordinate 59,041 of PLBY01000097.1, forward strand.
CGTCAACGTGGCGATTGCGGAGCATCCGGTGGTTCCGGCGTTGCCGCTGTCGTCGGCGTGGACGGTGCTGGCCATCGGATTGGCTGCCGCGGGCGCTGCAGGCACGGGTGCGGCATTTGCGGCGGACCATCTGGATCCTGCATTTCGCACGCCGGAGGATGTACGGGCGTACTTGAACTCTCCGGTGCTGGCATCGCTGCCACGACGGGCACGAGGAGATCTTTCCGCATGAGAGAAGGAGTCATGAGCGCAGGAGTGTTGTTTGCGCAGTCGACCGTGCGGGAGAAGGTGCGTTCCGAGGAGGAGAGCATACCGGAGGTGGGGGGATGGAACCCCGAAGACTTTGCTCGGGAGCAGATCCGCGGTCTAGTGCGGCAAGTCTTCTTCTCAAATGTCGAACGACCGGTGAGGCAGGTCGTATTCAGCGCCATGGATCAAGAAACGGATGTGAAGAGTATTTGCCGGCAAGTTGGGGAGGCTCTGGCGCTGGAGACCGCAGGTAGCGTCGCCGTCGTGGGAGAGTATCCGCAGGTCTTGCAGAATATCGGGAAGTATCAGCCAAAGCATCAGGACGGAAGTACGCCGCTGCGCGAGGCGGCCACTCGACTGCGAGGCAATCTGTGGCTGGTGCCGGCCGCGGAAAAGGATGGACTGCGTCGCACCACCCCATCGTTGCATGCGTATCTGGGCGCCATTTGCGGAGAGTTTGAGTACTCGATTCTTGAGGGACCGCCTGCCGTAGAGTCGAACGAGGCAATGTCGATGGCGCAGTTCGCCGATGGAATCATTCTGGTGTTGTCGGCCCGCCGCACGCGTCGGGTAGTCGCGCGGAAAATCAAAGCGATGCTCGATGCGACGCAGGCGCGCGTCCTAGGGACCGTGCTGACCGACAGGGTTTTCCCAATTCCTGAAGGGATCTACCGGCGGTTATAGAGGCAATTGGCTAACAAGCGGAATGGATTGAAATGCCGTCTTCCTTACTTCATCACGGGCAGCAGAAGGAGCAGGTAGTCGACTGGGCAAGGCTGATCCCGGGAGAGACTCAGGGGTTTCGCCGCGGCGGGAGGAAGTTGGCTCAGCCGCTTCGAGCCTACAGGTCCGAAAAAGTGGCGGAGATTGAGACGAGGCAGGCAGTGCGGGCGCCGGAGAATGCGCTGACTCTGTTGATCCCCGGTCCGCTGCAGAATCGAATGGCGTGGAGATGGGTGCGCGCGACCGCCGCTGACTTCGCGCTGGTGACGCTGAGCTGGTTGTTGATTGGCGCGTTGCTGGTGCCGCTCCGAATGTTGTTTCCGCAGGTGAGGTCGTTCGGGTATGCCGCCGGGGCTCCGGTTTCTTTGTTGGGCATCGCCCTGCTGCATGCGGCGTTGATCACCTTGATGGGCTACTCCGAGGGACTCCATGCCGGAGGGGGCAACTTGCATCGGCAGGCCCGCATTCTCGGCAAGTCGATATTGTGGGCGACCGCTCTGATGTGCATCGCCTATGGCTTGCAAGGAGTTCCCTGGACCATCTGCGGTTTGTTCTGTGGGGCTGGCTTGCTGCACTTTGGCGCGCTGTGGACGTGGCGATGGCAGAGCGGGTGGCAGCACGGTTCCGCACGGCGGAGCGCAGACGTGAGGAACGTGCTGATCGTGGGAGCAGGAGGAGTCGGACGACGCGTGGCGTCGTATGTGGAGGGCCATCCGGAAGCCGGGCGAACGGTGTGCGGGTTCCTGGACGACCACCGTCCTTTGGGCAACGGAGTGATCGGGCGTGTAAGCGATTTGGCGCGGATGGCGCGCACGGGATTTGTGGACGAGGTGATTCTGGCGGCACCGCATGATCGAGGTTTGACCGTGCAGGTAGTCCGCGAGGCGCAGCGTCTGCGGCTTGATGTGGAGATTATTCCGGAGTTGTTCGGATGCAAGCCGGCGGGCATGGAGGTCGAGCGGGTCGGCGATTTGCCTGTGATTTGTCTGCACGCGGAGCGATTGCCAGCAGCGGGCCTGGCGTTGAAACGAGTGGTGGACGTTGCGGGAGCAAGTGTGGCACTCGCGGTGCTGTCGCCGCTGCTGGCAATCATCTCCGGGTTGATCAAGATGGATTCGCGGGGTCCTGTCCTTTATTGCGCGCAGCGAGCGGGGCGGAAGGGGCGGCTGTTCCGCTGCTACAAGTTTCGCACCATGGTGAGCGATGCGGATTCGTTGAAAGACCATCTGCGGCGGAACAACCAGAGATCGGGACCGTTTTTCAAGATCGCGGAGGATCCGCGAGTAACGCGCGTGGGGCGCTTTCTGCGGCGCTACAGCTTGGATGAACTGCCGCAGCTCTGGAACGTTGTGCAAGGAGACATGAGTCTGGTGGGGCCCAGGCCGCATCCGCTGGACGATGTGGCGGGCTACGAAATCGAGCACCTGGCGCGTCTCGATGTCACGCCGGGAATCACGGGGCTGTGGCAGGTCACCGCGCGGCGCGATCCCTCGTTCGAGCGGGGCATGGAATTGGATCGGGAATACATCCGGACGTGGAGTCTGGGGTCAGACATGCGAATTCTGCTGAGAACGGTGTTTGCCGTTGTGCGGGGAAGCGGCGACTGATGCAGCCGGTCTCCCTGAGAGCCGCACCCTCGGAGGTTGCCGTCGATTTCCTTGCTGGTGCGGGACGGATCATTCTGCTCCCGCTACAGGCACTGATAGCGGCGCCTACTCTTCTGTTTCTGGCGGCGCTCACGGCGATGCTGTTGCGGCATCCAGACGTTGCGTTTTATGAGATCGATCGCGTGGCGCTCGGACTCCTGGTAGTGGGAGTCGTAGGACAAGCGGTGGTCTTACGGCAGCGGCTGTTCGTGATGGAACGGGTGACTTGGCCGCTGATGGGTTTGACGGTGTTGGCGCTGGCCGGAGTGATCGGCCAGCCTTTCGAGCACGAGACCTGGAGCCTGCTGGCGTCGAAGTTGATTGTTCCGCTCACACTATTTCATCTGGCGGGGCTGGTGTTCACGGAGGAACGGCAGTTCCGGCAATTTGAGATGTTTGCGCTGGTCGTGCTGGCGTACTTGAGCTTTACGGCGATCGCGTTCCTGGTGGGTGCACACGCACTGATCTTTCCGCGGTTCATTCTCGATGAAAGCCTCGGAATTCACATCGACCGGGCCCGCGGACCGTTGTTGCAGGCGGTGGCCAACGGCGTATCGCTGAACATTTTGGGGTTGCTGGCTCTACATGCTTACTGTCGAGGAAGCGTACGAGGAGTGAAGATCGCGCTCTTGCTGGCCTCGGTTCCCATCGCGATTCTGGCGACCATGACGCGTGCGGTCTGGTTGTCGTTTGGCGGCTCGGTGGTCGCGCTGATCTTTTTTTCCAGGAACCGCAAGATGCGGCTCGCGTATGTAGGGCTGGCCCTGATGGCCGCGGCTGGGCTGCTCGTGATTCTGAGTTCGTCGGAGTTCGGGGGAGCGTTGAACGATCGGCTGGAAGAACGGGGTCCGGTGGATTTTCGCGAGGCGGTGTATGCGGGTAGCTGGCAAATGTTTCTGGAGCGTCCGCTGACGGGATGGGGCTTTCACCAGATGCCGGCCGAGTTGCCGCGCTTTGTCAGCGAGTACAACCAGAAGATGATCTATCCGCACAATACTTATCTGGAACTGCTGGCGGAGCACGGGGTCGCGGGACTGCTTCTGTACGTCTGGCTGATGTGGGAGATGGGGCGGTTGGGTCGAGGCGCGATTCCGTCTGGGGAGAAAAACGGATTCCTCGATCGGAACTTTCATCGAATGTGGCCGATTCTGCTGGCCGTGTATTGGGTGAACGCGGCGACGGTTGTGATGAGTTATCAGTTCGTGAATGGCTTGCTGTTCACCATGGCGGGGATGTTGGCGGCGCAGCGACGAAGAGCGGAGGCTTCGGCGTCATGTTGACCGTCGCCTATCTCACCAATCAGTTTCCGTCCGCGGTCGAACCGTATGTGATCGAGGAGATTGAGGAGTTGCGAAGCCGGGGAGTCCGGGTGATTGCGGGAAGCGTGCGGCAGCCGCGAGGCGCTCAATCGTCGTCGGTGAACTGTGCCCCTGAAGTCGTATTGCAGCCGCTGGCGATCGTCATTCTGCTGCGCGCGCTGTGGCTTTGTGTGCGGCAGTGGAAGAGGATTTCTCCACTGATTACGCGGGTCGCTTTTCGTGGCGGGGAAGGGCCAGTGAAGCGACTGAAGGCGCTGGCGCACACCTGGATGGGTGCCTGCTATGCGGTGCTGCTGGAGGGCCGAGGGATCGATCATATCCACGTACATCACGGCTATTTCGGTTCGTGGATTGCGATGGTGGCGGCCCGCCTGCTGGGCGTGGAATTCAGCATGACGCTCCACGGATCCGATCTGCTGCTGCATGCAACGTACCTCGACGCGAAGCTCCAGAACTCCGCGTTTTGTTTGACGGTGTCGGAATATAACCGGCGCTATATTCGTCAACGTTATCCCGACCTTGATGCGGAGAAAGTGATCGTGGCGCGCCTGGGCGTGGAAGTGTCCGAGCATGCGAGACTCGCGGCACCAAGAGTGCAAACGAAGGGTGACCCATTCACGATTCTGGCCGTAGGCCGGCTGCACGCGGTGAAGGATCATGCGTTTCTGGTTCGAGCTTGCGCGCAACTTCACGATCGCGGAGTGCCCTTCGAATGCCTGATCGCGGGCGATGGGCCTGAGCGTCGCAACCTGGAGTCACTGATTCGACAGTGCGGGCTGAAGGGGCGGGTCAGTTTGCTGGGACACGTGCCGCGCGAGCAGATGGAGTCCTTGCAGGACCGGGCGGACCTCGTCGTGCTGACAAGCCGGAGCGAGGGGATTCCTCTGGTGCTGATGGAGGCAATGGCGCGCGGGAAGATCGTGCTGGCACCAGCGATTACCGGGATTCCTGAACTAGTGATTGCCGGCCAAACCGGATTTCTTTACGAACCTGGATCGCTGGATGATTTCGTCGATCGGCTGCTCTTCATTCGCTCACTCCAGCAAGCGCCAGATCATCCCGAGATTCGTCCTTACATTCTTTCGGCGGCCCGGCAATTGGATTGGGTACGGCATGCGGCGCAGTTGCAGGTTTGGCACAACTTCAACCGCAGCAAAAACCTGGAGTCCTTCGGCGACGTTTTCGTGCGGCGGATCGCCCCGCAGACGGAGAGTATTCCTGATGAGAATTTTGTACTGCAACAAATATAACTATCCTTTCAGCGGGACTGAGGTGTACCTGTTCGAATTGATGGAATTGATGCGGGCGGACGGCCATGAAGTGGCGCTGTTTTCGATGGCCGATCCGCGAGGGGAGCCGACTCCGTACGACCAGCACTTCGTGCCGCACATCGACTTCAAGGCGAAGGCGGGATGGTGGCAGAAGGCGCGGCAGGCTGGATATGCGATCTATTCCAAAGAGGCGCGCCGGCGGATCCGGGCGATGATCGCGGAGTTCCGGCCGGATGTTGCCCACGTGCGAAATATCTATCACCATCTGTCGCCGTCAATCCTGTGGGAACTGAAAGCCCAGAACGTTCCAGTCGTGTATCACTTGAATGATTTCAAACTGTTGTGCCCGAGTTACAACCTGGTGTCGCAGGGGGAAGTGTGTGAAGCCTGCAAGGGCGGCGAATTCTGGCACGCGCTGCGGCCGAGTTGTTATCCGGGGATGGGTGCGCGGATGACTCTGACGGCCGAAGCTTATGTTCATCGCTGGCTGGGGACTTATCGAAAGTGCGTCGACTTGTTTCTGGCCCCCAGCCAGTTTGTGCGCGACAAGTTTGTGGAGCAGGGCTGGGATGCCGACAAGTTTCAGGTCCTGCCCCATTTCCAGCAGATTCACCCGTTGAGGGAGCCGCGGGGAGATGAGCGACGGCTCCTGTATTTCGGTAGGTTATCGGCGGAGAAGGGAGTGGATGACTTGCTGCGGTCGATGCAACAAGTTCCGCAAATGCGATTGATCGTCGCCGGGGATGGGCCACAGCGTGAAGAACTTCAGGAATTGGCGACTGCTCTCCGATTGTCGAACGTGGAGTTTGTGGGACAAGTGGGGCGCGCGGAACGCGACTCCCTGATCGCCAAGTCGTGTTTCACGGTGCTGCCGTCCCACGCATACGAGACTTTGGGGAAGACCATCCTTGAATCCTATGCGGAGGGGCGCGCGGTGGTGGCGTCGGATCTGGGATCGAGAAGGGAACTGGTTCACCAGGGTGAGACGGGGCTTCTCTATCGAACCGGTGATGTGAATCAACTCGCGCAGGCAATTCAGACGTTAGGTTCGATTCCCGAGTTGGCAGAGGAAATGGGACGTTCCGGATGGGAAAAAGTGCGGCAGTATTACACGCCAGAGGGGCATTACCAGAAACTCTTGAGTTTGTATGAAGGGTTGGTTGCGAGCAAGGTGAAACCAAACCAGGCACTGGCAGCGATGCCTCAGCCCCGGCGGACGCAGCAAAGGCGAAGAGTACGGGTGGCGTTCATTGGCGGCCGGGGAGTGATCTCGAAATACAGTGGAATTGAGACTTATTACGAAGAGGTGGGGAAGCGTCTCGTGCAGATGGGGCACGAAGTCACGGTGTATTGCCGTAACTACTTCACGCCGGCTTTGACAGAACACAATGGCATGCGTCTGGTGCGTCTGCCGACGATCCAGTCAAAGCATCTCGAAACCGTGATTCATACGCTGCTTAGCACAGTGCACGCGCTTACCCAGCGCTATGACCTGGTGCACTACCATGCGCTGGGGCCAGCGCTGTTTTCACTCCTTCCACGGTTGGCTGGCAAAAAGACCGCCGTGACCGTTCAAGGGCTGGATTGGCAGCGGAAGAAGTGGGGGCGGTTGGCGTCGGCGGTGCTGCGACTGGGGGAGAGAGCGTCAGTGCGGCTCCCCAATGGAACTATGGTCGTGTCGCGAACTCTGCAACAACGGTACCGTGAAACCCACGGCATCGAAGCCTTCTATGTGCCTAACGGCGGGGTGTTGCGGGAGCGAAGTGAGCCGAGGGCCATTCTGGAGTGGGGACTCGAACCAGGCAAGTACGTGCTATTTCTTGGTAGATTCTCGCCCGAAAAAGGATGCCACTTGCTGGTTGAGGCCTTTGAACAGATCGATACCGATGTGAAGCTAGTAATGGCCGGGGCTGCGAGTTACTGCGACGACTACAGCCGCGAGTTGCGTATGCACGCCAGCGATCGGATCCGCATGCTCGATTGGATTTCGGGTGAGACCCTGGATGAACTCCTGACCAATGCGATGGTATTTGTGCTGCCGTCGGATCTGGAGGGGCTGTCGCTGGCCCTGCTGGACGCCATGGGAGCAGGCCTGTGCGTGCTGACCAGTGACGTTCCGGAGAACTGCGAAGTGGTCGACGGGGCCGGATTTACGTTCCAGCGCGGGAGCGCGGCAGACCTGGCGGACCGGCTGCGCTTTCTGATTGCGAATCCTGCCGTGCGCCAGGCTGCGGGAAGAACAGCGAGGAAGCGCATCGAGGAAGCGCATCGAGGAGCAGTATCAGTGGCAGAAGGTCGCTGAAGATATCGAGAATGCCTACTTCACGATCCTGGGAGCGGAAGGGGCCAAGGCCCCGATCAGGAAGCCCAGCGTACTGGCGGAAGTGGCCCGGGCTCGTGAAGGCTCGGAACGGCGAGCGGGATAGCGAGACTCAGCGTAAATCCAAGGCTTGGGCGAAGGACGGGGCCAACCCCGTCCTTTTTTATTACAATCAATTGCGTCGCATGGCTGAGTGCAAGGGTTCTGCAAGTCGGCCACAACTCTCATGCAAAATATGATTCTGGTAACCGGGGGCGCGGGATTCATCGGCTCTAACTTCATCCTGCAGCGGATACAGGAGCAAGCGACATCGATCGTCAATCTCGACAAACTGACGTACGCTGGGAACCCTCACAATCTCGAAACCGTCTCATCGGACAGCCGGTATAAGTTCGTCCAGGGTGACATCGGCGATCGAGCTCTGATGCGGCAACTGCTGGGAACGCACCATCCGTGCGCAATTGTCCACTTCGCGGCGGAAAGCCACGTAGACCGCTCGATCCGGGGACCGGAAGATTTCGTTCGCACCAACATCGATGGGACATTCGCGTTGCTGGAAGAGACTCGCGCCTACTGGAGCGCGCTGTCGGACGAACAGCGAAAAAGCTTCCGATTCGTACATGTTTCGACGGACGAAGTGTACGGCTCCCTCGGCCCAGACGATCCGCCCTTCAGCGAGAGCACGCCGTACGCGCCGAACAGTCCATATGCCGCGTCGAAAGCCGCGTCCGATCACCTGGTGCGGGCGTATCACCATACTTATGGCCTGCCGACGCTCACGACCAACTGTTCGAATAATTATGGACGCTTCCAATTTCCCGAGAAGCTGATTCCCTTGATGATCTTGAACGCTCGAGATGGGAAAGCGCTGCCAGTGTATGGGGACGGCCAGAACGTCCGCGACTGGCTGTACGTGGAGGATCACTGCGCGGCAATCGCAACTGTGCTGCGGCGTGGGCGTCTTGGAGACACCTACAACATCGGCGGCTGGAATGAGAAGCCGAACCTGGAGATCGTGCACATGATCTGCGATCTGGTGGATGAAATGGCGCCGCGCGCAGGAAACTCCCGCCGCGACCTGATCACTTTTGTGAAGGACCGCCCAGGACATGATCGCCGCTATGCGATGGACGCGCGCAAGATTGAACGCGAATTGGGATGGAGACCGAAGGCCACGTTTGAAAGCGGCATCCGCGAGACGGTTCGCTGGTATCTTGAGAACGAGGCGTGGGTGCGGGACGTCACCAGTGGAAGCTACCGGCAGTGGGTTGCGACGCACTACTCCGGCTAATCTCAGAACGAGAAGACAGATCGAATCATGGAAGAGCGCACGCGTTACAAAGGCATCATCCTGGCAGGTGGCTCTGGCACGCGTCTGTATCCGGTGACGCAGGTTACCGGGAAGAGCCTGCTTCCCGTCTACAACAAGCCCATGATTTATTACCCGTTGTGCACGCTGATGCTGGCGGGGATCCGGGACATCCTGGTGATTTCTACTCCTGAGGATGCGCCCAAGTTCGAGACGCTTCTTCGGGATGGGAGCCAGTTCGGAATTCGTCTGCAATATCAGGTTCAGCTCAAACCGGAGGGCATCGCGCAGGCGTTCCTCCTGGGACAGAAGTTTCTGGATGGCAGTCCTTGCGCTCTCGTACTGGGGGATAACATTTTTTACGGGCACGACTTGGCGAAGGATCTGCGAGAGGCTGCGAGCAAGGTTCACGGCGCCCGGGTCTTCGCGTATCCGGTGCATGATCCGGAGAGGTATGGAGTCGTCGAGTTTGATCCCAGCGGGCGCGCCCTAAGCATCGAGGAAAAGCCGAAGCAGCCGAAATCGCGATATGCAGTCACGGGACTCTATTTCTACGATGATCAGGTGGTGGAGATTGCCAAAGCGCTGAAACCGAGCGCGCGGGGAGAATTGGAGATCACCGACGTCAACCGAACCTACCTGAAGAAAGAGCAACTGGAAGTTGTGGTGATGGGGCGCGGCATGGCATGGCTGGATACGGGTACGCATGAATCATTGATGGATGCAGCCCTTTACATTCAGGCAATCGAAAAGCGGCAGGGATTGATGGTGGCGTGCCCAGAGGAGATCGCTTACCGGTCAGGCTACATTACTGCGGCTCAAGTGGAAAAAATCGGGAGCTCCATGAAGAACAGCAGCTACGGCGCGTACGTGCTGCAGCTTTTGCGGGAAAGGGTATTCTGAGTTGACCACGGTTTCGGGGTTGCCGCGAGCGATGGATGCGATCAGAAAAATTCCGACTTCTCTGCCGGGCGTCGTCATTCTCGAGCCGCGGGTGTTCGGCGACGAGCGGGGCTTCTTTCTTGAAAGCTACAATGAAAAAGTTTTTGCCGACCTGGGGATCAAGGAGCAGTTTGTTCAGGATAATCATTCCGGTTCGCGACGAAATGTGGTGCGCGGGTTGCACTATCAGATTAAGCAGCCGCAGGGAAAACTGGTGCGGGTGGTGGAAGGCGAGGTTCTCGATGTCGCGGTAGACATGCGCCGCAGTTCTGCGACGTTTGGTGGATGGGAAGCAGTGCGCTTGTCGGCTGAGAACAAACGCATGCTCTGGATACCCGTTGGCTTTGCGCACGGATTCCGTGTGACTTCCGAGAGCGCGCAGGTGCTCTACAAGGCGACCAACTACTACGCTCCTGAACATGAGCGCACGGTGGCATGGAATGATCCGGACTTGAAGATTGACTGGAAACTGGAAGGCGAACCCATCGTGTCGGCGAAAGACCGGCGCGGCATTGCTCTGCGCGACGCCGAGACCTTCGAATAGCCATATGGACAAATCACCTCAATGAAAGCGATCCTTCTTGGAGCCTCGGGTCTTCTGGGTAAAGCGCTCATGCGCGAATGGACTCGAGATGAAGTAGTCGGCCTCTCGTCGCACGATGTGGATATTTGCGACGCGGATCAGGTGCAAGGGGTGCTGGAGAAGGCGCGTCCTGAGTGGATTGTGTTGGCGGCTGCATACACCAATGTTGACGATTGCGAGAGTCATCCAGACCTGGCGCTGGCGGTGAATCGCGACGGCGCGGTGAATGTGGCTCAGGCCGCTAAACGAATCGGCGCGAAGCTCCTGTTCATCAGTTCAGACTACGTGTTTGATGGGAAGAAGACGTCCCCATATGAAGTCGGGGATACACGCAATCCCCAGAGCGTCTACGGACGGTCGAAGGCCGAAGCAGAGGTTCGCTTGCTGACGGCTCTTCCGGATTGTTGCATCGCGCGCACTTCGTGGCTGTTTGGCACCGGTGGGAAGTGCTTTCCCGATACGATTCTGAAACTGGCTGCGAGCCGGCCTGCGTTGGATGTAGTCGACGACCAGCGGGGATCTCCGACGTATTCCGTGGACTTGTCGCGGGCAATCATCGGGTTATGCCGCAACCACGCTAGTGGGATCGTGCACGTGACGAACGCCGGGGATTGTTCATGGTTTGAATTCGCGCAGGAGATCGTGAAGGGCGGGGGGCTCACCACTGAGGTGCGCCCGGTCAGCAGTCAGCAAATGGCGCGTCCAGCACCGCGTCCGGCGTATTCTGTTCTTTCATCGAAGAGCCTGCAGCAATACGGGATCACCGTGCCCACCTGGCAGGATGCGCTGCGGCGCTATTTGCAGGAACGCAAGACCTAGGCTGCCTGCCCGGACGTTGCTTCGCCTCACCTGAGGCTGTTACGATGCGGCGGGGTTCTCGCCAATTGAAGTCCATCCTGAATTACATTGACGGGCAATTCGTACGGGGAAAACGGGAGTTCGCCGATCTGAACCCGGCGGACGGAAGTGTGATCGCGCAAGTCGCGGAGGCGGATCAGGGGCTCGTTGACGACGCAGTACGGGCGGCCCGCAAGGCGTTGCGCGGCGAGTGGGGACGGTGGGGAATCCGTGAACGCGCTACGCGGTTGCACAAAGTTGCGGATGCAATCGAGACGCGCTTCGATTGCTTCGTCGCGGCCGAAGTTGCGGATACGGGCAAGCCGGTGGAACTGGCTTCGAAGTTAGATGTTCCCCGCGCGGCGGCGAATTTTCGCGTGTTCGCCGACGTGATCAAGACGGCGGGGATGGAGTCCTTTCAGACAGAAACTCCTGACGGCAAGAACGCGCTGAACTACGCTGTCCGCAAGCCGCTGGGAGTCATTGGGATCATCACTCCCTGGAATCTTCCGCTTCTGCTGCTCACCTGGAAAGTTGCGCCTGCCCTGGCGTGCGGCAATACCGTTGTGGTGAAACCGTCTGAGGAAACTCCGGCGACGGCGACGCTGCTCGCGGAGGTGATGAAGGAAGCCGGAATCCCTGACGGAGTTTATAACGTGGTCCACGGGTTCGGGCCGAACTCGGCAGGCGAGTTTCTTACGCAGCATCCAGATGTGAATGCCGTGACCTTCACCGGCGAGTCGCAGACCGGTGCGGCGATTATGAAGACGGTAGCCGCCTCGGTGAAGCCTGTGTCGTTTGAACTCGGCGGCAAGAATGCAGCGCTTGTTTTTGCCGATTGCGACTTTGAGGAAGCGGTAAATGGGATCAGTGAGGCTGTCTTCTTGAACACTGGGCAGGTTTGCCTGTGTACGGAGCGAGTGTATGTTGAGCGCGCGATCTTTGAAAAGTTCGTTGGAGCGCTCAAGCGCAAGGCAGAGAGCTTGCGTGTGGGATCTCCGTTGGAAAAGACCACGGACCTTGGCCCTCTCATTTCGTCGCAGCATCGCGAGAAGGTGCTCTCATATTTCCGGCTGGCGCGCGAAGAGGGCGCGGAGGTAGTCACTGGTGGAGGAGTTCCTGAGTTTGGCAACGTGCTCGACAAGGGCTTCTATGTGCAGCCAACCATCTATACTGGATTGCCGGAATCGGCGCGCTGCGTGAAGGAAGAAATCTTCGGACCGGTGTGCCATGTCGCTCCCTTCGATACGGAAGAGGAGGCGGTGAGCATGGCGAACGATACAAAGTACGGCCTGGCAGCGTCGATCTGGACCACGAACCTGAAGCGCGGGCATCGCGTGGCGCAGCAGATGAATGTGGGTATTACCTGGGTGAATTGCTGGTTCCTCCGCGACTTGCGAACACCATTTGGGGGCACGGGTCTTTCTGGTATTGGACGCGAAGGCGGCATGCACTCACTGAATTTCTATTCCGAACTGAACAATATTTGCATTCGGCTGTGAGGGTTCGAGCAGGCGGATCGGAGACATGGGGAAAGTTTCGAGCAAGGTGATTGCGGGGAAGGCGAAGCCGCGTGGCAAGTATCCGCACGTGAAGCGCGCGGGAGATTTTCTCTTTGTCTCGGGGACGAGCGCGCGCCGCGCCGACAACTCGATTGCCGGCGCGGAAGTGGACGAATTTGGAACGACGCATCTCGACATTCGAGCGCAGACGAAGGCCGTGATTGAGAACGTGCGCGACATTCTGAAAAGTGAGGGCGCGCAACTCGAAGATGTTGTGGAAGTGACGACTTACTTGGTAAACATGAACGATTTCGCGGGATACAACGAAGTGTATGGTGAATACTTCGGCTACGATGGACCGGCTCGAACCACCGTGGCCGTGCACCAGTTGCCGCATCCACATTTACTGATTGAAATCCGGGCGATGGCGTACAAGCCGGAGAAAACGAAATAAGGGGGCGCAATGCCGTCCATCAAGAGTCTCAAGGCGTTCAACTTTCAGGCGTGGATCGACGAGAACAAGGAGAAGTTCAAACCGCCTGTCGGCAATGCGCAGGTGTGGGAGGACGGCGAGATGATGGTGACTGTGGTGGGAGGTCCTAATAACCGGCGCGATTACCACGACGATCCCACCGAAGAATTCTTCTACCAATTGAAGGGCAATATTTTTCTTCGGATCATGGAGACTCCGGGCAAGCCGCCGCTGGAGATTCCTATCAAAGAGGGTGAGATTTTTCTGCTGCCCAAGCACATGCGACATTCCCCGCAGCGATTGCAGGAGGGCAGCATCGGCGTGGTGGTCGAGATGCCGCGTCCAGAAGGTGCGATGGATGGTTTCGAATGGTATTGCCAAAACTGTCATCAGCTGTTGCATCGCGCAGAAGTGAAACTGAAGAGTATTGTGCGCGACCTGCCGCCGCTGTTTGAGAAGTTCTACACGAATGAAAGCCTGCGCAAGTGCAAACACTGTCGAGCGGTTCATCCCGGCAAACAGTAAATGCCAGTCATCGACATCCACAATCATTTCTTCCCGCGCACCTGGCCGGATCTCGCCGCGCGTTACGGCACCCCCAACTGGCCGTGGATCAAGCACACTGAGGCCGGGAAAGCCGAGATCATGGTGGGCGACCGATTCTTCCGCCAGATCTATTCTGCGTGCTGGGATCCCGAAGTGCGGCTCAACGAAATGGACCGGGACGGCGTTGAGATGCAGGCGATCTCGGCCACGCCGGTGCTGTTTGCGTACGAGCGTCCGGTGGAGCATGCGCTGGATTGCGCGCGCGTGTTCAACGATGCTGCGCTGGAGCTGTGCGCGCAGGGCAAGGGCCGCCTGAAATCGTTGTGTCAGATCCCTCTGCAGGATATTGATGCGTCGTGTAAGGAACTGAGCCGGTGCATGCGTGCGGGACATTTGGGAGTGCAGATCGGCAATCATGTTGGCGAGAAGAATCTCGATGATCCGGGGATTGTGAGTTTCCTCCATCATTGCGCGGATGAAGGCGCGGCGGTGCTGGTTCATCCGTGGGACATGCTTGCGCCGCAACGCATGCCAAAGTACATGATGCCGTGGACCGTAGGCATGCCTGCGGAGACCCAACTCGGCATTGTCGCGATGATTCTGGGCGGAGCGTTCGACAGGTTGCCAAAGAGTCTGCGTATTTGCTTCGCACACGGCGGGGGAAGCTTCGCGTTCCTGCTGGGACGACTGGAGAATGCCTGGCATCATCATCCGGTAGCGCATGGCGTGTGTGAGTTACCTCCCAGCCAGTACTTGAACCGCTTCTCTGTGGATTCGGCGGTATTCGATGATCGCGCACTGCAGTTTCTGGTGGGAACCATGGGAGCCGAGCGCGTGATGTTGGGCTCGGACTATCCGTTCCCTCTGGGCGAACAGCGTGTGGGGTCGTTGATTCGATCGAGTCCTTTGAGTGCTCAGGCAAAGGATCGACTACTGGGCGCGAATGCACTGGAATTTCTGGGTCTGCGGAGTGAAAGCGCCACTGCGACAGAAAGAAACACTGCGCACGACGGAACGCCCGTTGTGCCGCAGGGGGAGCAACTCACCTACAGCTCGTATCTCAAAGTTCCAGAACTGCTGAAGCTGCAGCATCCCCAGTCCACGCCACAGCATCACGACGAGCTTCTGTTCATCATCGTGCATCAGACTTATGAGTTGTGGTTCAAAGAATTGCTGCACGATCTGGACGCGGTGGTCGCAAATCTCAAAGCCGCGGGGGCGAATCCCAAGTCGCGTGACGAAGTCTATGAGGCGGCCCGACTGCTGCGGCGCTGCACGGAAATTACGCGAGTACTGGTCGAGCAGTTCACGATACTGGAGACAATGCTGCCCACGCACTTTCTCGCGTTCCGTGGAAAGCTGGAGCCGGCCAGCGGATTCCAGTCGGAACAATTTCGGGAACTGGAGTTCCTGTGTGGCTTGAAAGACGCGAAGATGTTGCGGTACCACAGGCCAACTCCGGAGGCCCACGCCCTGCTGGAGCGCAGACTACGTGAGCCTTCGCTGCACGATGTATTCTTCGATGCTCTTCGGACCATGGGCCAACTGCAGGTGGAGGAGAGCGCGACGGAGCGCGAGCGATTCGACGCTCGAGCCCGCGCAGTGCTCGCCCTGTACCGGGACGAACGCAACCATCGCGACTGGATTGACGTGTGCGAACGGCTCACCGAATTCGATGAGCTGGTTGTGAGTTGGAGGCTGCGGCACATCCAACTGGTGGAGCGCGTGATTGGCGTGCGCGTGGGAACGGGCGGAAGTGCCGGGGCGTCGTACTTGAAGCTGACACTGGACAAGAAATTCTTTCCGGAGCTGTGGGAGGCGCGGACGCTGCTGACGGAGTAGCCGAGTGGGTCGCGCCTCGAAATCTGTATCATCCACAATTGTTCATGACAGGTAAAGCCGAGACCATCTCGCTGATTGGCGCCGGACTCAACGGGCCGCTGCTGGCCCTGGGCCTGGTCAAGCGCGGCTTCCGAGTTGAGATCTACGAGAGACGGCCGGACATGCGGCGCGTGCGCATCAGCGCCGGGCGATCGATCAATCTGGCACTCTCAACGCGCGGCATTCACGCGCTCACTGAAGCGGGACTGTGGAACCAGATGTGGCAGATCATCATTCCGATGAAGGGGAGGATGATGCACTCGGCTACATGCGAGCTAACGTTTCAGCCTTACGGGAAGAATGAGGCGGAAGTGATCAATTCGATTTCCCGCGCCGAATTGAATATTGCGCTGATGAATGCTGCGGAAGAACAGGGCGTGAAGATCCATTTTCTTCAACGCTGCACCGGCTTTGATCTCAAGACCGGAACACTTCAGTTGCGAGATGAGCGGACCGGAGAGGACCGAACGCTCGAATCTACGGTGGTGATCGGCTGTGATGGGTCGGCGTCGGCGATTCGCGGCGAGATGCTGAAGATGAACCGCTTCAACTTCTCGCAGCAGTATCTCGACTACGGGTACAAAGAGCTGACCATTCCGGCTGGACCGGACGGAAAGCACGTTCTGGCGGCCGATGCCCTGCACATCTGGCCGCGGGGCAACTACATGCTGATCGCCCTGCCCAACGTCGACGGGACCTTTGCGTGCATTCTGTTTCTGCCGTTTGAAGGACAGGATAGCTTTGCACAGCTGACCACCGCTTCTGCGGTGACGACATTTTTTCAGTCGCGGTTCCCGGACGTGATCACTCTAATGCCCGACCTAGCCGACAACTTCTTCGCCAATCCCACGGGGGCGATGGTCACAATCAAATGTGCGCCTTGGCATGTTGAGTGCCGCTCTTTGTTGCTCGGGGATGCGGCGCATGCGATCGTTCCGTTCTTTGGGCAGGGGATCAATTGCGGTTTTGAAGACTGCACGAGCCTGCTGGAACTGCTCGATCGTCACGGAGCAGACTGGGAGCGGGTCTTCCGGGAGTTCGAGACCGCGAGAAAAGTCAACACGGATGCGATCGCCGATCTGGCGGTGGAGAATTTTGTAGAGATGAGGGACCGCGTGGCCGACCCGCGGTTTCTATTTCGCAAGAAAGTGGAGTTGGCGCTGGAATCAAAATATCCGCAACTGTTCGTGCCTAAGTACGCGATGGTGACATTCCATCGTATCCCCTATGCGACTGCCTTGAAGCGGGGACAAGTGCAGGACCGCATTCTCACGGAGCTGTGTGATTCGATAGACCGGGTGGAAGATCTCGATTGGAGCAAAGCCGACCATTTGATTCGCAGTGAGCTGACACCGCTGGAGCTGGCTTCGTGACCAGGACAACATTTCATGTCGGCGAAAGTTTCCCCGTCGCAATGGATGGCCGCGATCCTCTAGCCCATTTTCGCGAGCGTTTCTACATCCCAAAAACAAAGCAGGGCGAGGACTCCATTTATATGTGCGGTCACTCGCTCGGGCTGCAACCCAAGACGGCGGGTTCTTATATCGACCAGGCACTGCAGGACTGGGCACAACTCGGAGTGGAAGGGCATTTTCATGCGAAGAACCCGTGGATGCCCTATCACCGGCTGCTTAGACAGCAGACCGCAGATCTCGTGGGGGCGCAAGCGAGCGAAGTCGTCGTGATGAATTCGCTCACCGTGAACCTGCACTTGATGATGGTGTCGTTCTATCGCCCGACGGCGCAGAGACACAAGATTCTGGTCGAGTGCGGCGCTTTCCCTTCGGATCAGTATGCGGTGAAGTCGCAAATCCTCTTTCATGGGCTTGATCCTGCGTCATCGCTTCTCGAACTTGCGCCTCGCGAGGGCGAATCCTGCATTCGAGACGAAGATATCGAGTCGCTGATCGATCGCGAAGGTAATTCGATCGCGCTGATCATGCTCGGGGGAGTGAACTACGCCACGGGACAAGTGTTCGACATGGCGGGAATCACGAGGGCCGGGCAGTGCAAGGGATGCGTTGTGGGGCTCGATCTGGCACACGCCGCCGGAAACATACCTCTGCGTCTTCACGACTGGGGGGCAGACTTCGCGGTGTGGTGCAGTTATAAGTATTTGAACGGCGGTCCGGGATGCGTCGGAGGCTGCTTTGTTCACGAGCGCCATGCGCGCTCCTGGGAGCGGCCGCGCTTCGCGGGTTGGTGGGGGCACAATGAAAAAACTCGTTTCCAGATGGGGCCCGACTTTCACCCCATGGATGGAGCGGAAGGCTGGCAGTTGAGCAATCCTCCGATACTGGCGTTGGCGGCTCTGCGCGCATCGATGGAGACCTTTTCAGAGGCAGGCTTGGAGCGCCTGAGAGCCAAGAGCGTATTGCTCACCGGATACATGGAATTCTTGCTTGGCCAAGAATTGTCCGCGAAGTTCTCGATCATCACACCGCGTGAGCAAGAGCGAAGAGGCGCCCAACTCTCGATCCGATTGCCCCGCGACGGCCGCAAGCTCTGCGACCGATTGACGGCGGAGGGCCTCATCGGAGACTGGCGTGAACCCGACACATTCCGAGTTGCGGCCGTGCCGCTATACAACTCGTATCAGGATGTTTACCGGTTTGTACGGTATTTTTCAGCGGCCCTTTCGTGAGCCATTGCGCGTCGGCTCCGCATAGTTACTTCGGTAACTCATTCGAGCGTTCCAGCAAACATACAATTTAAAACGTGGGAAATTCTCCGCTCCAGCACGCCCGGAAGTGGACGGCGATCGTGTGTGCGGTGGTGTGCGTTCACGTGTTGCTGTCGCTGCTGGCCCCCCGCGGATTTGCTCTTACGGCTTTTGGCGATATCCTGCAGAACGTTATTCTGCTGTGCGCGACCGTCGGCGTTGTTGTCAACATGCGATCCGCTTCCCCGAAGGCTCGGCTGTTCTGGGCTCTTCTGGGTCTAGGCTTGGGGATATGGCTCGCGTCGCAACTCATGTGGACTTATGTGGAAGTCTACTTGCGGCATGAGGCGCCGAATCCATTTGCTGGCGATGTCATTCTCTTCCTGCATATTGTTCCCATGATGGCTGCGGTGGCGATCCAACCGCATGTTCAGCAAAGTGATCGCTCGATACGGGTGGGCACGCTTGATTTCGCTTTGCTGCTCACATGGTGGCTGTTCCTGTATCTGTTCGTTGTGATTCCCTGGCAGTACGTGCACCCAGTTGAAGTCGTATATGGCAGAAGTTTTGACCTGCTCTACGTCTGTGAAGAACTCGTATTGGCGGCGGGTCTGGTCGTGGTTTGGCGGCGCAGCAGCGGAGCGTGGCGAAGCATCTACTTCCATCTGTTCGTCGCAACATTGCTCTATTGCGTCGCTTCGCTCATGGCCAGCGAAGCCATCGACTTACACCTCTATTACACGGGCAGCCTGTTCGACGTACCGCTGGTGGCCGGGATGGCTTGGTTTGTCCGCATCGGTTTCCAGACGCAAGAGGCCGCAACTGAGAATGCAATGGCAGGGACTTCCAACCGAAGTTACGGAATTTGGAAAGCGCGTCTGGCCATGGTAGCCGTATTCGTTACTCCGCTGATGATGTTGTGGGCACAATTTGGCGGAGATGCGCCACAATCAGTGCGTACCTATCGGCTCTGGCTGACGGTAGCGGTCATGCTTGTGATGGGCGTGCTGGTATTTCTCAAGCAACATCTATTGGATCAGGAGTTGCTGAGCCTGCTGCGATTGTCGCGACACAACCTGGATGAAATGTGCAGGCTCAAGGATGAACTGGAGAATAAAGAACATTCCCTGAGGTGGCACAGTCTCGAGTTGCAGCGGAAGAATCTGGAGCTGCAGGAAATTTCTTTCACGGATGTGTTGACGGGAGTGTGGAACCGGCGCTACCTGGAAGAGATCATCACCGCGGAGGCTGGGCAGGTCCTGCGAAATTACCAGCGGGCGAGAGGAAGCGACATCGGAAAACTGGATCACCGCGACTTGGTATTCATCATGGTCGACGTGGACTTCTTCAAGAAAGTAAACGACCGGCACGGTCATCCCGCAGGAGACCGGTTGCTGCAACTCGTCGCGCAAAGGCTGTCCACGGTGGTGCGCAAGTCCGATGTTCTGGTGCGCTGGGGCGGGGAAGAATTTCTGATCATGAGCCGTTCGACCGATCCGTCAGGAACTCCTGCGTTCTGCAACCGCGTGTTGGAAGTGATGGCCTCGGAACCGTTTGATCTCGGCTATGGCATTTCGGTTACAAAGACATGCTCGGTTGGGTGGGCGGCGTATCCCTGGAGCCGCGGCGCCTATGAGGCAATTTGCGCGGAGGAATCGATCGCGCTCGCCGACGCGGCGCTGTATCACGCGAAGGCTCTGGGTAGAAATCAAGGCGTGGGTATCGTAGCGACGGACGCAGCGGCCCAAAATCCTGAGGCAGTTGACCTCGTGTCGGTGCGGGATGGCAATCCTCCGCTGGCGCGAACGATAAGAACCGCATGCCCCGTGCCAGAATCGGTCATGGAGACGCAGCTTCAGGCGGCGGAGCCTGTCAAGAAAGCGAACGCGTAGGCTTCCTGTCTTCTTGTCTGAGTGTGTAATCGGGAGTTAAGTGGCTCCGCGCCCAAAGGCGCTTGACCTCTGCGAGCGCGTTGACTACATTGAGTAGCCGGCCTCACGGCTGCCAAAGCACACATATCCATGACTGCAAAGACTCCTTCGCGCAAGACGGGCCTTCGTCAGAAGGCGCAACTCATGTCCGCATCTGAAATCGAACGTACGCTGGTGCGACTGGCGTACGAAATCGTGGAAAAAAACGGTGGGGTCGAGGGGCTGGGGCTGGTGGGAATTCGACGCCGCGGAGTTCCGATCGCAGAGCGACTCGGCAAGATCATCACGCGTATTGAAAACGCGAAGGTTCCCGTGGGAACTTTGGATATTACGTTCTATCGCGACGATCTCTCGACGCTGGGACCAAAGCCGGTGGTGCAGGAAAAAGCGATAGGTTTTGAGATCGAGGACAAGAACATCGTGCTGGTCGATGACGTCCTGTTTACCGGGCGCACGACGCGGGCAGCCCTCGATGCGCTGTTTTCGCACGGCAGACCGCGGCGGGTGCAGCTGTGCGTGCTGATCGATCGCGGACATCGCGAGATTCCCGTCGAAGCGACCTTCGTGGGCCGCAACGTGCAGACCACAGCGAATGAAGTCATTGAGGTCAAGCTGACCGAGATTGATGATGCGGAGAAGGTTCTGCTGATGGAGAAATAGAGCTGCCGAAGAAAGGTACCAAGAAAAAAGAAGGACGGTGGCTAGCCACCGTCCTTTCCTTTTAGAAACGTGAGTTGCTAGCGATCGCCGCTACGCAATTCTCGTGCAGACCGCTTTGGTTTGTGTGTAGAGGTTGAGAACGTCGTGTCCCATCTCGCGTCCCCATCCAGACTGCTTGTAACCTCCGAACGGCAGCGCCGCATCGAAGATGTTGTAGCAGTTGATCCAGACGGTACCGGCGCGAAGTTGTTCCGCCATGCGATGTGCCTTACCGATATCGCGCGTCCAAACTGCAGCTGCCAGGCCGTAGTCGCTGTTGTTGGCACGGGGAACGATTTCTTCGGGATCGGTGAACGGCATCGCCACAACGACCGGCCCGAAGATTTCTTCCTGCACGACCTTCATGTTCTCTTTGGTGTTGACCAGCACGGTAGGTTCAACGAAGTACCCACGGTCGCCACCCTTGTGCCCGCCTACCAAGGCTTTCGCGCCTTCGGAGAATCCGGATTCCAGGTAGCCGCAAACGCGATTCATTTGTTCTTCTGAGACCAGCGGGCCCATGTGAGTCTCAGGATCGAGACCCGATCCGATTTTGATTTTCCGGGCGGCCTCCGCGACTCCTTCGACCACCTGATCGTAAACCGATTTCTCGACATATAGCCGCGAACCGGCGCAGCAGCACTGGCCGTGGTTGAAGAAGATGGCGCTGGCCGAGCCAGGGATCGCGGTCTCGAGATCGGCATCTTTAAAGACGACGTTCGGAGATTTTCCGCCCAGTTCCAGCGACACTTTCTTGAGATTGCCGGCGGCAGCATGGACGATCAGCTTGCCGACTTCGGTGGATCCCGTGAAGGCGACTTTGTCGACGTCGGGATGCGCGGCGAGCGCAGCTCCGGCGGTTTCGCCGTAGCCCGGGACAACGTTCACTACGCCTTCAGGGAAGCCGGCTTCCATGATCAGCTCGCCAAGACGCAGCGCGGAGAGCGGCGTTTGCTCTGCGGGTTTCAGCACGACTGTGCAGCCCGTGGCCAGAGCCGGACCAAGTTTCCACGCGGCCATGAGCAGTGGAAAATTCCACGGAATGATTTGGCCAACGACTCCTACCGGTTCGCGCAGCGTGTAGGCGAGATATTTTGCGCCGGGAGTGTAGGGAACCGAGAGCGGAATCGTATTGCCCTCGATCTTGGTGGCCCATCCCGCCATATAGCGGAAGAGATCGACTGCGAGCGGGACATCAGCGGCCTTGGCAATGTTGAGCGGCTTGCCATTGTCGAGGCTCTCGATGTAGCCGAACTCCTCTGTATGTTGCTCTAGCAAATCGGCGAGCTTCCAGATCAGCCGACCGCGCTCGGACGCAGTCATGCGGCGCCAGGGGCCGCTGTCAAAGGCATTGCGAGCGGCCTTCACGGCCTGGTCGATGTCCTCTCGATCGCCTTCCGCGACCTGAGCGAGCACTTCGCCGGTGGCGGGATTGTAGGTAGGAAAGATCTTTCCGGAAGCGGCGTTTACCCACCTGCCGTTGATCAGCATTTTTCGTGGTTTGTCGATGAACTCCGCGACCTGCGGATGAATCTGCGGGGAAACTGCAATGCCCATACGTCCTCCTTGGTCAAACAGATACTTGCAAGCGAGAATGATGCCGGGCGAATGAGGGCGACCGGGGTATGCTAGCGCTGGGGCCGGACAAATGCAATCGGGATGCTACCTGCAGATTATTCGCCGTACGGAACCCAGATGTTCTTTACCTGGGTGGCATGCTCGAGGAACCAGCGGCCTTCTGCCACTTTCGGATCGAACCAGTCGATGACGCGGCCCTCGTTCGTCCAGACCTGCTTCAGATTCCCGATCGACATGGCTTTGGCAGCCGCGACAGTTGCTTCATCTCCGTAACACCAGAGGCCATCGACATCGTCGTGTTCGGCGAGTGTTTTCAATAGTTGCGAAGCGTAGCCCGTCACGATGTTCACTGCTCCGCCCGGCACATCACTGGTGTCGAAAAGCGGATAGAGGTCGCCGGTGATCAGAGGGTATCTCTCTGAAGGAACGGCGACCACAGTGTTGCCCACGGCGAGCAGCGGCAGCACGAGCGATAGAAAACCCAGCAGAGGCGTCTCCGTGGGGCAGATCACTCCGACCGTTCCAAGGGCCTCGTTCATCGCGATCGCAATATTGCGGAACGGCGGATTGTGCACGGCGCCATCGAATTTGTCGGCCCATGCTGCGTACGAGAAGATGCGCTCGATGCCAAGTTCAACTTCCGCTGCGGCTTGCTTCTCGCCGACGGCCGTGCCCAGCCGATGGATGATCTCGCTCTGGCGCTGTGCCAAATTTTCCGCGCAGTAGTAAAGAATCTGAGCGCGATTGTGCGCCGTGGCTTTGGCCCATGCGCTGGCCTTGTGAGCCGCTTCAACGGCATTGCGAATATCTTTGCGATTACCCAGTGGAGCTTCACCTAACAATCGGCCATCGGGTGAGCGCACCTCCATGCTGTAGCCGGAGTCGGGGCGCGTTTGCTTGCCACCGATGTAGAGCTTCACGGTGCGGTCGATGGCTGGCGTGCTGGTGTCGGGCCTCTCTTCAACCTCAGCAGCAGCGAGAGCGTTCGCGGCCGGCAACTTTGGAGCATGCTTGAACCAGGAGGGCTCCATGTATTCGAGCAAGCCTTCTCTGCCGCCCTCGCGGCCATATCCGCTTTCGCGATATCCGCCGAAGCCACAGGCCGCGTCGAAAAGATTCGTGCAATTCACCCATACCACGCCGGCTTTCAGTTGAGCGGCCACATGCAAAGCCACATTGATGTTCTCGCTCCACACACATGACGCCAGGCCATACACCGTGTTGTTGGCCAACTCGACGGCTTCCTTCGGAGTGCGGAATGTCATCGCGGCGAGAACCGGACCAAAAATCTCCTGCTGAGCGACGATTGAAGTGGGATGCACATTGCTCAGAAGAGTCGGTGGGTAATAGAAACCGCCGGCAGGCAACACAACTTGCGGTTGCCAGCAGGTAGCGCCTTCGGCGACGCCCTGCGCAACCATGCGTTCGATGCGGTCAAGTTGGACGCGCGCGACGATGGCGCCGATATCAATTGCCTTGTCGAGCGGTGGACCGATGCGCAGGCTGCTCATGCGGTCGCGGATCTTTGCGATTAATGGTTCCGCGATACTTTCCTGCATCAATAGACGCGAACCCGCACAACAGACCTGGCCCTGGTTGAACCAGATTCCATCGACCAGACCCTCAACGGCGCTGTCGATATCCGCATCGTCGAAGACGATGAATGGAGACTTGCCGCCCAGTTCGAGCGACAGGCGTTTGTGGCTTGCAGCGGTCGCGCTGCGAATCGCGCGCCCGACCTCCGTCGAGCCGGTGAATGCAATCTTGTCGACGTCGGGATGCTTCACCAATGCCTCGCCGGTTGAGCCGTCTCCGGTCACAATGTTGACTACTCCGCCCGGCAGTCCCGCTTCCTGGCAAAGTTCCGCGAACACGAGCGCGGTGAGAGGAGTGAACTCGGCAGGCTTCAAAACCACCGTGCTTCCCGTGGCCAGCGCCGGCGCGATCTTCCACGCCAACATCAGCAGTGGAAAATTCCACGGAATGATTTGACCGACGACGCCGCAAGGTTCGTAGCCGGGAAACTCTTGTTCGAGCAACTGCGCCCAGCCCGCATGGTAGTAAAAGTGCCGTGCCACGAGCGGAATGTCGATGTCGCGGCTCTCACGAATGGGCTTGCCATTGTCCATTGTCTCGAGAACCGCTAGTAGCCGCGAGTGTTTTTGTACGAGTCGTGCAAGTGCGTACAGATAACGCGCGCGGGCATGCGGGGTGAGAGCGCGCCATCTCGGATACGATGACCGCGCAGCACGCACAGCAGCGTCGATGTCAGCGGAGTTGCCCTGAGCGACCGCGGCCAACTTCTCGCCATTGGAAGGGTCGAGCGTGTCGAAATACTCTCCGCCCGCGGGTGCCTGCCACGCTCCGCCGATGAAATGCCCAAAACGTCGACCGTGGCGTTCCAGCCAGGCTCCCGCTTCTTTGGGATCTTCAGGGGCGGATCCATACTCCATGTTGACGAACTTTTCGGCAATGCTCATTGGGCTTGGCTCGCTTGCTCTCGTCTAGGTGCTTCCACCGCTCTCTGCTGCTAGGCAATCGGATGTCGATCCTCGGCAGAATAACGTCCGGTTGCATAATGCTCCAGTTGCCGCTCGATGTCCCCCAGCAATCCACTCGCGCCGAAGCGGAACAGCTCCGCACGCGTCCACGACAGGCCAAGTTCCTCTTTCAGCATCGCCAACCAATCGAGGGACTGCTTTGCTGTGCGGATTCCGCCCGCGGGTTTGAAGCCAACTGCCATTCCGGTTTGCTGAGCGTATTCGCGGATGGCGCGAACCATCACCAGGCTCACCGGCAGCGTAGCGTTGGTCGGCTCTTTGCCGGTCGAAGTCTTGATGAAGTCTGCGCCCGCCATCATCGCGACGTAGCTGGCACGTGCCACGTTGCGAAATGTCAGCAGATCGCCCGTGCCCAGAATGACTTTCATGTGTGCCCGGCCGCAAGCGTGTTTGAAAGCCGCGACTTCGTCGTAGAGGGCCTGCCAGCGTCCGCCGAAAACATGACCGCGCGTGATAACGACATCGATCTCATGTGCTCCTGCTTCCACTGAGCGACGGATTTCCGCTACGCGCTCGGCGAGCGGCGAAAGTCCGGCGGGAAATCCCGTGGAGACCGCTGCGACGTGAACGCCGCTTCCCTCCAGAGCATAGAGCGCGGTTTCGATGAAGGTGTGATAAACGCAAACGGCGCCCACCTTGATGCCAAGTTCCTCGATGCCAAGCTTCTCGACGAGATCCTGCTGGATGGGTTGTCGCGCTTTCGCGCACAGCCGTCGCACGCGCTCATCGGTGTCGTCACCCGAGAGCGTCGTTAGGTCCATGCAGGAGATCGCGCGCAGAAGCCATGCGGCCTGCCATTCTTTCTTTACCGTTCGGCGCGCCACCTGCGTCTGGGCGCGGCGCTCGACGGCGCTCGTGTTCACGCGAACTGCCTGTACCCAGTGCAGATCGAGAGGAATCCCGGAGTTGGAGAGAAGCGGTCGTCCGGTGAGCGTGGCGATCGTATTCGAAGCGTGCGGCTCTCGGGCCACGATCTTGCCCTCTGACTTGCGATAGTTGTGCTCGATCGACATATGCAGCCAGCCTTCTGGTGCTCTATGAGAATTACGCTCCCCGTGAGGCCTGAACACGGGAGGATCGCTTGAGTTGCAATTGTACGGCAGGCAATCTTGCAACGCGAATTCGACCAACCGATCTCTTTCATGGCAGGTCATCGGCAAGAAATCGGTCTGGGATGATCTTCGAGGGTTTACAATGGCGCACTATTCGCCCGTCGCAGTGAGTTACTTCGCGGCGCAGCGCGACAGATTCAATATTCTCTATGCTCAAGAAAACAGTTTCAGGCAGCATGCGGAAGAAGCTTGAACAAGCGGCAGTCAAGGTAATGAAGAACGCGCATGCTCCCTATTCGAATTTTCACGTGGGGGCTGCCATCCTGCTCACGAACGGAAAGATGTTTTCGGGTTGCAATGTCGAAAATGCGTCCTACGGTATGACCAATTGCGCGGAGCGAACCGCGATCTTTTCCGCAGTCGCGCAGCTAGGCCCAAAAATTGAGATTCAGGCGGTTGCCGTCGCCAACGACCACGGCGTTGCGTGCTCGCCTTGCGGAGCGTGCCGCCAGGTGATCTACGAGTTTGGCCCTGACGCCACCATTTTCTTTCAGGGAGCCGCCGGCCCGAAGCAGGCACACATCACCGAACTCCTCCCGGAAGGATTCCGCTTACAGTGAGCCAACCCACCGCGCCACAAACGTTTCGTGCGATTGATGTGATCCGCAAGAAGAGGGATGGCATCGAGCTATCTCAGGCCGAGATCGAGGGGCTTGTGAACGCATATACCAATGCGGACATCCCCGATTATCAAGTATCGGCCTGGCTGATGGCGGTGGTGTTGAAAGGCATGACACGCCCGGAGACTGCGGCGCTGACCGACGCGATGCTGCATTCGGGCGATGTGCTCGATCTCTCGTCGTTACCCGCCAAGAAAGTCGACAAGCACTCGACGGGTGGCGTCGGCGACAAGACTTCTCTGGTGCTGGCTCCCGTGGCTGCTGCAGCGGGCGTTTCTGTTCCCATGATCAGTGGACGCGGCCTGGGACACACGGGCGGAACGCTCGATAAGTTGGAAGCCATCCCCGGCTTCAACGTGAATCTTCCCCTGGCCGAATTCCGCCGCGTGCTCGAGGTTTGCGGCTGCGCAATGATTGGGCAGACGGCGGAGATTGCCCCTGCCGATCGCAAGTTGTACGCACTGCGCGATGTCACGGGCACGGTCGAGAGTCCTTATCTGATTTGCGCGTCCATCATGAGCAAGAAATTGGCGGAGGGCATCGACGCGCTGGTGTTGGATGTGAAGGCCGGATCCGGCGCCTTCATGAAAAGCGAGAAAGATGCGGCCTTCCTCGCCGAACTCATGGTCGAAACCGGGGAGCGGATGGGCAAGCAGGTGGTCGCGCTGATTACCGATATGGATCAGCCACTGGGCAATATGATCGGCAACGCGCTGGAAGTTGTCGAAGTCGTAGAACTGTTGCGCGGAGGCGGCCCGGAAGATTTGCGGGATCTGTGTCTGGAATTGGCGGGATGGATGCTGCATCTGGGCGGAGCGTCGAAGACGGTGGCGGAAGGGAAGCAGCAGAGCGCACAACTGATATCTTCGGGCAAAGCTCTGGGGAAGTTCAGGCAGATGGTGGAACTGCAGGGCGGCGATTCGCGGGTCATCGACGATGCCAAGCGGTTGCCCCAGGCGCAGCATACGATGCCGGTGACCAGTGCCAAGGCCGGATACGTAGGGTCCATACAATGCGAGCAAGTTGGGACCGCTTGCGTGATCCTCGGTGGCGGACGCGAGCGGAAGGAAGATTCCGTCGACCCCGCAGTGGGGATCGTGTTGCATAAGAAAGTGGGAGACAGCGTTGCCGCGGGCGAGCCGGTAGCGACGATTTACTACAATGCGGAGGCGAAAGCCACGCGCGCGCGCCAATTGATCGAGGCGAGTTACGTTGTGAAGGATTCTGCACCGACGACGAAACGCCCGTTGATCCACAGAGTCATCGGCAAGTCCGGGGAGAAAAACTGAATGGGAACATACAGGGGAATTCTTGGCCTGTTGACGATGCTCGGGCTCGCTTTCGCTTTCTCCACCAATCGTCGCGCCATTCGCGTGAAAACCGTGGCGTGGGGCTTGAGCCTGCAGATCGTCTTTGCCATCTTTGTGCTAAGGATTGACTATGGACGGCGCATGTTCCAGGCCGTTGGCGACGCAGCCACGCGTGTTCTCAGCTACGCTTTCGTGGGCTCGGAATTTGTCTTCGGCGAACTCGGGAAGAAAAGCTCCAGCGTCGGTTTTGTTTTCGCTTTTCAGGTGCTTCCCGTTGTTATTTTCATCTGCGCATTCTTCGCCATCCTGTATTACTTCGGCATCATGCAGTTCATCATCCGCATCGCCGCTTGGCTGATGATACGGATCATGGGTGCCAGCGGCGCCGAGTCACTCAACGTTGCTGCCAGCATTTTTATGGGCCAAACCGAGGCGCCGGTTACCATTCGGCCTTTCCTGCCCGATCTGACACACTCCGAGCTCATGACCGTGATGACCAGCGGCATGGCGCACGTTTCCGGTTCCATCATGGCAGCCTATTTTGCTTTCGGTGCCGAGCCGCGGCATTTGCTCAGCGCCGTCATTATGACCGCGCCGGGAACCATTCTAGTTTCGAAGATGCTCGTGCCCGAGACGGAACACCCTAAGACCGCGGGTCGGGTCGTGATGAGCGAGGACAAATCGGAGGAGAAAGAAAATCTTCTGGGCGCGATCGCCCGTGGCACCGGCGATGGCCTGCACATGGCGCTGAACATAGGAGCGATGCTGATCGCGTTCCTCGCCTTGATCGCTTTGGCGGACGGCATCATGGGCGGAATTCATAATGGCCTGGTGCACGTTGGTATTTCCTGGTTTCCATCGAGCATGGAGAGTGTTTTTGGCGTGCTGTTCGCTCCTATCGCGTGGGTGATTGGAATTCCGAAGCAGGATTGCGCTGCGATCGGAAACTTGCTCGGCATGCGCATGGTCCTGAACGAACTGGTCGCATTCAGAGCGCTCGGGCCCATGAAGGCGACACTCGATCCGCGCTCGTTTACCATCGCCACTTTTGCCTTGTGTGGCTTTGCGAATCTCAGTTCGATTGGAATCCAGATCGGCGGGATCGGTGCGCTGGCGCCAAACAAGAGAGGGGAACTGGCTCGGCTTGGCGTACGCGCGATGCTGGCGGGGACTATGGCCAACCTGATGTCGGCTTCGATTGCCGGCATGCTGCTTTAAGAATTCATCTATTCCATCATTTTCAGACAGGACTCTTCGATGAAACGATACTCCGCTAACTGTTGCTTCGTGCTGCTCGCGGTTCTTGGTCTCATGACGAACGTGGTGGCTCAGTCGCCGCAGCGCGTGATCATTGACACGGATCCGGGGGTCGATGATGCGATGGCCATCCTGCTCGCCCTGAACTCGCCCGAACTGAAAGTCGAAGCGCTCACGGTTGTGCCAGGCAACGTCGATGGCAAGCAGGGACTTGAGAACGCGTTGAAGTTAGCGTCACTCGCCGGCCGCTGCGATTTGCCGGTGGCTGGAGGAGCGCACCATCCGCTCAATCAGAATTTGATTACGGCGCAGTTCTGGCATGGAAAGAATGGCCTGGCCGGAGTCGAACTGCCCGCTTCGAAGTGCAAAGCGGATTCTCGCTTCGGACCTGACCTCATCATCGAACTGATCCACAAGTATCCGCATGAGGTCACGCTGATCCCCGTTGGCCCCCTCACGAACATTGCACTCGCGGTTTCGAAGGACCCGTCGATCGCGCCGTTAACGAAGGATATCGTCATCATGGGCGGCTCGATTACGGGAGGAAATGTGAACGGCGCCGCGGAGGCAAACATCTACGGCGATCCCGAGGCGGCGGCCATTGTGTTCAATGCGGGCTGGATGGTTACCATGGTCGGCTCCGATGTGGGCGAGCGGACGATCATCACGCGCAAGTATCTGGCGGATTTGCAATCCTTGCACGGACCGGAGAGCGATTTCATCGCGAAGCTGGCTGACTTTTATCTGACGCGCTCGGAGAAGAGCGGCTACCAAGGGGCTGCGATGTACGACCCGCTGGCAGTGGGAGCCGTGATTGATCCGACTCTAGTGACGCTCAAGGACATGCACGTGGACGTGGAACTGAAAGGCGAGTTTACCCGCGGAGAAACTGTGGCCAATCGCATGGGCTCGAACGAGAACAACGTTCTGCACGGAGACCACTACGAGATTGACGGCGTGATCGACCTGAAGCCAAATGCGAGGGTCTGCCTGGCTTCGGACGCAGACCGGTTCCTGCAATTGTTCATCAGCCGGATCAAAGGAAAATAGATCGATTTCTATCTCTCAGCCATTCGCGCGCGCCACCAGCAGAATTGCCAGAGCGTAAAAGACGAACATGAGGGTGAGGTACATCTTGGCGCGCGGTCCCGCGCCCGCGAATTCCTTCCAGGCAAAGACTCCCCACAGCGCTCCCACCATCGGCGCGGATTGGCCGATGGCGTAGGAAATTGCAAAGCTCATCGACTTTCCAGCGACCACGTTGAACACTGTTCCGACACCCCAGATCACTCCGCCGAAGAGTCCCAACAGATGGCCTGAAGCCGGGGCGCGGAAAAATCCGCCGAACCCCACGGGCTCTCCAGCAAGCGGGTGCTTCATAAAATAAGGGTTCCAGACAAAGCAAGAAAGGAGTGCGCCGAGCGTTAGAAAAACAGCCGAGCTGTAAGGCGTTAGAGGATTGCCACGCGTTGCACCGTAGGCGACAAACGGATTCCACAATCCCATCAACACCCCGGAGACGATGCAGATGACGATGCTCTTGCGTGACGCCGACCGGCCGCTGCCCAGGCTTCCGAACGCCTTGCCATCAAGGATGACAGCAATCAGCGCGCAAGCCACGCCCAAAGCGAGGAACAGCGCGACTCCTTTTGGTTCCAGGATGTAGCTCAGCACGACGCCGACCACTAGTGCGATACCGATCGAAACAGGAAGGGCGACGGCGAGTCCGGCCATGTCAATCGCGGCCACCAACAGAAGATTTGCCA
This sequence comes from Acidobacteriaceae bacterium, assembly GCA_003134655.1. Taxonomy (GTDB): domain Bacteria; phylum Acidobacteriota; class Terriglobia; order Terriglobales; family Acidobacteriaceae; genus Sulfotelmatobacter. The sequence goes on from PLBY01000097.1 coordinate 90,137, forward strand.
GATTGAAAAGCGCTCCTCCAACCATGGTCCAGACGATGTTCGAAGTGTCGGCGGATTGAACGTTGTTCAGGAAACTGAAAGAGTCGTGGCCGCTGCTCCCCATGGTGAATGCAAGGATCAGCGAAATTAGAAAAATGCCAATCGCGTAGTCCCAATAAAAAAGTTCGAAGCGGTAATTCTTGACGCCCTTGTAAGTGTTGGCCCAGGAACCCCAGCAGATGGCGCTGGTGATCGTCATCAACAACGCAATCGTCAAGCTTGGCGGCGTGAACATCGTGGTCTCCCTTGGAAAACGAGTAACTGTACTCTTCTTTGCGAAGAGCCACAAGTGAGCGCCCAGTCGGACGATGTCTTCCGCAGCGCATTCTCGACGGTCTGCTATGCTAACGCCCGTGACTCGCACGTTTCTCATCGACACGGATATAGCTTCAGACGATGCGGTTGCGCTCATCATGGCTCTGCGCGCGCCGGATGTGCGAGTGGCTGCGATCACCGTGGTTGCTGGCAACGTTGGAGTGCAGCAGGCAACACGCAATGCTCTCTATACGGTGGAGCTTTGCGGCTCGGATGCTCCAGTGTACGCAGGTGCGGAAAATCCTCTGCTGCGGATCTACGAGAACGCAACCTGGTTTCATGGGCGCGACGGATTGGGAGACCGCAATTATCCTGCGTCGCGGAGAGTTGCGGAAAAACTGCAGGCGGTCGACGCCATCATCGAGACTATAGAAACGAATCCCGGAATCGTTCTTGTTACTCTGGGCCCGCTAACGAATGTCGCTTTGGCCGTGTCGAAGAAGCCCGCGATCGCCGCGAAAGTCAGCCGCTGCGTGATCATGGGAGGAGCGCCGTGCTGCGAAGGTAACGTGACCCCGGCCGCCGAGTACAACATTTGGGTTGACCCAGAAGCGGCGCGGATCGTGATGCGCAGCGGTCTTCCTGTGGAGTTGATTGGATGGCAACTCTGCCGCGGTGAGGCCGTGCTCGGCGAGCCTGAGATCGAGAAGGTCGAGGCATTCAATACCAAACTGGCCCACTTCGCGATCGAGTGCAACAGCCACGCTCGAACCGCCTACAAGATCCAGACCAATGAAGACGGAATCTGTTTGCCCGATCCAGTCGCCATGTGCCTGGCGTTGGACCCGACGATCGGAACTGAGTGGAGCGAGCATTACGTGGATGTGGAGACTGAGAGTGAAATGACACGCGGCATGACAGTTGTGGATCGTCTGAATGTCGCGGGCGACGACCGCAATCGGGCGGTGTGGGCGCCTGCCCTGTCGGGACCGAAGGCCAAAATCTGCTGGACTATCGATAACCGTCGCTGGAAAGAAGCGCTCTACGCAGCCTTGCGCTAGAGACGTTCCGGTCGAGTTGGGTTCTAACCGTTCACTTGCGCGTAGGTTGCGCGTCGTAAGAATTCTCCCTGCCCCGCGCGCCCCAGGAACTTGTCTCCGTCGACGACAACTCTGCCCCGCGAAAGGACCACGTCGGGCATGCCCGTGACCTCAATCCCCTCAAACATCGAGTAATCGACCCGCATGTGATGAGTCTTGGCGCTGATGGTGTGCTTGCGCTTCGGGTCGAAAATGACGAGGTCGGCATCGCTGCCGATGGCGATCGTTCCTTTGCGTGGGAATAGTCCAAACAGTTTGGCAGGAGTGGTAGAAACCAATTCCACAAAACGGTTGGCGTTGAATCGTCCGCTCGCCACGCCACCCGAGTAGATCAGGCTCATGCGATGCTCCACGCCCGGACCTCCATTTGGGATCTTGGTGAAATCGTCGCGTCCCATTTCTTTTTGCTCCTTAAAGCAAAACGGGCAGTGGTCGGTGGAGACAACCTGCAAATGATCGTGCTTGAGTCCATTCCACAGTTTGTCCTGGTTCCACTTCTCGCGCAGCGGAGGCGTGAAAACGTACTTCGCCCCCTCAAAACCGGGTGCGTCCATGTTCTCGAGGGAAAGATACAGGTACTGGGGACACGTCTCGGCGTAGACGGGAAGTCCGCGATCGCGCGCCTCGCGAATTTTTTCCAGCGCATCATTGCAGCTCAAGTGGACGATGTAGATGGGCGCGCCTGCCATTTCGGCCAGAGCGATCGCTCGTCCGACGGCCTCGGCCTCCGCGGTGGTAGGACGAGTGAGCGCGTGATACTTGGGCGCTCGCTTTCCCTCGGCCAGAGCCTGCTGCACGATGACGTCAATCGCGCTGCCATTCTCGGCGTGCATGCAAACCATCCCGCCATTTTTTGACGTGGTCTGCAACGCCTTGAAGATGCTGCCGTCGTCGAGCATGAAAACGCCCGGATACGCCATGAAAAGTTTGAAGCTGGTTACGCCTTCGTGCACCAGATCGTTCATCTCTGAAAGCTGTCCCCCGGAGACGTCGGTGACGATGCAGTGGAACGCGTAATCGCAAGTGGCTTTGCTCACGGCCTTGCTCATCCAGGTGTCGAAGGCCTGGCGCAGCGGCTGGCCTTTGTATTGAATCGCGAAGTCGATCAGCGTCGTTGTCCCGCCGAAGGCAGCGGCGCGCGTACCCGTTTCAAAATCGTCAGCGCTGGTGGTGCCGCCGAAGGGCATGTCGAGGTGGGTGTGAACGTCAATTCCGCCCGGCAACACGAGTTTGCCCGACGCGTCGAGAATCTTGGTTGCGTTCTGCGCCGGGAGATCGGTTCCAATCGCGTTAATCTTGCCATTCGCAATGGCAATGTCTGCCGTGTAGGTATCCGTTGCGGTGACTACAGAACCGTTCTTGATGATCGTGTCGAAACCCATGGTACCCTCCGCAGGTTTGTCGCCGCGCCTCTGGCCCGAATGAGAAAAGAATTCTATGCTACACTGCCGCACTTTAGTTGTTCGCGATTTCTTATCGACGAAGGGAACCGGCCATGCAATTCGGCATCGCACTGAAGCCTGATATCTCGATCGAACGCATCGTAGGTTTGACGCGCCAGGCGGAGGCTGCCGGATTCGAGTATGGCTGGATTTTTGACTCCCACGTTTTGTGGAAAGAACCGTATCCTCTGCTCACGCTGATGGCGACCAACACGCAGCGAATGCGACTGGGTACATGCGTAACGAACCCCGCGACGCGTGACCTGACTGTGACCGCCAGCTTATTCGCAACGCTCAATCTCATTTCCGGTGGACGGATGGAACTCGGCATCGGACGGGGCGACAGTTCGCGCCGCGTGATGGGGAAGAAGCCGGTAAGCTGGTCGCAGTTGGAAGCTGCGGTGGCTGAGTTTCGCGATCTTACTTCTGGCAAGGAAGTTCAACACGACGGTCAACCTACGCGTCTTACCTGGGCCAAAGATTCGCCGCGGGTTTGGGTTGCAGGATACGGACCGAAGGTTCTGCACATGGCCGGCCGAGTGGCGGACGGTATCATTCTGCAGTTTGCCGATCCCGCTCTGATTGAGTGGTGCATGGGTTTCGTGAAAGAGGGCGCACGCGCCGCGGGACGCGACGCAAGCCGCATTGAAGTGATGGCGGCTGCGCCGGTTTGAATGACTTGAGCGTTGCTCGCGAGCGAGTGCGCTGGTTCCCGGCTTTGGTTTCGAACCACGTGATGGACCTGATCCGGCAATACAAACCTGAGGACCTTCCTCCCGCGCTGACTTCGTTCGTGCAGGATCGCGGCCACTATGACTACCAACACCATTGCGAAGTCGAGAGCGACAACGCCGACTTTGTTTCGGATGAAGTCGTGGACCGGTTTTGTCTGATCGGGCCCGCCGAGGCCCATCGCGAGAAATTGCGTGCGCTCGCTGCCGTGGGCGTTACGCAATTCAACATTTACCTGATGTGTGGGGACGAAGAGCAAACGCTCGACATTTACCAGCGCGACGTGTTGCCGGAGTTCCTAAAGGCGAGGAAGTCGTAATTTCGTTACGCGACTTCCTGAGGAGCAGTCGCCGCGTAACCTTGAACTTTCATCATTGCGTAGTAGGCCACGAAGGATACGGCGAAGCCCACGAACCAGGAATAGTCATACAGTGCGCGCATCGACGGAACCGCAAGACCCGCAAGTGCCGTGCCCGCTCCCAGCGCCAGAGCGATCACCGCAGTCCAGTTGAAGCCGTGAGAGTATTCGTAGATCCCGCCCCGCAAATACAGGTCGTCCACGTGTAACACCCGCCGTCGAATGACGAAGTAGTCGCAGATCATGATTGCCGCCACGGGTCCCAGAAAGGCCGCGTATCCGCCCAGCCAGCCGAGAATAAACGTCCTGTAATTGGCGAGCAGTTTCCAAGGCATCAGCGCGATTCCCATGAAACAGGTGATGACGCCTCCGGTGCGGAAACTGATTCCGCGCGGCCACAAGTTGGAAAAATCATTCGCCGGAGAGACCACATTCGCGCCGATGTTCACGTTCAGTGTGGCCAGGAGAATCGCAACCAGCGAGATTACAACCGCAACTGGCGAGTGAAAACGGCTGAGCAACTGAACCGGATCCCAGATTGCGGTTCCGTAGATGACGACAGTGGCGGAGGTGACAACGATCCCGACAAAGGCATAGAGCGTCATCGTCGTGGGCAAAGCTAACGCCTGACCAATCACTTGCTCCCGCTGATTACGCGCGAACCGCGTGAAGTCGGGGATGTTCAGCGAAACCGTAGCCCAAAATCCAACGGTGCCATTCAGAGCTGGAATCAGAAACTTCAGGAAATCAGGGAACGTGTTGAAGCGCGACGGCACCGATAGCATCGGGCCGAAGCCACCTGCCGCATGATAGGCCCATCCCAACAGAAGCAAACCAACGCCCAGCAAAACCGGCGCGCTGATCCCCTGCAGAACTCGAATGTATTCGATTCCCTTGAGAACCACTGCGACATTGATCAGCCAGAAGATGAAGAAGCAAACTGCCGGTCCGTAGGAGAAGTTCTTCCAGGACGGAGCCAGTGTCGCTAGCAATGTGCTGATGGCTTCTCCCCCGATCCACGTTTGAATACCGAACCATCCGCAAGCGACCAGCGCGCGTAGAACTGCGGCGAAATTTGCGCCCAGCACTCCGAACGAAGCGCGAGCAAGAACAGGAAATGGGATCCCATACTTTGCCCCGGGATGCGAATTCAACAGCATCGGTGCGAGCACGATTACGTTGCCCAGAAAGATGGTCGCGACGGCTTGCTTCCAGTTCATGCCGCCTTGAATCAAGCCCGCAGCCAGCATGTAGGTGAGAATGTTCACCGACATCGAAATCCAGAGCGCGGCGAAGTTATATGTTCCCCAATGCCGGCGTTCGGCACTGGCGGGCGCAAGGTCTTCGTTGTACAGAGGGCTGGATTCGATTCGTGCGCGGAGTTGAGAAGAGTCCGGAGTCGTCATAGAGTCTTGATTCGGAGCCCGAGCAGGTTCACGCGCCGCGCCTCTCAGTCGGCTGCGGCAGATGCTCCGCTCTGCGTCGTAATGAGGCCGTAGGTTTCCGGTCGGCGGTCCCGGAAAAACTGCCAAACTTTGCGGACCTCTTCGATCATGTCGAGATCGAGATCGGCGACCACGACTTCGTCTTTATCCCGGCTTGCCTGCGCGATGATCTTGCCTCGCGGATTGCAAAAATAACTCTTACCGTAGAACTCGCCGATGCTCCACGGCTTCTCGGTCCCCACGCGGTTGATCGCACCCACAAAGTAGCCATTGGCGACGGCATGAGCGGGCTGTTCCAGTTCCCACAAATATTCCGACAGTCCCGCCACAGTTGCGGAGGGATTGAACACAATTTCAGCGCCGTTCAACCCAAGAATGCGCGCGCCTTCGGGGAAATGGCGGTCGTAGCAGATGTACACGCCCACGCGTGCGTATTTGGTCTGAAACACGGGATAACCGAGATCGCCTGGCGTGAAGTAAAACTTTTCCCAGAATCCCGGATGGCAGTGCGGGATGTGATGCTTGCGGTACTTGCCGAGATAACGACCATCGGCGTCGATGACCGCCGCGGTATTGAAATACACGCCTGGCATCTGCTCTTCATAGACCGGAACCACGATCACCATGCGATGCTTTGCGGCAATTTTCTGCATCAGACGCGTCGTCGGTCCATCGGGCACGCGTTCCGTCATTTCGTACCAGCGCGCGTTTTGCTCGGCGCAAAAATACGGACCGTAGAAAAGCTCCTGCAGACAGAGGATCTGCGTCTTCTTGCGCGCGGCTTGCTCGATCAGCTTCAAGTGCTTGTCGATCATGGCTTTCCGGATTTGCGCGAGAGGGCGCTCGGTGCTGAGCGCGTTGCTGGCTTGTATCAGAGCACAGCGGACATTGCGGGGCATGGGGTCCTCCCAAAACGTAACGGTCGAGGAACGAAACTATAGCAGAAACGGCGAGTTCGCCCATGCCAGGAAGCGACATCACCCGTTGACACGTTCTGAGGTGCTGAATAGACTCGGCCTTCCTCGTGTTTTTCGGAGACAACGACAACGGCTATGGCAAAGCGCCCTCGGATCGCGGTAGTTGGCAGCGCCAACATTGACCTGACGACATTCACGAACCAGTTCCCCAAGCCGGGCGAGACCATCTTCGGACAGAAGTTTGATCTTGGCTTCGGAGGCAAGGGCGCGAACCAGGCCGTCGCGGCGCGTCTCTGCGGCGCGGAGGTCTTCATGGTGGCGCGCGTGGGCAGCGACCTGTTCGGACCTGCGACCATCGAGAATTTTCGCAAACAGGGAATCGATCCCACGCACGTGAAGCAGGTTGAAGGACTGTCGAGCGGCGTCGCACCGATCTTCGTCGAGCCCAACGGCCAGAACCGCATCCTGGTGGTGAAGGGAGCGAACGACGCGCTGAAGCCCGCCGACGTTGATGCCGCTGCTGAGATTCTGAAATCCGCCGACTGCATCGTGCTGCAGTTCGAGATTCCAGTGGCGACGGTCTACTACACCATCGAATTTGCGCGCAAGCACGGAATCCGTTGCATCCTCAATCCCGCGCCCGCGCAACCAGTTGATCTCGGAGCACTGAAGGATCTCGACTACTTCGTTCCCAACGAGACTGAAGCCGAGACGATTACCGGATCACCTGTGAAGAACGTTGAAGACGCAAAGAAGTGCGCCGAGAATCTCGTGGCCGGAGGCATTCGGCGCGTGATCATCACGTTAGGCGCGAACGGATCTCTTCTCTCGAGCCGCGACGGCGGCGAACACGTGCCGCCGTTCGTGGTCAACGCCATTGACAGCACTGGCGCGGGCGATGCCTTCATCGGCAGCTTCGCCGTATTTCTTGGCGAGGGCGTGCCCGAGAAGGAAGCCGTGCGCCGCGCGAATCTGTACGCGGGATTGTCTACGACTGGCGTGGGTACACAGAAATCTTTTTATGACCGCGCCCGCTTTGATGCGGAATGGGCGAAGCGATCCTAAGAACATGCTGGCGCTTGAGCGCACAGATTTCTTGACGCACTCGCCGCCGCCCTTAACTTGCGAGTTTGCCCCCACCTAATTCAAGGTTTCGGCCTCGTTTTACACAGGCTGTTCGCCCGAATTCTCAACACTCAACATCACCCAGCGGTTTTCTGCATCCGCCGATGCGAAAGAATGACGCCACTAATCCCTCTCCATTACGAAACTTCTTGACTTACCTGTGAGTAGCAATTTATAAGCCGAGTCTGCGGTCTGGGGACCTCCCAACTTCACAGGAAGAGGGAGGGTCTTTTTCTTTGTGCGCTGTCACCACCGAAAGGGGTTCAAGCAATGTCGAGCAAGAGGGCGTGCTTTGCCATGTTCGTCTGTTCACTGGTATGTCTATTGACCCCACTCCTGCACGGTCAGGCCACCGGAAGTTTTTCGGGAACGATTTCCGACAAAGCCGGCGCGGTGATTTCTGGCACAAGCGTCAGAATCACGTCGGAAGGGACGGGCCTCGTCCGCGAATCCAAGTCCGACGATTCCGGGCATTACCTCATCCCGCTGCTTCCGGTAGCCTTATACACCATTCGCGTTGAGTCCGCGGGTTTTGGTCCCGTGGAACAGAAAGATGTTCGCCTTCAGTTAGATGAACACCGCGAATTGAATTTTACCCTCCAGCCGGCATCGGTCAGCACCAGCGTGGAGGTGAATGCGACGGAAGTCGCGGTGGAGACTAGCAGTCCAGCCCTCGGCCAGGTCATCACCTCCGAAGAAGTGGCTGAATTGCCCTTGAACGGCCGAAATTTTGTGCAGTTGGCCACATTGACGCCGGGCACTACGCAGTCAACCAATCCGAACAGTTTCTTCACCAGCTCGGCTAGCAGTGAAGCGGCCACTCGTGGGGCGTTCTCGCTTTCCGTCGGTGGCTCTCGCGAACAGAGCACGGACTGGCTGCTGGACGGAAACGACAACAACCAACTGGATGAAGGCGGAATCGCAATTTTCTCCGACATCGACGATATCCAGGAATTCAAGGTCCTGACCTATAACTATTCGGCGGAATATGGCGAGCGGGCGGGCCCTACGGTTCTGGTGACGACCAAGTCCGGATCAAATCAGTTTCACGGCTCTGTCTTTGAATTTTTCCGCAACACAAAGCTGGACGCGCGCAGTTACTTCGCTACCTCGGTTGAGAAATTCAATCTGAATCAATTCGGTGGCTCTTTAGGCGGCCCCATCAAGAAAGACAAAACGTTCTTTTTCGTGGACTACCAGGCCAAAATGCAGCGCCGCGGTGTGCCGTTCACTGGATTCGTTCCAACCACCGGCATGACGACCCCCGATGTAAATGGGAATTACGATTTCAGCGGTGCCCCGACGCTGGCCGGCGGCGGGTTTCTGAACAATCCTTTCGGAAGCATCCCATTCCAGTGCGTGCCGGGCACTTCGACCCCAGAACCGGTGAACCCTGCGGATGGGACCCAGACAGCCGGCGATCCCTGCAACATCGTCCCCGCCGGTGTCGTGAATTCAGTTGGCGCGAAGGTGATGCAGCTTTACCCTGCTCCAAACGCGCTGAATGCAGTCGGTTACAACTACATCAATGAGCCCGTGCGGAAACTGAATGAAGGCACGTGGGACATCCGCCTGGACCACAACATTTCGACCAAAGATTCCGTTTTTGCCCGGTTCAGCTACGATCAGGCGACCAACTTCGTGCCCGGTGGTTCGCCCACATGGACCGAACAAAACGCTTTCGGCAGCAACCAGTACATCGATAACCACGGGCGCAATGCAGCCATATCCGAAACACACGTGTTCTCCCCGACCACGATCAATCAGGTCACAGTCGGCTACAACCGCATCTTCAATCACATCCTTTCTTTCGGAACCGGCACTTGTGAAGCCGCGAATATCGGCATCCCGGGTGCGGACCTTGGCTCCAAGTGCGATTCGATCACGGGCTACCCGGCAAGCCTGAACCAGTCCAACAAGGACTGCATTAGCTGCGGGATGACGTCATTCCTGATGTCAAACTACTTCGCCATCGGTGATCGCGGATACGCTCCTTATCAGGGTGGCACCAACGTCTATTCAATCTCTGACACGCTCGATCTGATTCGCGGGAAGCACAACATCCGCGTTGGCGCCACCTTCCGCGCTAGTCAGATGAACGTGAGAAACAACGCGTTTCAGGACGGGTTTGTCGTGGAGAATGCGGCGCTGACGGGCGATGACGCTGCGGACCTGCTGCTAGGCAGTACGGGCGTCTTCGCCGCTCACGATCAGACGTTCTTAGGTGGCACGACAGGGCGCCGCTGGAAGTTGTTCCGTCCTTTCGTGCAGGACGACTGGAGGGTGACCAATAACCTGACAATCAACCTGGGTGTGGCGTGGGCTTTAGCAACGCCCACCACCGAGGTGCAAAACCGTCAGGCGAACTTCGATATCCAGACCCTCAAGTGGTACGTGCCGAAGGGCAGCCCCACGTTGGGCAGTTGCGCCATCTGCGTACCGACCGACGGCAGCGCCGGCATTCAATTCGACAAGACAGCAATTGAGCCCCGTATTGGGGTGTCCTGGAAGGTGATGGGCAGCGACAAAACTGTAATCCGCGCCGGCTACGGGATTCTCCACGATTCCTCATGGAACCAAGGCGGGCAAGGTTTGTGGCAGAACCCTCCGTACTATGCTGAGGTGGATCCCTGCCCCAGCGACTTCTGCCTTGGATACAACAGCGCGTTCGGTTCGCTGTCTGGTGGATTCCTGGTCGACCCATCCACCCCTTCGAGCACTCCAGTGCCCGGCGGGGCTGTTCTGTCGGGGCCTGTGAATCCTGCCAATTACACCGGAACGATTCAGTCTATGAATCGCAATTTCCGACAGGGCATGGTTCAGCAGTTCAACCTAAACGTGGAGCGTCAGTTGCCCGGAAATGTTGTCTTGACCGCTGGTTATGCTGGTACGCGCAGCACCCGCATACTGGTGGGCCAGTCCAACGAGAATCTAACCTCTCCGAGTGCGTGCGGAGTCGTCCCAGGCTACACCGTCGGATGTGGTTTTCCCTCGTGGCCTTATGCCTTGCCGTTCCAGGCGGTCTCGGCGAACAACAGCGTTGGAAGGGCTCGCTACGACTCGCTCGAGATCAAGGGGGAAACCAAGAGCACGCGTCACGGACTTTATGCCCTGCTTGGTTACACGTGGTCTCGCACATTCGACTCTGGTATGCCCGATGGTCTAGGTACAAATCCTGGCGCGATCTATTACCCGCTTCCGGGGGCTGCAAAGCTCGATTGGGGCTTATCGCAGCTGAATCTCAACGACAGCTTTACAGCCAGCATCTTGTATGACCTGCCATTTGGCAAAGGCAAGCACTTTGGCAGCACCTGGAATGGCGCCACCAACGCTGTATTCGGGAACTGGCAACTGAATGTCATCCAAAAGGCCACGTCCGGATTCCCCCTATTCGTTGTGGACAGCGGGGATGGGTCAGGAGTGTTCTTCTCCTATAACGGAGGCACCTACCAGCGTCCCAACCAGGTCGGCGACCCAAACAAGCCTGGTGATCAGGGCGGTCAGACAGGCTGCCCCACGCAGATTCATACGATTCAGCACTGGTTCAATCCTTGCGCTTTCGCACAAGCTCCAGCTGGCGAGCTGGGTACCGCGGCGCGTGCTCCGGTCTATGGGCCTCGCTTCGTCAACACGGATTTCTCGATCATCAAGAATTTTCCGCTGCCGTTTCGCGAAGGCACCGATCTGCAGTTCCGGGCTGAGTTCTTCAACCTGTTCAACCATCCCGAGTTCTATATGGGAGGCGCGGGAGGCAGCGGCGAGCAGGACATCAATGCTCCGAGTACCTTCGGAGTCATCAACAACACGGTGAATAACGCGCGTTTGATTCAGTTCGCTCTTAAGCTCAGATTCTGAGCTTAAAAAAGCGCCGCTCACTTTCGGGCAGACGGGCACCGTCCGTTCTGCCCTTAAATTTTGTTGCAAGGGCATGTCCGGAGAGAGAATGAAAATCTGCAGACGCCTTTTGGTCGTCGCCCTCGGTTTTGTTTTCGTGGTGTGCGCTTGCGCCGCTCAGAAGATCAAAGTCATCGTCGATCAAGACGCTCGTGGTCCGGGCACGAGCGACCAGCAGGCCATTCTCGTATTTCTTCAGTCCGAGAAGTTTGATGTTCTCGGCATCACCACCGTCAGCGGAGATCAGTGGGTGAAGGAAGAGACGCAGCATGTGCTGCGTTTGCTCGAGATTGCCAACCGTACCGACGTGCCTGTGTATCAGGGAGCGGTCTACCCGCTGCTCAACTCGAAGGAAGAAACCGAGCGGTGGGAAGCTCTCTACGGAAAGTTCGAGTACAAGGGTTGTTGGACAGATTTTGAACCCAACCGCTCAACTAAATTTCGGGAGACCTACCACGAGCCCAACGTCGTACCTTACATGCCCGAAGGTGAGCCGCATCTTGAGGCGCATCCGGGAACGGCCGCCGAATTTATCGTTCAGATGGTCCACAAGTATCCGGGAGAAGTCGTGCTGTGGGCAGGCGGGCCGCTAACGAATTACGCGCTGGCGCTGAAACTCGATCCCTCCGTTGCGACGCTGGCCAAGGAGTTCGTGCTGATGGGCGGCGGTCTTTACGCCGATAAGGGCGCAATCGACACGGGAGCGATTGACGCGCGCCGGGAATTCAACTGGTGGTTCGATCCTGAGGCCGCGCGTATCGTGCTGCGTGCTCCCTGGAAGAAGATGACCATCACGCCGATCGACATCTCGGTAAAGACTCGCTACACGCTCGAGATGAAGGCCGCCATCGCCAAGGCCGGTACTCCGGTGACCGACTACCTCGACAAATATTCTCTCCCCGGCTACATGTGGGACGAGATCGCCGGTGCCGCGCTGATCGATCCCTCGATCATCACCGGACAAAAGAAACTGTACATGGACATCGACATTGATCACGGAGCGAGTTACGGCAAGACGCTCTTCTGGGACGCCTCGGCGCCGGTTCCGCCCTACGAGCGCCTCGCGAATGTGCAATTCGATATCGATGCCGAAAAGTTTTACAAGATCTATCTCGACCTGATGACCCGGCCGCCCGGCAAGAAATGACAGTTGCGAAAACGCTGGTCGATGTGGAAAGCTTGTGCGGAGCGGAAAGCTCGTGCGGAGTGGAGAGCTTGTGCGAAGGAAAAATGTGGAAGAGCGGCCCTTTCGGGCCGCGTGAACGAGCATTAAGACTTGCGGGCTTAGCCCCTGCCGTTGCCCGACAGGTTCGTGAACCAGATTCGAAGCTCATGCCAAAACTCAAATCCTTTTTACTCTCGTTACTCGTTCTGACGGCCGCTCTCTCCTTCGCGCAGCCGCGCCGCAAGGTCATCATCAACGAAGACTGTTCCGGCCCCGGCGGCAGCAACATGCAGACGCTGATGATCATGATCCAGTCTCCGCAGGTGGAAGTGTTGGGCATCACGGTCGTGAGCGGAGATGCCTGGCGCGACGAGGAGGTCGCACATACTCTGCGCCTGCTGGAAATCATGGGTCGCACCGACATTCCCGTCGTGCCGGGCGCTACCTTCCCGCTAGTCCGCACCCGCGAGGAATCCCAAATGTGGCAGCAGCGCTACGGCAAGGTCGCGTACGCCGGCGCCTGGGATGAGCGTTGGTGGCATGAACCGTCCGTCGTGCCTCCGCTGGCGGAGGGCCAACCGGCAACAAAACCCGCGGACGAAAACGCCGCGCAGTTCTTGATTCGCATGGTTCACAAGTATCCGCATGAAGTGACCATCTACGAAGGCGGACCCATGACCAACCTCGCGCTGGCGATTTCCCTCGACCCGCAGTTTCCGGCACTGGCGCAGGAACTCGTCTTCATGGGCGGAAACCTGAGCCCGCAGACCGACAATCCCGAATTCCTAAACAATCCCCGACACGAGTTCAATTTCTGGTTCGATCCGGAGGCGGCGGAGATTGTCCTGCGCGCACCGTGGAAGAAGATTGTCTGCACTCCGGCCGACATTTCGATCAAGACGCATATGACCGCCGCGCTCGTTAAGCAAATCGAAGCCAGCGGTACTCCTCTGGCCCGCTACCTCGCCCGTTTCGCCATGCTCACCCCCGGCGCCGACATCATGTGGGATGAACTCACCGCCGCCGCATGGATCGATCCGTCAATCATTACGAAAACCGAAACTCGCTACATGTCCGTGGATCTGGACCGCGGCGCCGGCTACGGAAACACGCTGACCTCGGGAACCAAAGACGCTCTGAGGCCGGTCGCGCAGCCGGTTGAAATTCAAGTTGACCTCGATACCGAGAAGTTCTATCGCATGTTTTCGGCGCTCATGACAGCTCCCACGCCCGCTCACTGATTCGCTCGCTGTGCGCTGGCACCGGAATGCCGAACAGCATACAATAAGAAATTACGAGTCTTTCCCAATATGTCTCCCATTCCAGACGATCTCACCATAGTAAAAGATGACATGGTCGCCTTCATCGAAGGCCACGGCATGCGCCGCTTCCACGGCTATGTGGACTATGACGAAGTGCAGTGCGTGATGTGGGAAATGGGCGGCAATCCTGACGGCTGGAAGGATTTCGTGGAACTGGCCAAGGCCGCGGGTGCTCCGTTCCTGACCATGCACGCTTGGACTCTCGAGCGCACCGAACTCGACGACATGGTGCAGCGCCTCACCAACTCGGAGTTCACCGACGGCGACGATGTGGAGGATGCTCGCTGGCTCCGCGCCCACGTCGGCAAGGTGGGATTCTTGCAACTGGGCTGGGCCTATCAGGGATCGATGTTTCTCTGCGAAGTCAGCACCGAGTGGTACGACCGCTATCAGCACTTGCTAGAAGTCTCTGACGAATTCGGCGGCCTCACCATGGATGAGCCGGACCAGGACGAAGAAAACTAACAAGGAACATGTGGGGACGGCCGCCTCGGCCGTCCGGTTCGGACGAGACTCGTTGGCCTTCCAGGGTCTGACTTCTGTCTCAGGTAGTACACTTCTACCTTTACCTTCCCATGCGCTGGCTTCACAAGCCGACAGATCACTCTCTGGTCGAGCCCCTGATCGCCGGACTCCGAACCGATCCTGCTCTTCGCGGTGTCGCCAACGCCGGGCACATCCTTGCGCCGCTGCTGGTGCGCCGTGGCATTGTCGATGCGGAAGCAGCCGGCATCTTCCTTGCGCCGTCGCTTTCTCATCTTCATGCCCCGGAACGGATGCTCGGTCTGCGCGGTGCCGTCGAACGTATCGATGCCGCCATTGAACGCAAAGAGCCGATCCTGATCTACGGCGATTACGACGTGGACGGCACCATGGCCGTGATCATCCTGAAGACCGCGATTGAACTTTGCGGCGGCTCAGCCGACTTCCACGTACCACACCGCATCCGTGAAGGCTACGACATGCGCGACGATGTGATCGAGCGCGCAGCCGAGTCGGGTATTCGCCTCATCATTAGCGTCGACATGGGCATCCGCGCCTTCGCGCCCGCGGAAACCGCGCAGCGTCTCGGCGTGGACCTGATCGTCACCGACCATCATCTCCCCGGTCCCGATGGTGTGCCCAAGGCACTGGCCGTGGTCAATCCCAATCAGAAGGGGTGCGAATATCCCTACAAGCAGCTGTGCGGCGCGGGCGTGGCCTTCAAGGTAGCGCAGGGTTTGATGCAACGCCGACTCGACGCCAACCTTCAGAACAAACTGCTGATGTCATTTATGAAGGTGGTCGCGATCGCCACCATCGCTGACGCCGTGCCCTTAACCGGCGAGAATCGCGTTTTCGCTTCGCTCGGACTGGACGCCTTGCGTAAGGCGGTGAATCCCGGTCTGAAAGCACTGCTGGAAGTTGCGCAGATTTCTCCCAAGCGACCGCCAACCTCTGGGGAAGTCGGGTTCCGTATCGCCCCCCGCATCAACGCTGCCGGGCGCATGGACGTGGCTCGCGACGTGATCGAACTTTTCAGTGTGAAAGATCCTGCGCGCGCGCGGGAATTGGCCGCCAAACTCGACCATCTCAACTCCGACCGTCAGGAGGAAGAGCGGAGAATCCTGCGCGCCGTGGAAGAGCGATTCACCGGCGATCCCACGCTGTGCGACGCCTACTGCATTGTGGTGGATGGCGAAGGCTGGCATCGCGGCGTCATCGGCATCACGGCGACTCGAGTCGTGGAACGCTACAACCGTCCCGCCCTCGTAATTTCGCGCGACGGCGATGAAGCGTTCGGCTCCGGCCGCTCGATTCGCGCGTTCCACCTGCTGGAAGCGATTGAGTCCTGTGGCAGTTTGTTCTCGCGCTTCGGCGGTCACTCCCACGCCTGCGGATTCGCCATGCCCTCCGCCAACGTCGAAGATCTGCGTGCGAAGCTGGACGCCTTTGCGCGGACTCGCCTCACGCTAGCCGATTTCGATCCGATTCTCGATCTCGATGCAGAACTGGATCTGAGCGAAATCACGCCCCAGCTGTTTCAGGCTCTCGAATTGCTGGAACCCTACGGCATGGGAAATCCCGAGCCCATATTCGCTACGCGTGGCGTGCAGCTAACTGCACCTCCGCGGATTCTGAAAGAGAAGCACATCAAGCTGAAGCTAAGGGCGGGTGCTGATCGGCGCGATCTTTCGACAGCTGCGATCCTGGCCACTCCACGCTGCCATCCGGATGGCGCCGCGATCCGCCGCGAGGAGAAGGCTGCGGCCGTAGGCTACGCGAGCAGCGATCAACTGAGAACTGAGAACCGAGAACTGAGAACTAGAATTACCTTCGACGCCCTGGGCTGGCACATGGCCGAACGCATGCAAAAGACGCCGCTTCTAGCGGGCGATGCGATCGATGTCGCTTTCACGATCGGAAACAACGATCATCCCGAATACGGTGGACTCGAACTCTCCCTGCGCGACTTCCAGATACCCGCCCGCTGACCACTCAGAGTTACGGTCCGCTGGGCAAACCGGTGCTAAACTTCCGCTTCTGCAGAATCGTCCTCTCTGCAGCCGGAGGTGCGCATGACGCACTCGTTCCTGTCCACTCTATTGGCGCTGTCCCTGACCGGCAGTCTCTTCGCGCAGACCAAAGCCGATCCGGCCAAAGCGCCGCCAACGGCAACTCCCTCAGCCTCCACCGACTCTGCTTCTCGCCTTCCGGTCAAGCGGGTGGTGCTGTACAAGAACGGCGTTGGCTACTTCGAGCACACGGCGCGTGTTCATGGCACGCAGGATCTCAGCATCGACTTCACAACGGCGCAACTCAACGACGTGTTGAAGTCGCTGACCGCCGTCGATCTGGGTGATGGCCGCGTCTCGTCGGTGCGCTACAACTCGATCGCGCCGCTCGACGAGCGTCTGAAATCGCTGCGGCTGCCGTTTGGCGAGCAGGTAACGCAGGCTGAGTACTTGACCGCCCTTCGCGGAGCCCGGATCGAGGTGCGCAGTGGTTCGGCGACCGCCACCGGGCGCCTGCTGAGTGTTGAGAAGATCCACAAGCAGCGCGGCCGGGACGACTTCGAGGATGTCACCACCTTTTCGATCGTCACCGACGCCGGAGAAATGCGAAACTTCGATCTCGGCGCGGGGACTTCGGTCCGCATCGCCGAACGCGAACTCACCGATGAAGTCGGCCGCTACCTCAGCCTGATTGGTTCCTCGCGCGCTCGCGACGTGCGCCGCATGAGCTTCACGGCTGCAGGATCAGGAGACCGCGACATATTTGTCAGCTACATCAGCGAAGTTCCTGTCTGGAAGAGCACCTACCGCATTCTCTTTCCCGAGAAGCCAAACGAGAAG
Organism: Acidobacteriaceae bacterium; assembly: GCA_003134655.1. Classification (GTDB taxonomy): domain Bacteria; phylum Acidobacteriota; class Terriglobia; order Terriglobales; family Acidobacteriaceae; genus Sulfotelmatobacter. The sequence continues at coordinate 107,266 of PLBY01000097.1, forward strand.
CCGCTCCTGCAGGGATGGGCCATCGTCGACAACACGATCGGGGAGGACTGGAAAGATGTGCAACTCTCGCTGGTCGCGGGAGCCCCGCAATCATTCATTCAAGATATCTCGCAGCCTTTCTATGCCCGCCGACCAGTCGTGCCCCTGCCGGAGTCAGTCATGCTTACGCCGCAGTCGCACGAAGCGACAGTGGAGCAGTATGCCAAATTGCAGGCTCCGCCTCCACCGGGCGTTTCGCACGCGACGACCAGTCTTTACGGCGTCGTGAAGGATCCTTCAGGCGCGATCGTCAGCGGCGCCCGCGTCACCGTTCGCAATGAGGAAACCGGCTCCTCGCAAGTGACCACGACCGATGCCCAAGGGCGCTATCGCTTCAATGATATTCAGGCCGGCAACTCTGCAGTCTTTGTGAATGCACCCGGCTTTCAACGCTTCAACCTGGCAAATATCTACCTGGGCATCGGCCGCAACAACGAGATCGATGCCACGCTGAACGTCGGCTCTGCTACTGAGACGGTGGAAGTGCGGGGGGAGCCTACGAGGGTCGAGACTTCGTCTGCGTCGGTCTCGTCGATTGCAGAAAGGCAACGCTCCGAGGCCGAAGGCAAATCCGCAGGAGATTTCTTCGAATACAAGATCAAGCAGAAGATCACGATCGGCAAGAATCAGTCGGCCCTCGTCCCCATCCTGCAGGCGCACATCGAAGCGGAGAAAGTTACGCTGTGGAACGCAGAGTCCGCTCCACTGCGTGCGCTATGGATCAACAACACAAGCGGCCAGGTGCTCGACGCCGGCTCCTTCAACGTGCTTGAAGCCGAAACCTTCGCAGGAGAAGGTGTGCTTGAGACCATCCATCCGGACGAGCGGCGGCTGCTCTCCTATGCAGGCGATTCGGCGGTGCATATAAAGTACTCGGAAGAATCCACCGAAAAGCCGTTCAGCCGCATTCGCATCGCCAAGGGCATCATGCTGATGACCAAAGAGGAGCACAAGACCAACAAGTTCGTGATTCGCAACGCCGATACTGAGCCTCGGCAAGTCGTCGTGGAATATCCTGCGGAAGAGGGTTGGAAACTGCCGCCGGGAACGCCTCAGCCCGAGGAGTCCACCGAGTCGTACCACCGCTTTCGCGTTCCCGTCGAAGCTGGAAAAACCGCCGAACTGACGGTCGAGGCCATCCACCCGGACGAAAGCCGCGTCGAATTGACCAACCTCGATGATGACGAGGTTGCAATGCTCGCCCAACAGAAGCGCGTTACTCCGTCCCTGCAGCAAGCCTTCGATAGCATCCTGAAGCAGAAGTTGAAGGTCGAGCAAATTTCCAACCAGATCGCGGACCGCAAACGCGAGTCGGACCAGATCGCGGCCGACCAGGCCCGTATCCGCGAGAACATGAAAGCGCTCAAGGGCAGTTCCGAAGAGAAGTCCTTGCTGCAGCGCTACGTGGGTCAGCTCGATTCGCAGGAAAGCCGGCTGGCCGCCCTGCGCAAGGAAAACGTGGACTTGACTGCGCAGCAGAACCAGGCCAACACTGAACTCGATCGCATGATCATGGCCGTGAATGTGGACGAGAGCTTTTAGCCCTTGAACACTAATGACGACACGAGCCGCTCGGTTTCAGCAAAATCGGGTAGAGTGGCTCAATGAAGCAATCGAGGAAATCTGAGTCATTCCTTCGCGAGCACTCCCTCAGTCTGTCGGCCTTGGGAGTCGTGATTTCGTTGATCGTGCTCTACCGCTGGTCCAACCCCTCGACCCATCTCGGATCATTTTTTGGGAATGCAATTGCCGATTGGACCGGAGTCTTTGTGACCGTTGTGATGACAAAATTCCTTTACGAGAAAGGGTCCGCCGAAAGCAAACAACCCAAGGGCAAAGTGTCGTCGCCGATTCTTGAGTTCCTCCGCGAGCACTCGCTCACGCTGGTTCTTGTAGTGACCGGCATCGGCTGGGTGGTCGCATTCCGGGCCATGGACCCAGAAAGCCGGTGGGGACAAGTTGTTGGCAACATCGTTTCGGAATGGACGCAGATCCTTGGTTTAGTTTTGATGACTAAACGTTTGATCGAGGTGGGATCGAAAGAGCATTGACTGTTCTTGACGCTGCAGGCTCACCACAAATGGTAGTGCCCGTCACGCCGCGCCATCTCCACGTCGACGCCGAACAGGGCCGCCAGCCGCTCCACCTGCAGGATTTCTTCCTTTGGCCCGTCCGCGACCACTCGTCCGCGATCCATCAGCACAACGCGCCCAATTTCAGGAACGATGTCTGCCAGTTCATGGGTCACAAGAATGATTGCGGTTCCTGAGTTGGACAGTGCTCGCATGGTTTGCCTCAAGCTCTGCTGCGCCGAAAGGTCGAGCGAGTTGCAGGGCTCATCGAACAGCAATGCGCCCGGCTTGTGTACCAGCGCACGAGCGATCAGCACGCGCCGCGCCTCTCCCGACGACATCTCGCATACCGGACGATCCGCCAGATGCGATATCTTCAATCCGGCCAGCGCAGCGTCGGCCAACTCGCGGTGCCGGGTATCGACCGCATGGTTCGAGAAAATGCTGATGCTGCTGAAAAAGCCCGACAGCACCACGTCCCGTCCGCAGGCGTCGCCCGTGCACGAGAGCATCAAGTCATTCGACACAATGCCCAGCCGGGCGCGCAGCGCGAACACATCCCAGTTCTCCTCTCCCAGAATCGACATCGACGAGTCCGCTCGAGCTACCGGGTAACACTCGCGCGTAATGGTCTTGATCAGCGTCGACTTGCCGCAGCCATTAGGGCCCAGAATCGCCACGTGCTCGTCAGCGCCAATGCGCAGGCTGAAGTCGTCGAGCGCGATCTTCTGTCCGCGCATCACCCGCAGGTTGTGAAAGTCCAGCAAAGCCTGTTTCTGCGTCGAGTTCATCGGATATGTGCATCTAAGTGTAGATGAGAAGCCGCTTTCCAGCCGAGGTCGAGCGGCTTGGATTACACTGAACCCAGATGCCGCTCAAGATCTATCGCCTGCGCCGTCTGTTGGCTTTGACCACCGTGCTGCTGACGCTGGTCGTGGCCGGGATGTACTTCTACGCGCGTTCGAAGGCGACGAACGTGTTGAAACAAATCCCCGGCAAGATCGGATACGACATCAAGCAGACGGCCAGCGGCTTTCAGTTTTCCAAATCCGACGGGAAGCGCACCCTCTTTACCGTCCAGGCCAGCGATCTCAAACAATTCAAACTCAACGGCAACGCCGAGCTGCACAACGTCAGCATCGTGCTTTATGGCCGCGACTCCTCGCGGTTCGATCAGATTTACGGCGATGACTTTGCCTATAACCAGCAGACCGGAGACGTCTCCGCCAAGGGCGACGTCCAGATCGACCTTGTAGCTAACCCGGCAGGCCTCGCCAGTCCCGATCAATCCACGCCGAAGGAACTCAAGAATCCCATCCACCTCAAAACGCGCGATCTTGTTTTTAATAAGGAAAGCGGGAATGCGGTGACCGAGGCCCGGGTCGAATTCCGAACGCCTCAAGCCACAGGATGGGCCGTGGGCGTGAAGTACGCGGGCAAGAGCAACACGCTGACGTTGTCGTCGCAAATTCACGTGGTGCTCAACGGCGCAAACTCAGCCATCATCGAAGCCGATCATGGCATCATCACCAACGATCCGCGCGAGATTGTGCTCGACCACCCGCATCTGAGCCGCGAAGGCGGAACGCTACAGGCAGATAAGGCGGTATTTCAGCTCGGCCACGAGAATCAAGTAGAGCGCGTGCTGGCCACGGGAGATGTAACCACGGTGACGCGGGTGCGGAGCGCGAAGCAGTCCACGTCAACCGGAAATCACACAGCTGCGGCCAACGATTCCGGAACTCAACCGCAGCCGTCAGAAATGCGCAGCCGCGCGGATCAAGCCGAGTTCCTGCTCACGGGGAAGGAGGACCTGCTTCGCACCGCCACCCTCACAGGCAACGTTCAGATCGAGCAAGCCGGACCACAGCCCATGCAGGGCCAGGCAGGGCGCGTGATTATGGACTTCGCTGGCCAGAACCAGCTTCAGAAGGTTCACGCCCTCGACGGAGTGCGGCTCACGCAGAACGCGGCCGCCGGAAATAAGCCGACACCAAAAGGCACGGCAAACGGCCCGCAGGATTTCGAACTCACTGCACCCATCATGGACTTCACCGTGGCGCAAGGGCACATTCTTAAGCAAGCGGAAACCTCGGGCGCCGCGCAGATCACGATTGCGCAAGCGCAGGAAGCGACTCCGAGTTCCACCCAGCCCCCTGCTCAACGGACAGTTGTGACGGCAGGCAAGTTCCTCGCGCAATTCGCGTCGGTCGAGGACCGAAACCATCTCACCAGCCTTCACGGAGCGCCGAACGCCCGCATCGTCAGCTCGGCTCCCGGCGAGCCTGACCGCGTCAGCACCAGCGACTCGGTCGACGCCGCATTCCTTCCGCAGGGCGGCATCGACACTGTCACGCAAACGGGGAATGTTGTCTATACCGATGGTCAGCAGCCTGACAAGCGAATGCAAGCCTGGGCCAACTCCGCGCGATACACGCCCGGCGACCAACTGCTCGTGCTCACTGGCAGCCCGCGGGTTACGAACGGCGGCATGACGACCACGGCCAAAACCATCCGCATGAACCGGGCCACCGGAGACGCGCTGGCCGAGGGCAACGTCAAGAGCACTTACAGCGAACTGAAGGAGCAACCGGACGGCGCCCTGCTGGCATCTTCTTCTCCGATTCATGTCACCGCGCACAGCATGACTGCCCACAACTCACCGGGCCTGGCCCTCTACTCGGGAAACGCTCGCCTCTGGCAAGAGGCGAACATTATTGAGGCTCCCACCATCCAGTTCGACCGCGACCGCCGCTTCGTCACTGCCCAAGGTACCCCTGCCCAGCCGGTGCAGACGATTTTGGTTCAAACGGACAAGGCCAAAGCAGAAAACGCTCTTCAATCGGGGAAAACAGCGGGAAAGAAGGCAGGGAAAGCCGTCCCGTTGACCGGATCCAGCCCCATCTCCATTACCGCGGCGAAGCTCACCTACGCCGATTCCGAGCGCAGAGTCCACTACGAAGGCGGGGTCCTGGCCAAGGGCGCAGACTTCACCACATCAGCCAAAACCGCCGACGCCTACCTGTTGGCCCACAGTCAAACCTCAAGTAGTCAATCGTTTTCCGGTCCGGGCCAGCTTGATCATATGGTCGCCGAAGGCGACGTAGTGATCCAGCAACCCACCCGCCGCGCCGACGGTCAGAAGCTCGTTTATACAGCGGCCGAGGACAAGTTCGTCCTCACCGGCGGACCGCCTAGCATTTTTGATGCCGAACAAGGCAAGATTACCGGGGTTTCGTTGACTTTCTTTAGACGCGATGATAGGGTGCTCGTAGAAGGCGAAGCAAGTACCCCTGTGGTAACACAAACGCGAGTGGCTCGTTAATTGGCAAGATAAATGCGTACCTTAGCCACGGAAGAAATTGGCAAATCGTATCGTGGNNCGTGGCCGCCGCGTTGTAAATGGGGTCAGCCTGACCGTCGAGCAGGGCGAAGTTATTGGTTTATTAGGCCCTAACGGCGCAGGCAAGACCACCACCTTTTACGCCATCGTTGGCCTGATCCCTCCCGATACTGGCCGCGTGTTGTACGACGGTCAGGACATCACCGACGTTCCCATGTACCTCCGGGCCCGTCAGTATGGCATCAGTTATCTCCCGCAAGAAGCTTCGGTCTTTCGCAAGTTAACGGTAGAAGAGAACATCCTCGCGGTCTTAGAGGCGCAGCCGATGTCGTGGCATGAGCGCCGCGAGAAGATGGAAAAGTTTATTGATGAGCTTGGACTGGAGCACATCCGCCAGAACCGCGGGTACGCCCTGTCCGGTGGGGAACGACGGCGCGTCGAAATTGCCCGCTGCCTGTGCATCAATCCCACATTCATTTTGCTGGACGAACCGTTTTCCGGGATCGATCCGATTGCCGTGCTCGACTTGCAGAAAATCATCAGCAGCCTGCGGGCCAGCGGCATCGGAGTACTGATCACGGATCACAACGTGCGCGAAACGCTTTCGGTCACCGACCGGGCCTACATCATCGATGACGGCAGAATCTTCCGTCAGGGAGAGCCGAGTCAACTGGCAGGCGATCCGGAAGTGAGAAGGGTGTATCTGGGAGAAAGCTTCTCTCTAGTGTGAGGTTTCAAGGTTTCAACGTTTCAAAGTGAAAGCCGAAATCCTTGGATCATTGAAACTTTGAAACCTTGAAACGTTGAAACCTTGCAGCTTTGAATCATGGTCCTCTTACAACACAAACTGAGCGTCAAACTCTCGCAGCGCCAGATCCTCACTCCGGGTCTGGTGCAGATGGTTTCTGTCCTCGCCCTCAACAAGCTTGAGCTCAAGGACATGATCAACGCCGAGATGGTCGAGAACCCCGTACTGGAAGAACTGGAAGATTCCGTTCCCCTGCTTGACGAAGTCGGCAAGAAAGAAGAAGACCGCGAGCGCGCCGCTGCCGCCACCAACGAAGAAAATCCCATCACCGCTGTCGAAAAGAAAGATCCGTTCGAAGAGATCGATTTCGGCTCGTTCTTCCAAGACTATCTCGACCCTGGTTATCGTACCCACAGTGAGATGGAGGATATCGAGCGCCCGTCGTTCGAAAATTTCCTCTCCAAGCCGACAAACCTGACTGACCACCTCGCGTGGCAGTTGGGCGCGCTCAGCCTGCGCCGCGAAGTGCGCGATGCCGCAGACCTGATCATCGGCAATCTGAACGAAGATGGATATCTGATCGCCAGCGACGAGGAGTTGCTTGGCGTGGCGCCCCCTGCGGCACCTGAAGTCGACGCCCAGACCGCAAAGAACATCGTTAACGAAGCGCAAGCCCTGGGCCTGGCAGAGATTGCCCCCGAACCCGGTGCAGAGGAGCATGAACCTCCTTCCCTCGGCGGGATCGCAGATTCAGCTGACGAGCACAATGTCGATCCCGCGGAGAACGCGGAATCGGCCTACGCGGAAGGTACAGAGCTCACGCCAGCCGTCGAGCCGCGCGCGGAATCGTCTTTCTCCTCGCATTCAGGAGACTCCGCTGACGCTGTCGCCCCAGCACCTCAGCCCGCACCTCAACCCGCCTCGACCTATCAGCCAAACTTCACGGCCGCGGATCTGCAGGAAGCTCTGGAAGTGGTTCGTCAACTCGATCCTCCCGGCGTGGCCTGCCGCGATCTGCGCTCATGCCTAATGTGCCAGCTTCTCTATCACCAGGCGCAGCTGGCGTTGCACAAAAACGGCAACGGCACGGAGCAAGTTCTGAAGGACGCCATGGCCGTCGTCGACCAGCATCTGCGCGGCCTACAGAATAAGCAGCACAAAGAAATTGCCAAGGCGATTGGCCGTCCTATCGAAGCCGTTCAAGCAGCGCTGCACTACATCCGCACCCTCGATCCGCGCCCCGGCCTTCGCTACAACAAAGTCCAAGCCCGCCTCATCGAGCCCGACGTCGCTTTCGTCAAGCACGGCGACGAGTGGCTGGTCATCATGAACGACGAAGACCTGCCGCAGCTTCGCCTGAATCCGGCTTACAAGAAGCTCGTCACCCGCGACGGTACCAACGAAAAGAGCACCCGCGACTACGTGAAAGAGCGCTACAAGAGCGCCATCCAGCTCATCAAGAATATCGAGCAGCGCAAACAGACTATCACCAAGGTCTGCTATTGCATCGTCGCCCGCCAGCAGGATTTCCTCGAAAGAGGCATCGATCAACTGAAACCCATGATGATCAAGGAGGTGGCCGAAGAAATCGGCGTGCATCCTTCTACGGTAAGCCGTGCCGTGGCCAACAAATACGCTCACACACCACAAGGCGTATTCGAGCTGCGATATTTCTTCAGCGAGAGCGTTCAGGGCCCTGAGGGCGGTGGCACTTCGCTCCTGATCCTCAAGCGCCGCGTCAAAAAGCTCATCGAGGAAGAAGATCCCAGCCGTCCGTTGACCGACGAGCAGATCACCCGCATCCTGCAATCGCAGGGCATCCAGGTGACCCGCCGAACGGTGGCCAAATACCGCGAAGACATGCGCATCCCGAGCACGCACCAACGCCGGGTAAAGAAATAACGTAGCGCCGGCGACTCGCCGGCTGTCGCGGGGGCGTCCCGCCCGCGCGCGAGCCAAGCGAGAGCACGCTACCAAGTTCCTAAATGCAGTGCCCGATTTAGCTCATCATTTGAATTCTTAGGAGGGGCGCTCATGAATGTGGAATACACTGGCAGACAATACGTAGTTACTTCCACCATCCGCAAAGAAGTAGAAACCGGCCTCACAAAGATCCGCAAAATTCTCGGCGACCGCTTTGAAACAAAAGTCATCCTAGCCGTCGAAAAGCACCGCCACAAAGCCGAAATCACCATCAGCCCGCGCAACGGCCCGCTGGTCGGCCTGGCTCAAGCCAAGGACATGACCATCGCCGTCAACGAAGCTCTCGACCACCTCGAGAAACAGGCGGTCAAGTACAAAACGCGCTGGATGTCTAAGAAGCGCTCAGCGCGCAAGAGCGAGGAAATCAAGAAATGGAACGGCCACTCGCCGCGGGTGGATGAGACGGATGGGCAGAACGGACTGCAGACTGTAGTCGGCACTTCGGAAAAGACCGCGGTCCCGGTCATGGTCCACAAATACCCGGCCGTGGCGAAAACCACCGAAGTCCACTTGGTTCGTTCGGATGAAGCCGTCGCCATGCGCCCCATGACGCTGGAAGAGGCCATCAAAGAAGCCCACTTCCGCGACCGCGACGTCTTCGTCTTCCGCGACCCCAAAGGCAAGCTGATGATTCTGCACCGCACCCGCGACGGCAAGATGGAGTTGATCGAGGCTCCGTAGAAGCTAGTTCCGAGGAAACAAAGTTGGTTCTGTCATCCTGAGCGAAGCGGCTGATTCTCAAAGAGAATCAGCCGCGTAGTCGAAGGATCCCTACCCGCCAACCGCCGCCCGAGGTTCAATTGGCTTTAAGAACACGCCCGCTGCGATCGCATGTGCTGCTGCCCAGCCTAATCGTCTTCTTCGCGACTGCCGGCTTGTGTGCATCAAATGCCAGTTTCCTGAAACGTTACAAGGGCACGCCCTATCAAGACGCCCGCTACCAAGGCGCCCCGCAACCGATCCCCGGACGCGTGGAGTGCGCCTACTACGATCGCGGCGGAGAAGGCGGAGAAGGCGTCGCCTATCACGACGCCGACGCCAAGAACAACGGCAGCGGAGCCCTCAATCCCGCCGACGGAACGTACCTAAATCAGTTCCGCATGGACGAAGGCGTCGACATCTCCTATACCAAGTTTCACGACCAGATCGACAACAGTCCGTATGACCTGGTCGTGCCTCCAGAAAACCAGCTCTATGTCGGATGGACCGAGCCCGGAGAGTGGTTCAACATCACCGTGCAGGTTGCCCACAGCGGCGCTTATAGTGCCGATCTTCTCTACACCTCAAATCGAGGCGGAACCATTTCGATAGATGTGAACGGAAAGGACGCGACCGGGCCACTCACAATTCCGACGACATTCAACGCCGCCGATCCCATCGCCTGGNNTCCACATCCTCACCGAAGGAAACATGAATTTCGCATACTTCGACTTCAAAGCGTCTCGATAGCGAAATGAAAGCCGGGTGCCCCATTTCTCGCCTCCTTTTGGCGAGAAGTGGGGTTTTCCATTCGTGTACCTTCGTGTCCTTCGTGGTGAATGCCTCCCAATCTGCTCGCTGGAATTCCTATTGATACGTTTGAATAGAGCGATTTGCATGCTAGAATTCGCCGCCGAGGGACATTTCGCCATGTTGAACCGCATCCATCTCCGGCTCCTCTATATTCTTACCGTCACCGCGGTATCGGCCTTTTCGACCTTGCCTTGTTTCAGTCAGACGCAGACTTCCGCCAAGCTCTCCGTCCACTGGGAAGAACTCACCGCCTCCGATTTCCGTGAAGGGATCCATCGCTCGCAGGGAACATGCCTGCTCCCGTTCGGCATTCTGGAAAAGCACGGCCCGCATCTTCCCCTCGGCACCGACCTGCTTGATGTCCGCTACGCCGCTCTCCACGCCGCCGAGCAGGAATACGCGGTCGTCTTTCCCGAATACTATTTCGGCCAGATCGCCGAAGCGCGCCACGAGCCCGGAACGATGGCCTATAGCCGTACCCTGCAACTCACTCTCCTACAGGAAACCACCGACGAGATGGCCCGCAACGGCTGCAAGAAAGTTCTGATCGTCAACGGCCACGGAGGCAATAATAGCCTGCTGCCGTATTTTGCCCAGACGCAACTCGACAAGCCTCACGACTATGTCGTCTACGTTTTTGACGAACATACGCCAGACCGCGGCGGACCGCCAAAGAAGACGACAATCGATATGCACGCGGGCGAGGGCGAGACATCGAACATGATGATCTCCCACCCCGATCTTGTGCACCTTGATCGGGCCACGAGCGAGTCCGGCGCAGACCAGGCGCGTCAAAAGCTCCCCGAAGACGTCTACACCGGCATCTGGTGGTACACCCGCTTCCCGAACCACTATTCCGGCGATGGGTCAGTGGCGACCAAGGACCTCGGCGAATTTCAGATGAAGTGGTGGGTTGAATCGGTCGTAAAGGCGATCCGCGCCGTGAAAGGCGACGACGTCAGTCTTAAACTGCAGAAAGAATTTTACGAAAAGAGCACTCACCCGCTGGATACGCAGCCCTAACGAAACAGTCGTTGAGCTGACATGCGTCCCATGTCGGAATCACTTGCACTCTGCCTGTTTTGCGAGGATGATGTTCCTCGCTGACCCGGCCATCGCCCGGCGCACAAATCGAGCAGGTTGAAAAGCGAGGCAAATAACCCATGAACTTCATGACGAAACTAGCCCTCGGGATACTCACGGCTTTAGCGATGCTAGCGCTTACGTTCGCAATTCCGAGGGGCGGCCCCATGCGAGATGCGCAATTGGTTCAGTTTCCGCTGACCGTGGGAGTTTGGGCGATCTTCGTTTTGCTCTTCGTGAAATTGAAATAGGCAGCGGTGCCGGGTGCGAACGCGTGCAGGTCATCCGGACCCTTACGAACTCCCGATCAGCACGCCGGTGATGAACACCAGCACGCCGCCCAGTCCGACTTGCAGAGCCGCGGAGAACCAAGGCGTATCCATGTAGCGTTTGCGAATCCATGTGATAACGCCCAGTTCTGCCAGCACCACAATTCCCGCCGCCCAAAGCGCCATGCGAAAGTCGCGCAGCAGAAACGGCAGCGTGTGCCCAATTCCTCCCAAGGCTGTCATCGCCCCACAGATCAAGCCTCGCACCCACGGATGACCGCGTCCAGTCAGACTGCCATCATCCGAGAGCGCCTCCGCGAATCCCATGCTGATGCCCGCACCCGCAGAAGCCGCCAGTCCGACAAGAAACGCCTCGTGGCTGTTCTTCGTAGCGAAAGCAGCCGCAAACACTGGCGCCAGCGTCGACACCGACCCGTCCATCAACCCCGCCAGCCCAGGCTGCACGATCTGCAAAACGAACAGCCGGCGCTGCGCAACTTCCTCGTCGGCCTTCACGTTGTCGGGCAGTTTTTGCTTGTCGAGTTCCTGGGCGCGCTCTTCGTGTTCGCGCTCTTCCCGGGCCAGATCATCCAGCAACTGCCGGATGCTTGCGTCCTGAGTCCGGACCGCGGCCTTTTCATAAAAACGCCGCGTCTCAACCTCCATCGTCGACGCTTCCTTGCGCACGGCCTCAATCCGTAAAGGACGCACCAGCCACAACGCCGGCCGATCTACAAACCCGCGCACATCCTGCCGCCGGATCAGCGGGATATGCTCACCGAATTTCTTCTGGAAAAGTTCTAGCAGGCGGCGCCGGTGCCCGGACTCTTCCTCCCGCATTCCGTCAAACATTGAGGCCGTTGCCGGATAGTCCTGCCGCAACCCCTCGGCAAAGTCGGCATATACGCGCTCGTCTTCTTCTTCCAGGGCAATGGCCAGTGCCAGCACTTCGCGTTCCGTGAGTTCCTCGAACTTTTTCATGACGCCATAGCTTACAGGCCACGCGGACTGGAAACAATCTGGATTTCCGATTTTTGACTGCCGACTTCCGGAAGAGAGCCAAGCAGAGTCGGCCCGTATCTCACTTGGCAATCCGGAACACAAAACAAGGGCCGCGCCCGAATGCTACTATCCAGTTCATGAAGTCGCGTCGATCCTCTGGCCAGAAACCAAGAAAGTCGCAGGGCGGAGCGAAGAAGACTTCGCGCAGAGCCCAGCCCTCGCCCGAACTAGTCATCATTACCGGCATGAGCGGATCGGGCAAGGCTTCGGTCTTAAAGGCCTTCGAAGACCTGGGCTACTACTGCGTCGACAACCTGCCCGTCCAACTCATCCCGCAGTTCGCCGACCTGGCCGTCCAGTCCAGTGAGATTCGCCGCACCGCACTGGTGGTGGACGTGCGGGAAGGCTCCAAGTTGGAAGAGCTTCCGAAGATCCTGAAGTCGGTCGGGCGCATGATCCCGACCAAGGTCGTCTTCCTCGAGGCTTCCGATTCCATTCTCATGCGCCGGTTCAGCGAGACGCGCCGTCCGCATCCCCTGGGAACGGACTCACCAGTAAAGTCGGCGCTGAAAGCTGAACGCCGCCACCTGAGTGCAATCCGCGCAGTTGCCGACCTCGTAATTGATACTTCCAAGTTCAATGTTCACGAGCTTCGTGCCCACATCACCGAACGCTTCCAGAAGAAGTCCTCGGGAAGAAAACTTCTGGTGTCTTGTGTCAGCTTCGGATTCCCCCAGGGCCTCCCCGAGGACGCCGATGTGGTGTCCGACGTCCGCTTCTTGCCCAACCCGCATTTCATCCCCGAGTTCCGGCCGCTGACGGGGCGCGATCCGCGAGTGGCCAAGTACATCCGCTCGTTTCCGCAAACTCGCGAGTTCATCTCGCGCACTATTTCCGATCTGCTCTTCTTGTTGCCGCACTACATCCACGAGGGCAAGAGCTACTTGACGATCGCGTTCGGCTGCACCGGCGGCCAGCACCGCTCCGTCATGATCGCCGAGGAAGTCGGCAAACATCTTCGCCGCGCGGGATATAGCGTGAAAGTCGCACATAGAGACAGCCCGAAGTAACGGCCACTCCATGTCCACGCCTCCCTATCCCCTGCATCCCGAGCCCATGAAGAAAAGCTGGCTCGAACAGAATCCCATCTGGAAGATCCCTCTCGGCGGCCTGATGCTTGTCTTTCTGGTCGGATCGTTTTTCGCCATTGTGATGACGGTCGTTACCACGTCGTTCCGCAACAGCGACGTCTACCAACAGGCCCTGACCCAGGCCGCCTCGAACTCGCAGGTGCGCGAACAGATCGGAGAACCGCTGAAACCTGCCTGGCTTATCTCCGGTCAGCTGAACGTAAGCGGCAGCACCGGCAACGCGAATCTTTCAATCCCAATCTCCGGTCCGAGGGGGAAGGGTACAATTCGGGCGGTCGCAAATAAGACCGGCGGAGTCTGGCGGTTCACCTACCTGCAGGTCAGCGTCGACGGCCAACCGACAAGCATCGACCTGCTCGCAATTCAGCCGCCCGCAGAACGAGACTTCTAAGGCTCCCGGATCGGCGATCGGAACGCGCTGGGAACCCCGAAACGCCATTCCGCCAGCGTACGTCTCAAGTAGAATAGGGCCTTGCACCTCATGCCCATTCCACCGGCAGCAAGCAATTGCGGCCTGCACCGCGCGGGAGCCCCATGCGGCAACTGACCCGCCTGGTGCGCTATGCGCTTCCATACTGGTGGCAGATCCTGTCTTCGGTTCTGCTCATGGCTGCGGTCGGTGCGCTCGACGCTTTCAAGTATCTGCTGGTCCGTCCGGTTTTTGACCGCGTTCTGAATCCCGCGACCGGGTCGCAAGACATTAAACTCTTTGACATTCCTGGCACGCAACATCCCGTGTACCTGCAGCAATTCGTGCCTCCTCATTTCACCAATGCTTGGACCATCGTAGCTTTTGCTTTAGTAGCGTCGACCATTCTTAAAGGAATCTGCGACTATTCGGGCACTTACCTCGTGAATCACGCGGGCTTTGGCATGATCACTGACCTGCGCGACGACCTGTACACCGCGCTGCTTCGTCGCTCAGCTGCCTTTTTCTCCAAACACACCACTGGGACATTGCTCTCCACCATCATCAACGACGTCGAGCGCGTTCAGTACGCCATGTCGACCGTGCTGTCGGAACTCCTGCAGCAATTCTTCACGTTCGTTTCCGTGGCCATCGTCGTCGTGATCCTGGGCGGAAACCTTGCCTGGGTGCTCCTCTTGTTCGTTCCCGTGATCGTTTTCTCATCCCGCAAGATCGGTTCCCGCGTCCGCCACACCACGCGTCACGGCCAGGACAAGCTGGCGGACATTCAAAACATCCTGCATGAAACCATCACCGGCAACCGCATCGTCAAGGCCTTCAACACAGAGGATTGGGAGATCTCCCGGTTCCGCAACGCAGCACGTCGCTTATTCCGGGCCAATCTGCGTTCGGTTGCTGCAACCGCGATCAGCTCTCCGTTGATGGACATATTTGGAGTGGTCGGAATTGCACTTCTCCTCCTGCTGGGCCGCGACCGCATCGCCCACAACCAGATGACGCCCGGTGTGTTTGTCGCTTTCATCACCGCCGTCTTCAGTCTCTACAATCCGGTCCGCAAGTTCGCCCTCTTCTATAACAATTTTCAGCAGGCGCTGGGAGCCTCCTCCGAAATCTTCAAGTTCATGGATCTCGAAGACGACGTGCGCGAAAAGCCGCGCGCCAAGACTTTACCCAAATTTTCCGAGAGTGTTCGCTTCGACCAAGTCAGCTTTGCCTACGCCAATGAAGGAGAGGAGAGCCATGCCGTTCTGCACGACATCAATCTGGAAGTCCGGCGCGGCGAAGTTCTCGCGGTAGTCGGCTCCAGCGGTGCCGGCAAGAGCACCCTGGTTCACCTCATTCCGCGCTTCTTCGATGTGACCCGGGGGCGTTTGCTCGTCGACGGCCACGACGTGCGCGATGTGACGCTCGCTTCGCTGCGGGCGCAGGTTGGCATCGTCACGCAGGAAACAGTCTTGTTCAACGACACCGTCCGCAACAACATCGCCTACGGCCAGCCGCAGGTTCCGCAGAAGGACGTCGAGGCCGCTGCCCGAGCCGCTCTCGCTCACGATTTCATTGTTGCCCTCCCGGCAGGTTACGATACTGTAATCGGTGAACGGGGTGTGCGACTTTCCGGAGGCGAGCGCCAGCGTCTGGCCATTGCGCGAGCTCTCCTGAAAAATGCGCCAGTCCTGATTCTCGACGAGGCGACTTCGGCCCTCGACAGTGAATCAGAAGCTCTGGTGCAATCCGCCCTGCATAATCTGATGAGCGGCCGCACCGTGTTCGTGATAGCACACCGGCTTTCGACCGTGCGCCGCGCAGATCGTATCGTGGTGATTGAGAATGGCACGATCGCCGACATCGGCCGCCACGAAGAATTAATGACGAAGTTAGGTACGTACCGGCGTCTGTACGAATTGCAATTCGCCAATGCAGATTCACCCAAAGCAGTCGCAGAAACATAGAAAACACGGCCCCCTATGCCCATACGCTCGATGACAGGTTTTGCGCAGGTGAGAGGCGAGATTCAGCGCCCGGATGGCAGCTCCACCGCCGCTCAGGCTCAGTCCAATGGCCGGCTGGCTTTTGCACTGTCGCTGAAGTCGGTCAACCATCGTTTCCTCGATCTTCATTTCCGCCTCCCCTCCGGAACCGACTCCCTTGAAATGCAACTCCGACGCCTGCTCAAAGAAAAGATGGGCCGCGGCCATGTCGAAATCTCGCTGAGTCTCGAGCGTTCGACCAGTGAGACGTTCTCCATCAATCGCGACATTATCGGGGGCTATATCGCCGCGTTCCGTGCCGCGGCCGCCGAGTTCTCCATCGCCGCGACCCCCGACCTCAACGCGGTTTTGCGCATCCCTGGCGCGCTCGATTCCGCCAATGACAGTGCCGACGGCGACATCGAGGCCGCGGTCATGGCCAAGGTCGCCGAAGCACTCGACCGCCTGAATCAAATGCGCGAAGAAGAAGGTCGCGGCATTGAGCGCGAACTGCGCGATCGCATGGCCCACCTGGCCGAGGCCAGCAAAAGCGTCCAGCAGCATCGTCGTGCCGTGCTCCAAAACTACAGCGAGCGCCTGCAATCCCGCCTACAGGAATTGCTGGGAGGAGCGGTTGATAAGGAACGCGTGCTGCAGGAGGCCGCGCTGCTGGTCGACCGCAGCGACATTCAGGAAGAGATCGTCCGCCTCGAAAATCACGTGCAACATTTTCTAGGACTGCTCGAACAGGGCGGCGAGATCGGGAAAAAGCTCGATTTCCTCCTCCAGGAGATGAACCGCGAAGCCAACACGCTCCTTTCGAAGACGTCCGGACTGGCGGGCGAAGCCCTGAAGATTACAGAAGCAGGTCTCGCGATGAAGGCGGAAATCGAAAAGTCCCGCGAACAGGTGCAAAACCTGGAATGAACGCAACCTATACTCCCATCGTCTACATCATCTCGGCCCCGTCCGGATCAGGGAAGTCGACCCTCGTCAACGAACTGCTGAAGTTAGTTCCGAATCTCGATTTTTCCATCTCTTACACCACGCGTCACCTGCGCGGCAGTGAGCAAAACGGCAAGCAATACCACTTCGTCTCCCGCGAAGAGTTCGAGCAGATGATTCGGGCCGATGAGTTCTTGGAGCACGCGGAGTTCGACGGAAATTACTACGGCACGGCCCGCCGCTTTCTGCACGAGACGGGTCAGAAAGGCCACGACCTTCTGCTCGACATCGACGTGCAAGGCGCCGCCCAAATTAAACAAAAGCTGCCCGACGCCGTCACCGTCTTCGTCTTGCCTCCCGACCGCAAAACGCTGGAGTGGCGCCTACGCAAGCGCAGCGAGGACGCGGAAGAGGTCATTGCGCGCCGCTTGGCCGCCGCCAAACGTGAGATTGAGAACTACGACAAGTATGACTACATCCTGATCAACGACGATCTCGAGGAATCCATCGACCGCCTCGAGGCCATTGTTCTATCGGAGCGCTTGCGGCGGACCAACGCCCCTCTTTCCGTGGAAGACAGGAAAACCGTAGAACTGGTCGACCGTCTGAGGCTGGCCAATATGCGGGACCGGGTCCGACCCATCCTTGATTCCTTTAGTACCCTTCCCCCCTCGGCACGTCCGTAGATTTCGCGGTATCATTTTAGTGACGCCGGAACGGGCGTCGGAAGCTGCGAGTAGAATCGCGCGGGACAAGCCTGAGAGTTGGCCCTGTTCTGTTGAACGCGTTGCTCGACGTTCGGCACTGATAGACTTCAAACCTGTTTTTCGAGGGAGAGTCCCAATGAAGTTGATCGAAGGCTTTGACAGCAACTACCGATACATTTTGGTGGCAGCGCGGCGCGCGCGCCAGCTTCAGTCCGGTGCGCCGCCCGTGGTCGACACCAATTCCCGCAAGCCCTGCCGCATCGCGCAGGACGAGATCCGCGCCGGCAAAGTGAAGTGGGAGATTCCTGAAACCCGCAGCGCCGCCGAGCAAGCCGAAGAGGCTCTCGACAAAGCGCTCGGCCAAGACTAAGGGTATTGCTGATTTCGTAATTGCAGATTGTTGATTGAGAGACCGCGGCAACAATGGTTTTGAATCAACATTCAAAAATCAACAATCAAAAATCCATGAAAATCGCCCTCGGCGTTACCGGCGGGATTGCAGCATATAAGGCGGCGGAAATCGTTCGCCTGCTGCAGGACCATGGCATCCGCGTGCAAGTCGTGATGACCCGTGCCGCCCAGGAGTTTGTCCGCCCCCTCACCTTCGCCGCTCTCTCCGGAGAAAAAGTCATTACCGGCATGTTCTCCTCCGGCGAGGAGCATGCGCCCAACATCGACTCTGCCATCGAGCACATCGCGGTCGCGCAATCCATCGACGCACTTGTGGTCGCACCTGCCACAGCCGACGTTCTGGCGCACTTCGCGCAGGGCATCGCCAGCGATTTCCTGACCACGCTTTACCTCGCGACGACCGCGCCGGTTGTCGTTGCTCCCGCCATGAACGTCAACATGTGGAATCATGCGGCCACGCAGGCGAATCTGCAGATTTTGCGGCAGCGCGGCGTGAAGATCGTCGAGCCCGGCGCCGGATACTTGGCATGCGGCATGACCGGCCCCGGCCGCCTCGCCGAAAACGAAGCCATCGTCGCCGCCGTGATGGAGGCGCTCGGCGCCTCGCAGGACCTGAGTGGTGAGACTCTGCTGATCACCGCCGGTCCCACGCGCGAAAAAATCGATCCTGTGCGCTATCTGACCAACCGCTCCAGTGGGCGCATGGGCTATGCCCTAGCCGAAGCCGCCTTGCGCCGCGGTGCGCGCGTGCTCTTGGTCAGCGGCCCCACGTCGCTCACCCCGCCGGGAGCTGCGGAGGTTACGCGAGTCGAATCTACTGAGGAAATGCGCGATGCCGTCCTCAAGCTTCTCCCCCAGGCGACCGTCGTGATCAAGACCGCCGCCGTCTCCGACTATCGTCCGAAAGCCGCCGCCGGCCAGAAGATCAAGCGCAAAGGCCCGATGACCCTCGACCTCGAAGCCACTCCTGACATCCTGAAGGAGCTTTCTCTCAAGAAGGGAACTCAAATCGTTGTAGGCTTCGCCGCCGAGACCGAAAACGTTCTGGAAAATGCCCGCCAGAAGCTGGTCTCGAAGAATCTCGATGCCATCGTAGTCAACGACGTCTCCCGCGAAGGCGTAGGTTTCGACTCCGACCGCAACGCCGTCACCATCATTAGCCGCGAAGAAGTCGTCGAAGTCCCTGAAACCACGAAATGGGAAGTTGCCCAGCGCGTCCTTGACCAGGTCATCCGCCTACGCCAGCACCGCAAGTCGCCTGTCAAAGCCTGAACTTCATCTTGTCATCCTGAGCGGAGGCAGTCTGTAGCGAAGCGAAAGACTGCCGCAGTCGAAGGATCCCTACCCCAATGCCACCTCATCCATGCCACGATATAATGACGACACCCCATGCCCACGGTTCTCGACCCTGATCTCCGCCGCGCGCTTGCCGAACGCGTTCGCTATTGCCACGAGATGGGCATCTACGATTTCTACCGGCGCGAACGGCCTGTCTCTGATTCAGTTCCGGTCGCATCTGCCGTTGCCGAAATAGACGATCTGTCTCCCCCACTCCAGGAACTGCGAGAGGAAATGCCCGCAAAGAAATCCACCGTCGCTGCGAAGCCCGCCAACGAAAGCAGTCTGCCGATTCTTACTCCGCATCCGGAACAGGCCGTCACCGACCCCGTCGCCGCGCTCAAACTCATTCGCGAAGATCTCGGCGATTGCACCCGCTGCAAACTGCACAAGCAGGGACGCAAGCAAATCGTCTTCGGCGTCGGCAATCCGCGCGCCGAATTAATGTTCGTCGGCGAAGGCCCCGGTGCCGACGAAGACACGCAGGGCGAGCCCTTCGTAGGCCGCGCCGGTCAACTCCTCAATAACATGATCAAGGCCATGGGCATCCGCCGCGAGGATGTCTACATCGCAAACGTCGTGAAATGCCGCCCGCCGGGGAATCGCACGCCAGAGCGCGACGAGACCGAAACCTGCTCGCCGTTCCTCATGCGCCAGATTGCGGTAGTCAAACCGAAGGTCGTTGTCGCACTCGGCGCAGTCGCCGCCAAGAACCTGCTCGCCATGAACGCATCCATGTCGGAGTTGCGCGGCCGCTTCTACGATTTCGTACCCGCAGGCGCCCGCAGCAGCGATCCTTCGTGGCAGGGAACGAAGCTTGCCGTGACTTACCATCCTGCGTTTCTCCTCCGCGATCCGCGCCAGAAAGGCGAAGCCTGGAAAGACTTGCAGATGGTCATGAAGTTCCTGGGCCTCGAGCCTCCCAAGAAGAGTGAATAAGAGGGACTTGTCATGCTGAGCGAAGCCGATCACGCGCGAAGCGAGTGATCGACGCAGTCGAAGCATCCCTACCGTTGAGAGAATGTCTGACGCGCCTGACGCGAGCGCCTGAGGGACCCGCTTAGGTCACCGTAGTTTATCCTTCCAACCAATGCCCGAATTCTGCGACGTCGCCGTGCCCGTGCCCCTCGACATGGTCTTCACCTACCGTGTCCCCGTGGACGCCACGCCCGTCGTCGGTGGCCGCGTGCTGGTCCCATTCCGCCAGCAGCGCATGACTGGCATCGTCGTCGAGCTGCACGACCGCAAGCCCTCCGTCACCACGAAAAGCATCCTCTCCGTTCTCGACCCATCGCCCGTACTCGACGAGCAATTGCTGCAACTAGGCCGCTGGATCGCCGACTACTACCTCGCTCCCATCGGCGAGGTCTTTCGCACCATGCTCCCGCTAAACGCCGAGTTCAAGCGCTCGATCGGCTATCGTCTGACAGACCAGGGCCAGATGGCGCTGCACCTTGCAGGCATGTCCGGATCCTCCGCCCGTTCCAAGCGCACTCCCGAGGAGCAAGAAGCAGAATTCCGAGTTCTCGATTACCTCGCAGGATACGAGTCCACGCCCGGAGACGCGGAACTGCTCCGCGAAGAAACCCTCCGCTCGACCACCCGCGTCTCCAAATCCGTACTCGCCGGAATGGTCCACAAGAAATGGCTTCAGCGCGAAGATGTATCCGCCGCCCGCGACGCCACTCGCACCATAAAAGTCGCGATTCTGAAATCCGCCGACGGCAAACTCAACGATAACCAGCGCATGCTGGTCGACACACTAGCTGCTTCAGGGGGAAGAGTTCCAGTCACCACGCTCCAATCGCTGGAGATTCCTCGTACTACGCTCTCCACGCTGGTTCGCCGCGAACTGATCGCAATCCTTGAAGAGCCCGCGGACTTCTCCGTCTCCCGCTCCAAGCCCCGCCCCGCGCTATTCGACTTCGACCTGAATCCCGCGCAGCAGTCCGCGCTCTCGCAGATGCGCCAAGGCGTCGCCGCTCGCACATTCACCGGCATGCTCCTGCACGGCGTTACCGGATCAGGAAAGACAGCAGTCTATCTGGCCGCCATGCGCGGCGTCCTCGAAGCCGGACGCTCCGCCATCCTCCTAGTCCCCGAAATCGGCCTGACGCCTGCCGTCGCCGCCGACTTGCATCAGATTTTCGGCGATGAAGTTGCGATCCTGCACTCCGCGCTTTCCGACCGCGAACGCGCCGAGCAGTGGCACCGCATCAAGCGCGGCGACGCGCGCATGGTCGTCGGTACGCGGTCCGCAGTCTTCGCACCGGTCGGCGATCTCGCGCTCATCATTGTCGACGAGGAACATGACTCTTCCTACAAGCAGGAAGAAACCCCGCGCTACCACGCTCGCGACATTGCCGTAATGCGCGCCAAGATGGCGAATGCAGTTGTCGTCATGGGATCCGCGACGCCATCGCTGGAGTCCTACTTCAACGCGAAGAAGAACAAGTACGCGCTGGTCGAGTTGCCCGATCGTGTAGAACAGCGTCCTCTCCCCGAAGTCGAAATCATCGACATGCGCCAGGAATACCAGGAGACCGGCCAGGAGCAAGTCATCTCGCGCAAACTCGCGGCTGAAATCAAAGATCGTCTCGACCGCAAAGAACAGGTCATGGTGCTCCTCAACCGCCGCGGATATTCTCCCGTCGTCCTTTGCCGCACCTGCGGCAAAAAACTCGAATGTCAGAACTGCGCCATCGCGCTCACTCATCACAAGCGCGAACACAAAATGGTCTGCCACTATTGTGGCTTCACCGCCCCCGTGCCCAAGGCTTGTGTTCACTGCGGCAGCGAGTATGTCTATTTTCTCGGGACTGGATCAGAGAAGTTGGAAGAGCTTCTCCACGGCATGTTCCCGCAGGCCCGCATCGCCCGACTAGACCGCGACACCGTTCGCAGCCACGAAGATTTCGAACGCGCCCTCAACGGACTGAACGAAGGAGAACTCGATCTCCTCGTCGGCACGCAGATGATCGCCAAAGGCCACGACATCCACGGCGTAACGCTCGTAGGCGTAGTCGGCGCCGACGTCGCCCTCGGCCTCCCTGACTTCCGTGCCGCCGAGCGCACCTTCCAACTCCTCACCCAGGTCGCTGGACGAGCCGGACGCGGCCAGACTCCCGGCAAAGTTGTCCTGCAGACGTATTTCCAGGACCACTACGCCGTCCAGTACGCCGCCCGCCACGACTTCATCGGTTTCTACGAGAAAGAGCTGCAATTCCGCAGCTGGATGCACTACCCGCCGTACTCCGCGCTGGCCAACGTACTGGTCCGCAGCGACAAACTCGACGATGCCCTGCAATGGTCGGGAATCCTGGGCAAGTGGTTCGATTCCACCCGCCATGAAGGCGTCCGCGTGCTCGGCCCAGCGCCGGCTCCCATCATGCGGTTGAAGCGCGACTATCGCTACCACTTCGTGCTCAAGTCCCCCAGCCGCGAAAAGTTGAATACCACCCTCCGCGCGATGCTCGCCTTCGCCGCACAAAAAAAGATCCCCCGCACGCAGGTGATCGTCGACGTCGATGCCCTCTGGTTAATGTGATTTCGTTCAGAGATAATCCTGCCGTATGCCGTCGAAGCCACTGTTCTTCCCATCGCCCTCCGCATGGCGCGCCTGGCTCAAGAAGCATCACGCCGACACTGAGGAACTGTGGGTCGGCTTCTACAAGCGAGATTCCGGACGGCCAAGCATCACCTGGCCAGAGTCGGTGGATGGTGCGCTCTGCTTCGGCTGGATCGATGGCGTCCGCAAAAGCATAGACGACATCAGCTACAGAATTCGATTTACGCGACGGAGACCACGAAGTGTCTGGAGCGCCGTCAACGTGCGACGTGCGACCGAACTTTCCACCCTGGGCCTGATGCACCCCGCGGGCCTGGCCGCCTTTGAGAAGCGTGAAGGTAAGCGCTCTGAGATCTATTCCTACGAGCAAAGAAAAAACGCCAAGCTTCCTCCAGCTTACGAAAAAGAATTTCGCCGCCACCCGGCCGCGTGGAAGTTCTTCCGAGCTCTGGCGCCGTGGTATCAGAGAACGTCCACCTACTGGGTCATCAGCGCCAAAAAAGAAGAAACCAGATTGAAGCGGCTGGGCCTGTTAGTCGACCACTCCGAGCGTCAACAAAAGATTCCGCCCCGGGCTGGTCCACCCCGCGACTGAAGCGTGCATCAGCCGTGGCGATCCAAGAAACCGAAACGGACCACTCTCTCTGTCTTTACACCACCGTAGCTTGAAGGTGGATTTGCCTCGCTTGGAATGGAAGGGCGGCTGACCCAAGGAAGCGGCCAAGTGCACAAGTTTTTTGGCCAAAGCGGCGCGAGCTAAAGCCCGCTCCGTCCCCAAAAATTTTCCACATGACCATCCGCCACTCCCCAGATACAATTCCACCCGCATCGTAGAATGGTCGAACCCTACTCAGCCCCTGCCGAGGAGACAATCCTTGTCTGATCTGCTGGCAACGAAACCGCTCGATCTTTTAATGGCCGAGGCTCACGACGAAAGCTGCGAAGGCCTGCGCCGCGTGCTCGGTCCCGTCAACCTGGTCACGCTCGGCATCGGCGCAATTATCGGTGCTGGCATCTTCGTTCTGACTGGCACGGTCGCTGCAACCTTCACGGGGCCAGGGATCGTGCTCTCATTCATTCTGGCGGGCTCGGGCTGCATCTTTGCAGGACTCTGCTATGCCGAATTCGCCTCCCTGATTCCGATCGCCGGTTCTGCATACACCTACGGATATGCGACTCTGGGCGAGATCTTCGCCTGGATCATTGGCTGGGACCTCATCGTCGAATACGCCGTCGGCGCCGCATCCGTGGCCGTCGGATGGAGCGGCAATCTAATCGCGCTCTTCCAGAGCTTCAACATTCAACTGCCGCCACAGATCACCGCCCCTCCCGGCACACTCCTCGCCCTCTACAACGGACAGTGGTCTCGCCTGGCGACTATCGGGCCGGCGCTCGCCAGCGCCGGTGTCGACCCCGCGAAACTTCCCTCGGCTCACGGCATTCTCGATCTCCCGGCCTACCTCGTCATCGCGCTCATGACCACGATTCTGGTCATCGGAGTGCGCGAATCCGCCAACTTCAATTCGCTCATCGTATTCATCAAGGTCGCCACAGTTCTCACCTTCGTTGTCATTGCAACGCTCTACCTGTTTCGTCACCCGCAGGTTGCAGCCGCGAACTGGCATCCCTTCGTACCGCCCAATCAAGGGTCCTTCGGAGCCTTCGGATGGTCCGGCATCGCCCGCGGTGCCGGTGTAATCTTCTTCGCCTACATCGGTTTCGACGCCGTCTCGACCGCCGCGCAGGAAGCCAAGAATCCGCAGCGCGATATGCCCATCGGAATCCTCGGCTCCCTCGCGATCTGCACCGTCCTTTATGTAGCTTTGGGATTGACGCTTACCGGCGTGGTTCACTACACGCTCCTCAACACGGCCGCCCCCGTTGCAGTGGGAATTCAAGCCACCGGCGTGCGCTGGGGCAGCATTGTCGTCATGCTCGGCACCTTCGCCGGACTCACCACCACCATGCTGGTCATGCTCCTGGGTCAGTCGCGCGTCTTCTTCTCGATGTCACGCGATGGCCTCTTGCCCGAGTGGGCGGGACGAATTCACCCGCGTTTCCGCACCCCATGGATTTCCTCGATCGTTGTGGGATTCTTCGTCGCCATCTTCGCCGGCGTGCTCCCCATCAACATTCTCGGCCAACTCACCTCCATCGGAACGCTTCTGGCGTTTGTCATCGTGTCCGCCGGAGTGTGGGTCTTGCGGGTGAAGCGCCCCGACCTGCACCGCCCATTCAAAGCTCCTCTGGTCCCGTTGACTCCAATCCTTGGGATTGGAATTTCCCTGGGCCTAATGGCCAGCCTGCCGTGGAGCACATGGCTTCGCCTGATTGTGTGGCTGATACTAGGGATGGGGATTTACTTCGGTTACGGCAGAAGCCACAGCCGGCTGCGGCGAACAGTTCGCTAGCGTCTTAACCAATGCTGGAAGAAACCTCGCACAAACAACAGCAGGTCGTGCAAGGCTTGTCCCAGATCGCTCCCAAACTCGCGCAGCGGATGCCGCCCGAGTGGCGCCGGGCTCAGCGTGCAGACCAACATGAACAGTGCAAACAGTGCGAGCCATCCCCGGGCTCCTGAAACTCTCGGAAACTCAGCCACCTGTGGACGGCGCAGACTGCTCAGCTGAAGAAGAACTGCCCACACCAGCCATCCTGCCCACAAGTAGTAAGCCATGGGCAGCAGAATCAGAATCGCCAGCCGCGATACGAACCAGTGTGCCCGGGGAGAAATCGAGTACAGAATGTGTCCGCCGTCGAGTTGTCCGCCCGGCAACAGATTCAGTGCCGTCGCGAACATTCCCACCCACGCGGCGATGGCCACCGGATGCAGCAGCACGCGGTTCAGAGGCAGGGCAGCCACCGCGCTGCCGGGATTCATCGCTGCCAGCAAGCCATGGATCCACTGAAAAATCAGCGGATAGCCAATCTCAATTTCGGGCGCGCCCGGGTGGAAGGATGCTGGCATCGCTTTCGACCATCCCAGCGAAAACATCAGCAACCCTAGCGCGACCACAAATCCAGCGATTGGTCCGGCGATCCCGATGTCGAACAGCGCTTTGCGCGACCGAATGGGAGACCGGATCAGGATGACTGCCCCCATCGTTCCGATCAGTGTCGGCATCGGAATGAAAAACGGCAGCGTCGCATAAATTCCATAGCGCCGGCAGTAAAGGTAGTGTCCCATTTCGTGAGCGAGGAAGAAAAACATAACCGCCGCCGCAAAAGGCAGCCCGCTCAGTACATGTCTCGGATCCGAAAAAAACCAGCGGACTGGAAAGATCGCCGAGTCATCGCTCAACGAAAGTGCCGGCAGGTTGTGCGCAAAGTTATCTTGCATGCGCGCGCCGGTGACGAGAGTGGTGAAGCATGTCGCCAGCAGTAGGAACGCGTGCAGCCAGTAGCGCTCCCGCGGAGGTCGTCCCACCGGTTCCGGCAGCGCGTGGTAGTACTCGAGTGTGGAAGTAGGAATCGGGGAATTAGGTTCCGACATGCAATCTAAGCCCGTCAAGTCGACCCAAGGCCTTGAGTTGATGCTACTACACGGCAAGGAAGCTCCGGGCTAGAAGCTAGAAGCCGTCCGTCTAGTCGATCGACTGCAGTTCTTTCCCCGGCTTGAACCGCACGGCCCTTCCTGGTGGAATGGACACTTCGGCTCCGGTGCGCGGGTTGCGCCCGATCCCCGTCTTGCGCGGACGCACGTTGAACACTCCAAATCCCCGCAGTTCAATGCGATTCCCGCCGGCCAACGCCTTCTTCATGCTCTCGAAGACGGTTTCCACGGCCAACTCGGCCTTGGTCTTCGTGATGCCGGTTTTGGCCACCACTTCGTTGATGATGTCGAGCTTAATCACAAGGCGCTCCCGGGTGCAGGGTCAAGATGGTCCTTCAAGTGATTGATGCTAAGGGAGATAAGTGAGATTGTCAACGGGAGCATCTATCCCGTAAACTGACATGCACCCAGCCTGCATAAATTGAGTGATTGTGTGATTTGGTGATTGCGTAATTGTTCGTGTGTCGTACAGGCCCGACCGCACCCAGATTCTTCCAATTACTCAATCACAAATCACCCGATCACCCAATTTCCCCAAGGAGTTTCATGCTGAAAAGCGACCGCTGGATCCGCAAGATGTCGAAAGAACACGACATGATCAATCCGTTCTCCGAGAAGCAGGTGCGCGAGGGCGTGATTTCCTACGGACTGTCTTCCTACGGCTACGACCTGCGCGTAGCGGACGAGTTCAAAATTTTCACGAACGTCAACTCGACCATTGTCGACCCCAAGCACTTTGACGAGAAGTCTTTCGTCACGGTGCAAACCGACATCTGCCTCATTCCGCCCAATTCGTTCGCCCTGGCGCGCTCCGTCGAGTACTTCAAGATTCCACGCAGCATCCTCACGATCTGCGTGGGCAAGAGCACCTACGCACGCTGCGGCATCATCGTCAACGTCACCCCATTCGAGCCCGAGTGGGAAGGCTTCGTCACCCTCGAGATCTCAAACACCACGCCGCTCCCGGCCCGCATCTACGCCAACGAAGGCTTGTGCCAGATCCTCTTCTTCGAGTCCGACGAAGTCTGCGAAGTCAGCTACGCCGACCGCAAAGGCAAATACCAGTCGCAGCAGGGAATCGTCCTGCCGAAACTGTAGAGGGTCGCGAGCGACGAATTAAGCAACCGAACAGGGGAACGGCACGGCTTCAGCCGTGCCATCTCGAGGTTTTACGTGGAAGAGCGGGCCTTCCCGGCCCGCATGATCGTGCGGGATCTTTTGAACTGTCTTGAGGCAAATGTTTTCTTGAATTTGCATGCGTAACAAAACTCGACTGCGATGTATGCTAAGAGTGGGATGACTGATCGCAAACCAGCCCGCAGTACAAGGAGCCAAGCCTTGCAATTCAACATCGAAACCGAACGGGAGACGGACGGCCGCTGGATCGCAGAAATACCAGAGATTCCCGGTGCAATGGCCTACGGCAGAACAGAGCGGCACGCCAAGGCGAAGGCCTACGCTCTTGCCCTCCGGGCTATCGCTGACGATGTCGAGAAGTCTAAGCGCGTTCCTCAGTCGATCAACATTGGCTGTATATCGGCATGAGCGCATGGCCCAGCACTCGGGCCCGGATAGTCTTCAAGGCATTGTTGAAGATTGGATGGTCAGTGGTTTCTCAGAGCGGCTCCCACATCAAACTTCGCCACCGCGATTCCAAACTTCCCGACTACGTTTGGGCATTCCATGATAGGGAGGAGATCGGTCCTCGCATGCTCTCCCCGAATTGCGAAACATACCGGCCTTACGCCAAAAGATCTCTGAGAGTGCTCGTTCTGCTAGCCGACCCGCAGGTAAGTCGTATACCCCTGATCCTCGATCGCCGTAAACGGCAGTATTTTCATCGCTCCACTCGCCGTTTCAATCCGCCAACTCTGCGTCCCGGTCTTTTTAGCCGCTAGCAACTGCGCCCGCGTCACCGTAGGTGCTGACTCTGTAAGCGCAAACAAAACGATCGGCCCCACAACCAGCGCCACGGTCTCTGCGTGTTGAGGATCCACCGCCTCCAACCGCGCCTTTAACGGAAGCTCCACCTCAATCCGGTCCCCATCTTTCCATTCCCGCCACACACTCGCGAATGTCCCGGCCAACACCGCCTCGCACCTCCCATTCACCGACACTGACGCTCCTTCAGCCCAAGCCGGAATCCGCAAACTCACCGCAAACTCCGCCGCCCGCGACACCTTCACCTCAAACTGCACGTGCGAATCGTACGGATACTCCCCCTTCTGCGTCAGCTCAACCTGCGCCCCGCCCTGCGCCCACTTAACCGTCGACGGAATGTAGAGATTCACATACACCCCTCGCGCATCGTGGAAATACGTATTGATCCGATAATCCGCCGCCACCTGCGGCAGCGTTCCCGAGCAGCATGCCCACCGCTCCTTGTGGTACACCTTCCGCCCTTTGAAGTTGTAGTCCGAATAGTAATAAGTCCGCCCATCCGCCTCGAGCGGCAACGATCCCATCACCGTGTTGTACATCACCCGTTCCATGCTGTCGCCGTAGCGCGAATCGCGCGTCACCCGCAGCAGGTAGCGCGTCAACTTGAAGTGCGCATACGAACCGCAAGGGGTTTCAAAACTGGAGTGCGTGCCGGTCAGGCTCTTATAAATTTCGGGGCTGTCGGGAGCGCGCAGCGTCTCATCCGCTCCCCATCCGCCCGTGGCGAAACTCTGCGCCGCCACGAAGTCAAAACCGTTCTTCGCCGCCCGCAGATGCTTTTCACTGCCGAGCGTCAAGTACGCCTGCATCGCCGAGCACAGCGAATTCACGTGACTGTAGGCGTGGCGTCCTTCCAGGTTGCTGCGGCCTTCCGCCAGCGGATCGTAGTACACATCGTCCAGGTACTGCCGGCCGAGCGCGCGATATTGCTCTCCCGCTCCGCGCTGGTAAGCCAAAAACAGATTTTCCGACATGGTGTACGACTCGTCCCACGTATACGACTCATCTCGGTTCGGCCGCCAGCTTTGCCCGTGCTCCACGGCTTTCAGAGGCAAGTGGGGCAACGCCGTCTTGGTAGTCTCCGCCAGGATCGCGAATGCATCGGAATCGCCCACGTACTGGTGCGAGTCAATCAGCCCGCAAACCAGTTTGTCGTAGGTATACGCAGGGAAGCGGGTGTTCTCATAAAAATCTCCGCCAATCGTCTTGGCGTACAGACGATTCAGCCTGAGCACCTTCTCGCGCGTCTCCGGCGACCGGTTGATCGCATAAGAGCGAGACAGCGCGGAAACCCACTGGCCGAACGTACAACCCGGTGCGAATCCGATGTCAAACAGATGATCGCGGTTATTGGCGTCGTACTGATACCACCCGCCCAAATCCTGACCCGGCGCCGGTTGCCCCACCATCTCCCGAAACGGTTTGAGCAGGCTGTCTTCGCTCAATTCCATCAGCAACGCATGCGTCTGCTGCAGTTGCTGTTCATGCAGGGGGCTGTGCAGCGTGACATCGCCATACCCGAACTCTTCAAGCGGACGAGAAGAGACAGCATCAGATCCGAATAAATTCGAGGCGAGAGATGATCCGCGAAACCGGGGAACCACACCAGCGCCCGAGGCCAGCGCAGCCGACTGCAGGAACTTTCTGCGGAAAAACGAGGAAACAAAAGACATGTATCCCACCAGCTTCAGAACTGTGTTATCGGAACCTGCGGGATAGTCTACGCCGAAGTACTACAAAATTGCTGGAATGAACGCCCCGGAACAGATCCGAGCAACTTGGCCGCGAAAAATAAGGGATGGAACTAACTGCCCCGGAAGTGAAGTCACAGCTGCAGCCTAACTCTGAAACTCTGAAACCTTGAAACCTGGGAATTCCTACCTCTGGTTCTCCCCTTCTTTGAACATGTACTTGATCGCGGGCTTGTAGATCATCAGATTCGCGTCGCCGTTCTCACGGTTCACCTTGATGCAGTTCCGGTCATACCACTCGATGATGCCGCGCACTTCCTCACCATCGCGCAGCACGATCACCATCGGCGTCCGCGACTGCATCTGCTTCTGATAATAAAAATTCTCAGCGTTGGTCTGCTCCGGAGGCGCCGGCTTCTTGCCTCCTCCTCCGCCCCCCAATGGACGTTCGCCACGATCTCCACGTTCTGCTCGTTCCATGCGTTCTCCACGGTCGTGCCGCTCCGGCCGCTCGCGTCGTTCCTGCGGCGTGGCACCTCCGTTGTGGCTATTGTAATTCTCCACGCGTGGCAGCGTGGGCCGAATCAGCTTGCGGTTGGCGAAGTTTTCCTTCTCGGAGGATTCACCGGCCTGTGCGGGATCCATAATTTCCTTCATCGTGGCGCTACCTCGGATACACGCATTCGCGCAAACCACCGCACGCTGGGACCCCAAGAAAGTGAACGAAGGCGTGAAATTTACCCTACCGTAACACAGGAAACTGCCTCTGACAATCCTTCCTTCGTGCCACTCCGGCCAGTGTGCCAAAACTTGCACACCTCTTACAATATCGATTTGCTCCGCTAATTCGTGTTCGAAAGGTCGGCCCCGCGTCGTTCTCTGCCGCTCCACGTGACCACCGCCACCAGACTGGCCACCAGTAGCACCGTCCAGGCCAGTACCGGCGGGAAGTTGCCGCCGTAACGGCCCTCCGCCAGCTTCGCCTGGATCACGGAATTGCGGGACGAGAAAAAGTTGCCTATCTGGTATGCAAACCCCGGCAGCGTGCCTCGGACCGCCGGCGGCGAGAGTTCATTCAAATGCGCCGGAATCACTCCCCATGCCCCCTGTACCATAAACTGCATCAGGAACCCGCCCAGCGCCAGCATCGGCACCGTGTGCGAATACGCCCACAACGGAATCACGGGAATGGCCAGCAGCGCCGCGATCACGATCGCCTTGCGTCGCCCGATCTTCTCCGACCACGTCCCAAACACAATTCCTCCCAGCAGCGCGCCAATGTTGTAAACAATCGCGATGGAACTTACCGTGGCCGGCGCAAACTGGAGATTCCTCTGCAGGAATGTCGGGTACAGATCCTGCGTCCCGTGGCTGAAAGAATTGAACGCAAACATCAGCACCACCAGAAAAGCAAAGATACCGGCGTGCGACAAAATATCCCTGCCCACGTGGCTTTCGGCAGCGCGCGGCACACGCCCCTGCAGCCATGCCGGAGATTCGTCCACTTTGGAGCGAATGTAGATGACCAGAAACGCCGGCAGCGCGCCGATTATGAACATGCCACGCCAGCCCACAATTGGGAAAAGCTTGTAGGCCAAAGCCGCCATGAGATATCCCACGGCATATCCTTCCTGCAACAATCCCGAGAAAAATCCGCGCCCCTCCGCCGGCAGCGTCTCGAACGCCAGCGCCGCGCCCACGCCCCATTCGCCCCCCATCGCAATTCCAAAGAACACGCGCATGATGAGAAAGAATTTCAACGAAGGCGCGAAGGCCGAAGCCAGCTCAAACACCGAATACGCAATGATGTCCACCATGAGCGTCGGCCGCCGCCCGAACTTGTCGGCCATGAGCCCAAACAGAACCGCGCCCACCGGCCGCATCGCCAGCGTCAGAAAAATCGCCTCCGTGATCGCCGAAACCTTCGTCTGAAACTGCGTCGCCAGCGCGCTAACGCAGAAGATCAGAATGAAAAAATCAAACGCATCCAGCGACCACCCCAGAAAGCAGGCGATAAACGTATTCCTTTGAACAGGTGTAAGTCGCCGAAAGTGCCCAATGAATTCCATCGCCTTGGTTGTTGACTTTCCTTAGCGAACCTTGGTGTCCTGAGTGGTGAAAGCTCTTCGCAAGCATCGCCTGGCAACTCTGTGTCCTCAGTGTCCTCTGTGGTTAAGGTTCTTCCTGCGCACAAGGTCCTGCGGATGCTAGCATATGCTTTCAATCAGCAATCAAAAATCATCAATCGCACCCATGCCCGACCTCGACCTCCCGCAACGCCAGGCCACCGACGCGCTCATGCTCACCGGCTTCTGGTATCGCGCCCTGCCCGCCGACCGCGTCCACCGCAACCAGCTCTATAAAGCGACGCTGCTGGAAATTCCCCTCGTTATCGGCCGCGACCGCATCGGACAGCCCTTCGCCCTGCGCGACGCCTGCCCCCATCGCGGCATGCCCCTCAACTGCGGACGCTTCGACGGTGAGAACCTCGAATGCGGATACCACGGCTGGCAGTTCGACGTTCACGACGGCCAGTGCCAGCTGATTCCTTCGCTGACCCCTGATCAGAATCTGAAAGTCGACCGCATCTACGCCGGCAGCTATGCTTGCGAAGAGCAGGACAGTTTTATCTGGGTTTTCATCCCCGATCCCGCCCCGCCCGGTGCAGGATTCGCCCCGCGCCCCGAGGCTCCCGACGCCGCGCCGCAAATCGAAAAGTTCACCGCCAAATACAAGCTCGCCTACCTGCAAGCCGAAATGCCCGTCAGCATCGACCATGGCATCATCGGACTCATGGATCCCGCCCACGGCCCCTTCGTCCACCAGGCATGGTGGTGGCGCAGCCAGCACAGCATCCACGAGAAGAAGAAAAACTTCGAGCCCATCCCGAACGGTTTTCGCATGAGCGCGCACACGCCGAGTTCCAACTCCGCACCCTACAAACTCCTGCGCCTCTACGCCGATGCCGATTCCATCACCACCACCATCGATTTCGTTCTCCCCAACATCCGTACAGAAACCATTCGTGCGGGAAAATACTGGTTCTCCAGCCTGACTACGGTCACGCCCATTACGCGCAGCCATTGCCGCATCGACGTAGTCGCCGCCTGGAATTTATTTAGGTGGGTCCCGTTTGTTCCTGATTTATTGAAGTTCGTCTTCGCAAAATTCGTCGAGCAAGACCGCCACACCATGGAACTCCAGGCCGAAGGTCTGAAGCACAACCCGCACCTCGTGCTGATCGACGACGCCGACCGCCCCGCGAAGTGGTACTTCCAGTTGAAAGCAGCCCACCTGGAATCCAAACGAACCGGCGCAGGAATGAAGCACCCCATGTCGGGCCACGTAACATTGAAATGGAGAAGTTAAGAAGAAGTCTAAGAAGTATGTGGCGCGGGCGCCCCCGCCCGCGAACTCTATCCACGAAGAGATGAAGCCGGAAGCTTAATGAGAAACTAGACAGCCTCAAAGCTCAAAGCTCAAAGCTCATTCCTCCACCAGCCAGTCCATCGCCTCTTCCCGAGTCTTAAAGGCAGGCAATTCGCGTTGCGAGAAGCTCTTAAAGTGCTCGAAGAACACTTTCGGCAGACTTTCGGTCCCGACCCACGCGGACCGTTTCACATACGGGCGATCGAGCACGAGAACCTCCTGCACCCTCGTCGCCGCTTTCTTGTCCATCTGCGCGCCGGTGACGTCCGCCAGTGTGAGCACCGACCCCGGAGCATGCCGCGCGATATCCGCACGCACCAGATCGAGCAGCACCATCATTTCCTTGCCGCTGCAGTGGCTGAAGTCAATGACGTAAATGGCCTGACCTTTGTGTTTCACAAAGTGCAGTCGCTCGTCGAGCGGTTCTCCGGATGTCGTCATGCCAGAATTTCCTCCACCACGCCATAAGCCGCGTCCAGCGCGGCATCCAGCGCGGACGCATCCTTGCCCCCTGCCTCCGCCAAGTCCGAACGCCCTCCGCCCTTGCCGCCAACCTTCTGCGCCACCGGACCAATCACCTTGCCGGCCTGCACCCGCGAAGTCAGATCCTTGGTGACGCCCACGATCAGCGCTACATTGCCATTCGACGCCGATCCCAGAATCACCACACCCGACCCAATCTTGTCGCGCAACTGGTCAACCAGCGTCCGCAACTGCGCCCGCTCCAGATTGTCCACACGGAGTGCCAGCACCTTCACGCCCTTCACGTCCTTGATCTTCTCCGCAACATTCGCCGTTGAAGACGAAGCCGACTTCATCCGCACCTGATCCAGTTCTCGAGTCAGTCGCTTGATCTCCGCATCCTTCTTCTCCAACTCGGCCTTCAACGCATCAGCGGGAGAAAACGAATTTTCACTCTCGGGCAGTAAATCGGAAGAGGGTGCCCCATCCTTGCGCGCCTTTTGCGCAAGGGTGGGTGACACGAAGCTAGACACTACGTTTTCGAGCTGATGATCCATGCGGAAATGCCGCAACGACCCCTCACCCGTGATCGCCTCCACCCTACGCACACGAGAAGACACGCTGCCTTCCTTCAAAATCTTGATCAGCCCGATCTCCCCGGTAGCCGCCGTGTGCGTCCCCCCGCAAAGCTCCGTCGAGAAATCCCCAATCTTGACCACGCGAACCTTGTCGCCATACTTCTCCCCAAACAGCGCCATCGCATGATACTCATTCACTGCCACATCGATCGGCACATCCACAATGGTGTCGACCTTCTGATTGCGCAGCAACTCCCGATTAATCAGGTCCTCAATGTCCTGCAGTTCTTCGTCCTCGACCGCCGCGAAATGCGAAAAATCAAACCGCAGATGATTCGGCGCCACCAGCGACCCCGCCTGCTTCACATGCTTCCCCAGCACCTCGCGCAGTCCAGCATGCAGCAGATGGGTAGCCGTGTGATTGCGCATAGTCGCCTGACGAACGTCGGTGTTGACGACTGCATCAACCTTATCCCCGACTCGGATCGCTTTCTTGGCGACGACCAGATGCGCCCTCACGCCCTGAATCGGGTAATAGCATCCCGTCACCTCGGCGACCACGGTGTTGTGATCATGAGAATAAAACCATCCTCGATCGCCCACTTGCCCGCCTGCCTCCGCATAAAACGGCGTGTGATCAAGAATGACCTCGCCTTGGTCGCCGGCATTGAGTTCCCGCGCCCCTTGCCCGTCGTGAATGATCGCCAGCATCTCGCACCCATCCGACCGCGTTTGCTTGTATCCCTCAAACTCCGATTTCGGAAGCTGCTGGTAAGCCGGATTCGCCGTCTGCTTCGCCGCGCCTTTCCATGAAGCACGCGCCCGCGACTTCTGCTCCTCCATCGCATGATCAAATCCAGCTCGGTCGAACGTAATTCCCAGATCGCGAGCCGCATCCTGCATGAAGTCCAGAGGCATACCAAACGTGTCGTAGAGCTTGAACGCATCCTCGCCCGCGAGCGTCCCAACCGAACTCTTGAGTAGTGTCTCGAGTTTCTCCAGACCTACATCCATAGTGTGTGCAAACCGAGTTTCCTCGACCTGCACAGCCTTCGAAACTCGATCCGCCGTCTCGTTCAACTCCGGATATGCATCCCGCATCAGATCGCGCACCGCAAAAACCATCTCGTACAAAAACGGTTTCGTCTGCCCGAGCAAGCGCCCGTGCGTGATCGCTCGCCGAATAATCTTCCTCAGCACGTATCCGCGCCCGTCGTTTGCCGGAAGCACGCCATCGGAAATCAAGAACGTAGCGGCACGCGAATGGTCCGCGATCACGCGCAATGAAGCCGCCGATTTCGTGTGCGCTTCCTTGCTCAACTCCTTCGTCAGCGATGTCCCGGTTAACTCCGCCGCCCGCTTGATCAGCGGCGTAAACAAGTCCGTGTCGTAATTCGAAATCACGCCCTGCAGTGCTGCAGCAGTCCGCTCCAGTCCCATTCCCGTATCAATCGAAGGCTTCGGCAGCGGATTCAGCTTCCCGCTGGCATCGCGGTCGAACTGCATGAACACCAGATTCCAAATCTCGACGTAACGCCCACAATCACACGGAAACGCACAGTCGGCATGCCCTTGATCGGACGATGCCGGCCCCATGTCGTAATAGATCTCGCTACACGGTCCACACGGCCCGGTATCGCCCATCTGCCAAAAATTGTCTTTCAGGCCCATCTCAAAGACGCGCTCTTTCGGCACACCCTGCGCCACCCACAGGTCATACGCCTCAGAATCGCGAGCCACGCCGGCTTCGCCCTTGAACACCGTCACATACAGCTTGTCCTTCGCAATCCCAAACCACTCCGGCGAAGTAATCAGCTCCCACGCGTAAGCGATGGCATCCTTCTTGAAGTAATCGCCAAACGAAAAGTTCCCCAGCATCTCAAAGAACGTGTGATGCCGGTTGGTAAACCCAACGTTCTCCAAATCGTTGTGCTTTCCTCCGGCGCGCACGCACTTCTGAGACGTTGTAGCTCTCGAGTAATCACGCTTCTCCAGCCCGAGAAAAACGTCCTTGAACTGGTTCATCCCAGCGTTGGTAAACAGCAGCGTAGGGTCATTGGCCGGGACAAGCGACGACGAGTGCACCTCTTTGTGTCCCTTGCCCACAAAGAAGTCCAGAAATTTGCGGCGGATTTCAGAACCGGTCAGCATGGAAGAATAATTCTAAATGAACCGCGCCGCAGACGGCGACGACGCCACGAGAAACAGCGGCCGAAGCGCAGAGGGCACAGCGACACAAGGAAGTTGAGACTTCCTCCGTGGCCTCTGTGCCCTCTGTGGTTGACTTAAGGTCCGTCTACTTGATTACGTCGACGGTCTTCTCGGTGCCCTTCTTCACGCCGTGACCCACGTCCTTGGCGCCCTTCTCTGTGCCCTTGGCGGTATCTTTGGCCGCAACTTTGGTGGC
>PLBY01000133.1 GCA_003134655.1 Acidobacteriaceae bacterium
GGCCTTGTTCATATAAACACCTGCCAAATCTTTGGCCAGTTCGCGGCGGCCTTCCTGGTTGACCAACCGCTCCAGAATCGCAATCGCCTGATTCAAGAGTGCCACCGCCCCGCGATCGTCGCCCAGAGCGCTGACCGCGTTGGCCTTGTTCGTGTAGACAGTAGCCAAACTATCGGCCAGTTCGCGGCGACCTTCCTGGTTGACCAGCCGCTCTCGAATCGCAATCGCCTGATCGTAGAGCGCCACCGCCCCGCGATCGTCGCCCAGATCGCTGACCACGACGGCCTTGTTCGTGTAGACAGTAGCCAAATCTTTGGCCAGTTCGCGGCGGCCTTCCTGGTTGACCAACCGCTCCAGAATCGCAATCGCCTGATCGTACTCTTGTAACGCACCGTGCAGGTCTGCGGCCGTCCAATGGACTAAAGCCTTCTCCCCGCAAAGTATCGCCAAAACCATCTCCAACTCATTTTTTCCGCCCCGAACTAGTTGCAAGTACAACCGCTTCGCCTCGTCATATGCCGCCATTTCCGCCACCAGTTCGCCTTGCCGAGTGACTCCCCGCCCTGCCACCATCGTGGCCGCTTCTGCTGGATCACGACCTGCGGCTCGAAGCGCCTTCTCCAACCATTCTTGAGGGTCTTTCCATACACACCCGAATGCGGTGCGACGTTCTTTGATCCCGGTCTGAGATAAAGCCGCTCGCTCGATTACATTCAGATTGCGGCTGTAGTCTCTGCCAACTGATTCTTGGTAGATCACCTTCAACCGATCCGCAGCCTCGCCCAGACTTGTTGGGCGCTCCGGTGGCTTCTCGCGAAAGCACTGCCTCAACAATTCCGACAAGCGGTCAGGCATGGCCGGAATCGCTTCGTCGTATCCTCCTTGTCGCAGATGCTGTTCAATGACCTCGGCTGCCCCTTGCCCCGACCTCCAAGTCACCTCCCCCGTGAACATTTCCAGCACCGACACGCCCCAGGACCAGATGTCCGTCTTTCGCGTGATCGGCAATCCTGCGGCCTGCTCCGGTGACCAATAGGCTGGCGTGCCGCCGCCACTGCTGAAGAGGATGCTGCGGCTCGGATCGGTGGAAAAAGTTTCCCCCGCCGCAGCCCTCGCTCGGGCTAAACCATAATCGGTCACGCGCGCTCTCACCTCTTGCAAGGCAGTTTTCCCATCCGCGCCCATCAACACGTTCCCGGGCTTTACGTCCTGATGGACTAGACCCAGTTCATGCAAGCAATGCAGACCCCATGCAAACTGGATGGCGACATCCAGCATTCGCTCAAGCGCCTGCCGTGCGCCGCTGCCCTCGTAGAGCTTTCGCGAAGCAATCCACTCCTTGAGGCTGCCACCCTCCACATACTCGGCAAAGATCAAGACCTCGTCACCCAGGGTGCGGAAGAACCGACACGGCACCAGATTGGCGTGTTCGGGAAGGTCAATCCAGGTCTGGAGTTCAGCCAAGAAATTCCGCCGGTCGGCCTCTTTGAAGCCCTTGGCACGTTTGACGGCGAACCGCGAGGCCGTTGAACGACTGCACAGCAGATACACTTTCCCCATGCCACCTTCGCCCAGCGTCCGCTCGACCACAAAGTCATCCAGCAATTCCTGCCCCTGCGCCCACTCACCCGCTGCCAGAACCGATGGCAATTCGGGACCGTCAGGATCGCCACGGTGAACTTTTCTCCCGGCATTCGTAGGATTTCCAGCGACCCTGTGGGGCATGCCTGCTTTGGTGGCCGTGACCTCCGGAGAGTCGGACTTGTCAGATCCTCCGAATATCTTGCCGAACCAGTTTTCCGTGGTGGTCAATTGTTTTTGCCTTTGATCGTGTTAGTAACCGAACCGACTGCACCTTCGCGCGCCAAGGACGGCATCCCCGCAAGAAAAAGCGGCAAGCAGAGTCTTAATCAGTTCGCCAGTTTGCGGGGCGCATGAGAGTGCCTTCATCAGTGCGCCTGCTCACAAAGTCCGTATCTTGCTGGATTTCCGCTGCCCTTCTTCATCGGAACTGGCATAAAGATGAATCTCGTCACGCAGAAGGCGTTGATAAGCACGGTGGGCCGTGATCACACGGTTTTCCACGTCCTTGACACTTAAAGCGTAGCGGTTCCAGCCAGTTCGCGAAATGAAGACCTTTCCAGACCTTCAAAATCGGTGCGATGACCCTTTAAGAAATGCTGCCGCACCTGTACGATTACGCCCGTGGGCATTGCGTTTCAATTCCTGCACCCACCTGCACAAAGTGGCAAACCCTACAAAGCTTCTTAGGAAAGAACAGAGACACGCTCTCCACTCCCCGCCGACCGCATCGGTCGCACCTGCGTAGCGCTAAGCGGAGTCTGTTGCGAGCCGAGAGAACGAAACATCTTAAGGTGCTGAGCATTGTCACTCTCCCGGGCAGGTTGCTCTGGGTTCACTTCAACATCTCTTCCGAGTCCTTGTACGAATCGTACCCTCAGGACGGGAGGGCGACCACAGTCCAAAGGTAACCAGCTGCGGTTCATCGCAGTACAACGCTCTCCTATGGCGCTTTCGGCGATACGGTTACTAAAGTTCAAATCCTCCGTTCGGTATCTGGGCATTCGCCACAATAATCCATACGCTTAGGGTGGGTTCCGGTCACGAAGGAGAAGTCCAAGCATGCTTGTCCCTATCGGGCACGAGAACATGTCGGCCCGTCGATGGCCGGTCATCACGATTGGGTTGATGTTCGTGAATCTGCTGATCTTCGCCACTACTCATCGCACCGTGGACCAGCAAGATTCACAACTCTGGAAGGTAAAAGAGCACATTCTCATCCTTGCCGCCACACATCCGAATCTAGTTCTTACTCCCGAGGCCAGAGAGTTTGTGGATGGTTTTCAGAGGCAGTTTCCAGACGATTGGACCGAACTGCAGAACCCGAATTCTGAGGCAACTGACGAGTGGGATGCTCGGACACGGCTGATCCGGGATCCAGTTGAATTGCAAGAGGAAATGGACTCGCTCGGAGGCCAGTATTCACATCTGACGGCCTCGTCAATCACAGAGCGGTACGCCTTTGTCCCAGCGCACGCAAAACCGATTACATATATAACTTCGACCTTCCTTCATGTCGATTGGTGGCATGTTATTGGCAACATGTGGTTCTTGTGGCTAGCGGGATTTGTGCTGGAGGACGCCTGGGGCCGACCACTTTACTTGCTCATCTACCTAGCGGCGGGTGCATTCGCATGCCAGTTTGATGCTTGGACAAGGCCTGGAAGCATTATCGCGTCGGTGGGCGCTTCGGGAGCCATTGCCGGTCTTATGGGAGCATTTCTGGTGCGCTTCCCCAAGATGAAGATCCGGATGATGTGGTTCTTTGATTTGGGCCTGTTTCCCTTTTCTCGCTTCTGGATGCAGGCATATTGGCTATTGCCGATTTGGGTGCTGATGGAAATCAACTACGGAATGGGTCCTAGGGACGGGATTGGACACTGGGCGCACGTCGGTGGGTTCCTCTTTGGTGGCATCGCGGCTGTTGCATTGCGTTACTCGGGCCTAGAGCGTAAAGCAAACAAGGCAATCGAGGAAAAAGTTACCTGGACGCCAGGACCGGAGGTCAGTCAGGCAAACGAGCTGATGGAGCAGGGCAAACTCACCGAAGCTGCCGCACTCCTGAACGAGTTTTTGGCAGACAAGCCAGACTCCTTCGCAGCATGGAATCTACTGCGTGCCACTCATTGGCAGGCAAGCAACATTCCGGCCTATCGAGAAGCAACGTGCAAGCTGTGCGATCTACATGTACGGTCGAGAGAATACGAAACAGCTTGGCAGGACTATGAAGATTTCCTAAATGCGGGGGGCGAAAGGATTCCGCCCGATGTCTGGTTGGACCTGTGCCGCGTCCCAGAGAACCAACAAGACTTTGAACGCGCCGTCAGCGAGTACGAGAAGCTCGCCGCGACCTACCCTTCCGAGCGGCAGTCTCTGCTGGCGCGGCTTGGTGCCGCCCGAATCTGCCTCAAGCGACTGGGCCGCCCGTTGGATGCGCTGAGATTCTACGAGGGGGCGTCCGCCTCCGCCGTACCGCACCTGGATTTGGAGCTAGACATCCAGTCGGGAATTCGGAACGCGAGAATCGCTATCACGCAGGTTAAGGCATTCTCCGCCGGGGCGTCGGGCGCCGTCTAAATGGAACCCGCACCAAAAGTGATGCGAATTGCCGAGACTGCGAAGGTCTTCGTGCTGGAGGACTCCCCGGAGCGGGTCGCGTGGTTCAGACAGCGACTCCCCCAAGCCACCTTTGCCTCGAACGCGGAACAGGCGCTAGCTCTCTTGGAGGACCAGAAGTTCGACGTGTGCTTCCTCGACCACGACCTAAATTGTTCGGATGTGGCGTTCCCGGATACTCGGCCCGGCAGCGGGCAGCGGGTGGTGCATTACCTTGCCCAAGAACGCTTCTCTGGCATTGTCGTGATCCATTCCGTTAACGAAGCCGGCGCAAGAGCGATGAATAGTCATTTGCCGCAATCCCACGTTATGCCGTTCGGGACGTTTGAACTGGAGAACGGGGCATCTTCCAATCCGCACCTGAACGGGAAATCCGAACTTCGCAAGGGACAGAAGGGTCTCGCCGCAACCATCTACGCAGCCAGCATCGCCCAGCCCGGCCGCCCGAACGAGGACGCCTTTTTCGTCGGTCGGCTTGCGGACGCTCCGCTGGCAGCCGTATTCGACGGCCAAGGGAACGCGGAGGGCGCTGCCAAGAAAGCTGCCCGCCAGTTGGAACGGCTGTACACCGAGACCCTAGGCAGGCTGGACAGGACGAGAAACGCGAAGCTTCTGGACTCCCATCTACTGGGTGCGAACAAGAGCACGATGGTTGCAGCAGATATCGTCGAGGATGATGTGTCCGTTTGTGCGGTGGGCGATTCTAGGGCTTACCTGGTTCGTGATGGCCAAGCCAAAATCCTCACTGAAGGCGCAAGCAAACAGCAACTGGGAAGTGGAGCAATTCAGCCACTCGTAAAACAATTCACCGCCCAAGACCGTGACATTCTCCTTCTGATGACTGATGGGGTGTGGACGCGCTTCAGCCCTACCAGCTCGCCCAGACCGTGATGAAGAATCTCGCGAACCTGCCCGAAATCGCACCTTTGACACTGCAGCAAGCAGCGAAGGGGGGCATCTGCGATGACATGACGGTTGTAGCCATTGTCGTTCGCCGCTAGGGCCGGCCATGACGGCCGTGGAAGAAGCGAACCAATTAAGGTGAGGTGACGAGACATTCGAATACTGGAGAAGTGGCATAAATGCGCGCTAGTCACTTCACTCGACCGGCGGATGCTGTGTATATATAACCTTCAGGGGAGAATCGTGCTATGAGACTTTCAGCCCAGACTGATCTCGCTCCATACTATCGTCGCCTACGGTATCGCTTGGATTGTGGCAGAGAAGTGGACCTTGAGGGCTTTTACGTCGGTCCCTCGACTCTTGGATATCTTGAAGGCAGTAAAGAATACATTCGCGACGGAATTATCAAGCGGTTGCCGGAAAGAGTTCGTGAGCAATTCCCAGGAATCAGCGGCGTTTTCATTAAGCCTGTACCCGAAGGAGAATTGCCGGTCTACACCTTCATGGTCGATCTGGTCTGCTATGAGCCTGTTTTAGATTCAACCGAGATCATGTCAATGCTTACTGTTTGCTGGCTCGGAGACGACATTGAAACGACCTTGCCGGAACTGATTGACCGTGAGATTTGTGCTATCGAATGGGACAGATACGCGGTTGATGGCAGCCCATAAGGCAACTTCAAGAGATTCTTGGAGGTTAAGGCTAAATGCAACTTCTCACGCCTCTGACCACAGAAAATTACCCGGAGCCGAGCGTCATCAGGGTTGAACCTGCTCACGTCATCTTTCTGGAGGGATAATGCGAACACTACTCACCATTCTAATGTTCTCTGCCGTGGCGTGTGCTCAAGTCAAACACGCTGCGGTGCCTAGGCCCGTCCAGTGTCGAGCCGACGCTCAGGCGTGGATTGATTACGACTCGTACAGAAAAGCAACGTTCGAAACCTTGCAGAGTGAACTTAATGAAATCTTTGAGTGTGATGATTACAGGCGTGATGTCGATGAGGCCAATCGCGTGATATACCGCAACACGATCCTCGTTCTCACAGACGAACAGCACGCACGACTCATGCACTTCATCACTCGGCACAAGATGTCCGACATATTTATCAGAGAAGATCAGGCGGGGCTTCGATGAGCAAGTCCCCCGGGCACGTCATTTAACTGAGGGCACGTGGTTACGACATCCGAGCCAAGCCATGCGACTCCTCGTGCCCGGTTGCAATCGGAGGGAAATCACATCGTCCTTGGTCATCGAGATGCCCTCACAGTGACAATCTTCGCCCCGCAGTATCCGCAGTAGTTCTTCGGAAGTTGCACCTGGTCAACCATGCGATGGAAGTGCCGGTAAATCATGAATGGCTCATGGCGAACACCGCATGTGATGCAGAACTCGTTCCAGATCGCTTCTGTGCTGTAGTGATGGCAGGCCACAACATGAGCGCAGGACGCCTCGGCCGAATCGATGAGTCGTGCCCGTTGGGACAGCGCACCTTGCCCACCCAAGGCTCGGCGGTCTCCGGAACCCTGGTTTCGATCGCTCCTGATTTCACGTTGCCCTACCAGTTCTGTTTCGCTTGGTCGTGGTCCCAGATTTCAGCACAATCCGCGCAAAAGACACTGCCGTCGCGCAGCGGATAACGCGGGAGTGGGTCAAAATCAAAGCGGCAGGACGGGCTCCCGCAACCCGTAGCAGTTGCTCCAGATTGAAAGGCTTCCGCAGCACCGGAAGGTCCCGCAAAGCGTTCGGCAGCTTTCCTCGCGCTTTCTTGGGTTCAGCGGTCATCATCGCCATCCGCTGAAGTGGATTGATCTCATGGATCGCGGTCACCAATTGCACCCCATCCTTGATCTTCGTGCCCGGTATAAAACTATAATCACTGAGCACGAACTCAAAAGGGCCGTCCTTTTTGTAGAAGTACAGTCCCCCATCCCCGGTGTCTGTTTGGAGGACTTCGTACCCACGGGCTTCCAGTTCCTTGGCGAGAAACCACAAGAGGGCCGCGTCGTCTTCCACGAGCAGAATCTTCATTCATCCTCCTTGAACAACTTGTTTAGCTCATCGGCCATTGGCCGACCAAAAACCGGCAGCGGATACTTGCCCGTCTTGAGGACGCATTGGCTGTGCCTCCACACCATCTCGTCATCGGGACCAGGCATCCGCCGTGCTCCTCGTCGTTGATCTACGGCATCTGTTCTTCTATCTGCCGTGCAGTCATATTCGCCTCATGGTTCATTGCTCTCAATCTCCGCCCCTATCTGCCTAATCATCTGTTCAACTGCTGCCTGCCCCTTGAGGCCTTCGACGGGGACGGGGACGGAAAGAAGTGCGGGCGGGCGATCCGTGTCATCGGAGTCGGAGCCGTACCACGACTCGAAGTAGCACACGCCGTCCCGGACTCC
Source organism: Acidobacteriaceae bacterium (assembly GCA_003134655.1). GTDB lineage: Bacteria > Acidobacteriota > Terriglobia > Terriglobales > Acidobacteriaceae > Sulfotelmatobacter. The sequence goes on from PLBY01000133.1 coordinate 7,503, forward strand.
GCAGAACTTAACCTCCGCCCACGTGCAGGCAACGTGGCAAAGGCGGATCAGCCTATCTTCTGGTGTCTCCCCTGCCATTTCCCCGAACGCCATTTAGTTCACCTCGCCGTTGGACGGGGTGATTTGCGGGTGCTGTTCAAGGAAGGCCGTGATTTCCAGTAGTTCCTTCTCTTCTTCTCTCGTTATCTCGACCGCTTCCCCCGGATTTAAAATCGCCCGCTTCAGCAACTCTCTTAGTTTTGGTGGCATCATAATCCTCCTCTCATCTTCGCCCCGCAGTACCCACAGTACTGCTTGCGGTTGTGCATGGGACTATCCATGCGATAAGAGTCCCAGTAGATACTAAACGGCGCATGTCTGACACCACACGTAATGCAGAACTCGTTCCACGTAATTACCGTGGGACGATAGTGACCGCAGGCGTGGAACATAACTTCCGGCAGCCTTGGCCGTAGAGCTGAGTTGTGGCCATTAGGACATCGGCGCTCGCCCAGTTCGGGATCGACGGTCGCCGGAACCGTTGTTTCGATTGTCCTTAACTTCACTTTGCCCCTCCATTCCTTTCCACGTCTGTGTTCAATGGGTCGCCCTTAATCCCGCAGGTTTTCAGAAAGTCGTCGTCGTAGCTGTTCCACAATCTTCTTGCTTCGCAGTGGTGCCCCTTTGGGCAGTCAAATCTTGCGACATGGAGCGCGGCGGGATGCGTAATTTCATTGTCAACTTCCCGGATGTCGTAGTCGATGGCGCACTCCCTGCAAAACACCCTGATCCAGCCTAACTTGCCATTAAATAAGATCGGTTCCTTCGCTCCCACTGGCCCGTATAGCTCTTTTCCCGTCATGATTGGTTTCCTTTGTGCGACCATCGGTCGCCGCATCCAGCCTGCGTAGGCTGTGACCACCGTGGACGTTTTCACTCGTCTCGGTTGGCAGAAGCCGGAGCATGTCCGGCCCGCTCTTGATGCTTGTTACATGATATCTCAGAGTGCGGCCACGCGGAATGGCCCTCCCGTGCTACTTGCGGTTAGATAGAACGAAGGAAACGCACAACTTCCTGGGATAATCCGGTCCCCACAAAGTAATGCTTGGGTGATTACCGAAGCTCAGATTACCGAAGCTCAGTTGACAGCGCCAAGCAAGCGGGGTAGTGTACGGTCAGCATCAGGAGCGGCTCGGGTCACCCCCGAGTCCGGCAACCGGGCCAGGAGATGCCACGGTGCCTTGAGCGGCAATGCCGCTCGATGTGCGGAACGTAAGTTCCGAAGCTAAGATCTCCGCGGGAAGCAGCCGCCTGATGTCGGGCGGCGTTTTGCTTTCTGGGCTCCTGATGCATGCGAACGGACAGGAGCATGCATCAATGAAACCCAAACACGACGAACATCAATTCCAACTCACAACCCAACAACTCAAGGCTCTTGGCCTTCCGGCTTTCGAGAGCTTCCCCTACTTAACGACGCGTGTCGTTCCGGCGCTGTACCATTTGGCACTCCTGCCTCGATCCTTCGAGCCGGAGTTGCTGCGTCACATAGCCCAGCGGCAAGTTGCAGCCAACAAGCTGCAAACCTGTCTCGTCCTCGGTCCTGATGATTGTCTCTACTACGGGCCCGACGGGACGGAGTTCCGTTCTGATGAAATTCCACGCGGAGGCCATGTCACGTTTGGTCAGCTGCGCCACTGCGTCGAGTTCGAACACGACGACGAGTTGCAAGTCCGCCAGAAGCTCCTGGCAGCATACGTCGAGGAGCGGAACCGGGCCGGCGGATACCTCCATGGCGACCTAACCAAGGGCGGGCGCGACGCGACTCCGGATGAACAACTTCGCCTAGCTGGCGGGCAAACGGGGGGGGCGCCCCGAGGCTTGAACCAGTGTCCCACCTGCGGAGAATGGACAGGGCAGTCCTTGGATCCAAACCCTGTATTCAAGGGCAAAGTGATGCGGGTTCACTGTCTTTGCGAGAACGTCAACCGCTGCGCTGCCTGTGGTGGCCTGCTCCATGCTCGCATGCTGAATGCCAACTACTTCGAGAAGTCTGACGGACAGATCTGGCATGTGCCGGGCTTTTCTGGTTTGAGCCATCGTTGCCCGGAGGTGTGCTGATGAACCCGCGCCAGTACGTCTTCACTTCCGAGTCGGTATCTGAGGGACATCCAGATAAGGTCTGCGACTACATCGCCGATTCGATTCTGGATGCTCACCTGGCCCAGGATCCGCAGGCCCGCGTCGCGTGCGAAGTGCTATGCAAGGGATCGAATGTCATCTTAGCCGGCGAGATCAGCTCGGCGGCCACTGTCGATTACGACCGGATCGCGCGGGACGCCATCCGCGAAATTGGTTACACGGATCCGACGCAGGAGTTCCATGCCGATGGAGTGCGAATCCAGCAATTCATTACGGCACAGGCGCCTGAGATAGCTCGAGGAGTGGGCGGCCGCATTAACCCGAGAGAAGAGCAAGGTGCTGGTGATCAAGGCATCATGTTTGGCTATGCAACGGACGAAACGCCCGAGCTTATGCCGCTTCCGATCGCGCTCGCCCATCGGATTGGGCAAGTGCTCGCGCACGATCGGCGCGTCGGCGTAGAAGCCTGGCTTCGCCCCGACGCCAAGACACAAGTTTCAGTCTTGTACGAGGGCGACAGGCCGATCGGTGTATCCAGCGTTCTGGTTTCTACGCAGCACTCGCCCGATGTGGATTCCAACTACATCCTAGAATATGTTTCCCGTCGGCTGGCCCTCCGAGCGCTGTGTAATTGGTATTCCGATCGCATTTCGTTCACCGTGAATCCTGCCGGCAGCTTTCTGCAAGGCGGACCTTCCGCTGATTGCGGTGTCACAGGACGAAAGATCATTGTCGATACGTACGGCGGTGCTGCTCGTCACGGCGGAGGCGCATTCAGTGGCAAGGACCCGTCGAAAGTGGATCGCAGCGCGGCTTACTTCTGCCGATATGTTGCCCGTCAGGTCGTAGTGCAGGGTTTGGCAAGCCGCGCGGAAATTCAGATGGCGTACGCAATCGGAGTTGCGAAACCCGTGTCGGCCAAGGTCGATACGTTCGGAACAGGTGATGCACGGGAAGTGGAGGAATTCGTTCGCAATTTTGACTTCCGTCCTGCCGCAATGATCGAACAGCTGAACCTCCTGCACCCGATATATCGCACAACTACAAACTACGGCCACTTCGGCAAGCCGGACTTGCCCTGGGAGGCATAGCGCGACGGGAGACAACCCCGTGCAGGGTGTTGAATTGACTGCCTGCGGTGAGGCGAGGAGGGGACATCATGTACGAAGACAATGAAGAGGGTGAACGGGAGAAAGCATTGCAGGCAGAGTACGAGGCACTCGTCGTAATTAGGGACAAAGCGTGGGACACCTACAAAGCCCTTAACGACCACATACGTCAACATCCGGCACACGTCGAACCGACTTTCTGCATCAGTGAGAAGGGCCAAGCGGAATTCGAGCGTCGGGAGCTACTGGCAAACATGACGGATGGCGAACGTGCGGACTTCGAGTGGCTCGAACGGCTATACGGGCAGGCTGTCAAAGAGGCTGCGGGACAGGACAAAGAGCAGACAGAGAAGATCGAGAAGGCTTCGGAATGGGGGCTGTCCAGTAAGAGCGATGAGGAACTCATTGTCCGCTTCAATCGCGAGGTCGCCTGTAGCGGCTGGGTCAGTGCGCGGGGCCGCTATCTCGCGGAGCTTCATGACGAATTTGAGAAGAGGTTTGATTACTCTGCTATCGGTGACAAGTCAAGTCTTTCGTTCGCCCACAGGATCAAACTCGTCGGTAAGAAAATCGTGCCGTTCGATTCGCGATCGACGGGAAAGAAATGAGGAAGAACCGATGGCTGTCATCATTGAAGTCAAGCACCCGTCGCACTGTCGGTCTGTGATGGACATCTGGTCTCTAACAAGCACCCAGACCTCCGGGCGGGTTGCTCCTTAAGACATTGATGAGCTCAACGCCTCAATGTGCTCGACGACCCACGTCACTCGCGTCCGGCTGCGCCAAGGGAAGAGTGGAAGCCGAGGCACACGCTTAACCTACTGCGGACAATGGACGTATGCGCTGAACTCGAACGGATGTGGAGGTTGTCATGAACCTGATTCACATTAAGCCGAATGACCGGGTGTTTGTGCTTACCGGGGCGGGGATGAGCGCTGAGAGTGGCATCCCGACGTTTCGGGATACGAACGGATTGTGGCGGAATTACCGGGTCGAAGAGGTCGCCTCTCCAGATGCTTGGCGGCGAGATCCGCAGCTCGTGTGGGACTTCTATTCGATGCGCAGGACGGTCGCAGCGGCTGCCCAGCCCAACCCGGGGCATCGAGCGCTGGCAGCCCTGGAGCGGACTCTGGGCTCTCGTCTATTCCTCTGCACGCAGAACGTTGACAATTTGCACGAGCAAGCCGGATCTCGTCCGCTCCACATGCATGGCGAGTTGTTCAAGAGCCGGTGCGAGCGCTGTCAACTGCCCTTCGACGACACGAATATCTATCACGAAGTTCCCCATTGTGCGTGTGGCGGAAAGGTCCGCCCTCATATTTGCTGGTTCGGCGAAAGGCCGTTTGGGATGGATCGTGTCCTGCGCATTCTGGAGGTCTGTACGGTCTTCATTGCCATCGGGACTTCTGGGGTTGTCGAGCCTGCGGCAAGCTTCGTCGGACAGACCCAAGCCCGGACGTTCTATGTCGGCCCGGAAGAGCCGCTCAATCTCGCATCTTTCGACGAGACTTTCGAAGGAAAAGCCGGGGAGTTGCTGCCTACGCTGTTCGACGTATGGTGAGATTGGCGTAGAATTGGGTCGTTTTCGAAGTTAAAGAGGAGATTCCGGCTGATGCCGAACGGTGGTCAGGATGATTATGCGGCATGCGGGTTCAATCGCTTCAACGAAGGCCGGTGGGGACTCATTCGAAACCGCGTGGCTCTTGCAAGATCCGTCATACCGAAATTCCGGTTTCACACTGGACCTATTGCTATCTCTTAAGCATTTTGACCAACGAATCAACCACCGACAAACGAAGTGGAGTGTCATCGGGTCCTTCTGAGGGCAGATTAAAGTAATCGTGAAGCCATCTGCTTCTCAGTCCCATTGCCATCACCTCGTTTTGCAGTAACCCATCTTGTTTTATGGCCGATGGAATGAACGAGACATACGCAATTGCCTCCGCAGGTTTCTTGGCTAGTACGTCAGCACACCATGCACCGAAGGAACGGACACGGCTCCACTGTTGCATCTCTAATAGATTTAGTTGATTAGCCAACTGGAAATCCTGTTTGACGCCAGAAATCGCCGGAATTCTCAATACAAGCATTGCGCCGCTTCCGATCTTTGGATGTGGAGCATCGGCAAGGATCTTGAGCATCGTTGACGAGGGCACACAACCCTTAAAGGGAAACTCCACTGTAGCGCCCTTTTTATCGGAACTGGACATCACGATGTCGCACCATTCTGGAGGCATTTTCTCCACGTTCGCGCACTCAGCTCCTAAGAAGGCTGATGGAGCCTCGCCCTCCTTCTTAAAGAAGTGCAGAATATTGAGCATATCGTCGGGATTTGTGCGTACTCCAACCGGTGCAACACTTTCGTCGGCTTGTGCGCCCAACAGCTCAACAAGAGGGTTGAGCTCGGCATGTGCCTGAGCTGCCTGGAGCGAAACAGCCGTTGCAAAATACGGCTTCATCCAGCTGGCAGTGCCATCATGTACATAGGCACTGCACTGCAAACTTACTTTCATACTCGAGGGATCATAGACATACCGGTTCAACAAAGCGTGGGTGTTAAGCATTGCTAAGGTCCCGTATGTCTTATCTGTCGGTGGGACATCCTTGAGAACATCGGTCTTGGCATTGATCTTGCACACAGCATGCCCTACATCAAGTTTGACCGGATCGGCCCAGATCGTCACGGCCAAACGAAACGGCCACCAAATCAACCTCCGCGATTCTTTGACACTCCAAATGTCTTCAATATGAAACTGTTCACTGATGAAGTGTATTATTTTGGGCCCGACATCAATCCCCGGATTATTCATCTGACCTCCACAATCTTTTCATGCAGGCTCGCGCCTCAGATACTGCCGTCCACCGCGTACCACTCAACAGAATGAATTGCATTTCCGATTCAATCTGGCAAGCTGGTGAAGATGTCCTCGTCCTAGACAGGAGATCCGACGAACTTCATTCGTCCAATTGAGCGGATTCGAGGGTTCCATAAATCATCATGCCTCAAAGGCTCCGACCAACGTACGTTACCAAAGGAACGTCCGATTTGAGGTTGGGGTCGCGCAGACTCAATCGTTCTGACGTTACGGACTGACATTCCAGATTGCTTTTCCGAGAAATGCGGTAGGAATGCTTGCAGCGTCTGGCGTTTGGTTCCTAATGCGGCACGTGTGCGAAAGCCTCGTTCAAGACGGTATCAAAGCGTCACCCCGTTCGCCTTTTAGAGAACCCACCCGCTTGGCCGCTTAGATGCCGAGAGAGGCACTCTTTTACTACACCGACCCCTTAATCACTGGCACAATCTAGATATGAACAACGCTCAGCATTCCCTAGACAAGTGGTTAACCACGAGGCGGCGGGTCCAACGAGCCGGAACAAGCGCCATCGCTTTTGACGATGAATACCTTATTGACGATGAATGCGTTGATTGGGAACATTTTCTGATTGGACACCTTCACTGGAAACCGGAGGACGTTGTTTTTGTTCGCTGTTTGCTCCAGCCCACCGACGAAGAGATTGAAGAATTTCTGAGTGAGATGACGTTTGACGATGACGAACTCGTCCCAGCGCTCTTGGAAGTGTGGAAGCAGCCAATGAGCAAGTGTTGGGGAAACTCCCAACTGAAAAGGGTCGAACGACAAGAAATCTTCTCTTTTACTTGTAATATGGGGCGCGGGCCGGGAATGAGCGGCTACTGGGGTTATCGGGCAACATGCTTCTTTGGCGAATGGGCAATGCTCTGCGACTTTGGGGATGAAGGCCCGTTTATCGATTGCAAACCTACCAAAGGTTTCGACCAACGCCCTCTCGGGTTCATCGATGTGGCCTGTCCGTTGCGGTCTGCGGCTCTATCGCTGAGCGAAAGAAAAGAAGCAGCAGAAGCAGCCAACGGGTTCCGTGAAGATGACTACGCGTTTGCCACGTCCATTGGAGGGAAACTGGATTCCGCTGAAATATATCGGCTATTACTGGCTCGCGACGGACTCGGCTCGGATGAGGTTATCAGTATGACTGCTGCGCAGTTAAAGCATTATCGCCCATCTGGTAATGGCTGCGGGTACGAAGCAATAGAGCGCATTCGCCGGTAAGGTTGTGGCAACGATGGAACGACACGCAAGGAGGATGGGAAGAATATCAACGATGGCAGTGCTCGAGCAACGCTGGGCCGATTTCCAGAGATACGGCTTCAGCCTGGATACCAGCCACGAACGACCCGAATCGGCATTAGTTGCGATGCGAAAACCTATCCAAACGAGTCTGAGGCAGAAGTCAATTTCAAAGCGCCGACGGTCTCGCTATTTGCGGCCATTGCCCACGACCCCGATGGCAAGTATCGAGCCAGCAGTCGAGCCATCGTGAATGCCTCCGCCCTCGAACTAATCCAACAACAACGCGGTCGCAACCGGGAACTGCGTAGCCTACCGGCAATGGTAGGCGTCGTCGCGTTGCACTGTCACAGTAGAGTCCGTCGTCGGTGAAGTGGTGCGTCAGTCGTCCAGTGCGGCGTAGGTAATCGTTGAGACATGTCGGGGCATGGCGTCGAAGACTTCTCCGTCAACATCGTCGATCAACATAATCTTCTGGTACGAGCGTGCTGTCGTCTACGCACTTGCGATTCTGGGTGCCCAACCATTCGAGATAGGGCAACATCACCTCGTCGGCACTGACATCCTCGATAAACCAGTCTCGGCACCGCGGTCGGACCGGTTAGTGCGAATCTAAAACTTCCCATGATCGCCACCTGCGATATCGGAGCGGCAGCCGCCGATGCTCTCGTGCGTCTAGCCTTCCGCGGCAAGCAGACGCAAGAGTTGCAGGGACAGCGCGATCTCGACTACACCGAAGCCACCACTATTATCGGCAAGGCCATCGGCAAACCCGATCTTGGATACATTCAGGCACCCGACAATCAAGTTCGAGCCGCAATGGTCCAAATGGGGATGTCCGAAAATTTCGCCGGCCTGATCCTAGAGCTGGCCGCCGCCCTCAACGCAGGACACATGCGCGCCCTAGAACCTCGCACCGCCAGCAACACAACGCCAACGAAGTTCGAAACCTTCGTAGCCGAGTCCTTCGTGCCGGCCTATCAACAACAAGCAGCAGCGTAAGCGCCAAGGTCGCAAACAACACAAACGGGAAAGGCCACGCTGATTTCGCAACGTGGCCTTTCTTTCAGACTGGGCAAAGGCGAAAGGTCACCCACCGAAACCCAAGCGCACAATATCAGCAGCAGGCAGAAGGAGAATCGCACCCTCTCAGCGTGCGAGGTGGGCGAAGCTGAAGACGCAGCAGAGGAAGACTGCTTAGATGTAGTTTGCTGACGCGCAAATGCGCCATTTTCGGAGTTAAGCGATTTTACGGATCGCTTCATTCAACGTCTTGAGCTCGACATTTTGCTCTTCGATCCAATCGCGAGACTCATTTTCGTCAGATTCTCGGAACAACGTGGCGTCACGTTTCCACGCCGGCCAAGAAGATACTCGTTTACTCGCTCTCTCGGTTGCTTGCACGTGGCTCCACGCCGTGTGATCCTTCAAATCAACCTTTGCCATGGCTCTTCACCTGTAGTTTTAAGATCGTGTCGCTGAACTCTTCAAGAAGCTTGTCCTCTCGTTCGAGATAGCTGAATGGCGTCATCGGCACCCGAGGGGGACGTTCGTTCTTCGGCAGCGCCTCCGGTTTACCAGCACCGTCCTTGCGCTCTAGGTCTCGACCACTACTGAGCTCAAGCGAAAAGAGATCAAGGTATCGCCTCGGGCCTATTCCGACAAAAGGCAAGAAAGGAATTCTACCAGTTTCTTGGGCATCCTCCTCACTAAAGCAAATGGCGTCAGAGTGGAGATCGCGAGCCTTGCTCTTCGCGTACGGTTCAATGTAGTAGACTCTGCGAATTCCAGACGCAATGATGTGCCGTGTACAGTTATGACATGGGAAGGTTGTGACAAACAAGTATTTTCCTCGGACGCTGATTCCAAGTCTTGAACAGCAGAGGATCGCGTCCATCTCCCCGTGCACTGCTCTCCCGTATTCGGTAATATCCTTCAGATCACTGCGGCGGATCGCATTCGAGACATCGATGTCGTGCACAGCTTCCTCTCTCAGAGATTTCATCACAGCATCGCTTTTCTCGGCAGTCTCCCTCTCTCCTAAAACAGGGTCCAAGGCTTTTATGGTTTTCTTCACCACTGAGTGAAGCGTTCGAGGCGTAAGGAGTTTCCCATCGAGCTGCTTGATGATGCTGCTGACGATGTTGTCCTTGTACTTGACATTTGAATCCACCTCCTGCTTGATGTGGTCCCTAGCGTCGTCCTTGTCGCCTTCCCAATATGATCCTCCCCGGCAACAGGGAACCTCATTCATCCCCACAGCTACGACCTCACCTTCAGGGGTGGCAATTGCTGCACCAACTTGTCGACCGAGTTGTGCAGATCGCGCAGCGGATGCATAAGCCAGGAACATGCCATGCTCCTCACGGCTAGGAGTGTAGAAAGGATGCCCGAAGACGAGCTCAAGGAATCGATGCAACTGGTCCTTGTACCGCTCGTTTCTCCGCTCCACAAATACATCAGCCAAATAGAATGTACCTCGCGTGCGCTGCCCGTGCGGTGCATATTCCTCTTGGTCGCGCTCCACGAGGATGCGAGCTTCATTCTCGGCAAGTCCCTTTTCCTTCATCAGATAATCGAATTGCGAGTCGTCATCATCAGCAATAGCAATCAAAAAGAATCCGGGACGATACACATCTCGCAGTAGGATTACTTCTTCGGGACGTTTGAGTGATCGAATTACATGTGCGACTCGGTCTCTCGGTTTAGGCCGCTCTGTCTCATCTTCGACACGGCGAGCAGCTATATCGTTAATAGCCATGACTGCTAATACGGTGTCTGACTCCGCCTGCTTCCTCGCAGCATTCCCGGCGTCCATCAACGCCTTCATCTTGTCGAAAGCCGACGACTTATCAAATGAGATTCCCAAGTCTAAAGATCGAAGATGATTACTGACGCGAAACGTCTCTGTTTGGTATTTATACTGCGTCAGGTAATTCTCTAGGACACTTACGACGGGATCCGCATCAGTGCCGACCGCATATACGAACCCAAAGACGAGTTCTGCAAACTTAATATTATCCATCACCTTGTAGTTGGCACAGCGTTGAGATGCAGCGCAAGTAACAATTTAGGCTCGTGTGTCCCAGGCCATTGTGCCCGGTGGGGATGTGTGCTTCCTCTGAACAAGAGCATACTGCCACACGAAGGATTGAACGTATGCGGCGTGTCGCACAGTGGCGGGTCAATTCTTGAGTCTTATTGAGGACGTAGTCGAAAAACCGTTCGCTAGTGCCGTCCTCAGAAGTCCATTCCGCACGGAGCGTCGTTCTCTTCTCTACCTTTCTCAAGGCGGAAAGAAGCGTGCGATTCAACTCCCTTGCGCTGGCTCCTTCTATCTGGGCTTCGACAACGAACTCGTCGCCCGCTTTCCTGACGGAGCCCTTCGCAGAGCGTTCCTCAAGAGCGTGCTGGATCGTCTTGGCATCTGAGCGGTTCACTCTTGCCTTGAGCTTGAGTTTCATGTGGCTCGTCTCCTCAGCCCGAGAGCACATCATCAATTTTCTTCATGATCTGCTCAGCCCATTGGATTGATGCCGCAATCAGCTTGTCCGTTCGCGGGCTTCCCTGAGGAGTACCGAAGAGATCATCTGCCGTCTGCATATGCAGGCTTGCAAGAATCGCCGCCATAATTCCGATCACCCGTTTTCGGCCTTCGTCCATTGGCGAAGGATAGCATATTCGCCTTTTGTTCCCTATTGGAGATGTCCGGGTCAGAGGCTGTGGGCTCGGTGGATGCGCACGAGATCGGGATAGGCTCGTTGGGGTGGTGCAAAAGGCTGCCTGCACCTGTGAAACGCCCAGGCCGACCCTTACCCCCCGTCCCGACAGAATGGGCCTCCTGAAAGCTCTACCAGCACCTCAGAGCATTCCATCTCAAGGTGCAATTGGTCAAAGATACCCAAGAGTCGACAGGCGAATTGTCATGGCCTGTTCACTGACCTCGAATTCGCTGGCAAGAAGTGTCACATGAGAGTCACGCAAGGATCTTGCCTGAAGCGCTTTGATGCGCGCCAAAAGCAATTTTGAGGGCATCAAGAGGCACGCGGCAAACTGGTTGGCTTCGATTTCTTTGAGATCTACGCCCGTGCTCGATCTTGAGTTGCGCGGTGTGATCGCGTGCCCATGGTCAACATGCACATGTTCGCCTGGCTCAAACTGGTGGCGCAGATAAAAATGTCCTATCTCGTGCGCAATCGTGAAGCGCTGCCTATTCGGAACGTCACTCGCTTGAATCGCAATTGCCGTGGTATCGCCCTTGCTGATCAGAAGACCTGAGACATCGGGTCCTAGATCGGCATAAGCAATCTTCAGACGCAGTTGCTTAGCAACACGTTCGACATCCACTGGAGGCTTGGTAAAGCCACAAGATTCGGCAAGAGCTTCACCATGGTACCTGGCCGTTCGTACACTCATGCATTGCCTCTGGAGTTCCCGGCCGAAAGCCGCGCCGTCAATCTTTTTAACGCAGGACCAGCTAGATTAAGCTTTTTCCCCAACTCCCGTTCAACATCTTTTCGACTGGGAGACTGAGCGGGCGAGTTCACAGCCGGCATCAGTTCACGAATATCCACGTCCAGGGACTTGGCGAGCTGCGACAGCGTGTGAACAAGCACTCGTTGTTTTCCGCCCTCGATATTGGCTATCGAGGCCCGCGTGGACGGTGGAATCAGAGAAAGACCAAGCTGCGCCTGTGTCATTTTCCGATGTTCACGAATTTTTTGGATTTGCGCCCCAAGAGCTTCGTAGAAGGGTTCGATCTTCGCCCGCATGTTTACTTGTATTATGCCATCGTCCACAGAATGTCAAGTAATGCTGTCGCGACCCCTCTGCGCTAAATGGGAGATGTCGTTTCACAGAGAGGGAGGATGCGTCCTCGGCGGGGGTACCGCGAGGGTCTGGCGCGGGGTGAGGCTTTACCAATGCTCGCAGCGAGGGGCCTGGGGACAAAAGGTCAGTATTGCTGACTCTTCCACAATTAACAATATGATACTTGACACGCGGACTTAATTTGTGGGATCGTCCTGGGAGCGGCGTCCCTTTTGGAGATGCTGCCTGGGGCAAAGGAGGCCCTGAATATGTCGCTAGAAAATGTACAGCAAGATCAGGAGCCCCTTTCGGGCGGTCGGGACGCAGGAGTTGGGTTTAATGCAAGCGAAAACCCGGTGGTTGCCGTTGATGAGGCCAAGAGAGACGCTGAAATCTCTGTAGAACTGCTCCACAAGCCAGAGGATCGGAAACACTTCCGTGTGCCACGCGATTTTAAGTTGCTAGAAGTGCTCGACGAGGGAGCAGAAAAGCTGAGTGTGAAACTGCTGCCGAACCTGGAGAAGCCGTTGGACCATCTCCGGGGAATATACGAAAACCACCATGCCGGCGAGCCATTGAATCTTGAGCTGACGCTGGAGGATTCCCTGAGGGAGCAACCCAGCACGCATCACTTCGCGGTGGATCTCGTTCTGGCGATTCAGATCAATACGCGCTGGCGGATCGCCCCGGAGAAGGAAATGACGCCGAAGGCCATCCTCGCCCTCGCCGAACTTCCCTGGCAAGAATACAGCCTCTACTATCCAGCTGACAGTGTGGTGCCATTGCCTCCCGATACTCCAGTCAAACTTGACCGAGGGCAACGCTTTGAGGCGCAGCGCGACGGCAAGTACGGCGCGGGGGTCGATAGTGCACATCGGAACCGCTAAGGCAGAGATTGAACGTCTCGCCAGCTCGGGGAGCACCATAACGCTGGTGAACGAGGGTGTGCAGCCGTACGCCCTCGCACGCAGGGTAGAAGCCCCGAGTCCTCCCTGGGATCGAACCGCGTATGACATTCTCATCGCCATCCCGATTGCCTACGATCTGGGCACATCCTTGGATGGGTTCTACATCGGCCTTCCATACACTTTTCGCGGGGGCGAACACAACAGGGTCAACGGACAGGTGGTGGTGGTTGGAGGTTCGCAGTGGAGGGCCGTTTCCTGGCACTACCCGGACGGCAAGCAGTTCCGGCTTGGGATTGACAATATCGAAAGCCACATTGTGCATTGCCGGGGATTTTTCTTGGAGCGTGGAGCGGTCAATGCCAGAACTTAATTTACGCATTTCTGCGATCGAGTGGGACCGCCTGCGCAAACACTGTGCACGTTCGTTCCGGGGACGACGTGACACTGAAAATGGCGCTATAGGACTTCTGGGCAAACGCATGGTCGAAGGCAAACTGCACGAGCTGGTGGTCGCTCAGATCGTTTGGCCAGAGCCGGGCGATGTGATAGCGCCACCACATCAGGCACTTACTTTCTCGTCGCGGTATGTGAGGCGGGCGCACATGGCCGTTCGCAAGGCCGGATTGGCAGGACTAGTCACTTTTCATACGCACCCGTTGGCGAAATCGGAGGTGGATTTCTCCTGGTACGATGACAAGCAGGATCCTCTTCTCGTCGAGAACTTGCAGGAACTGTGGCCTGGGACGCTTCTATCCAGCGTTGTCCTGGGTGAGACCTCGCAAAGGGCGCGGTTATGGAGCTCGCCGATCGAACAAGCGGCGGCGACTTCGCTTGTGTGCGTTGGCGAACGGCTGCAGTACCTGCCGCTGCATGGACGGTCTGCCAAACCCGCTCCCGATCCTGCAGAGATTTTCGATCGCGCCACAGCGCTCACAGGCAGCGGCGCACTGGCGCGGATCTCCCGAATCACAGTGGTTGTCGTGGGAGCAAGCGGAACGGGCTCGCTCGTCTGCGAGCTGCTGGCGAGGGCCGGCTGCAAGAGGATTCTCCTGATCGATCACGATGTCGTAAGACTCGTGAATCTTAACCGCATCCTCTATGCGACCACCGACGACGCAAAGGATCGCCGCCCTAAAGCCGAAGTGCTGAAGAGAGGGATTGAAAGCCTGGGGTTGGGCTGCAAGGTGGTCCCGATAGTGGGGTCGATTCTGGACGATACGGTCCTGAGGCGTCTGAACGAGGGAGATCTGATATTCGGGTGTGTCGATAAGGACTATCCGCGCATGTTGCTATGCAAATACGCCTACCAGCATGTCGTTCCTTATATCGACGTAGGGGCTGAAATCGGCGGCGACAAGGAAGGGATCGTTTCCACGGACGCGCGGACCAACTATGTCGCCCCTGGCCGCTGGTGCCTGCGCTGTATAGGGTTGGTGAGTCCGCGGCGTCTAGCTTTTGAATCTTTGACAGGAGCTGAGCGCAAGAGAAAAATCGACCTTGGATACTCCGACGACCTGCTGATAAAACAGCCTGCGGTGATGGACCTGAATATGAGAGCCGCAAGCACGGGTGTGATGCTTCTGCGCCATCTGTTTCAGCCGTTTCTGCTTGAGCCCCTTCCAGTGACGATTGCCGAAAATCTTGTGACCTACAACATGAAGGCGGTAGCCTCGGCGCGTGCTCGTAACGAAGTTTGCGACATTTGTCGGGCGAATCCCCATGCTGGGTTTGGCGATTGCGGCCAACCGATTGGTCTAGCCAGCGAAGTGGCAAGGGCCTTACTTGAAGAAGACGAAGATAAGCTGACGCTCGGGGCCCATACATAATTGTGGCCGCTGAGCCAGTCGAAGCGGGGCTCGAAATTCCCCATTCCTGTGTGCCTATTTGTGCCTACAATTCGCATGTAGAGGGGGTTGAAATTTGCCATTTCTACTGAGATTTTGTTTTTCAGCAATCTCTCCCAACCCCTTTACAGGCGCGGGTTTTGCCAGTATTGTTGGGAGAAGTCACGAGCATTTAAGAGATTCCCGGTATCGCTACCAACCTTCCTTGAGACGTTCATTTCGCCGGCTTTCCTTTATTTCGCACTCCTGTCGAGGGTCTGAGCCCCCCCATCAGCTTTCCCGTGGCATCTGGAACGGTGCATCTGGGTGTTCACTGTTGTAGTGCACTACGTCATACAACAGAGTCAACGCCTCGTTGAGTACGTGAGCTTCTTCCCATGTCAGGTTGAAATTGTCGATGGGCTCGGTGCAGAAGTTGGTGGCTTCCATAAGGCGCTCCCCGAGTGTGGAAATGCGTTCTTTATTGAACTTGTAGAACTGCTCTGTTGTCATGTGCTGTTAGCTCCTCCTCATTTAATACTGTCGATTTAGCTTTGCTATTTCCTTTGCCGAGCCTCCCGCCCGAATGACCCGTTTCAGGTCCGGCTCGGCAGAGATACTAAGGGAATCATCTAAAAAGTAGCCAAGCGGAGTGGGAGCTTTCAGCGGAGCATGGGTATTAAGTTATGTGTCTTTTCTTACGCCATCCAAATACCACGATCTCGTTCTTCAACGTCTCAAAACCGACGTAATCTTCTCGCTCGACCCGCTTTACAGGCAGCTACCTCTTCCCGTCCGCACGATTCCCCGAGAAAAACTCGATGCTATGCCCATGTTTTCGAAAACCTATTGGGCTGATCAGCGTACAAAACACTACCGTGCAAGGTATAGCTGCGGAAGTGCATGCCGCCCGGCCGAGTGATCTAGGTTTTCTTGAGCATTAGGGTAGACGCCGCCATTCGCGAGCCTTGGGTTTTCCCAATTTTGCTGCGATTTCAGGTGCTCCACATGGTGCCTCGCCTCATTGTTGCCATGAGCAAATCCCCCAACAACTAGCCCTAGGTAGGCTGTCGGTGGACGGCGGCGTTTCGGGCACGGAGAATCCATTCCGTGCGTCCACGGCACTCCTCTTTAAGCGGCGGCGGTTGGCTGGTCTACATGGGTTCCGTTGCGTTTTCCACTTTGCTGTTGTCGACAGCAGCAGGTGTGAACGGTTCCCCGAGCGGTACAAGGTTCGTATCGACAACAGGAGGTTTACTCCCGACGTAGCGGCTTGCGATCTTCTCAGAAAACAGGCGCAGTGCGTCGGCACGTTTTTCCTCATCAAGGGAACCAAACACCTGATCGAGCTGCTCGCCCAAACATTCGCTGACGGTGTCGTACAAGCTCGGGACATCCCCGTGCATCATTTCCTTCATACCAACGTGAATCGGAATCGGTTTGTGGCGCACATGGCGAATTAGTCGAAACGCCATGCTTATGAGCGCCGCTTTCCGCCTACGACCTGAAGGATCGTCTGGATCTGCCTCGTGGAGTCCCAAAACTGCATGGGCCATCGTCACAGCCAAGTCGTACGTCTCATCACGCCGCTGTTGCTTTCTCAACTTCTGCGTCGGGTCAGCCGCTTGTAGTAGGCGACGTACATGCCGATCACTGATACCCAGATTTTCTCTGATCCACTGGGTAAATGTTGGCCGACCAGCGGTCGGAACACGCCGTCCAGGCTGGGCGAAGCGGTTCCGAGCCTCTCGGATGTAGGCGAGGTTGGTCAGCAAGGTGTACCCTACTGGCCTCAGCTTGTTTTGTATGTGCTGGATCAGTTCTTGATCACTCAGCCGTGCGGCGTGTGCTGCCGTGTCAAATTCGGGGAGAGTAAAAGTTGAAGTGACCTGTGGACTTGCGTCCGCAGGTTGCGTTAGTGCTGCTGCTGTGTGGAGCGACTCCATCTCAGGAGCGGCGGTTGTTTCTGCCATAAGAACACCTCCGTTCGTACCAGGAGCTGCCCGCCGCGGTGACGTCACCCTGCGTCGTAGCCCCCCTACCTATGTGTTGAGATCTCAGGAAATCGATCGAAGTATCAGTTGATTGAGGCCGACGGATATTTGCGAAGCGTACTTCGTAATGAGCGTTTTCCCACAAATATTGGCAAAACTTGCAGATTCGACTCTTGCGGAGCAGCGTTGTCTCGGCCCGAAGTTACAACCCGCAAATGGCTGGGGCCATTCCTCCGCGGCCGTGGGCTACAACCTCGTCCGTATGAGGAATCTGGCGATGCAAGCGACGTAAGCCGAGGCCGCAGTGTGCTCGCAGGCCCGAAAATGAATCCGCGGGACACCAGCGGATGCAGCCAAAACCCTTCCCCGAGTCCCAAGATCACGGAGACTGGAGAGAATCTAAGTCGCGGCGTCCCTTTTTCCGCAGCCTGCTAAGAGTGTAATAACTCATCGTACCTGTATTCGGCGCGGCGTTCGGTCTTCATGCCGCCGCCCACGGACACATCATCTGTTTTGTAATAGCGGGCAACACATTCCCGCATTAACTTGACTGAGGTTTTCTTGTGGGCCGTCACCGTCACGGCTGTCTCCAATTCCTTACCTTCGGCGTTCCTGTGGCGAACATCAAACGTGACTCGTGTTCCGCGAGACCGACGCCCCAGCTTACGTTTGCCGCTGTACTTTTTCGCTAGGGCGCACAGGGCGGCGGGTGACATTTGAAACTGCTTGGCTAATTCGCGATAACCCGTCGTTTGGTTCGCGGAAACATACTTTCCAACCTTTGCGTTCAATGCCTCGTGGGCCTTTTGGAGTTCCAGCTTGTAGTTGAACGGGCAATCCACATCGTCGAATGCGTCACGCTTCATCGCGACCCGCTCCGTTTCCGGCACCCATTATTGCATCGGTTTTGCACCGTATTAGTGCCTCGAAATGTTCGCATTTGTGAACAATTAAGCAGTGCCAAGTCGCCCAGACTCAATCTGTTAGGAGGAACCTATCGATTTCGCCGCTGCCAAAGGCATAATGGCGCCATGAGAAACGAAACCACACCCGCAGACAAGCTCAGAAAATCAGAAGCAGTCTTCCCAATGGACTTGGTGACGGTCTTCAAAGATCTACGGACAAGCAATGTCGAAGTGCGCCAACTGCCAAAAGATAGCGTTACGCAGAAGACATGTCCCTGCGGCAAGCCTGCGAAAAAGAAATTCTGTTGTAGCGCGTGCAGGCAGGCGGCATACCGCACGAGTCCAGCACATGTGGATAACCTCAAGCGCCTGCGTAACGCACGTGCAGCACGGAAAGCCGACCATTACCGACGTAAACACCAGTACCAAGCTATTAGTACGGTGCGGGGATATGGTGGCCCGATTCCGAGTGGCGTGCCGAGGATTGGTGACTTAAATCTCAATAACTACACGAAGGAAACAATGCGTACAGAAGCAATCCAGCCCGCAAGTTGAGGCTTGGCAGAGAGCGAACATCCCCAAAACAATCTGTGCACTGAATCACTCGGATATACATGTGTCCGCGAGAGGGCGGGCGTGTGCCTCAGCACAGGAAAACTTGGGTTCGCACAACGACTACGTGAAAGCGCCCGTCAGGGGCGAACTAGAGCCGAGGTGATCGGCACCGAATAAGAGTCAAAGCTGTCTCGCAGGTTCCGTGGTAGGAACGCAGACGGCGGTCTTAAAACGCAGAGGACGAAACTATGGCTCTTCAAGGTCGCAATGAAATGTGCGGGTGCGGCAGGGGCAAGAAGTACAAGAAGTGCTGTGGGCGATTCACTCTTGAAGAATTGCTCACAAAGCTCTCCGCCTACGCCGCTACCAACAAGCAGAAGGACAAACTAATCGAGCGTTCGCTCAAGTTCCTCAAGGCATGTGAGGTCAACAACGGGGGTGCTTCCCTTATCCTTGTTAATCCTGTCACCAAGGAAGACATCATCGACTGGACTGCCGTCGGCAGCAGCAATGTCGAGACGGACGTGCGAGAGGCGGTGGTGACGCGCCGGATTCTGGCGGGCTACCTTCCCATTTGCTGTCTGGTTGAGGACAAATTCGTGAAGTCGGGGTGGCGTGCGGTCATCGTCGAAACTCTGGTGACGGAAGAGTGCCGTGACGAGTTCGTGGCCTTCGCCCAAATTGAGGCAAACGTCGTCGCCAAGACGTTTAACGGCGAAATGTCAAAAGAGGATTCTTGGATGACGACAATCCCGTGGGGCGACTTGAGCTATCCCGGCATGCCGATGAAGCCACGTCCGGCAGGGACTATCAGGATTGAAGTCAACATCCCCAAGCGGACAATGACGACAGTGTGGACGATGGTCGGCGGTTCGATGGAATTCCCGCTCTCCGAAGAGCTCATCACCGGGAACGACTCGGACGACATCATCTACGAAGCACGCCACGCCATAGAGGCACTCAAGCGGGCCAATCCGCCCAAGCAGCTTGTGGACGGCGACAAGGTCGAAGTTTGGCAGATGGTCACGGGCGGGGAAAACAAGCTGCTTGCGACCGCCGAGGTCCACATCACGCCTCCGCTGACCCGCAGCGAGTTCGATGTGAAAGGGGTCAAAAATGCTAATTGACGACCTGACCAATGCCACAGCCAGCCCGGTTAGCGGCGAAAAGAGCGACATCGACATGGCGACCGAAGCCCTGAAGGTACTCCCGATGGCAGCCCGGTACGATGTCAACAACATCTGGAAGGTTTTGCACGACCGCCGTGCCAACCAGACCAAACTGCTCGCGTCTAAGGCTCCGGCGTTCCCCAAGTGGGGCAGCGCGTGGTTGGAGTACAAGTACGACGGTCAGCGCCGACGCGGCATTTTGACGACGTGGCTCAAGCAAGAAGGGCGCTACTCCTGCGACGTGTTCAGCGAGAACTCCCCAGTTGCTGAAGGCACCCGGATGCGCCTCGGTGTCTTCGCAAAATGCTTCAGCTTGCTCGTCGAGGACGATTACTACACCGTGGTTTCACACAGTGGGGCGGTTGAGGACTCCGAGACCAAGCAGTACGAGGAGGTGGTCGAGTTGGTTACTACCACGCTCCGTTTCCTGAACTGGAGCCGCGAGCTAGTGCCGACTACCGTCGTTGACATGAGCGGCACGAACAAGCACCGGGCAAAATCCTGCAAGCCCCCGCTGTCGTCGCCCACGGTCATCAAGATCGAACCATCTCTCCAGATGGTCAAAGTCCTGCGAGGTGGCGACACGCACGAGAGCCCGCTATACCACGCTGTCGCTGGTCACCTGCGCAGAATCCCTCCGTCTCACCCACTCATGGGCGTGGCACGCCGAGGCAAGAAATACGAGGCGATCCTCGAAATCGAGCCGCACTTCCGTGGCGACAGAAGCAAGGGCGAGAAGCTGGTGCCGTGCGCGGTGGTTCAGGTTGGGTAGCCCGTTGCGCGTCTAGAAATTTCCATCCGTCGTCTGCTGGTCCTATTCGACAGAGCGAATCTCGCGCTCGATCATCTCCGGCAGACTCGTTTCGATGTCGCCCAGCCAGCAAACGGTCAGGGTTGAAGCCTCGCCGGAACAGTCCAAGGTCGGACGGATGATCCGTCTTTGCGACTCGGGGAAGAAGTACAAGCGGTGCTGCGGCGGGGCGACGGTGGTTCTGATTTTCAGGTAGGGGATCGTTGTGTAATGGGCGTGTGCGGTGATTGCTAACCTTATCGCATCATCTGCCACAGCACCTTTTATATTTCTTGCCGGAACCGCAGGGGCAGGAACAGTTCCTTCCACGTTTTTGAGGCGATCTGCTCATCATCGAACGCTCCGTGGCTGCTGCAAGGAGCATTCCAGCACGGGCCTCCAGTAGCTGAATTTGCATCAGGGCGGTGGGCGAATAGTGATAGATCAATTCACCGGAACACCATTCTTTCGGAACGCGGTTCCGGAGAGAGATTTTCTCTGAGGAGAGCTTCAACGCCTCCGATACCCGAGGATCGTCTACCAGCGGAACCCGCACGCTGTCAGGGATCACGGTGGTTTCGAAGTCGTAGGTTGCCACGTCGTCGGGGATGAACAATATCTCTCGACATGCGTTTCCATCCGGGAACGAGTTCGGAGTGCAGTCGATCCACGGCTTTCCATTGGCCGGATCGAAAACCGCGTGTGGCTCCGCCTCGATAAAGAGATTCGAGTGCTGCCAGACGGCCCACCCGAGTTGCATCTTTCCGCCTTCCCGCCCAACTTTGTTGCGGACGTTGTGGAAGCAGTAACTTTCCCTCGCACCGGGGTCGGGAATTACCCTCACGCTGATGGCTGTCCCTTCCGTCCCGAGTGCGTTGCGAAGCTTCTGGACAGTTTCTGAACCTGCGATTGGCACGAAGACGCTTCGGAGCGCAGATTTGATGCTGTCCACCATGGTGCTCATGAGAGTGACCTTTCTCGCGTTGGGGCGCGGTTGTCAACGCGATAGCCGGAGTCCTCGGTTCCTCGCGTTTTCGCCCCAATTCACCTGCGAGCATGGTTCCATGGGTAGCAACGCGCCGACTAGATTACGTTCGTGCCTGGATTCGGTCGCGCCTTGCGCCTATGCAAGCCAATCCTTGGGGGCGTCAGAGTCTTCCTCCTTCAGTTGTTCACCGCAAACTCGTGCTCAAGCCACTCGTCGTAGTGCAGCTCGCACAACCAGATGTCGCACGGGATGCGTATATCGCCCGCCATACGCTCTCTCACGTGGTAGGGAGCCATCTTGCCGCATGCCTCCGGGTCATCCTGCTGACCGCCGAAGTAGTGTCGCTGGTCTACATGGGTTCCGTTGCGTTTTCCACTTTGCTGTTGTCGATAGCAGCAGGTGTGAACGGTTCCGCGAGCGGTACAAGGTTCGTATCGACAACAGGAGGTTTACTCCCGACGTAGCGGCTTGCGATCTTCTCAGAAAACAGCCGCAGTACGTCGGCACGTTTTTCCTCATCAAGAGAACCAAACACCTGATCAAGTTGTTCGCCCAGACATTCAGTGATCGCGTCGTAAAGCTCCTCAAATTGACCCGGCTGCAATTCCTTAACGGTCACACGCATCCCAAGGGGTTTATGCCTCACCTGGCGAAGTAACCTGAAAGCCATGTTGGTGAGTGCCGCTTCCCGCCGACGGCCTGAAGGATCGTCGGGATCTGCCTCGTGGAGTCCCAAAACTGCATGTGCCATCGTGACAGCCATGTCGTACGTCGCATCACGCCGCTGTTGCTTTTTCAACTTCTGCGTCGGGTCAGCAGCAGCCAAGAGGCGACGAACATGTCGATCGCTGATGCCCAGATTCTCTTTGATCCATTGGGTGAACGTCGGACGACCCCCTATCGGAACACGCCGTCCGGGTTGGGCGAAGCGGTTTCGGGCCTCTCGGATGTAGGCGAGGTTGGTCAGCAAGGTGTGCCCTAGTGGCCTAAGAGTGTTCTGGACATGCTGGACCAGTTCTTGGTCGGTCATGCTTGCCGCGTGTGCTTGCTTGTCCAGTTGGGGGACGGTCAGAATTGAAGAGACCTGTGGACTTGCGTCCGCAGATTGAATTTGTTCGGTTGGCGTGTGCGGCGATTCTATCTCAGGAGCGGCGGTCGTATCTGCCATGGCATACCTCGGTTGGGGATCAGGAGCTGCCGACCGCGAACTAACGTGGCGTCTCGGCCCCTCTATCTATCGGTTGGGATCTCAGGAAATTGACCAAGGTGTCAGTTGATCGAGGCTGGCGGATAATTGCGAAGCGTCCTGCCTGATTACGTTTTCCCACAAATAACCGCAAAACAGCAGGCTCCACATCGCATATTCGGCTTGCAACGGGGAAGTCTCGGGCAATGAAGAGCACGAATGAGCCAGCTATTTGCCGGTTGTGGCCCAGACCAAGACAACGGCGTGCCGCGTGTCCAAACCCGCTAGGGGAGGCTCGGGCGTGGATCGTTCAATGCATAAATTCGTTCCAATTCCTCAAGCTCTGTACGCTCCGCCTTGAAACCGAATGCACCGATCATGGGGGCGAGCCGTGGCCAAAGGTGTGGTTTATGCATGATTTGTTCGACGTTCCAGCAATCCGAGCATCCATGCGGTTTCCCTAGTTGATATTTGATGTAGGAGGCCTCAAACCCGCAGCCTTTGCAACGCAGGACGAAATGTTGTTTCCGCGATCGATCGGGGCCGACGAACTCCCATCCCTTCGAAACGCCGTACTCGCTGGGATCACCCCAGCCTTTTCCGAAGTCCATGTCTACCTAATACTAGGTTTGCCTACATCTGGAGAATGCGGCATCCACGTTTCTTGATCGAGGCCTTCGGATAACGACCCCATACTATCTTGATGAGGCGTCTGGTTAGCTGCTTTCGCTTCAAGGCGGGGGAGAATCAATCTTTTGACCGTTTGGCGGATTAAGCTGCGGCAATGGAAAAAGTTCTCAAACTGGAACTCATCCTCTTTTCCCTTCCGTTCGAACCTCCATTCCTCACCAGCGACCAACTCCCTCTCCCACATCCGCCATGCCCACGCCAAATCCGCGTTGATCTCGTCGTGAATCTTGGTCGTGATACATTGCATCTTTTTCGTGTCTCGAGCCAGATCTGCTTCGATGATGACTCGCAACTTTTCCTTTTCTCCAGAGCTGAGGCTGTCAATCTTTTCTTGTAGTAAGGCAAGCGTTAGTTCCACGTCCGAGTAGTCATAGATGTGTCCGTCTCGGGCGTCCTCTTCGATTAGTTCCTTGAGATGCTCTAATGACATGTATGTCTCCTTTGCCCTTTTCCTGAAATTTTAGAGAAGGGCAGGAAAGGGACGAAAGCCCGCCCTCCTCTCATCGCACCCGAGGCCTTTAGTGCCACGGAATGCATACCTCTTAATACCGCCGCCAGCCTGCGAAAATCCCAGTGGATAAGAAAATTTCGCATCATTCACTTTTCGCTTGCTGCTCAGCCTCCAATAAAGACTTCATCATCTTGTCCCACTCGACCGAAGCTGTCGGCTTATCGTCCGGCACGAGGTTGTCCAGGTAGAACGTGACGAGACATCCAATCGGGAATCGCCGCCCCGATCAGGTTTTTCGGGCTTGCTCCATCGATATCAGTGGTGCTTCGAACCCGGACCTTCCGTTTAATCAATTACCGGCGATCGCTCCTCCGGCGTCCCACCCGTCGGCCCAGCAATAGCCTGGACGCATCCGGCGCACAGCCACTTGTCGTTCACGCCCTGCGCTTCGGCAAGAGTATTGCGCCTTCCAGTAGGTCCGCCTCAAGCTCTTGCGTAAGCTTGGCCGGCTTCCTACGCTTGCCGAGTTTCCTGCCGGGGACCTCCAGTCGTTCCTCGGCGATGTCGCTGAGTTGGTTGTCGTATGCCGAGCCGAGTCTGGCTCGGTCGATCAATTCGTCGTACTCACTTCCAAACATGTGTGACATTTATGCGATTATCCCTTCGTCGTTGAATTGGATTTCGGTGCGTGAAACCGCACGCTCCTCATTGGTGCGCGCACGCTCGATCCTTGCGAGGCCCGGACAAACGGCATGCGACCACTTGGCGTAGCCGTCTTCCCTGACGATCACGGCGCCGATTTTGATGTAGCCGCGGCAACGTGGGCAAACCGT
Source organism: Acidobacteriaceae bacterium (assembly GCA_003134655.1). Taxonomy (GTDB): domain Bacteria; phylum Acidobacteriota; class Terriglobia; order Terriglobales; family Acidobacteriaceae; genus Sulfotelmatobacter. The sequence continues at coordinate 31,937 of PLBY01000133.1, forward strand.
AGTGTGCTTAGCTTGAGTACGCCAGTAATTGTTCATCCGCTACCTCTTCCTCTAATACTGCAAATTTGTCCCAGCCGAAGTATTCGCAGACGATGTCCCAAATCTCAGCCCCGTCTGCGTCTTCGTAATGGTCGGGATGGTAGACGACTTCGGCGTGGACTCTCAGCGGGAACTCTGGCAATCCCATGACGGTATGGCCGGCTTCGATGAATGCATCCTCGACAGCCCTCTTGCACTCTTCCGCTTTTTCGGCCTCGACATGCATGTACAGAGCATCATGATGGGGGGCAGCCAGTGCGGGACCCCATCCCGCATCGACCAGGAGGATGCAGGCACACCGCAGCAGTTCCGCACATCCCGCCTGCTGAGGGAAGTTCAGGACACTGTTCGCACTCATGTGTTCGGTCGACTGCCGCCACCCGAAATCCGTTTCCACGTAGCCACGTTCTTCGGCGAGCTTGGCTTGATCTTCAACCCACTGCCAGTAGACCGCGTACCCCTGCTTGTGGCGGTTGATGATTTTTTGTGCTTTCCAGAGGGGCACGCCAAGGTATGTGCTGAGCGTCTCGCCACCAACGCCGTACTGGATCGCAAGCTTCGCAGTCTTGTGCTGTGCCCGAATGATTTCCAGTTCCTTGTTTTTCTTGTCCCGCATGGTTCCGAACGGTACTGCCTCGGTGACGGCAGCAAACTCCATGTACGAATCGGCGCCAGACGAATAAATCCGCATCAGCTCCGGGTCGCCAGAGAATCCTGCTGCAAGCCAATCTTCAGCACCGGTCACGTCGCAGGCGACCAGTGCCATGCCTTCCCGCGGTGCAATCAGGTTGCGAACCCAATGCGGCCGGCTGAGCAGGAAATCTTTCGCCTTGGGGTTGTTCCGTGACGTGACCGTGCCAAACATCCACAGCGTCGAGCGGTTGAATCCATCCTCGCCGAGCACGGTTTCGAAGCGGCTAAGGCTGTTCAGCGATTTCCGGCACTGTCGCAGTGGTTGGAGTTCGGGGTAGGCGTTACACATGTCGCCGAAGTAATCGTCTTCGAGCATGGGATCGCCTGACGGCGTAGCTTGCCACATCGCACCTTTGCCGCCGACCGTTATGCCCTTGGACGCCAATAGCTCGGCGAACTTGTTCATCTTGAACACGGGATGCGGCTTGGTCTTGGTCGTTTCCTTTCCTTCAATCACGTAAACACCGTAGCGGTGCGTCTCTTCGATCTTGTTTGCGATGCTGAGCTTGAGCTTCGGGGATTCGTCTTCGATGGCACGGAAGCGTTCGGCATCCACGGGGACGCCATAATGCTCGAAGTATGCGTTCGCCTTGCAGTATTTCCCACGCCAAAGGGCCTGTTCGATGTCCAGTTCAGGAATCATCTGGCGGCCCAGCCAGACGGTCGCATTAACATCCTCTTCGCAATAGGTGAGGATCCGCTTCTGGTGCTCTTCCATCGTGACGCCTTCAGGCGGCGTCGTGCCGTTTTGAATGACGTAGTTGCGTTCTTCGTCCTTGCTGCTCTTCCAGAAGTCCATCGGGTTGCCGCCGAAGTAGGTCACGGCATCCACCAAGCCTGTGCCCAGGTCCTTCAGGCAGTCTTTCCCACGCCACCTGCCGTTAATCAAGTTCAAGAACTCGACGTACAAGTCGATGCAGTGCTCTGGCTGGACCCAGCCGAGCGACAGCATGGTCTTCAGTTCCGCCGGCAGGTTGTAGCCAAGGAAGAGCGTGCTCTTTGGGTCGGGGAACGGGCTGGCGGCCGGCGTGTCGAAGAACATCTCGATCCGCCGGCCCTTGTTGAAGCCGTGGGCAACGAGGCACACCGGGCGTTGGGTTTCGCCCGGTCGTGCCACGTACTCCGTATCGGGGACGTAGACGTACGGAAAGCGTTCAGGTGTCAGCTTACTCGACATCTTCTTCGTCCTCGCGCGCCGCTACGCCGCCGCTCATGTAGTCGAGGACAACCTTGTCGTCGGCGACGTTTATGTTGGAATCGAATGCGTCCATGAGCATTTGCTCGAAGGACGGCAACGACGCCCATTTGGGCTCGGGAATCAGCTGGTCGGCGATCTCCACGTTGTACGTCTGGCGAGCCTTGATGCTGCTCACGATGACGAACTCACGTTGTGCCTCTTGGACAGACTTGATCGCAGCCTTGCGCCACTTACTGGACGAAACGAAGACGTGCCACAGGAAGAATGTGCCATCCGCACAGCCAGCCGTGTGGATGTCCATGAGCTTGCAGACATTGCGAAAACGCTCTGGCAACTCACCAGATTCGAAGAGTTCGGGATTGATGTAGTGGAAGGTGCCTTCGTTCTCGTTGACGAACACCGGCAGATTGAAGGTGTGGTAGGCAGGCGAAGGATGAACCTTGACGTAGATTCCCTTCGGAGGCTTTCCGAATTCGTAGCTGACTTGCTTTGCCTTGCCCGTACGGCTGGTCGAAGTCGTGCCCTTCTTGGCGGCTTCGGCTGCCTTGCGGCTGGCGGGTGCGAACATTGTTTTCGAGGGGGTATTCTTCGTGGCGTTGGCGACAGCCTCGTGCGTCGCTTTACCATTTGCGGGAATGGCTGCTGATGACTCGAAAGCCACGTCAGACAGCCGTGCGGGATCGTTTTCTGGATTCAACATCTCTACCTCTTACGACTTAGGGTGGCGATTCAAAACTGGAGGTAGCAGGCTGGATGGTCTGGTACTGGGGTTTTGTTCGGGCAGCAGGAAAACCCACTCAGGAACCTGCCGCCCTCGATGACTGCGAGATCACCGTCGCTAGATATAGATACTGAGTGTTTGGAAAAATGTGAGTTAACTGGGGCGATTTGTTTCAGCCTAGTTTCTACAGCGTACCGGACGGCGCGCTGCCTCGCCGGGCATGCAATTCAGCCGTTCAAACCGATCAATCCATCCGATCGTCCAATCCTGTCATTCCGTTCTGTCATGGACTAATAAATAAAACAAAAACATATTTATTGTTGAAAGGGTTGAATGATTGGAATGGTTGATCGGATTGACCAGACGGATTGAATGGATGGCCCCAGCATTGAAGCGGCGTGACCTCATGGTTGTGGTTTTAGACTCAGAAATTACCGAACCTCGTCCGGACTGCGTTGAATATCTTGGGCAACCATTAGTTGTTCGTGCGGCGTCATTTTCTTATAGCGCCAAACCCACTTCTCGAACTCCGCGAGATAACGCTCTTCAGCAGTCTCTTGCCGCAATGCGACCGTCTTGGCTACCAGCTTGCGGTCTCGGTCGGCGACTGTTTCGTTCATGCGGGTTTCGATCAACGCGGCATGACAGGGTACGCAGTATTTCCGCCGCCCCTCGTAATGGATGTCCGCGTTGGAGTACAGTGCCTTTTTGCACTCACTGCATTTTCCTAGCTTAATTGCTTTTTCTGCTTTCATAGCGCCTCCTCAGGTGTCCAGCTACCATCAGGGGTGCATTCAGGAGCGCACTTGTCACACCCTACCCAAAAGTTTTGCGTGTTGTGTGCCCAGCTTATGCCTGTATCTTCTGCCATGATCGTCTCCTACTCTGTCTCTTAATACGCTCCCAGAGGCTTCCACCGACGTGCCAATGGTTGCACCGCTTGCACTGGAATACGTTCCCCGAGTAATCCGGCTTCCGGCTTTCAAGCTGGGCCAGATGTGCCAACGCCGCCGCTTCCGTAAGGTGCGTGGCTTTGCCCGTAGGACACGAGATCACCTTCTTGTAGGCGACCGCGAGTTGTGATTTCCAAGTCATATTTGATCCCGCCCACCGTCGCACGGACGACGGTCCAGTGGAGACCGCCATCCGTGGTCATCTGGTAGGATCTACATGGCTGCCGCTTCCGCAACTGGCTGGGTGTCAATCCATTTGAGGCAATCCGCTTCGTTGCCTGTGGACGACGCCGCTTCCCGTGTGCGGTCGAACACAGACTTGGGGAACACGCCGTGGGTATGTGGGTCGTTGGGATACGGATTGGTGAGACGACCAACGACAAACTCCCGCACCGCTGGCGTTGACACTCGTGTGATGGCTGGCTTCTTCTTCGACTTCGGCTTCTTGCCAGCCGTTTTTTCAAGCTTCGCGACCGAGGCGGTGAGTTGCTTGTTGTCATGCTTGAGTTGCGTGATGGTCGTCCGCAAGTTGCCTACGGTCGTACGCAAGTCATTCTCTGTCGCCGTCATCTTCTCGATGGTGGCTTGGAGTTTTGTGACTTCGTCTTGGATTTTGGTCTGTGCCGCCAAGCGACTCACGAGCTTGGGGACGGCGATGAGCTTGGCTTGGTCAGCGGACAGATTCTCATAAGCCGCTTCCGCCGTTTCCCGCAGCACCGCAAGGATGGCGACAGGGGAATCACTCTTAGGCGCATTGACGAACAGACCAATGAGCTTGAGCGCAAGGTCTGCGAGGACAGCATTGTTGGCGGCTTTGCTGTCGATGCGGGCTTGCTTTCCTTTTTCTTCTTCTTGCTTCTTCTTCCAGACACCCACGGAACACAGGTCTGGACGCTTGACTTTGTAGGAGGTCGCTACATTGTCAACCGTCTTCGTGACGAGAATCTCTTTTGAGATGCCGTCATCTTGTGGGACGGTGACCGTCTCACCGCACAAGGCACTGGTCTTCTTCTTGACGACCATCTCAGCGTTAGGCGCAATCAACAGTGGCGGCTGTGCGTCTTCAAGCAACCGCTGTGTCGCACGGTCTACCGCACGCCATTCCGTGTTGTAGTTGAGTCCATGCTTGGTGAAGGCATCCATGAGGGTGTCCATGCCGTTACGCTTCTTGGCGTAGGTCTTGAAGCGGCGGCACATCTCGTTGAAGAAGAGGATGCGGGTCTCGACGGCTCTTATCCCAACAACGGTGGCAAGCTTGTAGCCATGCACCAGCTTGTCGTCGTCAAGCTTGTCAAGCGCATCGCCGTTTACATGGATGAGGAAGGTTGAGAACTCGTTGATGGTTTCTTGCGGGAAGTTGGACAACTTGTCCACTTTCCCGTTTTGAACTGGAGCGGACACGGTGTCCGTCCCATCTTTCTTGGCTGTTGCTTTTGCCATGGCACTCTCCTAATGGGGTTGACCCATTTCAAAGGTGCCTACTTACTCCACTGGCTCTCCACGAGTGATAGACGGGATCGGCTTTTGGCTACTCTTTGATTGTTTCCTTTTTTATTCTCAGGCCGCCGCGTGAAACTGTTAAGGAACGCAAAATCAAGGCGATGGGCGGGTTCGCTGGATTTTGCGTCACGTGACGCTAATCTCGAACCCATTGTGGTTGGGCGTAAAAAGGCGTCACTCGGTGAAAATTGCCCTGAAATGGTTAGACTAGTTAATAGGGATAGCTCTCGGAGGGACAGCATGAGCCTTGACAGCGAAAATGAGAATGAAGGGCACTCCACCTTAGAGCCAGACGATGAAAATGGGCCAGAAGAAATCGAACGGAGGAGGCGGAGGAAGTCTGAATCCCCTTTTATCGACTTGTGGGCCGACGGTTCAGAGGAGGAGAAGGAGGAGGATGGGGACGATGAGGATGATAAAGAATACTGCTTTTATAGGCTCAAACGTTTAACAGAGCAGTTGGACAGCGCGGTTAGGCTATATCCAGAGCAACTGTGGTCCGTCAATCTACAGGCGCCGGTACTAAAGAGAGAAAAATTTCAGAGTCGTTTCGGGAACTTTCTCCAAAACGCCGTACCGCACATTCCGGCACCAACCCCTGAAATTCTCGACGGCCTCTTCCGGCAGGCGATCGAGGCCCAAAAGCGAATTATGGCATGGGAAGACATTGTGAAAGCCATCAAAAGCAACGAGTTTGGCAGGTCGCTGAAATGCCTGCGAGCAGAAGTGGCACGATTTGAGGTGATAGGAAAACTGCTTCGCTATGATCGAAAAACGCCATCGTGGATGTCATCTTGGGAGCGACTTTGGATTGAAGCGTTCGAAGAACTGGGAGGACATATTGAGTCACAACTTATCGGTGCGAAAAGTCATCTCGAACGGTTTTCGGCAATCGCCAAGCTTGGCCGCACCGAAGTTGAGTCTCAGGTCCTACTACTGAGCGCCCGCGCAATTCCCAAGGTGATTGAGAAGACACCGCTATCGAAAATTCCCAGTATCGTGCTTGCCGCATTTGCTTATGCCGCCCAATTGGTACCGTGGAAGGACCATCCAAGCGATGCGGAAGGCAGGTACGTTGATGCGATCAAAGCTCGCATTACACGTGCGAAACGTTCAAAGACAGGACGGCATATCGCGTTGATTATCCTCCTTCACACGTTCGATGGACCCCGCTCCGCCGGAAAGGATATCCCGCCGGACGGAAAATGAACTCGGCGGTGGCTTGGGAACGAAAAAAGTTGTCCTTCACAGGATCGCATAGCTTACCTCGAGCGCGTCGGGCAATCAGTCGATGGCGCGGTGCGGTGCCCCCTGGCTTGGAGGCGACGGGAGGTTCCACGGCTGACCAAACTTTTTTCGAACAACACCCAAAATTAACGCGGAAATTGTTGGGGGATTGGGTATTGAATAGTAGCCGATTTCGGAGTTCTGCTCGCTTAGAGGTCTCCGTCCCAAGATTTCTCGTTCTACGACTTTACTCAGTTGCGGGATATGACTGGCATGGCAAAACCGACCGTGGTCTCGAAGGACAGTTTCGTTGGAACAGTGCCTCCAAATCTCGGGTTCGATACCTACCCCCAGCGTGGGTGTCCTTTTTCCCGCTACCGTGCCTTTGGCGGTCTACGGACAGCTTTGTCCCCAAGAACTGCAAGCCAATCTGTTGCAATTCCCTGCCAGCAATAATAAGGTTCTTACCGCGATACCAGACCAGAGACGGAGGAGGTATATGTCTCGCAGGTCTGGTCAGAACGGCCGTATCGAGCAACATGGGAAGTCTTGGACTGTCCGGTTTTGGTTGGACGTTCCTGGGCAAGTGGAGCGTGATTACAAGCGCGTGAAGATTTGCCCGGTGAACGGGGCCGGATCACTCAACAAGTCCGAACGGAAGCGAAGAGCGAAAGAGATCATCGCTGAGTCCGGAGCAGACTCCGAGGAAGTCTTCCGCGAAGCGGAAGCCGCGAATCTCGGAACAACGTTCAAGGAACAAGCTGAGAGATGGTTCAAAGCAGTGCAAACGCGGAAGCGGAGACCAATCAAGCCGCGTACCGCAGATGCGTGGGCAACCTATCTCTCTTACATCAACCCCCAGATCGGGGAAATGCCGCTTACATTGGTGAACAACCTCGCAGTGAAAGAACTCATTGCGAAGATGGCCTCCGAGGTAAAGAAGAACAAGCCGCGTTTCGCCGCGAAGACGATCAGCAACTACGTCCAGGTTGTGAAGATGGTGGTGGCATCAGCGGTCAATGATAAAGGGGAGGAGATCTATCCCGTGAAGTGGAATCATGACTTCATGGATCTGCCAGAGGTCAAGGACCAGAGGACTCCTACTTTCTCGGCCGAGGAGATCAGCACGATCATCTCGAAGGCCGAGGGACAGTATCAAGTCCTCTATTCCTTGCTAGCGGGGACAGGTCTTCGGATCGAGGAAGCCTTCGCTCTCCAGGTGGAGGACATTGAGGGTTCTGTGATCCGTGTCCGCCACAGCATGTGGAACGGCAAGCTGTACTCGCCAAAGACCGCGGCCGGAATCCGCGAGGTGGATATCCATACCTCGCTGGCTGAGTTGCTACACAACCATCTAACCGAACGTTGTACGGGGTTCGTCTTCAGAAGTGCAGTAGGAACACCGTTGGCTCGCTCAAACGTGTTGCGGAGGAGTCTACACAAGATCTTGGGAAAGATGGGCCGCGAGAAATGCGGCTTCCATGCCTTTCGGAGATACCGTGTGACTCATCTTCGCAAGCAACGAGTGCCAGAGGATCTGTTGCGTTTCTGGATCGGTCACGCCGACGGGAGCGTCACAGACGGTTACTCGAAGGTGAAGGAAGATGTTGAGTTCCGCAGATTCACGGCGGAACAGGCGGGACTCGGTTTCCACATGCCCACTGTGGCACCGAAATTGCCAGTTGCACCCATTGCACCCAAAACTGCGGGTGCTGAAATCGCTCTAACTGCTTGAAGGAATTGGTCGGGGAGAGAGGATTTGAACCTCCGACCCCCTGGTCCCGAACCAGGTGCTCTACCAGGCTGAGCCACTCCCCGACGTATTGCACGGGCGCTGGAGGAAGTGCGGGCGCCCTTAGCAGGAATTGCTGAATTACTTGCAAATTATAGCACTCCATGCGACGCCCGAGGGTCGGGAAGCGCGTGTGATGCTGCAACCGATCAACGCCAGCCGGAGAGTTCCAGCGCAATCTGCGTGAATCCGCCGACCATCCATGTTGTCTGAAACCTGACGGACGGCTACGATAGATTTTCACCACGCCTTCATGAAAACCGCATTCACCGCCCGCCGCCTGTTCACCCCAACCGAGGAGATCGATCACCCGCTGCTCATCGTCGAAGACGGGCGAATCGCTGAGCTTTCGTCACTCTCAGGGAAGTCTGTTGCCGTCAATGCCGCGCTGGTCGATTTCGGTGATGCCACTCTCGCGCCCGGATTCCTCGATGTCCATATGCACGGAGGAGCCGGACTCGATCTCATGCGGGCTTTGCCGTCCGAACTGCCGCGCCTGGGCAAGTTTCTGACCACCCACGGCGTGACCGGATATTTTGCGACCACCGTCGCCGCCCCTCTGGATGACACTTGCGCGGCACTGGCACGATTGGCGGATGCGATCGAAGCGGCCGCCACCGGTTCGAATGGCGATGGCGTGCAGGCTCGGCCCCTGGGCATTCATCTCGAGGGGCCATTTCTCAGCCACAAGCGGCGGGGAGTGCATCCACCGGAAAATCTGGTTACACCTACCGTGGAGATATTCGATCGTCTTTGTCAGGCTGCACGCGGACATGTGCGCATGCTGACGATTGCTCCGGAAATTCCAGGGGCGATGGAAGTGATTGCCGAGGCGGCCAAGCGGAAGGTCTGCGTGAGCATCGGGCACTCCGACGCTGAATTGCCCGTTGCACGGGATGCAGTCAGCGCCGGAGCGCGGCACGCTACGCACACGTTCAATGCCATGCGCCCGCTGGACCATCGCGAACCCGGGATCATCGGCGAAGTACTCAGCGACGATCGGTTGACCGCCGACATCATCGTCGACGGAATTCACGTGGCCCCGGAGGTTGTGAAGCTTTTCCTGCTGGCGAAGGGACACGAACGCGCGGTGCTGATCACCGATGCAATTTCGGCGACTGGCATGCCCGATGGACGCTACCAGCTCGGTCCAATCGAGGTCGACGTGAAGGACGGCAAGTGTACGTCGGGTGGCAGCCTGGCGGGAAGCGTGCTGACGATGGACCGCGCCGTGCGCAACGTCACGAAATTCTCCAACTGGAACCTGCGGGAAGCGGTCCAAGCGGCCACTCTAAATCCGGCCCGGGCCGTAGGATTATCAAGGCGTCACGGAGTTCTGGCGCAAGGGGCTGATGCGGATTTCGCGGTGCTAAGTCCGACAGGCGAAGTACTCAAGACGATTGTTCGCGGGAGGGGATTCTAGAATAGAAACAGTTCTGCAGACTTAGTTGGGCTTGCGGCGTCGCGCATCCGCCAGATGATGGAGCAGCATGAGTTCATCGGCGCGGGAGAGCTGATCGAGGAACGCGCTTCCTGTCTTCGGTGCCTCATCGCTTGCGGTTTTCGCCGCGCCGGCCTGGCGCAATTTGTCTCCCAGTTCCGGTTCGTTGCTCATCACCTGGGAATAAAACCAGAGGAAATGGCGCATCTGGTCGAGAGCAGAGCGCAAGGTCTCGATCGGTTCGGTCTCCGAAAGCGAGTTGAGCGCTTCCATCAGTTCCGGGTCACTCGGAGCCTGCATGGCGGCGCAGTTTAGCTCCTGCTGGATCGTCCGCAGATCCTCGGTGACGCGTGCGATTCGGAGATGAAGGTCGTCCATGTCGTCGATGGCCATTCTGTTTGCCTTCTCAACATCTCATCGGCAACGCGCAGCGAATAGATGTCTCACGGGCATGCGCCTTTCGTAATTCTGGCATTACTTTGGAGCGACAAAAGGTCACTACTACATCGAAATGCCGCGATTGGCGCGGCTTTCCACGTTGTGGAGCACGTCGAGTTCGAACCCGGCTCAGGCTCTGTGTCCCCCTGAGCGCGATTTCCAGTGGCTACCGTTAGTGCATTCATCCTCTGTCGAAAGTCACCAGGATCATGTGGCGACGGCCGCCATCGGCCTTCCAAGCCTGGGCGAAGCCCGGCGCCCACGACACTGCTGCTGCCTGACGGTCTTCGATTTGTGATAAAACCACGCGATGCCGGAAACGCTCCCACCGAGCACATCTAGCCGCCAGCTCGTTCGCGCCATCGGCCGCTGGAGCCTCACCGCGCTGGTCGTGAACTCGGTGATCGGCAGTGGCGTGTTTGGACTGCCGTCCACCGTCGCCGGACTTCTGGGGAAATTCAGCCCTCTCGCCGTACTGCTGGCCGGACTTGGCATGGGAATCATCTTCGCCTGCTTTGCCGAGGTGTCTTCGCAATTTCATCAGGCGGGCGGACCCTACCTCTACGCCCGCGCGGCCTTCGGGCGCGGAATGGGCATTCAGATGGGATGGATGCTCTTACTCGGGCAGGCGGCCGCCCCAGCCGCGAATGCCAACCTGTTCGTAATTTATCTTGGGGAGTTCTGGCCTCATGCCACGGACCCGTTGCCGCGCGCTCTGATCCTGACGATCCTGGTCGGCCTGCTTGCGTTCATCAACGTGCGCGGTGTGCGTGCGGGTGCGCTGGTCAGCAACCTCTCGACTGCGGCAAAACTGGTGCCGCTATTCGCCGTCATCGGGATGGGGCTCTTCGTGTTGCACACGCACCCCGCAGCTTCGTCCGGCGCGACCACACTAGTCACGACCAACCAATGGTTGAAGGCGGTGCTGCTGCTGGTCTTTGCCTATGGGGGATTCGAAACCGCGCTGGCACCGATGGGCGAGGCTAAGAACCCGCGTCGCGATGCCCCGTTTGCGTTGTTCAGTGCACTCGTGGTGTGCACCGTGCTTTACGCACTGATTCAGTGGGTGGTGGTTGGAGTTCTTCCCGACGCGGCGCACAGCCAGCGTCCGTTGTCCGACGTCGCGCGGGTCGCGGTCGGTTCCACCGGCGCAGCCCTGGTCGCCGTGGGCGCACTGATCTCTTTTTACGGATACCTGAGCGCGAAAATTCTGGGAATGCCGCGCGTGACCTACGCTCTGGCCGAGCAGGGAGATTTCCCGAGAGCCTTCGCCGCGATTCATCCGCGATTCCAAACGCCCTACGTTTCGATTCTGGTGTTTGCCGCGCTGGTGTTGGCTTTCGCGCTCAGTGGTGAATTCAAATGGAATGTGACTCTCTCTGCCGTCGCCCGCCTGCTCTATTACGGTGTGTGCTGCGCCGCGCTGCCCGTACTTCGGCGAAAGCAGGCGGGGGTTGCGGGCTTCCGCTTGCCGGCAGGGAATCTCTTCGCAGGGCTGGGGGTGCTCATGTGCGCCGTCCTAGCCACGCAGGTGGATCGCAGCCAGTCCTTGATCGTGGCCGCGACGATCGCCGTGGGCTTCCTGAATTGGTTGGCGGTTCGAAACCGCAATAGCATCGCCCGCGTCTAGTTCGTGTAGATGCGCACGTAGTCGACCAGCATCTCGGACGGAAACGGGGTAGAGGAATCCGGTGGCCCCGGCCAACTCCCGCCGATTGCCAGGTTCAAAATGATGAAATTGCTTTGCCCGGCGTCGAATGGCCAGACCGCACCGTCATTCAACGGAGCCAGGCTCGAGGGTGTGTAGGTGGCATACACGTTCGAAGGAGCGTCGATGTAATACTGCACGCTTCCCGGGGACCAGATCATGCCGTAGGTATGAAACTGGCCGCCCGCTGTCTGCCCGCTGGGAAAGTTGTACTGAGTGCCGAGTCCAGTGCCGCCTGTGAAACCTGTCCCGTGAACCGATCCTTCATTCCAATCCGGCGAGAGCGCCGCATTGACGCGCTCCAACACGTCCTGTTCTCCGCAGGCCGGCCAGTTCACGTTGTTAATGTTGTTGCCCAGCAGCCAGGCCGCCGGCCAAAATCCCTGCGCCTCCGGGACCAGGGCGCGCACTTCAAGCCGCCCATACTGAAAGCTGAACAGGCCTTGCGTTTTCAACCGCGCCGAAGTGTACACCCCGGGCGACGGTTGCTGCGCCTCAATATGCAGATAGCCGTCGGTTCCCACATACTCGCTGGGACTCGTCGTGCTGCACGGCGACGTAGACGATCCCCAAGCACAGTAGTTCTCCAATTCGCTGTTGCCAAAACCGGTGTTGCCGGTATCGTAGGTCCACACTGTGGGATCAGGCTGCGCTGGGGCGCCGCTAGTGTTCGTAAACTCATCGCTCCAAACCAGCGTTCCCGACGGAATGTTGGGCGAAAAGATCTGGCTCGTAACGAGGCTGGAGTTTCCTGCGGCAATAGCAGTCGCTTTGACTGCGAGGTTTGAAGCCACCAGAAAAGGTGCCTGGTACTGCTGAGAAGATGCCGTGGGAGTGGTCCCATCTACCGTGTAGTAGATAAGAGCGTTTGGAGTCATGTCGGACAGGCTGACGATCGCGGCGCCGTTCTGCGCATCATTCTGTGAACTCGCGGTAATTGTCGGCGCCGCCGTGTTCACCATCAATGTGACCTTGGCCGTGGTCGTCGTGTAGTCGGTCGTGTCGGCGGGCGTAAAGGCCACAGCCAAGGTCTGCGATCCGACACCAAGAACCCCGCCTGCCGCTGGCGTGTAGACGAACGTGCCAGGCACGCTTGCCGTTGCATCCAGCTGCGTCGCGCCCAGCACCGTGCCGTAGGTAATGGCCGCAGGCGTGGCCCAAGTGATGACTGGCACGGCCTGGTTTACCGTCAGTGTGACTGTGGCCGATGCCGTTTTGTAATCCGTCGTGTTCGCGGGCGTGAAAGTCACAGATAAGATCTGCGATCCGGCAGCAAGCACCGCGCCTGCCGCTGGCGTGTAAGCGAACGTGCCAGAAACGCTCGCGACTGCATCCAGTTGCGTCGCACCCAGCACCGTGCCGTAGGTAATGGCCGCAGGCGTGGTCCAAGTGATGACTGGCATCGCAGGAGAGTTCCCCCCGCCGCCGTTTACTCCGCCGCATCCGGACATCAAGAGGCTCGATAGACAAACCGCCGCCAAACTTATTGCTTGTGCCCGCATTGGACCACCTTCGCACGAAAACCAAAAAGCGCTCTCGCAACTCCCTATTTAACCGCCGGTGAATCCCGGGGTCAACGCGGAGCACCATAAACGCCATGATTCATAGCGAGTGTGTTCCGTTTCGACACGTCACTGTGAGCGCGAGCGAGCGTCCTAGCCTAAGCTTCCGCTGGAGTTTGCTCTATCTCCAGCAAAGTCTTCTTCCTCTCGATGCCCCACCGATAGCCACCCATGCTGCCGTCCTGGCGGACGACCCGATGGCACGGGATCGCCACTGCAACGGGGTTCGTAGCGCAAGCGCGTGCGACGGCACGCGTGGCGCTCGGCCGTCCAATGCCTTTGGCGACCTGGCTGTAAGACCGCGTCGCCCCAAACGGAATCGATTGCAGATACGCCCACACGCGCCGCTGAAAGGCGGTCGCGCGAATGTCGAGCGGCAACGACGAGTCCAGATCCTTGCCGCGCATGTGCCGGAGCAGCGCGCTCACCCACGACTGCAGCCCGCCTTCATCCGCCTTGCGCGCGGCGAATGGAAATTCGCGCTTCAGTCCCGCCATGAGTTCGCCGTCCGAGCGCGCAAACTGAATGGAGCAGATCCCGCGTTCGGTCGCAGCGATCAGCATCCTACCCAGCGGCGAGTCCGCGCACGTATAGCGAATGGCCGCGGCAATGGCGCCCCGCCGGTACTTGTCGGGCGTCATGCCGAGTTGCGAGGCGGTCTTCTCGTAAAGCCGGCTGCTGGAACCGTATCCCGCGTCGTACATGGCGCGTGTGACCGAATCCCCCGCCTGCAGATTGCGCTTGAGCAGACGCAACCGGCAGGAATCGGCATACTCACGCGGCGTAATCCCGAGCACCGCCTTGAACCGGCGCTGCAGATGAAACGGACTCTGATGAAATTCCTTGCCTAGTCGATCCAGAGTCAGCGGCTCGTCGAGATGCTGCTCGATGAAGCGGCAAATCGCCTTCACTCCATCAGACTGCGTGTTCCCGCTGAACGACTTCGGCCGGCAACGCAAGCAAGCCCGGTATCCCGCATGCTCGGCCTCTTCGGGCCTGACGAAGAACTGAACATTCTCCCGCCGCGGGCGGCGCGCCGCGCACGACGGACGGCAATATACCCCCGTGCTCGAGACCGCGAAGACGAATTCCCCGTCGCGAGCGGCATCACGCGTGACCACGGCATTCCAGCGCGGGTCGTCGGCTGCCTCCATAAGCTGAATCCTCGGTTTGGGTTGGCGAGCTGACATTGGTTTCAGGTCTTCCGCTGTGAGTATGGCATTGCTTGTCATAGTAGGGAAAGCATAGGACGAAGCGTCCGAAGCGGACTATCCGAATCTTGCGTCCAAAGCGAATTTGGCATCGATCCTTGATGGCCGCCGCATTTGCGCCCGCCTCTGCAAACGGTTACAGTTCCCGAGAGCACTATTCACTCTCCCATTCGAGGACTAACTGTCATGCAAACCAAACGTACGGCGATTCTCGGCGCACTCACTCTCGTCATGCTGGCATCGGCCGTAGCGCAGCAGGCATCGAAGCACGTACTCAGCAGCGATGAAGTGAAGAAGGCGGTTCCGACCGAATATTTCTTCCGCGGCCAGAAAGCGCCGGTGCAGGTTCGCAACGCCGTGGGATTTCAGCTGGCAGACGGCAAGATGATGTTAGCTGCGCTGGTCGACGCTTCCGGCTATTCCACCGCCATCCAACAGAAATATCAGGGCATGCTGATCACGGAAACGAAGCTCAACATCGGAGGATCAGAAGTCGCCCCGGGACAATATGGCTTCGGCTTCACCGCAGATGGCAAGTTTATCGTGATGGATGTGGCCAATAACGATGTGTTCAGCGCAGCCTCGCAGACCGACTCGGCTCTGCAGCATGCTGTCCCGCTGAAACTGGTGGAGGATGGGGCCGGATACAAGCTCTATGCCGGGAAAAAGTGGATTGGAATCAAGGCAGACTAGTAGGCAGCCCAAAGGAGTTGGGATGCTCGCTTACGAACTCATCCACAAAGAATGGATCGTCTCTCGCACCGCGCGAACTGTGTATCGCGCTGCGGCCGTCCTGTCGTTGCTGCTGCTTCCCGTGCTCTGGGTGGCCATCGTAGACGATGGAATGCTCGGCCCGCTTCGTCCAATCCTGAGGCCGGTGTTGTTCGTTGGGGTGCTGGGAATGGCCCTGACGGGGCTGGGGATGGAGTACTTTCTGTTCCGCTTTGACGACTCCCATGCGCTGAAACAGGTGTTTTGGTTCTGCGTGATGATTCTTGCGCCAATCGGCCCCGCGCTCTACTGCTTCCTCGTGTACTCGCGTTCGGATGTCGTCAAGCGCAGCTGCGCCGAGAATCCGGATCCCTTGTTGGGATAGCTTGGCAGGCTAGTGCGCGAGCGGCTGGAACGGCCCCAGTACCGTGGTCATGCCCGCGCGCTTGCGCAGTTCGCTCAGCAGAGCGCTGGCGGCGTTCTGATAAGTCTTGCTGGGATCGGAAGGATCCGCCCACACCGCGTCGTAAATAATCTGCGCCGCCTCTTTCAGCTCCAGGTGCAACGCCGCTTCGAAAACATCCACCCGCTCCTGCAGGCGCTCATAGCAGCCCTGACAGATTTCCGCGCTGGCCGGCTCCCCGGAGTGATGCTCGCCAAACTTGCAAACCGCCTCGGGCGCGTCGACCACTCCGGCGTGCGCCTCCATCAGCTGCGACTTGAATTGGCGTAGAAATTCTTCGCGCTCCTTCTCCACGACGGATGTATCCGGAACGGGATCGACCACAGCCTGCGCCGTCTTGGGTGGTATTTTCGGCACAACCGGCGACACGCGCTCGTTATGTTTGCAGGTCGGGCATGCATCGAGATTGGCAGGATAGTACAAGTGGCATTTCGCGCACGGTAACCCGTAACCCATTGGTTTGCGAGGAGCATCCCCCGGGGATCCCGCTCCGGACGCGGCATCTTTGCGGCGCGCGCTTCCCTCTTTCGCCATGGCCGCTTGCACCACCGCGTTCACGGTTTCCTGCTGGGTTCGGGTTGCGTTCGTCGGCATTCGGAAGTCTCCCCTATCGCTAGGTTCCTGCTCGGGCTTGACTCTAGTCTAAGTACTGCCTGCAGCTTCGCCTAAGTACCGTAGTACACCGGGGATATTGGCCGAGCGGTCAAACATGCTCAGTTAAACGCCCAAACTGGCCCGTCCGGCTGCCTTACCGCGAACTCGATTCCTTCATCAGCTTGAGCAATTCTTCACGGCGCGCTCGGTAAAGCGTCCGCTCGGGATCGAGCCGGGACGCCGTCTCCAGTTCCGACAGCGCCTCCTGGTTCCGGTCCATGCCCATCAGGCAGGCCGCCAGCGAGTAGTGATTGTCCGCCGAGGGATTCAGCCGCAGCGCCTCACGGAACTCCTTCTCCGCCGCATGCAGCTCTTGTTGCTGAAATAGCAGCGTTCCCAGCAGGTGGTGCGCGATGTCGGAATCAGGATTGAGCGAAACCGCCAGCCGCAACTCGCGCAAAGCCTCATCCGGCTTGTTGGCGAGCAGCAGAGCCTGGCCGAGGATGCGGTGCTCGGTAGACCCGGTCGGATTCTGCTGCAGCGCCAGTTTCAGTTCTTCCACCGCGGCGTCGTAGTTCTTCTTCGCCATGTAGGCGCTGGCAAAGCACGCATGTCCCTGTTGCCACTCCGGATGCTCTCGGTAAAGCGCGTGCAGTTCCTCAATCGCCGAGTCGAAGTTCCCCTGATCGCAATAGGTATTTCCGAGATTGTTGCGGATGGAGGCCTCGCCGGGTGCGATCCGCTTGGCCTCGCGATATTCGGCCACGGCCTGGGCAAGCTTGCCTTCTTCGTGCAGGATCAGCGCCAGATTCGAATGAGCCTCCCAGAGCGCGGGTCTCAGGTGAATCGCTTTCTCGTAAGCAGTAATCGCACCGGGCAGGTTTCCGTTGGCGTGCAGGGCGATGCCCATGTCGTAGTACGTGTCGGCGTTGTCGCCATCCCGGCCCAGAGACTCAGCATAAGCATGCACCGCCGCTTGATACTGACCGGTCGAGTACAAGCCAAGGCCCAGGAATTGATACGCCTCCGCATTCTGCGGATCGAGGCTGAGCGCGGTCCGCGCTTCGGCAATCGCGTTCGGGCCGTCATCCAAACGATAGAAGAGGTAGGCCAGGGCCCCGTGGTTCTCGGGAAGACTGGGCATGATCCGAGTCGCCGATGCAAGCTCGTCATAAGCCTCATCCCATTTCTCCTGCTGGCGGTAGATCGCGCCGAGAGCAAAGTGCAGGGCGGAATTCTGTGGGTCAGCTGCCAGGACCTCGCGAACCGCCGCTTCAGCTTCGTGAAAGTGCTGCTGGCGTCCCTCGGCGGCGGCCTTCAACAACCCATCGGGAACAGGAGCGCCGATCCGCGCAGACAGAGTGTTTCCCGAACTCAGCACGCGCATCAAGTCCTTGTTGGCTCCCACGGACTCGATCTGGCGAAGTTCGTTCTTTGTTGGCAGCGTAGCAAGTCCGCGCTCCACAACCATGCGGGCGAGCCGGCTGCTGGGAACTCCGCCCGTCAGCCAGGCGGCAAGCTGCGTTGTATCAACAGGTTGAGGGGTGGTTGGCGTGGATTGGGCGCCGACGGCGACCGTCAGACTGAAAAGCAATAAGGATAGTAAAGCCTTGACTCTCACCGGACTCCCCAATACGTTGATTGGCTTGCTGGTGGCTGCTTTTGAGGGAATGCGACTGCAAACTCCTTCAGCAATGCCTTAAGAAACATAGCCCGTCGAGGAACCCGCGGGTAAGGTCACGGAGGTAACCCGCCGCGGCTGACTTTATCGGCGGTTTTGCATTGGCCGTCTGCCTCTGGTTGTGATTGAAATCACAGCTCACCGTGGCGCCGTTCACCGATGATCGGAGGCCCGTAAGATAAAACATTGAAAAGGCTTAAAGAAGGCCGGGGAGTAAGCCGCGGTTTGACTTCCCCCTTGGCGTCCCGTACCCTATATTTTGGTGGTTGTCCTAGAGACCGTTGGAGGTTCTTATGGGTGAGTTCTCACCGTGGCATTGGCTCCTCGTAGCGATTATTGCTCTACTGCTGTTCGGGCCGAAGAAATTGCCTGAACTCGGAAAAGGGCTGGCCGAGGGCATTCGCAGCTTTAAAGACGGCATGAAGGAACAGCCGCCGGCGCAGGCTTCGACCGATCCGAACAAGAAGACTGAAACCAAGAGTTAACCTGGTCCGCGGCTGCACACGCAGTCGCGACCTTCTGCTGTTCAATTCCTGAATTTCGGCTCCGCGTCCCCGTATCCTGTTTATAAGTTTCCCGGCTAGAGGGTATACCCGGTTCTCAAACACACTTGAATTCCCACAAACTCTGAAATCGGGAGGTAGATCGTCTTGCGTAGATTCGAATTATTCACTCTCATTGCCGTCTTCGGACTTTCATCGGCTCTGCTCGCGGACCAGGTGACGCTGAAAAACGGGGACCGGTTCACCGGTAAAGTCGTGAAGTCCGACAGCAAGACGCTGGTGCTGCACACTGATGCCGCCGGAGATATCACGATCCAGTTTGCCGCGATTCAGGACATCAAGACTGACCAGGAATTGCACGTTAGCCTGAAGGGCGGAAAAACAGCTGTCGGCCCGGTATCTACCACCGACGGCAAGATTGAGATTGCCACCAAGACCACGGGCACGGTGGAAGCGCCCAAAGACGACGTCAAGCTCATCCGCAACGATGCCGAGCAACTGGCCTACGACAAGTCGCTGCACCCCGGACTGGCGCATGGCTGGAACGGCGGTGCCAACGTGGGCTTCTCTATCGCCCGCGGAAACAGCCAGTCGGAAAATCTGGCGCTGGCCTTCAACGCAGTGCATCCCACGCTCAATGACAAGATCACGCTGTACGCCAGTTCCATCTACACCAAGAACGACCTGCCTGCTCCGGGCCTGGTCGCTGCCAACCTGGTGACGGGAGGGTTCCGCTACGACCGCAATATGAATCCACGCTTTTTCGTCTTCGGTGCGGCAGACTTTATGAGCAATGCGCTGCAGTTCCTCGATCTCCGCCAGGTGTATACCGGAGGCTTCGGCTACCACGCGATCGCGTCCGACGCCACAACGCTGAACTTCCTGGGGGGCGTTAACTACACCCACGAAACGTATTCCAATGGACCCGTGAACCTCCCGGTCACAGTGCCTCCCACGTACCAGTCCTACGGCCAGACGAACAAATTCGTCGCTCTTACCCTCGGCGAAGAACTGAACCACAAGCTGGGTAAGAGCACGGTCGTCACGGAGAACTTCTATTTCTATCCGAACCTGCAGGACACCAGCCAATACCGGACGACCTTCAATCTCGGCGCCGTCACCAAGATCAGCAAATGGCTCGGTTGGCAGAACCAGTTCGGCGACATTTATGTCACCAACCCGCCGACCGGGGCAAAGAACAACGACCTCATGTTCACGACAGGCCTGAACTTCTCCTTCGCGCACTGAGTCGGAGCACTGGGAAGACCGTGGCGCCGGCATCCTGCCGACTGTCCCGAGGGCGTCTAATTGAATGTTTCCTCAGAAAAATTCGCAGAAGAGTTGGCTGCGTAGCAAAAACCGCCCAAACGGGGCGGTTTCCAATCATCAATCATTCAATCAGCAATTCTTCGCACTCAGTCGATCCCGTGAATCCTCATGCTCACGAGTTGATCGATGCTGAGGTCGTGAATCCCCCGCGCGCGCATGTCGCTGATGTATTCCGGCGTGACATTGTGAATGCGCATGGCGATCAGTTCATCTGGATCAGGATGCGAATATCCCATGCTCTGCAGCTTCTGGATGAACTCCGGCGAGACACCGTGGATACGGAACGCGATTAGCTTCTCGAGATCGATATGATCGTAGCCGCGCTGCTTGAGTTCTGCCATCCACTCCGGCGTCGCACCGTGAATTCTCATGGCGATCAACGTGTCTTCGTCCGGCGAATAACCAGCCTGATGCAGGCTGCGCACCATCTGCGGACTGACGCCGTGAATGCGGAAAGCGACCAGTTTGTCGGCATCGGAGATCTTCAACTCCTCGGCCCGCAGCGCTTCAATGAAAGCTGCGTCAACGCCAAAGATGCGAAACGCGATCAACTTGTCTGCATCGAGACCGCTGAGATGCTCGTTTTTCATCTGCTTCGCGAATTCCAGGCTGACGTCCTGCACCGTCATTGCAAACTGCTTCTCGTCGTCCACCGAAAAGCCCAGCGCCTGCATCTCCCGCGGATAATTCGCGTCCGGCTGAAAGTGAAACAGTCCCGCACCTTCTCCGTCATTGAGAAACCCCTCGCAGTCGATCTTCCCCGCGTCGCGCTTGATGGTGAAGTGCACGTCCTGACGTCCGGGTTTGGAAAAGTCCACGCCCAGAAACGCACTCGCGGACCAGTCCGACTGAAGGCTGGAAGTTCCGCCGTGATGGTGTTCAATCAGCGAGAACTCGACCTTGCCGGCCGCTTCGGATTTGCTGATGGTCCAGTCCCCACTGCGCACTTCCGCCGCTCGATTCTTGACGACGAACAGAACAACGCAGCACGCGAAAACCATATAGGCGAGGGTTCGGCGCATTCTCATAAGTCATCTCCTTAAGATGTGATGTGGCCCAACTGCTCATGTGGCGACGGCCGCCTCGGCCGTCCAAGCGTGGGCGAAGCCCCGCGCACTCACGACGACTGCGGTTAGAGGTCGGCCTTTGAATCCAGAATTCCCAGTTGTCGAAGCTGTATCAGTTTCTGCAGGCTCAGATCTTTGAAGCCATGTGCCTTGGCGCGCTCGATGAACTCGGGCGTAACGTCCTGCACCTTGGCGCCGATGATGTCGCTGATGTCGAGTTTGAATCCCGCCGATTGCAGAGCCTTGATGTATTCGGGCGTGACATCTTGCACCCGCATCCCAATGAGTTCGCTAGCCGACGGCTTGAAGCCGAGAGCCTGGATGCCGCGCACGTACTCAGGCGTCACGTCCTGCACTTTCATGCCGATCACATCATCGGTCCGAAGATCAATCCCCAGGTCGTGCATCGCTTTCAGGTACGCGGGCGTAACATCCTGCACCTTCAACGCGATCACCTGATTTGCTGTTACCACGAGGCCGGCAGCACGAATCTCACGAACGTATTCGGGAGTTACATCCTGCACCTTCATCCCGATCAGAGTATTCACGTCGGGCTGCAAACCGGCTTCCTTCATAGCGCGGTAATAGGCGCCGTCCGCGCCCTGCACCTTGAGACCGATGAGTTGATTCTGATCGGGATTGAGGCCCGCGTCGCGCAGTCCCTTCACATATTCTGGAGAGATGTCCTGCACTCGCATCGCAATTAAGGTGTTCGCGTCGGGGTGCAAGCCTTGATCCCGAAGTTCCTTGACGTACTCGGGAGTAACATCTTGCGTCTTCAGCGCAATCAATTGGTCGACGGTCAGATCGGTGAGCCCTGAGGCCTTCATTTCGTCGATGTAAGACGACGCCGTTGGACTGGCTGTTGTCTGCCCGGTGCTTTGCGGATGAGCCGCCGAAGGCTTTGCGACAGCGGTGCTGTTAGGAGTTGCTGGAGCGGAAGCACTCGCAGGCTGGGCCGCAGCTTGCCAGATCGCAGACGCGGATGGTGGATGCGCGATTCCCAACAGAGCATTTCCAGCAATAAGCGCCGCGGTCAGGCAGAGGATACTGCCCGTTAGTCCGATGCCGCGCATTCCCGCGCCCAGCGTCTTCAGTCCGAGGACGCGCACGATGCGCTCAGTCAGCGGGCCTCGGTTCGCGGCCATGGCAAAGACGGGAGCGCTGCGCCATTCCTCCATCAGCGTAAGAGCTCGCGCATACTCGACGGCGTTGCCGCAGAGAGCCACCGCCATGTCATCGCAGCAGTGCTCGCGTTCCGCCCGAATCCGCTTGTTCAACCACCAAACTGCCGGATGGTAAAAGAGCAGCGTCTCGACGCACACCTGGAACACATTGACAAAAGGATCGAAGCGCTGGATGTGCGCCAGTTCGTGGGCGATGACCACCTGAAGCTGCTCTTCTGAAAGGCCAGTTAGAGCCGTAACCGGCAAGAACACGACCGGACGAAACCATCCGATCACGGCTGGCGCTTGCAGCCATTTGCACTCGCAGTAGGCAATGGCGCGATTCAACCCCAGCTGGTCTTGCAGCGTGTAGCAGATCTCGAGCACACGAGGACTCACCACACTCGACTGTCTGCGGCGTTCGCGCTCAAGCAGCAGAAATCCACCTGCAGAACGCAGGCTGAAGAACGCCACGCCGAGAAGCCAAGCCTCAACCAGCCACGGGAGCGTGTCGAGCGAGGGAGCGAGGGAAGATCGTCCCAACAATGAAGGTTGCGTCGAGCTGCTCGCCGCGTCTCTGTCCCTCGCTGTTGGTTGGGCCGCGGCGAGCGGCGACGACTTCGCGGTGTCTGCCACACCGGAATGTTGCTGCGAATACACGAAGAAAGTCGCTAGAGGAGCCAGCAGCATGAGTGCGAGCGCACTCACTCCGACTAAGTAGCGTGCCGACGCACGCCGGCACAGAGCCATTGCAGCCGCCGCTAGAGCCGCGAGAGCAATTCCCTGCCATAGAAAATGCAAGAGCGCCCAACCTGTAGCTTGCATTGCGCTCGGCGAGAGCCAATTCACGAGAGTGTTCACTTGCGGCTCCTTTCGTATTCGTCCAGCAAACGGCGCAGCTCTTCAATCTCTTGCGGCGAAGACTTGCTGCCTGCGAGCGCGTGCATCATGAGTTGGCTCGCCGAACCCTCGAAGACCCTCTGCAACATGTCCCCGGCAAGCTGGCGCTTGGTCTGCTCGGCGGGGAGGCATGCTTCATAGACGTGCGCGCGCTGGGTTTCGTTTCGCTTCACGGTGCCTTTTGTCGTCATAATTTGCAGAAGCTTCAGGACCGTGGTGTAGCCCAGCTCTTTTTTCTCACTGAGAGATTCATGCACTTCGCGAACCGTCGAAGGCCCGCGGGTCCAGAGCACGCGAAGAATTTCGAGCTCCGAAGCGGTCGGTTTGTGCGGAGTCTGCTTCATGCACAGGAACATACTACGAAGATATTCGTAGTGTCAACGAAAATCTTCGTAGACACCGGAAAAAGTATAGTCGGTTTTTACTATTGCGTCCCCGTATCTGTCTGGTACCTTATGCTCCCATCTGGGGAATCTGACCTGATTCAAGAATCGTGAAGGAAAAGGGGTTCAACATGAGCATTCGAAAAGCAGCCAGTGTAGCCATTTCCATCTGCGTGTTCGCAGGGCTACTGTTCGCTGGCAGCGATGCCGGCAAATCCGTGTCGGTGAATGGCTACGTTCTCGATTCAGCCTGCGCGTTTACCAAGGGTCTGCAGAAGCCCATCAGTGCGCAGTGCGCGCAGGCTTGCGCAAAAGCCGGATCGCCGCTGGTGATTCTGGCAGACAACGGAACGATCTATTGGCCGATCGCTGATACAACGCCCTCCGCGGGCCAAAATGACAAGCTGATGCCCTTCGCCGGTCAGAGAGTCACGGCCAGCGGGAAGGTGTATGCGCGTGGCGGGTCGAGCGCGATTGTGATCGAGAAGATTGCCGCCGAGACGGCAAAGTAGTCTCGCCTCAGACACCGCACTCCCGCTGCTTCCCGTCTGGAGGGGCGATTCCAATAGCTCCATGGGACTTCGCCTCTTTCGACTCGCTGCGCTCGTCCAGGGCAACCTGGCGGACGGACGAGTGCGTCCGTCGCTACGTCTGCGTCTCCGCTAACCAAGGCTTGGCAAGCACGTCTACTACCGGGTAGAGTACTGTTCATCTCATTTCCCGGGTCTAAGTCCCACACAACAGGAGTCCTCATGCGTCACGCAGTGATCGTGCTGGCGGCAGTTTCGTGCCTGAGTGTTTTTGCTCTCTCGCAGACGGCCGACGAACTTGTGAACAAGAACATTCAGGCCAAGGGTGGCATCGACAAGATGAAGGCCATCCACTCGGTGCGCATCACGGGCAAACTCAGCGGCGGTGGAGGTTTCACCGCGGCCCTGATGCAGGAGAACCAGCGTCCGAACCTGGTGCGCGAGACCTTCACGTTGCAGGGCATGACCGCCGTGTCGGCGTACGACGGCACCACCGGCTGGCAGGTCCAGCCCTTCGGCGGACATAAAGATCCCGAGTTCATGGGCGAGGACGACTTGAAAGACCTGCTGCTCGACGCCGATTTCGACGGCCCGCTCGTCGACTACAAGGAAAAGGGCAACACCGTGGAGTTTCTGGGGCATGACGTGGTCGACGGCGACGACGCGCTCCGCCTGAAGGTCACGCTGAAAGATGGCGACATCATCTATTACTACCTCGACCCGGATACTTTCCTGGAGATTCGCAAGGAAGTGCAGGAATTCGTCCGCGGCTCGGTGCGCGAGAGCGTGACGGAGATGGGATCTTACAAGCCAGTGGCCGGCGTGATGTATCCCTACTCGATTTCGCAGGGGTCGAAGGCGAATCCCGCGGCGCAGACCACGACCGTCGGGAAGATTGAAGTGAATGTGAATATCAATCCCGCGGACTTTGCGGTTCCCGCGTCGCTGAAGCCTGAAGAGAAGAAGTCCGGGATAGTCGGGATTCATTGATTCTCCCGGATAACGATTCGGTTGGATGAAGACCACAACCAAGAGAAGGACTGAGTCGTGCACTGCTGTAGGCGAAATCTTGAACCGCAACGAGGAAACGAACCGATGAATACGAGACGTAATCATTTCTCCCTGACGAAGTTGAGCATGCTCCTTTGCGTTGCCTCTTTCATGCTTCCAGCCGACACGGCCTACTCTCAGACGGGTTACAAGTTCGACGCGGCCACGGTGTCGGGGCTGCCGGCGCGCAACATCGGCTCGGCAACGATGAGTGGACGCGTCGCCGCAGTGGATGCCATCGAGCAGGACGGCCGCATTACCGTCTACGTGGGAGCGGCCAGCGGCGGTGTGTGGAAATCGGTGAACGGCGGCACGACGTACAAATCCGTCTTCGACCGCGAAAGCGTGCAGTCGATCGGAGCGGTGGCCATTGATCCGTCGAACCCGAAGACAGTTTGGGTGGGCAGCGGCGAGGCCTGGATGCGCAACAGCGTGTCGGTCGGCGATGGCGTTTACAAGTCCACCGATAGCGGCGAGAACTGGACGAACGTGGGCCTGAAGGATAGCGAGCACATCGCAAAGATTCTGGTCGATCCCGCTGATGGAAACAATGTGCTGGTCTGTGCAGCAGGACATCTCTGGGACGACAACGACGAACGTGGAGTCTACAAGACCACCGACGGCGGCAAAACGTGGAAAAAAGTCCTGGCCGGCGCCAATGCATCGACCGGTTGCGGCCTCATGGCCATGAGCCGGCAGGAGCCAAAGACGATCTACGCGTCGATGTGGGACTTCCGGCGTCAGGGCTGGAAGTTTCGGTCGGGGAACGTCCCCACCTCGGGCAGCGGGCTGTTCAAGTCGACCGACGGCGGCGATCACTGGACCGAACTCAACGACAGCAACGCCAAGGGGTTGCCCGCGAGGCCGTGGGGCCGGGTTGCCATCGCCGTCGCGCCTTCAAAACCGCAGGTGGTCTACGCGAACGTCGAAGCGGAGAAAGGAAGAGGACTGTACCGTTCTGACGACAGCGGCGCGAACTGGAATAAGCTCGATGCCAGCAATTATATGGTGTGGCGCCCGTTTTACTTCGGCAACCTGATTGTCGATCCCAAGGACGAAAACAAGATTTTCAAACCAGATCTCATCCTGCTGTACAGCACCGACGGCGGCAAAACGTTCAACGTGGTTTCGGGCGGGGCGCACGGCGACTTTCACGATGTCTGGATCAATCCCAAGAATCCGAACGTGGTGATTGCCGGCGACGATGGCGGCCTGTGGCGCAGCGAGGACGGCGGCAACCGCTGGAAGCACCAGATGAACCTGCCGATTTCGCAGTTCTACCACGTGAGCACCGACAGTTCCGACCCTTATCACGTCTATGGCGGATTGCAGGACAACAGTTCGTGGGTGGGGGATTCGTCGTATCCCGGCGGGGTCGCAAATTCGCGCTGGGAAAACATGTTTGGGGGAGACGGCTTCTGGATGTTCGAAGATCCCTCGGACCCGAACTACATTTATGCGGAAGCGCAGGGCGGAGAAATCGGCCGCGTAAATCGCTACACGCATGAAATACGCGGGCTCAAGCCTCTTCCCAACTACGGCGAGAAGAAACTGCGCTTCAACTGGAACACGCCGATTCACATGAGTTCCAATGAGAAAGGGACGATTTACATTGGCGCACAGTTTCTGTTCCGCTCACGCGATCACGGGCAGACTTGGGACCGCATCTCACCCGATCTCACGACGAACGATCCGGAAAAGCAGAAGCAGGAGGAATCCGGAGGCGTAACCGTCGACAATTCTTCGGCGGAAATGCACACCACGATTTATTCGATCTCCGAATCGCCGAAGAACGGTCAGATCCTTTGGGTCGGAACGGACGATGGCAACCTTCAGATCACGCGGGATGGCGGCAAAACGTGGACAAATGTCGTGGGCAATATCTCTGGACTTGGGCAGAATTCCTGGGTCTCGACAATCGAGGCCAGCCGGTTCGACGAAGCCACGGCCTACGCAACGTTTGATCGCCACACCTTTGGAGACATGAAGCCGTACGCCTACAAGACCACAGACTACGGCAAGACGTGGACGGCCCTTCCGGCGCAGGAGAGCGGCGCGCGCGGGTATGCCCACGTGATCAAGCAAGATTCGGTGGACGCGAATCTGCTGTTCCTGGGCACAGAGTTGGGGCTCTGGATCTCAGTGGATGGCGGCCAACATTGGGCTCAATACAAGGGGAGCAACTTCCCTGCCGTTGCGGTGGACGATATCTCCGTGCAGGCGCGCGAGAGCGATCTGGTGCTGGCCACGCACGGCCGCGGCATCTGGATCATTGATGACATCTCGGCTCTGCGGGCATTGACCCCGGAACTCATGTCGAAGGAAGCGGCGCTGATTCCGAACAAAGCTGTGCAGTACTTCGACGCGTTCGGAGGCTGGGCCGAAGGGGATGAAACCTTCACCGGCCGCAACCGGCCCGGAGAAGCGCAGATCACTTACTACCAAAGAGGGCGGCACATTTTTGGCGATCTCAAAATTGAGATTCTCGATCAGAACGGCAAGCAGGTCGACACCGTGGCAGGCAGCAAGCACCGGGGCCTGAACCGCGCTAATTGGTCGATGCGCGTAAAGGCACCGGCGGTTCCACCGGCCGCGACGGCGCTATTTGAAGCGGCGCAAGGTCCGCGCGTGCTCCCGGGCACGTACACCGTGAAGATGACCAAGGGCGACAATGTTTACACCGAGCAGTTAAATGTCGTGCTGGATCCGCGGGCGAAATATTCGCTGGAAGACCGCAAGGCGCAGTTCGATTTGACGATGAAGGTCTATCACACCATCGAGCATATGACGCACGCGGTCGAAGCCATCGAAGGGGTTCGCAACGCGGCCAATGAAAGGGCTGCGAAGCTGCCGGAAAAAAATCCGTTGCGAAAGCAACTGCAGGATCTGGCAGCCAAGTGCGATGAACTGCGGGGCAAAATCGTAGCCACGAAAGAAGGTGGAATGATCACGGGAGAAGAGCGCATCCGCGAACTTCTGGGACAGTTGTATGGCACCGTGAATGGCTATGAGGGCCGTCCGGCGGACTACCAGGCAGCGCGCGCGGACTCTCTGGCGCACGAACTGGAAGACGTGATCGGCGATTTCCAGAAGCTGACGCAGAAAGAGCTTCCCAGCATCAATGCGGGATTGAAGAAGCAGAAAGCGGACGCGATTTCTGTGCTGACCGAGGCCGACTGGCGGAAGAAGCGTGATGCTGAGGGCAGTTCGGGAGCCGGGGCGGGCATGTTGGCGCGGGAAGGGCCCGCGCGGGAAATGGACTGAAGTTTTTCTGATGTTCGAACAAATTGGCGTCTCACTCTTCGGGGTGAGACGCCAATCGTTTTTCGGACCAATCCCGGTATTTCGCGGGCATACATCTGCTCAAGATCGAAAAGTTGGCCTGTCCCGATTTGATTCCGGGCGTGGGTGCGAGTATGGTGGTCTGTCTCAACAAGCTAGCTGAGAAATCTCAGGAGATTCCCCATGCTGAAACGATTTACTGTCTGCATTTTTGTGCTCGCCGGTCTGCTTACATTCGCCTTCGCCGCGGATGAGAATCAGAATGTTTGCAAGGGCGATCCCGACAAATGGCAACAGCTTTTCAATGGCAAAGATTTGACCGGGTGGAAGCATGTTGGCCCGGGCAATGACACTGTGGAGGACGGACTGATCCACACTCACGGCGGCATGGGCCTGCTCTACTGGACCCGCGGGAAGATTGGGAATTGCCAGATCCACGTCGTCTACAAGATGCGCGACGAGAACGACAACTCAGGCGTGTTTATCCGCATTCCCGTCGAACCCCGCGAAGAATGGATGCCGGTGCACTACGGCTTCGAGGTGCAGATCGACAATCATCCCGAGACGTCGCAGGAGGATGAATACCATTCGACGGGCATGCTGTATTCGCTGACCAAACCGCTGGCGAAGGCTTGGAAACCCGGACCGGAGTGGAACACGATGGACATCACTCTGGATGGGTCGCGCACGATTGTCGTGCTCAACGGGGTGAAGGTCACGGATTATAAGGATGGCGATCCGGTGCCCGAGCGGAAGTTTGATTTCGAGCCGCAGCGTGGTCCGCGGCCGGATTTTGGGTACATGGGTCTGCAGAATCACAGCGACAACGACATCGTGTTTTTCAAAGAAGTGGCGATCAAGCCGTTGAAGAAGTAGCGGGATTTGCGGGAGAAGTCGCAGTCAAAATCATTTGGAGGGATTCGCATGAAACGTATTCTTTCGCGACGCGCATTCTTGCAGGGCAGTGTTGCCACCGCGGGTGGCGTGCTGGCAGCGAAGACTGTTTTTCTCAACGCTCAACCATTCCCGCGAGCCGTGGCCCCGAGCGATCGCGTTCGCTTTGGCATGATCGGGGTCGGGATGCAGGGGTCGGGCCTGCTCGGCGGAGCAATTACGATTCCTGGCGTGGAGTGCGTTGCTGCCGCCGACTTATATGACGGACGGCACACCTTGGCGAAGGAAATCACCGGAAACACGAGCCTGCCGACTACCCGTCATTATCAGGAGTTGCTCGATCGCAAAGATATCGACTGCATCGTGGCCGCCGTGCCGGATCACTGGCACCGGCGCGTGGTGGTCGACGCGTGCAACGCCGGCAAGGACATCTATTGCGAGAAGCCGATGTCGCACAATGTGGCCGACGGACTGGCGATGGTCGAGGCGGCGCAGAAGAACAATCGCATTGTGCAGATTGGCTCCCAGCGCGTCAGTTCAGAGCTGTGCGCCAAGGCAAATGAACTCTACAAAGGCGGAGCGATCGGCGACATCGAGATGGTGGAACTCACGCTGGGACGAAATGATCCAACCGGCGCGTGGGAATATCCACCTCCGCCGGATCTTTCCACGCAAACCCTGGACTGGGATACATGGCTCAATGATGCTCCCAAGATTCCGCTCAACAACCTTCACTTCGCGCGCTGGCGCTGCTGGCGTGCCTACGGCACCGGCGTAGCCGGAGATTTGATGGTCCATCTCATCAGCGGAATGCTGGTGACCCTGGGATGGAATGAAATCCCGAAGTCGGCGACGGCGATGGGCGGCATCTTCCGCTTCAAAGACGGACGCGACATGCCCGATTTCCACACCGTCCTGTTCGATTATCACGGCATCCCGGTTTATGTGCGCCTGGACCTGGGCTGCGAAACGCCGGAACTGGCGCGGTTTATGGGGCCGAAGGGTCTTCTCGATACCAGCGAGTTCGATTTGCGCCACTCTCCGCAATCGGGCGTGGACCAGGATCCCAGCTACTACACCTTCAGCTTCCCGGCCAAGATGCGGGAGCAATATGTAAAGGAGTGGCACGCTGAGCATGATCCGCAACTCGGCAAAGAACCCGTCCACGAGGACACCGTGTACAAAGGGCACGACTGGGACGATGTGCGTCCGCATTTGAATGTCTTCTTCCAGTCGGTAAAGTCGCGCAAGCTGGTGACAGAGGATGCGGTATTCGGCAACAACGCCGCCATCGCCTGCCACATGGCGAACGAATCGTATTTCCGCCAGAAGCCGGTCACGTGGGATGCGGGTTCGAAAACCATCAAGTCTTAGCGCGCGGAGATACGTACGCGGAGGGAAGCATGCGTCGTAATCCTTTCACCGGGCAGAACCGGAAGATCATTCCGGTTCTGCTCGGCTTTGTTTTACTCGGTGTTTTCGCAGTCGCGCAGGATCTCCCGGCGGCCAAGCCTGAGTCTCTCGGACTGTCTTCCGAACGGCTGGATCGGATTGGCACGGCCGTTCAACACGATATCGACGACAAGCACATCGCCGGGGCTGTCACTCTGGTCATACGGCATGGCCACGTCGCATGGTTCAAGCCCCAAGGCATGATGGATCGCGAGGCTGGCAAGGCAATGCGGCCGGATGCGATGTTCCGCATCTGCTCCATGACCAAGCCCATTACCAGTGCGGCGGTGATGATGCTCTATGAAGAGGGGCGTTTCCTACTGGACGACCCGGTGTCGAAGTATCTGCCCGAGTTCAAGAATTCGAAAGTGCTGGTGAAGCCCGCTTCGGGTGAGCCTTATTCGATCCCGGCCACGAAAGAGATCACGATTCGCGACCTGCTTCGCCACACCTCGGGGATCACCTACAACTGGAATGGGGACCTCGGGCCTATGTACGAGACCGCTGGAGTAGCGAGCGGATTGCTGCAGTACGACGGCACGATCGGAGACAGCGTGAACCACCTGGCGGCCCTTCCGCTGCTGTTCAATCCTGGAGAGCGTTTTGAATACAGCCTGGGCGTCGATGTTCTCGGCCGTCTCGTGGAAGTGCTGTCAGGCAAGCCGCTGGACGAATTCTTCCGCACCCGCATCTTCGAACCGTTGGGTTTGAAGGATACTTATTTCTTTCCGCCGGATAGTAAGCTCGACCGTCTCGCCACCGCCTATACGTACGATCCGGAGAAAGGCTTGAACCGCTTTCCGGATGCTCCGATCAAGGAAGGATCGTTTGTGTATTCCGCGGACTACCCTTCGCGTGGACCGAAGAAACTGTTTTCAGGCGGTGCAGGCTTGGTTTCTACCGCGATCGATTATGCCCGCTTCTGCCAGATGATGCTCGACGGCGGCAAGGCCGGCAATACACGTCTGCTGAGCCGCAAGACCGTCGAACTCATGACGCAGGATCAACTCGGAAAGATCGGACCGGATCAGGGTTTCGGTCTGGGGTTCGGAATCGATGGGGTGAAAGGACCTCTGTCTGAATTGGGATCTGCCGGCGAGTACAACTGGGGAGGCTTCTTCTATACGGGATTCAAAATCGATCCGAAAGAGCAGATGATTGTCATTTTTATGGCGCAACTGCATCCGACGGGCGGGTTGGATCTGGACCGCGAGGTGAACGTGCTCGCGTACCAGGCGATCAACGACTGAGATATAGGGGCCGGCCACTCGAGTCTTTCACAGGCCCTTCGGTCGGGTATATGATTTTCTAAAGCATCTCCGCTCACAACTCCACGCGTACTCCACGATTAGGGAGCATAGAAATGGCTACCGTTCGTCTCACCGTTAACGGAAAAGCTTATACCGTTGAAGCCGACCCGCAAACCAGCCTGCTCAGCGCATTGCGCGAGCAACTCGATTTGACTGGAAGCAAGTATGGCTGCGGGGAAGGTCAATGCGGCGCCTGCACCGTCCTGATCGACGGGAAGGCCCAGCGGTCCTGCGTGACCAAGGTCGTCGCCGTTTCCTCGAAGCAGATTACAACCATTGAGGGACTCGCCAACTGTGAACGATTGCATCCCGTGCAGGAAGCGTTCCTCGAAGCTGGGGCGATGCAGTGTGGGTACTGCACGTCAGGAATGATTATGTCGGCGGTTGCGCTGCTGCAGCGCAATCCGTCCCCAAATGAGAGCGAGATCATCAATTTCATGGATGGCAACGTTTGCCGCTGCGGAACGTATCCGCGGATCGTGAGTGCCATTCAGAAGGCGGCAAAGTCTGGGACAGCGTCATCTGCCGCGAAAGGAGCCAGCCGATGAACGAGAAACCCTTCGCGGATGTCCAGTTGGAACCGGAGCGCTACGAACTTCGCGCGGCGGCTCCGTACCGCTTCGATCTAGATCGACGGGAATTCTTCAAGTTCCTCGGTGCAGGACTTCTCGTGATTTCAGTCTTGAAACCAGCAGTGGTCGCGCAAGAGTCGGGCGGCCGAAGGCGGCACGGCGATTCCCTTCCTAAAGAAATTGATGCCTGGCTTCACATCGGCGAAAACGGCAAGGTCATGGTGTACACGGGAAAGGCCGAGATGGGACAGAACATCCGCACCTCCCTGAGCCAGGCGGTTTCGGAAGAACTTCATGTACCGATCGAAAAGATTGAGATGGTAATGGGCGACACCCAGCTCACGCCGTTTGACATGGGCACGTTTGGGAGTCGCACGACTCCCACGATGAACCTGCAGCTGCGCAAAGTGTCAGCGGCGGCGCGCGAAATGCTGATCGGCCTGGCAGCGGCGCAATGGCAGACGGATCGGCAGCACCTGATCGCTGCCGACGGAAAGATCACGGATCCCGAGCACAAGCGATCTGTGGAATATGCGGCGCTGACGAAAGGCCAGCAGTTGACCCAGACCGTCACGGCCGAGACTCCTCTCATTCCGGCGGCGAACTGGAAGGTAGCGGGCCAATCTGCAATGAAGGTGGATGGACGCGACTTTGTCACCGGCAAACACCGTTATCCGTCCGACCAGAAATTGCCCGACATGCTTTACGGCAAGGTGTTGCGGCCAACATCGTTTAACGCGACGTTGCTTTCGGTAGATACACAGAAGGCCGAGCAAATGGGCGCCAGCGTCGTCCATGATGGCAACTTCGTCGGCGTTGCCGCTGCGAGCACCGAGGCAGCCGCAGGGGCCATCGCCGCCATTCATGCGGAGTGGAAGTCCGAGCCGCAGCCTTCGAATAAAGAGCTGTTCGACTATTTGAGGAAGAACACGGTCGAGGGCAAGGACCCAACGGGCGACGGCGATCGCTATGACGTAGGCAGCGTGGATCAGGCGCTTGGATCAGCCGATCACCGCCTGCAGCAGACTTATACCGTGGCGTACATCGCGCACACTCCGCTCGAGCCCCGGGCTGCGCTGGCTAAGTGGGACGGCGACAAACTCACTGTGTGGACCGGAACGCAGCGGCCCTTCGGCGTCCGCGGGCAACTCGCCGAGGCGTTTCGCATTCCCGAAGACCAGGTGCGCGTATTGATGCCAGACACAGGATCCGGCTACGGCGGCAAGCACACCGGCGAAACGGCAATAGAAGCGGCGCGACTGGCGCGCGCGGCGAAGAGTCCGGTGAAAGTGGTGTGGACGCGGGAAGAGGAGTTCACGTGGGCGTACTTTCGTCCCGCGGGCGTGATCGACGTGACCAGCGGCGCGCGCAATGACGGAACGATTACCGCGTGGGAGTTTCACAACTACAACTCCGGCTCAGCGGGAATTCGCACCTATTACGAGATCCCGAACCAGCGCATCGTTTTTCACGCGGTCAATTCTCCCTTGCGCCAGGGATCGTACCGGGCTCTGGCGGCCACCGCGAACCATTTCGCCCGCGAGTCGCACATGGACGAAGCGGCGCACGCGGTGAAGATGGATCCACTCGAATTCCGCCTGAAGAACTTGAAAGATGAAAGGCTCCGCGCGGTGTTCGAGGCCGCGGCGAAACAATTTGGTTGGGAGAAAAGCAAGGCCCCCGGCGAGGGATTTGGCATGGGGGGCGGATACGAGAAACTGGGGAACATCGCGACGTTCGCCGAGGTCAACGTCGATCGCAAATCGGGCGATGTCAAAGTCGTCCGAGTAGTCTCTGCCTTCGAGTGCGGTGCGATTGTGAACCCCGACGGGCTCCGCAATCAAATCGAAGGGTCGAACATTCAGGGACTGGGTGGCGCACTTTTCGAAGCGATCGAATTCGACAATGGCAAGATTCTGAACGGGCGGATGTCGGAATATCGCGTGCCGAGGTTCAGCGATGTTCCTTCGCTGGAGACTGTTCTGCTAGACCGCAAAGATATACCATCGGTGGGCGCGGGCGAGTGCCCGATGATCGGGCTGGCGCCCGCAATCGCCAATGCGATCTTCGACGCAGTCGGCGTACGGTTACGCTCGCTGCCGTTGGTTCCAGACGGCTTGAAGACCAGTTGAGCAGTACTATTTCGCGTTGACGTGGCTGTTGACGGGAACATCAGTCCCACTTAGCATGGCGAGTCAATTCGTGCATCGGAGCCAATCATGAGTGATTCCCCGCAGATTAACCGAAGGGCCTTCTTGAGCAAATCCGCGGCCGTGATCGCCGGCGGAGTGGTTCTGCCGCGCACGGCCTTGTCATACGAAAACATCGTGGGCGCCAACGACCGGATTTCCCTCGGGCACATCGGCATCGGAAGCCGCGGCGGGGATCTCGACCTGATCGCCTCCAAGTTGAAGGACAGTCATCACGTGGAGATGACCGTGGTCTGCGATCTGTGGAAAGTGAACCGCGACAAAGCCACCGCCACGAATGCGGGATACTACGGCCGAGCTCCACGGGCCGTCCAGCACGCTGAAGAACTGCTCGCGATGAAGGATGTCGACGGGGTATTGATCTCCACTCCTGAGCACTCGCACTCGCCGCTTTTGAAGATGGCCGTCCAGGCAGGCAAAGATGCCTATGTCGAAAAGCCCATGGGGAACGTGCTGAGCGAAACCAAAGCAGCGCGCGACGCCGTGGTGCAGTCCAAGAGAATCGTGCAGGTCGGCACGCAGCATCGCAGCGAGCCCCATCCTCAGGCGGCACAAAAGGTGGCGCGAAGTGGGGCGCTCGGAGACGTGAGCAAGGTTGAAGTGGTGTGGAACTATCACGGTCCGCGGTGGCGGGGCCGTCCGGAAGTGAAGCAAATTCGCGAACAGGACACCGATTGGAGCAAGTGGCTGCTGACCAAGCCTGCGCGGCCGTTTGATCCTCAAATGTATTTTGAGTTCCGTCTTTACAAGGAATTCTCCAGCGGCATTCCCGATCAGTGGATGAGCCACGGCATCGACCTGGTGCACTGGTTCATGGATGACCATTTTCCGAAGTCTGCCGTGTCTCACGGAGGAGTGTTCGCCTGGCACGACGGACGCGAAACGGCTGACACGTTTCAGACATTGCTCGAATATCCGAAGGGTTTTCTGGTGAGTTATTCGACCAGCTTCGGCAATGACGCGCCCAGTTTCACGCGCTACATGGGTAAGAAAGCGAGTCTGATCAATCACGGCGGCGAAGGCAGCCCGCGCTATCAGGTCATCGAAGAGAAAGGGACGCACGAGGACGACGCTGACATCGACGAGAAGAGAAAATCCCACTTTGTGCAGCTGCCGGGAGAGACGAAACTTCCGCCGCTGGGGATTGACGACCTGTCCACCGAGCACATGGCGAACTGGTTCGAGTGCATGCGATCCCGCCAGCAGCCGCACGCGACGGTGCACGATGGTTTCGCCCACTCCGTCGCCTGCATAATGTCAGCTGAATCGTATTGGACCGGAAAGAAAGTTTACTGGGATGCGGCGAGCGAAACGATCACAGAAAGCATGCCTGGCTAGGCCCTACAATCCGCAGGCGTGGGCGTTTCCCAGGCATTGGCCGACCACGTGCGCGTAATCGGCGACTGCGATTTCGGGGTCGTCGATGTCCGGGTGCCACATTTTTTCCCATTCGAAACAGTAGAAGCCCTTGTATCCAATCGAGCGCAGCGCCTCGATCTGGCGCTGGATGGGGACATTGCCTCGCCCCGTCAACACATACTTGCGATCTTCTCCGCTACCAATGGAATCCTTGAGGTGCGTGTGGCGGATCCACGTGCCTAGTTGCCCTACCGTGAATTCAGGATCCTCGTTCGAGGTAGCGAACGTGTGATGCGCGTCCCAGAGCAGACCGACATGCTCGGAATCAGCCTGTTGCAAAACGCTCTTCAACGTCGCGGAAGCTGTGAAATGGTCGTGGGATTCGATAATGACCGTCACCTTGTGCGGGCCAGCGTATTTGCCCAGTTCGCGCAAGCCGGCGGCTACTCGGGCCTTGGTTTCGTCGCTGGGCACGGGACTCTTGTCAGATTCCGCCTTGCCGCCAAAGACGCGCACGTAAGGGGCTCCGAGCACGGCCGCCAGATCGATGAAGCGGCGCGCGTCTGCCAATTCCTTCGCGCGCTTCGTCGGATCTTCGACATACATCTGCGCGGAACTGCTCACGCACGCAATCTTCAGCTTGCTGGCCAGAATTTCCTGCTTGGTCTGCTCGATGCGGTCGGCTGCAAAGAGGGGAAGCGCGGGTAAATCCAGTTTTCCTTCGACACCGCGCAGTTCGATAGCGGAGAATCCGTGCAGCACAGCAAAATCCAGGATCTTCTTCCATTCCCATGAGGGACAAGCCAGGGTTGAGAATGCCAGCGGGATCTTGCTCGCTTTCGTTTCAGAGGTCTTCGTCTGAGCTGCGACAAAAGGCGTCAGCGCAGCCGCTGACAGCATCTTCAGGAATTGACGTCGGTTGTTCATCTGGCCTGTCTCCGTCGTTCGCAGACATTCTATGCTACCCGACGCGTCAACCTTGAGAGTTCGACCAACTCAAAGGAACCGCACTGGCCGCCGGAATCGGCATAATCTCAAGGCGAAGGCGGCGATCGCTCTTTCTCGTCAGCTTCCCTCTGCATCTAATCTTT
The DNA here is from genome assembly GCA_003134655.1 of Acidobacteriaceae bacterium. Lineage (GTDB taxonomy): Bacteria > Acidobacteriota > Terriglobia > Terriglobales > Acidobacteriaceae > Sulfotelmatobacter. Next base: position 68,967 of record PLBY01000133.1, read on the forward strand.
ATCGCCCTGGGATGGGCTCCCCGTTTACAATGGCCTCCCGGGGCGGGTCGTGCTTACGACAGCGAGGAGGGCGGTACAGGCTCACAAGCTTGGAGGTGGCGAAGATCAGTCGAGACGTTCACCGTTTCCTACACCAGGTTTCAGCGCCCGTTGACTTGACTCTTATGCATTCACGGTTCTTTGGGGTGTTCGCCTCAGCGGTGATGCTCTTCCTGCTGCCAGGAGGCACTGCAGTCGCGCAAAGTACGACCCTCATCAGTCTTGACCAGGCCATCGATCTGGCACTGGCGCATAATCATTCGCTGAAGGCCAGCCGGACCCTGATTCTTCAGAATCAGGCGCAGGAGATCACCGCAAATCTGCGCCCTAATCCCACACTGGGAGTAGACACCCAGTTCATCCCATTCTTCAGTCCCCAAGACTTTTCCGGGACGAATCTGGACCAAACGCAGCAATTTGATATTGGGCTCAGCTACCTCTTCGAGCGCGGGCACAAGCGACAGAGACGACTGCAGGCGGCGCGCGACCAGACCGCGGTCACCCGGGCGCAAATCAGCGATGCCGAGCGCACTCTGGCATTCAATGTGGGTCAGCAGTTTGTCAGCGTTTTGCTGGCGGAATCGACCCTTCAGTTCGCCCTTGAGGATCTGAAAGATTTTCAGCAAACCGTCGACATCAGCCAGGCGCAATTTAAAGCGGGCTTTATCGGCGAAGGCGACTTCCTCAAGATCAAGCTCCAACTCCTGCAGTTTCAGACCGATGTGTCATCGGCCCGCCTGGCGAAGGTGCAGGCTCTGGTGGCGCTCCGGCAATTCCTGGGTTATGACGCGGTACCGGCCGATTTTGACGTCATTGGCGATCTGGCGTACCAACCTCTCCAAGTTAAATTGGAAGATTTGCAGATGCGGGCGCTCCGCGAGCGCCCTGATTTTCGCGCTGCTGAATTGGGGATCACCGCCGCCCAGAGCCAGTACCTTCTGGCCAAAGCGAACTCCAAGGTGGACGTAAACGGCACCTATGACTTCACGCATGTCTCCGGGGAGAACACGGCGTCGATCTTCGCAAATTTTGAGTTGCCGATCTTTAATCGCAATCAAGGCGAAATCGCACGCACCAATTACGCCCTGGCGCAGGCGAAGGAGCAGGAGCAATCCGCGAGCGATACGGTTCTCTCGGACGTGGCCAATGCCTACGAGGCGGTGAAGAGCAATGACGAGGTCGTGCAACTCTACACGTCTGGATATCTCAAGCAGGCTCAGGATTCCCGCGATATCAGCGAGTATGCTTATAAACGCGGCGCCGCCAGCCTGCTCGATTTCCTTGATGCCGCGCGCAGCTACCGGTCCACTCAATTGGCGTACCGACAGGCCTTGGCCTCGTACATGACCGCACTGGAACAGTTGAAGGAAGCGCTGGGAACGAGGAACCTGCCATGAACGGGCGTAAAGAAACGAACCTCTGGCAAGTATGGATTGCGCTGGCCGCGATGAGCGCGAGCCTGCTCACCTTTGCCGGCTGCGAGGGGGCAGGACAGCCCACTGGCAACGCGAAGAACTCGGGGAATCCGGAACTCTTCACGATCCCTCCCGAGCAGATGTCGCACGTGCAGGTCCTCAACGTGCAGCCGACGACCTTGACGCGGATGCTACGGCTCACTGGTGCTGTGGCGTACAACGGCTTTCACACCATCCCGGTGATTACGCAGGTGAGCGGGCCAGTCAACAGAATCGTCGTTGTTCCGGGCCAGCACGTGCATCAGGGCGAACCCATGCTCTACGTGGCCAGTCCAGATTACTCGCAACTCCGCACGAATTACTTGAAAGCCAAGGAAGCATACTCTCTGGCGCAGAAGGCGTACGCACGTGCCAAGGACCTATTCGAACACAAGGCGATCGCCGAGCAGACCCTGGAGCAAGCACAAACGGCGGAGATACAAGCCAATGGTGATCTGGCTGCGGCACAGGCCGCGCTGAAAGTGTTGGGCATCACGGATCCAGACTCGCTGATGCAGGGTCCCCCTTCTTTTGAAGTTCCGGTCAAGGCAACCATTGGCGGCGAGGTTGTCGAACAGGACGTGGCCGCGGGGCAATTGATCCAGTCCGGCGCCACTCAGTGCTTCATGATTTCTGATACCGGCACTGTCTGGGTTCTGGTGAATGTCTACCAAAAAGACCTGCCGTACGTGACGGTTGGAGATCAGGTAACCATTCAGACCGACAGTTATTCGCAGGCGTTCCACGGACGCATCTCATATGTCGCTGCTTCTCTGGACCCGAACACGCGCACGCTTCAAGCCCGCATTGAGACCAACAATCCTGGCGAGAAATTGAAGAAGGATATGTACGTGACGGCGACGGTAAACGCTGGCAAGCTGCCCAACGCCATTGCGTTGCCCGATGCGGCGATCCTGCGCGACAGCGAAAATCAACCCTTTGTGTATGTCGAGGCATCTGCGAACCAGTTCGGCAGGCGCACGGTAACGCTGGGCGAAAGTCTGAACGGACAGACCGAGATTAGTAGCGGACTGAAACCCGGGGACCACGTAATCGGAGATGGCAGCCTGTTCCTGCAGTTTGCAAATTCGCTGCAACGCTGATCGCAGCAGGCCGGGATACAAAGTGTTTTTCAGACTGAAGCGAGGATAGTGTCCACCACACCTGAATGATCCATCGAATCGTCCAAGCGGCGCTGCGTCAGAGGTTTCTGGTACTGATGCTGACCGCTTTCATCACCATCGGCGGAATCATTTCCTTTCAGCGGATGCCCGTGGACGCCTATCCCGATCTCGCGCCGCCGCAAGTCGAACTCATCACGCAATGGCCGGACCACGCCGCCGAAGAAGTCGAGCGACTCGTCTCGCTTCCCCTGGAACTTCAAATGAACGGCGTGCCGCACATGGTGATGATGCGGTCGATCTCGCTGTACGGCTTATCGGATATCAGACTAACGTTCGAAGACAACACCGACGACTATCTTGCCCGACAGATCGTTTTTCAAAGGATTGCGCAAGCCACGCTCCCCACGGGAGTGACCCCGAGCATGGCCCCGCTATTCAGCCCGAGCGGCCTGGTGTACCGCTATGTGCTCGAAAGCCCAGACCGCAGCCCACAGGAATTGAAGACGATTGAAGACTGGGTGGTTGAGCGGGCCTACCGCTCGGTCCATGGCGTGGCGGACGACTCGGGCTTCGGTGGCACCACGATGCAGTATCAGGTGCTGCTCGATCCGGCGCGAATCTATGGCTATCACCTGACTGTGCCGCAGGTAACTGCGGCCCTGGCCGCTAACAACGCCAATGCGGGCGGAGGATTCTATTCGCAGGGCGGGCAGTTTTACTACGTGCGCGGCATCGGGTTGGTGCGCAATACGGACGACATTGGCAACATCGTCGTGGGCGCGAACAAGGGCGTTCCCATCCGGGTGCGCGACGTCGGCGAAGTCACGATCGGGCACGCGCCACGACTGGGAGAATTCGGCTATCAGAAAAATGATGATGCCGTCGAAGGCGTCATCCTCATGCTGCGCGGGGAGCAGACGCAGAACGTGCTGAAGGCAGTGGAGGCAAAGACCGACGAACTAAACCAACAAATCCTGCCCCAGGACGTGAAGATTCATCCCTACTATGACCGCAGCCAGTTGGTCGATCTGACCACCGACACCGTCGAGGCCAATCTGCTCCGCGGCATGGTGCTGGTGCTCGTCGTGCTCATCTTCTTCCTGGTCAGCTTCCGGGCCGCGATCATCGTCGCCGTCACCATCCCGCTGTCGTTGCTGTTTGCGTTCATCGTGCTGCATGCGCACGACGTCGCTGCAAATCTGCTTTCCATTGGCGCCATCGACTTCGGCATCGTGATCGACGGCACCGTGGTGATGATCGAAAATATCTACCGCGAGCTCGCGTTGCGGGAGGGCCAGGAATACAAGCTCGACGAGGTCATTCTCGCAGCCGCAAAGGATGTGGACCGTCCCATCTTTTATTCGGTCGCGGTCATCCTCGCGGGCTACCTGCCGATCTACGCTCTGACCGGACCGGCCGGGAAACTGTTCCATCCCATGGCCGAGACGATGTCGTTTGCGCTGGTCGGCGCACTGATTCTGACGCTCACTCTCATCCCAGTCCTAGCCTCGTATTGGTTCAGGAGCGGTGTCAAGGAAAAGCCGAACCGCGCGTATGAGTGGATGAAGCGCAAATACGCAGTGCAACTGGATTGGGCGCTTGATCGCCCGAAGACAACTCTGGTGATTGCCAGTCTGATCTTTGGCGCATGCCTGCTGCTGGTGCCTTTTATTGGCGGAGAATTTATGCCTCACCTGGACGAAGGCGCGCTCTGGGTGCGGGCGACCATGCCGTATACGATTTCGTTCGAGGAAGCCAGCAAGATCGCCCCGCAGATCCGAGCCATTCTCACCTCTTATCCGCAGGTTACGGTCGTGGCTTCAGAACTGGGCCGCCCCGACGACGGCACCGACCCGACGGGCTTTTTTAACTGCGAGTTCTATGTTGGCTTGAAATCGTACAAGGATAAGTCGTGGGCTGGTGATACCAGCGACAAGAAGCATCTGATCGAATCCATCAACCAGAAACTCATCGCCTTCCCCGGAATTATCTTCAACTACACGCAACCGGCAGAAGATGCCGTCGACGAAGCCCTGACCGGACTCAAGAGTTCGCTGGCTGTCAAAATTTATGGCGACGATCTGAATGTGCTTCAGGATAAAGCGATCCAGATCAAGAACACCCTGGCCACCATACCTGGCTTCACAGAACTCACCGTGGTGCGCGAATTGGGGCAGCCCAGCTTGCTGGTAGACGTCGACCGAGACAAGATCGCGCGCTATGGCATCAATGTCGCCGACGTCGAGGCCGTGATTTCGGCTGCGGTCGGCGGACAGGCGGTCACGCAGGTCATTCAAGGGGAGAAGTTGTTCGACCTCGTAGTGCGCATGCAGCCACAATTCCGCAGCAGCGCGCGCGAGATTGGAAACCTGTTGGTCGGCACGCCCGATGGGCAGCAGATTCCACTCAGTCAACTCGCCAACATCACCCAAGGCAACGGCGCGTCCTTTATTTACCGCGAAAATAATTCCCGCTACATCGGAGTGCAGTACAGCATTGAGGGCCGCGACTTGGAGCGCGCCGTCCGCGATGGTCAGGCCGCCGTGAATAAAGCTGTGAAATTGCCGCAGGGCTACCGCATGTTGTGGGGCGGTGAATACAGCCAGTTTCTCGAAGCAAAGTCACAGATGTTTTTCATTGGCCCGCTTGCCGTGGTGCTGATTTTCATGATCCTGTTTGCTCTTTACGGGAACTTCAAGTTTCCCGTCACCATTGCTCTGGGCGTGATCATGACCGAACCTGTGGGCGCGCTGGTGGCCCTTAAGCTGACACATACTCCGTTCAGCGTGTCGTCGGTCCTGGGGCTTTTGGCATTGCTCGGGGTTTCAGTCGAGACGGCTGTGATTCTTGTGTCGTACATCAATAAGCTGCGCCAGGAAGGACTCGACATCCGCACGGCCACGCGGGAAGCCTCTCTTCTCAGGCTTCGTCCGATCATGATGACCGCGCTGGTGGCGTGCCTCGGGCTGCTTCCCGCCGCGCTGTCGACCGGGATCGGCTCCGATACGCAGAAACCTTTCGCCATCGTCATTGTCGCGGGACTAATTTCGCGGCTCTTTATCGGATTCTTCGTCAATCCGGTGTTGTACGAGATGGTCGCGCGCGAAGGCGACGTTCTTCAGGTGTAGACACCCGGCAGCTCGTCAGTGGACGGGCCAACTGACAGGCACTTCAACATACGATCGATCCAGAGCTGCAACCGATGGACAGCCCAGCAGTCGAACGGTGCGTTCCACGTCGGCTCGTAAAATCTCCAATGCTTTAACGACTCCTGCCGGCCCCGCGGCCCCCAGTCCGTAGGCATATCCTCGCCCGATCAGGACGGCACGCGCGCCCAGGCACAGGGCCTTCACAATGTCACTGCCCCGTCGAACTCCCCCGTCCATAAGCACTTCGATCTGCCCCTTCGCGGCCGCCACCACCTCGGGAAGCGCCCGCAGAGTCGATGACACCGAATCGAGCTGACGGCCTCCGTGGTTTGACACCACTACAGCGCGTGCGCCTTCGTCTACAGCACGTCTGGCGTCGTCGCCGGTCAGCAGACCTTTGACCACGATCGGGCCCGACCAGACTTCGCGGATCCAGCGCAGGTCTTCCCACGTCACCGTTGCGCTCGCCAGCGCCGCACCAACATCCAAGAGTGCCATCGGGCCTTTGCCCGGGACCACAACGTTTTCGAGTTTGGGCACGCCACCATCCAGCAGAAACGATGCCAACCAGTCGGGATGGGCAATGATGTTGGGGAGATATGGAATCCTCGCGAACCACGAAGACCCCAGCAATTCCTTCATGCCGTTGCGGGGATCGCGCTCTCTCAGTCCGGCAACGGGCGTATCCACAGTGATGACCAACGCAGAAAATCCTGCGCAGCGAGCCCGGTCGATCGAACCCTCCGCGGCTTCGCGTCCTCCCAACAGATACAGCTGGTACCAGCATGGCCCCTTCGACGCTGCTTTCACATCCTCCAGTTTGTGGCCGGAGATCGTCGAGAGAATGTACCCGGTGCCGGCCTCTCCTGCGGCGTGAGCGGCGGCAACCTCACCAGCAGGGTGCATCAATCGGCTGTATCCAACCGGGGCCAGCATCGCAGGGAAAGCGAGTTCGTGGCCGAGCACCCGAGTCTTCAAGTCACAATTGCCAACGGCCACCGCGCCACGCGGACGAAACAGAACATCGCGGAAAGCGCGGCAGTTTTCCGCCAGCGTAAGTTCACCCTCGGCACCGCCATCCAAATAGTCAAACACCGACCTGGGAAGCCGGCGCTGCGCCATGCGGCGCAGGTCCTCGATATTGACGACTCGTGAGATGTTCACGCGATGACGATGATAATGCTGGCAAGTGTTCCAGGTCCAACGGGAAAACCGTTTCGCATCGATTTCTTCACTATGCGAAACACTCTTAGGGCGCTTTCGGTTTACACTCGTGCTGGCGCAGGAGAAGAGACTGGTGAATCTGAACGTGACACTTCGACAAGCCATGGTGTGGGCGGCATTCACCGCAGTGGCAACTGCTGCTCCTGTCCGTCTCCGTTGCGAGTATCTCGTAAACCCCCTGGGAATTGACCAGAGTGCGCCTCATTTGTCGTGGCAAAGCGACAGCGCCGAGCATAACTGGAAGCAGGCTGCCTACCAGATTTTGGTTGCGAGCGGCCCGGAGCAACTGACCTTCGGCAACGTGGATGTATGGGACAGCGGCCGAATCACGTCGGACGAATCGGTGGACATTGCCTACGCTGGACCGGCGCTAGAATCCCGCCGCCGCTACTACTGGAGAGTCCGCGTCTGGGATTCGGCGGGACAGATGGCCGAATCGACTGAATCGGCATGGTGGGAAATGGGGCTTCTTCATCCCACCGACTGGAGCGCCAAGTGGATTCGCTGGAACAATCCTGAGGGCCAGACCGACCGCCAAGGCATCCACTGGATTTGGATCAAAGGGCAAGATGCGGTCGCCGTCGTCCCGAAAACATCTGCGACCTTTCGGGTCGAGGTGCGCCTCGCCGAGAAGCCGAGTGACGCGGCTTTGTTCGTCACGGCTCGCGGCACCTTTGCGGCGACAGTCAACGGACATGATGTAGGGAGCAAGAGAGAGTGGAATGCGTTTGACCGGCGGGATATCACGGACAGACTGGTCGTTGGCAAGAACTTGCTTGAGGTCAAAGTCACCGCGCCCGACGCGCCGCAATGGGGCCCAAACAAAGATGAGAAGACCGCGAAGGCAGCGCTCGCGGCATTAGTCAAAATCACGCTTCCGAGTGGTTCCGTGATGCGAATTCCCACGGATGAACATTGGCAGGTAAGTCCCGAGAACACAAACCGTTGGGCCCGAGTCGTGGTCTTGGGCGATTTAAAGGACGCGCGCCTTGGCGATCCGGGACCCCTGCCGCAACCGGCCGCTTACCTGCGGCGAAGCCTCGCATTAACAAAGAGCGTCCAGCGTGCGCGGCTGTACGTGACGGCGCTGGGCAGTTACCGCATCGTCTTGAACGGCAACGGCGTCGGAGACGGCGTTCTCACCCCTGAATTTACTGACTATCGCAAACGAGTCGTTTACCAAACTTACGATGTAACTAAGCTGTTGGTAAACGGCAACAACGTGATCGCCGCACTTTTGGGCGACGGCTGGTATGGCAGTCCCCTGACCTGGAACGGCACGCATTTCTTCGCTCCTCCCGATCGCTTCCTTGCACAACTTGAAATCGAGTACTCCGATGGGACTCACCAGACGGTTGTGAGCGACGAATCGTGGAAGGCAGCGAAATCACCCATTGTGCGGTCCGAGATTTACGCCGGAGAATTGTACGACGCGCGCCTGCAGCAGACCGGATGGGATACGGCTATCTTCGACGACTCACGATGGACTACTGCGGTGGTTGCCGACGCACCGTCGATCACCGTTTCGAGCCAAATCGCCGCCCCGGTTCACACCATCGCTACCCTGAACCCGAAGCAAGTGACTCAGCCCGCAACTGGAACCTACATCTTCGATATGGGCCAGAACATGGTGGGATGGGTGAGTCTAAGAGTCAAGGGTACGGCCGGCACCAGAGTCCGCTTACGATTTGCGGAAATCCTGAATCCCGACGGGACCATTTACACCGCAAATCTGCGGAACGCGGACGCGACTGATGTCTACATTTTGCGGGGCGGCGACGAAGAAACTTTCACACCGCATTTCACCTTTCACGGCTTCCGGTATGTCGAAGTGACCGGCTACCCCGGAACCCCCACCCTCGCGGCCATCACTGGAGATGTAGTCAGCAGCGTGAGCGGGGAGCCTACCGCCAAACTGACGACTTCCAGCGCATTGGTCAACCACATGTGGTCGATCGGACTTTGGGGCCAGCGCGGCAATTTCCTGAGCGTCCCAACCGACTGCCCGCAGCGCGACGAACGCCTGGGTTGGATGGGAGACGCGGGAGTCTTCTGGCGTACGGGAACTTACAACTTCGACGTCGCGGCATTCTCCCAGAAATTCATGCAAGACATAGCAGATGCCCAAAATCGGCAGGGCGCGTTTACCAATGTGTCGCCCAACACCTTGCCCTCGAGTATGAATGAATCCGCGGATCCTCTCCCCGACAGCGATAGGATCGGGGCTCCGGGATGGGGCGATGCGGGCGTGATCGTCCCGTGGACAACCTGGATGCAGTACGCAGACAAAGCCATCATCACGCGCAATTGGGATGCAATGCAGCGCTGGATGGAGTTCATCCGGAGCCGGAATCCCGATTTCCTGCGCAGGAACGGACTCGGCCCGAACTACGCTGATTGGCTCGCACCCGACGAAAACACGAACAAAGACCTGCTCGCGACCGCGTATTGGGCGCTCATCGCCAACATGATGTCGCAGATGGCGCACGCTGTCGGCAAGGACTCTGACGCCAAACGCTATGACGACCTCGTGCAGAGCATTCGAGCCGCGTTCCAGAAGGCCTATATCACGGAAGGCGGCGAAGTCGGCACGGGAACGCAAACTTCCTACGTCGTTACCCTCTATACAAAGATGGCGCCCGAGTCTCTCGAGCCCCTCATCGTCGACAAACTGGTCAAAGACATCGAGGCTCATAACTGGCATCTCTCGACGGGCTTCCTCGGCACTCCGTTCTTGCTCTTTACCCTCACCGATCATGGACGCAGCGACGTCGCCTACCGCCTCCTGCTGAACGATACCTATCCTTCCTGGGGCTACATGCTCTCGAAGGGCGCGACCACATGGTGGGAGCGATGGAACGGCGACACCGGCGATCCGGCGATGAACTCCTACAACCACTACGCATTCGGATCGGTCATCGCATGGGTCTATCGCTACGCCGCCGGCATCGACACCACTTCGAATTCGCCCGGCTTCAAGGAGATCATCGTCCATCCGCATCCCGATTCGCGCATGACCTCGGCACGCGCAGAATATGATTCCGCTTACGGCAAAATCATCAGCGATTGGGATGGCACGCCTGCGGGGCCGTTTTCTCTTCGCGTCACCATCCCCCCCAATACGTCTGCAAAAGTCTTCCTGCCTGAAATCCGAGGAGGCCACGTCACCCAGGATGGAAACGCAGTGAGCGCGCACGAAGAGAGCGGATCGTTTGTGGTTCAGATTGGATCGGGATCCTACAACCTTGAAGTGAAGTAGTTCGAGGCCCAAGGAAGACGCCTGAGATTCATCCACGGTAACCGAGGTAACTGGATGATTCTCTGAACTTCGTGGTGCAATCAGTGGCACCAATCGTGAAGGGATGGTGCCGGCAATGGGGTTCTGGTTTGAGTTCGACCCGAGGAACAAGATTCTGCTAGGCCGGTTCGCGGGACGACTCACGGATCAATCGCTTGCGGAGTTTTACTCGGCGATTCGAAAGTACTCGAGAGCGACCGATGCCCGCGCAGGAATCTTCGACCTGTCCCACGTGACTGAGGTCGCCATATCCACCGAACCTGCCCGGAACCTGGCACATCAAGAACCGGCCATGCCGGATACCTCCAGACGGCCGAGCATTCTTGTCGCCCCGACCTTGCTTGGGCAGGGCCTGGCACGCATTTTTCAAATCGCAGGAGCGTCCACGCGGCCGCTGCTGAGAATCGCCAAGACCATGGATGAGGCGTTCGCCTCACTCGGCGTCGAGTCGCCCCATTTCGAACCCTTAGAGTGACCACCCCGCCAATGGTCAGAAGGAGCGAGCCGGCGCAGATCGAACTCTCCTGGGTTCGGCGTTTTTATGTCCAGCTAAACCGAGGTGAGGGATGTGCAATTGTGAACAGTTTCTAAAGGCCAAAATATTGACACTGGAAGCGTATGAATCGGCACATGCGCCTGAAGCCTCAATACAAGATCGTTCTTTGCATCGACGATAACGAAGATATGCTCGAGTGCGAGAGGGCATTTCTCGAAAGCGTCGGGTATACCGTTCTGACCGCTCCCAGCGGCGGCAAAGCACTCGAATTGGCTTCCGTCCATTCGGTTGACGTCATCGTCGTCGACTATTTCATGCCTGAAATGAATGGTCAAGAAGTTGCCATTGAAATGAGACGGCTCAGGCCGCAAGCACCAATCATCATGCTATCTGGAGCGATGGACATTCCTGAGCAGGCTTTGAAATCTGTGGATGCTTTCATCGCGAAGGATCAACTGGCCAGCCACTTGTTGACCGCGATTGTGCAGTTGCAGGAATGTTAACGTCCTGGACGGGCCACCGCCCATAGCCACGCTCTCAGAACGAAATCCTAGTCGTGGAGAACAATGTTGAGAAGCGAACTGTGAACCTGCAAATCATCACCAGCGTGATAGTCAATGAACCCCAATTTCCTGAACCTGTTCATGAAAAAGCTAACCCGCGAGCGAGTCGTGCC
>PLBY01000083.1 GCA_003134655.1 Acidobacteriaceae bacterium
AATATCCAGTGGTCGACCATCCACGAGGCTTTTCAAGCGATCAACGGAGGAGCGAACTAGGTTCATAATGCAAAGTTGACGGCGCTGAATTCTCGCCCTGCCCGGCTCAATCCGCGCCATGGCAACCGTCTCGTCAATCATTCCAGTTAACTTATCTGACTCTTCTTCGACTACGGCCAACAGATCGTCCTCCTCCGCTTGGTGTTGATACGCGGAGCGCACGGCCGTAATGGCGCCCTTGATCGATGTAAGTGGTGTCGTGAAGTCGTGCGCCAAAGCATCGAGAAGAATACTCCTAAGGCGCTCATTCTGGCGTGCAGCTTCCATTCTGCTAGCGGCATCTTGTTGTCGAGCACGTTCGACCGCGATTCCTACGATGTTTGCGACCGCTTGCAATGCAGGTTCTGACACGGCGGGCCCAATGGCTCCAATGCTGCCAACAATTTTGCCTCCCAAGGAGACCGGAGCAACAATGGCTTCAATGCCTTTTGCAGTCGATTCTTTGCGCCACACAAACCAAGTCGCACCACCAACCGCGATATCGCGCAAGACTTGCTGCTCCAAACCCTCGTCCGGTGCGCCTGTCATGCTGAATTCGCCGGTCAGGCCGTCGCAAAAGACAACGCTCGAAAATCCAAAGTGTTGTTTCACCTGCTCGGCTATCAACACACCGAGATCCCTGATAGTGTCGATTAGCATTAGTGATCGGCTGAACTGGTAGAGGCGCTCAACCTCGACTCGTCGGGCCTGCGCTTCATCAGCGCGCTGACGAGCATTTGAAGAAAGTTTACTGGCCGTGATGGCTGTCACCAGAAAGACGAAAAGAGCTACCCAGTTCTGTGGGTCAGCGATTGTGAGCGACAGGACCGGCGGAAGGAAAAAATAGTTTAGGCAGAGCATCGAGGCCACGGAAGTCAAAAACGATTCCGCCAAGCTCCACTTCGCAGCTACCACCAAAACAACTAAGACGTAGGCAAACCCCGCAATCAGGCTATTGACACGCAGCAGTGAGAAGGCCGCCCAAGTAGTGGCGGCCACGAGCCCGAGGCATGCCAAGGCCCTCGTCACCCAACCTGTAATGCGACGACTCCGTTGATTGGTTTGTGGGTTACCCACTTGGCAGCATCCCGATCAGTCGAACCAATGTGTACAAGTGTGGACTTTTGTCGATCGCCATGCTGACATCCACTGGGCGCAACCCTGTTACACAATGGAATGTCCTAGCGAGTCCGCAGCAAGTCTATTTTGGGCGCGTGTTCAGTTTGTCGAGTACCCGCTTCAACTCTTCAAGCTTTTGCCCGGCCTCGCCGAGCTTGCCCTCCGCCGTCAGGCGCTGATAGTCGGCAAGGTCTCTGGCGGCTTCCGCGATGAGCGCGTTCAGATCAGCTGCAGGTAAGGCGGCGGATGCCGGTGCGCCTCGCGCAGGCTCCGGGGGGACAGCAGCGGCGCTCGTTGATGGGGCAGTNNGGCATCGGACTGCGCTCAGCCTGCAGGTAGATCGGCTCCGCATACAGTAGCGCCCGCCCGATCGGGATCACAAGCAGAGCCCCGCGCCGCACATGCGAGCCCTGCTGATTCCACAACGTCAATTGTCCAGAAAGCTGCGCATTCTGATCGATTCTCGCCTCGATCTGCAGCGGCCCATCGACCAGCTTGGTCTTGGGAAAGTTGTAAACCACGGACGTACCGTATTGTGCGCCGTCGCTGCGCCCGGCGATCCAGCCGATCAGGTTGTTCCGGTTCGCCGGAGTGAAGGGCAGAATCGCCACGAACTCTTCGCCGGTTTCGCCCGGCAGTTTCATCAGCACGAAATTCGGCTGCATCGCCTGTGTCGTTTGCTGGCCTCCCTCGCCCAGGCCGACTTCGGTCGCCACAGTCCACAGGTCCTCCCGGTTGTAAAACGCCTCTGGGTCCGTCATGTGATACAAGCCGTAAACTTCCGCCTGGAGTTTGAGCAGCATCTCGGGGTAACGCACGTGTTTCCGCAGTCCCGCCGGCATCGTCGACGCATCTTTGAATAGCGTCGGAAAAATGCGCCGGTAGGCAGCTATGATCGGGTCATCTGTATCAAAGACATAAAACGTGGTCGTGCCATCGTAGGCGTCGATCACCACCTTCACGCTGTTCCGCATGTAGTTAATGGAATTGTTGTCAAGAGGATAATGGCTCGAGTACGGATAGCTGTCTGACACCGTGTAGGCATCCATGATCCACGACAGGCGGCCGTCCTCGCCGAGCACAATGTACGCATCCGGATCGTAGGTCAGGAACGGCGCCAGCGCCGATACACGGTCGCGTATGTTGCGCCGCATTAGGAGGCGGCTATTCTTGTTCACATCATCGCTGAACGGTAGCTTCGCGAGGTCGTTTTGGTCGAGCGCGACGATCATGCGGCGAAGGAAGCCGCCGAGAAGGATACCGCCATTGCCTTCGTAGGACGTTAAGTTGTTGCTCTGGCCCTGCGGGTAGTTAAACTCCTTTTGCTGCGTCTTCACGTAGACATCGGTATTGGTCATCTCGCCGAAATAGATCTCTGGGCGCGTCACTGTCAGACTACGCACCGTGCTCTGAACCGGCATGTTGCTCAAAATCAGAGTCGGCAGCCCTTCCGGCGTAAAGCCATTGACCGGATTCATCGTGATGCCGTAGCCATGGGTGTAGATCAGCTTCTCGTTGATCCAGTTGCGGCTGCTCTCAGGGAGCTTATCGACGCTCAGTTCGCGCGCAGCGAGCATCACTTCGCGTGTCGTGCCATCGATTTCATAACGATCAATGTCAATATCGGGAAAGTCATAATAAGTGCGGATTTCCTGAATTTGACGCAGCGTGTCTTGGAGGGCGTGCCAGTCCCACAGCCGAATGTTCTGAAGTGTTGCCTGATTGTTGGCCGGGTCAGCCGCTTCCACCGTCGTCTCAGCCGGAAACTCGCGTTGCGAGACTCGATTCAATCCGTAGGCCTGCCGCGTTAGGTCGGTGTTGTACACAATGTAAGGCTTCTCCCGCACCAATTCGTTCGGCTTGACGATGAAGCTGCTTACATACCATCCGATCCCTTGAACCGCGACATAACAGACCGCAGCTGGAAGGATCGCTGCCAACAGCCAGCGCCCGCGTGGCACCCGCACGGCATTGACGGCTGCGACTACCGCGCCCAGAACGAGTGCCGCGCAAACGACGAGCATCCCGGTGAGTGTGACGTGCGCGTCCGTGTAGGTCACCCCCCCGAAGATCGTATGATCGTCGAGCAACCGCTCGAACCGCCCAAGATAGACACGCATCGCCAGGATCAACAGGAGGAATGCAAATGTAATAGAGAACCCGCGCCACGGTAGCGCGACAGACCGGCTGAGCCGGCCAGTGAGCACACGAGCTCCGCCCGTAATCAGTATGAAGAAAGCGGCAAGTGCACAGGTAATCACGCTTAACGTAAGCAGCCAGCCGGCGATGAGCTGCCAAGCAGGCAAGGCGAACAGAAAGAAGTTCAGTGGCTTGGCAAAAATTGGGTCCACAATGCCACCACCGGTGCGT
>PLBY01000049.1 GCA_003134655.1 Acidobacteriaceae bacterium
CCCCTGATTTGCGCCTGGAAACAGGTTCGAGGCCCTTAACGGCAGCCGGAAAGGCCAATACAGCATCCGCGTCAACGACCAGTGGCGTGTTTGCTTCGAATGGCCAGAACGCTCCCCCGGTCCGGCGAATGTTGAGATTGTCGATTACCACTAGGAGTCGGTTGCCAGTAGGAAAGCGAAGCGCGGAAATGGCGATAAGGATCGAACCAGTGGCTAACTTCCTTTCGTTGGTCAAGTAGACCTGATAGGCGCGAATCTGCTCCGGTCCCAACCGCTCGGGTGACTGGTTGAAGTAGCGTGCGAAGAGTGAGACCTGCTGGACGTACGACTCCTGAGTGTTCACCGCCAAATTGCGAATCTGCATGTCCTCGAGCATGTGTTGCCGAAGGGATGTCATGAAAAGCTCCTTTGTCAGATGGAATTCGCTGCAAGCAGCGACTCCATCGTTCCGCAACGGGGGCTTACCTGGGGAAGAAGGTGTGGAGTGAGACTCAGATGGATCTCCGGGATTATCAACTGAACGGCGGCCTGATTCGTACCGCGTAGCGGTTTAGTCCAACTTGGCTTATGTTGCTAGGAACATAAACCGTAGACATAAGCCTCGCTCTTGCCCGCGCGTGAGGCGATGGTGGCGATAGTGTAGGCAGGCTCTCCGAGTTCCAAGAGCGACTTAAAGCCCAGAGCTTCCTCAAGCGCGTGGATGTCCTCGCGTTGCAGGTTCGCAACTTATCTTTAGTCCTGAAAGAGCATCCCACGACGTACACGACGGTGGAGTCCAGCACGATGCAAAATCGTTATCTGCAGTCGATTCCACGACGTGAAATCAGTCCGCGTTGGATTTCAGATACGCGCCTGCGGTTTCCCGACGGATTCCGGTCGCTTGCTGGATGTGCCGCAGCGACCAGCCCAGCCGTCCCAAGCGCTAAGACCTGTTGTTTCTTCTCTTCGTTCAAGACAATGTTCCGGACGCTACTCTCGTTGGCCGGTTTTCAGGTGATAATCACTGGCCGGTTTTGGGTGATCGCTGAGGCAATAAAAATCTCAAATTGAGATTGCGGACTTTTCATGTAAAGTTCCCATACTACGCGCCTGGTAGCGATTCTCTTTTCAACATTTGACCCACCCCTCCCCCAAGATTGAAGAACAGATTGGGCTTCAAATCAGCGGAGCCTAGTCTGTGTAGTGACGAAGCAAGAGGGGCCTTCGGAAAAGGGCGACCCGGCCATTTCGGCCACAGAAAAACTTCCGACGTGTCCACCCGGACACTGAGGCACCGGCAAGCACCGGCGTCCTCCGGGAATTCATCCCGGGGTCTATCTATGTCCGAGGTCCAGTCTTTGCCCGATCAGATCGAGCGAATCACTCACGCCCTCACCGCTCCCGAACTGGCTGAGTTACTCGCGGTTTCGCGTATCACGGTCTTCAAGCTCGCGAAGGCGGGGCGCATTCCGTGTTTCAGGATTTGGCACTTGCGTCAGGTTTGATCCGCGAGCCGTGGCGAACTGGTTGAGAAAGATATAGCCCTCGGCAGGTGCTTGGAAAAGGGGGCCCTTGGAAAAGTCCTCCACCACTCCACGTCGTCAGCGACCCTCAAGTCGTTGGTTCCCGTCTGGGGCTACTTCACGTCGTTGAGTTCGTTCATTAAGTGTTCCAATTCGCGCTCAATGGATTCTAATTGTTGTCGTTGTTTTGGCTTGCTCGACAGTTTTGTCCCTGCTGTTTTGAGATCATCCAGCGCCAAGGCTAGCTCGGCTTCTGCTTCGAGGTTTCCGGTGCCAACAATGATTTTGGGATCATCCGTATAAGTCTTTTTTGTCACGCCATCGAAAACGGCCACATAATACTCATACGTGCCTGAGGCGTCCGAGTCTATCGTCCCCCCAATTCCGCTTCCGGTTTCCTCAACCTCTGAGCCATGCACGGCGTAAAGGGGTTGGTTGCTTGCATCGGAGAGAGGAGTTTCTTTCAGGAAAAGTATCGCTAGATGGTGAGTTGAACCGTTAGTTTTGGCTTTCCAAGTCACGCTATCGCCCGCGTTGACTTTCAGGCGATAGGCATGATGACCGCCGACGCTGTATGAGATAGGGCTTGTCGTGATATCAATGGTCACAGAATAAGGGGTCGGTGGCGGAAGTGGAGAGGGTACCAACCCTGAAGGTTTTCCGACAGAGAGAGCACCAGCAGCGGCGGCACTGCTAGCTAGCGCAAGGAATTCTCTCCTGTTTACACTTGAGGCATCAGAATCAATAGACATGAATCTCTCCTTCTGCGGCTGAATTTTAGGCCTCCATCCATAGCGCCAACAGCTTCTACTTGAAAGAAACAGCTTCTCCTACTAAACGCCTGAACTCCGGTTCAGACCGCAAGCTAGCGAGCTCAGGATTGGCGATCAGTTGCTCTCGTGGATAGCCTGCGTGGACAGCTTTCTCAAGCCATTTGAGCGATTCTTGCGGTTCTCTTACTTCTAGATGAACGAGGCAGGCAATTCGAAGAATGTCCACGTCATTCGAGTTCGCCTGCAATGCAGGTATGAGGTATCGCCGGGCTCCAGCGGCGTCACCAATACGAGAATGGTAGAGGGCAAGCGAACTAAGCACGTCGGTGTCGTTCGGATTGACCTTCAGTTGTTTTTCGGCGAGAGAAATCGCTTGCTTATAGGCCATGCTTGCTTTATCTGCTGCTCCGGGTATCATTCGATACGCATCGGCCAAATTGCCCCAATAGTCATACTTCTGAGGCCGGAGCGCAATCGCTTTTTGCGTATACTGCACATCTTCCTCAAAACGTCCTAGAAAGAAACTCACGGTTCCGATGTTGGAGTAAAGGTCTGGGTCATCGGGCGCTACTTCGAGACCTCGCCGGAAGTACTTTTCCGCCATCTCAAACTGCCCGGTGTTGAAATACGTGACGCCAACGTTCATGTAGCCCCAGACGTTGTCAGGGGCAATCTCCGTGACTTTCCGCCATGCGTCCGCCGCTTCTCCGTACCGCGAATGCTGATTGAGGAATGCCCCAAGTAGGTTGTAGCAGCTCCAACAAGCGGGTCGAATTTCAATGGCATAACGAAACGCCTGCTCAGCTTCCGCAGCGCGGCCAAGGGAGTTATAGGTATTTCCCAGTCCGAGGTAAGCATCTGAATTGTCAGGGTCGATCTTAATGACGCGTTGGAAAGCGGCTATAGCGGGCAGGAAGGCTCCTGTTCGAAAATTCAGATTACCAATTGCCAACTGTACCTCGGACAGCCGGCTGTCAAGATTCTCGGCTGCCTTTGCCGCCATTTTCGCTTGATCCACCCATTGGGGGTCTTTGGTCGCGCTGTATTTGTACCAGTAGGCTTGCGCTAGGCGAGCTTGCGCCTGTGCGTACTTGTGATCCTCCTTGATGGCACGCTGAAAAAGAGTGATGGCAGATTCGACACTCCCCAGTCGCTCGTAGCGCTGCAAGTAGCCGATCCCCTGAACATAGAAGTCGTAAGCAGTAAGAACTGTTGTGCCGTGATCGGTCAGAGATGCCGATGTGACGCCTGAAGGCTCAACTTGCAGCATCCGAAACGCCTTTAAGACCACTTGGTCTTGGAGCAAAAACAGATCATCTGCGGCCGCAGTGATGGTGTCCGTTCGAAGCTGTTGCCCAGTTTTCGTATCGATCAGACTGAGGTTGATCCGGGCAGAATGTTCGACGCGTTGCCAACTCGCGACGAGAACAAGGTTAGCGCCAAACTGAGTTCGCGCTTTCTCAATGCTGGTAACATTCTTTGCTCGTATCTCGATGGACGAAGGCACTTGCAACGAGGGGTCGCTCGCCAGCTTGGCCGTAACGGTCTCTGTAAAGCCGTCACAGTACACCTGTTCGTCAGGGCCCCCGCCCACGGAAGTAAAGGGAAGTACTACAAGATTCTTCTGGCTGGGAACATTTAGATCAAAGGCGCCTCGCCAAGTTCCATGGTCGTAGCGAACAATCACAACGCCAAGTATTAACACGCAGAGCAGAAAGCTTGTTGCTGCCACAAGGACTCGATTAGGGAAACGTGAACCGCGAGTTGTCCCTGACACCGCGGCGGTACCGTTGCCTGTCTCGGCGCGGCTGGTTCCGCGTTCTCTTGACTCGGAATCACGCACAAGACGCTTTAGATCAGTGCCCATCTCCGAAGCGTGCAGGTAACGGAGCCTGCGATCTTTTTCCAAAGCCTTGATGATGATCTGTTGTAGCTCCGAGGGAACGTCCGGATTCAGCCGCAAGGGGGGAACAGGGGTCCTGTTCAAGATGGATTCAAAAACTACCCCCGTGCTTTCGCCCCGGAAGGGCAATGTCCCGGTCGTCATCTCATAGAGCACTACTCCGAATGAGAATAAGTCGGTTCGAGCGTCGAGTTCCTTGGCTCGGACTTGTTCCGGCGACATGTAGGCGACCGTACCCACCGCTGCTCCGGGGCTGGTGAGATGCGCCTCCAACGTCAGGGTCGATTGTTCTGCGGCTCCAGCCACTCCTGCACTACTCAGGACCGGTGTGACCTTAGCCAAACCAAAATCAAGAATCTTGGCATGTCCCCGCTTCGTGACAAAAATGTTGGCGGGCTTTATGTCTCGGTGAATGATCCCTTCCGCGTGCGCGGCATCAAGCGCATCTGCGATTTCGATCGCAAGAGAAAGAACTAACTCGGTGTCCAAGGGACGACCGGCGATTCGATGCTTCAGGGTCATTCCATCCAGAAACTCCATCACAATGAAAGAGTGCCATTCATGCTTCCCGATCTCGTGGATAATGCAGATGTTGGGATGGTTCAAGGCAGATGCTGCACGCGCCTCGCGGCGAAAGCGTTCCAAGGCACGCGAGTCTTCCGCTACGTCCTCGGGCAAAAATTTTAATGCGACAAAGCGGCCAAGCTCTGTGTCTTCAGCCTTGTAAACAACACCCATACCGCCGCCGCCCAACTTCTCGAGGATCCGATAGTGCGAGATGGTTTGGCCGATCATTCGGGATATGCAAGTCCTTCGGCGTCGCCTCATCTTAAAGACGCGACACCAGCTAGTCAACGAATGACCGGTCCCGCCCGAATCGTGTCTCCTCCAGGTTTGTAGAAGCCGGAAGTGATCGGAAATTGGATCTCAGGGAACAAATTCTGGATGCGGGGATTCCACTCGTCCTCCTTGGAACCGCGTCGAAGTATTCAGGGAGAGTTGCTTCCGCCCCGGCAATCGGTATCAGCCGCACATTAGCCGTTCTCTCCCTGTGCTTTTGCCTGAGCGTCGTCGACACTCTCTCCCAGGACGCTGCCAATCAGTCACCACGGAAGACTCAGGCGGCCGCGGGGACTCGGCTGACCACCAGGAAATGGAAAGTTACGGGAAGCCCCCGTTCCCGTACCTTTCCATCCCTGATTTGCCTGAACTACCTCAGGGACGCGAGCAGGATCTCTTCAGTTGCGGGCACGTTCTGGGCGCGCATTTCGGCTTCCCCCTTGCTCTCCGGCAACTTATAACTGGTTCGCGTGCCTGCGATCTTCACCCCTGTCAGGAAGTAGCGGTTTCCGTATCTGTGGAAGACCAGCGTGTAGTTCCCAGCGGCTTTGTTGGCTTCGACCAGAGAGGCCGTGGAAAACAGGCCCACCGACGCGGCGGTATTGTGAATCACTAGCACTCTCCCGTCCATAGTGGCCGGTTGCACGATCCATTCGCCGGATGGGACGATCTTGCTCCCGACCGCGAACTCAAATGGCACCTGCGCCACGATCTTCTGGGTGCTGTTCAACTGAGCAGTCGCCAGGAGCGGGAGCATTATCAGTGTCAGTACTAACATCCGAGTTGCGTATTTCATAAAGCACCTCCAAGATTTGTTCCGTTCGGTGGGGAAGCTAGTGCGAGGATGCATCCGAATCGGGAAAACGTCCATGGAGCCAGTCTGAAGCGGTATCAATTGATATGGAGAATCGGCCGATGGCTTGACAGGGCAGCAGAGGCAGACAAGAATTGTTGGTAATAAAAGGGGCTGCCGGTTCCATGCCCGAGAAGAAGGTTCGCTTCGCCGAATTCGAATTGGATTCTGGCTGCTTTCAGCTATACCGCAGCGGACGCCCCGTGCGCCTGGAAGGCCTTCCCCTGCAATTGCTGATGTTTCTGATCGAAAAGGAGGGTCAGTTGGTGACCCGCGAGCAGATTGCCGACGCGCTATGGGGGAAGGACGTTTTCGTCGATGTCGAACAGGGAATCAATACCGCGATCCGCAAAGTACGCATGGCACTGGAAGATGAGCACGCTCTCTCAGTGTTCGGGGCATGTCGCGCAGTCGGATCGCGTTGGAAACGGAGATGCATTCGCCCTGGGTAAGCCGGTTGTTGAGTGAGTTGGGACATGAAGTGATCGTGGCGCATGCCCGCAACGTGCGCTTAATCGGGGAAAATCCGGTTGGGTCAGTCCCACCGTTTTGCCTATTTCAAGGCAAATATTCATTGTCATGGACAAGTTTGTGGCAACGAACGCAAAGAGTGATGAGATTTTCTTCCGAGTCATCGCCCGAGTGACTGCGGAAGGTCTTGTGGTGCAACTGTAGCTGTTGCATCGATCCACAACCTTGGCACCTCCAGCCGTCCCGGTCAAGGACCTGTCGACATAATTGTTGGTAGGCGTCAGCCTCTATTCGCAGGCCCGGTTGTTTCGGACGGATCGGCTTCATACACGAGCACCTGCCACCGCAGGCAAGGAAGGAATTGAAGGAAGTGGGGTGGGCGAAGGGGATCGAACTGGTGAAGCTGGCGAGGCGGGACGGGCAGCAATTCGATTGTGCAACCTGGTTGCACAAAGCCCGTGAGATGCCAAAGGAGGACTTCAAGAAGGCGGTAGAGAAGGAACTGACGGGAAAGGAGACAGAACCGTGGGAGATTGTCTATTTCAAGCTGTACCAGAGCCAAATGCCGGTCGTTGAGAAGGCGATCGAAACGGCGGCTCTCATGCTGGGAAGTGACCGATCTCGAGGCTACTGTCTGGAGATGATCTGTGCGGATTTTCTGGCTGGGGCCAACTTGGACAACGGAGATCCGGAGACGCTCCTGTTCTCGATGAAGAGATTCTTCAAGTTTCTGCCACGGCAGCAGCAGCAAGCCTTCCTGCAAGAGATTCTGCCCAAGGCGTCATGCGGGCGGGTTCAGCGGTTCACGATGGCTGTTGATGACTTCCTCGAGATCACGGGCGAAGTCCTCGTCGAGGGTGGCGGTGGAGGCGTGCTCTCTGGCGAGTCGGAGCGACTCCGATAGATGGCGAACATGCGGCTCGGCGGGACGAACCACGGCCACAGGCCGCGCGTCATCTCCGATGACGATCTCGGCCCCAGCTCGCACTCGCGCTAGCACGCTGGCGAAGTCGCTGGCGGCTTCCGCTTCCGAGATGTGGATGATGTTCTTCGCCATAGCCAGCATTATATCGCTACTCATCTTCCTCTCCTTCTCGAATTTATATTGCAGTGCCCGTGTCTCTTCTCCCGGTGAATCTCATTGCCCCTGGGCCCTGACGACTGCGAACGATGTGGATTAGGCGCTCCCTGGCGGATTGGACGGGCGGAAAACGCCCTTTGGCTCAGCGCCGAACTACGGAACTCAAGAGTTGCTTTTTTCAACGAGTGCTAAGCGCCCGGGGCGATGCGCGCGGCTCCAGGGTCCCTCCCTTTTCAGCGGCGGAACGAGCCCCGGCATGACCGGATCGGCGCCATGCTGGAGCAAGCGGTATCCCCGGCCAGCTGGCACAGCGACCCAACGGCCGGGCCGCCCGGTACGCCAGCCGGAGGACCTGCATGCGCGCGCAGGAGGGAATCGAAGGCGCCAGTTGGAGCCTCAGTTGGGCGCCGGACCAGCCGGCAGGAGCGGCTCGGGACCACGTCTAGCGAGCCATGCAGCCCGCCGGCCACCAGACGAGGCTCCCAAACCCGGCGCTCCGGGTTCGCGCCGCCTGTTCGCGAATGAAAAAGACGCCTACGGGATCCTCTTAATGAAAGAGCCTCGGGCTAATGTGAACCTCAAAAGGGGACGCAGGCTCATACAAAGGCTCTCATAAGGAGAAACACAGTGTATTCCAAAGAAAAATCAACTCGTAACAAGACCGCCATTGCTTCGGGCAGTGGTCAATCACAACCAAAGCCGACAGGAAAGAAAGCCGAAGACCTGACCCCCGAGGAATGGGAAGACATCAATTTTGGGTGGAAAGTTCATGGCTTGATTTTCGATCTGGAAAGTATGTTGCGGTGTACCCGCCGCGAGCGGCAGCAACTGTTACGTTTCTTGGATTCCTGTCGCGAAATGCTCGACAAGGCAAATTTCAAAGTCCACCTCGAGGCGGAAGCGTCGAAAGACTACAAAAATTACCAGAAACGGGAACGTGCGATGCGTTTCGCCGCGTTTGAAAAAATGGGCGAGATCATCGAGCAGCAAATCCACAATTGAGCAGATCAGCGGTAGCAAAATCGGGGTGGGGCGTCCGCGATAAGACGCCCCGCGTAGTTCAATTGGAGGGAAAGGGCCGGCCCTCGGGAAAATTTGAAGAACCTCGTCATCGAGAACAGCAGAGTCTCCGGATCTCCGTTGTCCAGGTTGGCTCCGGCCAGGAAGTCTGCGCAGATCATCTCCAGACAGTAGCCACGGGAGCGGTCGCTTCCCAGCACCAGGGCCGCCGTTTCGATCGCCTTCTCGATAACCGGCATCTGGCTCTGATACAGTTTGAAGTAGATAATCTCCCACGGTTCGGTCTCCCGTCCCGTCAACTCCTGTTCTACCTCTTGCTTGAATTCCTCTTTCGGCATCTGACGGGCTGTGCAACCAGGTTGCACAATCGAAGTGCTTCCTGCTTTATTCTCGGCGCCCCACCGGCAGTCGCCGGACTCGAATTCGCTTTTCTTCGAGACGACGATGCTGCCTTCGCGCAAAGGCTCCTCCATCACAGGCATAGCCCCTAACAGCAATCGCAACTGAACTCTTGGACGTTTGGGTCCGCGGCGAAGCAGAATGACGGATGGCTTCTCTTCGTTTCGTAAAGCCAGCAAGGTTCCAAAATCCGTATCGGCTGAGATTAGAATTCGATCTTCTTCCGCGGCACGTGCGAAGACTTCAGGATCGGTCGCCTTCTGCATCTGGTAGTCGCGGATATGAATCGCGTCGTGGCCTGCGGATCGCAAACCCTCTGCGATCAAGGGGGACAAGGCGTTGTCCACCAGGAACTTCAAGAACCACCAATGAGGGGAAGTTCCCGCTCGCTCACAGCCTCTGCCGCATAGCGCAGTGCTTCGCGAACATCCTCGATCTCAAGGTCGGGATAAGCGTTTAGGATTTCCGTTTCCGCCATGCCTTCGCCTACCATGCCGACGACGGTCGCGACAGGTATACGCAGGCTCCGGATACACGGGAGGCCACCCATTTGATGGGGGTCTACTGTGATGCGTGTGAAGGGGTTCACTGCTGCCTCCGTTTAGATGAACGCTCTAATCGCAACTTCTCTGCCCGTCAGCTAAGAAGATAGCATGTCCGGGAAAACAGCCGCAGCTTTAAATGCGGAGGGGCGCGGCTAATTCGTCGTTCTATTGGCCCTGTTCGCCGGGATCGCGCTGCTGTTATCGTCAGTGGGAATTTACGGAGTCCTCTCGCACGTATTTGGGCAACGCACTCGCGATATCGCACTTCGCATGGCTCTAGGTGCCACGCGACGCAACATTGCATGGGAGGTGTTAAGTTTGGGGTTGCGGTTGGTCGCAATTGGCATTACAGGTGGAGTCGTATGCGCATGGGTGTGCGCTCAGCTGCTCTCATCACTGCTTTATGGAGTGCGTTCCACAGATTCAATTGCGTTCGTCACGGCGGCTTTCGTTCTTGCTGCAGTCGCGCTGTTGGCCAGTTGCATTCCGGCGCGACGGGCAATGGCGGTCGATCCTCTGGTCGCACTGCGGTACGAGTAACAGTTCCTTTTTCTTCGCCTTTAGCAAATGTGACGCTCGCTCCCCGCGCGCCCCCGCACGAGCCCCTTCCCCCCACGCGCGGGCGGGCGGACCCCGGCCAGAGGTGGGGGGAGGGAGCATTTTGCCGTCCGTATACACCACCCCCACAAAGGTGACGCCAGACTGAGAGGTACGTGTAAGGTCCGTGAAAAAACGGGGGATGAGAGTACTTAGGCTCAACCTGCAGCGATGCCGCACGGCCATCCACCACATCTTGCTGAAAACCTTCGAACGGCTGGGTGGACAGCAAGCGCCGCCAGCGTCGGAGGCGCCAAGACGACGCCGGAGAAGGCTCCTGCTGCGCAACCCGAGACCGGGCCGCAGGCAAAGCAGACATTGGTTCACCCCGCCAGGGTCACACACTCATGACGTCACTCCGGCCCGCCGCAGTCGAATCTCCGCCGGGATTCCATTCCAAGCCATGCCAGCCACGTTCGAGGGCGCTTCGAGAGCCTGAATTCGTCCTTTGCCGATGCTCCTTTGCACTCGCATTCCAGACCGTAAAATAGCAGATGACCAACATGGTCACATCCGCTATAACTGCGACATGCGAACCGTCAATATCAGCGATCTGAAGGCGCAGCTCAGCGCTCACATCCAGCTCGTAAGAGACGGCGAAGAGGTACTGGTTTGCGACCGTAACAAGCCGGTGGCTCGGATTGTGCCCTGCCGTCTCACCGATCACTCCGAGCAGGAGCAGCGACTGATTGCCCGTGGCGTTCTCACCCCACCCTTGCACAAACGGCCTGCGTCTGTTTCCTGGCCGGAGCCCCCGGGGAATGTTTCCGATAAGGTCATGGAGCAGGTATGGCGGGAAGAACGGGAAAGCCGGTAACGCGGGTTCCAGCTTTCTGGGACGCGAGTGCTCTCGTACCCCTGTGTGTGCGACAGGGCATCACGCCTCAGGCGATCGCCCTGTATAAGACCCATGACGCCGTCGTCTGGTGGGCGACGCCGGTTGAGATCGCGAGCGCCTTGGCCCGGCTTTTGCGGATGAAGCAACTCGACTCCCGCGCCTGGGCCAAGTCCAATAAACTCGCCAAAAGCCTCGCCGATTCGTGGTCCGTGATTCAGCCGTCGGACGCTTTGCGGGCGACATCGATACAGCTCGTAGATCGCTACGACTTGCGGGCTGCGGACTCGTTCCAGTTGGCGGCGGCACTCGAGTGGTGCGAATACGCTCCTCAGGGCCGTGTCTTTCTGACCGCCGAGCAAAAGTTGCGAGATGCGGCCCTACTCAGCGGCTTCGATGCCAAGCAGATGTGATTCAATCGGCGGCCGCGCGGTTTTCGACTCCCCGCCCCAACTCGCTGGGGTGAACGTTGACGGTCCTCGCGACGATGATGGGCTCGCCGTCTTCACTACTGATTCAGGGAATCGCAAACAGTGAAGCGAGGAGCATTTCGCAGGTTTGCGAACTGCTCCTGTCTGAGGGTGTGCAGGCCTACAAGAAGGAGGGGCCTAAGTTTATGCAGCGCTTGGTTGCCAAGCAGAAGGCCAGGGTCAAAGAATGATGAAGTGCCTTGGCGCCCAACAGCCCAATCTCCGGCCGGGACGCCGCTCGAAGCCACGTCAGCCAGCCACCTTTCGAGGGCCTCGAAAGCCTGAAATTCGTGCGTCGCGTCCTTACGTCTTGGGCACGAAACGGATGGTAAATGATGGTCTTTGAATATCTGATGGCACGCTGTGCCGGTCGCCTGGGCTCGGGGCGGTTGTTCGAGTCCTTCTATCTGTTGGCAGTGAGCTCCTGAACGAATCGTTCAACATCGAGAGCCTCAACCCCGCGAGCGATCGCTGCCGTCGGCAACTGTGAGCGGGACTTTCGGTGGACTACGATCAACCGTCCGGACCATGTGGTTAGGGCTCGACGCAACGACAGTAGCGGAGCGGCCATGGATGACCGGACCGTCTTCCCAGCTTTAGCTTCAATCAACCACAAGTTTGAGTTGGGCCGTGGCACGAGGAAGTCTACCTCCAGGCCCTGCTGATCGCGGAAGTAGTAGAGCTCCTTCCGCATTCCTTGGTTGGCCTGACTTTTGAGTATCTCTGTTGCGACGAAGCCCTCAAATAGGGCTCCCAGGAAGGGAGAACGTTCCAGCTCAGCGGGCGAGGTCACGCCCAGCAGATAGCACGCGAGGCCGGAGTCCCCCCAATAGATCTTCGGCGACTTGATGAGCCGCTTTCCGAAGTTTTCGAAGTAAGGCGGCACCAGAATGATCTGACCGGTCACTTCCAGAATGGAGAGCCACTCACCGACGGTCGGAACGGATACCCCGAGGGGTGCCGCCAGGTCGGTCTTGTTCAGCACTTGACCGTGACGGCTAGCCAGAAGTGCAAGAAACCGGCGAAAGGTCACGAGGTCACGGACATTCGTGATCGCTCGCACGTCCCGTTCCAGATATGTTTGCAGGTAGGAGGCGAACCAAAGGCTGCGAGCCTTGGGCCGCGCCAGCACTTCGGGGAAGCCTCCGTGCAGCAGATTTGCTTTGCCAGTTTCTGCGAGACTAAAAGGCAAGAGCTGGAGAATGGCCGCCCGCCCCGCCATTGATTCGGTGATGCCCCGCATCAGAGGAGCTTCCTGCGAGCCGGTGAACAGCCATTGACCCATGCGGCGAGGTCTGGTGTCGATCAGGGTGCGGACATAGCCAAGCAATTCAGGTGCATTTTGAATCTCGTCGAAGACAACCGGCGGCTGAATCTCCTCAAGAAAGGCACGCGGATCGCTACGCACGCGCTCTTGAATGTCAGGGTCTTCGAGCAATAAGTAGCGGGCTTTTGGGAATAGTCTGCGCAAAAGGGTGGTTTTTCCCGCACGACGCGGGCCTGTTACGACAACTGCGGGAAAGTGCCGAGATGCATCTAGAAGGACAGGCGCCAGTTTCCTCGGAATGTACCGCATATGAGTAATATAAAGTAGTAGTTTATATTACTCAATACACAGGTCGCAGGCTCGGCGTTTACTTCACAAACCAAAGTAATGTTGGAGACCGTAGATTCGTGCTTGTCGGAGGCGTTATATTGCGAGTAATAGCGAGTGTGGTACTAGGAGGCGAATGTGTCGAATAGGCTCTCGAGGCGACTCACCAAGATCGAGTGTTGGCGGGCGGAAAAAGAGCGGCGAGAAAAGCTGGCCCATTGTAACTGCCGGTACGCGGTGCTTGCCCTCTCGGGTCGGCCAGAAGAATTCGAAGCAGAGATGAATCTGCCATGCCCAGCCCATGGACTTCGAAACCTTCAAATGGTCGGAGGTTATGGCGCCCCCCCGCCAGACACGTCGAGGATTGATGAGCTGATAGCGATATACGAGCAACGGCTCGCCAGACAAAAGTCGGAAGCTGATACCGAAGAATTCTAATCCGCGTTGCCAGGCCCAAACCAAGAGCGGCGAGCCCTGCCGGGCCGCCGCCACCTCTGGCGGCCTGTGCTTCTTTCACGCCAATCCCAACAAAGCCGCTTGATTGGGCCGAATCGGTGGCAGGAAAAAGAGCCGTCTTCCCGCGGAAGTCCCCAATCCGTTGCCCAAATTGAGTGCCGTGCGGGACGCCGTGGAGAAGCTGATCACGGATGTATACGCGGTCAAACTTCAACCCAGGGTCGCGGCCGGTCTGGCTCCGCTCTTGAATTTGCAGCTCCGCACAATCGAGGCGACGGACCTGGAGCGGCGACTCCAGCAGGTGGAGAAGCTGCTGGTTAGGGCGAAGGCAGAGGACGACCTGAAGGGGCACGGGGATACGCGAGGGGCTTGATTTCGGCAATCCGGCCTCGCCCAAACTCTGAGGTCCGACCAAAGCCGTAAGCCTTTATGGCCGATTTGAATTCAAAAGGTCTAGCGTTCTAGCGGTATCCCGAAAGCAGCGCATACTACAATACTTACAAGAGTTACAACTCGGAGATTGCCATGAGATCAAACCGAGAACTGGCCGCTGACGAGTCTGCAGCAAAGGCTGGTGAAGACCGGGGACGGCTACTGAGATACGCCCGACATTACTTACTGTTAGCGGAGAGCCACCTGATGAACGGGTTGATTGGCAGTATGCTCGGGCAGATGGTCATCCTCGAATTCCTGCGCCTTGACCGGGGCCAGAAACGGAACGGCAGTCGCGTTCAGCACAAATGTTCCAGCCTTCAACCCATCGACGACGATATTGTACTTAAACTCACCCATGGCGAACGACTCAGGTGTGAGATGGAACCCGAAGTTTTGCCGCTTCGAGCCGTGTATGCTGACGACATCGGGCGTGGCGTTGCGGACTACGACCAGAACCATCCCGGCTGATTTATTCCGCTCGTCGTCCTTCTTCGCAAGTCCGTCTTGTTTTTCCTGCTTCTCGCGCAGCTCACGATCCCGCTCGATGATCTTCACGGGATTGAATCCCGGAACGAGGGCGCGCGCTTTTTCCAGATTGCTGGCCGGATACACTCCGTAGTGCCACTGCTCGTCGCTCAGCTCCTGCACGCCGTCCACTCGCAGCGCCGTTACGGTGTCCTGTCCAGCCTGTATCGCTTCGTGGTTGGTTGCAAAGCCGAGCTCCGCGACGACCATCATCATCGCCTCGACTTTTGTTCCCTCTGCCACAAATAGCATGGCTGGACCCAAATTCATGCTGACGGGCACTTCAAGGTAGGCTGCGCGGTCGGTTTCCGCGACGATGCTGACCGGAACGCTGTCGAACGCTGCAAAGGTGTTGTGACTGTCGCCGCTGAACCTGCCTGTCACCACGCACAACTCTCCCTTGAAACACAGAGTGGCAGACTCGTAGCTCTTCGGAATCTGTACTTCCTGACATGTTGTCTTGGGGATCCGTACCTTGCGGGAGACGGCAATCGAAGGATCGCCCGCCTGGCGCAGGGTGAACTCCATCGGTCCAGTGACACTCGGGACGACGAAGCTGATCCGACCGTCAGCCGGTTGCGGTTCAGAGCCTTTCAACTCGAAGGTCCAACCGCTTAGTTGCGCTGCGTCGCCAGCTGACTCCATGGGCAGCGTCACGCGAATCGCCATGAGTTCGGATTGTCCGGCAAACCGATCGGGATCTTCCACCACCCTGCCGGAGACTTGCTGCCCCGGCCGCAAGCAAACCGGCAAAATAACTTCCACTCCCTTATTAGTGGTCGTGATTGGTGCTTGCACTGGACCCTTCGGCTTCATGCGAACGGCTTTCTGCTCGGCTTGGGCAGCGCGCCGCGCCGCCGCCAACTGCTGCATCACTTCTTCCCGCGTGATCTTACGCACTTCGTGTGGGCCCTCATGAGACTCTTCCGGAGCAGGGCAATCGATGGCCGCGTATTTCTGCTGAGCGACATTCCAGTCGAAGCAGCGGTAAATGCCAGTTATGGGATCATGGAACAGTTGGTGTCCAGAAACGTGCTTGCCCGACTGGTTGTAATCCTCCACGATTTCGCTGATAAAATTTAGGCCCTCATCGAAGGTCGTTTGCGCCACCTTCTGCACCGACTTGCCATCCGGCCAATACGAGGTACTGGTCTGCTTTTCCTTTTCGAAACCGGCACCGGGGGAGTAATTGATCTTGACCAGCAGCTTGCCGTCCGCACCGATCGTGCGGCTCTCCACAATTTGGCCCCGCGCATCGTAGTCCACTTTTTCCTTCGCGCCGGCGCCCGCGTCCTTGGTGATAGTTTTCTGCGCGACAGACAGCCGCGGCATTAAGGCGACTAATACCCATCCCAAAAATGCCCAGCATAGCCATATGTGAAAATGCTGCCGCAAACCATACTCCTTAGCGATTGCTTGGACCATAACAGGCTGTGTGCCCATATGACCCGCAGCATCTGTCTTGCGTTCAGGCGATCCACGCAATCCGCAAGCCAAGCAGCGTAGTCTATCACGCGGCCGGAATCTCACCTTGAAGCCGCTTACGCTGGATGACGCGCGGGTGTTTGATTCAAAGCTATGTGGATCACTACAAGACGGTGCGCCTGCACAGCGCCATCGGCTATGTCACGCCGCAGGACATGTTCCTGGCCGTCGTGATTCTGAATGATACCGTCTCCGGTTATACGGAGTTCTTCTTCAGTAGTTTCACAGGCACCGGGTCGGACACGCTGACCATAGAAGCGCAAACCAATCCGTCCGAGTGGTACGTCGATGACGTAGTTGTCATAGTCCTGCTGGGGTAGCGGAGCCGTCCAGCATTTTGCTGCTAAGCATCAACCTGCTCGGCGCCCTGATTGGGCTGGGCTCGAAACTACGCAAATCTGGGGCCTCTTTAACACGCGCGGCAACGGTCGCGTGATCACGGGCTCAGTCAAGCGCTAAGAAGGGGCATCTAGCACCTCGCAGAGATACCATGGCGAGAGAAAGTGGAACACTCGGTTCCTGTTTGCAGATGCGCAACGGCTCTCGGAGAAAGCGAGTGACGTTGCACGGAATTGTTACTCTTACAAAAAGCTTGCAAGGCGGTGAAGCTTTTATTGTTCGCGGATTCATGTGCTGCACGAGAACTGGCAGACGCTACCGCGGATCTGCTTGTAAATAAAGAAGACAAAAGTTACTCGCGAACAGCTCTCATAAGTCGGAATGGCATCGAAATTGCCTGAAGAACTATTTGGACGGGTGTGCGCGGAGCATCGGGCGCCCGACAGGCGAATTCGCAAAGGAGGTCTTATGCGTGGGAGTGCCTTGGTCGCTTTGATGGTGTTTGCGACCAACGACATTAACTTAAACATAAGCCACGGCCGCCGGGAGTGGTGGAGAATGCTGGAAAAACAAATAACTTTCTGGGCAAGAAGTTGCTGGCTTTCCAAATGAGAGCCGGGAGAGATCCGATGAACAGAAACGCTTTCCTTTCAATGTACGCCTCCGCCCTGTGTCTTGCGTTGTTCCTATCCGTCTCGATGTCAGCGCAGGACGACGCGGCCCAGCCTGGTGTAATCACCAATGCTGAATTCAACCGGGCGCTTCATTTCGATGTATCGCCGCCACTCAGGGATCTTATCGCTTCCCAGCCTATTTCCGTGTTTGGCTACCATCTGGCCAAGCCAGCTCTCAGGCCAAAGTTACAGAAGCAGCTTCAGTTTGCTGCACAGCGGGGCGAGGCGGCAGTCGAACCGGATGGCAACGTACGACTTTTGGCTCCCGTGAGTGCCGCCGTTGTCGTGGATGTGCTGGGAGTTGGAATCGGGTTCCATGGCTACTCAGTTCCTGACGCGCCCACCGACTCGAACGGGGCATCCGGCGATTGGCCGGGCAACCAGGCCAACGCGGAAGTCCTCGAGTGGGTCAACGTATCCTACGCTGTCTTCAGAAAGAGCGACGGCGCCTACCTCGCGGGCCCCATTTTGGGTAATGCCCTATGGAGCGGCTTCGGCGGCGGCTGCCAGACTTCAAACAGCGGCGACATCATCGCGCAATTCGACAAATTGGCGCACCGTTGGGTGCTGTTCCAACCGGTATTTACGTCGCCCTTCCTGTCCTGTTTTGCCATTTCTACCAGTCCCGACGCTCTGGGCACCTACTATCGTTACTCGTTCCCCCAGAACGCCGGCTTCCCCGACTATCCCAAGTTGGGCATTCAGCCCGAGGCCTACTACCAGTCGCAAAATGTTTTCAACGCCTCCGGGACCGCTTATCTCGGCGCCCAACCCTGCGCGTATAACCGCGTCAAGATGCTGGCGGGCGATCTCACTGCCGAGCAGGTTTGCACGCTGGACAACTCCAACGGCACGCTGTTTGACGACAGCATGGTTCCCGCGGATCTGGATTCTCCAGAACTGCCGCTACCCCCGGGCACTCCGGAAGTCTATCTCGGCAGCATCGACAACTACAGCAGTGAAACCCATCTCTACGAGTACACTTACAAGCCCGACTTTGTGCACGGAACTGCCGTGCTCACCGGAGTCAACGGCTCCACCCCAATCGCGACCGGCCTGCCAGCCTTCGTCGGCCTATGCAGCTTCGGCACCACGGCATGCGTACCGCAGCTAGGTACTACCTCAAGACTGGATTCGCTGGGCGATCGTCTGATGTACCGCCTGGCTCTCCGCCGGACCGTCAACCGATTCAATGTACCGATGAACTCGTGGATGATCAATCACGCCATCGTCAATGGCTCAACAGGCGCCGAGCGGTGGTACGAACTGCGTTCGCCCAATAGCAACCTCACCGCTTTGGCGGCGTATCAGGGCGGCACCTACGCTCCCGATGCCACCTATCGCTTCATGGGCTCGATCGCCATGGACAAGACTGGCAACATTGCTTTGGGCTACAGCCGATCCAGCTCTACCCTCCATCCGGACATCTATTTCACGGGTCGCGTGCTAGGCGATGCCTTGGGAACAATGGAAGGAGAACTGCCCATTGTTGACCAGACTGTTGCTTCAGGTTCGCAACGTGGTACAAGCAACCGCTGGGGAGATTACTCCAGCATGTCCATCGACCTCGACGGATGCACGTTCTGGTACGTCAACCAGTACTACACCGTTCCGAATAGCACCTTTGGATGGAGCACACGCGTGGCTTCAGTGAAGTTCAACAACTGTACGCCAACGGTTCTTCATTAGCTTGAATCCTGCGGCATCGGAGCGCCGCAGAGTCATTATTGGCAGCCCTAACCCGGTATAACTGCGTTGTTGGAGAAAGCTCTGAATATGAAAGGAAGGCTACGAATATGACGAAACTATCCTTGCGGAGTGTCTCCCTCGTGGTTGCACTCTGTTTCCTCGCAGTCGGTATGGCAAGCGCCGGTAGCACCACCGTCCCGTTCCCAACCGCCGGCAATGCCTACTGCAGCGCCAGCAACGGCTGCGGCACCATCGCTTCTGGCGGCACGACTGCCCCCCAGTGGACAGCTGGCGATTATGTGCTGTCGTCGGTTTTTGTCCTGCCCACAACGTCAGTCACCGGGCTGACTGAGAACTGGCAGGTCCAGGATTACTTGGGCGACCCTGGCACCGGTCCCAACACGGAAACCTGGTCGATTTTCATCAACGGCACTCAAGTTGGTTCGGTTCTCGTGCCGGATGACAGCTACAACGGCGACACCCTGACCTTCACGGACTCCTTTACTTTTGCCGGGATCGCACCCGTTGGCGGCGGCTACCAGTTAGAATTGATGCTGCAAAATACCGTTCCCTTCGGCGGCGGATCGGTGGTTTGGCTGGATGGCGGAACCACTCAATTGACCTACGCCGCCGCCGCCGTTCCCGAACCGGGCATTATGATGCTTTTGGGCACCAGCGTTCTGGGAGTGGCGGGAGTGGCGGGCATGAAAATCCGTCGTAAGATCGTCCTGTAGTTGGTTTGAGTTTTGGGGTCTAAGATGCCGGAGAAATTTATGTGTCTGGCTTTGACACTAGGCACGAGGTGGTTCCTGTCAACACCTCCGTCTATTTACGGGAAGCTCTCGGGCTGGGGCCCGAATCCGGTATTGACGGACGTCTTCTACATCGCCAGCATGACCAACGGACACTAAGCAAGTAGCCACATAGCCGATTGATCCAGCCTGTTCCGTTCGCCGGAGCAGCTGCCACATTTCTTGTGAGGAGGCTCTTCCGGTCCAGCCCTTCCAGTCGGCCCGCCCCCATCGGCAATCGCTCTGGCACTGGTTCTGTGCCTGGCGTGGATCTCGAGCCAACGTGCTCAAAAACTAGAAGGGCCCCGTCCTGACGGGGCGAGGCCACACACTCTAGTGGATCGGATTTAGAGCTGCGCTGCGCAATGCCCCTTGGTGGCCTACGGAGGGGGAATCTGAACATTGGCAACGATGTTCGAGTAGCCGGCTCTCTTCGTTACTCGTATCCACCGCGGTTGACGCGAAGCAATAGGACGTATCGTCTACCACTGAAGCGTCTGTGTACAGCGTGCTGGTGTCGAGCAGGGAGTTGATCTTTGCGTAAGAACCGCACGAGATCAGGAACACTGCCCGGTAGATATTGTAGCCGGCAAGGTTCGATGACGTGCTCGCGTCCCACGAGAGGTTCACCGTGTGTGTCGGCGCCGGCGTACCGGTTCCCGTCAGCGCTTCGGTCGCGGTAGAAGGCTTAGCATTACTGGTAAAGGTAAGGGTGGCACTCGCCGCTCCCGACGTCTGCGGACTGAAGGTCACCGTAAAAGGAGCGCTTTGGCCTGCCGGAATCGTAAGGGGCAGCGAGAGACCGCCCACGCTAAAGACCGAGTTGTTCGTGCTGGCGGCCGTGACGGTTACATTCGCGCCGCTGGCCGTCAAGCTTCCTGAGGCTGTTCCACTAGTCCCGGCAACCACATTGCCGAGACCCAAGGTGGTCGGGGCTACGGTTAACTGTCCCACGGCTGTTGTACCTGTGCCCGTGAGTGGAATCGTTAATGTCGGATTCGACGCAGTCGAAGTGATCGTGACGTTGCCGCTCGCGGCGACCGCGGACTGCGAAGTGAATGAGACACTGAAGCTCGCGGCCTGTCCGGCGGTCAGTGTCACCGGCGCGGTAATCCCGCTCAAGCTGAATCCCGTCCCGCTGATTCCCACCTGAGAAATCGTGACGCTGGAACCGCCCGTATTCGTCACCGTTTCTGACAGAGTCTGCTTGCTCCCTACGTTCACGCTGCCGAAACTGAGACTGGTTGGATTGAGTGCAAGCTGTCCGCTCCCTGCCCCTGTTCCCGAGAGCGAGAGATTTGTCACAGGATTCGACGCGTCGCTGCTAATTGTGACCGTGGCGTTGAAAGCCCCAGCTGCGTTGGGCCTGAACGTCACGCTGAGTGGAGTGCTCTGCCCGGCGCTGATCGTAACGGGAAGGCTGGGCGCGGTCAAAGAAAAGTACTTGGTGGAGACCGATGCGCTGCTGATCTTGACCGATGCGG
>PLBY01000149.1:0-88585 GCA_003134655.1 Acidobacteriaceae bacterium
TTCACCAACGGCCCAAAACGGAAACCTATAGAACTCATGTTTTGAATGAGTTGCCCTGAGGATTCTTCGTAAGACAGGAACAGACACCGTTCTCCACGTTTACAGCCCTCTATTGCGAACGCAGCCGCGAGGCTCGTTTTTCCGGTGCCTGCGGTACCCGAAGCGAGAACCGTGCTACCTTCTTTACCCATGCCATTCCCTCAGTATTCAATGCCAGCTGCTCGCTAGCGTCTTCGTGAATTGTCGTGCTGGTCTGACCGTAGGAGCAAAGAGCTCACTCCTTGTTCCAATCGCCTGGGCTGGCGGCCCTACGAACATGTTGGGCCGCCAACTTCATCACCGCGACTGGGTGAGTCTCCGAGCAGAATCCGGTTTACTTACGCGACACGTTTGGACGTCTTCACGCTCGGTTTCGATTCGCCCTGCTCTTTCCGAGGGCTTTCTTCATTGGCTTGTGTATTGATCTTTGCGGCGAGTTCGGTCAACTTTTGGTCGGTTTGCTTTTCTTCTGCGAGAGTCTCTTCCAGCAAGGAAGCGTGCTTGGTTTCTCCGAGAACCTTGGCAAACTCAGAGACCGCCCCATACGCTGCCATCTCATAGTGTTCCACTCGTCGGGCCGCGCCAATCAACCCTGCGTCCAACACCGCGCCTTCGAAGCCTTCTTCGCTGACCTCGGAGCCTTCCTTAACCAGACCCTCCATGCCTACACATTTCTTGCCCTTTGGACTCTCACCCAGGGCTTCAAAGATCTTGTCAAGGCGCTGAACGTGACCTTCGGTCTGTTTTAAGTGCTTTTCGAATCCCTGTCGTAGCTCCGTTGCGGAGGCAGCAGCGGCCATTTTCGGAAGCGCTTTGAGTAATTGGCTCTCCGCGCTATACAAGTCTTTCAATTCGTCGACATACAGTTTCTTGAAGCTATCGTTTGTCATGTTTCCTCCAGTAGATGATTGAGTTCCATTGGTATGAAAGAAAAGCCCGAGCTAATGTGGCCTGGACCAAATCAAAGTCTAGGAAGCGCGACGATGGCCGCCCTCCGAGGACTTCGGCTTTACTTCTGCCATTACTTCTTCAGCTTTCCCGACCGTCTCCAACAGCGTTTTCATGTCATCGGCGTGCTCTTCCTCCTTGGCGAGAATCTCTTCCATCATCCGTTTACTTGTGGGATCGTTGTCGCCCAGGTAGCGGATAATCTCAGAGTAGGATTCGACCGCAATGCGCTCGGCCACCAAGTCTTCGCGAATCATTTCGACAAGCGTTTCCCCTTCGACGTATTCTGAGTGGCTCCGCGTCAGCATGCCTTCGGGGTTGAAGTTGGGCTCCCCATCCAGTTGAGTGATTCTCTCCGCGATCTGATCGGCGTGACCCTGCTCTTCGGCCGCGTGTTCGAGAAACTCTTCCGCGACCGCCTGCGAGTGGATGCCCTTGGCCATGTAGTGATGACGCTTGTAGCGCAGCACGCAAACGATCTCCGTGGCGAGTGCCTCATTGAGGACGCGCAAGACGACCGTCCGGTCGCCTTTGTAGCTGTCTGTAACCGCTCCGTCTTGAATGTGCTGACGGGCACGTCGGCGAATCTCTTTGATGTCAGTCAAGAACGAAAGTTTCTGTGGCTCAGAAGTCTTTGAAGTCATCGGTCGTGCTCCTTTCTGCGGGATGTAGAGCTCTAGCAGTTGACGGCCCCTCTGGCGAGCCGCGCTCCCCATCAGTTCGGGAGTTTCCCTGGCTGGTTGGCGAAACTCAAGCCTGCTTCGCTTGGCTGTATGCTTCTTGTCCCGCCTCCATCGCATCCTGTACTTGGTCTTGCGCTAGAGCTACGGTTTTCTGTGTTCTCCGCTTTAAATCTTTGCCAGTGCCGCGGACCTGATTGACTCCATCGCTGACCCCGGCGGCAATATCGCCCCGTAGTTCCTCTCCGGTTTTGGGCGCAAGGAGTAAAGCAGCCACGGCACCTGCGGCAGCCCCCATTGCAAAGGTTAGAATCGTTCCTGCCTTATGATCTCTTGTCATCGCGATCCTCCTATACCAATAGCTATCCTGCACAATCCTGAACTTGATTTTAGGGAGAAAAGGAGGAAGTTGTGATTAGACTTCCTCCGCTTGGGTTAATGGGTTCCGCGCGCCGGCTTACTGGTCACGTCACGATCTGTTGTCTTGGTATCAACGGAGGATTCTCCCGTGGAGGAAACATCCTCTGCGCCCGTAGACTTCAGGACTTCCTTGGCACGCTTGATCTCCTCACCCGTGTCGCAATGCACGGAGAGGAGAATTCCGCCCTTCTGCAGGCGGCCTTCATATCGCTTTGCTTCGAATTCAGGGATACCCGCGCCGATCAAGGCGCCGGTAGCTCCGCCCACTGCTCCCCCAACGCCCAGCCCCGCCAGCCCTGCCATGATCGGACCCGCGGCGATGAATGGGCCGAGGCCAGGAATCGCCAAAAGACCAACACCTGCCAGCAGGCCGAGCGTGCCACCAATTACGCCACCGGTGGTCACGCCTGCTGCCGCACCCTCGGGCGCTTTCGTAGCCTTTTCCGTGCCCATGTCTTTGGGGCCGCCGAGACTCTCCGGCAACAGTACGGAAATATCGGAAGCCGGGAAACCCGCTTTCATGAGTGAATCCGTGGCGTTTTCGGCCGCAATACGAGTCGAGTAGATTCCAAATACCCCTACTTTTTTACCTGACATTTGTAATTCTCCTTTGAGTGGAGGCTAATTTCGATTTGTTCCTGGCTACTTCGAAGGTGCGATTTCGAGTTTATTGGTTACGTTTGCCTCTCCAGCGACTGTCGCTGCCTTTGCCTGGAGGTTGTTTTTCTCATCTTCAGACCGCACCGGCCCTCGGAGTGTGACTTTGCCGTATTGAGTGATGATTTTGATGTTGTGTGCGTAGGTGGAGAGGCTCGTATCATCATGAACGGCTTTTCGGATTTTCTGTGTGATGGCGCGGTCCGAAGGATTGGTCTTCTGTTGGTCGGCGGTAGGGCTTGTCTGATCCTTGTTTTTCTTGGTGTTGTCGGGCGCCGTCTGCTGGTTTTCTTGATTCCGCGGGACTGGCATGGCCATCAGCGACGCGCCGAGAGCCAGCGAGCCTAAAGCCAGCATCAATCGTTGTGATTTGATAAGACTTCCCTTCATTTCTATTCCTCCTTTTGAATTGTTCGACGACGCGACTAGCTACGCTCGGGCCGCCTTGGTCTTCGCGGCTTTTCCCGACTTGCTGCCTGCATCCGATTCCTCGGAGCTGGCGGCCTCGATGTTGATCTGGCCCGCCAGTTGAGTCAGCTTCTTGTCTGTCTCCTTCTCTTCCTCGAGAGTCTGCCTCAGGAGCAACACGGCCTGGTCTTCTCCGAGAATCTTTGCGTAAGTGCTGACACAGCCGTAACCGGCGATTTCGTAGTGCTCCCCCCTGAGCGGCGGAGATAAGCCCGGCATCCAATTCCTCGGGCGCGGGATCTTCCGCGATCAGTTCGCCGCCTTCTTTGATGAGGCCCTCCATGCCCTTGCATTTCTTGCCATTCGGGCTTTCTCCGAGAGCTTTGAAAATCTTTTCGAGGCGTGCTACGTGTTCTTTCGTCTGCTCCAAGTGCCCTTCAAAACCCGCGCGCAAGTCCCCGGAAGTTGAGGCTCTGGCCATCTTAGGAAGGGCTTTCACCAGCTGGTTCTCCGCGCTGTAGAGATCCTTCAGTTCCTCGACGTAAAGATGTGTCAAGCGATTCAATTTCATTTAAGTCTCCTTTTAAAGCCGTAATCGTAACGTTGTTCGAACCGTTCAACTTCTAAATCGACGGTGGCCCTCTTTCACCGGGACATTGGCTCCCACCGGATCTGGCATTGGCAGCGTTCCACACGCTTCCTGGATTGCGCCACATCTCCGGGCTAGCGGCTCTCAAGCGGTACCCGCGCAATGATCAACCTATGATTCTGCCGTCACGTTGCGAGCGGGTTTAAAAGTGGCTGAAAAGTCCGATCAAAATAATGATGGGGATCGGAATCCCAAGCAGCAAGAGCAAAATTGAACGCATCTGTGTGCCCCTTTTTGGAAATCAAAAGCGCGTCAAATCGTAACTACATGATCGCGTTGCTTTCCTCCGATGGTCGCGGCAAAGCTCGCGCAAAAAGCGCCGATCAAAAGAGCGAGGAATGTCCAGTACAAGGAATGTGCTACGGTCTTGCGGGCGGTATCGGCCGCTTGCCGGGCCTGGCTGAGAACGTCAGACACGCGTTGTTCGGCGTCGGTCTGACTGAGGCCCGTTCTTGCTGCTACCAATTGACCTAGATAAGTTTTGTCGGCTGCGGGAACATCTTTCTGTCGAAGCGCGTTCGCAAAAATGCTTCCGGCCTCGGCACGTATCGAAGCGTCAGTCGTCTCCGACGCTGGACGGTCCGAACGAAACAATGTGTCTACGAAATACTTGTTGGGATCAGAGGCCTGGCCGTCCGACTGAGCACTTGTTGCCTTCCCGGAAGTGATGGCACCGAGCTGTGCCCCTCCTCCGACCATGGACGTGGCTGCCGATGCTAAAAACGCAGCCGTGATTACCAGACCAACCGCCCACACCAGAAAGCCGTGCGCGGTATCCCGGAAATATACTTCGTTCGTGTGGATATTGACCCACTTCGTGCGCAATCGGCCCGCCAAATAGCCACCCATTGTCGCAGCGATGATTTGCGTGACGATCAGCCAGACGATAGCGCCGATACCGATCGCGGAGGCCGATGCGCCCATGTTTGACCACGGCGAAACGGAGGACAAGCCGATGCCTGTGCCCAATGCGAGCAGGATCAGCGACAAAGCGGCAGCCGCAAATGCACCAGCAAGTACCGCCGGCCAAGACACACCGGAGGAGGGCGCTTCATTCTTGAGTGAAGTATCGGCAAAACCGGGCTTCCGGGAGACAGCCAAAGGTGGAACTGCGGAGTGCGCCATATGCCTCCCTTCTTAGAGTCAACAGCGAGTGATCCCAAAGGGGGGAATCTAAGTCACTGGAACAAAGCTTGTCTGTCGTGTAAGCGACACATTTCAATTTGGGTCACAGAGTGCAACCGCAGATGTGGATGGTAGGGTCTGACACGCACAATTCGAAGACGCGGGAGGCACTTCGGGTGGCTGGGCCTAACAATATTGCCGAGGGTGTCGAAGGAGATTGGCACACTCGTTGTGGATCTACCCCGAGTTTCTTCACCCGGGGGACAGCGTCGAACGATTGATGGCCATGCGGGCCGTGCGGTCCAATATCCTTTGCAAACTGATCAATCGGAACATCGGGGCGGCTGCGAGTCGTTCGGCGTCGTGGAGGTCCTCATAGCCCGCCAAGCGGCTATAGACCGACTGCCGCAGCAGATCGGCCAGGATGACACGGGAAAGACGGAAGGCTACGTCATTTATCTTGTCCAATCGGGTTGTACTGATCGATTGCTCCGTAACACTCGCAGGTGCGATCTTCGAGTCTTGCGCGACTCAAGATCTGAACTACGCCACGGGTGTATTCGATGGCGTGCTTCTCCCGCAGAATACCTGCTGCGCTGCTTAGGGTCGGTCGGTCCGTTCCTAGCATGGTCGCAAGGAAATCGTGGGTGATAGCGAAGGTCGGAGATTCCACTCTGTCCTGAGTAATGAGTAGCCAACGGGTGAGCCGCTGTTCAATATTGTGGAGCCGATTGCAGGCCGCCGTTTGTGCGATGCACATCCCCTGAAATACTGCGTAATGGCCCATAATCAGTCGAAGCTTGGGAGTTGATCGCAAGACGCCCTGCAATGCGCTAGTTCTCACTCTGAACCCGCCTCCGGAAATTTGTACAATCATGCGCACCGGGCTCCTGGACACGCCGAAGAGGGCCGGGATCCCTGCAAACCCTTCCTTGCCTACCTCTCCCACTTCAACAGTCTTTCCATCTTTCATAGCAACGACAAGAGACACCATACCTGCATTCGGGAAATATACAAACTCGACTAGTTGGTTCGGTTCGTGGAGACTAAGATTGTGAGGCATGCTGAGAAATTGTAGGTGAGGACAAATGAGGCCGTGCTCGTCGTCGGGAATGGATAGAAGGATCTTGTTATATACCCGGTTTCCCGCAGGGGTTGTCCGGCCGTTCGACGGCACGACTCGCTTCCGACGGCTGTTCTCTGTGGGTTCATGCTTCTGGTTTTCAAACGGATCTCCCGAAACGCTGCGCACGCTATGTGACAAGCCGGCCTCCTTATTTCTGGGTGCTTCTTGGGGGCAGCTGAGCCTTACGCCACACCTTTTCAAGCTTTGCAGGCATGAGCTCAGTAAGTCTATGCCACAACGAAGCGGAGGATCTACGCCTCTATCTGGGCATCGCTTGAAAGTCGGTGGTTACTCGTGCAGGACAACACTCAGCAGGGAAGTGTCGACATGCAGCCCGCCATTATACTTAATGAAGCCCAGTTTCCTGAATTTATTATATTCATGAATAAATTGACCCGGGAGCGCGTTGCGCCAATCATTTCCGCCAGCATCTCCTGCGTTATTTTGGGAAGCATCTTTTGCGGTTGGGCGGCCGTAGCGAGCGAGCAGCAAAAGAGTCCGGACCAGCCGTTTCTCGGTGGAGTTAAAGAGCTGATCGATCAAATCCTGCTCGATTCGGATATTCCGCGTAAGCATATAAGCCACGAAGCGGTCGGAGAACGCATGTTGGGGTTTAGGGCGATACGTTCCTTTCGCGAAACAGAACGTGGTTCCCGCAGGGTGGGTGTTAAGCGCTCTCTGAATGTTGGCATTGCTGGTTCCGCCGGCGATCTGAACACCCCTACAGCTCTGTGCGCATACGGGAAGGACAGCACTCCACCATAAAGAGAGAGCCCCCAACGCCACAAGAGGAGCACCGCCATTGCACACGACGAGTTTCATACCCACAACCTTTCGAACTTGCGTTC
Source organism: Acidobacteriaceae bacterium (assembly GCA_003134655.1). GTDB lineage: Bacteria > Acidobacteriota > Terriglobia > Terriglobales > Acidobacteriaceae > Sulfotelmatobacter. Next base: position 6,901 of record PLBY01000149.1, read on the forward strand.
AGCGAGTGAGCTATGGTTTTGCTTTGGGAAGAACATCCAGGCCGCGCAGCCGAACTGCGGGCCCACCTGTGGGGCCGGCGCCACCGCGACTTGCAAGAAACCGACTAGAGATCGGAGCTGTGTGATGTCGATTCTCACAGCGACCTGGCTTTAGGGGGAAAGGTTACGGTCCGGCTGGCCCCAGCCCGAAGATCGATTCGCGGACAATCAACCAAGTAATTCTGCCCCAGAATCCGCTTTGCCTCCGTGGAGTCTTCACACATGACTTTCACGGAAGCATCAAAGGAAGTGGGATTGGTGAGCGTCAGGATGAGTTCTTTTCCCTTTTGCTCGCAAACCGAAACATCAATGTGGTCGATGGCACAGAAGAAACCGGTATCCGGTTGCACATACAGGCCGGGAATCTCGACGTAGGTCAACATGTTTGAGACCTCAGCCCATGTAGACTGGTAGAAAATCTCACCAATCGGCTCGAGCCAGTCGCTCAACTGCACGCGCTCATTGATCCAACCCGCTGGCATCTTCCCGACAGGACGCTCTGAACGCGAAAGATACTGTGTCAGGTTGTGGGCCAATTCCTGGATCATTTCCAGGTAGAGTTTACGGCCGGTGTACCGATACAGCTTAAAAAGCGAGTTTCCGGAAAGAGTGCAAATCCCCGGAGCACCATGCTTATTCTGGGCGTTGGCAAAAACCGAACCCGCGGAATGCATGTTTAACCTGCCAAAAAGGGTGTGCGGTGGAAACTGGAAATCATACGAAACCATCCACGTCGCACACTGATGCGCCATCTCGGTGGCACGTCGCAGCCACTTCGGATCGCCCGAAACCTCATATAAGACGACGAACGATTCGAGCAAGCCGAAAGAAGATTCGCTGTCCGGACACTGGCAGGCTTCGCCAGGCCCACCTGTAGATAGCCCTCGGCTTACGTAATGCTCGTAGTAGGAATCAGCGGCATCAGCGGCTACGCGCAGATATTCTGGTTGCTTGAAGTACCCGCCAGCGAGCGCCAAACCAGCCGGAGCAATGCCAGCAGCGGTGGAACCACCGACGATTACATCCCCGGTATCGATGTCCACGAACTGACCGAACTGCCCGAACTTGGTCCATGTCCGCACAAACGCATCCGCGCACCGGCGAGTTCCTTCCCTCCACGCGGGCGAGGGCTTCGGGCCGTCGGATTGCGCATCCAGGAGCAGGAACTGCTTCACCATGAAATAAAGTGAATCGGCGCTCTTGCGCGTCATAACCCACTTCGTTGCGTGGGGCTTCTCAAATCCGTCACTGTACCACTTGCCTTCATGTTCGACACCACGAAGATAACCGGAGGTCCCCGTACCGGCCGAAAAAACGAAATCAAAACTCTTGAACACACGTTCGCGGGAGATGTCATCCCCCTCAATCAAGAGCGGGTAGGTAGCCATGAGTCCGCCAGTCCAGCCCGGCTGCCAGTCCTCATATCGGTCCGTCCGCATGCCCACGGCATAGTAGCCAAGGTCATCCACCCAGTTGTAGCGGTACTTCTCTTCTTGAATCTTCCATGCGGCAGAAAAAGGTAACTGATGATAAAGCTTGACACCGCCCGACAAATCCTTGCGGATCTCGACAAAGCGGTCAAACAGAGCTTGAACCGCCGCACAAGGAAACGAATAGATTCGACAATGGAGGTGGACTTCGTCCCCAGGCTGAAAATCGGCTCCCCGGTCATCCGAAGGCTGTTTTGTTGTGCACAGATGATACTTGTATTTCTCCCTGACATGGGGTGCGGTCAGGGTGATGGAAGCGCGATCGCGGCTGGAACTCTCTTCAATGCCCAGTCCGGTGTCGCCCAAGCGCGTACTCTGATCCGTGAGCAACCAGAAGCCCTGCTTGGTATCGGGAGCATAAAATCCGATTGCCGGTGTGGACATGTCCCCACTTAGGAGCTGCACTTTCGAAGGACCGGCAGCAAGGTTGAGCCGGGGCACATCGGAGATAATCGTCGGCACATTCGGGCCGATGTCCTTGGGATCGGTCAGCAGTGGGGGATAGTCCAGATGCCGCGATTCAAACCGATTGCCGTTATACAACGCGGCAGGAATCAAGACATAGTTGTCGGTTGACCAGCGATCCACGGTGAGGACAACGCCAACGCTCTGATTCTTTGGCGATCCCTGAGCTACTTTGAAATTCAGCACCAAATCAATGGCGTCCAGCCGGTCTGGCACCGGCGCCACGGTGTAATCGCAAACCCATTCGGCGCCTGCGAACTTGAGCGAGAGCGTACCAGACCCCGCCAGAGGCGATGTGGCTTGGTCGATGAGCTGGGTACCATCGTAGCGCGCCAGCCGAACATGAACCCCGTTCGCAGGAGTCTCTTGAGAGGCTGCGGCCATGGCCCCCGAAGGCTGTAGAGCCTCCGCCAGCAGTGTCATCCCGCCCAAGGACAACCCAAAGAAATCTCTTCGCGACACTTCTTGATTCATAGATACTCTAACGTTGCTAATAGAAGCGCGGAACCACGACAATTTCATGCTTCACTTACAAGCTGGCCAGCCGGTCTGCGTCGAATACGAAGATCTAGCCACGCAGTTCCTGGGCGGGGAAATTAGGGGCGACGGCATCTTTGTTTCAGGAGGGGTGAGCAGCTTTTGGGCGGCTGCGTCCCAAGTATTGCCGTGTCGCGTAAGCGGGTGGCATCCGCCGCCATACCAAAATGAGTTATAAGTGCCGTCCTTGAGTATCTCGGTGGCGATGTTGTGGGTAACGGCCACTGGGCCGCATGCCTCTGAGTATTGGTTCCACACGTACATGGCCGTGTTTCCGCCTCCGCTTATTGGAACTGTTTCGAAAAGCTCATTGTGGTCCACCAACTGATTGGTGCCACTTGCAATGCCAATACCGCATTCGCCGGTGTCGAGCAGCTGGTTACCAAGGAACAGAACGCTGTTTGCGCCCTCGTCAGCGATCAGCCCGCATCCCGACAGGCTATGCCCGCCCGTGATGTAGTTGTTGCTGGCAAGAAAACCTGTGCCCATCCCGAAGTTGATGGAGTCCTCCTGGTCGTCCGCATACAGATACTTCGTTTTGTCCCGGCTGCTCAGCGTGTAGTTGTTCAGTACAACCACGTTGGTCGCATCCCACGCCTGAACGTTTTGGCCTCTGTAAGACGGATTCCCGCCGCGAGGATTGAGAAGGAAATTTCCGACGACCGTCACACCAGCCACGGTTCCAGTTGCTCCATTGGCTTCGATATTGGATTCGCCATAGGCGATCACATTGCCTCGGATTGTGACCTGAGACGTACCGTCCACGAACACGCCGTCATTGTTATCACAACAGTCGTTGGGATTGGGATCATGGGTCTCGGTATGGATGTAGTTGTCGAAGATATAGATACCGCTGGTCACGGGGGCACTGCTGTTGTAAATGTGAATGCCGTTTCCGCCACACGGCCCGATCTGGGAATCCTCGATGGTGATGTTGGTAGAGTCTATGATCACAACGCAGTCTATCGGTACGCCGTTTTCCTTACCAGAAGTGGTGATGTTCAAACCCGAATGGACCTGGTTACTCTCATTTTTGATGACAAGCTGTCTGCTGGCTTGAGCAAGCGCCGCCGCCCCAAGGACAAGAATACAGGTAAAGGGGAACATCGCCAGAATACGCGCTGAAAAACGTTGCTTGGACATCGCTGATGCCTCGCGTAAACAAGGTCGAGGTTAGAAGCTGAGCTTTGCTCCGAGCTGAAGGTTCCGGCTGCCGGGGTTTGAGAAGGACCCGGCGGTGGACGTGATGGTTCCGGTTGTGCCGTCGCCGATATTTGGATCGGGCATTCCGAAGTTGGGGTGATTGAAGGCATTGTAAGCATCCACTCTCATCTCCAGATCGCCACGTTCGCCAATCTTCTTGATCCCGAAATGTTTCGCCAGTGAAAGATTCACGGCTCTATAGTCTGGGCCCCGGAGAATGTGCCGTGTGGAGTCGCCGAATGTATTCAGGCCCGGCGAGATGAAGGCCGTCGGATCGAACCAAAGGGTGGGGGTTGGGTGCGCGAGAGTTCCGTTACCCACGCGATTCGGGTACTGAACGCCGGCGAGAGCGAAAGTGAGGTTGTCGGCCATGACTGGAGTGAAAGGAAGACCTGAATGAACCTGGAAGGTGCTGGAGAGTTGCCATCCCCCCAGGAACCCGTTCACGAGACCGCCGCGGTTGAGCATCTTCCTCCCCTGACCAAAGGGCAACTCATACACGACATTGCCGTTCAGCAGACGCGGGACGTCGAAAGCCGCGAGACCGTAGTTGGCGCCCGGATCGTACGCATTCTGGTAGGATTCGTCTTGGACATTCCCCGACCAGCCCTGCGTCGTGATTTCGTCTTGTGCTTTCGAAAACGTGTAATTGACACGGAACGACAAGCCGTGCGAGACAAGGGTTCTAGCGCTCAGTTGGAGAGAGTGATAGTTGGAGATTCCATCATACAAATTGGCCCCGATCCCGTTGAATTGCGGATAGGGCCGGGTGCCCGTTCCCAACAACGCCTCTGGCACCTGGTCGATGTCCCTCGGGAAGAGCAGGTGGACTCCTCGACTGCCGACGTAAGCAACATCAAGGCCTATATGCCCCAGAATCTGATGCTGGATGTCTAAGTGCCACTGCTGAATGTAGGCTGGAGGAGTGTCATATGGGAGGTAAGTGATCCCCTGCCCGTTCAACCCGCCCGGCGTCCGCGCGGCAGCGCTTGGGTAGTAAACCGATCCCGAAGGCGGCCCTTGGGCTAAAGGAAAAACGGGAGTTACGAAATCAGGTGAGGTAAGTGATCCCCCGATGCCCCAGCCCGGAGCCCAGCCGCTGGTATAGTTGTTCGCGCCCGTCATCATCTGGAAAATTCCGTATGCGCTGCGCACAGACCAGGTATCCTTCGGCGACCATGCGAACCCAATCCGTGGCTGATAGAGGCTAGTAGTCTGTTGCTGCGCTCGCGGGCAGGAGTGTCCGCCAAAAGTCTGGCCGGCAAAACACACCGCTCCAAGCGTCCCGGTGCCCGGATTTAGCAAAGTCGGATCGAAATTCGCAATGCGATTCTGAACTTCCGTCCATCCCGACTGGCGTGCGTACCGCAATCCGAGATTCAAGGTCAGGTGCGGTTTCATCTTGTAATCGTCCTGCACGAAGGCATGCACGTTCCAATCCCTCAGCCCGGTCTCCGGCGCGATACCTACTCCCCAGTTATCGGGCAACCCCAGTAGGAAATCTGCATAACCAGTTATAGGAGGAGGGTTAGATCCAGCTTGCTCAGCCGGGTTCATAGTGAAGACCCCGCTGAAGTCGTAGTCGCCGGAATCCATGTTCGCCCAAGCCTGATTGTCCTGGTACCTGTTGAACTCACCACCAAACTTGAAAACGTGCTTCCCTTTGAGCCAAGTCACCGTATCGGAGTACATGAAGGCGTTTGAAACGAGCGACGCGTGAAGGCCGCCACCGATACCGGTTGTAACTGCCCCGCCAATTCCGATGTTGGGAAAGGTATCTGACAGCGGATTTGGAAGGCCGATCTTTGCCGGGAATCCTTGCCCCTGGTCAGGCGTCGACCAGATCCCAAATTGCCGGAGGAAGGAGACCCTGGCTTCATTCACAAGTCCCGGACCGGCCGACCAGGTTTCAGTGATCTGCATCTGACTTTCCTTGCCCACGGAACTTTGGCACCCGCTACCACCGCCGGTCCCCATAGGACAGGTTGGGGAGGGATTGAAGCTATTGCCCGGGTTGAACATGAACGAACCCGACAAACGATTCTTCGCGGACACGTCGTAGTCGATCTTGCCGTTGTAGGAAATGCTGAGGTTAGTGTTGCGCGCATTGTAGTAGTAGTTGTTGCCCACTCCCGCTGGCAGTCCAGGGACGTTAGGGAGAGGAAGATAGGCTTGGATTGCCTTCGCTACCGGATCGATTCGATTCGCCGGGATGATGTTGCCCGGGAACACAGTGCGTGTCTGGGTTGCGGGATTGTAAGTGTTGGGGTCATAAATAGTTGGCAGACTAGGGTCGGAAAAATCGGCGTCCCCCTGGGGGTTGGTTAGCCCCTTCATGGCTGCAGTCGGGAAAGTGTAGTAAGTGGGTGTATCGGCGATGCTAGGATTCCTCTGATAGCTAAAGAAGAAAAAGGCCTTATTGCGGAGAATTGGGCCACCGATCGTGCCCCCAAACATATGCCAGCGTAGCGGCGTCGTAGATTGTGCGAAGTAGTTGCGCGCCTCGAATATGTCGTTCTGCAGAAACTCGTAGAGGGAGCCATGGAACTGGTTGCCTCCACTCTTGGTGATCACATTGAAGACGGCCACGCCACTTCCATACTCGGCGCTGAAATTGCTCGTGTTCAGATCGACCTCCGCGATGTCATCGAGCGGCACCATCTGCCCAGGATTCTGGCTTATCGGCAAGGTGTTCACCCCGCCGTCAACCAGCCAGTTCTCCTGCCAGGCTGCCGCCCCATTTACACCGACACTCTGGCCGGACGCGTCTTGCTCAGAGCCGCCGGGATTCACCCCTGGCAACTGGCCAAGGATGTCGAACCAACTGCGTCCGAAGTTGGGCAGGTCGTTGACAGTTTTCTCGACAAACACGGTACTCCGGTCTGAGGTCTCGGTTTGAACCAGCGGAACGTCCGCCGTCACAACGACGCTTTCCATGGCGGAGCCAACGTTCAGCACCGCATCGACCGTGATCACCTCGACGTGCAAGGCAATGCCCCGTCGAACGAATTTCTTAAACCCTCCCTTGGAAAACTCGATCGAGTATTGGCCAGTCTCCAGCAGAGGCGCGTCGTAAAAACCGGCCTCACCAGTAACCACTGTGGTGGTGATTCCAGTGTCCGTATCTGTGACGACAACTTTAGTACCGCTTACTCGGGCTCCACTGGAATCGGTAACTGTGCCCCGGATCTCGCCCGTGTTGCGGTTCTGGGCGAAAAGTAAAGAAGTAAACGGCAGTATGAATAGAAGGGCCAGAAGTATGCTGCGTCGTAGTTTGCCTGGCTGCTTGCCTCTGGGACTCCGCGACATGTACTCTCTCCTTACGCCAAAGAAGCCTCGATCCGTTCGAGCCTCGCCCTCTTAGCAACCGATAGCGGCTTGGCCCACTACGTAATCGCTTACCTTAGCGTTAACGTAGGACAACTATCACGCCCAGAGGAGCACTGTCAAGCACAAAAGCGGACATCCCCCAGGTGACACTACCCGGGCGGCCGGTCAAGGAGGGCAATGAAAGGCGCAACTGAAAAAAGAGAAGACAAAATAAGCATGGGAGACTCGAATCCACGATCAGTACCGCATCGCACTTTCCTACGTAAGTTCCATGAGAAGTAGCCGCGCGGATAGTTTGACGAATCTCGATTAGTGACTTCGATCCAGTCACGAATCTCACTTGCTGTTTGCATCACTTAGGCTCAACGACCCGCAGAACTTGATCCGCCGCCACGTGCTTAAGTACCTGGGTTGTCCCCGACGGCCAGCGAATTGTGATCTCGTCCGCCATCTTTTCAGGACCCAGTCCAAAGTGAACGGGGCCTGCGCTCGACGAGGCATAACCGGAGGCCGTGGTCATGTGGTTGAATTGAGCGTGTCCACCGGCCACCAGCCGAATTCGTGCCCCGATTCCATCGCGGTTGCTCTTGGTGCCTTGCAGAGCAAGCTCGAGCCAGTGATTGCCGTTGGAGCTGTCATTGATCCAGATTTCAGCGGGTGCGCCGATTGCGGTCACCACCAGATCAAGTTTGCCGTCGTGATTGAAATCGCCAAAGGCAGAGCCACGATGACGCTGCGGCAGCTGGGAGGCAAAGCCGGCCTCCGCGGTGAGCGCGGACCACCTTTGGCCCTGAACGTTCCGGAAGACCGTGTTCGGCTGATCCACCGGAACACGGTCCGCCATGTTCGGCGATGCCACATCCCCCCGGGCGACGAAGATGTCCTTCCAGCCGTCATTGTCAAAGTCAGCGATGTTCGGACTGTACCCCGACATTGGAATGCTCAGTAACGTCATCCCACTCTTCCCCGTGATTTCCGTGAACTCACCTTTGCCGTTGTTTTCGTACACAGGAAAGGTCTCGTTCTGCAATGCAACAATCGAGATGTCCGGGTAGCCATCGTTGTTAAGATCCCGAAAATCTACGCCCATGCCGGAGATGACGTTCCCGCTCTCGGGTAGCGCCACTCCGGCCTCAGCCGCAACCTCTTCGAAGCGCCCGTTTCCCTTGTTATGGAACAAGGAATTGGGTAGCTTATCGTTAGCAACGAAGATATCGGGCAGCCCATCGCCGTCGTAATCGGCGACACCGGCGCCCATGCCCTTCCCCGGATACGCCCGGATGCCCGCCTGTGCAGAGATATCCGCAAAAGTGCCGTCTCCTTTGTTGAGGAAGAGTTGGTTGGGTAGCGGTTTGTAAAACCTCGGGTGACAGTAGTCCGGTTTGCCGTCGATCTTGCAGTGAGGCTCTTTTGTGGCATCCCAACTCACGTAATTCACCACGACCAAGTCCAGCAACCCGTCATTGTTGACATCCACCCAAGCACCGCCGACCGACCAGAGCGGCCCGTAGTCTTTATCGGGATGGTTCAGTCCCGCTTTTTCGGTAACGTCCGTGAAGGTTCCATCGCCGTTGTTGTGGTACAGCGTGTTGCGGTACACGCCCCCGACAAATATGTCTTCGTATCCGTCGTTATCATAGTCGGCGATTGCGACCCCTATGTCATATCCACTCCCGGCGAGCCCAGCTTTTTCCGTTACATCCGTAAACGTACCGTCGCCGTTGTTATGGAAAAGCCGGTTCCAGTATTGCGGCGAAGTCTTCTTAAGGCTAGAGATATCGGCGCCGTTCGTAAAAAAGATGTCCAGCTTGCCGTCGTTGTCATAGTCAAATACGGCAACGCCACCTGCCATGGTTTCTGGCGCGTGTTTCTCGGCGGTCTCGGTGCTGTCCACCGAGAATGGAATTGCGCGAAAAGAGAAGTGAATGGGAGCAGTGCTCTGTTCTGTCCCGAGGGGCAGTTGCCATGGAATGGCGGGCGCCACGGGGCGATCCGCGGCTAGTATCAAACCTAAGAGCACCGCGCATTGCAAAGCTGTTCGAGCTAACCTGGTAAGCATTGTTATTGAGGCTCCCCTAGTCAACGTCACCCACGAAGATCAAGCGGTCGCCACCTACACTGATATAACTCTTCTCGAAACCATGCTAGCTTCTATTTCGAAGGAGGCACTTGCTGCAAGGCCTTTTGCAGTTGGCTCTGGACTTTCTCCAATTCCTGAAAGGCCGACAACTCCCGGTCCGCCTCTTCGTTCTGTCCCAGACTGCGATAGAGGACACCAAGCCTGTGTCGGACCTCCGCGTTAGAAGGCTCTGAATAAGCGGCGGATTGCAGATAACCCAAGGCCTCTTGTCCCTTCCCTTCGTCTATGAGCAGCCCGGCTAACCCGAGTTTCGCGCACACAATCTCGGGATTCAGCACAAGCGCTCGCGCATAGTGGTCGAACGCTGTCTTCGAACTTGACCGCCAAAGCTCAATCTTGCCCAGCTTACAGTCGGACCTTGCATCACTGGGGTTCAGGGCCAGGGCCCTCTCAAACTCCTTCTGTGCCTCAGCAAGGCTGGCTTCCAGATGCGAATCTGCGAGAAGGGCCTCACCTAGTTCGTAGTGCACTTCCGCCAGGCCCGAACTGTTTTCCAGAGCCTTCCGGTATTCGGCGATCGCCTCCTGCACATGCCCCTCATTCACCATATGCTCAGCCAAAGCCCTGTGGAGCTGCAACGAATCCGGTGCGGCCAAAGCCAGCGAATCGATGGCTTGGAAAGCCAAGTCGGAGTGCAGGCGATAGGCGGCATATAGCACAGGGGCATTGGCAGGATAGAGTTGCTGCAGTTTGCTGAGAACCGTGCTTGCCTTTTCTAGTTCGCCGCCTTGGTACCAGATCTCCACCAATTGCAGCCCCGCCTCCAGTCGCAGCTTCGGATCTTTCAAACGTGGGAAGGAACTGGAGAGCAGTTTGGTTGCTTCCGGGAGACGCCCTAAGTGCAGGTCGCAGATCCCCAGCAGCGCTTGGACCTTCCAATGAGAGGGTTGCAATTTGAGCGCTTTCTGCAACTCTGCGGCGGCTTCTGCCCAGTCACCCCGAACCATTGCAACAACTCCCAGGTTGGCGCGGGCTTCGACGTTGGCCGGATCGATCTTCAGGATGGCGCGGTACGCTTGCGCCGCCGCGTCGGGTCGCTTCTCCTTTAGCGCTTGTTGCGCCTGTTCCAAATACATCTTCACCTCAGCGGCATGGGGAACTGTCGCTTGGTCAAAGGCGAGCGAAGTCATGAGTAACAGTATGCCCACGTAGCCAACTGAAACGGATAATCTGCTCATATCGTGTACTCGGTTCTCCGCAATTAGAATAAAGTAGTGCGAGTTCCTCAGCTCTTTCGATCGCCTGTTGGGGTCTGGGATCACGATCATAGTGGCAGACCCTCCACGCGATCAATGCCATGCGCGTCGCGACTGCCATCGATGACCATGGCTTGATGACAGAAATCGTAGGTGTTCTCGTTCAGAATGATGAGTGACACTCGAATCGAGCGTCGAAATGGAAAGAGGGACTTTCTCGTATCCTCTTTACGGAGTTGCCGGCTCTCAAAGGCGGACGGAATTCTGCGGACCACGGCAATATGTGATAATTGCCTTATGCCAACGACGTTGAAAGATATCGCGCGTGATGTGGGCGTGTCGGTTGTAACGGTTTCTAAAGTTCTGCGGAATCACTCGGACATTAGCGCGCAAACTCGGAAGCGGGTTTTGCAGCGCATGAAGGAGCTTAACTACCACCCGAATCTGGCCGCGCGGACATTGGTTACAGGACGTACGAATCTGATCGGCTTGATTGTGCCCGATCTTGTCCATCCTTTTTTTGCCGAGGTGGCAAAAGGGATTTCCAGCAGACTGAGGTCGCTGGAGTATAGTTTGATCATTGCTTCCTCGGAAGACGACGCGAACCTGGAGCGTAGCGAGATTGAGCAGATGCTGGCACGGCGGGTTGACGCGGTCATACTCGCTTCAACGCAGTCCAACCCCGACAGTGTTCGCCGAATACCGGACCAGAAGGTCCCCTATCTTCTGCTCGACCGGAGAATAGCTGGAGTGTCGGCAAACTTTGTGGGAATTGACGACGTGATGGCGGGTGTGCTGGCTACGACTCACCTGCTTGAGATCGGCTGTAAGACCATCGCGTATATCGGTGGCTCGGATGTCAGTACAACTGTTGATCGTCAAGCGGGTTATTCCGTTACACTCGCCCGACACGGGGCTAGCCTTCCGCCCGAGTACATTGTGAACTATGGCCGCGGCGATGATTCTGGGGATGCAGCTGGCTACGACGGAATGAAGAAATTGCTTGCACTGAATCCCAGACCTGACGGTGTTTTTTGCCTGAACGATCCCGTGGCGATGGGAGCCATGCGGGCGATCTTGGAAGCTGGTCTCCGAATACCGGCCGACGTTGCCATTGTCGGCTGCGGCAACCTGCACTACGATGACCTTCTCGTTGTGCCTCTAACGAGTGTAGATCAAGATAGCTACAACCTCGGCGTTAGCGCGGCGAAGCTGGCAGTGAGCATCATCAAGCGCAAATCCCAAGCTCCTCCCAAGAGTCTGATTATGCCAGCAAAGCTGGTTGTGCGTGCTTCGAGCAGAAGGTGATCGGAGCTATGCGTTGGCCCGGGCGGAGTATTCTTCCGCACTAGACCGAGTCCCTGGCAACTTGACTCGCAACCGCGTCTGTCCCGGCAGCGCGTCGAGTTGCGGCGAATTCAAAGTAGTACGTTTTCCCCTGGCTCACTCGTCACCACGACTGCCCGCCGTTGTTTGTACGCTCGATCCGTTCCCCATTGCTTCTACCGGACCGGTTTTTCCGCGCACTATCCTTTGAGTGGAGTAGGAAAACAGTGCCACACGCGCACCAGGCGCGAACCATATCGAACCCGAAGCCTGGAGCCCATGCATTGGGAAGAGTGGTGGTGCGCATGGTCGAACGCAAGTGCGGACGAACGCGGCGGGGTGGGTGTTCGGTCGCGGCATCGTCGGCGAGGGAACCCACGGATGCTGCTCTAGCGGCCGGACGTCCACTTCGATGCTTTTCTTGCCGGGACCGAAGCGCGCGTGTTGGTAGACGAATCCGCGATGGCGATGGCAGTGGTTTAGAATCGTGAGCAATTCCATGGTACGGACGATTTTCAAGGCGAAGACTGCCAGAGTAAACCGCGCTGCTACCTCGGCGCCGTCCTCCGATGCTTCCGCCTACTGCCGTGACCAGGACAACTGGCCGCGCTCCTGGATGGGGCTGGAAAAAGACCTGCCGCCAGGGGAAGAACTGGTGGCTTGCCTCCGCCCCTTCATCGAGCATCTGGCCTCCTCGAGTCTTTCCCCGAAGACCATTCGCCGGCACGTGGACAACCTCTGGATGCTGGGTGGAGAAATCATCCGCGACCTGAACTACGACCCTTCTCTAAGTAAAGATGGCTGCTGACCGACTTCTCCGCAACGTGATCCACGAGGACGGCGGCCCGCTGATCCACAACGGCTCGGAAGAGGAGCAACGCTCCCTCGATTCAACCTGCCGCAAACTCCACCGCTTTCTCAGCCAACCTCAGCGCTGAGGCCGCCAGTTACCCACAAATTCCCCGGACGAGGCAATGTTATAAATGTTATATGCGATTACTGTATCGTATGAAATCATCAGCGGCTGTCGGATGCTGCAGGCCTTAAGAGCCTGCAACGCCTGCTTTGCACGTTCCACAACGTTCACCGCTGGTTTGGATTTTGATGGCCGCCACGGCTTCGGTCATCTGGAGTCGACTCCGTAAGGTTGGGAGAATGCACAGGATGCCTGGCTCGACGTTCGGGAAACTTGAAGTATCCAAGGAAGCGGGGCACGGCCACTCGCTGTTTCCGGCGGGCCAGTTCGTCCCTTTCATTCTTGTGACTACGCTGTTCTTCCTTTGGGGGATCCCCAACAATTTAAATGACGTGTTAATCCGCCAGTTCATGAAGTCGTTTGCCATCTCACGATTTCGAGCAGGACTGGTGCAGTCGGCGTTCTACATCGGCTACTTCCTCATGGCAATCCCGGCCGCTGTTCTCATGCGGAAAGTAGGCTACAAGACTGGATTCGTGACTGGGTTGTTCCTGTTCGGAACCGGCTGTTTTCTCTTCTGGCCCGCCGCCTTGGCGGGAAGCTATGCATCCTTCCTGTTCGCGCTGTTCGTCATTGCCAGCGGCCTGTCCTTTCTGGAAACGGCGGCCAATCCCTTCATTGCTCAGCTTGGCGATCCCGATTCCTCCGAAAGGCGGCTGAATTTTTCACAAGCGTTCAACCCGTTGGGCGCCATCACAGGAGCCCTGATCGGGACGGTCTTCATATTTTCCGGAGTGGAATTGACCGCGCAGGAAACTGCGGCGCAGAAGGCCCAGGGGCTGTACGCGGCATATCTGCAAGCGGAAACGCTGAGAGTCATCAAACCTTACCTGGCCATCGGAGTAGTAGCGATACTCTGGGCCGTGCTGATCATGCGCACGAAGTTTCCAACTATTCAGATTGAACACGAACGCAGCACCGGCGGCCACGGCCACTTCAGAGAACTGTTTCGCTATCCTCATTTCTTGCGAGCCGTCGGGGCACAGTTCCTCTACGTCGGCGCCCAGGTCGGGACCTGGAGCTATTTCATCCAGTACGTTCAGGAATCGACCAGGCAACCGGAGAAGATCGCGGGCTATTTCCTGACCGGCACACTGGCCGCGTTCGGAGTGGGAAGGTTTGCTTCCGCGTACCTTATGCGCACGATTGCGCCCAATAAACTCATGGGCGCATATAGCGTTGCTAACGTCGTGCTCGTCTCGCTCGGCGTACTGTTTCCGGGTTGGTTCGGCTTGTGGTGTATGTTTCTCACCAGCTTCTTCATGTCGCTGATGTTTCCGACCATCTTCGCGCTGGGATTGAAAGGGCTGGGCCCGAATACCAAGATCGGCGGCTCACTTCTCGTCATGGCCATCGTTGGCGGCGCGGTCCTAACGCCGCTGATGGGATTTATTTCAGAGAAGTTTCATACCATCGCGATGGCATATTTGGTTCCGCTCTTCTCCTACATAGTTATTGCGTTGTATTCCTTCTTCGGAGCCCGGCAGACGGAGGCAGTGAATTGAACCGCCGGGATTGCAGGAATGGCGGAATTCCACGTCATACAAGCTGCGAAAGTACGCGTATGCGTTTCGTGTCATGCTCAACTGAAGTTGGAGTGGGGGCGGAAGGACGGGCCGAGGAGGATGCCAGCGACAGACGCTTTTCTCGCTGCTTATGATGGGACGAGAATGATGGTCTTGACCGCCTGAGTAGAACAGGTTAAAGTAAGCGTTAACTTCATTCGGTCTTGGGAGACTTTGAACTATGTCTCATAACGATCAAGTGGTTGTGACCGGCGCCGGCGGCTTCATCGCTGGATCTCTCGTGGCAGCGCTTCGGAACCATGGCTATAGACGCATCCGCGCTGTGGACATCAAGCCGTTGGCGTACTGGTACCAGCGATTTGATGATGTTGAAAATCTCTCTCTGGATCTGAATGAGAAGGAAAACTGCGAGATCGCGGCCCGGGGAGCGCGTGAGATTTACAATCTGGCCGCGAACATGGGTGGCATGGGGTTCATCGAGAAAAACAAAGCTGTTTGTATGCTCTCGGTACTCATCAACACGCAGATGCTTCAATCGGCTGTGAAATATGGCGCGACTCGCTACTTCTATTCATCGTCGGCTTGCGTTTACAACGGGGACAAGCAAAAGAGCTTTGAAGCACCCCTCCTGAAGGAAGAAGACGCCTATCCCGCGCTCGCCGAGGATGGCTACGGCTGGGAAAAGCTGTTTTCCGAGCGCATGTGCCGTCATTTCCGCGAAGACTTCGGTCTATACACCCGAGTGGCGCGCTTCCACAACGTGTACGGCCCCTGGGGCACGTGGTTCGGTGGGCGCGAGAAAGCCCCGGCCGCAATCTGCCGGAAGGTGATTGAGGCAAAGCTGACGGCTAAGCACGAAATCGAAATCTGGGGCACCGGACATCAGACCCGCAGTTTCATGTACATCGATGATTGCCTTGAAGGTGTTCAGAAAATCATGAATTCGGAAATCCTGGAGCCGATCAACCTGGGCTCGAGCGAGGCTGTCAGCATCAATCAGTTGGTCGATCTTGTCGAAGGAATTGCTGGCATCCGTCTGGAGCGTAAGTACGATCTTGACGCACCACGGGGAGTCAATGGACGCAACAGCGACAACACTTTGATCAAGAGATATCTCAACTGGGAGCCCAGCATCCCGTTGCAGATGGGTTTGGAGAAGACCTACGCCTGGATCTACGATCAGTGTCTTGCGCGGGAGAAGGGTGCGGCCGGAGTTGTGAGGGAATTCGCCACCATATCATCTTAGACTTGAGGATTTGCGGTCAGAGTGACTTGCATGCAGAAGTTGACGAAACCATGGGACTATCTGATCATCACTGCGGCGAATGATCAGCAAGCCAGGGCTTACGGTATTCAGATTCGGCAGCGTCAGGAAGCCGACGAAATCCCGCAGGTTCGCAATTGTCTGGTAATTCCCGATACGGACGGCAGGCGGATTGGCAGCGGCGGAAGCACTCTCCAATGTCTATATAGCGTCTTGCGGCGTGAGCGGCCAAGCGCTGGTCCTGGCAGTTTCGAGGAAGCCGAAGCGATTCTGAGCAATCTCCGTATTCTGATTGTCCACGCCGGTGGTGACTCGCGCCGTCTTCCGGCGTATTCTCATTGCGGCAAGATGTTTGTCCCTATCCCGGGGAGACGTCCTCCCCATGCTGCAACGACTCTGTTCGACCGGTTGATTCCGGCACTTCTCAGCCTTCCAGAAGGGCGTGCGGGGCAAGTAGTAATTGCTGCGGGCGATGCCCTGATCCTTTTCGATCCCTCTACCGTGGATTTTAGCCAACCCGGCATCACAGCACTTGGTTTGTGGGCTTCAACGCGGGAAGCGGCACATCACGGTGTGTTTTGCACTCGCGACGATGGCTCGGTGACGCGCTATCTGCAAAAACCATCGCAGGAAGAACAATTACGCGCCGGTGCCGTCAATCCCGCCAAGCAGTCGGTGCTCGACCTCGGGTTGATGAGTTGTGACGCGGCCGCAGCGGTCCAGTTGCTGCGTACTTTCTTCACCCGAGGTACCCGGCCAGATGGCGAGCCTGGACTCGTTTGGAAAGAGAAATCGCTCGAGGTGCTTCTCTCTCACGGCATCGACTTGTACCGCGAGATTTGTTGTGCGATGGGAACGGGGGCACAGTTTGGTGCAAGGTTCGTCCAGTATGTACGCAATCTGCGATCCGGAGGTTCGTGCCTTGAGGCGACTCTGACTTCGGACTGGTTCCGATCTCTGCACGAGATCCCATTGCACGTTTGTATTCTCTCTGACGCGATGTTTCTTCACTTCGGTACTACACGCCAGTTGGTTGCGAGTGGAATTGTTTTGCTCAAAGAAGACTCTGGCAGACCCGCAAGAACGACTCTGGTCCTGAACAGTAACATCCAAGGAGCGGTCAAGGGGCAGCACGCATGGATTGAGGGCTGTTCCGTCGATGCCACGTTGAGGCTCGAGGGACTTAATGTCGTGGTGGGTGCCGATATATCAGACCCGCTCACCCTTCCTAAGGGAGCCTGCTTCGACATATCAATGGGGATCAGCCGCGAAGGCGTATCAGTTTGGTTCCTGCAGTTTTACCACATTGATGATTCGTTCAAACACTCAGCCGACGCCGGAGGGACATTCTGCGGAATCCCGCTTGGCCAGTGGCTCGAGTACATGGGCGGGGCCGTGTCCGATATCTGGTCATCCGATGTTCCCTTGCGTGAACGGACGCTTTGGAACGCTCGCGTCTTTCCCGCGCTGAAGGAGCACCAGGAGTTCCGTGAATGGTTGTGGCTGCTGCATGCCGACTCGGCAACGACCGAGCAAAAGACCCGCTTCTGGACCGCGGAGCGCTACAGTTCATCTGAGATAGCGGTGAGAGTTGACCAGTCACAATTTCTTGCGCGGCGCAGCGCGATACGCTCGGCCGGGATACGGCATCGCAACGGGCGGGCATCCCTGCAGGTACAAACTGCAGGATGGGGTTAACATGTCGCTCACATGCGAGGTTATGTTCTCTCGATCCCGCAGTAGTTGCTGAACAGGAGACAGAATTTGATCGGGAATGGTGATCGTGCTCAAGACCGGAATCCTTAACCCCGCAATCAATGCGTTGTTAAGCCGCGTCCGTCACACGAACACGCTGGTGATAGCGGATCGCGGATTCCCGTACTGGCCACAGATCGAAACCATCGACATTTCTCTCCTAGACGATGTGCCGCGCGTCTTGGATGTATTCAAAGCAATCCAATCTAACTTCGTGATCGGCAAGATCGTGATGGCGGAAGAGTTCCGACGCGTCAACAGTGTGGACACGGTGAGGAGCTGTGAGCAGTGCTTCGGAAATATTCCAGCGATTTTTGAGCCGCATCTGCACCTCAAGCAACTTGTTCCTCTGGCTGTGGGCTTGATCCGGACCGGCGATACGACGCAATACGCGAACATGATTTTGGAGTCGGCATAGTTCTGGCGGTTGTGGCGATGGATAGAAGGGAAAGTATGTTCAGCTTGCAACGTCTGAGTTTAACAAAAAGGCGAGGATGATGGTTTCGGAAAGGATGCCAGAGGTGACCGCAATCGGAAGGATTCCATATCGAATGGCATTGGCTGGCGGCTGGATTGATCAGCCTTTCGTGTCCAAGTTGAACCCTGCGCCGCCGGGTTCCATGGTGGTCGTCGGGCTGGAACCCACCTGCCGCTTTATGGACCGGGCTGGGATGGCAACCAGCACCCGAAGAATTGCGGAAAAGATCTGGAACGGGGACCTGCCAGACAAAGATCCAATGGAATTGGTGCGAGAATTGTATGCGGCCGAGAACAATGGAGCGGCAAAGCCGTCGGGCTCCCAAGACATGGCCGGTCTGATACTGCCCGGTGTCAATCGGCTTGACTACGACTATCGGTTTGAAGAGGGTTTGTTTCCTGCTCACGTCGAATCCTGCAACGATCCTGATGTCGGACGCTGGCTGGAGAAAGTCCTTCACGTCGTACCCGTCGCACAGCGTCCGGATGGCTACAATCCCCTCCAAGAACAACATTTGAACGCCGAGTGGGTACGTCGGCTGAGCGAATCTGGCAAGGCATGCTATGAGGCAATCAAGGCGAAGAATATTGAAACCCTCGGCGCCTCTCTGAACGAAAGCATCAGGTGCTGGAAGGCGCTTCTGCCTCACACGGTCACAGATCCCTTGATCACGGTTGACCTCCTGGGCTTGTTGGCTCATTACCAGGATCGGTATGCGGGTGCCATGTATTCAGGTTGCGGCGGCGGGTACCTCTATGTGGTTTCCGAAGAACCAGTGTCAGGGGCAATCAAGGTGAAGATCAGACTCGCGGAGAAGCATGGGCAACCTAAAATCGGCGTCGGGACACCTGTAGAGTCCGCGACTACGCCCTGACTCCATCAGGCGCAATCTGGATGTGGCGTCTGCACCTAAAAGATTATCGCCATGCATTCTCAGAGCCTGAAGGCCACGAAGTTTGTCGTTTAAGTCATGCTGGTGCGGTATCTCACCTTCGGCGCGGTTGCAGTTCAAGTGACAGGATGGACACCAAGCAATCATGAAGATGAAACTATTACTGTTCCTTCTTCTCGTATTAAGCGGCCTCAGTGCCCAAACCTACCAACCTACGTGGGATTCGATTGACAAGCGGCCCACTCCGACCTGGTTTACGGACGCCAAGTTCGGCATCTTCGTGCACTGGGGCGTCTACTCGGTGCCGGCCTATGCGCCCGTCATCCCTGGGAAGCTGGCCTACGCCGAGTGGTACTGGAACGCGATGACGAGCGGAAAGGATGATCCCCAAGCGAATCCCATCGAGACCGGTACCTGGGCCTTCCACGAGAAGTGGTACGGCGTAGACGTCCCGTATCAGAACTTCGCGCCGCGGTTTCGCGCGGAGTTGTTCGACCCCGACCACTGGGCCGACGTCTTTGCCCGCTCGGGCGCCCGGTATGTTGTGCTGACCTCGAAGCATCACGATGGATTTGCCTTGTGGCCCAGCAAAGAGGCCTCGGCCACCTGGTCACGACCCTGGAACGCCGTCGAAATTGGCCCCCAGCGCGATCTTCTGGGCGACTTGACGGAAGCGGTTCGACGCAAGGGCCTGCGCATGGGACTCTACTATTCTCTTTACGAGTGGTACAACCCTCTCTGGTTGTCGAACAAGCAACGCTACATCAAGGAACATATGTTCCCTCAGTTCAAGGACGTGGTGACGAGCTACAAGCCGTCCATTATCTTTAGCGATGGCGAGTGGGATCTGACCTCGGCCGAATGGCAGAGTCCGGAACTGCTGGCGTGGCTATTGAACGAGTCGCCAGTAAAGGACGACGTGGTCATCAACGACCGGTGGGGCAAGGAGACCCGTCATAACCATGGAGGCTATTGGACCACGGAATACACGCCCGGCATGAGCGGCATAGACCATCCTTGGGAGGAGAACCGCGGCATGGGCTTTAGCTACGGCTACAACCGCGCGGAGCGCTTGGAAGACTACCACACCGGTCGCGAACTCGTCATCATGCTCGTGGATGTCGTCAGTCGCGGCGGCAACCTGCTGCTCGACATTGGTCCCGATGCCGACGGCACAATCCCCGTGGTAATGGAAGAGCGTCTCATTCAGATCGGCGACTGGCTGAAGGTCAATGGCGAAGCAATCTATGGCACGAAACTCTGGAAAGCCACACGGCAATGGAGCGCGGGCGAAGTCCCCAAGATCGCGTATAACACCGAATTTGAGACGCCCTACGACGTGACGAAACTGACAGCCAGGCCGAAGCCGGGCAAGGCGGGTATCGAAGCATTCTTCACATCGAAGGGCGGCAACGTGTTCGCGATTCTGCCGCATTGGCCGGGCCGCAGCTTCCACGTCAAGGATGTGACTGGTGTCAGGTCAGTGACTCTGCTGGGATCCAAGACGCCGCTAAGGTTCAAGGCGGCGCAAGGCGGCGTGTCGATCGAGTTGCCCGATCTCCCCGAAGAGTTGCTCTGCCAGCCGGCTTGGGTATTGAAACTGAGCCAATGAACCGCTTTGGATTTGCTCTCCTCTCTTTGCAACGAAGTATCGGCAATAGATTCGTCCGTCCTCCTGTATCCGTTGGAAGATGTCCTTTATCCGCTCGTGATCGGAAACATCGCATTCATGCACGTGCGCAGCGCCCCCGCGCCCGATAATTTCTTGAGCTGTCGACTGAGCCTGCCCCTTATCAGCGTCGACCAGGTGAATGCAAGCCCCGCTCATGGCAAACTTCAGAGCAATCGCTCGTCCGATCCCGCTCGCTCCACCAGTAATAAGTGCTGTCTTGCCATGCAGCGGACGCCCGCCCTTGCTTAGCGTTCGGTCGCTCACAGCGAAATCTCCCTTCCAGAAAATGAATGCATGCAGTTCCATCCGCGCTGCGCGAAAGTCATCCGATCACCAATTTTCGGATATGCTCCAAAACCTCGCGGAAGTAGCGGCTATCACGGTCGTTGCCATCGGGGTTGAATATTCGGAACGGATAAACCTGGGCTTGCACCCACGGCATATAGCCCCAGCTTCCACCGGACTGAAATACAGCGTCGCAGCCTGCCAGTTCCCTTGCCAAGTTCTCCGGCGTCGTCTCGCGACCGTTATCATCTTCATCCATGTAGATCGGGCCGGGC
Organism: Acidobacteriaceae bacterium; assembly: GCA_003134655.1. Taxonomy (GTDB): domain Bacteria; phylum Acidobacteriota; class Terriglobia; order Terriglobales; family Acidobacteriaceae; genus Sulfotelmatobacter. The sequence continues at coordinate 27,750 of PLBY01000149.1, forward strand.
ACTTTCGGGTTCGCCACCAGTTCGCCCACTCCCTTCCGTTTCTCCTCCGGGGTACGGAAATTGCCGTGGATCGTAGAGAGATCGCCATGTTGCAAAATGGCCGGATACACTAGTACGTTCTTGTCGCCCAGGGACGATGCCGAGATCGGCAGACGGAAAGCTGCCTTCTTCACTTTGAACCGCTCCCGTGCCACTCTGATTAGATGACCCATTTCTGTGACGATATAGGGATCTTGATCGAAGGTGTCGTATTCGTTGGCAATCTCGATCATGACGTTGCGGCAGTCGTGGTCGATCAGCCAGTCGGTTATGTTGCGCACGGCCTGGTCGATCGCGTGCGGACCCTCCAACACGTCCACTTGGTATACATAAAAGTAAATGAGATTGAGTACCATCCCCCGCTGGTCAAGGGCCTGTTGCAGCGCGCGCAGGCGTTCCATCCATTCTGCTTTCAGCGAGCCATCGGGCCGGAACGCACTAACGAGCGCACCTTTGCCCGGACCAAGTTTGGCCGCAAGGTCTCGCCTGATACTTCCCTCGCGCTCGTAGTGCATGTTGCCTCCTTGCAGGGAAACGTTGAGCGCAAGGATGCCGTTGCGGCGGTACGTGTCCAACGCCTCAATCACGCGCCTTGTGTGGGCCTTGGCATCAAAGTGGGCTTCTGTCAGATATTCATCCTGAAACAGCGCTTGTGCGATCCGCAGATTCATCAGCTTGCCGGCGGCTTCGGGCCGATAACCTTTTCCTGTGTACGTCTTGTGCCACGGTCCGTTACCCTCGCGCATGTAGAACGAGCGTGGGTCGTATCCTGGCCCGAGCATCTTGCCAGTTGCGATCTCGACAGCATGGGCGCAGCCTGCGCCCAGCAAAAGCCAAGCCATTAGCAGTCGCACATAAGAGTTCTTCTTCACTTCTTCACACAATCCTCATTTAGTTCGCATGCGATGTAGAGCTGTCGAGCTTCGTTCTGCCTTGGCCCATGCCAGAATCGGCAACTCGAACCGTTCACTTGCAAGGTGGCCAGTTGGTCCGCGTTGAATACGGGGACTTGGCTACGCAATTCCTAGGCTGGGGAGGAATCAGGGGCGGCGGCATCTTGGTCTCAGGCGGGCTAAGCATTTCCTGCGCCGCTGCGTCCCACGTATTGCCATTCTGGGTGACGGGACCGCACCCGCCGAGATCCTGAAATCCCGTTTGACTGCCATCCTTCCGTATCTCCGTGGCGATGTTGTGGGTAACGGTCACGGGGCCGCATGGCTCCCGGCGGTATTGGTTCCACACCACCATGGCCACGTTTCCGGAATCCGGCGAATCCACTGGGGTTCGGTCTAGAACTTCATTGTGGTCCATCAACTGACTGGTGCCTGTAGCAATACTAACGCCGCACTCGCCGGTGTCTACTAGACGGTTACGGATGAACTGGACGCTATTTGCGTCGTCGTCGGCGATCAGCCCGCACCCCGAAGGGCTATGCCCACCCGTAATGTAGTTGTTGCCCGCAAGAAAACTGGAGCCGATCCCGAAGTTGATGGAGTCCTCCTGGTTTTCTGGATACAGATACTTCGTTGTATCCAGGCTGCTAAGCGCGTAATTGTTCAGCACAACCACGTTGCTCGATTTCCACGCCTGCACGTTCTGCCCTCGGGAAGACGGATTCCCGCCGCGAGGATTGAGAAGAAAATTTCCGATGACGGTCAGGCCGATCACTTTTTCAAACGCTTCGACATTGGATTCGCTGTAGGCGATCACATTCCCCTGAACTATGATCTGAGACGTACGATGCGCCACAACGCCATCATTGTAGTCGCAACATTTTGCGGTGTGGGTCTCCGGATGGATGTAGTTGTCGTAGATCTGGATATTGCTACCGCCACTGATTCTCACGCCGTTTCCGCCACACGGCCCGATCTCCGAATTCTCAATGGTGATGTCGTAAGAGTCTACGATCCGAATACAGTCTTGGTTCTTGCCGGAAGTGATTCTTAGACCCACGTAGACCCTATGACTCTGATGTTGAATGACGAGTGGACCGCTGGCTTGGGCCGAAACCGAGTCACGACCCAGAAACAAGACAAAACAGAACAGCGCCAAAATGCGCGTTGGCGAACCTTGCTTGGTCATCGTGAGGCCTGCGGTGAAAACAACAGCTAAGTTAGAGGCTCAGCATTCCGACTTGCGTCGCCGACATCGGTGCCAGGCATTTCGAGGTAGTAAGAGCTAAGTTGCTTCCCTTCCATTTTCGAAGCCACAGATCGAAAGCTGAGTTTTGGTTGAGCCGAACCGGACTTCGCCGTTCAGTGGCAAGCTGGCCATCCGGTCTGTGTCGAATACGGAGACTTGGCTACGCAATTCTTGGGCTGAGGCGGAATCAAAGGTGGCGGCATCTTCGTGGAAGGCGGATTGAGAAGGGTCCATGCCGCTGCATCCCACGTATTGCCGCTTTTTGTTTCCGGGGAGCATCCGCCGCCATCGTAAAACGAGTTGTAAGTGCCATTGGTCAATTTGAAGACTGCGGTATTGTTCGTCAGAGTCACAGGCCCGCATGCCTCGCCGTACTGATTCCAGATATAAATGGCTGTGTTGCCCCCTCCACTTATCTGGTCGTTTTCGAAGACCTTATTGTGGTCCACCAGTTGGTTAGTTCCGCTGGCGAGGCCAATGCCGCACTGGCCTGTGTTCACCAATTGATTGTAGGTGAACTGAGCACTGTTGGCGGCCTCGTCGGCGATGATTCCGCATCCCGATGCACTGTGCCCGCCCGTGACGTAGTTGTTAGTGGCGACACCGCCTGATCCAAACATGAAGTTGATCGAATCCTCCTGGACGTCCGCGTACTTGTACCCTGTTTTGCTAGAGAGCGTGTAGTTGTTCTGCACAACTACGTTGGTCGCATACCACGCCGCCACATTTTGGCCTCTTGAATAGTTACCGCCGCGGGGATTGAGAAAGAAATTCCCCGTGACCGTCACACTGTCAATGGTTGGGTTGTTGTCGACTCCGTCATTGCCGTTGATCGCGATATTGGATTCGCCATAGGCGATCACGTTCCCCTGAATGAGGACGTGCGACACTCCCGGCGTGATGAATATCCCATTGTTGTAGTCGCAGCATGCGTTCTTGTGGGTCTCGGGATGAATATAGTTGTCGTAGATGTAAATCTGGCTGACGCTGCCGGTATTCGTAAAAATGTCAATGCCGTGGCCACCACAGGGCCCGATCTGAGAACTCTCGATCGTGATGTTGGTGGAATCTATGATCTGGATGCAGTCTTGTCCGGCCTTGGTGGTGGTGATGTTCAGACCCGTATATACTTTGTTGCTCTGATTCTTGATGACCAAGGTTTGACCTTGAGTCGGACTGCAGTTAATCAAGGCAACAACAACTATGGATATGACACAGATCATTAAGAACAACCGACGTAGCAACGCGGTTGATGTGGACATTGCAGTCCTCCTTTTGACCAGAAATGATTCCGTTGCAATACGTATCTACGAGACTGGAAGAACCTAGAAGCTGAGCTTGGCTCCTACCTGTAGGTTCCGGTTCGTGTTGGCGGACGTGATGGTCCCTTCTGAGCCGCTGCCGATATGTGCGTTCGGCTGCCCGAAGTTGGGATGATTCGCGATGTCGTAGACATCCACTCTCATCTCTAACCGGCCACCTTCGCCCAGCTTTTTGAGAGCGAAGTGCTTGGCCAGCGACATGTTCACGGTTCTCCACTTTGGGCCTCGGAGAATGTCCCGTCTCGAGTCGCCGTAAGCGTAATCCGTCGTCACCCCGCCAATGACGGCAGTCGGCTGGACGAAGCACGAGTCCTCGAACCACCCCATATCAGGAATTGGATTCCCGGATGAGTCGGTTGGAGCACTGGAGATGGCATGGGGATGGGAGAGTGTGCCGTTGCACACGCGGTTCGGCCACTGCGCGCCACCGTTGATAGCTCCACTAGCGTTAGAGTTCATAAGCGGAGTGAACGGCAGACCCGAGTGAACCTGGAAGACGCCGGACAGCGTCCATCCGCCCACCAAGCTGTTCAGGGTACCGCCTCGGTTCAGCAGTTGCTTCCCTTTTCCTAAGGGCAGTTCGTACACTGCCGATCCGCTCCACAACTGCGGAACGTCATAGCTGGCCACGGCATACATGGAGCGCGGATTGTACGAGTTTTGCCAGCTACCACTGTCAGACGTACAGCACGAACCCGGCGAGGTGAACTCATCCATCGCCTTGGAGAACGTATAATTGACCCGGAAAGTCAGGCCATGCGAGACCATGGTTCGGGCGCTGAGCTGAAGAGAGTTGTAGTGGGATATTCCGTCGTACAGATTGGCGGGGATCCCCCCGTTCGGGTATTGGGGATATGGCAGACAGGCCAATTCCGCTGTCGGGTCCGTTTGTGCCAGCGCCAGACATGACTCAGGAGTTTGGTCGATTTGCCGGGCGAACAACAGATGCTTTCCGCTGCTGCCCACATAGGCCGCGTCCAGGCCTACGCGTCCAATCTGATGCTGGATGTCGAGAGAGTACTGCTCCACATAAGCAGCCTTCGCGTGATACTGCATCCAATACGTTCCTTGCCCATTCAATGACTCAGGCTGGCGCGCAGCAGGTCCTGGGTAGAGAATCGCCCCCTGCGGGATGCTTGGAGTTGACAACGTGAAGACGGGGCCAACATTTTCCGGAAATGTAGGAAGGTACAGGATGTTGTTAGGCGTGCCAATCGAGCCACTAGTCTGGAAACCTGCAGGAAACGTATTGAAATAGTTGTTTCCTCCCCACATCTCGGTAAACGTTCCGTATCCGCCGCGAACTGACCACTTCTCCTTCGGCGACCAGGCAAAGCCGATTCTTGGCTGAAAGATGTCTTTCACCGTCGCAATCTGCGCGGTAGGACAATGGTATGTGCCGACGCTTGTGCTGAACGTCACGCCGGCATAGCAGTTGGCGCCATACCCGGGGGCAAAGTTGCTCTGACCACTGGGATCGGTGGGATTGATTCCTGAATTCCACAAATCCGGAGTGAAATTCGCCCACATCTTCTTGGCTTCCGACCATCCCGACTGCATCAGGTAACGCACGCCCAGATTCAAAGTCAGGTGCGGTGTAATCTTGTAGTCGTCGTTGGCAAAGGCCTGCACGTTCCACGCCCTGCCCCCAACTTCAGGCGTAATAGATACGCCCCAACCGTCGGTTAAACCCAACAGGAAGTCGGCGTAGCCGAGTGCCTGCTTATTCGGGTCCATGGGGTTTGACGTATAGTACCCGGCAAAGTCGTAGTCGCCGGAATCCAGGTTGGCCCATGCCTGGTTGTCTTGCCAACGGTCGAACTCGCCGCCGAACTTGAGGATGTGCTTTCCCTTCGACCAGGTGAGCGTGTCAGAGTACATGTAGCTGTTAAATCCGAGTTTGGCCGAGAGACTGGTATTGAGACTGGTCCCGGCCGCTCCCCCGATATTGATGTTGGGAAAGACATCCGATTGTCCTGCAAAGAGCTGGATTCCAACCTTCGCCGGGAACCCTGCCCCCACATCCGGCGATTTCCAGAGTCCGTATTGTCGAAGGAAAGAAATCCTGGCCTCATTCACCAGTTTGGAACTGACCGTCCAGGCATCGGTAATCTGCGCCTGACTACCCTGGCCACTCTGGTATGAACAGGCACCGCCACCCGCTGAAATCGGACAAGCCGGGCCCGGACTCTTGCTGTTCCCCGGGTTGAACATGGCTGAGCCCGACATGCGGTGTGAGGATGACACGTCGTAGTCAACCTTGAAATTGTAGGAAATCGAGTGGTTGGTGTTCACCGTATTCGAATAATAGTTGTTGGAAGGTATTCCGGGCCCGTTTGGGACAGCAGGAAAATAAGCTTGGAGTTTAGCCGCTACCGGGTCGAAGCTGGTCGTCGGCGGCATCACGTTCAACTGGCCGTTGTACTGGAATGGCATGCGGCAGGTCACTCCGTTGACGACTTGAGTCGTGGACGGATCGTAGATTTGACCTAACAACATCGGTTGGTTATTGCAGGGGTTGACAGCCTGCAGGCCAGTTGTGGGATCGATGTCAGGCCCTCCCAGAAAGGCCGAAAAGTCACCCTGCTTCATGGCTGGCGTCGGGAAAGTATAAAAAGAGGGCGAATAAGTGATGTTGGGATTGTCCTGAAGGCTGAAGAAGAAGAAAGCTTTGTTGTGCACAATCGGACCGCCGAGAGTGCCGCCGAACATGTGCCAACGAAGAGGTGTGACCGAAGTCGCGAAGTAGTTGCGCGCCTCGCCCAAGGCGTCGTTCTGCTCGAAGTCGTATAGCGATCCGTGGAACGTATTGCCGCCGCTCTTGGTGATCACGTTAAGAGCCGCCACGCCACCTCCGTACTCGGCGCCGAAGTTGCTTGTGCTCATGTCCACTTCAGCGATGTCGTCCAGGGGCACCGTGTTTCCTGGATTCTGGCTTACCGGCAGCGTCGTTACGCCGCCATCGGTCAGGAAGTTCTCCATGTAGCCGGGGTTTCCGTTGACCCCAAACCCCGCGCCAGAAGCATCCTGCCCGGCACCGGTCGAGTTGCCGCCGGGATTCACGCCCGGGAGTTGGAGGGTAATGTCAAACCACGAGCGACCCACATTCGGCAACTCGTTGATCGTGTCGCTGCTAAGCACGACGGTCCGACCTGATGTCTCGGTCTGGACCAAAGGAACATCCGCAGTTACCGAGACCGTCTCGCTAATCGCACCCACGACTAGCACGGCGTCGACCGGGACGGGTTCGACGTGCAGCGTGATGCCGCGGCGAACGAACTTCTTGTACCCTTCCTTGGAGAACTGGATCGTGTACGTTCCGATCTCCAGCAGAGGTACGTCGTACGTGCCGGTCGCATCGGCCACGGCTTTGGTGACGATGCCGGTGTCTGGATTCGTAACCACAATACTGACTCCGGCGACCCGGGCTCCGCTGGAGTCGGTGATCGTTCCCCGGATTTCGCCTGTGTTCCGGTTCTGGGCAAAAAGCGAAGAAGTAAGTGACACTGCGAACAGAAGGGCCACTAGCACGATGCAGGATTGTTCGCCTAGCTTGCCTCTGGGACTCTGCGACATATACCCTCCTTATGCCAAACAATAGCCGTTAGTCAGTTCTCGTGACTCCTACCATAAGCGGCGTATCCTCGGAGGAGTCGCCAACGAAGATAGTGAAGTTCCCCGGATCAATCTGCCAATCATTAGCCGCTGTACTCCAGTATGCGAATCGACGCCAGTCGAGCGAGACTGCGATATGCTGTTTTTTGCCAGGAGCGAGCCGAACTTTCGTAAAGGCTCCCAGCTCTTTGTCGGGCCGCTTGACTTTGGCGGATGGATCTCCGACATACACCTGCGCAACGTCGGCACCGCTCCGCTCCCCGGTGTTGGTCACATCGAAAGAGACTTCGACATTCTCATGCTTCGCAGGAGATGCCGGTGTCACACGTAAATTGCTGAATGCGAAAGTTGTATAGGAAAGACCGTAACCAAACGGGAACAGTGGCTTCTTACCGTAAGTCGTGTAATAGCGATAGCCGACAAAGACCCCTTCGGCATATTTGATGCGGGGCACTTCCCCTTTACTCACCGGAGGAGCGTAGTAATTGTCATGGACTGGACTATCCTCCCAAGATTGCTCAAAGCTCACAGGCAGGTGACCCTCTGGCGAGCGCTCACCAAACAGAATCTCGCTCACCGCCCGGGCGCCCTCTTGACCGGGATACCAGTCGTGAAGCAGCGCTGGCACATTTGCCAGCCAACGGCGCATGACGACATTGCCTCCTCCCGTAAGGATGACAATGGTATTTCTATTCGAATGCGCCATGGACTCTATCAGCAGATCCTGACCCCAAGGCAAAGCAAAACTCCGGTCCAGGCCTTCTTGCTCTGTTGCGGGGTCGAAGCCGACCGAAACCACTACTGCGTTTGCCGTGGCCGCGATACGCTTCGCCTCGGGGGAGATAAGCTCATCAACTGCACGGATGCCCAGACTCATGCGGTTACGGGCAGAGCTCGGCAAGTAGTCGAGCTGAATGTGGACAGGCTTGCCAGCGGTTAGCGGCAGATCTACAGAGACTGGGAATTGCAGTTCGTGCTGAGGTTGCCAATGGAATTTCTGCTCGCCATCGACCAGCAAAGTATAGGCGTCTTGATCCTTCCCCTCCATTAGAAACATGTAGTTTCCGGTCTTTTCTGGCGTGTAAACCGCGGAGTAGCGGATGCTTCTTGTGTCCAGAGCAATTGGCGGTTGGTCTTCCGAAACACTGTCGATTCGCCGGGTGCTCCATATGCCTGGGGTGCCACTAAAATCCGGCGTACTGAAAGCCTCTATCTTGACAGTCCGTGGCCCCGTCCAAATGTCGTTGTGTGCCGCTTTTTCAATCGCTGTTCCAAACTTAGTTTGTTTAAAAACTTCTCCAGCTGTGGGCAGACCTCGCGCATAAAGAACCTTTGTGTGCTCACCCAAATAGTCGCCAAGGCCAGCCATTAGGCTGACCGCGGTATACGGAGTAACACTGGAACTACCGCCGCCTCCCGTCACTGCCGGCCAAGCATCGGGGCCTATCACGGCAAGAGTGTGCATGTTGCTTGCATCAAGCGGCAGAACATTGTGCTCATTTTTTAGAAGTACAACGCTTTCGCGTGCGGTATCGAGTGCGACTTTACGGCTTGCCGGGTTGTTTAGGGGAATTTCGATGTCTGTCTGATCGCGGTCCAAAAATCCGAAACGGATTGCCGTCCGGAAAATTCGTCGAACCTTGTCGTCGATCACCGATTCAGACACTTTTCCACTCCGAACGGCCGGCAAGAGCCTAACCAGATTCATGCATTTGCCAGAGGGCATCTCCAAATCTAGCCCGCCATTGGCTGCCGCGACCCCGTCATATGTTGATCCCCAGTCCGACATCAAAATACCGTCAAACCCCCACTCCTTCTTCAGGATATCCACGTTCAAGTGCGCATTCTGCGTGGCATGTTCACCATTCACCAGATTCAAGGCATCCATGACCGACCCGACGTGTGCCTCTTTAACAGCCGCTTCAAATGCCGGCAGATAAAGTTCGCGGAGCGCGCGTTCGTCGACATCAGAGCTCACTTCGTACCGGTTGTACTCTTGATTATTTGCCGCAAAGTGTTTAACAACGGAAATCACACCCTGAATTTGCACCCCTTCGATATATGGAACTGCTATCCGCGCAGCCAAAAAAGGGTCCTCGCCGAAATATTCGAAGTTTCGGCTATCCATAGGAGCCCGGGCGATGTTCACGCCTGGAGCCAGGAGGAAGTGGACTCCACGTGCGCGCGCGTCTTGTCCGAGTGCCACGCCCATACGCCCGGCCAGCGTTGGATCCCAAGAAGCCGCCAACGCAATACCTCCGGCATAGGCTGTTGATGGCCCCCACGTCTGCAGGCCTTCGGGCCCGTCCGACATCTTCAATTGTGGGAAAGCAAGCGCAGGCTCAGCGCGAATGTACGAGTCGTTGTAGCCGCCAATTAATTCAATCTTCTGCTCTAGAGTCAGCTTGGACACCATCATATCCACTCGATGCTCTATGGCAGGGCTATTCGGAACGGGTGTCTGCGCAAAGCAGGACGCGCCACAAACCAATAAAATCGCAGCATTCACGATGAGCACGAACTGAGCAACCAATGAAGAAAACTGGCGGGGCAGCAGTGGTTTTACCAAAAGGCACCTTTAATTGCAATCATCTGTTAATAACAGCGTATCTGTAGCACTGACCTCTCCCGATTGTCAAGACGAAAGTTCTGTCGCATGGCAAGACAAGAAGGCGCTGACTTCTGCCTAGCCAAAGTCGCTGAAGTAGCGGGAGGGACTCAAACACTCTTCACCCCATGCTCCCACCGTAAGCCGCGCTTTTGCATCACTTGGGCTCAACGACGCGCAGAACATGATCCGCGGCCACATGGGTAAGTACCTGGACTTTTCCTGACGGCCAGCGAATCGTAATCTCGTCCGCCATTTTTTCAGCACCCAGCCCAAAGTGAACCGGGCCTGCGCTCGACGAGCCATAACCCGAGGCCGTCGTCACATGGTTGAATTGAGCATGTCCGCCCGCCACCAGCCGAATCTGCGCCCCGATTCCATCGCGATTGCTCTTGGTGCCTTGCAGCGCCAGTTCGAGCCAGTGGTTGCTGTTGGATCTGTCATTGATCCAGATTTCAGCGGGCGCGCCGATTGCGGTCACCACCAGATCAAGTTTGCCATCGTGATTGAAATCGCCAAAGGCAGATCCACGATGACGCTTCGGCGGTTGGGAGGCAAAGCCCGCTTCCGCTGTAAGTGCGGACCACTTATTTCCCTGGATGTTACGGAAAACCGTGTTCGGCTGATTCACCGCGACACGACCTGCGACGTTCGGTGATGCAACGTCCCCGCGACTAACGAAGATGTCCTTCCAACCGTCATTGTCAAAGTCGGCGATGTTCGGACTGTACCCGGACATTGGAGTGCTCAGCAGTGTCATGCCACTCTTGCCCGTGATTTCCGTAAAGCCGCCTTTGCCCGTGTTTTCGTAAACTGGGAAGGTTTCGTTCTGCAAGGCGACAATCGAGATGTCCGGGTATCCATCGTTGTTAAGGTCGCGAAAATCGACTCCCATACTGGAGATGACATTGCCGTTGTCAGGTAGCGCCACTCCGGCCTCAGCCGCGACCTCTTCGAAGCGGCCGCTTCCCTTGTTATGGAATAGGAAATTGGGTAGCTTATCGTTAGCAATAAAGATATCGGGGAGTCCATCGCCGTCGTAGTCGGCGACACCGACGCCCATGCCCTTCCCCGGATACGCCCGGATGCCCGCCTGTGCCGATATATCCGCAAAAGTGCCGTCTCCGTTGTTGAGGAAGAGTTGGTTAGGTAGCGGTTTGTAAAACCTCGGGTGACAGTAGTCCGGTTTGCCGTCGATCTCGCAGTGAGGTTCTTTTGCGGCCTCCCAACTCACGTAATTCACCACAACAAGGTCCAGCAGCCCGTCATTGTTGATATCCACCCAGGCGCCACCGACCGACCAGAGCGACCCAAACTCTTTGTCGGGATGGTTCAGTCCCGCTTTTTCGGTGACGTCCGTGAAGGTACCATCGCGGTTGTTGTGGTACAACGTGTTGCGATACACACCCGCGACAAATATGTCTTCATATCCGTCATTGTCATAGTCGCCGATCGCAACACCCGTGTCATACCCGGTTCCGGCAAGCCCTGCTTTTTCGGTTACATCCGTAAACGTACCGTCGCCATTGTTATGGAAAAGCCGGTTCCAATATCTCTGCGACGTTTTCTTGAGGCCAGAGATATCGGCGCCGTTGGTAAAAAAGATGTCCGGATTGCCGTCGTTGTCGTAGTCAAATACGGCAACGCCACCCGCCATAGTTTCCGGCGCGTGCTTCTCAGCGGTTTCGCCGCTGTCTAGCGAGAATGGAATCGAGCGAAAAAAGAAATGAATGGGAGCTGTGCTCTCTTCTGTCCCGCTGGGCAGCTGCCATGGAATGGCGGGCGCCACAGGGCGATCCGCGGCTAGGATCAAACCTAAGAGAACCGCACATCGCAAAGCTGTTCGAGCTAACTTGCTAGGCATTGTTATTGTCGGCTAACTACTCCACGTCTCACACGAAGAGCGAGTGGTTGCTATCTCATTGCTATCACTCGCTAGTTCGAGGGTGGCGCCTGCTGTAGCGCCTTTTGCAGCTGATTCTGGACCTTCTGCAACTCCTGGAAAGCCGCCAGCTCCCGGTCTGCCTCTTGGATCTGTCCCAAGCTGCGATAAAGGACGGCAAGCCTGTGTCGCACCTCAGCGTTATATGGCTCTGAACGGGCGGCCGATTGCAGATAGCCCAAGGCCTCTTGTGTCTTGCCTTCGTCTATGAGCAGCCCGGCTAATCCGAGTTTCGCACACACGATCTCGGGGTTCAGCTTAAGCGCCCTCGAATAGTGATTGGACGCTGCCGTCGGACTTGACCGCCAGATCTCAATCTTGCCCAGCTTGCACTCGGACTTTGCATCACTTGGGTTCAGGGCGAGGGCGCTCTCAAACTGCTCTTGTGCCTTCGCAAGGCTCGGTTCTAGATGGGAATCCGCGAGCAGGGCCTCGCCTAGTTCGTAGTGCACACCCGCCACGCCAGGAGCGTTTTCGAGAGCCTTCTGGTATTCGTCGATCGCCTCCTGCGCGTGCCCGTCATTCACCATATGCTCCGCCAAAGCCCGGTGGAGCTGGACCGAATCCGGTGCGGCCAACGCCAGTGAATCGATAGCTTGGAAAGCCAAGTCAGAGTGGAGGCGATAGGCAGCATATAGCACAGCAGCATTGGCCGGATAGAATTTCTGCAGTTGGCTGAGAACCATGCTGGCCTTCTCGAGCTCGCCGCTTTGATACCAGGCCTCGACTAACTGCAACCCGGCCTCCAGTCGCAGCTTCGGATCTTCTATATGCGGGAAGGAACCAGAGAGCAGTTTGGTGGCCTCCGGCAGATGCTCCAAGTGCAGGTCGCAGAGCCCCAGAAGCGCCTGCACCTTCCAACGAGAGGGTTGCAGTTTGAGCGCTTTCTCCAATTCAACCGCAGCTCCTGCCCAGTCACCCCGAACCATTGCAACCACTCCCAGGTTGGCGCGGGCTTCCACGTTGGCTGGATCGACCTTCAGGATAGCGCGGTACGCTTGCGCCGCTGCGTCGGGTCGATTCTCCTTGAGTGCTTGTTGCGCCTGCTCCATTTGATTCTTGACCTCAGTTGCATGGCGAACGGTCGCTTGGCCAAAGCCCAGAGAAGTCATGAGTAACAGCAAGCTCAGGTAACCCATCGAAACGAGTAATCTAGTCATGTCGTATCACTCGGTTCTTCGCAAGTGGTGTCTTTCGAACTTCGCCAGCCGTTCCGTGAACTGATGTACGATCTGTCCAGGTCCCTGATCGAAGGGCAACCAAGCAGTCGAAGCGTTCGCTCAACGTCACATCGCAATATCTCGATCGCCCGGGTCACGCCCGATTGTCCCGCGGCAGCAAGCCCATAAGCATAGGCTCGTCCGATGAGAACAGCACGAGCACCCAGACAGATAGCTTTCACGATGTCGCTGCCACGGCGGACGCCACCATCCATCAATACTTCGACTTGACCATTCACCGCAGTGATGACTTCCGGAAGCGCCCGTAACGAAGGAGAGACCGAGTCAAGTTGCCGGCCACCGTGGTTCGATACAACGACCGCCGCCGCACCTTCATCAGCGGCGCGCCTGGCATCATCGCCGGTTAGAAGGCCCTTGACCACGATAGGCCCAGACCACACTCCGCGGATCCATCGCAGGTCTTCCCACGTCACGACAGCCTGCGACAATGCGGTCGCAACATCGATGAGTTCCATCGAGCCTTTGCCGGGGCGAACAATATTTTCCAGTTTGGGCACGCCACCGTCGAGCAGAAACGATGCCAGCCAGCCGGGATGAGCCAGAATGTTGGGGACGTAGGGGATTTTCGCCAGCAGTGAAGGGCCCAAGAGTTCCTTCATACCGTTGCGCGGGTCGCGTTCGCGCATACCTGCCACGGGTGTATCTACCGTGATAACCAGCGCGGAGAAACCGGCGCGACGAGCCCGATCGAGGGCGCCTTCGGCCGCTTCGCGCCCACCGAGCAAGTACAGCTGATACCAGACGGGTCCTCGGGAGGCGGCCTTCACGTCCTCGAGCTTGTGCCCAGAAATGGTGGAGAGGATATAACCCGTTCCGGCCAGCCCAGCGGCGCGAGCCGCGGCCACTTCGCCGCCGGGATGCATCAGGCGGCTGTATCCCACAGGAGCCAGCATCGCGGGAAAGGAGAGTTCGTGCCCGAGCACGCGCGTCTTGAGATCGCAATCGACAATGCCAACCGCACCGCGAGGACGGAAAAACACGTCGCGAAAGGCACGACAATTCTCGGTTAATGTGAACTCTGCCTCGGCGCCGCCATCCAGATAGTCGAACACCGGCTTGGGAAGCCGCCGTTGCGCCAGCACACGCAAGTCCTCAATATTAACGACGCGAGGTGAACTCACGGCGTGATTGACAGGAGTCATTGATTGATCCAGAGCACAGCATGACTTAGCGCGAGGTTGCGATGTTCTTTTGGCGACGATGCCATTGCGCCGGTGGTCCCCGCAGTCATGCACTTCACTTCTTGGCCATAAGGCCTACATCTACCACCAGGTTTGCGCCGGTGATGCAACGTGCGTCCTGGGAGAGCAGGAACGCGATAGATTGGGCAACGTCCTCGGGCTGGCAGAGTCCTCGCAAACACTGTTTTTCAGGCCACGTTCTCTCGAATTCTTCGTAGGTCGACCCACTTCTTTTGATCGCGGCGCGCAAACCGGGAGTAACTGTCACCCCAGGCGACACTGCATTTACCCGGATATTGTGCAGCCCCAAATCTACCGCCGCGCACTGGGTAAAGAGCAAAAGAGCTGCCTTACTGCTATTGTAAGTGGCGTAATTAGCTTCCCCAGCTAATCCACTCGTTGAGGCTACGTTCACAATCGCTCCCGCTCCTGATTCGCGCATGAATGGGTAGGCAAATCGGGTAAATAGCGCCGCACCCAGTAAATTGGTTTTCCAAGGCTTGCACCATTCTTCAACTGTCGCGTCAACACCTTTCTGGACAAATGAAGCGGCATTATTTACCAGCAAGTGAACGCTGCCCCACTCAGAGACGGCTTGCGCCACCGCCCGCTGAACCTGCTCCTCTATGCTCACATCCGAAACAGCGACACTTGCAGTGCCGCCTTCTTCACGAATCTCGGAAGCGACAACCTCAACATCCGCCTGGTTAATGTCCACCAGAAGAACCCTGGCGCCATCTCGGGCAAGGAGTTTGGCAGTCGATCCTCCGATGCCCGAGCCGGCGCCGGTTACGATCGCGACTTGATCCTGAAATCGGGAATTGTTTTGCACAGGTTTGTCCTTATGTGATTGTTTCGATCTGATGAAAGTACTCCGCGAGGCTTAGAGCGACGATAGCGATCATCAATACTCCGATTCCCAAAGCCATAATCTTAAGCGGTTGACCTTTCCATTCCCCAACGTAAACATCCCATATTCCGGAGATCAGGATCATAGCCGCCATTGATAAGCCCCAAGCGATCACCGCTCCAAACGAGCCCATTAGCCCTACTGCGCCAGCATAGGCACTCACACCGAAGAGAAATACAACTGCCATGAAAACCGACCACAGCGCGCAGCGTAGCGCACCTGGGGCGACAAAACGTGAAAAGCTAGAATTCTTCCGCAAAAGGTATGCTGAATAAAGAATGTTGCTAAAGAATCCGCCGATGAGATAGGGAGCCAGAAACGCATTCGCAGCTCCGAAATCGGAACTGCCATACTTATGAGCGACGTCGAAAATCGGATTTGGGAAGGCCAGCGCGACGTTCATGCCTGAGCTAATTGCGCCAGCGATGCAGCAGGCAACGACGCTCTTCAGGAACGTTAGCTTGCCAGCTTTCTGTTGCGGTTGTTCTTGGCTCTGTCCTTCGGCCTCTTTTTCCCGCAGTCCGCCGCCCTTACCGCAATATGAAATTCCCACGACAGCCAATCCAACACCCAACAACGTGAGCACGCCGCTAGTGTGCAAAACTGTATTGCGATGAAGTATGAACAGGGGCAACAATGCCATCACCATGCTGCTGCCGCCATTCAGCGCAGTGGCCAGGCCCAATCCGATCACTGGAACAGTCATGCTATACAGAAACCCAGACATCCCGGATACAGCGCCGACCAAGACTGTCAGGGCAAGAATGCCAACACCTACGTCGCGGTTGACCAGCCAATAGTGCGGCACCGTAAAGATAGCCACGAGGAGAGGGCCAATGAGCAAGCCGACAACCGACCAGAGTGCCCAGATGTTTTCCCATTTCCATGCCTTCACCAGGCGCATTGGGGCGAGATAGAGTCCCCAGCTTGCTCCACAGCTTATCGCCAACATCAGCCCCAAGATCATGAACGTCCTTTTCCACGGCGGATTTGATTCGATCGGATCCGAATCCCATGCAGTGTTAGAAATCCGGACACACTAACTTGCCATTGCACTTCCACGACTCGTACGCACTGCCTCCACAAAGCGGCGCGCTTTGTCGGTGATCACATCCAGTTTTCCCTGACGTAGCGCTTGGGTATCGACCAGTTCGGACCCGGCGGCTACTGCGGAGGCCCCGGCTCGAATGAGCTCGACTGTAGTCTCAGGACTTACGCTCCCGGTAGGCACCATATCAACCTGCGGGAACGGTCCCTTGAGGGCCTTGATGTACTTAGCACCACCCACCAGGCCGCAGGGGAAAACCTTGACCATGTCGGCGCCTGCTTGCCACGCGCTGATTACTTCAGTTGGTGAAAGAGCACCGGGCAGGCAAGGCTTGCTGTAACGACGCGAGATTTCGATGACGCGTACATCCAGCGCTGGTGTAACAATGAACTCCGCTCCCGCCAACATGGCGGAGCGACAGCTTTCGGCGTCGAGAATTGTGCCGGCGCCCAGCAGTACTTTATCGCCGTAGTGATCCGCCAGTTGCTCCATTACATAGAGCGCGCGGGGAACGGTCATGGTTATTTCCGCCACGGAGATGCCACCTTCAATGATCGCTTCTGCGGCGCGAATTGCATCTTCAGGCGACGACGTGCGGATGATTGCTACTATTCCTATTTCACGGATCAGTCCCAACGCCTTCTCTTTTGTCCACATTGCGGAGTTTCTCCTCATTGTTAGCACGTCATCGAGCCACTCGCAGACTAGACCCTTTGAGCAATTTCTCTACTTCCTCAAGCGTCGCCCAATTGAAATCTCCGGGATTGCTGTGCTTGAGCGCACTGAACGCGTTTCCATAACGGAGAGCTTCACCAAAATCTTGTTTTGCGAGATATCCGTAAATGAAACCCGCGCTGAAGGAGTCTCCGCCACCGACGCGGTCGACAATTTCCAGATCATATTTTGCATCATCGTAGAAAGTACCGCCGGAATAAGCGATGGCCGTCCAAGTGTTGCGCCAAACCAACGGGTTTTCACGCAGGGTGATCGCCACCGCTTTGAAACCGAACTTTTCTTGTAGCTTCGCGGCTACGAGCTTGTAAGGCTCCGCGCTGATTTTTGTGAATGCCTGGTCGTTGCCGCTTGCAGCCTTAATGTTGAAGACGACATCGGTATCTTCCTCAGTTGTAATAAGGACATCGACGAACTGCATGAGCGGCTCTTGGATAGCTCGCGCTTGCTGCGGGGACCAAAGCTTACTGCGATAATTGAGATCGTAGCTAGTGGTCACGCCAGCTTGGCGGGCGGCTTGCAAGGCATCCCGAGTCACGGCAGCAACAGAATCCCCTAGTGCCGGCGTAATGCCGCTGGTGTGAAACCATTTTGCCCCGCGGAAGAGTTCCGGCCAGTTCACGTCTCCCGGTTGAATAAGACTGATGGCCGAAGCGGCGCGGTCGTAGAGTACAGAACTGGAACGCGGCGCCGCGCCGAATTCCACGAAGTAAAGTCCCATGCGCCCACCGTCCGACCAGACAAGCTGGGAGGTGTCCACGCCCGCCTGTCGCGCTCGATTCTCCACCACACGCCCAAGCGGGCTCTTCGGCAGTCGCGAGATCCAAGTGCTTCTCAGCCCCAATCGGCTTACACCGACTGCGACATTCAACTCTCCACCACCAACCTGCACGTCAAGCGAACTGGTCTGTTCTAGCCTCTGAAAATGAGGCGGCGAGAGTCGAATCATCGCTTCACCAAACGTCACGACATCAAACATGAAGCTCTCCGCTTATTCGCTGCACGTATCGTCTTTTTTCCTTCTCACCGCTGTCTCATTGAATGCCCGGGATGCGGTTGACCCCGGCACATACTGCTTCTTCGCTGCCAGAGGGCCACTGGAACTCAAACACCGTAGAACTCCTTCGCGTTATTGCCCCAGACGTCAGCTTGTTCATGGTGTGAGAGCCGCTGAATGTAATTGCCGATAAGCCTAATCACGTCCACGTAGTCGGCGACGAGTGTGCAAACGGGCCAGTCGGAACCGATCAAGATGCGCTTTGTCCCAAAACTTTCAAGAACGACGTCGTGGTAGGGAGTGAAGTCGAAAGTCTGCCAATCCTGCCGACTCACTTCGGTAACAAACCCAGATAACTTACAGAAAACGTTATCGCAGCTGGCAATTTGCTTCATGCCTCGCGCCCACTCCTCAAACCTGTTATCCATAAACGACGGCGACGCGATGTGATCGATTACGAAGCGCTGTTCGGGGAATCGTTTTGCCAGTTTGTAAGCTAGGCATAGATGACTCGGGAAAATGAGGAGATCGTAAGTGAGCGCAAATTGAGTCAACAGTCGGATGCCACGAACAAAATCATTTCGCATCATGAATCGGTTATCGGATTCCGCTTGTAGAATGTGGCGGACCCCACAGAACTTTGGCTTGGTCGCGAATGCTTCCAATTGTTCCAGTAGTCGCGGACTGCACAGTGGAACCCATCCGACTACCCCTCGAATAAACGGAAACTCCTCTGCCCATTCCAGCAGCCACTCCGTCTCGGTCACGCACTCTCGTGCCTGTACACAAATTGTTCCTTCAACTCCCGCCGCTTCCAACAAGGGCTGCAGATCAGCTGGGTAGTAATCCCGCTTCAACACCTCCATATCGGCACTGATCCAGTCAAACTCGCCAGGCGTGTAATGCCAAAAATGCTGATGGGAGTCGATTCTCATCGTGGCGCTATCTGGACCGGCACTGGCTTTCTTCCATCCTTAGCGATCGAAGTCAGCTTGTCTTCTACTCGTGCCTGATAGATTTTCTAACCTCATAAGAGTGCCTTAGATAATTGCGCATTCGGGATCCGTTTACCGGAGGCACCGCTTGACATGGGCACGAGGCGTATGCTACTACAGTTCATCTGTTAATAACAGATGGTAGCAATAAAAAATTGTTGAGGTGCATTTGTGCCAAGCCCGCTTCTGCGTCTGACCCATCTGAAATCCTCGAAGCTGAGCGATCAAGCCATGGAGAGCATTCTCGACCAGATCAAGCGCGGGATCCTGCGCCCTGGTGACAGACTACCGTCGTTGCGGGAACTGGTTTCACAGTTGGGTGTTAGTCAGACAGCCGTTCGTGAAGCCTTGCGAGGTCTGGTTGGACTCGGCGTCATTGACCTCCAGGCCGGGCGGGGAGCGTTCGTGCAAAGTGTTTCTTCGGAGATTTTGTTAAAACCGGAGTCTCTGTATTTTCTTCTCCAACGCGAAACTCTGCTGCACGCCATCGAAGTCCGAAAAGCCCTTGAAGTGGAAACCATCGCTTTGGCCGCCGAACGCGCGACCTCTGAGGACCTTACCGAATTGGAACGAATCCTTCGCCGAATGGAGCGCGACGCGAAGTCGAATGAGACCGCGTTCCGGCACAGTCCGTACTTTCATCTCGCCATTGCAAAGGCTACTCACAATCCGCTGTTCATCAGTATGGTCAATTCGTTCGTTTCTCTCCTTAAGCAGGGTGCAGTGCTGGGAGAGTTTGTCCCCGAGGCCAGGGAGCGTGAACATCGGCTTCATGCGGAACTGTATGAATCGATCGTCAAGCGGGATGCGAGCGAGGCTCGGCGCCGGATGCGCGAACATCTCCAGGTCGGCAAGGAGCATGTCCTCAAAGGGTTTGCGGCGCTCTCCTGTGTGGGTTATGTGGATTCCCAGGAACCGTCCGTTAAGTCTTGAGGTGTGCAAGAAAGCTTCCGCCAGTACATTGGACGGAGATGGTCGAGAGAAGCCACTCTCTTTTTTCAACTTGTTCGGTTGGCATCCATTCAGCTTTCCGGAACAATCCTGGCACACGAAACTTCGGAATAGTGGAAAGTTCGCAAGGTTAAGCTACACAAAGATTCATAAGGTCACTCGGAGGGATTCCATTTCGTCATGAGAATTGTCGACTTTCGCACGACGGTTGTTTCCATTCCTTTTACAGAACCCGAGACTTGGGCATTCGGTTACGTGCACGGCATATCAAACGTCATTATCGAACTCGAGACCGACACTGGCTTAGTGGGCCTGGGCGAATGCCCTCACTTCCCGACCAGTCGTGTCGTGCTGGAAGTGCTCAATGCCATGCGTCCCTTCGTCCTGGATCGTGATCCCTTTGATCATGCGGTGTTGCTGCACGAACTGAATCAACTGCACGGGTGGCACCACTTTCGACGCACCGGCAATATGGCGACCGCCGGCATTGATATGGCGCTCTGGGATCTGGTGGGGCAAGAGACACGACAACCCCTGTACAAGCTTTTTGGCGGAGCATTTCGAAAACAGATTCCCTATTACTTCTACATTGCCGATAAGGACGCATATGACATGGCGGAAGATGCCAAACGCGGCGTATCCGAAGGCTTTGAGACATTCTATCTAAAGCTCCGGAACGATCTGACTCACAATCTACAAGTCGTGGGTGCGGTTCGTGATGCGATCGGCCCCCACAAGAAGCTGCGGGTAGACGCCAACGAGTCGTGGTCGGAATCGGGAACCGCCAGCGAGATGATGCGCAAGCTGGGCGAATTCGATATCGAATTTTTTGAGCAACCGCTATTTTATTATGACCACGAAGGTGCAGCCCGCCTGCGCCGAACTACAGGTTTCTCGGTAGCGGCGAACCAAAGTGCATGGACGGAGGCTGAAACTCTGGCCGTGATCAAAGCAGAGGCTGCCGACCTGGTTCTGACGGACCAGCATCAACTGGGAAGCTTGGGCGCCTTTCACCGTGTCGCCTGGACCCTGGCAGCTTTGGGTATTCCGGTCATGAAGCACGTTTTCGGAGATCTGGGCATCACCACCTACGCCAGTATGCATGTGTTGGCGGCCGCTCCGAACTGCACCAAGGCGAGTCAGACCCACTATAGCGTCCTTGCCGACGACGTCATCGAGGGTGGCGTACCGATGTTCCACAAGGGATGTCTCACTTTGCCCGAGACTCCAGGAATCGGCGTTAAACTTGACCGCAAGCGTGTAGAAAGATGGTCCAACTACACGAAGGAGCACGGAGAATTTTCGGCCTTTGACGTTAACAAAGATAAGAAGACAGTCAGCGTCTGAGACCGGGAATGAGGCTTAAGGAGCGCGAATGAAGCTCAAGGAGCGTGTTGCCCTCATCACGGGGGCTGCCTCTGGCATCGGCAGGGCCGGAGCGCAGCAGTTCGCCGCAGCGGGAGCGCAAGTAGTCGTCGCAGACGTGAACGAGTTGCGCGGTAACGAAACGGCGAATCTTGTTCGTGAGAGTGGCGGCGTCGCCATTTGTGTCAGAACAGACGTTTCCCAGTCCGCTCAGGTTCAGTCGCTGGTAAGTACCGTCATAGAACAATTCGGGAAGATCGATATCCTCTGGAACAATGCGGCTGCAACCACGCTCTGCAACGAGCAAGACCGTCCAGTTCATGAATTACCCGAGGCAGTCTGGGATCAAATGCTGAATATCACTCTAAAAGGAGTGTATTTGTGCTCGAAGTATGTGCTTCCGCACATGATGAAAGTGAAGAAGGGTGTCGTGATCAACACATCTTCGACCGATGGGCTGATAGGACAGGGTGGCTACGATTCTTATACTGCGGCGAAGGGAGGAATTATCTCCATGACCCGCTCTATGGCTGTCTACTATTCCCAATTCAACATCCGCGTAAACACTATATGTCCCGGATTCATTCACACCGAGGTCATCGACCCCTGGATGAAAGACCCTGCAGCACGGTCTGCGATTGAGAGCCTGCACTTGACTCGGGTTGGAAAACCGGAAGACATTGCAAAGTTTGCTGTCTACCTCGCTTCGGATGACGCCGAGTTCATTACGGGAGGTATTTTCCCGATCGATGGTGGTTTTACCGCCTTCAAGACCAAGGTCACCGACTATTCCGGTCTACGAAAAAGCCAATGAAAACATTCGCAATCTTCCGGTCAATGAGAGTCCCTGGCATGCACATGAGAGCGAAGAAGACGCCGCGGCCAGCTGCGCTGATTGCATTCGTCTTGTGTTTTTTTCTTTTCTGTGCAGGCGCGACCACCGGGAAGGCATCCGCTGACGTACCCGAACCAAGCATAGTGTTCTATGTTTCTACACTCGGAAATGATGCGTGGTCGGGGAAACTCTCCCAGCCTGACGCCGGCCACAAAGACGGCCCCTTCGCCACTCTTGCAGCGGCTCGCGATGCTATTCGAAAACTCAAAGCGCAGGGCCTGCTTACGCAGCCTGTGACCGTCTACGTGCGTGGAGGAACCTACGCACTGGATAAGACCCTGCTATTCACCGTCGCCGATTCTGGAACCGAGAAAACGCCGATCTCCTATGCCGCCTATCGCGACGAGACCCCACTATTGAGTGGTGGAATCCAGATTACAGGATGGGCAAAAGCCGCCAAGGGAGAGCTGTGGGAGGCTGAAGTACCCGGTGTCCGAGAGGGACAATGTTATCCACATCAGCTCTTCGTGAACGGAGAACGGCGCCAGCGTGCGCGCACGCCCAATACTGGTTTCTTTCGTATCGATGGAAAAATCACTAAGCAAAAGCCGGAATTCAAGTTTCATGAAGGTGACATCAAGCCGGAATGGGCCGGGCAGAAAGATCTGGATCTCGTCCTGCTCCAGGCATGGACGGTTCTGCGCGCGCACATCGTCAAAGTGAACGCCAGCGCGCGAACGGCGCGCCTTTCGGTAGAATTTGCCCCGGACGTTCAGGAGGAAGGCGCTCACTACTGGGTAGAAAACACTTTCGACGCACTTGATTCGCCGGGGGAATGGTACCTGAATCGTGAGTCGGGAAAGCTCTATTACTGGCCGATGCCGGGGGAAGACATGGAACGCTCCGAGGTCATCGCGCCGGCCTTGACCGAGCTCCTGCGTTTCCAGGGAGGCACCCAGGGCGACAGCCGCCCCGGCGGTAGTGCGTTCGGCTTCGATCCTGTTCATGACATTCACTTCCAGGGATTCACGCTGAGCTATACCGACTGGTCGATGGCGGCCAGCGGTTCCGTGGACATTCAAGGAGCATTTACACTTGCCGCGGCGGTGGAAGTTTCAGACGCGCATTCCATCATTATTGAGAATTCAGTTTTGAAGCACCTTGGTCAGTTCGCCATTGAGCTGGGAAAAGCTTGTAAGGGCAATCGCATTGTGGGAAACGAAATGGCGGATCTGGGTGCGGGCGCGGTGAAGATCGGGGAGCCCAAGGATCCGAACGATACCGAGGAAGCGACCAGCGGAAATATCGTTTCCGACAATCGTATCCACGATGTCGGTGTGGTCGACGCCGGGGCGGATGCAATATGGATCGGCCTCAGCAGCGGCAATACCATTGCCCATAACGAAGTTTCCAACGTTTACCACAGCGGAATCGCTGTGGGCTGGACTTGGGGCTATCTCCCCACAGCCGCATATTCGAACCTCATCGAATACAACCATATCCACCATGTCGGGCGCGGAGTCATGGGTGATTTAGGGTGTGTGTACTTGTTGGGCGTGCAGCCGGGAACCGTGGTACGCCACAATTTCTGCCACGACGTTACCCGCTCGGATAGTTCCTATGGCGGTTGGGGCATTTATACCGACGAGGGCAGCAGTCAGATTCTGATTGAAAACAATGTGGTCTTTCATACTCAGGATGCGGGTTTTCACCAGCACTACGGCCAAAACAACATCATACGTAACAACATCTTTGCCCTTGGGCAAACTTCACAGCTTCGGCGTACCGACGAGGAACCGGGCCACAGTTTTAGCTTTGAGCACAATATTGTCCTCTGGGATAGCGGAGTGTTGCTTGATCAGGAATGGAAGGATAACAACTTCGGCTTTGACAACAACCTCTACTTCTACGCCGGGAGCGGAGGAAGTTCTGCGATCCGATTCGACGGCCTAACTTTCCAGGAATGGCAGAAACGCGGCCAGGATGTGCACTCGATTGTTGCCGATCCGCTTTTCACAGATTTCCACAAGGGCGATTTCTCGCTGCAGCTCGAGTCACCCGCGCGGAGGATTGGCTTTGAGCCCATTGATGTCAGCCAAGCTGGTCCACGTGTGAAACGTTAGCGAAACCATGAAGATTGAATCGGCACTGATTCATTCGGTTTTCCCGCCTCCGTTCAAGGATCCTGTGTCGGATTCCACTCTGGGACCTTTTGCAGATTTCCCCGTCTCGATCCTGGAACTGAACTGCGCAGGGATCGTCGGCTACGGCGTTTTGCCGGTAAGCGAAATGGCCCACAACCTGGCCAAGGACCTCTTCTTGCCGCTCCTGTGGCAGTACGAAATTGAAGATGTCCCTTCAATCGAACGTTTTTGGGACTTGGCGTGGAAACGAATCCGGAACATGGGCACGGGCATAACCCTCCATGTGCTAAACGCGATAGACCTGGCCTTGTGGGATATCGTCGCCAAGAAAGCGAACCAGCCCCTTTTCCAGTTACTCGGAGCGAAGAGGGAACGCATCGCTGGTTATGCCACCAACGGCTGGGTGAACTTCGATCTGCCCAAACTGATTGCAACGCTCGAGGACACGGTCGCACGCGGCTTCCGAATCATCAAGATGAAGGTGGGAGTTGACCAGGGGACCAGAATGGACGAGGACGTTCGCCGGGTCAAGGCGGTACGAAAAGCGCTTGGCGAAACAATCGGATTGGCAGTGGATTCGAATCAATGCTGGTCGGCAGAAGATGCATTGCGGTTCGCCCGCCAGATAGCGGATCAGAACATCTTGTGGTTCGAAGAGCCCATACCGGCCCGCGACTTCTTTGGATATCAGCAATTGGTGGAAAAAAGCCCTATCCCGATTGCCGCTGGGGAGACGCTTTGCGAACCGGATGAATACGCCACCCTTTTGAAGCTGAACGGTGTTTCCATAGTGCAGCCGTTTGCTTGTATCCTCGGTGGGGTGACTCCCTTTCGACGCGTGGCCCAAATTGCGGCGGATGCCGGAATCCGTTTAACGACTGGCGGATTCTCTCCCTTGACCTGCAACTTGGTTGCGGCTGCGCCAACAGGCTATCTGACGGAATATCCAATACCGATGGCAGATACATTCAGTTCACTACTGCAGCGGGCCCCCAAAATTGTGAATGGAGAATTTCATCTGCTCCAGGTACCAGGTCACGGGGTATTACCCGATCCTGAGGTTGTGAAAAGATACTCCAGAGGCAGTCCGGTAAGGATCGAGCCAGGGAGTCTCGCGACCATTCAAGTTTTCTAATGACGATGTTGAACTGCGTTAATCCTAAATGTCGAATCTCACGGTGATTGCGGACCATGGTGATGTGTGCGGCGAAGCCCCAGTTTGGGATGTCGCGAAGCAGAAGCTTTATTGGGCTGATTGTGCCGGTTTGAAATTCTTTTGCTACGACTGGCGCACCAAGAAAACGAAACTGCTCAAGGAAGATGTGGAAGTCAACGGCTGCGCCCTCAATGATGCGGGTGGTTTCGTAGTTACCAATAACTCTGGCATATGGCTCTGGGATGGAACGGGAGCGCCCACCTTAGTCGTAGCTCAAGCGGAGGGCGCAACGTGCCGGCTCAACGATTGTATCGCTGATCCCAAAGGCCGAGTGCTTACGGGCTCCTGGTTTTACGACCCCACCAAAGATTATGAACTTGGCAGGCTGTTTTGCCTGGATACGAACGGCAGTATCCGCGTTCTAGATGAGGGTTTTCACCTGGCCAATGGGCTCGGTTTTTCTCCTGATGGAAGAACACTCTACTTTACCGATTCCTTTAAGCGCACAATCCATGCCTACGACTATGACATTGACTCGGGTCACGTGCGCAACGTCCGTGTCATCATTAAAGTCGCCGACACTGCAGGGCTGCCCGATGGACTCACCGTAGACGCGGAGGGGTTTATCTGGTCTGCGGAATGGTACGGCAGTTGTGTCGCTCGATATGACCCGGATGGCAAGTTGGAGCGACGGATCAACACACCTGCGAAGCAAACTTCCTCCCTCACTTTTGGTGGACCGAACCTAACGGACATCTTTGTTACCTCAGCGGCGAAATCGGAGCCTATGCCCGTGATGCCACCCGGCTACGATCCCCAGTCAGGGTATTTCGGTGGTGCGTTGTTTCATGTGAATGTAGGCATTCAAGGCAAACCGGAATACAAAGCGAACATTCGGGTCGAACCATCCGAGCAATACCCGCGGTCTTGGGATGAGCCAAAAACGGACGACGAAATTATATAGAGGTCTGCTGATCTATCATTGTTCTCTAGCATGCGGAAGCGCTGACGATTTTTCTGCAGGTCGATTGTGACTTCGCGACCCAGCCGTCGTCTCAAGGCGCTTCCTACAAGTATCACAAAGCTGCAGTTGGACAAGCGCGCTACTGCGACTGGTCGGGGCAGGAATCTGCTGCCGGTAGTCGCAAGCGTCACATCGCTGTCATGAATTGAGAGAATACAGCATGAAAATCGTACGTTATGGACTGCCTCACCAAGAAAAGCCAGGCATCCTCGACTCCGACGGCAACATTCGGGACCTTACGGCCATAGTGCCGGAGCTTGCGGGTGGGACTCTGTCGCCTTCGACCCTAGCGTCGTTGAAAAACATTGACGTTGCAAAGCTGCCGACGGCAACGGGCGGCGCCCCGAGGTTCGGCCCCTGCGTCGGCGGCGTCGGCAAGTTTATCTGTATTGGGTTAAATTACTCCGACCATGCGGCGGAAGCCGACATGAAAGTCCCGAGCGAACCCGTCATCTTCATGAAAGCCACGTCCGCCATCTGTGGGCCGAACGACGACATTGTGATTCCGAGGGGTGCCACGAAGACGGACTGGGAGGTAGAGTTAGGTGTGGTCATTGGAACTCCTGCCAGATACGTTAGTGAGGCCGAAGCGATGTCACACGTGGCCGGCTACTGCGTCATCAACGACCTCTCGGAGCGCGCGTTCCAACTCGAAGGCACCGGGCAGTGGGTCAAGGGCAAGAGCTCGGATACATTCGGCCCGATCGGGCCATGGCTGGTGACGGCCGATGAAGTTCCTGACCCCCAAAACCTGAAGATGTGGCTCGAGGTGGACGGACATCGCTACCAGAACGGATCGACGCGAACGATGATCTTTGGCGTCCGGCAACTAATCAGCTACGTGAGCCGATTCATGAGTTTGCAACCCGGAGACATTATCTCGACCGGTACTCCGCCAGGAGTGGGCATGGGACAACGGCCCCCGGTTTATCTGAGAGCGGGAAATTGTGTGCGGCTGGGCATCGAAGGGCTAGGCGAGCAAAACCAGCGCGTTATCGCGGAGCGCGCCTAGCCGGGCGGGCACTTTCCAGATTTCCAAAGAGCTTCTCTGTGCCGCTGTTGGATAGTGAGCTAGTGAACTCCCAGAATGGTTGTGACCTAATGGAATGGACCCCTCCGGGATGATTGTAAGCTCAGTCCCGGAGGTGGTTCCCAATATAGTGACAGTTGGACTGGATATTGCGAAGCAAACGTTTCAAGTCCACGGAGTGGACTGCAAGGGCAAGGTGGTATTGCGGAAGCGGCTGAGACGAGCTGAGGTGGCTTCGTTTTTTGCCGGACTCGAACCTTGTCTGATTGGACTGGAAGGTCTAGCGGTGGAGCGCACTACTGGTTTCGAGTATTGAGCCGACTGGGGCACATGCGCCTGATCGCGCCGCAGTTTGTGAAGCCCTACGTAAAGTCACAGAAGAATGATGCCAACGATGCGGAGGCGATCTGTGAAGCGGTGAGAGGACCGAGCATGCGCTTCGTTC
The DNA here is from genome assembly GCA_003134655.1 of Acidobacteriaceae bacterium. GTDB lineage: Bacteria > Acidobacteriota > Terriglobia > Terriglobales > Acidobacteriaceae > Sulfotelmatobacter. Next base: position 55,472 of record PLBY01000149.1, read on the forward strand.
CTGCCAAGAAGATTGAACAGCAGGATCTGCAATGTCTGCATCGGGTACGCTCCCGGCTGATTGGTTGTCGGACACAGTTACTCAACCAAATTCGCGGGCTGCTGGCGGAGTATGGATTGTTCTTCCGCAGCATGTTGCTCAGTTGCGCCGCAATCTCCCCGCGCTGCTGGAAGACGACGGGAACGAACTCACGATTCCCACCCGGCATTTATTCCACTCCCTCTACGAAGAACTGGTCAAACTGGAAGCCAAGATCGGTTCCGCGGATCAGCGGATCGAGCGGGCATTCCAAAAGAACGAAGAATGCCAGCGTATTGGCGCCGTGGAAGGGATCGGACCCGTGACGGCCACTGCGATTGTGGCCGCCATCAGCGATGGCCACGCTTTTCGGAATGGAAGGCAGTTTGCTGCTGGGGGTGGTGGGGGTCTGGTGCCGCGACAGCATTCCAGCGGAGGCAAAACAAAACTGCTGGGTATCAGCAAACGCGGTGATCCCTATCTGCGCACATTGTTGGTGCATCGAGCGCGATCGGTGGTTTATCGGGCCAAGGCTAAGACCGACTGACCGACTGTCGCAGTCGTTGGATCAACGACAAACAACAGAGACTGGGAACAGCAAGAGCTTGCATTGCGCTCGCCAAGTCGCCAACAAAAATGCACGCATCCTCTGGTCCCTGATTGCGAAGCAACAAGTGTATCGGCCGGCTGTCTGTAGCTGAAGCTGAGTTGAGGTGTCCTAGTCGAGATGCTTGAGCCAAACATGATGGCGAAAGGGTGAGACCAGCTTCTTCAAAACATGCGGGGGGCAGGGCCTTCCAAGGCCGTTGACCTGATTAGGAGAAGAAGAGCAGATTCCATCAGGGAGGATGGATACATCTTCCCATTAAGAGCCCGGATATATGCACGCGTCTCTTTCACACATCGCTCTCATCGAGGCCCTTGCAAACCGGATGGGTCCATATATGCCCCTCCAGTTCAACATCGCGGAGACTAACGACCGCACATGGCTGAGAGTGGCTCGTCATCGTCTTTGTGACGCTTAAAACCGCTTAACCAAAAGAACACCCAGTTAGTTGCGTGATTAGTGCGGACAGGAGGGAGCCGTGCCGCTCTGAGGAATCGTATAACCTGGAGGTCCCCATCCGCCTGAAATGTGCGGAAAACTAACAGGCGAGCTAAAGACTCGACTGCCGGAAACTATGGTGTACGTCCAGCCCGAGCATTGCGGATTTTCATTTATCGGATTGCTATCTGTGAAATCTCCTGTGTAATTTATGGAACCGCCGGAATAATTGAAGTACACGTTGTTGTGGACTGTTGGAACCGCGTTGTCACTGACCGTGTCAGCACGGAAGGCTTTGGACACCGACGAACCCGTGCTGATGATTATGTTCGAGGTGAAGTCATTTCCCGTCATGGTCGTTAACCCGCCGGGTGTGCCGGCTCCTGGGCAGGTACTACTAAAGTCGCCGGGGCTACACTGATAGAAGAAGACCCGCTGATTTCCCGACCCGCCAATGTCAAACAAGTTGCCCGTAATTGTGACATTTGAGCCCCCGTGCACTTGCACCGCCCACTGTCCGGTCCCGGCAACAATGTTTTGCGTTACTGTGGCGTTCGATAAACCGTCGTCTATATAGATGCCCTTATTAAACCCGGAGACGCTCCCGTAGTCGCGAACGAAGTTGTTCTTGATGGTGATGTTTGTGGAGGCGGGAGGATAATAGTCATCCTGGACGTAAATGGCACCGTCATCGCTTTCGCTCAGGCAGGTGTTCAAGACCACATTGTTTTCGATGTCCGTGCCACTGATATCGTCTCCCACGCTGCCAACACGAGGACTGTCAGCCGTGGCGTTGATTCCTCTCGAGTTCGAATTGTACACCGCGTTGTTTAAGATTTTCGTGTTGATCGCCGTACCCAATACGTGAATTCCTCCTCCATATCGGTTGTAGAAGTCATGCACAATATTGTTTTTCACCACATTGCTGTCGGCGGTTGGACCGAAGCAATGGTGCGTTCCTCCACACACCTCAATACCCGAATCATTGAAATGTTGTACCACCAGGCCATTGATGGTGATCTTGGAGCCTCCGAATATGGCGAATACGACGGCCAGACCGTTGGCCCTACTGGTCGATCCACCATCAAGGATGGCGCTGTTCGGCGGGTCGCTCGGGTAGGCCGCCCAGGTCTCTCCATTGTCAGACGAAGTAAGGGTGAACGTCGAGCTCAGGTTATAGGTACCCGCCATCAGGTACGTGGCTTTGATGGGACTTCGCTGCATGGCGATCTGCGCCTTTCCCAAAGTCTGGAAGGGCAACGAGGGCGACGTGCCGGAGTTGGCATCGCTGCCCTTGGGAGAGACGTAATAAGCGTTGGTCACTGAGGCCTGATTGGAGTTGCCGTTCGTGCCTCTCGAGTTCACTGCTCGCATGGTGATGCAGTACGTCAAGATTGCAGTGACCAGCACCGAGATAATTACTAAGGCAGGTTTTTTTATATCGTGCATTTGAGGCCGTTTCGATGCGCCATCAGCGCGCTGAGTTTAAGGCCATAGGTGGGGCACCACAAGCTGTAGGAATCGCGCAAAATGTGTCCGCATCACATAAGAGATTGAGAGTGTTCCTTCGGGTCTATTTCTCTCCCGACCCCTCCTTACGGGCGCTTCGAAGTTCAAGTTGAAGCAGTACTGACGTTTCAGCGTTAAATTCAGTCACCTACCACTACCTGTCCCTTTAGCCGAATATCGGAAGAAGATGCTCCCACCCAGATGTCAAACGTACCGGGGGAGACTACTGAGGACTTTTGCTTAGTATCCCAGTGTGCCCAGTCCGCTACCGGCAGTGCCAGTTTGATAGTGCGGAGTTCCCCAGCTTTTAAATGAATCCGCTGAAATGTCTTAAGTTGCAAGCGTGGCTGCTTGTACGCGCGTTCTTCTTGATGGACGTAAGCCTGCACAACTTCGTCGCCATCACGCTGGCCTACATTTTGGATATCCACTGAGGCAGTTATCACTCCCCGAGTTTTAGACTCACTTGGAGAAACCCGCAACTTGGTGTACCGAAAATCTGTGTAGCTCAGCCCATAACCGAAAGGATAAAGCGGGGGGTGATCCAAATACATATATGTTCGCCCTTTGGTGATGTCATAGTCAGTTATGGAAGGAATCTGAGAGTCAGACAAATAGAAAGTCAGGGGTAAGCGACCACTTGGGTTGTGGTCCCCGAAGAGCACGTCAGCTATGGCGTTGCCTCCTTGCTCGCCCGGGTACCACGCTTCCACGATCGCCGGGACGTGCTCCTGAATCCAGTTGATGGCGACGGGGCTGCCATTCTCGAGAAGCACGATCGTTCGAGGATTGGCCTGAAAAACATGCTCGATAAACTCCTGCTGTTCAGGTGGCAGTGACAATGTCGTTCGATCTTTGGTCTCATCCTCGAGATCAGTGGTGAGTCCAATCACGGCAATCACCGCGTCATAATGGCGTAGTTGTGTAAGGTCCTGAGCCGGAGGCTTCCAGATCAGGCGAATGCCATCATCACTATACTTGTGGTGCGAGTATTCAAGCCTCAAGGCATACGTATGGCCCGCTTGCAAGAATACGGGCTTAGCCAGTGTGCCAGTCGGCCCCTCAACCAATTTCTCCCCGTCTAGAAATAAACGACCCTCGCCCACGACATTCACTCCAAGTTGGTAGTCTCCGCTCACGGGAGGAGTCAGTTTCCCAGTCCATCGAACCGAGTAGTGAGGTTCAGACATACTGTTGAGGGGGATGTTCCAGCCCCAGAGCACGAATTGGATTTCCGGATCAACGCGTTCGGAATGGGGTTTGCCCGACAGTGTCTCATTGTCGAAGTACTCGCCCAAAAGTCCTTGCTGTCCATCGGGCGCCGTCAGGTACTCCGAAGGGATCGAAGACAAGCCTTCGCTCCACGGGATCAGGTTTACGGAGATCTTCGAACCGGCTCGTGCCCGAATTCCGGTCACCGGAGTTACAGCGGGATTGGTTGGGTTGCCGCTGTAATTGCCGAAAAGGGATACCGCGGCATTTGGTCCTACCACTGCAATTGAATGAACACGTGCTGTATCGAGCGGCAAGAGCTGACGATTTTCTACCTTCTCATTTTTGAGCAGGACAATGGACTCCCGAGCGAGTTGCCTTGCCAATGTCACATGCTGAGGCGAACCAACAACCGATCCCGGAATCCGCGAGAACGGTATCTGGTCCGCTGGATCGAATAGGCCAAGACGAAAGCGCGCCCGCAGGGCATTCGCAACAGCGCGATTCAGCGTAGCTTCGCTAACAGCACCTTGCCGAACCGTTGCGAGCAGGTGGGTCGTGAAGAACTCACAGCACTCGGGGGTTAGGCTGCCGAGGTCGACATCGAGACCCGCATTGAATGCCGCGGCCAGAGCGCCATCGAAGGTACTGCTATAGTGGTGCTCGGAAAAGACATTGGTCACAGCCCCTTCGTCGCTTGTCACATACCCCTTGAAGCCCCACTCTCCCCGGAGCTCATCTGTCAGCAGCCATCGGTTGGCGGTGCTTGGCGTTCCGTTGATGGCGGTGTATGACGTCATAATGCTCCCAGCATGGCCTTGCACAACACACTGTCGGAACGGCTCCAGGTAGTAATCGCGCAACTGGTCTTCGGGTGCTACCGCGTTCGTTGAAAAGCGCTCAGACTCCTGACTGTAGACTGCGAAATGCTTTAGAGTGGCAATAACTTTCAGGTATCTAGGATCGTCACCTTGTAAGCCTTTGACAAACTCCACACCCAACCGTCCCGAGAGATAAGGGTCCTCGCCATATGTCTCCTGAGTTCGGCCCCAGCGTGGGTCGCGAGCAAGGTTGACGACGGGCCCATAGAGGACGAGAAAGTCGCTGTGAGGAAGTGTGAGGCGCTCACCGAATTGGTTCTGCATCGCGCGAGCCTCGTCGGAAATGGCATTCGCCATAGTCCTGACGATATCAGGATCCCAAGTGGCCGCTAGACCAATAGCCTGCGGAAAGACGGTTGCGGTACCCCCCATGATGACTCCGTGCAGCGCCTCGTTGCAGCAGTTATAGGCGGAAATACCAAGGCGGGGAATCGCGGGCGTCATGTCCTGCACAAGCGATATCTTCTCTTCAACCGTCAGGCGCGACACAAGGTCGTTGATCCGCTGCTCGAGCGGAAGTCTGGTATCGCGGAAAGGAAGTTCTCCGGAGGCCAGGACAGACGGTGCGTCAAAGCGTCCTAGGAGCGCACCGCCGATGATTGTAACTGCTGCTAGTTTTGAGCTTAATCGCATTGTTACCTTCGCCGTGAATTTCCTTAGATGACTTTGAAGACTGGCTCCAGCCCGAACCTCATTTCCCGCGGTCCAGTTAGTACGACGAGATCGAAAACTACTCTAGCCCGACACGGATCCGATCCCCGTTTAGCGTCCCCCTGAGATCGAGTCTCACTTCTCCGCTGCGCGGATGGTAAAGCGATCTACCACGCTGCCCGACGTGCAACTGATGTCGTTCTTGCCTCCGCCCCCTGGGCCACAAATGTAGGTGCCCTCGATTACTGTCGGCGTGAAGCGCAGCTGAAGGATGCCGAAGTGCATGGCCCGGAATGCCGACCATGAAGGTTTCGGGCACAAACGGAAGAGGCAGGCCGTGTTGAGTTCCTCCAGTTCGGACCCGCCGATTCCCGCCGTTACGCTCACTACGCCATTTACTGGATAGCTGCGCTCGTAATCGTGACTGTGGCCATTCACGTTCAGTGCATACTTTTTGTGTTTTGCCGCGAGTCTGGCGATGTAATGCCGCAGATCCAAATCGCTGTGGTGATAGCCGGAGGTAAAAGGCGCGCGGTGGCCGAAGGTCACTATGAAAGTAATATTCGGATCGCGCTGGGCCTCATCCATTAGCCTATTCGTCTTCATATACCAGTCGGCCCACGTTTGCACCGTGTACGGCTCCGGGTATGCGATGAAGCGCGCATTGCCGTAATCGAACCACGACCAATCCTGGCCGCAGCATCCTGGATTCGGAACTCCCGGGGATGTCTGCGGGTTGGGCAAACCAAAGCGCCCCTTGTAATTCCTCAAATCGTCATTGCGCGCCACATCCCATTCGTGATTGCCCCATGCCGGCATATAAGGGACATCCTGAGACCAAACCATCATGTCATTGAAGTGCTGATCGACGGATGCCTGGCCATTTGGATTCGCTAAGGAGAGATCCCCAAGAACCAACACGGCGGCAGGCACGTGCGCCGCAATTAATTCCTGAACCGGTAGCACATCTTTGTAATCGCGGGAGGATCCGATGTCGCCTTCGGCGTCGATGATGAAATTTGCGCTACCCGGCGGAAACGGCGTTCTGAATGTGTGATCTGGACAGGTTCCAATCGAGTAGTGGTATAGAGCGTTGGGCGTCAGCGCCGTCAAAGGAGCCTGGCGAAACGGGCCAGCAGAGGAAAACGGCAGCGGCTTCGGAATATTCCCGGTTCCCGTCTGCCCATAGCCGATAGTCGCTCCATACCGAATCTTATCCTCGTCGCCTCGCCAGTCGAAGGTAACGGATGTCAGCCCTGTAATAGTCCAGTGAATTTCATCGGCATTGCACTTTTGCTCTGGGTGCCCGTTCTGCGCGGCACCGGCGTTCGCCGCTGGCATTAGCAGAGCAATGGAGATGAAGGAAACCGTTCGGGCGAAGTGTCCCAGCATAAATTTGTCGCTCCGGCGCGTACCCGCGTTCAAATCTTCACGAAAATTTTCCGCTTCATCATCCAAAACAGAATCAGCCATTCCAAGGCAAGCGCGGCGAGCGCCTCAAACAGAAGCCCCGCGCTGCCCAGATGCACTGCAATGGGGTGCGTGAAGATGTCCGTTCCTGCCTTGATCGATATAAGGCTGACCGTCACATAGATGAAGAGGGCGTTCACTCCAAATGGGACAAACAGGATCGCCCACTTCCGGTAGCGAACGATATCGACCAGCCAGAAGAAGAATAGAAATTCAAGACAAGCGACGCCGGCGCTTGCGAGGCCGTACGAGGTTGTCCACATTTTCATTTCTATCGGGATCACCGGACTGAGAGCGAATCCGGCGGCAAGAAGCCCCACTCCCATGGCAGCGATGATTTTCGCCTTGGCGCCCAATGAACGCGCGGTCATCAGCAACTCTCCAATGAGCAGCCCGATCAATGTGGTCGCAATCGCGGGGATCACCACCAGAACCGTTCCCCATCCTTCATCTCGAAATGGCCAAACGTTCCAGTGTTTCTGGCCCAGGACCGCGATATCAACGGAATGCACCAGGTTGTGGTTGACGACATAAGAACCCGCCGGGATTCCAGGCGCGGGCACGAAGGCCAACACAAGAGCGTATGCGATCAGGATGATTCCAGCCAGCAAAGCCTGAAATCGCCACGATTTTCTTGCGACCAAAAAAGCTACGAGATACGCAACTGCAATCGGCTGAAGCGCGCTGCTGAGTTCCACCCAATACGGCGAACCGAGTGAAACGGATTCGCGGACCGAGCCTAAGAGAAACAGGATTACGGCACGCTTTATGGCATGTGCCAACTGCCGGCCATAGCTTTCAGTCCGGGACCGCTTGGCGAGTGAAAGCGGAATGGAAACGCCCACCATCAACATGAAGCAAGGCCAGATGCAATCGTAAAATCGCAATCCAAACCATGGACTGTGATCCAGTTGCCGGACGATGGCATGGATGAGGAAATTATGCCCGCACGCGTCAACACCAACCATCAGCATTCCACCGCCAACGATCCAGAACATGGTGAAGCCGCGGAAGACATCGAGCGAGACCAGGCGGTCCGTGCCAGATGATGCTGCCGTGCTTGGACCGAGCTTCTCCCGGTCGCTGGACGTTTCCATCTTCAAAGGTGAAGTGTTGGTCGCCATGACAAACCTTCCTTCATGGGTTATTGCCGTGTGTTGCCGGAATCAATCCCCAGGTGTGGCTGCCCACTCCGGGAGGTAGATCAATAATCATCATTTCGGGCTGGGACTCCGACGCATTCATCTTACGGGCCGGTTTGTTATCAACCGAGACTTCCGTATGGGAGACCATCAACTGCTGCCGCAAAGGCTCAGATAGCCAGAGCTGCCACGAAGAGGGATGGGTTGCGAAATACGTGCAGTAATGGCTGTCTTGGTCAAAGGTTAATTGCAGATTGTTATTGCCCGCAGAGGAGCTAACTTGCGTATGGAGCATTCCTATATATTCATTCGTTCCCAAGGTTTTGTAGTTGGACGGCAAAGCAGCGAATAACTTTTGCATGAAGTCATGATCCAGAGCGATATCCCTGTCATGAAATCCGACGATGACAGGACCGTCCGGATGAGCGGGCCATCTCTCGGAATGGAGACGATCGAGGATGTCATAGCCGGTAGTGAAATCGGGTATGACACCCGCCATATCTAAAACCCTTTCAGGAGTGAGATAGTAGGTCGCATCGTCGCCATGAAAAAGACCAAAGCCGACGCGCGCGGCCAGTTCGGCCGTGTTATTGAATTGGGTTTTCGACCATGAATTGTTGCCGGGCTTAAATTCCAGCGCTTGCTCTCCGAAATCCTGCTGTATCTCCGACAGCGATCTCTTCATATGAAACATCTGCGTGACCGCGGGGACTTCATTGCCGCGCAGCTTGTCGTCGAACTCCGCATACCAGCCATCCACTGAGCCTGCTCCCGACAGGTCCGCTGTCCACCACGGTCCTGGAGGCGATTCCAGGTCCTGGTTCATATGGGTCCATCCGTGACTTTCGATATTTAGCAAGCCTTCGGCAACTGCCTGTTTCAGGCCTTGTCGAGTCGATGCGTAGTCCTGATTCAGTCCATACAGATCAGTGAACTTCTGAGCCCACGGCGACACGACCCGTTTCGATTGGCGATCCACGTATCCCGTGTCCACCATCGCGCTTGCCACGGCGTGGTGCTGTTGCAACGGCGCAACCAGATATTGACTAATCGTCTCCGCGCTTGGCTCGACATATCGCCAATAGGAGAGGAATGCTTTATCTGCTGTTCCCCAATCGTCCAGCTCGAAAATAATGCTGTGATCAAAATCCACATTGGGCACAACCGCATACCCCATGGTCCAAACCAGCGAGCGAAAGAGAAGATTCCTCCAGAAGATTGAACTGCCCAGTTCCGGCTGAGCGGGCGAACCCAGCCATACCGCGGAAACTCCGGGCGCGATCTGATTCGCCGTCAAAACAGGATGTTGTCCCTGAGTGATTAGAACATTCGCGCTTGTTGGCTGGACCCATAAGCGGACCGCATAGTCATGTTTCTGGGGCGGCATTTCATCCTCTGCCGATCCGATGCCGCGGGTAATGTAGTGCTCCCCAGTCAAGTGGAGGTCGTCCGTTGCTGTGTAGAACTCCCTGAACTTGAGCCCAAGCAGCCTCTCAAGAACGGGATCGACAAAGCGGGAGTTGAATGCGATCAGGCTGGTTCCGGCCTGCGTTGCCTGTTCCAGCGACGCAATATCCTGGGTGCCGTAGGAGGAGGGATCAGCCACCCAGACGACGGTTCCGTAGCGAATGCTTCCTGACCGGCCAAACAGATATGAGGCATCGAGATGCTGCTGATCCAACTGCAAAACGTCAAAAGGAACGGACCATGCTTTAAGCAGGGCGGCAACAGATTGGAAGTTATCGGTCTTGCTGTTTACTACAAGTCCCGAAGGATCGCTCCAGTGATCCACCACAAGTAAAACCCGGTACGGCTTGATGGAAACGGCAGCACCTGGAAGGGCTGCCGCGGGCGAAACGTGCGTGACCGCTGCCAGCCCCAATAATGATAAACACAGGGCGCCGGCCAGCCGTTTCAAGACGCGGAACTTGATCGAATACCTCTCCCGTATAACATTTCCCAAATCTCCCGTTATGATCCGAGACTTAAGCGGCTGCGGAAGCATACGTTCTGTAATATAGCCCCGTGAGAGACGAAGCAACAAACGACATATGCTTTGTAGATATTGCGTGCAACCTATTGAACAGGCATTGCTGTTGCTGGTTTTGACACTGAAGGTCAATTTCGGGAGCCTAATCTGTGATGGGTTGCAAGTTTGCTGTTTGGCTCCGCCATTAGACCGCGGCCCCTGAAGAGAGCAATTGCCGCGAACGAAAACGGCGTAATGCAGAAGGCAGGGTTACTCGGTGTAGTTGTTGGCTGGAATTTATGCGCGTGTCAGATCGGACGTGCGGAATGTCCCGTGCATAGGTGCCGGCCGAAACTCTAGTCCCGATTTACCAACAGAAAAGCCCAGAGACAAGGACGGCTTGATCTATGCTGCCCGCGGCGAAACCCAATCTTTTCAGGGGGCAGACCATGCGTCGGGAGGCAAACTCCTGTATGACGCACCGCCGACCGGAGAGCAGTTCCAGAAGTGACGACTTCTATCACGCGATGATTCGCCGGGCTCAGGTGTTGCACAAAGCTGGAATAGCCAATCTTGTGACGCCGCCTGTGCAGCTTTACCATGATGGGCTCGGCCAAGGCCGCTATGCATTCGATATCTGGACCATGCTTCCTATGGCCTTGACGATGCGCAGTCCTATGAGCCTCCAAGAGCCTCCTAAAGTAGTGATAGACGGTGAACGACTGGTCGGCCGAAGGCGTTCCGAGCAATTCTAAACAGAAACACGTTGCTTTCTCCCTGCGCTATCGTGAACATCCGAGGGCTTCTATTTGATTACCTAACTTGACGCGCACAGACTCCAGCAGTGCATAACTGCGCGTCCAGTGAGTCCGCTCCGGCGTAACCTTACGGACTCGTGCAAGTGCCCAGTCCCGATGACTACCGTTCTTGAGTATCTGGAGGTATCACATAGTCCTGCACCCCGTCGGGCAGATACTTGAGCCGCATTGAAGGAGCGACGCGCTTCAGCCCGGCCGGTGCGCACGGATAATCGGGGTTCTGGTTGCCTTTTGGGGATTCGCCCATGGATTCGCGATCTCTGTCCAGTGTAATGAACGCTGCATCTCCGCGGCGGCCTTTGCGGGTTGACGCGCTCCGTGGGCCACCGTAGCATCCTCCTAGATGGAAGTCGCCGCCCCTCAGCCTTCGGACAGCAACACCGTTTCAGCGTTCTCCAACAGCCCTTTTGCCCGGAAACCCATGCTGGCTTTCGCCGTGCTGCTTGCGGTCAATGCCATGTGGGCGTTTCAATTCTCGGGTGCACGGATTGCCACCAGCGAGTTGAGCGCCGTGCTGGTGACGCTGCTGCCGCTCGCGATTGCGACCCTGCTGGTAATGCCCTTCGCAAGACTCAACCTGGACCTGTTCCGGCCGGCCAACCGCACCATTCTGTTGGATGTGTTTCTGCTTGGCACGGTGGGGGTTCTTCCAGCGCAGCTTGGCCTGGTTCTTGGCGTCCAGCGAACCCTGGCGTCCAATGCCAGCGTGCTCTCCTTGACCGTGCCCGTGCTGACCGCGATCTCCGCTTCGCTTTTTCTGCATGAACACATGACGAAACTGCGCTGGATATCTTTTGCAATCGCGATTCTGGGCGTCTGCCTCATTTCGATCAAAGACATTCAGCACGCGCAGTTGTTCAGTATCGAATACGTGACGGGCAATTTATTTGTGCTGGCGAGTTGCGCCGGAAGCGCGTTCAACAATTCCTTCAGCCGCCGTGCCCTCTCGCGATTCTCTCCCGCACAGGTATTGGTGTGGAGTTTTATCGTGACCGATCTGGAGCTCGTTTTGATCTACGCGATAACCGGCCGGGGCGACTGGAGTCAACTTGCACAACTAGGCCCCTCCGTGTGGTGGAGCTTGATCCTCGTAGCAATCTTCAGTCTCGGTCTTTCGATGATCCTGTATTTTTCCGTGATCCAGGCGGTGGAGGTGATGCGGGCGGCATTGTCGGTTTACATGCTACCGGTGTTCGGGGTACTTTTCTCCGCGGCGTTGCTGGGTGAAAAGCTCACTCCTAATCTGATTGCGGGCGGCGTGCTCATTTTCATCAGTTGTTTCCTGGTAACCGTATATGAAGAAAAGCAGCGCCTTCGCGGACTGAAGGTTTCTGGCGATGTTTGAGATCAATGGCGTTGTTCCAATCATTCCAACTCCATTTGCCCCGGATGGCAGCATTGATTGGGCGGCGCTTGAACCGTTGTTAAACTTTGCAGTCGATGCGCACGTGTGTGCCGTCTGTCTGCCGGCATACGCCAGCGAGTTCTACAAGCTGCGGGATGGCGAGCGCCGGGAACTCGTGTGCCATGCAATCCGTATTCTGAACGGCCGTCTCCCCGTCGTCGCGCAAATCAATCATCTGGCCACCTCGTATGTAATCGAGACGGCACGCGACCTTGAACGCGCAGGAGCTTCCGCAATTTCCGTCGCGGTCCCAAGACTTTTCGGCTTACCGGAGCGTGACCTGCTTCGCTATTTCGACAGAATTCTTGAGGCCATCTCCGTTCCGCTCATCATCCAGGATTTCAATCCGGGCGGGGCGACCGTGAGCCTGGAGTTTGTGCAATCACTCAATAATCAACACAACCATTTTCGCTATCTGAAGCTTGAAGAACCGCTGATGTCGGCACGCGTCCGAGCCATCGCCGAGGGCACAAACGGGGCGGTCGCCGTGCTGGACGGCTGGGGCGGAATGTATATGCTGGAATTGATCGATGCCGGAATTTGTGGCGTGATGCCGGGGCTGGCGATTTCGGACATACTGCAAAATGTTTGGGAAGGCGCCCGTAACGGAAAAAAGGACGCAGCCTATGAAACGTTCCAGGGTGTTTTGCCGCAAATCGTATACAGCCTGCAGAATCTTGAATTTTTTCATCACGCGGAGAAATCCTTGCTCGAGGCACGCGGGGTACTTCCCAATGCTGCGGTTCGCGATGCCACGCTCACGATCAACGAGATTGATCGCGCGCACATCGAGTTCCTGAATCGCAAGGTGCTCGACTTGCTGCACAGCCGCCGGAATATGCGCACAGCGACAGATTTGTCCCCGAAGGTGTCCGCATGAGCCAAGCTGAATATACGGTCTTCGAAGGTGGAACCATCATCGATGGCTCTGGCAATCCTTCGTTCCCCGGCGAGGTTGTCATTCAGGGCGAACGAATTGTGTCGGTGGGCAGGGTTGGCACGCGGCCTGTCGCACCGCAAGATGCGATTGTGAATGTAATCGACTGTGCGGGATACGCCGTCGCGCCAGGTTTTATCGATGCGCACAGCCACTCTGACCTGCAGGTTCTGCAAAATCGAACTGAGAAGTTATTGCAGGGAGTTACAACCGAAGTGGTAGGCAACTGCGGATTTTCCGCGTACCCGCTGCCCGATAAACCGGAACTTTTGCGGGAGTTCGCCAATGGCATTCTCTACGGGGACGAAAGGTGGGGATGGAATTCCGCTTCCGACTATCTCTCTGTCGCGAGCGAATCGAAGACCGCTACCGTTGTCTCGCTCGTAGGGCACGGATCGCTGAGGATCAAGGTCGCGGGTAACACCAGCCGAGCCTTGACGGCGCGAGAATTGGACCTAACCGCGGGATTGCTGGACGAAGCCCTTCAGGAGGGGGCTGCGGGTTTCTCCTCTGGATTGATGTACGCCCCCGGTTCGGGCGCATCTCCGGAGGAGTTGACGACCCTGGCGCGAGTAGCCGCCCGAAGAGGTAAAGTGTACTCCACCCACATGCGGAGCTACTCCGCCGGATTGGTGGATGCGGTTGAAGAACAGATTTCCATTGCTGAAGCCTCCGGATGCCGCCTTGAAATCTCTCACTTACAAGCGGCGGGCGAGGACTTCTGGCCGCTACAGCAACGCGCCGTCGACGCGATCGAGCAAGCGTCGTCGCGGGGCGTCGATGTGGCGTTCGATGTATATCCGTGGCTCGCCGGATCGACGGTACTTACGCAAGTGCTGCCTCAGGATGCGCTCGACGGCGGAATCCCACAATTGCTTGAGCGCCTCCGCGACCCCGCACACCGTGAATCCATCCGCCGACGGATCAAACCGGAGGCTCGCTGGACTGGTGTTGTGATCACATCGGCTGCGGACAATGAATTCGCGTTGGTGGGACGGTCGATCCAGGACATTGCGGATGAAAGGGGGAACGATCCGCAGAGTGTGGCGATGGACATTTTGCTGGAACAAGAAGCGAAGGTGTTGATTGTGGAGCACTGCCAATCGGTGGACAATCTTCATGCGCTTCTCACTCATCCGATGGCAACTGTCATTACAGACGGGGTATACACCCGTGGCCGTTCCCATCCCCGTTTATATGCAACTTTCCCATTGCTGCTGGGCGAGATGGTTCGTGAACGCGGATGGCTCACCATTGAAGAAGCTGTCCATAAAGTCACAGGCAAACCCGCCGCCACGTTCCACCTGCACGAGAGAGGCCGCATCGCGGGCGGATATATCGCGGACATAACAGTTTTCGATCCGAAGGCCGTGCATACCAACGCCACCTACGAAGCACCCGATGTACCGCCGACCGGAATCAAATCCGTATTTCGAAATGGCAGAATTGCGGTCGATGCGGGTATGGTCAGATTGACTTCCGCAATTGAGTAATTATGAATATTCATGACCTGGACACTCCGGCAATCCTGATCGATATTGAGACGCTGGAGGGCAATCTCAGCCGAATGGCAAGCTATTGCCGCACGAACAATCTATCTCTGCGTCCCCACACGAAGACGCACAAGATACCGCAGATCGCACACTTGCAGATCCAATACGGCTCGACGGGCATTACGGTCGCAAAGCTTGGCGAAGCGGAGGTAATGGCGGACGCAGGCATCACTGACATTCTCATCGTCTATCCGCTCTGGGGCGAGAAGAAGTGGGCGCGCCTAGCGGAACTCGCAAAGCGGGTTCGCATTTCCGTTGCAATGGATTCTCTCGCCGTTGCCGCGGGCATTTCACGAGCGGCCAAAGCCGCAGGCGTGGAAGTTGGAGTTCGCCTGGAATTCGACACCGGCTTTCGGCGATGTGGCCTTACGGCGGACGAAGAGTCAACTTCCGTTGCGCAACAGATTATGAAACTTCCGAATCTGCGCTGGGAAGGCATTTCCGTCTATCCCGGCCACATTATGGGCAACGAGAGCATTCGAGAGCAGGATATCGCTCGGGAGAACGTGCAGCTTGACTGCCTGTACGCGCGGCTGGATGCGGCTGGTATCCCGTACCCTGTGGTCAGCGGCGGCAACACACCGGCTGCCTTTGAGAGCCATCGATTTCACGGAATTACTGAGATCCGCCCGGGAACATACGTTTTTAATGATCGCAATACGGTGGATGCGGAGTCCGCACGCTATTCCGACTGCGCTGCGACGGCGCTGGTAACGGTGGTCAGCACCAGCGTGCCGGGGAGGGCAATCGTCGATTCCGGGAGCAAGACGCTCGCGGCAGATATGCTGCTTTCCGGAAAGCAAAAGCATTTCGGCTATATTCAGAACCATCCCGAGTTGATACTGGACGGTCTCTCTGAGGAACATGGGCACCTGTTGACTCCCGCGGATTCGCAGGTACGGGTGGGAGATCGGCTCCGGATCGTTCCTAACCATGTGTGCCCTTGCATCAACCTGCATGACCAGGTCTTTGTCGTTTCCGGAGAGAGGGTGGTCGATCAATGGAAGGTTGCCGCCCGTGGAAAAGTCGCGTAGAGCAATTCCACGGTTACTATCCCGGCCAAAAAACCACGAGGTGCAGCTTTTCTTGAAGGAAAAGCTGCGCGAAAGTCCAGTTTCGCTGTATACGCCTACCGTGGAACTGCTCTAGTTGCTGGCCCGCCGTGCCATCCAATATGCTGAACGCGAATATCCGTTATCCGCCGATTGCGCTTGCTCTAAGCAAAACGTGAAGTGAAACTGGGTTGGTCTAAAAATGCCGCGACCACTCGCCGCGGCCTGCTCAGACCAGTTCCCTGTTGCTGTAGTGCCGGCAATCACACCCTAAAGGACAGAACGCAGCGAGCAATATCAGATAGAGAGGAACCGAATGGCGCGGAAATACTTGACCGCCTTTTTCATTTGCATTTTCCCCGTAGGTCTTGCTTGCGCGCAACACAGCCCTTTGCTTCCGCGGCCGCAGCAACTCAACTACGCGGCGGGATCGATCCCGCTCGCCGACATGACGATTGTTCTTTCATCGTCACCTACTGCGGAAGACCGATTCGGGGCCGCGGAACTGTCGCGGATACTAAAAGAAGATACCGGAATTCAGCTGCCAATCGCAGCCTCCTCCAATACCGGGAAACCCGCAATCCTGCTTCATCGGACAGGCCAGACGGACCAGCCGCTCTCCTTACCGGGAGATTTGCC
Source organism: Acidobacteriaceae bacterium (assembly GCA_003134655.1). Classification (GTDB taxonomy): domain Bacteria; phylum Acidobacteriota; class Terriglobia; order Terriglobales; family Acidobacteriaceae; genus Sulfotelmatobacter. The sequence continues at coordinate 71,773 of PLBY01000149.1, forward strand.
CGGCCCAAAATCCAGCGAGGCCTACGACCTAACGGTGACGCGGCAGGGAGTTAATATCCATGCGCTCTCGTCGGCTGGAATTTTTCACGGAATCCAGACCCTGCGACAGCTCGTCGAAGGAAGCGGGGCCGATGCGGTGCTTCCCCTGGTCGAAATTCACGACTGGCCCTCCCTGGCTTTTCGGGGGACGATGGTCGATATTAGCCACGGTCCGTTGCCGACCGAGAAGGAAATTGAACGCCAATTGGAATTTCTGGCGCGCTGGAAGGCGAACCAATACTACCTCTACAACGAAGACAGCATCGCGCTTAAAGGTTATCCACTGCTCAATCCTGACGGACGCCTGGCCCAGGATGACGTGCGGCGGATTGTCGCCTATGGCCGCCAGCGGCACATCGACGTCATCCCCAATTTCGACTTGTACGCCCACCAGCACGATCTTTTTCGGATAGAGAAATATTCCACGTTATCGGATGAACCGCACGGAACTGAATTCGATCCAACCAATCCCGATGTAATGCCCCTTCTGACGGATTGGGCCAAACAATTTTCCGAGTTGTTTCCTAGCCCCTTCGTAAGCATCGGATTTGACGAGACATTTCAGATTGCGGAGGCGCAGACATCCGCGGCCGCAGCAGCTCCCACAGCGCTGTTTGTAAAGCAGCTCAACGCAGTTGCGGGATTGTTTCAGCAGCACGGGAAGCATGTGATGGCATACGACGACATCATGGTCAAGTATCCGCAGATGATTCCCGAGCTTCCGAAAGGATTGATAGCGGTCGCTTGGTATTACACCTCAGAAGACCCCACATACAAACGCTGGCTGGAGCCGCTGGTGGCGAACCACGTTCCGCATTTCGTGCAGCCCGGGGTGATGAGCTACGACAACATAGCTCCGGATTACACGACGACCTTTGAAAATATTGACACCTTCTTGGCCGCGGGGCGGAATTCTGCGGCGCTCGGCATTGTCAATTCCGTGTGGGCCGACGACGCCCAGTTGCTCTTCCAAATGTCCTTGCCCGCTTTTGCCTACGGCGCCGCAGCGCCCTGGCAGTCCTTACCCATGGACCGTGCAAACTTTTTCTCTGAGTATGCGCAACTAATGTATCCGGCAGCCATTGCTCCAGACATCGCCTCCGCACTCTCCAACATGTCTGAAGCTGAAACAGACCTCCAAAAGGTGATTGGAAACGAGCAGACCATGTTCGCGCTTTGGGATGATCCTTTTCTGCCGAAATATCGAACGGTTTTGCCTGCGCACCGCCAGGACCTACGTGATTCCCGTCTGCGAGCCGAGGCAGCCGAGACGTCCCTTTTTCATGCCGAGCAGCTTGGAGCCGACCCAACGACAGTGAACAGCTTGATGATCGGAAGCGAGCTACTCGATTATGCCGGCGAGAGATTCCAGACGCCTTTGGATCTGAACGGGCTATGGACAAAGCTGGGACCGACACGGCCCAACCCCGATCGCTGGTGGAACGAATGGGAGTCCCAGGTCACGCACTACGACCACTCTTATCTTCTTGACCTTATGGATCGTATTACAGACCTGCGAGCGTCATACGAGGCTGAGTGGCTCCAGGAGTACACGCCGTATCGCATGGGTGCAGCTTTAGGCCGTTGGGATGCCGAGTACCAATATTGGCGTCGCGCTCACGATAAGCTACGGAATTTCAACGATAGCTCGCATGAAGGGGACACTCTACCGCCTCTTTACGAGATCATAGAAAATGCCGGAACTCGGCCGGCCAATAGCAAGTGAAAGCCATTTTTATTAGGCCCTCGGCATATTCGCGGCGCGGGTGCAAAAGAAGTCTATGATCGTGTTTTTCCACTACCAGCCGGAAACCGGATCGCTCGCTCCCCAACAAAGCGTATCTGTACGCGACCAACCGGCTGCACCACTCCATCGCAGTGTTCGCAGTCGGCACCCGGGGACACTGGGAATGTGTTGGAGAAGCATGGACACAGGGCAATTATCCGAGTCAGTTCAATCTGGATCTTAGCGGCACATTTATGTATGCATGCAACCAACGGAGCGACCAAATTACCTCGTTTCGAATGTACAAGCAGACCGAATTGCTGACGTTCACCAGGCGATATACGCCGATCGACGCTCCGCTCTTCATCACTTTCTCGTCTAGGGACGTTCTCCTTTCGGGCTCGGCCCAAGTGATTTCTGTTGCTTCCAATTCTCAAGCCAAAGCCTATGACCGATGTTCAGCATATTGGACGCATTGTCTTTCATCTGGACGGTTTTTATCGACGTTCTGCATTGATGTGGTCTAACTTGGCTCATTAACAGCACGATCCGGATTGGGGAGGGCGTATGGAAGTGTGTCATCTGAGGGGGTTTCGCAGCTTGATCTCTGCTGAATTTCGAAAGGTGAGCTTAAAACAGGGCCTCTGCCTCTTGCTGGCGCTAGCCTGTGTAAGTTTCGTCTTATCGACGATCCCGTGTTGGGGCCAGGTGACCACTGGAACCATTGCCGGAACTGTGACGGACGCCTCGGGAGCGGTCGTTCCCGGCGCCGCAGTCACAGCAACGAACGCCAGCACAGGTGTCGCCAGCAGCACGACCACTAACTCTTCGGGACGCTATGATTTCCTCTCGTTGCCGGCAGGCACATATAACCTATCAGCGATACACGCTGGCTTCGATTCGAGTGAGCTTTCCGGCATTTCCCTCAGGGTTTATCAACAGATCACCCAGGATGTGGTGTTGCGAGTCGGCACCGCCAAACATACGATCACGGTTGAGGCAGCTCCCACCATGGTGGACACGACGAACGCCAGCATCGGGACAACTGTCAACCAGGCCGAAATCCTCGACATGCCGCTCAATTTGCGCGAGGTTACTGCCCTTGCACTGCTGGTCCCAGGAACTGTTAATACCACTGGAAGATCGCTTGCTACGGGCGCAGCCAATGGTTCCGGTTTTAACGACTTCGGTTACAGCGGTTCGGGAGGAGGCTCGGGAGGCAATCTTCTGTTAATCGATGGAATGATCTCGCGGGCGTTGAATAACAGCAGTTTTGCATTAGCTCCGCCGCCGGAGATGGTGCACGAATTCAAGATTCAAAACACCATCTATGACGCCGCTTTCGGCCTGGCATCCGGCAGCGTGATGAACCTGATTACGGAATCAGGTACAAATGCCATGCATGGGTCAGCATGGGAATATGTCAGAAACAACGCACTGGATGCATCCAGCTATTTTTCCCAAGGGAAACCAGCACTGACTCGAAACCAGTTTGGCGGTGCGATCGGCGGCCCAATCATGAAGGGAAAGATGTTCTACTTCGGCAGCTACGAAGGACTGCGACTGACACAGGGACAGGTCTCAACAGCAATTGTGCCAACAACTGCTCAAAAAGCCGGTGATTTCAGCTCCTACCTCACGGGGACGACCATAAACCTATGTGCATCGAGCGGGGCGGCCGCACCTCCCAACCTTAATTTCGACAGCGGCCAACTGTTCGATCCTGCTTCCGAGTACAACTTTACCTGCCCGGCCGATCCCGCAAATCCCGGCGGCGGGCAAACAACAATTTTGGTGGGTACACCGATAACGGGGAATATCATACGCACGCTCGACCCGGTCGCGCAAAAGGCACTGGCTCTTTTCCCCGCACCCAATACTCCAGGCGTCGTCAATTATACGAACCAAACTCCCCAACAGCAGAACAACGGCCAATTCGACGTGCGGGTGGATGCAAATCTCTCCAAAGTCAACACATTATTTGTCCGCTATCTACTCGGCAACTCCAACATTGTCTTTCCTGGAGCGCTTCCGTCTTTCAATGCCTATCAGCATTTCAGAGGACACAATCTGGTTGGCGGCTGGACGCGTGTCCTAGGGCCCTCCACCATTAACGACCTGCGCATCGGCTATCAGAAGGACTATCTGACCTATACCTGCGAAGGATGCCCGAGGCCGCGGGGAACACTGGCTAGCTTCGGCATCGCCGGGTTGACGACTCCTTTGCCTCAGTTTGAGCTGTATCCAAATTTTTCTTTCCAAAACTTCCCGACATGGGGGGATGGTTTCCCCGGCTATTTTCCTGTTGCGGCTCCAGACTCCATTGAGAAATATGAAGATACTTTCACGAAAGTCATCGGACGGCATACGATTGCCCTGGGCGCGGAGTTTGACTTCTGGCAAACCAAAGGTGTAAGCGATCCATTACAATCGAATGGAAACTTTAATTTCAATGGCCAATATTCCTCCCTGGCCGGAGAAATACCTGACGTCAGCTCCTTTTCGGATCTAGCGGACTTGGAGCTCGGTTATCCTTCCGGCGGCGACTATACAAAAAACGCGATCATCACCAATCTGGTGGGTGGGCGCTGGATCAGTCTATTTGCCCAGGACAATTTCCGGGTCAGCCCAAGATTCAGCGTGCAGGCCGGACTGCGATGGGAGTACAACCGCCAGCCTATGGACACCCACAACCAGTTGGCAACCATTTTCCCCATAGCCAATGACTTTACCCCGGGGGATGCGCTTCTGCTTACCGCCTATCCGGACGCGCAAAACGATGCGCTTTGTTCGAATCCATATTTCATCTCAGCTACCGGACAGTGCCTGGTAATGACTTCCGGCATGAGAAGACAAAAAGGACTGACGGGCAATAAGGTGAAAGAAATAAGCTATGGGCCCGGTCCCGGGTATTTCGCTCCGCGTATTGGTTTGTCGTGGCAGCCTACGAATTCCGACAAACTCGTGTTGCACGCCGGCGGTGGATTATTTTCTAACCTACCCGATACAAACCGTCAGGGCTCATTTGCCAATAACAACCCGGTGTCCACGCAGAGTCCCACCTATTCCACAGCTTTCGGCTCTTCTCCTCCGCTGACCAATGGTGTTCCAACCAAAACACAACAGGTATTCATTAATGCGCCCTCAGTATCACTTTCAGAGATAACGGCACAGCTCATGCCAAGCCCGTTCTATAAGACATCTCAAACTTATGCATGGAGCTTGAGCGTGCAGTCCCAGTTGGCAAAAGAATGGGCACTGGAAGTCGCATATGTGGGAAACCGCGCTATACATCTAGATCATGAACATAACTTTGGAAATCAGCCGAAGCCCGGTGTCGGGGACCTGCAACCCCGCAGGCCATGGCCCGACTTCAATGCCCTTCAATACGACGATTTCACTGGATATTCTAACTACAACTCCGGCTATGTAAAAGTTGAGAAAAGGGCTTCAAATGGATTGGCGGGGATGGTTTCGTATACCTTTTCAAAGAGCTTAAATGCTGGAAATGGGAACGTTGACAACCAGTCCACCGTACAGAATGACAATAATCAGAACGCCGATTACGGTCTGGCCGATTACAACATCACTCATACATTTGTAGCCAGCCTTATCTACCAGCTTCCTTTTGGGAGAGGGCGGAGGTTTCTAGGAAACGGGCGTTACCTCAATGCGCTGGCCGGTGGCTGGGAAGCTAGCGCGATCATTACCGCTCATAGTGGATTGCCATTCACGGTGAATTCGACCCTGGACTATTCCAATACGGGAACTCAATCGCCTCGACCCGATCGCATTTGCAAAGGTACCGGCCCGCAGACGATTGCGGAATGGTTTAATACCGCTTGCTTTACTACGTCCGCTCTGGAACAGGCTTTTGCGAGCGGGAATCCTCGCTTTGGAACCTCCCGTCGAAACATTCTGATTGGGCCAGGTACGCAGAATTGGGACCTAGCTTTCATAAAGCGGGCCAATATCGGAACGAGGATAACAACCGAATTCCGGGGTGAGCTCTTCAACGCATTCAACCATCCCAATTTCGGGCTTCCGTCTGCGACGGTGGGTACCAGCGATATAGGAATCATTTCATCCAGCTCAGGACCGCGAGACATACAATTAGCTGTGAAAGTGTCGTTCTGATTCCGCGGGGAGGATGCATCTCCGTCGCAATTCGCGGGGGAGACCTCGGGGGATGAATACATTCGATCTTAGCGGCCGTTGCGCAGTCATTACTGGCGGAGCTCAGGGAATTGGCCTAGCAATTGCCGAGCGGCTGCTCGATTCTGGTGCTTCTCTATCTTTGTGGGACGCCGATGAGAAATTGGTGGAATCCACAGCCGATGCCTTAAGCAAGAGAGGCAAAGTACATTTTCACGCAGTCAACGTAACAAATGCGGACGCCGTTCAAAGGGCAGCGGAAACCGCCGCTAAGCTGTTGGGACAAATTGACATTCTGGTGACGAGCGCCGGGATCACGGGGCCAAATGTGAAATGCTGGGAATACCCCGTGGACGCCTGGCAGCAGGTTATCGACGTAAACCTGAATGGGGTCTTTCATTGCTGCCGCGCGATCGTGCCGTTTATGATGCGGCAGAGCTACGGTCGGATTGTCCATATCGCCTCAATCGCCGGCAAGGAAGGCAACCCGAACGCGTCCGCCTACAGCGCGTCGAAGGCCGGAGTTATTGCCCTGACAAAATCCCTGGGTAAAGAACTTGCGCAGCAAAACATCGCCGTCAACTGTATTACCCCGGCGGCGGCGCGCACACGACTGTTTGAGCAGATGACACAGGAACACATCGACTATATGCTCTCGAAAATTCCAAGGGGCCGATTCGTGAAAGTGGAGGAAATCGCCTCCCTGGTGACATGGCTGGTTTCTGAAGAGAACTCCTACACCACCGCAGCAACTTTCGATTTGAGTGGCGGGCGGGCAACCTACTAATACTTTGATTGAGAGTGAGGCCGTTAGCTGGAAAGAATTTCGGCATGTCCATCAGCTTCCGAGCCCAGCTTGTATCCGAGATGCGCCGATATCTCCAGTGCTGTGGCTTTAACCGTAGATGCCAGCTTGCCTACTCTCTCTTTGGAAATCTGGGCAGTCGTTCCGGCGACACTGATAGCAGCTATCACCCTGTTGCCGGAGTCATTAATGGGAACTCCTATGCAGCGGAAGCCGATTTCGCCTTCTTCATCTTCGAATGCATATCCGAGCTCGCGCACCTTTTTAAGCTCACGCGCCAGCCTGTCGGGAGACACAATGGTATTTCTGTTATGCCTCGCCAACGGATGTGCCGTAAACCGTTGGTCAGTGTTGGTCTCGGGAGCGAAGGCCAGCAGGGCCTTGCCCACACCGGAACTGTTCGCATCCAGTCGCCGCCCCACCCAGGTTGCCAGGCGCAACATGCCCGGCGCCTCGACCTTTTCGATGATCACCGCCTCAGCGTGCTCCAGAATTGCCATGTGCACAGTCAATCCGGTGGTCAGCATCAGGTCGTGCAGAAATGGCCGAGCTTGCTCGCGCAGATCGAGATTCTCAAGCGCAGTATGACTCAATGTGACAAGTTTCAGTCCAAAGTGATACTTCCCATTTACCCGATTGTTTTTCAGATAGCCCATCAATTCCAGCGTTTTGACCAGCAGATGGACTGAACTCTTCGGCAGGGCAAGTTTCCTGCTGATGTCGGAAAGTGTAAGCCCGCGCCGGGATTGAGCAAGCAGCTCTAAAATGCGGAGTGCCCGGCTTAGGGATGGAACGCAGTACGCGTTTGGCATACAAAATCGACCCGGAGTGCCCCGTCCAATACGTTAGACGCAAACACCAACATGCTACCGGATTCTACCAGATTGCGCTTGATCTCAGAAACAACGCGCGTAAAACTGTGTTGTGCGCGCGACGCTCTGGGCCTGGTCATTGACTGCATACGCGATCACCTGTCGACGCAGTCGGCGTTCGAGGGGACTGACATCTCGAGGCTGAACAACAGTTCCGATATAGGCGAGCGGCCCCGCCTTTTTCGCAGTGGAGGATAGGAGGCAGGATGCCGAGCCACATAGAATCACAGAAACTCCTGAAAAAAAATAAGAACTATATCCCCGGCGGCGTTGTTTCTGTCAATCGCGGGATCGAACCGGAAATTGCCTTTGCCAGAGGTAAGGGATCCAGGATCTGGGATGTGGACGGCAATGAATACATTGATTATCACGCCGCTTTCGGTCCGCATTTCTTAGGCCATAACGACCCCTATGTAACGGAGGCCGTCATTCGGGAGCTGCGGGACGGGGCCAGCCTTTTCGGTTCTGGCACAACCAAGTTAGAAGGACAACTGGCCGAACTCATCTGCAAACACGTGCCTGCCGTCGAATCGTTGCAGATGTTAAACACTGGAAGCGAGGCGACTTACCAGGCGCTCCGCCTGGGCCGCGCAGCTACCGGCAAAAACCACATCATTAAAATGCAGGGCGGCTACAACGGCTGGCACAACGATGTCGCATGCAATCTCATGACGCCGCTGAGCGAGTTGGGAAGCCGACGTTCGCCCGGAGAGTATTCTTTCCAAGCTATCAGCGCGGGCATCCCGCCAGAACACCAGCGACTGGTGCACAGCATCAACTTCAATGACCTCGAATCCGTGAGATATGTCTGTGAAAAGTATCCTGTTGGGGCGCTCATCACAGAGCCTGTCCTCCAGAATGTGGGGATTATTAAGCCGAATCCTGGATATTTAAACGGCCTGCGCGCATTGGCGGATGAGTTTGGATTCGTACTGATCTTCGATGAAGTGAAGACTGGCTTTCGGCACGCGATCGGCGGGTATGCCAGCATCGCCAACGTCAGGCCCGATCTGGTCGTCTTCGGCAAGGCCGTTGCGAACGGGTATCCCATGGCGATTCTCGGCGGCAGACGAGACTTGATGGAACGCTTTGTCGATCCGTCCGCCTCGAAGAGAGTGCTTCTCGCGGGAACCTACAATGCACATCCGCTACCCACGGTCGCCGCGATTGCGACCATCGAGCGACTCCTGATGAATGGCGGAGAAGTATATCGGCATGTTGAGGCTCTCGGAGAAATAATGGAAGCCGGCGTCCAGGCGATCATAGAAACAATGTCGTTGAATGCGGTGATCGTGCGCCAGGGCTCGGCTTTCTGCGTGTATTTCATGGACCATGCTCCGCAGGATTGGCATGATCTCGCATCCAGCCATGATTTCGAATTGGATACCGCATTCCGCCGGGCGCTCGTCGATCGCGGCATCTACGCGTTCCCGCAGGCGACCAAGCAATATTCTCTTTCAGCGGCACATACGCAAGCCGACGTCCAGACTACATTGCGCCAGATTGAAGAGTCGCTGAACTTCGTGATGGGAGCGGGCCAGGAAACGGTCTCGATGCGGGCCCGACCGAAATCCTGATCGCCGCATAACCGCAAGAAAACACTTCCGGAGAATACGATGCTCCGTTCGAGAAAACCGGCAGCGAACAAAGTCAAATTGGAACGATCGCCGGCGAAACCGCCTCCTCGCGATGTGCTTACTCAATATTCCGCCGGCGTCGTAGGCATGGGTCTGATGGGTACGAGCATCTCCGCGTGCCTGCTCGCCGCCGGTCACTCCCTGCATTGTGTTGAGACAGACGCGGCGAGACGTCGAAGTGCTCGCGCTAGACTTTTGAAATTATTGACTCACGCAGTCGCGGAAGGAGCGATGCGCGAAAATCCGTCCACCCTGATCGGGCGGGTCGCGATTTCCGCCGACATTGCGGACCTTAAATCCGCGGAAATCGTGGTGGAGTCAACAGTTGAGGATATTGCCCTCAAGCGTCAAGTCATCAATGAGATCGAGAAAGCTGTTTCCGCCCAGGCGCTGATCGGGAGCAACACTTCTGCAATTCCCGTCACCGACCTGCAGAGCGGCGCCAAACATCCTGAACGTATCCTGGGGCTCCACTGGGCTGAACCGGCGCACATTACAAGGTTTATGGAAATCATTTGTGGCCAACAAACCACAATGGCAAACGCCCGCCGTGCCATGCGACTGGCGCGCGGCTGGGGGAAAGAACCGTCGCTGTTGCGTAAAGACATCCGCGGCTTCATTGCCAACCGAATCATGTACGCGATGCTCCGGGAAGCTTTCTATCTTGTCGAGTCGGGATTTGCGTCCATAGCTGACGTCGACCGCTCGTTGCGCAATGACATGGGCTACTGGATTACTTTCGCTGGCCCATTTCGATTTATGGACCTGACCGGCATTCCGGCCTATGCCGAGGTGATGAAGGACTTGTTGCCCGATCTTAATTGCGCGACAGGCGTGCCCGCACTTATGCGCAAGGTTGCCGATTCAGGTGCCTGCGGGGTATCGAACGCAAAAGGCTTCTACCCTTATACACCCCAGCAAGCCCGGCAATGGGAGAAGCTATTTATTGAATTTAATTATAAGATCCGTGAACTGGCGGATAGATTCCCGGAGGACATCGGAGATATACCGAGATCGTCCCGAAAGAACTAGATGCTTCGGAACGTTCTTTATTGTGCGTGAGCGACCGTGTCCTATTCTAGGAATCGGATGACTACGGCGAAAGAGCCACTTTTTGTGTTGCTCCCTGGACACGTGCTCTTATGAATTCCTTTCGAAGAGATTTTCTCAAGCTGACTGGCGCGGGTATCGTTGGGGCTGCCGCCCGCGCGGTCGCGATTCCAGATGCCCATGCCAAAATTGCTGCGGCGCCAGGCTTAGCCGTAAAGAAAGTATTCGATGTGAGAGCCTATGGCGCAAAGGGCGACGGCACCACAATCGACACACCCGCAATCAACAAAGCGATCGAAGATGCAAACGCCTCAGGCGGCGGCACAGTCAACATTCCAGCAGGCGTTTACGCGTGCTATTCGATACACCTGAAGAGCAATGTGGCGCTTTATCTTGAACCGGGCGCAACCATCCTTGCCGCAAGCGTGGCGGAGGGAGGCGCGACGGGTAGTTCTCATTACGACGCAGCGGAATCGAACAGGCCGTGGGAGAACTACCAGGACTTCGGCCATAACCATTGGTTCAACAGCCTGATCTGGGGCGACGATATCCACGATTTCGCCATTCTTGGGCCCGGGCTTATCTGGGGAAAGGGTTTGAGCCGCGGCGCCAGTGACCCGCCGCTGGCGGAAACTCCAGGGATGGGGAACAAAGCGATTGGGTTGAAGAACTGTCGCAATGTCTTGCTGCGCGACTTTTCAGTCCTGGCGGGCGGGCATTTCGCAATTCTCGCAACCGGAGTAGATAACCTGACTATCGACAATGTCCTTATCGATACTAACCGGGATGGAATCGACATCGATTGTTGCAAGAATGTCCGCGTCTCGAATTGCAGTGTCAATTCGCCTTGGGATGATGCGATCTGCCCAAAAAGCTCTTTTGCGTTAGGCTACGCTCGGACCACGGAGAACGTCACAATTACCGGCTGCTATGTCACCGGCGCTTATCAATTGGGAACGATGCTGGATGGAACCTGGAAGCGGTGGCCGACAGAAAAGTCCGAGCAGGTGAAGGTGAAGCCTTATTTCCCACAAGAATTTAATGGCAGCATTAAGCTTGGAACTGAGTCGAATGGCGGCTTCAAGAACATCACGATCTCCGACTGCGTATTCGACGGCGGCAAGGGCTTCGCAGTTGAGAGTTCGGACGGCGCAGTCATCGAAGCGATCACCTTCTCCGGCATCACGATGCGGGACTGCACCAACACCCCTTTATTTCTGCGCCTGGGCGCACGCCTGCGAGGGCCAGCCGGCGTTCCGGTGGGCAGGCTCAGAGGAGTCATTCTGAGCGATATTATCAGCTATAACTCCGATTCCCGACTAGGCGGCGGTGGCATTATCAGTGGAATTCCGGGACATGCCATCGAAGACATCAAGATTCACGATGTGTATTTGGAACATCAGGGCGGAAGAACTAGCCGGATGGCCGGGTTGAAACCGGCCGAATTTGTAAAGGACGATCCGTGGCCGGATCCGGATATGTTCGGCGATATTCCCGCCAGCGGGTTTTTTCTTCGCCACATTGAAAATATCGAGTTCACGAATGTTGAAGTTGCCTTCCAGCGTCCGGATGCGCGTCCGGTCTTCTGGATGGACAATGTAACCGATGCGGATTTTTTTCACGTCAAGACGCCAAAAGCGCCAACCGCCCCAATATTCAAGCTCCACGACGTACAGGATTTTCGAACTTTCGCCTGCCGCAACGTAAAGGATATGCACCTCGATACGGTGGCTGAAGAGAACATCTGAAGGAGTTGCTACGTCGGTCAAGCACAACTGCAAGCCCGCAGGAAGCGCTAAAGGAGAGGTATGGTCGCAAAAAAGGTGGTGGGCCTGAGCGTTCTGCTCCTGGCGTGGTTGGTGGGTGTTGGGAGTACGAATGACGCCAGCGGGCAGACGACCGCGCTCTCATCTATAGAGGAAACGCTCTCTCATCCCGTGCAGCCGTCTGTCGTGACCGGCTTTCAATTGCAGCAATATCTTTTTGACCGGGTCCCTCCCCTGCCCTCCGCAACGACCGCTGCCGACTGGACCTCCGAAGCGCAGCGAATGCGCAATCATGTGCTGCAAGACATAGCCTTTCACGGCTGGCCGCGCGAATGGGTCGACTCTGCTCCGAAATTCGAACAGGTCGGAGTCATCGAAACGGGCGATGGCTATCGTATCCGAAAATTTCGCTATGAGATCGTCTTGGGTTTCATGTCGACGGCCCTCCTATATGAGCCAGTCAAAATCGATGGACGCGTCCCCGCGATTCTGAACGTGATCGGACATGAGCCGGAGGGCATTACTGTTGAATATGAACAGAAGCGCTGTATCAATTTCGCGAAACGTGGAATTGTGGCTTTGAATCTTGGGTGGATGCAGTTCGGAGAACTTTCGCAGCCGGAAAACAATCACGACTTCTCGGCGGACCTCGATCTTGTGGGATCGAACGCGCTCGGGTTGTTTTATCTTGCTATGCGCCGTGGGCTCGATTATCTGGCAACTCTGCCCGAGGTTGACCCAACCCGCCTGGGCGTCACCGGACTTTCCGGCGGCGGCTGGCAGACGGTGATGCTGTGCGCTCTCGATGCGCGAGTGGCCGTTTCAGTGGAAGTCGCAGGGGTTGGATCGCAAGAGTCCAATCTTACGCATCCCGAGGACACGTATGAAATTGAGGAGGTCCCGCCGGACCTTCTCCAGGGGGAGAGCTACCCGGAATTTATCGCGATGTGCGCCCCCCGTCCCACTTTGCTCGTGCATAACGCCGTGGATAGCTGCTGCTTTCGCGCGCCGCTGGTCAAGCCCGGTGTTTACGATGCGATTAAGCCTTTCTTCAAACTCTATGGCAAAGCGGATAATCTCGTCTGGCATGAAAACTCCAACCCGGGAGTCCACAACTATCAATTGGACAATCGGGAGCAGGCCTATCGTTTCTTCACGGAGCATTTTCATCTGCCCATCGCCGAACGCGAAATCTTCAGTGACAATGAGATCCGGACAGCACAGCAGCTCGCCGTTGGGCTGTCTGCCGACAACCTGACGATCGTCGGCCTTGCGAAGCAATTCGCCAGCCGGATCAAACGGGACCCGGTCCCGGAGCCAGGTCCGCAGCGCATTACATGGGCAGCCTCTGGACGTAAGATGTTGCAATCAGTCGTCCGGTACGCTCCGGTGTCCACCCTGCGCGCGCTAAGAATGGACAACAGTTCTGGCTATAACTTTGAAAGCCTGTCGTATCGGTTCGATTTCTCCAACGGACTCAGCGCCACTGGCATCTGGTTCAAGGAGAACGCCGCGCCAACGAACCAGCCAGTCACGATTGTTCTCAGCGATAAGGGCTATAACTCCGCGGGGGAGGCTGTTTTTCAGCGCGTTGCTCGTGGCGAACAGGTGCTCGCGTTCGATCCGCTCTTCATCGGAGCGGGCGCGCCGGGACCAGATGTCAGCGCGTGGGTGGTGTTACTGGACAGCACAGGCAACCGCTCGCTTGGAATGGAAGCGGCTCAGTTGATAGCCACGGCGAAGTGGCTGCATTCGACCACGGGACAAGAACGAATCCGGGTGGAAAGCGACGGCATTCGCAGCCAGACTATTGCTCTGATCGCAGCGGCCATTGAACCGGGCGTGTTCTCCGTTGTGGTGAATCAGAATGCGATGAAGAGCCTGAGCTATCTGTTCGACAAGCCCGTTCCCTTTCGCTCCGCTCCGGAATTGTTCTGTCTGGACCTATATAAGGATTTCGATGTCGATTCACTCAGCGCGCTGGCCTTACCAACGGAGATCGTGGAAACAAGCTTTGTCGCACATTAGAGGCGCAGCTCTCAGCACCACCCGCTACTTCCAAAGACGCAGCATCACGACGCCCCCCTGGGGCACGGTCACCGTATAGGAACCGTGGAGAATGCCGAGATCTTTGTGGGCCCACAGATCGCGGGCGTGAACCGGTCCGTCGAGGCCCACATCTTTTAGCCGCAGAGTCGTGGGTTCCGCTTCATCGTCCGTGACGTAATTGAAAATCGCCACTGCCTGTGCCCCGCCGCTCAGCGGTTTTAGCCAAATTTGCGGCGGCCCAACCCTGTGACCCTGTATGCCCAGTTTGTCCTGATCGACGGCGATCACTTCCTTGTTGAGCAGAATGCTTCTTGTTACTGTATCCATTTTGGTCAGATCGTTGCCCGCAAGCAATGGAGCAGCGAGGATCGACCACAAACTCATCTGCGTGCGATATTGGTCTGCATTCATTTCCCCATTGCCGATCTCAAGCATGTCCGGATCGTTCCAGTGCCCTGGCCCGGCATATTTCTCGAGGCCTGCTTGGGAAAAGCCGATCAATGCCATGCTGCGGTAGTTGTCCCGAATATCATCCGTAGTGCGCCACAGATTTCCCCCCACCTGGGGACCCCACTTCCAAACGGAGCCAACTCCGTATTGGCAGAGACTGTAAACGATGGGTCGATTAGTGTTCACAAGCGCCTGGTGCATTTTGGCGAAGGCCTCCTGCATTATTGCGACGGCTTTGTCGGGATCCTGCCTGGGATCGTGCAGCTTCATAATCGACATATAGCTGCATAAGTCGTATTTGAGATAATCAACTCCCCACGCGGCGTACGTGTTCGCGTCCTGCTGCTCGTGGCCGTAGCTGCCTTCATAGCCACCGCAGGTTTTCGGGCCTGGAGAAGAATAGATTCCGAACTTCAATCCTTTCGAATGCACATAGTCGGCCAGGGCCTTCATATCGGGAAATTTTTTATTCGGATGGATGGTCCCCTGCGCGTCGCGGTCGCCTTCCCACGAGTCGTCGACGTTGACATACACGTAGCCGGCATCTCTCATTCCACTAGAGACCAGGGCGTCAGCCGCAGCGCGAACGTCCGCATCGCTCACCTTATCTGTGAAGTGGTTCCAACTGTTCCAGCCCATGGGCGGTGTGGCCGCCAAGGTGGGTTGCACATTGATTGCCGATCTACAATTCAGAACGACAACAAGGACCGCAGTAATCGGAAGAATGCATCGAGAGTGCCGCATAGTCAACCTTCTGCAGATCGGTTCATTAGGAAGCGACCGCGTTTAGATTTCTGTAAAGTCGAGCTGTCGTTTTCAATCGGAATAGGGGCGCGCGATCACGACACTCGGTTCGATTTCGATGGAATGCGCGCGATGGCATCGATCTCCACTTTCAGACCAGCACCCAAACCCGACTGAACGGTCGTACGCGCGGGGGGAACACCGCTGAAAACTTTTGCATATGCACGATCGAATCCATCGAAATCCTCAATGCGCGCCAGATAGCATGTGCATTTGACCACGTCCTCAAAGCTACATCCAGCCTCTTTCAGTACTTTTCCGATCGAAGATAGCGCGACCCTGGTTTCTTCCTCGATGCTACCGCCGATTACTTGACCGGTCTTCAAGTCTAGCGAAGCGTGTCCGCTCACATAAAGCCATCCATCGCATGCAACGGCGGCAGAATATGCACCCGTATTGGCCGACTTATCAGGATGTTTCACTGGCTGCTTACTCATCTTGCGATATACCTCTCGCTGGTTAGGAGGCACAAAACCCTTGGAATCGGCACCGGTTCTCGTACGTAAGTTCTCATCCTGGGAGACAGGTGTCAATGCACCGCAGCTGTTTCAAATGAAACGTGTTCAATAAGCTGGATGACCTGTCGACGTCACTTCGTGCAGGGGATTCACAAGAGGGCACATGGCGACCGATCCGCACCGAGAATCGAGTTGCTGACGCTACACAGCAAAGTCTTTGACAAGGTGAGGGTTGACGCAGGGACGGTTCTACCCGGCAAAGTATCTCAGGCAGCCGTGCTTTTTCCCGAGTTCTTAATAGAAGCGGGGGCCCTGATTGGCAATTTCTGTTCGAGCGCGATCCTCGCAACGTAGCAGTCCTCGTGCACTGCTTTCGCATACTCATCCGTCTTGCAGCGTAACGAGATCGACAGGCTTGCCGCTAACCCAGCAGAAAAAAATCGAAGTCGGGACCATTTTTGGTCTCCTGAGCCGAAGGAACATCAGGGAGCACAAGAGACCGACGCCAGGGGCGCGGCGGAGGGATGTGTGGGTTGACTCCCGGAGGCTACCACAAATGCACCCCTATCGAGCAAATCTCAGCAAACTCCGGAACAGCCGATTCGAACGGATATGACCGATGGCGGCGATTTCGCGTTACGGGTTCTTTGCAGGCCAGATTCAACATTTGCCGCACACCACACTCCGCGTCTATCGAATGCTTGCGCAAAGAGACGGCCGTTTTTGCACGGGTCCCGTGTTGCTCCAACCACAGCGACACGAACTCCTTTGTATGGGCCTTGCAAGAAGCAATATCTCTGCCGCCCTTCTTCTGTGCGAACTCGGCAAAGTGAAAGAGCAGCGGCACTGAAGATCATGTTTGGACTGGGACTAAGGTCGATTCATCTCTATCGATCCTCAAATCAACAACTCCGACTGGTTCGTGTCTGATGGGGCGTCCCCGTTGTTGCGGGGGCGAGGCGCGTAGTGGGAGGTCGGATCCGCGAACAAGGCTTCCACCTT
>PLBY01000149.1:88605-100738 GCA_003134655.1 Acidobacteriaceae bacterium
TTTTGCGTGTCCCGATGTAGTTGAAGGCGCGGTTCCGATACACTCGCCCCCCATAATTGAGCGGCTGGCCAGCAGGACAGATATAGCGATTGTGTTCCGGTTGATACGTGAACCGCTCGGGGCCAAAGAATGGGCTCCTCTTTCGGTGGATACTGTCTCGGGTTCGCATACACGGCGTGATGTTCCGATCCGACAACCACTGCAAGAACTCTCCGTTCCCGTACGTCGTATCGGCAGCCACCGATTCCGGCTCTCGTCCTTTGCCATTGTCTGAAGCGAGTGAGCATGTCCTGCGCGGCCACCGTCTCCTGACTCATCCGGGCTGCCGTCGCCTGCACTCCCACGATCACGCAACTGGCATTGTCCACCAGATAATTGTCGTAGTAGCCAAGCCGGGCGGGCGTGCCGCCCTTGGTGGCGTAGGTAGAATCCGGATCGGTGGTCGACACCTGATCCTGCTGGTGCACCGGTTCTTCCACCGAGTTTTGCTGTTCCAGTTCAACCAGATACTGACGCAAGGTCTGATGGACCTGCGCCGCTTCGGCCAACTGCTCGCGCGGAATGCGACTTTCCTTCGAAGCATTCGCCTCCACGAAACTGCCGTCCACGGACAGATGCTTGCCCTCGACCAATCCCACTTCCACACACTGCCACACGATCTGCTCAAACAATTCCTCGAACAACTTCGACTCCTGAAACCGCCCATGCCGGTTTTTCGAGAAGGTGGAGTGATGCGGAATCTCCTCATCGAATCCCAGCCCGGTGAACCAGCGCCACGCCAGATGCATGCGCAGTTCCTCCACCAGCTTGCGCTCACTAGTGATGCCATATAAGTAGCCGATCAAGAGGATGCGCAGCAGAAGTTCGGGATCAATCGACGGGCGGCCGGTTTCGCTGTAGCTCTGCTTCAACCTCTCGCGCACAAAGGCAAAGCTGATGTGCTTTTCGATGAGCCGCAGCAAGCGATTGCATATTATAATCCATAGGGATAGTGGCCTGCTGATTCTATAAAGATTTGGGGTGGGAAAACTCCGACCCGGGGAGGGAGGACGACCGAAGATGGGTGGCCTGTACAGGGCGTTGCGGATCATTGATTCGCAGCCTGGGGGCGAGCCGACACGGGTGGTGGGAGGGGCTCGGAGTTTGCTGCTTTCACCAGCATTGCGGCTTTGTTGTGTGAGAGCGCTATGCGTTCGTAGAACTGACTGCCGATTTGGCGGTCAAGTTGGCGGATAGACCAACCCGAACGCAGCGCTTCGGCTTCATAGAAAGCCCGAGCTTCCGGATTCTTGACGGAGAGCAGCCGTACGTAGGCGGACCAAGGCAAGGGGAAGCGAGACGCAAGAGCTAAAACTGTCGAGGAGTCGTCGTCTATATTATTGGGATTAATGGGGCTTATAGATTCTCCAGACAGTGTCTGGAGAATCTTTGTC
Organism: Acidobacteriaceae bacterium; assembly: GCA_003134655.1. Taxonomy (GTDB): domain Bacteria; phylum Acidobacteriota; class Terriglobia; order Terriglobales; family Acidobacteriaceae; genus Sulfotelmatobacter. The sequence continues at coordinate 90,039 of PLBY01000149.1, forward strand.
TCCGGCCATGCGCGGTAAAATGCGCGCATTTGCCAAAGATTTGCTCGACCAAAACCGCGACCAAATTGGCGCGTCAAATCTTCAGACAATTGCTCGATTAGCTGTTCGCCATATTCGGCCCTGTGTTCCCCGTCTTGTTCAAACTTTACGATGCGCCGGCCAATGTCCCAGTACACAGCGGTCATAATCGAATTGACATTTCGAGCAGTGGCAGACCTGGCGCTTTTGAGGAGTTCGACTATTCCAGCACGGATGTTGTTGTAGTTTTCTGGGATGGTTGTCATCTTTGTCATGCGATTCCTCATGGTGACGGTTGATCCGGTCAGAGCCCCATATCGATTCCCGTGCCGATCGAGGGAGCCTGATTCATTTCCAAGGCCGATGTCTTCGAGACATCGGCTCCGAGTTGGGGGGCGAGTTTTGTCATATCGTCTGTAAAGAGTGTGGCTTGATGGCTGGCGCGGGAGATGGAGACGTAGGCGAAGCGGGAGTTGAGCAGGTCGGGGTGGACGCTGGTATCGGCGTGAACGAGGACGCGTTCGGCGGTGAGGCCCTGGGAGCTGTGACTGGTGACGGCGTACCCGTGGTCGAAGTGACGATGTTCGCTGGCGTTGAACTCGATTGCCCGGTTGTTGTCGAGGCGGGCGGAGAGATGGCCATCGGGATGGATCGCTTCGATAACTGCGAGGTCGCGATTGGCAATGCCGAGCAATTTGTCGGGCGCGGTGAACTGGATGCGATCGCCTACGGAGAACTCGCGGTCGATCTCGCGGTAGACGCTGACGCCGGTGAGTCGGCGGGGATCGTAGGTAGCAAGTTCTTGGTTCGCTTTCTCGACCGTGAGCTGGTTTGCGGTTGGGTCTATCGCGACGACCGCGGCATAGGCGCCAGCTCCGATTCCGATGGCTTTGCTGCCGCGTGTGTAGCGAACTACGTCGTCGATCTCGTAGTGGCTGGCCCAGGATCGTTCGGCTCCGGTCATGTCGTGACGCTGAGCCAGGACAGGGAAAGTATGGTCTACCGGGGCAAGGGTTCCCGTGGCCTTCAACTCCTGGCGAACAGCGACATTCAACTCGCGGCGGGAAGCATTGTCCGGAGAGACGATGAGCGTGTTCTGGGGCGATTCGACGTAGCTCTTGGCGATGGCGCGGACGCGCTCTTCCGCGTTGGGGATTTCCTTCACACGGCCCTGCTGTTGGAGTGCATCGAGCGCAGCGGAGACTTGGCCCGTCGCCAGCAGTTCGACGGCAGATTTCAGAGCCGGGTCCTGCTGGCGCACGATCTCATCGAGCTTGGCAGTGCGCATCCCGGCTTCCTGCAATTGCTCAAAAGGGCGCCCCGCTTCAACGCCCTGATGCTGGCGAATATCGCCAACCAAAAGGACGCGGTCATTATTATTGGGACCAAGACGCGCAAGGAACTCGCGCATCTGATTCGTGCTGGCAAGGCTTGATTCGTCGATGAAGTAGAAGTGCTTTTGGTCTCCTAGGTTCGGATTCGCACTGCGAGCAAGGAAACCTTGCAGGGTTCCGGCCTGGATTCCAGTTTCACTCAGTTGGCGTGCAGCGCGGGAGGTCGGGGCGAAACCCTCAACCCGATATCCATGCCTTTCCGCGGCGCTGCGGATGGCAGCGAGGGTGGTCGTCTTGCCCGCGCCTGCGAAGCCTTGGAGTCCCTGGATGCGGTCGGGCGAGCTGAGTACATCTTCGACCACAGTCTTTTGCGCCCGGTTCAGATTCGAACGCTCGTCCGCTACGGCGATGGCCTGCGGACGCGAAAGAACGGGCTCGACCTGGTTTTGTCCTTCACGCATCCCGCGAAGAATTTCTTGCTCCGCTGCAATGGTTTTGGCGGTGGTGTACTGCCGGCCCGGAATGCTCTGATTCCGGTCGACGATTTGAAATTCTCCCGAAGCCAACCGGGCGTCAAGATTGGCGCGGACTTGGGCATGAGTGATCTCGCCCATACCTCGGCGCAATCCGTCGCGGATCAGGGCGCGTTCATCGACAACGGCCTCGCGCTCGAAGTTCTTGTCGCGGGAAAAGGTGAGAGATTCTCGGACACGGTCAACCGAGTTCACGGGTCTTTCTTGATGCTGAAACCTCTCATGGGCTGCCCGGACAACGGCCTCGGCTTGGTGTCCAAAGTCTGCCGCCAGCTTTCGGTGCGCAGCCATTACGTCGGCTGGCGAATGGATTTCTTTCCGGTCGCGGGTCGAGTGCGCGGCGATTTCGGCAGCCTCTTTCCCTGAGCGGCCCGTGCGTTCGAGGTAATCACGAATCTGTTGGCTGCGGGGACTCGATGCGTCGAGGTATTCCTGTGTGTATCCCTTGATCTCGGGCGCACCACTCCGCCCGGCGGTAATCTCGTAGCCGAGTTGGCGTAGCTTGTAAGTCAGTTCCGATTGATAGATGGCCGTGGCGAACTGCTGCGAAGCAAAAAGGCTGTGCGGCTGAATCGCACGGGGCTGGCCATTGTCGCGCTCGGTAACATTAAAGATAACGGTATGGGTATGGAGCTGTGGCGCGACATAGCCATCGACCGGGCGGGCCGTGTCGTGCTCAAACTTGGCTGCGACAAATTTGCCCGTGGTCTCGGGTGGATGATTGCCGCCGATGCGGGCTTGTGTGTAACGTTCGAGCTGTTCAAGGGCAACTCGGACGCTCTCCCGGTGCGCTTCGCGCACACGCTCATCGCCGCCGACCAGCGCGGTGAGCGAGACGGATTTGGGCGCGGAAAAAGTGGCATCCCATCCGGCGCGATGCTCCATCGTCGTGACGGTCTTGCCGTCGGGATTTTGATATTCATACGACGCTCGTTGCCGAACAAGCTGCTCGTCGGTCTGCGGATGCTTACCCTGGCTGAGTTTCGCGAAGTCCTCTGCGGAGACGGCTCCGGCAAGGCCGAACTGCGCGGCCAAGCGGCCTTGCCATTCGCCTGTGATGACGCCGCGTTGCGACCAATAGTTCTGCTCCTTCGCAGTGAATTCCTTCTGGTGATAGGTCTGCGCTTGGCCTGCAGACAGCGGCTTTGAGATCGTCAGCATGACTGTCTACTCCATCTGGTTCTCGGGAGGTTGGACGGCATATTCTGGCGTTAGAAGATTGCCTTGTATCTCTTCTGGTTCGGCGGGGAGCGGGGTACTTGGCACGATCAGGTCGTCCATCTTCCGTTCGGCAAAACCGGGACCCTTCTCTTCGAGTGCGACGAAGGGAAACGAGAATCGGGCAACATGATTGCCGTATTTCAGAAAACCGCGGAGATCGTCGAGGCCCGAAACCTCGGAAGGCAGAACGAGCGGTTCAGTCTGCCGGTCGAGCGCAAAATTGCGCCCGGTGCGGGAACCGTCGTAGTGGGTCTCGCGCAGCCGCTCGATTTCGATTTCGCCGATGGCCTCACTGACCCATTTCGCCGCGCGCGGCTCGGTGGTGCGGAGAAAAATCTTCGTGGCCGGTTGCGACAACATGGCTTCGGAGTCTTCGCCGTAGCGGGCCTCCATCTGGCTGCGCCCCTGGAAGCCCAGAATGACCGGGTTCTGCGATTTGCGATTCTCCGTAATCGCGGTATGAAGCTGCGGCAACCGCTGCAGGCTGGCTAGTTCGTCGATGACGAACCAGACCGGCTTCTGGTCGGGCATGGGTTCGTTCAAGAGGCGCAGAACGAGCGTGTCAATCCACAGACTGATGAGCGGGCGAAGTGCTTCGCGCATGGTTGGGCGTGAGGTGATGAAGATCCAACCACGTCGCGTCTCGGCCCACTTCGTCGCCGTCCATATAGAGGTTGTTTCGTCTTCCTTGGGCAGAAGCCGGAAGCTGTCCGCGCTCATATTGAGAGAGCCGAGAACACCAGTCCGTTGTTGCGGGGCTTTCGGATCAATCAGCATCCAATACTCGGTTCCCTTGACGCGATGGTCGATTTCGGCGGGATCGGACATCCACTGGACGAGTTCAACCGGCGTCGGCAGATAGGTGAGCAGATGCGCGAAGATTTTCTGCGGAGCTTCGACAAAGAAGCGGTTGGTCACGCCTTCGGGTTGGTATAGCGAGACGGCGAGGGCCTTGGCCTCGGCCTTGCGCCGAAGTTCCTTCGACGGGTTCCAGTACGGCATCCGGGCGTCGAGTGGATTGAGCACGATGTCGCCCCGGTGCTCATCGTAAAACTGTTTCACAAACTCGCAGGCGGGATCGTAGACGATGGCGCTGTCGCCGCGCGCATCTACTTGATAAAGCATCTGGCGGATGATGCTCGACTTGCCTGACCCGGTGTCGCCGACAATGAGAAAGTGTTTATTCTCGGCGTCGCGTGGAATCCGCAACGGGCGCTTGGAATCGTTGGTCGCAATGCCGATGCCATTACCGGCAACGGCTTTCGTGAACTGGCGTGGACTGACAAGAATCGGTCCTTTCAGCCGTCTTCCATACCGCAGTTGTTTGCGCCGCTGGATGTCCTTGCGGATGGAAAACGGGAGTTGCAACACGAACGCCGCGAGACCAAGCATGAGTTGTGTATTGAAGAGTCGGTCGAGGGGAACGTCGTCATAGATCCACTGTGCGAGCCATGCGTGAAAGGTCTGGTTCGGGTAATTGCGCGGCTGCTCGCGGAAGAGCAAGCGGAATCCCTGCTGCCTCGCCTGCGCGGAAAGCGCGAGCGGCAATGGCGCGCCCTTGGGTTGCGCGGTCTGCCCTGACCTCACGTCGGCGGCGAGCGCGGGTCGCGCCCGCGAGTTGCCGTCTGAAACATAGAGTAACTGATAGGTGCTGGCATGATGCGTGAGACTTGGCATCTCGCTGCGGAGATAGTACGGCAGGTAGTAGCGTTCGAGCGGTGAAAAGCCGAACTGGAAGTGGACATAGACAAAGAGTCCGGTCGCTGCGAGCGAGAGGAAGAACGCGCTGAGTGTGTAGAGATAGGTGCGTGGTGGCCAGATCAGCGATTCATTGCGGCCCCAGCGTTGGACGGTTGGCATGACTACTTCTCCCTGTTCTGGCTGCGCTTGGCGAGGAGTTCCTGAGCCTTCGCGGCCTTGGTGGTTTGGACTTGCCGAAACAAGATGGTGAGCTGTTCCGGCGCGAACTTGTCGCCGCGCAGAAGCGGTTCGAGCGTGTTCATCAGCAGCATTTGAATGCCGACGAGTTCGGTGAAGATGTGCATTTCCATCTGCGCCTCGCCGGGGCCTTCAAGGCTGTGTAGGAGCGATTCGCGCACCCACTCGGCGAGCGTTGTCCCCTTCGACCACGCGAAGCCTTCAAGCGTCGTGTATTCCGTCTCTGTGAATCGCGCCGACAATATGCGTCTGCGAGCAAGCGGTCGCTTGGAGCCGTCGGTTGTGGACTTGAACGCGATTGTTTTTTCCATTGTTGAAACCTCATGTTCCGTGTGGCGTCAACGAACGTAGACGGTGTATACGGCCAATCGCGCAAGTGCTTCGGTGCGAGTAAGTTGACGTTTGTATAAGGGCGTTTACGTTCGTGTACCCTCCAAGGGGTGGAGTGTCAAAATTCACCCGGTGCGAAGCACCGTTTTCGCTCCGGCACGAAATTGAATGCAGGATCACGCCTTCATTACCCGTACAGAAGGCGTGGACTCCACCCCGGCTGCAAGCTTCCTCGCCGGCTGCTCCGCCGCGCCTCCCGCATCCTTACTCGGACCCCTACGGACCCGCAGCGTGGAAGCAACCTGCTTGGCCTGAGGCGTCTTCAGAAAGTCCTGGAAGTCGCGGTCCTTAGAGAACACATAGTTGAGCGCCTTGTCCACAACATCATCCGCGGATGCGTGGACGAAAGCGGCGTACTGATCGACCTGTTCGGCGGTGGACTCATCCAGCCGAACAGAAGCACTGACGTAGCGGCTCAGGTTGATCTCAAGTAGTGGCATAGTGTTCTCCTTCTAGGTGTTGAATCAGGCAATCTTTCTCCGGGTCATCATCCGCTGCGCCGTCAGCGCAATCTCCCGCGCACGAGCGGAGCAAAGTGCGACGGGAATCTCGAAGCGTCGGCGGACTTCGAGCATCGTCACAACGTCATCTATTGGAATGCCTTCGATGAGCCAAAGCCTGGCCGATGCAACGTCAACCGTCCGCTGGGCGTAATAAAGAGGATTGGGCTTATCGGAGCGACGAGAAGCCAGCTTCCGGGTCAGCTTTGTGGCGTCCTTCCCACGGGCAAGTTGATGCAGAACCCACGCCCAATCGTGTTCGGAATTGGTGTGGTTAGCGGGATGCTTTCCCGGTGTGATTGAGCCGGACGAAAAGATGGCATCCGCCGCTAGAATGTCCAGCCGGAAGTCATCGGAATTCCAAGTGGAATCGCCGGGGTATTCAACGGTGACGGGATACGCCGGATCGTACTTGCAATTCAGGAATCCGGGCAGGCGGAGAACCCGATTGCAGTCCGTGCAGGCGGGATCGCCGCCAAACGTAATCGCAAGCAGTTTCAGGGCGCTTTCCTGCTGTTCGAGAGTGAAGCCGTCAACTCGCCAGAGGATCTGGTATTTACCGAGCGATGTCGAGAGAACCGCATTCGGCGGGGGAACCGCATCCGAGGCGCGGAGCGAAGTGAGGCGGGCCTCGCCATCGGTGTCCAAATCAAGGTACAGATGCCGGACCGCGGCGATGCACTCTTTGGTGCGTTTGCGGCTGGCAGGGCGAAGCGGATTGGCAGCCACATAGATATTCGCTCCGGTAGAGTTCTCGTGCGCGAGCCAGCCGAGGTAACGAGGCGCAAGCGCATGTTCCAAGGGAGCAATTCGCTGAAGGGTCTTGCTAGGAGATTCCCTCCGGACGAGCAGGGCAATCGTTTCGTCCGGAGCGAAGCAACGGGTGAGGAAGTCAGCAGCGGTGCTGGTTCGATTTCCAGTTCTATGGTGTGGCATGTTTCATCTCGAAGACCGGCTCGATCAGGAAGCGTTTGGCGTCGCGGTCGTACCCGCGAAGCGCCAGCACTTCTCGGAGGATGCGGCGCCCTGGTCGACGCTCGACATGTACGACAAAATCAACGGCTTCTCCGATCTCAGCTTCGGTGTCGGAGAACGTGGTTTGCGCGTGGTCGCGCATTACCAGATTGGCGAAGCGCGTGAGGGCTTTGGCTGCCGAGTTGGCGTGGATCGTCGCGAGCGATCCCGCGTGGCCGGTGTTGAAGGAATCGAGCAGTGTGCGCGCCTCAATGCCACGCACTTCACCCATGATGAATCGGTCCGGTCGCCAGCGGAGGGCGGACTTTAGAAGCTTATCGAAAGAAATGTTGGCCTTGAACGTGTCGGTCTGGCATTCGGCGGCCACAATGTTCGGCTTCCGGATCTGAAGTTCGGAGGTGTCCTCGATGACGACGAGGCGCTCCTGGTCCGGAATGAAGTCAGCCAGTATCCGCAGAAGCGTGGTCTTGCCGGTTCCGGTTCCACCGCTGATAAGCAGCGTCTTTCCGCTACGAATCTGCTCGGCCAGGAAATCTGCAAGAGGCCGCGTCAGTGTGCCGCGAGCAATGAGGTCATCGATTGTGTAATGGCGGCTGGTGAACTTTCTGATCGTCAGCGACGGAGCGGGGCATACGACCGGCGGAATCGCCGCTGCAAGGCGGCTTCCATCCGGGAGATGCGCGTCCAGTAAGGGGTTGTCTTCATCGAGCTTCTTGCCGAGTTGGTTGGCGATGACTTCAAGGCCGGTGCGCAACCTGCCGGCGTCGAAGGAAATGGTGGGTTCCTGGCACAATATTCCATCGCGCTCGTAAAACCACGAGGCATCGGGATTGCCCATGATCTCGCTGACGCTTTCGTCGAGCAACAGCGCCTCAATGGGCCGAAGGAACGGCAGGATCAATTCGAAACTCATTACGGGAACCTCACAGCCGTGGAAGCCCAGCGGTTGGCCGGGCTTCCGAGAGTGAAGAGGAAGGGCCTATGCGGCCGCTTCCTCTGGGGACGACTCATCGTGCTCCTGGTCTTCCGGGGCGGCCTTCTCGGCGCGGTCCAGCTTCAGGATCGAAGCGACCCGAATTTCCCAGACGCGCTGCTTCGTGTCGGTCTTCTTGCTCTGGTACTCCCGGCTGCGCAGTTCGCCTTCCACCTGGATATGTGCACCCTTGGTGAGCGTCTTGGCGAACTCCGCGAGCTTGCCGAAGACGACGCAACGGTGCCATTCGGTCTGCGAGATGTACTTATCGTCCTTCTTGTAGGAGGACTTGGTTGCCAGCGAGAGCGTCGTGAAGCTGCGATTGTCGTTGGTGCGAACTTCTGGGTTGCTGCCGAGGAATCCGATGAGGGTTACTTTGTTCTGNNTCCCGATCTTGATCGGGGCACCATTAAGCGAGTGGGCCATGCTCCCAAGTGCCGAAGCTCTGCATTTACGGAGGCTCCGGAGAAATCCTTTCGGCGTTCTTTCCGAACAAGATTTGGAGGGAAACCGTAACCCGCAGGGCGGCGCAGCCGAAGCAGAAGAGCGAGTTGCCGCAGGGCGCATGAAGAGCCCCGAAGCGGTGCCCGAACAAAGGCGGGATACATAACGGCAGACACGCTCCAGAGCAAAGTTCTCATCTGTATCTTGGCGAAAGAAGTCCGCCGCAATCGCCGCTCGATTCGAGCCGGCATGTCCGTCGTAAGAAGGGCGCAGTTCGCCACCGCCGTTGCACGTCGGAAGGCTCTCTTTCGCCCACTCCACCCCGCGCGGGGACAGGTGGGGAAAGTCAGCCGGATTAGCAGCAAGAAACGACATGAATAAGCCTCTGTGAAGGTCGATGAATCCTTAATCCTCAGCTGAACGCCTGGTCGGCCCGGAAACGTACGATGGTCAGACCGAGAGGGTTCACGGCCAGTTCGTTGTTCTTCACGTTCTCGCGGAAGACATAGGTAACGCTGGCTGTCCATCGCTCCCGCTTGAGTTCGGTATGATCCGCCGGATTGCTGTACACCTTCTCGAACTCGATGCGCGCCGAATACGGCGACTGTCGCAGGTCGTCAAGGATGACGTTTTTGATCTCGACATCGACATACGGAAGGGTGCTGTCTTTGATGTAGTTCTGGATGCTGTTGTCCTTGCGTTCCTGGTCGATCACGGCACGTTGCACGTCGTTATTGAGGAAGTAAAGCGACTGTGTTTGATCACGCTCGATCGTGAAACGGTTACGGCTGAAATACAGCTCCGCCCAGCGGGTGAGGTAATACTTGTTCTCCGCTTCCTGCGGGCGGTACTGGAAGTTCCGATAGTCGATTGCTTCCGCGTGGCCTACGTCGTTGATCCGCACAATCATGGGGTGCATGTTGGCGAGCGCCGTCTGACTTTTGAAGGTGAGCGCCGCCAGCACTAAACAAACGAGGGCGAGCACAAGAATGGTCACCTTAAGATAAGTGTTCATTACCAGCGGATCGCCATACTGTTCCAAGTAGCGTTCCGCGGCACGGGTAATGTTCGGGGTGGCTTTCGTTTCGACGGGCATGGTTTCTTCTTCCGGGTTCATCTCTGTGATCTCGTTTCTCCTGCGGTTTACATCGCGGCCCGTATCGCCATCATGGCCACGCCCAGGCCCCCACCGTGCCCCCCGCTGCCGCCACCGAATAAACTGTGTGTCATGGTCGGAATTTTGAAGAGAATGTAGACGTTGACCAGCACGAGAAGGACAAGAAGCGGCAATGTCTGGACAATCGTTGAAGGGTCCGACACGCTCTGGCCAAGCTGGATGTAGTAGTTGGTCAGAACATGAGCCAGAACATTCATCGTGGCTGCAGCGACGACCTTGTAAAAGCTGAATCCGAGATACGCCTTCAGCCATCCCCAGAACAACCAATCGAGCTTGTCGACGACAAGGAAGGGGATAAAGATCGGCCCGAGCAATCCGACGATCGTTGCCGCGATAGCACCGTAGGCCAGGATGGCGGAGACGATTGCGGCCAGGAGGGCTAAGAGAAACTGCACGACAAAGTACACAATGGCGTAGTAGGGAGACATCATGCTGGTCAGCAGTGACGGCCCTGTTTTCGAGGATGCCGTGTGGATCTCGCTGAGCATGGTGGTGGAGCCATCCGATCCAATGAGGCTCACCAGATTGGTGGTTCCGCCGTCGATGAAGCCCTTGATGGAAAAGCCGAATCCGGGGATGGAGCTGTCGTAGTAGTTCACCATCGCGTAAGCGAAGGTAAGCAGCATGAAGAGGTTGAGGAACCTCCCCATGCTGAATCCGGCCTCGCCGTGTGCAGATGCGAGTGCTTCCTGTACACCGAACCAAACCAACATGATGGTTGCCAACGCTATGACGATGTGAATCCCCATCGCGGTAATGGAGGGTGCCACCGTGGCCGCAAGCGACTGGCACGCCTGAGCGATGTACTGGAAGAGACCCGTACCCATGTTCCATGCCCTCTCGTTTTCTTCTGATTGTGTCTACTCAGTACGCTTGTGTAAGGAGACTCGCGGCCCCGCCGCTGGTTGTGGCGATGTTGGCGTTGTAGTAGCTTTCGTATCCTGCCGAGTCACGAAATGCCGATTTCATCGCGTCCTGCTGCTGCTTTTGGGCAACGATCTGCTGCAGCGCAAGATTGGCGTTGATCTGGTTCGCGTCCTGCTGGGTACGCAGTTGCAAGAGCAGGGCTTGATTGATGCGTTGGAGTGTAGCCATGATGGTCTGCTGCGAGGCATCCTGGCTTTGTGTCGTGGCCTCCAGGTTGGTAAGGTCCGTTTGCCTTGCGGTCTGATTGGCGCGGATGGTCCCGAGCATTTG
>PLBY01000013.1:0-2625 GCA_003134655.1 Acidobacteriaceae bacterium
CTCTGATCCGTCGCGCTTGCCTCGCGTCTCAATTCGAACTGAAGCCGCCATCGGTGCGGTGAGCTCACGGACTCGCACCAAAGTTCGAGCGTTCCCACCTCGGTAAAGCTCACGGACAACCGCACTGCCAGTTCCATCTGCTGGAGTTTCTTTCCATAGCGCAGCAACGTCACCAAGGGCGCGTGACGATGGACCTCCTCGGGGTCCAAGTCTGCGATTCCGCCGTGCGCGTCATGACGAATCGTCGAGCTGTACAGATGGAACGATACCGGGCGGTTTGTCAGCACGGAGAATTCACGATCCAGCAACGGCAATGTCGTGCCCTCGTTCGTACCGGAAGGCAGTACGCAAACCGCCTTGATGCCATGTTCCGAACGCATTCCGATGTAGTAGGTCCAGGCGCTGCCGGCCTTGACGCGCAATCCGGCTCCCCGCCTCACGCGGCCGTAGTAGGCAGCGCCAATTGCGACGGCACTGCTCATGACTTCGTTGCTGAGAATCTTCGGGCGCCACCCGCCGCCGGCGCCAAACCAATTGGCAATGGCCTCGGTGATCCGCTCGCGAGCGATTGCGGGAATGCAAAAGCCTCCGTTGAAGAGAACAGCGTCCGGCCTTGCCATCTGCAGGCGAGCATCGATGTGTGACCGAGAATTTTCTCCGGCGCCCATCGCCATTGCGGCTTGCTTGAGGAACGCCGCAAGATGTTTCGTGATGGCGGGGTCCGTGGCGTACGGTAGTCCGATTTCGCGAAGACCAGCGGCGCGGGTGCGCAGAGGCATCTCGTCAGGGGTGGTCAGCGGCAGGAAGCCGCTGGTGATCAACTCGGCCACTTCGTCACGGCACAACTCGCTGCTTAACATTTGGCCTACGACCGATCGTCCACCAGCCAGAATGTTGATTGGAAGACGANNATCGGTGTTTTCCTCGCTCAGCAAACGCTCTTTGGCCGCTGAACACATGATTCGCAATGCATGACGCTGACGCAGACTGAGTTTCTTGGTGAGCTTCTGTTCGACGCGGCGCGCCAGCGCGAGGTCGAGATTCTCGCCTCCGAGCAGGAGGTGCTCGCCGATGGCGGTGCGTTCAAATTCGACGTTTCGGCCTTGCACGTGGGCCTGTACGAGGCTGAAGTCCGATGTGCCGCCTCCGATGTCGCAAATCAGCACGAACTCGCCGTCTCGCAGGTGCTCTCCGAGAACGTTCTGATGCTCCGCCACCCACGCGTAAAAGGCAGCCAACGGCTCTTCCAGCAGAGTCAGGTTTTGCAGTCCTGCCTTCCGCGCCGCTTCCACCGTCAACTCTCGAGCTTCCTCGTCGAAAGAAGCCGGCACGGTTAGTACGATTTCCTGGTTCTCGAAGAGCTGTTGCGGATTGGTGGCTACTTCGGCCGTCATCGCGTGGTTCCAAGCGTTCCGCAGATGAATGAGGTAACGGGCAGACGCTTCGACGGGAGACACCATCGGTTCGGGCGACTCCGCCTCGCGCGGCAGAATGTTGGCCGTTCGATCGATGGCACTCTGGCACAACCATGATTTCGCCGAAGATACCTGCCGCCCAGGCACGAGGGCGCCTTGGTCGCGGGCCATCAGGCCGACGATTGAGGACGGATGTTCTTCCCACGGCAGGCTCACTGTACCCGATGAAACTTCGTCTTCGGTTGGGAAATAGAGAAAGGAGGGCAAGAATGGCACCGCGCGCACTTCACCCGGGCTGGTGAGCTGCGCTACCTCAAAGACCCTTATTCCTGACGAANNGTGCCCAGGTCGATGCCAATCAGGTAGCGGGAAGGGCCTTCCATCACGGTCTCAAAACAGACTGCTGCCGATTCGTCATTAGGCGCTCTTCTCGCGGATGTTCAGCTCGAGCTTCCAGCGGTTGGCACCGTCACGCGAGGCACACCAGAGTTCTAACGTACCGATTTCTGTAACGCGTGACTCCAAGCGCACAGGTAACACGGTTCCTTGCTGGCCCTCGAGCGTGAGCGTCACTTCAAGCGGGTTGAGTTCCTCGATGTCGCTGCCCCAGTTCTCCAGAAGATCGCCGAAACGGTCCTGCTTTCGAATCGTGGAACTCAGGAAGCGGAACTCTGCGGGCTCCCCAACGACCAACCCGAACTCCCGGTCGGGCACCACCGCCTCGGTGCCTTCCTCCATCCCAAAGGGCACCACGCAGAGCGCCTTCAGCGGGGCTTCCATTCCTGGGACGGCTGGCATCGCGCTTTCGATTCCGACGTAGTAAGTGCGCGAGGCGCCACTTCGGATGCGTACTCCCTGTCCGCGCCGGGCCCTTCCGTAATAGGCCGCCCCTCGCGCCACTGCGTGCTCGAGGTCAGGCGCTTCCAGAACATTGGCTGGACCAAGCCCTTCAAATCCCGCTTCGGTCAGCCAGCTATTGAGCACCTCGACCAGCCGCTTCCGCAGCACGTCCGCCTTCATGACGCCGCCATTGAACAGAACATGCGTCGGGCATGCCAAACCGCTTCGTCCACGCCGAATGTTGCCAGCTTCCGGACTGTTCTGTACTTGATGGGACAGAAAGCGCGCCAGGTGCCTCGTGACTGCCGCATCGGCGGCATACGGCAGGCCCAATTCCTGAAATCCGATCCGGCGCTGCCTGGCCGGCATT
>PLBY01000013.1:2635-13661 GCA_003134655.1 Acidobacteriaceae bacterium
TCTTGCTTTTGGCTCTTGGGATGTTCGAACAACTGCTCTTTCGCAGAGCGACACTGGTACCACAGACCCTGCAACTGATAGGTGTCGATGCGATGGCCTTCGGCTTCCAGCTTCTGCTGCAGTAATCGGGCGAGGGCGAGGTCCATGTTGTCGCCGCCCAGCAGGATGTGGTCGCCGACTGCGACACGCTTCAGCGCCAAGTCTCCATTTTCTTCCGAAACCGCGATCAAGCTGAAGTCGGTGGTTCCGCCGCCGACGTCGCAAACCAGAACCAAGTCCCCAATCTTGATGCGCTTGCGCCACCCATCGCCCTGGCTCTCGAGCCATGCGTAGAATGCGGCCTGCGGTTCTTCGAGGAGCGTCACGCGCTGCAGCCCAGCCTGCTCAGCAGCCCGCCGGGTTAGTTCTCGCGCTTCCTCGTCAAACGAAGCGGGCACGGTGAGCAGAACGTCTTGTTCGGCCAAGGCGTGGCCTTTCCCGTCGGCCGCATGATGCACGTCCCATACTGTCCGGAGGTACTGCAGATAATGCGAAGAAACTTCCAGCGGAGAGAGTTTGCTGACCTCTTCCGGAGCCTGCCACGGCAGAATCGGCGCCGCGCGGTTTGCACCAGCGTAGGAAAGCCATGACTTGGCTGATGCGACCAGCCTTCCCGGACTTTCCGCCCCGCGCTTGCGCGCCAACTCTCCAATCACGAACTTCGGTTCCGCGTCCCAAGGCAAGCGGAGGCTGCCCTTGGGAAAATCCAAGTCACCCGGAATGTAGAGAAAGGATGGGAGCAATGTCCGGTCGGCTATTTCATTCGGATTGACGACCTGAGGAATGGTGCCAACTTCGATGCGCGCTGTTTCCGAGGCGGCGGCGCTTTCACAGTATGCCAGCGCGGAATTGGTAGTGCCTAAGTCGATGCCAACGATGAATTGTGAGTCCAACTAAGTCTCCTGTGGCCAGCATTGCGCCACGTGAAAATTGCTTTGGTCTGCGCAGAGGTGCAGGTTTGCTAGGGGACCTCAACCTCTGCCGGGGCCACAATTGCTCTGCCGGAACCCTGCGGCAGTGACGGCAGGGTCACTTCGGTGACGCGCCAGCCGCGATGGCGCAACAAACCACGAATTGGTGGTTCGCCGGTTACATTGCCGACCAGTTTGATAGCTGCCGGATCGAAACCCACCGGTACAGTGACGGGCTGGTCTTCCTCGGAAGAGAGGATCGGCTCAAGTTTGATATAGCGCTCCAGAACCTGGCGACAGGAAGTGTGGATGCTGCGTACGGCAGCCCCGAGTTGCCCGTCAGGGTAGGAAGAAACGTCCTCCTCCAGAAAGTCCACAAGGCGGCCATCGCGCTGCAACAAAGCCAGCATCTGCACCGCCCGGTCGAGCNNACGTCCTGCGGGATCTTTCCCTGAAACAGCAGCGAGAAAAAACAGCGAACCGCAAAAGATAGCCGTTTTGAAAATCCAATCATAGTTATATTTGCTCCGAAGCCGAGCTGGCATCCGGAAAACACTCTTTAATATTCTAAATGCAGTTGCCCTGCAAAACGCCGTCTCGTGCTCTGAATGCGATGTTGTCAGCGATAGTCCACGCGAGAGGGTGTGGTTTTGCGGACAATCCGGAGACCCTTAAGGGGCACGAAGGCCACTACGTGCCCGCGGAAGCTTACGTTTACCTGGACAAGAATTTAATTCGCATCACAGAAGTGAAGATACCGACTGCACGTGAGAGCAGGGAAGCTGACATCAAGTAAGCGCGATGACTTGACCGCAGGCAGGCCCACCCCCGCGCCCCTCCCGCTCCGCCCGTGTTTACTGGGTTTTCACTATGAACGACGGACTTCAAGCCTCCTACTTCCCATCCCCCCAACCGTTTGTCCCTCCTCAGAGGAGTCCTTACGCTTGCGCCCCATTTTCATTGGCCGCTCAGGGAACAGAGCCGATCAATTACAGCCCTTTGCCGAGGGGGAATTCATGGCAAATCTAAAGGGGCTGGCATCCATAGTGGCGGAGTTAAGAGTAGAGAGAACGAATCTTGCCAATCAGCTTCGACACGTTGATGCGGCTCTTTCAGTTCTGGGCAAGTTGAACGGTGGGAGCCCTACACGAAACCGACGCGTACCCTGTCAGCCTCGGCTCGTCGCCGGATCAGTTTGGCGCAGAAAGCGCGATGGGTAAAACGGAAAACGAGTGGTCAAGCAGCGAGACCTAAGCGAACCATCTCAGTGGCGGGGCGCAGGAGAATCTCTGCCGCTCAACGCGCACGGTGGGCGAAGGTGAAGGCTGCGAAGAAGACTGCTTAGGGCCCGCGGAGGCTGCAGCGAATACCTAAACATCCTTCAGTTGGTTTTCATCCATCCCGAAGTAGTGGCCCAGTTCGTGGATGACCGTTAGGCGGATCTGTTTGCGGACTTCGGCCTCGCTGGAGCAGACCGCTTCAATATTCTTCTGGTAAAGCACGATGTGATCAGAGATCGATGCGCTCTACCCGGAGGCGCCGCAGGCTACCTTCGCAAGCGGCGCACAAATGTTCGGGCCGGCCGTTCACGGTCCATTGATTGGGCCCGTCGCGAACAAAACCTGCTTTTGACGCGATCACCAAGCCCTTCGGATAAGGGTACAACGCTTCCGCAATCAGTCGCTCACTCACTTCAGGACACTCGAATCCGTGCCTCGCCTCGCCGGGTCCAAAACAATCCTTCACGGCCCCGGGCGAATGCTGACAACTCCTTCTCAGCCATCACCAAGCCGTGAGAAGTGTACTCAGCGGAGTGGCGCTGCTTCTATTCCTGTACTTGCCGATCTTCAAGAAGCCCTTGTGAGGTCGTGCTCACTGGATTCTGTCCTCTTCGCCGAAGGTTTGTCGATTCTTCCCGATCAAACGCACTTCCTTACCACGCAAACCTGCGTACTTGATCGCCATGCCGAGGAGTGTGTATTCGTCGTCGGCCGCAAAGGCGTCTTGGTGGAGCAACACCAGTTCCGTGTCATCCGCGCAGGCTTTCGCGAATTCGGGAAGCTCCGTTCGGATGGTCGCGATCAGGCTGGACTCTCGCTGCATGCGCTCGTCATCGGTCATGGTGCTATGAGAATAGCCGATTCTGAGCCTGTTCGAGTTCCACAGGTCGAGAACATTCCTCGTCGTCATTCGCTACGTGGTTGATCCGAGTGCTCACCGGATAGCATCGCATCGCCCGAGCATCGAAGGGCTTTCAGCAGGTCACTCCGAGTAGCCTTCGTCCCCGTCGTCATCTTCCCCGCCGCCGTCGTTTTCCTCTTCGTCCTCTTCTTCGTCTGGCTCTTCCCTAAGGATGACATCGGCGGCTGCGGTGAGATCGAGGTCAAGGCATTTTGGATTCATACGGTGCGCGTCTACGCGTCTAATGGTACGCCTCAGCAGCCCTTGGCAGCGACAGGTGCGACGTCGGTGGAGCGTCTGCTGAGAGCGGAGGATTGGGGTCACTGACTCAAGCAGCTAGCGCGTATCTGCTGTTCGCATAGGCCAGAAGAGCCCGCATTTCTTCGAGCGAAGCGATGTAGAACGCTGCGATTGATCTAGTACGCTTTAGTTTGTTCTGGACTGACTTGGAGGGATGGAACAGCAGGAACCGGATGTTGTGTTCCCGTGCCCAGCGTTGCAGAAACGCGAGCATGCCAAGACCACCGCCTCCGATGGCACGCACCTCCGAGAGTTCAAGGACAACAATCCGAGCCTCTGTTTGCGAGGTGACGGCTTCCCGCAACTTGGAAGCGGATTCTCTCTCTACAATTCTGCCCTCGCAGCCAAAGACAGCTAATTCACCTACGATTGCAACGGTCACATTCAGCATGATTTCCTCCCCAGCGTTGGTCCTAAATCAGACATTGTCCTCTCTACACTAGTGCACGGGCCGTACCATTCCTTTATTTTGTGCAAGTTGAGTCATTGCTTTCTGGGTGGCGCTGGGATTCCTAGAGGAAACGAGCACATTTAGCCTACAGCAGCGGCAAAATCTCCACTGCGCCAGCGATCCCTCGACTGACCCCGTGAGGATACCGATCCAGATACGTCAGCCGCGTAGACGCCCGACTGAGCCATCAGCCAGTCCGAGAGAAAACCAGACTTCGAGGCGTAGTAGATAATGTCCGGACATATGTTCAGAACAAGATTCAGAGAACAAATCGTCGCGGAGTTCCTGCCTCCGTCGCGGGAACGAAAGGCACAGAAGGTGGTCGTCCTCTGCGACGGCATGCCGTCGATTCCTCGCAAGCAGTCGCTATCGGAATTTCTCGCTGCCAAGGGGTTTTGGGTCATCTATCCGCGCTATCGGGGAGCATGGGAGAGCGGCGGTGAGTTCTTGGAGCGGTCTCCCCATGAAGACATCCTCGACATCATCGACGATTTGCCCAAGGAACTTGAAGAAATTGCGTTCGGTCGCCGCTTCCGGCTGTCGCCGGACAAAATCTTCATCATCGGAGGAAGCTTCGGGGGCGCGGCGGCAATCCTCGCATCTCTTGACCCACGAGTGGCGCGGGTGATCGCAAATTGCCCTGTAGTGGACTGGAGGATTCTGGATCGTTCCGAAAAGGTCGAAACCTCCAAGGAAAACTACGCAGAGTACATCCGCGAGGCGTTTGGGAATGGTTATCGGCTTTCCGATGCGAACTGGGAGAAGCTGCGGGGCGGGAGTTTCTATAGCCCGTGGCACCATCGAGCGGACATCACTGGGTCGAAGGTAATGATCTTCCACGCCAAAGACGATCCGCATGTGCCTTATGAAGGAAGCGAGAAATTTGCGGAAATCACCGGAGTGACCCTGAAATCCCTCCAGCGAGGCGGACACGTCAGCACGGATTACATTGTACGGAGGTACTGGACTCAGATTAAGAAGTTCTTTGATTCCGCGTGAGGAGAAAGCACAATGCGAACCAGCTTACCTCTAACCGAGAAGCAGCGGAAGGCGATGTTGCCTTACAAGCAGAACGTCGGAGAGATATACAGAACAGTGGATTGGTTGCGGGACACCATCCTGAATGAGAGCCGGGAGGAATTCTGCACTGCACTCGAAAACCTGCGCCACCAACTAGGCGAATTAGAGGCTCTAGTCTACAAGAAGAGTCGATCCTGAATTTCGGCCGGTGTAGCGCAATCTTCGTCGCTGCGGAGGGGCATCCAGACTTCCAAGTCCGAAATGGATGCGATTGTCGTCCGGAAAACGCAAAGTATAAGTTCTATAGGCTCTTTCGGATTATGCTTCACGGTTCCCGACGTTACGAGGTAGAAAGCCCATGTAGCTTGAGGTTGCTTGTACGATCAGGACTCGGTGTAGCCAGCTATTCCAAGATTTCGTAGAGTGGACTCGATCTGTGCGACGTTGTCGTAGTCGGAATCATTCTCAGCAACGAATTCCAGACCATAGTTGTAGCCTTGACGGTTCCGAACAAAGCACCGAACTCTGATCGGTTGTCCAGAGCACGGCGATGTGAATTCCACACCGACCTGCGCCCCAATCGCCCATTCAACCGTCCCAAACACCGACATCCCTCCACAGTTTAGTCCTGAACCCCGACCTTGGATGATGCCGACATTCGTCGGCCCGTGCGTGACAACTTGAACTGGCAGGTCGATCTGATGGCGTGGCCAGCGTCTTTCCATTGCGTGTCCTGATTCCGGCAGAAACGATTGGTTCGCCATCGGATGAGCTTCCACAGATAGTATTATCCAACGGCAAAGGCTTCCGGAAGGTCACAAAAGTAGCAGAAGGCCCCGGTCCGAAATCTCGAACCTCGACCTCTAATCTCCAAAAAGAGGTTGCGCTTATCTCAGAGAGGTAATCGATTCGTCGGATCAGGATGCAGACCCGGACCAACCAGTCGCGGGACCACGACATTACCGCAAGACTGTATCCGCGCATCGATCCTGTGCTGGTTCGAGTTCCTGACAGGGGCGAACGATGGCCTTGCCGCGCAGCCATTCAACCCGAGTAGAGTCAGATTCCGAAGCCTGCATTGTGGCGCTGTACGGTTCGCTCGGTGTTCGATCCTTCGCCTCCGGGCAGGTTGGCATTGCGTCCACTCGTTCGCGAACCACATATTGCATCACGAACATTCTTTTCACCTCGCTTTCCTCAACTTGGGCTAACTTGGCTTCGAGTTGTTCACCGACCATGCCTTGGGCACCATGGATCGCAGCTTCATCTTGGAGAATGTGACGCGCCGCTAGGCCTTTCGTTTGACACAGACGTTCAACAATTGTCTGCCCGACCATGAAGACACCACCCAGTTTCCAGTAAAGATCAACGTCCGACTCTGATCGATTCGTGTCGAGCGTGATGGATTTACGATTCGACATCCAAAGTTATTCTCAGACGTTCCTTCGCGGTCGCCTGTGACCCCGATCACTTCTCTTCACGAAAGTAACTAAGGGTCGGGCTCAGTTCGGCTGCGGTGAATGCGGCATCTGCCAGTCTGCATCAAAGCTAGCTTCCGTAGCCTCGAGGAGGTGTGCACTTGTGACCACTTTGCCGGACACGTGTTAGTTAACATAAGTTCTACGCTGGCGGTCGGGCCCTTTACCAAAGTGACCGCCCACGGTACCCTGAGCGGCCCTTTCAACCAACGATGGCTAGCAATACCATGCAGGATTTGACCCGTAACGACTGGACTCTGATTGAGTCTAAGGCCAAGCGAATCCGCGTTCAGGTGGGTCAGGAAATCATCAAGGAAGGCACTCGGATCGACCACCTTTACGTTCTCCGTAGCGGCTCGGCCTCAGTGGAGCTAGAAGGAACGACCTCTCGTGCGGTGATTGCGACGCTTAGAGCGGGCGATGTCTTTGGCGAAATGGCGTTTCTAGGAGACAGTACGGCGACCGCAGCAGTTGTTGCCACGGACGAAGTTGATGTTGACGCGATCTGGGCAAACGACCTACGTGAACTGGTGACTATGTTTCCGGGTTTTGGCGCGAGGTTCTACCGCTCCCTCGCCGTCATACTTGCTCAACGATTGCGCGAGACATCGAGGGAACTGCTGAGAGAGATGACCAAGAAGCGATAGCGCCCGACGTTATTTTCTATCCGGTCAATAAGTGAGATGGCGATGTTGCGGATGTTGCGCCAACTTGGACGAGAGACTGATTACCGAGGGTACTTCCAAACGCTATCGACTGTCGCGGAGAAAGCAGATTATCGAAGAGCACTTCGACACCTCCTCGGGAGATGAAGACTGGAGTCCTCGCTACAACATTGCTCCAACCCAGCCGATCCCAGTCATTCGCCCGAATCCCAAGGAGACCGTCCGTGAACTGTCGCTGATGCGATGGGGTCTAATTCCATCTTGGGCGAAAGATTCGTCTGCCGCCGCCAAGATGATTAATGCAAGGTCGGAAACGGCAGCCACGAAGCCCGCGGTCGGCGATGCGTTGAAATCTCGAGGTGCCTGATTCCTGCGGACGGGTTCTACGAGTGGATGCGGACGGGGAAAGGCAAGCAGCTGCACTGTTTCGAAGTCAATGACGGGCAGTTGTTCGCGTTGGCAGGGTTGTGGGATCGCTGGAAAAACCCGAACGGCAACTGGATCAAGACCTGCTCGATTCTAACCACGATTCCGAACGCGGTGACCTCAGCCGTCCACGACCGCATGCCAGTGATCCTTGATCCCGACAGCTACGACCTATGGCTTGATCCGGGGATGACAAAGGTCGAAGCCGTGTCTGACTTGTTGAGACCATTCGATGCTCGGATGATGCGGTGCTATCCGGTGAGCACGCGGATCAACCACGTCGTTAACGACGATGAAGAATGCTCCGCGCACGCGGAGCTTACCCAGATTCTGGGCACGCTGTTCTAATCGAGGAACGAACCAGCGGAATCATTAGAGTGGTATCTTTCTCGGCATGTCGAGATTGCTCTTGCTTCTGCTGATCGCCACGTGCGGAACCGCATCGGCTCAGAATGCAGGCGCAGAAAGGTCCCAAAGCCGGGGATAAAAGAAGTTCAGGTTCTCTTTTCTTCGATAAAACCGACCGCGACGCTCAAGGTCGGCGGAACAGCAGACTGGGTTCTGGTTACAGACAATGCTGTGTGGGTCGCTAGTACGAAACCCTATGCCGTGCTCCGAATTGATCCGACAACCAACAAGATTGTTGCCACCGTAAAGGTCTCAGGAGAGGCTTGTTCCGGTCTAGCTTCCGGGTTCGGCAGCATTTGGGTTCCGGTCTGCGGGAAGAAACCTGCCCTTGTTCGGATCGA
Source organism: Acidobacteriaceae bacterium (assembly GCA_003134655.1). Taxonomy (GTDB): domain Bacteria; phylum Acidobacteriota; class Terriglobia; order Terriglobales; family Acidobacteriaceae; genus Sulfotelmatobacter. The sequence continues at coordinate 10,856 of PLBY01000013.1, forward strand.
CGCCGTCAAGGACATGATCAGTGCCACACTCCCTATACCACCAGCAGGACCAGAGGGTGGAATCGCAACCAGTGAAGATACCGTCTGGATGGTGACAGACAAGAACGGCACACTCACTCGGATCGATCCGTCCTTGAACAATGTGCGCCAGAAAATCTCAATCCCGTCCGGTTCCTACAACCCGCTTTTCAGTGATGGCATTGTTTGGGTCACTGGAGTCGAGAGCAATGTCCTGACTGCCGTGGATGCAGCCACGGGCAAAGTGCTGGAATCGGTAAGTGTCGGCCCGAAGCCTCGCTTCCTCACTTCTGGTGGGGGTTCTATTTGGACGCTGAACCAAGGGGATGGAACCGTCAGCCGGGTTGATGAGAAAAGTAGGAAGGTGACCGCCACTATTCAAGTGGGCATACCGGGTACGGGTGGCGACATCGGCTATGAAGCCGACTCTGTTTGGGCGACCGTCTTCGAAGTGCCGCTCACTCGGATCGACGCTACACCGAACAAGGTGGTGAAGCAGTGGATTGGGAAAGGTGGGGATTCTCTGCGCGTTGGCTTCGGTTCGATCTGGATTACCGACTACAAGAGAGGTCTGCTTGAACGGATTCCAATTCAACAACTGTTGACGCAATGAGCTAGAAGAACGGAAGTTTGACGAACGCGCTCACGAACGGCAGCAAACCCCATACCGCTGCCAGAGCCGAAACCACGGGCTGCTTGATTGCTTTTCATCGTGCTGCCGATTGACAGCCGCGAGGTCACTTGCGCTCAGCGGTCTCGTTCGGGCACCGCGAAGATGCGCTCAAGACACTCGATTTCGACGATGGTCTGTTCCGCGTCCATGTGCCAGTCAGTATAGCCTTGCAGCCTCGTCTTTTTCTTCTCTACGCAGATGGCTCAACCGTGGTGCTATTCGGGATTAGCAATGCGGAAGCGAGACTAGCTCATATACCACCCACCGTTGACCGAAATCGTCTGCCCAGTCATATAGTCATTCATCGCCAGCATCACAGCAACCGATGCGACATCGTCCACCGAGCCAAAATGCCCCATCGGAATAAGATTCGGGTTCGCGTTGGGGTTATTGGTCACCATATCGGTCTCAATCAGCGCGGGAGCTATGGCGTTCACGGTAATACCCTCTTTAACGAATGAGGAGGCGCAGGAGTGGGTCAGCCCTATGATCCCCGCCTTGGACGCAGCGTAGTGCGCCCCCACTGCCCCACCCGTCTGTGCAGCGACCGACGACAGGTTGATGATGCGTCCCCACTTCCTTTGTCGCATACCGCCAACCACAGCCTGCGTCACCAAGAACACCGACTTTAGATTGACTGTGAGCACTTCGTCCCATTCCGCTTCTGTGATCTCTTCCAATTTGCGCGGATAAGCGATAGCCGCGTTGTTGACGAGGATGTCGATGCCACCACGGTGCGCCTCAACCTCTGCAACCATGCGCCTCACGTCGGCGGCGACTGATACGTCCGCCTGAACCGCAATTGCCTTCCTTCCCGTCCCGGTGATTTCGGCACAAACTGCATTCGCAGCGTCGGCACGCTCGCGGTAGTTAACGGCGACATCGGCACCAGCCTTAGCCAGTGCGATTGCAACTGCAGCTCCGATTCCGCGACTGCCGCCAGTTACAAGAGCAATTCGATCCTTGAGGTTTTTCATGGCGTCATTGTATGCGCGAGACAACCGAGCATCGTCGCTCGGGCGACTATTTGCTCCTCCAAAACTCCGTCTTGTACGAATGGTGCGAGCGCGGCGGCTATCTGTGCCTCAAATTTTTCCTGTCCTCCGGCGACGACTTCAGGCGAGGTATTGGACCTCTAGGTTGATGGTCCAAACAATCTCAACCTACCGCAAAAGTGGGCGCCTTTTTATATTGCGTGTAATGGCAGATTTGCAGGCAAGCTATTTTATCGGCTCATGCAACAGGCAGTAACCACTCAGCCGACCACCTATGCCGCATTAGTGGCACCCTCCGAAAGGCCAACGGAAGGGCCACAACAGGTAGTGGCTACGTGAGTGAAGTGGATAGCCAGGTCACCTTTTTCCCATGCCGTCGTGCTACGAAAACATTCGTCGTCCAAAAAACCGACAAATGGGACGGGCTCTACTTTAAGAGCACAAAGGGAGCCAAACTCAGCCCAAAGCGTGTTGATCCCGCTACCCCGCTGCGGTCGGATTGCCTGCGCGCATCTCGCCGAAGAACGGGGTGTCCTGCTGCTGCACACACTCAGCAGCGTAGAGGTACATAGCGGCCGACCAGGTCTGCCAATCCCGCCCGCTGGGCTGACCGGTCTGCGCGTGAATCCACTCGTTGAAACCCCACTCCGCCTCGTTTTCGTGCCACGGCTTGACCAGTTCGGTCAGCGCCAACAGCTTCCGCCGCGCCAGCCCCATCCGCCCCGCCGCTACGCATGCCGCCACATAGAAGCCGCAGACAAACGGCCAGACGCCCCCGTTGTGATACTCGCCGGGCCGGTTAAATCGCTCGTATCGCGGCCGCCAATCGGCATGATGGGGCAGGATATACGGAAACAAACAGGGCGGCAAATCCACGGCCAGTTCTCCGCGGTCCCGCATGGCCTCGCACTCGGCTTCAATCCATGCCACCAGGTCTCTCGCCCGATGAGGCGAAGCAATCCCAGTCAGAATCGCCAGGCTGTTGCCCAGCAGATCGAAACGGTCGCTGTTCAGGACTTTGTAGGAGTAGAGTGCGTAATAGGGCTTGGATGGCACTACAAGACCCTCGTGCTCATGGGGGTTCTTCTCCTCACCACGGACCTCCAGACGGTTCATCAAC
>PLBY01000013.1:13761-14548 GCA_003134655.1 Acidobacteriaceae bacterium
TGCCAGGCCAAAGAGGAACAGCGGCGTCGTATCGCTGGCGCCACGGTCAGCAGGATCGTGCGCGAGTGATGGGATGTGGCCGCGCGGCGTCTGATTGGTTGCCAGCGCCACCAGTGTGCGCCGCAGCGCGTCCGCAAGCTCCTCGTTGCCGGTGGCCAGAAAGCCCAGGGCTGAAATCATNNCTCGATGGCGTGCGGTACTCTCTATTGAATTCCCAACCGGTCGGACACAGTCTTCAGGAAACGCCTGGCTACCTGGCGATAGTCGAACAACTCGGCCACCCGTTTTCGGCCCGCTTCGCCCATCCCCCGCCGCAGACCGCTGTCCTGCATGAGAATCAGGAGGTACTTGGCGATGTCGGGCACGCTGGCTCGGTACTCCGCTGTCCGCGGGTTTGGAAACACGATACGACGGCTATCGTCGATCCCGTGGCCTTCCCCGAATGCCGCCTTACCGATCTTCCTCTCCTCTGCTACCTTCGCCAGGAATGCCGTTTCACCGTGGACCATCGTGTCGAGACATCCCATCGCGTTGATCGCGATCACCGGCTTTGCGCAGGCGTTAGCCTCCACCTGAATCATTCCGAAACCCTCCAGCCGCGACGGAGCAGCGTAGATATCGCAGGCGGCCAACAAGTAGGACATGAAATTGTGGGAGACCACGTTGGTGGAGTAGATGACCTTCTTGTCGATGCCCAGATGCGCCGCCAGTTCGAGGTCGATCAGGTTCTGTTGGACCGTGCGGGGCTGAGGCCAAACTTTGCAGACATATCTCCAGTCGGGCGCCT
>PLBY01000013.1:14566-14898 GCA_003134655.1 Acidobacteriaceae bacterium
AGAGCCTCGCGGATCGATCGGACCTTCAGGTCATCGCGGCTGCGCGGCGCGAAGCAGTCCGTGTCGCAACCTACCGGCAGCACCTCGATATTGTCTCCCCTGATGCCATCCCTGATGTACGTCTCCTTCACCCAGTTGGAGGTGACCAGGATCAGCGGCAGAGCGTTCAGCACCTCGTGGTGTGCCGCGACATAACCATCGGCCACGAGCCATGGGACGGTTTTCATCCCAAACTGCTGCGGGTGTAGCACCAGGTGCGGAATATGGCCCCAGAACCCCACTCCGACCACCACGTCCGGCTGGAACCAGCGATAGTACCATTCCTTTTCCAG
>PLBY01000079.1:0-151766 GCA_003134655.1 Acidobacteriaceae bacterium
ACGACGGTGTCTCCCTTTTCGATCTTGGCGTGCTTGTGGTTGTCGACGGCGGCGCGGGAGAGAGCGGACATCGGCTCGCCCTGGGTGCCGCTGATGAGCACACAAACTTTTTCCGGCGGGAAATTCTTCATCTCGCCGGGATTGATGACGAGGCCGTCGGGGACTTCGATGTAGCCGAGGTCTTCGGCAATCTCGGCGGAATTGTTCATAGAGCGGCCGAGGAAGGCGACCTTGCGTCCGTGCTCGTGGGCGAGTTGCACCGCGAGATTGATGCGGTGGATAGACGACGAGAAGCACGAGATGAAAAGCCGGCGCTTGGTGTGGGCGAAAACTTCGTCGAACTTTCTTCTGACGGCGCGCTCGCTGGGCGTGTATCCCTTGCGCTCGACGTTGGTGGAATCCTGAAACAGCGCCAGCACGCCGTTCTTGCCATACTCGGCGAAGGTGTGCAGGTCGAAGAGTTTGTTGTCGGTGGGCGTGGGATCGACTTTGAAATCGCCGGTGTGAATGATGACACCGAGCGGCGTGTGAATGGCGAGCGCCACGCAATCGACCAGGCTGTGCGTGACCTGAATCGGATGGATGGTGAACGGCCCGGCCTTGAAGCGCTCGTTGGGGCGCATTTCGCGCAGGTCGGCATCGTCGAGCAGACCGTGCTCGTCGAGTTTGTCTTCGACGTAGGCGAGCGTGAACTCGGTGCCCCAGACCGGGACTTTGAGCTCGGAGAGCATCCAGGGAAGCGCTCCGATGTGGTCTTCGTGGCCGTGGGTCAAGATGATGCCGCGAATGCGCTGGCGGTTTTCGACGAGATACGTGATGTCGGGGACAACGATGTCGACGCCAAGCAGTTCGGCTTCGGGGAACATGAGTCCGGCGTCGATGACGATGATGTCGTCTCCCCAGCGGACCGCCATGCAGTTCATGCCGAATTCGCCAAGGCCCCCGAGGGGGATGACTTGCAGTTTTCCAGTGGGCATTGAGTAAAGATGATGCTAGCACATCGCCGTGAGCTTCGAGCTACGAGCTGCGAGGCAGACCGGGCGCGCTCGTGGTTGATCGCTCACAACTGGTAGCTCGCTGCTCATGACTCGATAGCTTTCTCGCTCTGCGTGCGGTAAGGTGGAAGTGATGGCTGGGCCTGGAAAATCGTGGTTGCGGGGGCGGATTGAGGCGGGGATGGTGCGCGGGCTGACGCGTGCTTACGCGACGGTGCGCGTGAATCCGGACAAGTTTTTGCTGCAGCTGAGGGCGGCTTATCGCATGCCGATCAGCGGCTATCACGGCGTGTATTCGCTGGAGATCGGAGAGATCGATACGGTGGCCGACTCGGTGATCCGCAGCGGAATGAAAATCGCGGCGGTCGAGGGAGCGGGATTTGGATTGGGCGGATTAATCACGATCGTGCCAGATCTGGGCATTCTTTCGGCGATCACCATGCGGACCATCGAGAAGCTGAGCCTGGTGTATGGATTCGAGTTCAAGACCGACGACGACATCGCGGAGTTGTGGGTTGCGGCGGCGAGCGCGGCGGGGGTCGATATCAGCCGCGAGTTGCTGGAGAAGGAAGTGGTCAACAAATTTGTGCCGCGCGTCATCCAAAGGATTGCAGCGAAAGCCAGCGCGGAAGTCGTGGAGAAGTGGGCGGGGCGGATGATTCCGCTGGCCAGCGCGGCGATCGGCGCGGGATTGAATTACTGGTTCGTGAAGGCTTGGGGAGAGCGGGCGAAGCATCACTTTCGGCAGCGGCATTTGACGGTGCGGGAGCGGGCGCGGCAGGGGCGGATTGAGCACGCGCAGGAGATTCTTCCGGCTGGAAGTTAGTGCCTTCGCTGCATGGGGCGGTTGCAGGAAGCTTGCGCCTTTGTCTTGTCGTCCGGTCGGCGGGCGGGGACGCCCGCCGGACAGCCGGCAGGATGCCGGCGCTACTGTGATTAAATACTGAAAGATGCCTACCTTTGTTTGCTCGGCCATTCTTTTTGATTTGGACGGAGTGCTTGTCGATTCGACGCGCGCGGTGGACCGCGAGTGGCGGGAGTGGGCGGCGAAAAAAGGAGTCGACGGCGACGCGATCATGGCCATTGCGCACGGTGTGCGGACGGTTGAGGTGATCCGGCGGGTGGCACCGCATTTGGACGCCGCGGCCGAGGCGGCGATGATCGAGAATCACGAGGCGGGCGACCAGTCGGGGGTCACAGTCATGCCCGGATCGATCGATCTGGTGAGATCGATTCCGGAAGGGCGGTGGGGCGTGGTGACTTCCGGGTCGAGGCTGCTGGCTACGAATCGTCTGCGTTTTTGCGGGCTATCGGTTCCTGAAGTTCTGGTCACGTCCGACGATGTCACGCATGGGAAGCCGCATCCGGAGCCGTATTTGAAGGGGGCAGGGCGGCTGGGTTTCAGTCCGGCGGATTGCCTTGTCATCGAGGACGCGCCAGCTGGGATTGAGTCGGCGCGCGCGGCCGGGACAACAGTGATCGGGATTACGAGTACGTACGGCGTGAGTGCGTTAGAGCAGGCGAACGCTGTGATTCGGAAGCTGGGGCAGATTCAGGTTACGTTGAATGGGGCGGGGAAGTTGGGGGTCGAGGTGAGGTAGTCAATAGCGGCTCGATTCCGTTGCGCAAGCATTCAGTCGAGACGATATCGTTTCGACTGACTCTTCTACCGGAGCCAGTCTTCCAGTTCGATTCCTCGGTCGGTCTTTTCGTCGCGGTACTTCACGATCACCGGGGTGTAGAGCGAGAGATTCCAGCCCCAAGGGCCCTTCTCCTGCTTCACGGCGCGCGAACCCGGCACGACCACGGCATTCTCCGGAACTTCCAGCGGGGCGTCGGCAGTAGCGCGGTAGACTTCGCCGCGAACCAGGTCGTAGAGCGGAGTTGATCGCGTGAGAATTGTTCCTGCGCCCAGGACTGCGCGCGCGCGCACCAGAGTTCCTTCGTAAATTCCGCAGTTGCCGCCCACCAGCACGTCGTCCTCGATGATTACCGGAGCGGCGTTGATAGGCTCGAGAACTCCGCCGACTTGCGCGGCGGCGCTCAGGTGGACGCGCTTGCCGATCTGCGCGCAGGAGCCAACCAGCGCGTGTGAGTCGACCATGGTGCCCTCGTCGACGTAGGCGCCGACGTTGATGAACATGGGCGGCATGCAGATGACGGAGGGGGCGACGTAGGCTCCGGTGCGCACCGAAGAGCCGCCGGGCACGATGCGCACGCGATCGGCAATCGAGAACTGGCGGGCAGGGAAGGTGTCTTTGTCGACGAAGGAAAGGCCCGCACTCATGTCGGCGAGTTCGCCGAGGCGGAATCCGAGGAGGATGCCTTGCTTGACCCAGGGGTTGACGGTCCAGTGTCCGTCGCGTTTTTCGGCGGCGCGGATTTTCCCGTGCGTGAGCTGGTCGCGGAATTCGAGGAACGTTTTGCGCGCGTCGGGATCGTGTTCGACTTCACCTTGGGAGGCGAGGCGCTCGATGGAGGATTTCAGGGAGGACATGAATTGTTGATTGTTGATGGATGATTGCTGATTTGTCAAAGCGTGGGACGGTACGGTTGCGCTGCTCGCAGGATCCTTCACTTCGCCTGAAGAACGGCTCCGTTCAGGATGACGCCTTCGAGTTGTTCAATCAGCAATCAGAAATCAACAATCAGAAATTGTTCCTCACACGCACTTGCACTCGCTGCGAATGAGGACGCCGGTCATGGCGTGCGCGGTTTCGCGGGCCTCGGGGAGCGTTGCGTAGGGGCCGTGCCAGCGGGCGTGGTTGACGTCGTGGCCAGCGGGGCGTCCTTTGCCGTGGCTGCATTGGCCGCAGGACCCGCGGTGCAGGACGATTTTGCGCGGGCCAGCAGCCCAGTTTTCGTAGATGAAGAATTCTGGTGTTTCGGTTGCGGGCGCGGCCGGCTTGGCGATCAATCCGACTTCGGTGGCGATTTTCTGAAGGCGCGAGCGGGTGTCGCGGCGCATGGGCAGCAGAGGCAGGCGGTAGACTTCCTCGATTTTGCCCATCATGGCGAGAACCGCCTTCACCGGCAGCGGGCTGGATTCGATGAAGTTGGCTTGCATCAGCGGGAGATATTTGCGATGCAGGGTGCGGGCGGTGGTCCAGTCGTTGGCGAGCGCGGCGCGAGTGAGCGACGCCATTTCGTGCGGAATCTCGTTCGCGGCGACTGATACGACGCCAACGCCGCCGAGAGCGATGACCGGGAGGGTCACCGCGTCGTCGCCGGAGAAGACCAGGAAATGATCGGGGACGGCGTTGATGGCCTCGGCGATCTGCGTCATGTTGCCGCTGGCTTCTTTCACGCCCACGATGTTGGGAATCTCGGCGAGGCGGGCCAGGGTTGCAGGTTCGAGGTTGGCCGCGGTGCGTCCGGGTACGTTGTAGAGGATGACGGGCTTGTCGCCGACGGCTTCGGCGATCGCTTTGAAATGGCGGTACTGGCCTTCCTGCGTGGGTTTGTTGTAGTAGGGCGACGCGGTGAGGATGTAGTTGACTCCGGGGCGCAAGGCGATTTCTTTGGCTTTCTCGACGGCTTCGTGGGTGGCGTTGGATGTTGCGCCGGCCATGATGGGGACGCGTCCGGCGACGACCTCGATGGTGGTGTCGATCACGTAGAGCCATTCGTCGTGGGTGAGAGTCGGAGTCTCGCCAGTGGTGCCGCAGGGAACCAGAAAATCGATGCCAGACTCAATCTGCCATGACACCAGATTCCGCAGGGCTGTGTCGTCGATGGAGCCGTCCTGATGAAACGGAGTTACGAGCGCGGTGCCACAGCCACGGAGTTGCATAGGAATAGGATAGCGCGAGTGCGGGTGGAGGGAAACTCGGGGCGCGTTCACAGACAATCGAGCTTCGCTCGATCGACAGCCGGGGGCGGGTGTCCCCACATCCGGATCCTACAGTTCCCGCCACACATCCTTGAAATCGTAGAAGCCTTTCTTCGGGGCGAGCCATTCGGCGGCGCGGACGGCGCCTTCGGCGAAGCCGCGGCGGGACTTGGCGTCGTGGCAGAGGTAGATCCGGTCTGCGGGGGATTCGAGGACGACCTCGTGCAGGCCGACTACGTCGCCTTCACGGAACGAGGTGATCTCGAGATTCTCTTTGTGACCGCTGGCGTCGCGGATGACTTGCTGGATCGCGATCGCGGTACCGGAGGGGGCGTCTTTTTTGTGGACGTGGTGGCGTTCGAAGATCTGGCCGGAGTAATCGTGGCGCAGGGCTGCGGCGGCGGCGCGGGCTACGTCGAAGAAGAGATTCACGCCTACGGAAAAGTTTGCGGCGTAGACGAATCCTGTTTTGTGCTGCTCGACCAAGGCCCGGACGTGGTCGATTTCCTTGTACCAACCGGTAGTGCCGACGACCATGTTCTTGCCGGCCTTCACGCCGGCTTCGATGTGGGCCAGAACGGCGTGGGGAGTCGTGAAGTCGATTACGGCGTCGATGGCTTGCAGGGCTTCCTGGGTCAGGGCTGCGCAGGCTGGATTTTCTTGCGAGGTGACGACTCGGACGTGATGCTTTCGCTCTGCTGCGACTTCCGCTACCAGGGAGCCTGTCTTGCCCCGGCCTAGGATCAGAATATTCATGCTTGGGTACCAAAGAGATTTAACCACAGAGGACGCGGAGGGGCACAGGGGAGACGCGTGCGAGGGCGAGGGCGAGACGCCCTCGCGACAGCCGGCGAGGACGCTGGCGCTACATGTTATGCAAATACTTCCGGATCCAGTTCGGAGAAGAACGTCTTGTGCAGGCGCTGGACTACGTCGGGGACCTCGTCTTCTTCGATGACGAACGTCAGGTTGATTTCCGAGGCGCCTTGCGAAATCATGCGGATCTTCTTGTCGGCCAGTTCGCGGAAGACCAGGGCTGCGATGCCCGGCGTATCGCGCAGGTTCTCGCCGACCAGGCAGACGATCGCTTTACGGCCTTCGTATTTTACGTCCGCCAGTTTGGCGAGATCGGCCGCCAGGGCGGGGATCGCCTGATTCGAGTCGACCGTAAGGGAGACGCTGACTTCCGAAGTCGAGACCACGTCGATGGAAACTTTGTGGCGGTCGAAGGCTTCGAAGATCGAGCGCAGAAATCCATGGGCCAGCAGCATGCGGGGAGCGGCCACGTCGACAATGGTGATGCGCTTCTTGACGGCGATCGCTTTGAAAATGTTTTTGCCTTGTGGAGCGCGCGTAGTGATGCGCGTGCCTTCGCAGGACGGATTGCGCGAGTTCAGCACGTAGACGGGAATGTTTTTCTGGATGGCCGGCAGCACCGTCGCGGGGTGCAAGACTTTCGCGCCGAAGTAGGCGAGTTCGGCGGCTTCGTCGAAGCTGATGACTTTGATGCGGCGGGCCTCGGGACAAATTCTTGGATCGGTGGTGAGAATGCCGTCAACGTCAGTCCAGATCTCAATGCGGTCCGCGCCGAGACCAGCACCGAAGATGGCGGCAGAGAAATCGGAGCCGCCACGTCCTATCGTGGTCGTGATGCCGGCGCGATTGGCGGCGATGAAGCCGCCCATAACTGGGACTTGCCCGGCCGTCAACAGGGGCTGAACTTTTTCCAGCAGCTTGGTATTGGTTTCCTCGTATTGCGGAACCGCCTGCATGTAGGTGCTGTCGGTGACCAGCACATCGCGGGAGTCGACGTGGGCTCCGTTGAGGCCGCGCGCGGCGAAAGCGGCGGCGACGATCTTGCTGGAGAGCATCTCGCCGAACGCCGCAACGTGGTCGGTGGTGCGGGGAGTGATTTCTCCGACAGCGGAAATACCGCGCAGGAGTTCGTCGAGCGATTCGAAGTCGGTACCCAGTTCGGAGTGGAATTCGGTGAAGCGCGCCGTGCCGAGCAGTTCGCTGGCGGTGTTGTAGTGGCGCTCCTGCAGCGAGCGGCAGAGCTTGAGCGCGGTCTTGCGCTCGCCGGCGCCGGCAGCTTTCGCCATGGTCAGCAGCGTGTCGGTGACTTTGGCCATCGCGCTGACCACGACTACCGGCTTTTGCGGCAGCCGTCCTTGAACGATGGAGGCGACGCGGTCGATGGCTTTGGCGTCTTCGACGGAAGTGCCGCCGAACTTCATGACGATCATGAGTGGAGCTTCCTTGCGGGAACTTGACGCGCATGGGCGCTGTCGGCTGCGCGCGCGGGACGCGCCCGCGACAGCCGCCGGGACGGCGGCGCTACTTTCCTGGCACCGCTGCTCTTCATCCCAAGTAGCATCATCCCAGGTAGCCTTTGGCTTTTAGGAGTTCTGCGTTCAGAACGGCTGCACCGGCTGCTCCTCGGATCGTGTTATGGGAGAGCACGGTGAATTTCCAGTCGAGCACGCCGCAGGGGCGAAGGCGTCCGACGGCGGTGGTCATACCAGCGCCCATGTCGACGTCGAAGCGCGGCTGCGGACGATCTGGGGCTTCGAGATACACAACGGGGCGCTCGGGAGCGCTGGGCAGTTTTAACTCCTGAGGCTCGGCGCGGTAGCTGTTCCAGGCGGCGATGACTTCCTGCGCCTTGGCTTTTTTCTTCAGGCGGATGGAAATCGATTCGGTGTGTCCGTCTTCGACGGCGACGCGGTTGCATTGCGCGCTCATGGCGAAGTCGCCGGGAATCACCTTGGAGCCGTTGAGCTGGCCGAGGAGCTTCTTGGTCTCCTCTTCCATCTTTTCTTCTTCGTTCTTGATGTAGGGGATGACATTGCCCAGAATGTCGAGCGAGGCCACGCCGGGATATCCAGCGCCGCTGATGGCTTGCATGGTCACGGCCATGACGGTCTCAAGGCCGAACTGCTGGTGAAGTGGTGCCAGCGCGAGCACGAGGCCGATCGCAGAGCAGTTGGGATTGGTGACGACGTAGCCGCCGGATTTTTTGCGCCAGGATTGTATGTCGATGAGCTTGATGTGTCCGCCGTTCACTTCGGGGATGACGAGCGGCACGTCTTCCTGCATGCGCAGGGCGCTCGAGTTCGAGACCACGGCGCAGCCGGCGTCGGCAAAACGAGGCTCAAGTTCGGCCGCAATGGAGGCGTCGAGCGCGGCGAAAATAATCTTAGGGGCGCCTTCAGGAGTGGCTGTTGAAACTGTCATTGCCGCCACGGCTGCCGGGATCGGAGTCTTGAGGCGCCAGCGTGCGGCCTCCGCGTAGACCTTGCCTTCGGAACGGTCGGAAGCAGCGAGCCAGGCCACTTCGAACCAGGGATGGTGCTCCAGCATCTGGATGAATCTCTGTCCAACGACGCCGGTGGCGCCCAGAATACCAATAGGAATTTTGCGGTTCATAGAATACTTGGAATTCTATAACAGTCGGGGGAAGCGGATTCCTCGGCCCTCACTTGCGCTCGGGGGTCGGAATGACAAGACTAGTGTTCAATGCCTGTGCGGGCCTCCGCAAGTAGCGAAAGGAGGACCACTTCCGCACGCCTGCGCTCTGCAGAAATCCTTCCATCTGCCGATAGGAGAAGCTGGAGGGATTCACATGCCCGAGCTTCGCCAGAACTTTTTCACCAAGGAATGGGTCATCATCGCGACCGAGCGGGCCAAGCGGCCTGAGGAACTGGCCACGCATCGCGTGGTTCAGCCCATACCCGAGTTTGTCGAGAGCTGTCCGTTCTGTCCCGGCAATGAAAGCAAGACGCCGCCGGAGGTGCTGCGGTACCCGGCGAACAGTAATCCTTGGGCGGTGCGCGTGATCCCCAACAAGTTTGCCGCGTTGTCGAGCGAGGTGCAGCCGACGCGCAGCCTGCAGCACCTCCGGCGGCGCATTGAGGGCTTCGGGTTTCACGAGGTCATCATCGACAGTCCGGACCATTCGCGCTATATGGGGTTGCTCTCGGACGCGCATGTGGCGAGCATCTTGCGCGTCTACCGAGAGCGCTACAACGCGCTGAGCCTGGACCATCGGGTGAACCACATTACGATTTTCAAGAATCACGGGGCCGACGCCGGGGCAAGTTTGGCGCATCCGCACTCGCAGCTGATTGCGACGCCGGTGATCCCGAGCCAGGTGCGGCACAGACTATTCGAAGCCCTGCGCCACTACGACGACGCCGGAGAATGCATGTTCTGCCACATGGTGGAGCGGGAGGTGGAAGACCAGACGCGGGTGGTGCTGAAGAGCGAGCGCTTCGTGGCGATGGAAGTGTTCGCGTCGGCTACGCCGTTTGCCACTCACATTTTCCCGCTGCGGCACATGGCCAGCTTCGGGGACATTTCGGAGATGGAAGTGGTCGATTTGGCGCGCGTTCTAAGGACTTTGCTGGCGAAGATTTATGTGGGGCTGGAGAATCCGGATTTGAACTTCACCGTGCGCAGCGGGCCGGCGGAATATGCCGCGGCGCGGCACTTTCACTGGTATGTCAGCGTGATTCCGCGGCTGACGCGGGTGGCGGGGTTCGAGCTCGGGTCGGGGATGTTCATCAATTCGGTCTTGCCGGAGGCCGCGGCGGAGTATTTGCGGAAGGTCGCGGTGGAGAAGGTGGCGGGAGCCGCGATGGGGCAGTAGGGAAGTATCGCGTCGGGGGAGACCGCTGCAGGCCAGTTGAGGCTTGCAGCGTTTTCTTTGGTGGGCTGCATTCTTGCGTCGCCCTTCGACTTCGCTTAGGGCAGGCTTTCGCGGCTCGGGCATGGCGATGGTCGCGTTGATGGGAATCCGGCCGAGTCAACGATACTGGCGGTTCCGCGGGCCGGCGGGCCGCCGGCGCTACTGAACGACATGCTGTGACTACGGCCTGTGGGTTTCCTGGTTTCGGAAAGGGTAGTCGGTCAGGGGGCCGAATTTTTTCTTTTCGGCGTAGAGGCGCCAGCGGCGGAAGACTATGCGGAGGCTCGCCATGACGGGGATGGAGAGGTAGACGCCGAGGATGCCGGCGACTTCGCCTCCGGCCATGACGCCGAAGATCGCGGCCAGAGGATGCAGTTCCATGCTTTCGCCCATGATGCGAGGCGAAGACACATAGTCCTGCAGCAGGCGCCACATCCCGAGAAAAATGATCAGGATGAGCCAGTGCTTGTAGCTCATGAGCAGGGCTACGGTCACGATGACGAGGGCGGCGGCCAGCGGGCCGACCACGGGAACGAATTCCAAAACACCACCCATGGTACCCAGAACCAGGGCGTAGGGAACCCGCATGGCGCCGAGAAACGCAGAGTACATCACTAGCGTCAAAGCGGCGAGAGTCAGTTGGGCACGGATAAAGTGGGCCAGCATCTGATTCAGATCGTTGAGCACGTTCTCCAGAAACTCGCGCTGGGGGCGGGACTGGATGGTCGAGAGCAGGAAGTCGCTGAAAGCGCGACCGTCTTTCAGGAAGAAGATCGACAACAGTGGCACGACTAAGAATAGCCAGGCCTGCTTGGCGACGTCGGCCACACGAAGCCCAATGCGTTGCGCCACTTCGGTAATTTCGTCGCTGTGGCTTACCAGGAACGACTGCAGCAGGTCGGTCGACCGCTTGTTCCAGCCGTGCTCTGCGCCGAGTTGCTGTGCGATTTGACCGGAACTCAGTTGGTTCAGCAGCGCGGGCAGGGACTGTCCAAGCTTCGCGCCTTCCCGCGTGACCTTTGGGCCGACAACCACAAAGAAGACCACCACCAGGAGGAGCAGCAGAATGTAGAGGAGGGCGATAGCCCGTTCGCGCCCGCGCAGCACCTTTTCGACGCGGTTCACCAGCGGGCTCATCAGGTAGGCGAAAAAGATGGCGAACAGGAACGCGATCAGGGTGGCCCGAGCCACGTAAAGGAATCCCAGCCCCAGCGCGAACAGCAGCACCGTGACCAGAGCCCGCGCCGTACGTGAGTCAGTCAGCAGCAATAAGTTTTCCAGGGCAAATCTCGATTCTGCCGCCGGGCGAGCACAGCCTAATCCCGGACTACCTCGGTGTTATCGGCAGGAATCGCTACCTTGATCAACTTGAAATGGTCGTGATCGTCCACCCAAAGGGCCCAGTCGAACTGATCTCCATGAAGATTCAAGCGCAACAGGTCTCGCTCGACGCCGCGAATGGTCACTTTCTCTTTGCCCCCGAGCGAAATGCGGACGCTCATCGAAGTACGGTCTTGCGGGACGAGCGTGCCGAAGTCCGCCGACTCCTGCCGGCATTTCGTGTCGCCGCCCGCAGGCTGACAAACTGCATTCAGATATTTCCAGGCCAGCACTTCCCGGTGAATGAAGAAATTGTTGTCCAGAATGGGAGTGACCGCGGGCAACAGGAAAACTTGTTCGGCGGGTTTGGCGGAAGAGGATGTGCTGATTACCTCCTTGAGGAAGTCATTGTTGGGAAACACGCTCAGCGAGCCACCGGAAGACTGACTCCATTCGTAGCGCAACAACTCGCCATTCGAACTCAGCTCCAGGTTCGATTTCTGGCTGGTGGATTCTGATCCGGAGGTATCCTTCAGTTGCGACTTGATGATGCTGTTGCCGGCCTGCTGCTCGATGTGGAAGGTCTCGGTGGCGACGCGCTGGCCTTTGATGAAAATTCCGAACGAGCCGGAGTCGATCGTCTGGGTGGCCGCGGGTTTTTGCTTATCTTTGTTGTCCGCCGCGCTGGCACCGGCAAAGGCGGTAAGGGAAGAGGCCAGAAGAAGGGCCAGGGCACGACGGATGGGGGTTTCGAACTTCACTCGACTTCTCCTTGTTCAGTGCGTAGCGCGATTTGTTTCAGGCCCAGCGCTTTCGCGATCTCGGCAGCGATCGTTTCCACCGCGCGGCTGCCCGTCTGAATTTTCAACGATGCCTTCGAGTAGCTCTTGCGCCGAGTTTCGTACAGCTTGCGAAACTGCTCCATGCTGCGCAGCAAAGGACGTTCGGTTCCGTTTTTAGTTGCCTGCGTACGACAGCGAAGCCACAATTTCTCGACCGGTGCGTCCAGAAAAACCGTGGGCACCCTGGCTGTTTTCAGCAGGGCCGCATTTTCTTTCTGCACGAAGGCGCCGCCGCCCAACGCTACGATTCTTGCGCCCCCGCCGTGCAGTTCCTCGAGCACATGCTGCAGGGCCGAGTGCTCGGCTCGCCGGAACTCGGATTCTCCCGCATCCCGGAAAATCTCCGCAACCGTGCGCCCTTCGCGGGCCTGAATGCGGTCGTCGAGATCTTCAAAGACCCAATTCAGCCGCTGTCCGAGGGCACGGCCAACGCTCGTTTTCCCGGCTCCCATGAAGCCGACCAGGAAAACAGAGTTGCCGGGAAGACCGGCGAGCTTCGCGGACGGCTGTTTGGGCCGCACACGTATGCGTCGCTTGGCGTTCGCGGTTTTGCCAGAACCCTTCTTCAAGTCAGCTTCTAGCTGCTAGCTCCTAGCCACCCAGAGGTTTGGCTAGAAGCCAGAAGCTAGGAGCTAGCAGCTGTATTTATCTTGAGGTGCGTCTTCTGAGGTGGATTTTACCACTGAAGCTGCGCAGGACTACGGTCGATGATACTGCTGCGCGCCCCATAGTACCCCAGAAGGCACTTCCCTCTTTGATGACGAACCAGGTGTGCGCTTTGGGTTGGAGAGGAATGTCGTCGTGGACTTCGCCGCGCACCGAGCGCGCGCTCACGTCGGCCGAAGTGGAGTCGGGCACGGTTGCTTCGATGTTCCCGCTGTGGCTCGTGAGGCGGTATTCGCCGCGATCGCCGAAGTCGCCGACGTAGTTGATGCTCCCGCTGGTCGAGATGACCTGCACCAGTGGGCCGGTGACCGCATTGAGCGTGACATCGCCGCTCAAGGAATCAACTTCGACGTGGCCGTCCTGTACGTTCGTGAGGGTGACCGGACCGTTCAGCGTCTTCACATGCACGTGGCTGCCGGTGATGTCGCGAATCTCGACGGTGGCGGCGGAGCCCTCCAGAGTCACATCGCCGTGAAGTCGTTCGGCGCGCAGGGGACCCGTGCTTGAGTGCAGAGTGATGCTCGCGTCAGCGGGCACCAGGATTTCGTAATCCACGCGGCCGGACTGCGCATCGGCTCCGGGCAGCAGATGCGACTGGATCTCAACGCGATTGCCGACGAGGGCGTTATCGACTTCAACTTTGTCAGAAGCGAGCACAGCACTGATCACGACGGTGTTGCCCGTCGAGGGCTTGACCGAGATCGAGCCGTAGGGATTGTTGACGGAGACCCCGGACTTGGGCCCAACGTTGAAGTGAAAGTCCTTGTGGGTCTCGGCGACCAGCGACCCGGCCAGCATCGCGCCGACGACTACAAGTTGGATTGTGCGCCCGCTCATAAGATTAGATTCCTCGAATGCCCCGGTTCGGTCCGCGCAGCGCCAAGCTGGCGGGTCGAGAATTGCCCCTACATTACGGCAAAGAACGATCCATCGCCAAGTCGAAAAGCATGGCCTTTTCCTGATACGCCTCCATGAGCGAACGGCGAGCCTCCTCGTCGTTCGGGTTGGCGGCCACTATGCTCTTAGCGTCCTGAATGTACTCATTGACGTGCCGGAGATTATCCGCGTACTGCGCCTTGACGTCCGGCGACAGTTGGGCCACTTCCTGCAGCAGGTCGTCATCGTTCAGACCCGCAACGGCCATGTCGGAAACGGCGCTGGCCGGCGTTGCGTTGCCCGCGAGTGGCTGCGACGGAGAAGGCTGGCGAACATAAAGCCCTACCGCGATCAGCAGAGCGGCGGCGACCGGGGCTGCCCAACGCGCCCACGCCCAGCGACTGCTGATGGAGGGCAGAAGGGAACGGCTGGGCCGCTGTGGCCGAATCAGTCCCTCCTGCCGTAATGCGATTTCGATGGAATTCCAGACGCGGGGACTAGGTTCTTCCGCCGCACTCAGTTCAGGTGCCGTGGCGATGATGAGATCCAGTTCCGCGACCAGGGCCGAGCAATCGGGGCAGGTCTTCAGATGTGCCCGCTGTTCCGGACTGCGGCCGTCTTCGATCTCCGCCAGGCTGGCTTGCAACTCAACGCAATTCATACTGCTCTCCCCAAGCCTCAGTTGAATCAGTGTACTTGCTAATTCACGTCAGCTTGCAGTGTTGCGCCTCTGCCGAGGTTACTGCCGTGTCCGGTCTGCGCCGGCTCACTTTACGTGCCTTGCTGCTCAGGACTTGTCGGCCTTTTCGGCTCGCTGCATCTTAAGCAGATCGCGCAGCTTCATCCGTGCTTTGTGGAGCTGCGACTTGCTGTTGCCGATCGAACAACCCACGATCGTCGCGATCTCATTATGTTCGTAACCTTCGACGTCGTGAAGAACAAAAATCGTGCGGTAACCGGGAGGGAGATCGTCGACTGCTTTTTGCAACTGCAGCCGGTCGATGGATCCGGCCAACGCCAAATCTTCGGCCCCGAAATCTTTCTTCGGCGTATCTTCTTCGCCGCCCTGCGTGGTCTCTTCCAGCGAAACCACCGGGAGGCTCTTCTTGCGCAACTGCATCAGCACCACGTTTACCGACAGGCGATGCAGCCATGTCGAAAACGCCGATTCGCCGCGAAACGTTCCAATCTTACGGTAAAGCTGCAGGAACGCTTCCTGAGTCAGATCTTCGGCCTCGGCAGTGTTCGCGGTCATGCGCAGACAGAGCGAGTACACGCGCCGTTTGTGCTTGTCGTAGAGAGCCTGGAACGCCTGGGCGTCCCCTTGCTTGGCTCGCTCGATGAGCTCGGCTTCGTTCGAGTCCTTGCCTTGTCGCTGTTCTGGGTCGGTCAAGTTGCCTTTTCCGGCCGCACCCCATGAGATGCGGGCTAACTATCTTTGCGTTGTATGGCTTGCGGGCCGTCACGACGGCACGAAAGTAATCGACATATTCAGAATATCAGAGGCATTCTACCGAACTTGGGATACTCGGATGAGATGCTCTGTCTGCGGAAATCCTTTGCCTGAGCAGGGTTGAGCAGGCTGGCTCCCCGAGCTATAAACCCGATCCCGAATTTAGAGTCGCGATCTTCGGAAATTGGTAAATTTGGCGTCGCTGAAAAGGTCACTTTTGCCTCGAAGTGATCGTCTCCAGATTGTGCCCGTGCGGCCCCAGTTCACGCTGGCGGAGCAGGAAAGCAAACGTCAAGCCTAAGAATCCCAGGATGGAAAAGATCCACATGCCGAGGTTATAGCCGCTGGGATGATCGGGGCCGGCGTGGCTGTAATCGTTGGCCCAGCCGACCATCAGGTTGAATCCGAACAGGCCTATGTTCTGGATCATCGTCATCAGTCCGTATGCGGTCCCCAACTTGGACTGATCGACGATATAGGCGACCGAAGGCCACATCACGGCCGGGATCAGCGAGAACGCCACTCCCATCAGCACCATGGGCACGTACAGGTTCACGTGGGTGTAGGCCATCATCAGGTAAACGGGAATTAGGAGCAGAGAGCCGAACATCATCAGCAAGGCCCGCTTGCCGATCCGGTCGACCCAGAGGCCGAACAGGGGAGTCGCGATCATGGCAAATAGAGTCAGAGTGCTGGACAGAAATCCTCCGAACTCCCGCGAAGTGCCGTGCGCCTCGATGAAGAATTTCACGGCGAAGGTTTGGAAGGGGAAGATGGCCGAGTAGAAGGTGACGCAGAGGGCCACGATATACCAGTAGCTGACGCCGAACTTGAACAGATCCTTGAAGACGACTTTGTCAGTGGAGGCTTCGCCCAAATGGAAGTTCTTTTCCGCCTGTACTTCCATGATCCAGTAGACGATTGCGCCGATGACGCAAAAGACGGAGAAGGCCAGGGCAATCAGGAATGGCCAGCGCCAGTTCGCATAGGCAGCGCGTGCCCAAGTCGGGGAGTTCAATGCCGCGAACGAACCGAGGCGGCAGATGGTGAGGTTGATGCCGAAAGCGAAGCTTAGCTCTTTGCCTTTGAACCAGCGGGCTAACGCGGCAGTGACCGCAACGTTGAGGGATTCGGCGCCCATGCCGAAGATGAGCCGTCCCGCGGCCATAACCGCGAGGGTGCCGGACGATGCCGTAATCGCCGGTCCGATCAGGCAAAGTACGCCGAAAATCATCAAAGACTTTCGCAGCCCGAGCCGGTCAATGATGAAGCCGCCGATCACAACGGTGAAAATATTGGGGAAACTGTAGATCGCCTGGAGCAGCCCGATGTTCTCATCCGAGAAGCCGAGTTGCTGCTTTAAGACGTCGGCCAGGGGGCTGAGCGCGTCGTACGCGTAGTAACTGCCAAACATGGCCAGACTGAGGAAGACCAGCACCATCCAGCGATAGAGGCGGCTGGGCTCAGGACGGACGGTTTCGGGCATCAGCGCTCTTTTCCGAGCAGATTGAACTCCAGGGATGACGAGCAGAGAAGAGTAGCAGAATTCAGCTTCTAGCTCCTAGCTGCTGGCTTGTCATGCTGAGCGGAGCATTGCGGAGCGCGAAGGCGATCCGCAATGTGAAGTCGAAGCATCCCTACCATCACCAGTGCGTGTGCCTCGCGGGATTTCGAGTGGGCGCAGGGATGCTTCGACTACGCGGTGAGGATCGCTTCGCTCTCCTCGCCGCTCCGCTCAGCATGACAAATTGGAACCTAACTTCCTACATATCTCGCATACAGACTCCGCGCCACCGCCGTGTCGGTGGTGCCCTTGATGATGGCGCGGCCGTCGGGGAACAGTGTCATCTCGTAGGGATCGTGCCAGAACTTCAGAATGAAATCATTGTGGCGGACGACGCCGTGCGGCTGGAGGCGGCGGTCCAGTTCGGTGAAGTCGATGGGGCGTTGGCGCTCATGGATTTGCACGGAATTCCTGCCGCACAACGTGATATGCGCACGGCCCTCGCCGGCGAGGTGGACGAAGTCTCGCTGCCCGCATGCGCGGCAGCCGGGACGGGGTTTGGCAGCGGAGATCTCCGCGTGCTCGTTCGTCCAGACGTCGAACGAAAGCAGTGTTCGCCGCAACTGGGGAGCGTTTGGTCCACCGACCAGAAACTTGAGCGCCTCGGTTGCCGCGACCGACGCCACCAGATTTACTGCTGAGTTGAGAATGCCGGAGGTCTCACAGGTCTCGACCATGCCTCGCGGTGAGTCGGGAAAAATGCAGGCCAGGCAAGCTGTCTGCCCGGGCACAACATTCAGGGTTACAGCGTAGCTTCCGACGGCTGCGGAATAGATCCACGGAAGCGACCGGTGGACGGCGTAATCGTTGACCAGATAGCGAGTCTCGAAGTTGTCGGTGCCGTCGAGGATCAGCGACATTCCTTCGAGCAGGGCTTTAACGTTCGAAGGGACCAGGTCTTCGACCCTTGGTTCCACCACGATCTGGGAGTTGATGGCAGCGATTTTGCGCGCGGCGGCGATCGCCTTGGGGATAGACTCTGCGGCATCCTTCTCGTCGAACAGCGACTGGCGCTGCAGGTTGCTGGGCTCGACATAATCCCGGTCGATGATGCGCAGCATGCCGACTCCGGAGCGGGCCAGCAACCCGGCCAGGGCGGAGCCGGTGGCGCCGCACCCCACGATTGCGACGCGCTCGCTTGCCAGTTTGCGCTGGCCTTCCGCGCCGATACCGCGGAACAGAACCTGCCGCGAATAGCGTTCGTCGTGATTGTCCGAACCGAGGTTGCGCTCAGAATTCCCGCTTCGTCCGCCCGGTTGTGTTTCCTGTGCCAAAGAGGTCACCAGTATCAGTCTGCAAAACCTTTATTATAAGTGTCAGGCTCGCCGGTGGAGGATTTGCCAATGCCGGACTCGCCTTCAGAGCGTGAGCCTGAGTAATTCGTACAACAACTGCCGGGCGCATCCCATCGAAGTCAATAGCGCCTGGGCCCAAGGACACTGTTTGTTGAAACGGTACGCGACACTTCTGACGGCGATGATCTTGCTGTGGTCTGTGGTGTTGGTGTTGGGGGCGGTCGGACAGAGTCCGGCGGGTCCGGCTCAAGCAAGCCCCTCCGAGGCGAAGCCTGCTCCTGCGAGTCCGCAGGAACCGCAGCTACCATCTGCGGCCGCGATGTCCGGGTACGAAGGGAAAGTTGTCCTATCGATCGAGATTCCCGGCGTCGCGGAAGGAGATCGCGCGCACTTCCTGCAGTTGCTGCCGCAGAAAGTCGGGGAACCGCTGGATCGCGGGCGCGTCCGCGACAGCATTCGCGTGCTCTATGCCACGGGCCGCTTTGCCGACATCCAGGCGGAAGTTACCCCTTCGGGCCAGGGCGTCAGGCTGGCTTTCACTACCTCGTCCAATTTTTTCGTGGGAGCCGTCGACGTGGACGGGGCTCCAACTCGCCCCACTACGAACCAGATTGTCAACGCATCGAAATTCCAACTGGGAGAGCTTTACACGCGGGAGAAGCTCGATCGTGCTCTGGAAAACGTACGGCAACTCATGCAGGAGGGCGGCTACTACCGGGCGCGAGTCACCGCCGAGAGCACGTCGAACGCGGCCACGCAGCAAGTCGACATTCTGTTCCATATCACGCGCGGCGAGCAGGCGCACGTGGGGGAAGTGAAAGTTACGGGGACTTCCGCCCTGTCGTCCTACGAAGTGCAGAGAATCGCGCACATGAATCCCGGGGACAAGATCACCGTTGCCCGGGTGAGCGGGTCGCTGCAACGGCTGCGCAAGAAGTTCCAGAAGCAGAATCGCGCGCTGGCGCAAGTTTCCATTGCCGACCAGTCCTACCACGCTGAGAGGAATGCCGTGGACTTCACATTCCAGATCGATCCCGGCCCGGTGGTCGTGATCTATGCCCGGGGCTACAAAGTCAGCCGCGGCGTCATGAAAAAAGAGATCCCGGTTTACGAAGAGAATGCCGTGGATGACGATCTGCTGAATGAAGGCAAGCGGAACCTCGTCGACTACCTGCAAACGAAGGGTCACTTTGACGCCAAGGTCGAGATCCAAAAAGAAACTGACGCCAAGACCATGCGCGTGATTTATCAAATCGATCCTGGGCCCATCCACAAGCTGGTTCTGGTGGAGATCACCGGCAATAAGGACTTTCTGGATACGGCAAAATTGCGATCCTACCTGCAGATCCAGCCCACGAGCCGCCTCTTGAGCCATGGCCGTTATAGCGAAGCCTTGCTCAAGAGTGACGTTGCGACTCTGGAAGGGCTCTACCGGTCCAGCGGTTTCCGGCAGGTTCAGATCACTACCAAAGTGGACGATAACTACCACGGAGAAAACAAGCTGGCGGTTCACATCCACATTGAGGAAGGAGTGCGGACGATCGTTGGCGAGTTGCATGTGCTGGGCACGCAGAAGGTCGCGGCCAGCGCGATTCCCGAACTAACGACGCAGCCGGGCCAGCCGTATTCCGAGCAGGATCTGGCGAACGATCGGGAAAGAATCCTCAGTTATTACTTCGATCACGGATTTCCCAACGCCACGCTCGATATCTCCACCAAGCCTTCACCCGATAAGCCCAATCGCGAAGATGTCACTTTCACGATCCAGGAAGGCGAGCGCTTCACCGTGAATCGGGTGATGGTGGCTGGAACCGAACACACGCGCGACTACGTCCTGCAGCGCGAGTTGCAGGTGCATGAGGGCGATCCGCTCAGCCAGCAGGATCTTCTGGGTACTCAAACGCGACTTTATGATTTGGGCATCTTCAGCCAGGTGGACACGGCCGTGCAGAATCCAGAGGGCACCGATCCGCAGAAAAATGTTCTGGTGCAGGTGAAGGAGGCCAAGCGCTACACCTTCACCTACGGTGTTGGATTGGAGTTCCAGACCGGGCAGCCGGCGGGGACGACCGCACCGCAAGGGACTACCGGTGTGAGTCCCCGAGTTGAGTTTGACGTGACGCGGCTCAACTTTGGCGGCCGCAATCAGACGGTGACGTTCCAGTCCCATGTGGGTCGCCTGCAACAGCGCGGGCTGATCAGTTACGCGATCCCCAAGCTGTTCGACAACGACAAGTTCAAGCTGATCTATACAGTTTTTTACGACAACAGTCTCGATGTGGCCACGTTCACTTCCGAGCGCCTGGAAGGAAAGATCGACCTGCGGCAACAGATCGGAAACTCCGGGCATGAGCCCGGGACCCGTCCAGGACCGAGTTCGATTACCTATCGCATGGATTTCCGTCTGGTGAAGGCGTATCACTTTGCGCAAGGCTTTTCTCCCGGCGAAATCACAGTCCTCTCTCTCCCGGCTCGCGTGGGCGGCCCCGGCTTCACCTACATCCGTGACAAGCGGGACAATCCCTTGGAAAGCACGAAGGGGAGTTATTTCACGCTGGATGGTTTTGCTTCGTCCAAGTACTTTGGATCAGAAGCCGATTTCGGCCGCGCCTTGGCGCAGAATTCCACGTACTACGCTTTTGGGGGGAAAGGGAAGGCCGGTCATCAGTACGTGTTCGCCCGCTCGACGACGATCGGCCTGGAGCAGCCCGTTAATGGAACCAGGGTTCTCCCTCCCGGTTCCTGCCCGCTGAATGCGGCGGCGGAGCCGACCTGCACCGACATCACCACCATCCCTTTGCCCGAGCAATTCTTTGCCGGTGGTGGCAACTCCCATCGCGGTTTCGGGTTAAATCAAGCAGGACCTCGCGACCCATCGTCCGGCTTCCCTGTCGGCGGTACGGCGCTGTTCGTCAATAATCTGGAACTGCGCTTCCCTCCGGTGACTCTGCCCTACTTTGGGGAAGGATTTGGCTTTGCCATCTTCAACGATATGGGGAACGTTTTTACGGCCGGGCATGACATGTTGAAGGGACTGATGCGATGGCACCAGCCTAACCCTGCTCAGTGTTTGTTGACCGGAGGTACAACGAACCCCCAGTGTTATACCCAATTTAATAACTCCGGCTATGATTACACTTCACAGGCTGTTGGGATGGGATTGCGGTACAAGACTCCCATCGGACCATTGCGTTTTGACTTCGGGTACAATCTGAATCCGACCCGCTATTTTCAGGCGCTTACTTTCGATGCGCAGGGAAACCCTCAGACCTTCGAGACCCCGCGCCTGCGTCACTTCAACGTATTTTTCAGCATAGGCCAGCCATTCTGATGGATAGAGTTCGTACAAATAAGATGATCGCAGTGGCCGCACTCGCCTTACTCATGAGCGCTCTCGTCCTGCCGGCGGCCCACGCCGGGCAGGTGATCGATCGCATCGTAGCCACCATTAACGGCCACATCATTCTGCAGAGCGACTGGGACGAAGCCATGTGCTACGAGTCCCTGCTCAACGGCAAGGCGATCAACCAGTTTTCGAACGAGGACCGCCGCGCCGTCCTCGACCGCCTGATTGATCAGGAACTTCTTGGGGAGCAGATGAAGTCGGCCTACTTCCAGCACGCGTCCGAGGCGGAGGCTGCTGCTCGCGTTGCCGAAGCGCGGAAGGCGTATCCGGAAGCGGCGACGACCGAAGGCTGGCAGTCGGTGCTAGCTCGGTTCGGGCTGGCCGAAAAAGATTTGATTTCGCACGTGCAGCAGCAGATCGATCTCATGCGCCTGGTAGATGCCCGCCTGCGTCCCGCGGTGCAGATTGATTCCAAGACGATCGAGGCCTATTACCGCGAGAAATTTGTTCCCCAGCTGAAGCAATCCGGCGCAGGGGACGTGCCGCCGGCCGATGTTGCCGCCAAGATCCGCGAGTTGCTCACCGAGGAGAAGGTCAACGAACTGATGGTCTCCTGGCTCCAGTCCCTGCGCTCGGAAAGCAAAGTGAGCGTCCCGGGATCAGCCGGAGCCGCTGCAGAGGGAGTACAGTCGCGGTGACCAAATCCCCCGCCAGGCCGCGCCGCTGGTGGAAATATCTGCTGATTGCCACCGGTGTAGGGATCGTCGCCATGCTTGGCGCCCTCTGGTACACCACCACGGATTCTTTCCAGGCCTACGTTCGCAGCCGGATGGTCGCCGAAGTCGAGCGGATTACCGGTGGCCGCGCCCAGATCGGCAGCTTTCACGTTGTTCCGTTTCACCTGCAGGTCGAAGTGCGCGATATTACCGTACGCGGGACGGAAGCCGCGACCGACCCTCCGCTGGTTCATGCCGACAGCCTGCGCGCGCAGGTAAAAATCATCTCGTTCCTGCGCACTGAGTTCGGCTTCTACTCAGTCACCCTCGATCATCCGGAGATTCGCATCGCGATCGGGCCAGACGGAACAACGAACATCCCTGCGCCGAAGGGAGTTCAGAAACCTTCGGAGAAGACTCCGATCGAGCAGTTGTTTGCGTTGTCGATCGATCATCTTTCGGTACGGCGCGGCGAATTGCTGTGGGCAGACCGCAAAATTCCCCTGGACTTTGCCGTGCATGACACCAACGTGCAGATGGATTACTCGTTCCTGCGGGGACGCTACGAGAGCCATCTCGCGGTCGGCAAAGTGGACAGTAGCTTCGCAGACTTCCGTCCTTTCGCGTGGATGGCTACGGCCGAGTTCAGCCTGGCATCGACCTCCGTGGACGTCAAATCTCTGAAGTGGCAATCCGGCCGTTCTACTCTGGAGGCGCGCGGACGCATCGACGATTTCCGCAATCCTCACCTGGACGGAAGCTACGAGGCGCACGTTGACCTCCAGGAGGCGGCCGCGATTGCTCGGCGGCGTGATCTGCGCGAAGGGACCGCCGAGTTCAAAGGCAGCGGCCGGTGGTCGCTGAGCGAGTTCTCCACCTCTGGCGTTCTGGCGTTGCGCGACGCAGGCTGGCAGGACGATCAGATCGTGCTCAAGAAAGCCAGCACGACCGCGGATTACACCGTGACGGATGAGCAGATCAAGCTCTCGAAGTTGCAGGGCAAGTTATTCGGCGGCAGTTTCGCGGGCGACGCACAGGTAGACAACTGGCTGCACGGTATCCCCCCGATGCCGCCGGGCAAGGTGAAGAAGGGCACGGAAAACTTTCCGGTGATTACCGCGGTGCGGCCTCCAGCGAAGAAGGGCGAAAAAGTAAAGCTGCCAGGCGTGCAGAGCGGCACGGTGCATGTTCGCTTGCGAGACGTTTCTGTCGCAGAGGTGGCGTCTGCCTTAAGCGTTCCCGCGCACCCGCTAGGACGATTCCGCCCCGCGGGCGCGGCCAGCGGCACCGTGGATGCACTTTGGAAAGGATCGTACCAGGATGCCGAGGTTGGATTTGCGCTTGAGGTGAACCCGCCCGCGCGTCCCGCCGCAGGCGAATTGCCGGTGACCGCCCACATTCAAGGCAAGTATCGCGCCGACAGTGACTCGCTGGAACTCGCGCAATTCAGCTTGACTACGCCGGCGTCGAAAATTCAGGCATCCGGGACTTTGGCGGCTTCCTCAACGCTGCACTTTTCGGTTACCACTTCCAATGTGGAAGAGTGGCGGCCGCTGGTGGCGGCCCTGGGCGGTCCCGCCAACTTGCCGTTCCGCGTAGATGGCAGCGCGATCTTCAACGGTGTTGCCGGCGGAACATTTTCCGCGCCAACCCTGGCCGGAACGCTGGTTGCGGAGGACTTCGAATTCACCGTGCCTGCGACCTCGCGCACGCCCGTGCAAGCGGTGCATTGGGATTCGCTGGCGGCCAGTATCCAGTTCTCTTCGCATGATCTGGCGTTCCGCGGGGGCACTCTCAAACGCGGAGATACCAGCGCTGTTTTCGATATCACAGCCAATCTGCAGAATGGGAAGTTCACCGAAACGACTCCTTTCACGGCGCACGTGAACCTGCACAAGGTGGATGTTGCCTCGACTGCGGCGATCGCGGGCTTCGACGCTCCGGTTTCCGGAACGGCAGACGTGTCTCTTCAGATCACGGGTACGCGGGCGCATCCCCAGGGGCAAGGGCACATTCACGCGGAGAATGCCTCGGCCTATGGCGAGTCGATCGAAACGTTCGATGCCGACCTGCGCATGGCGGGGAGCGAGACCGTTCTCAATAATATTCATCTCACCCATCAGGACGCCGAGGTTTCCGGCACCGCCGCCTATACCCCGGCGACGCACGCGTTCCGCTTGGACCTGGCCGGAAAGAACTTTGACATCGCGCGCATTCGCGAGATCCATTTGGACCCGTTGCCGATGACGGGTCGAGCCGACTTTACGCTGCAAGGCTCCGGCACGATTGAAAGTCCAGCGATCAACGCCAAGGTTCACGTGCGCGACCTTACGCTCGACCGGGAACTCGCCGGCGGGCTCGATCTGGAAGCCACCACGAAAGACGGCGAACTGCATGTGACCGGACGCTCCGAATTTCCCCATGGCAACCTCGCCGTTGAAGGCAGCGTCGTGATGCACGGGGACTATCCCGCGAACATTACAGCGCGGACGGATCACCTCGATCTCGATGCCTTGTGGCGCGCTTATTTGGGGCAGCAACTGACCGGCCACTCCTCGGTCAGCGGCATGATCAATATGGAGGGGCCACTGCGCTATCCGCGGCAATGGAAGCTGAAGGGAACGGCCACCGATCTTGCCATCGAACTGGAATATGCCAAGTTGCACAACCAGGGTCCGGTGAGTTTCACGTATGCCGATATGACCGCCCACATCGATCCGGCGCACTTGGTGGGGGAGGGAACCGATGTCACCGGACACGGGTCGATTCATTTCGCGGGCGCGAAGGAGCTTGATCTGGCTGCCGACGGCCAAATCGACCTCAAACTGCTGGGCAGTATGGTGCCGGATCTCTCCGTTTC
Organism: Acidobacteriaceae bacterium; assembly: GCA_003134655.1. Classification (GTDB taxonomy): domain Bacteria; phylum Acidobacteriota; class Terriglobia; order Terriglobales; family Acidobacteriaceae; genus Sulfotelmatobacter. The sequence goes on from PLBY01000079.1 coordinate 24,456, forward strand.
CGGTCTGTCGACGATCCACATGACTCTAGGGGGTACGCTGAGCGAGCCGCTCCCGCAAGGCAGTGTCAAGATCAAGGATGGAACTGCCAACTATGCGGGATTGCCCAGCGGACTGAGCGACATGAACGGCTCGCTCACCTTCACGCGGGATCGCGCTCATATCGACCAACTGACGGCCCGCACCGGCGGCGGCACCCTCGACCTGAAAGGTGACGCGACCAACTACAACGGCCAGCTCAATTTCAACCTTACCGCCGTGGGGAAAGAGGTGCGTCTGCGGTATCCCCCGGGCGTGAGTTCGACGGCGACGGCGGAACTGCACTGGGTCGGGAACCGCTCCGCTTCCATGATTTCCGGTGACATCCTGGTCACGAAGCTGGCAGTGACGCCCGGTTTTGACTTTGGCTCGTACCTGGAGCGAAGCCGCCAGTCGGCTGCAATCACTCCGGCGAATTCGCCACTGTACAACGTAAAGCTGGACGTATCCGTACGTACCGCGCCCGAACTGCAGATGAAGACAGCCGTGGCCCGTCTCTCCGGAGATGCTGATTTGCGCCTGCACGGGTCGGTGGCGCGCCCGAGCGTTCTCGGCCGCGCGGACATTCTGGAAGGCGACGCAACCTTCAACGGAATCAAGTTCCGCCTGGAGCGCGGCGACATTACGTTTGCCAATCCGGTGGCGATTGAACCTCAGGTCAACCTGCAGGCCACGACCCACGTGCGCAACTACGATCTCGACATCACTGTTACGGGGACTCCCGATCGCCTGAATGTGAACTATCGTTCGGAGCCGCCGCTGCCCAAGTCGGACATCATCGCCTTGCTGGCTCTGGGTCGCACCAGCGAGGAGTCGGAGCAATTGCAGCAGCAGTCCGGTCAGGGAGGTTTCACCGATCAGGCCACCAATCTCATCATCAGCCAGGCCATCAACTCCACCGTGAGCAGCCGCATGCAGAAACTCTTCGGGGTCAGCCGGATCAAGATCGATCCTCAGGGCCTGACCACCGAAACGAATCCCACGGCGCGAGGCCCGCAAGTCACGATCGAGCAGCAGTTCGCCAATAACATTACTCTCACCTACAGCACTAATGTTTCGCAGAGTTCGCAGCAGATTATTCAGGGCGAATATTACGTCAACCGCAATGTTTCGATTGTGGGCACGCGCGACCAAAACGGCGTGGTCAGTTTCGATGTCCGCATTCGGCGCCGCAAGAAATAGAATTACTTCTCGCGGGAAACAGATTCCCGAATCTCTGAATGGACTTCTCCGACAATAGTTCTCTATTCGCCAGCCTGCGCGCACACATGGTCGACGCCCAGCTGCGCGCACGCGGCGTGAAAGATGAGCGGGTGCTCGATGCCATGGCGCGAGTGCCGCGCCACGAGTTCGCGCCAGAACGCTATCGACATCAGGCGTATGACGATCATCCTCTGCCTATCGGGGAAGGCCAAACGATCTCCCAGCCATACATCGTTGCGCTCATGCTGGAAGCGCTGGCGCTTTCGCCCGCCGACAGGGTTCTCGAAGTTGGTACCGGGTCGGGCTACCTGACAGCGTTGCTCGCCGAACTGGTGGCGCGGGTGTTCTCGGTGGAGCGTCACGCCGCGCTGGCGGGCGCGGCGCGGGATTTGCTGGTGCGCCTCGGATACACGAACGTCAAGGTAATTGTGGGCGATGGTACCCAGGGATTTGCGGAGGCTGCGCCTTACGATGCAATCATCGTTTCGGCCGCGGCCGCAGAGGTGCCCGTCGCGCTACTCGCCCAGTTAGCCGAGGGCGGGCGAATGATTCTACCGGTGGGTACAGCGGATTCTCAGCAACTGCAGTTGATCCGCATAGAAGGCGGACAGCCGCGAATCGCGTTGCGCGAACTGTGCCGGTTTGTGCCGCTGGTTTCGGACACTCATCAGGGTCGAGTTCAGTAGGGTCGCGAAATAAGTATGCCCTGTCATCCTGATCTGAGCTGTCATCCTTCGCTTCGCTCAGGATGACAAGGCATCGCACGCAATCGAGTTGAGACCCCAGGTCCTGCATTACAATCGACTCCGTGCCCGTCCTGCACAACCTGCGCGTCACGCTGGAGATGATCAAGTGGGAGCACTCCATCTTCGCCCTCCCGTTTGCGCTTTGCGGGGCCATGCTTGCGGCTGGAGGATTTCCTTCGCTGCGCCAACTCGTGTGGATCATCGTAGCCATGGTCGCGGCTCGTTCAGCGGCGATGGCGTTTAACCGCTGGGCTGACGCTTCCATCGATGCCGCCAATCCGCGGACCAGCACTCGCGCCTTGCCCGCCGGGCATCTCTCGCCTGCGTTTGTCGCGACGTTCGTGGTCGTGTCTAGCGCGATCTTCATTTTTGCTGCGAGTCAACTGAACCGCCTCGCGCTGATGCTGTCTCCCGTGGCTCTGGCGGTGCTGCTGCTTTACTCGTATACGAAGCGGGTGACGCGCTGGTCGCATCTGGTGCTGGGATTCGCGCTCGGTATCGCCCCTTCGGCAGCATGGATCGCGGTGCGGGGCTCGCTCGATCCTCGCATCCTGCTGCTCACCGCCGCGGTGACCTTCTGGGTGGGCGGCTTCGACGTTCTCTATGCCTGCCAGGATTTCGAATTCGATCGCCAGAGCGGGCTGCACTCGATTCCGCGATACGTGGGCATTCCCACTGCGCTGTGGATCGCGCGCGGCTTTCATCTCGTGATGGTCGGGCTGCTCGTCGCTCTGCTGATCGTCTTCGGCATGGGGAAGATCGCGGCCGTTGGTGTTGTGGCAGTGATACTTCTCCTGCTCTACGAGCATTCTCTCGTCCGGCCCAATGACCTGTCGAAGCTCAACGCCGCCTTCTTCACCATGAATGGCGTCATTTCGGTGCTGTTCTTCGTCTTCGTCGCGAGCGACTTGCTGCTGAGGAAATGATCCCGTGAATACGGCACTCTCACATCTATAAGGATCTCGCGCGTAGATAGTCCGCGGTCCCACGCGAGACCTCACCCAGCTGAACTGCGCCGAGTTCGGGATGACGCCACCTCGCTTACTACATCTGTGCCGGCCGTGCCATAATCATTAGCGCCAAAATTTGGAGGCCTCATGCTTCGGAGTATTGTCCGCACTGCCTGCGTCCCGTTCCTGCTCGCCGCGCTTGTTTGCGCTCAGCAGTCCGCCTCCGCGCCAGCCCCCGCTCCCGGCAGTTCGGCCGACTTGGTGCAGCAAGGCCAGAAACTCAGCCGCGACGGCAAGCTGGATGACGCGCTCGCCCTGTACAGTAAGGCACTCGACAAATCCCCGGATCTGTACGAGGCACATCTGGCCATGGGAGCGGCGCTCGATCTCAAAGGCGACTACACCGAGGCGCACGAGCATTTCACCAAAGCCATTGCAGGTGCACCGGCGGATTCCAACGGGCAGGCATTGCGCGCGATGGCAGTGTCCTATGCGTTCGAGGGCAACACCTTCAAGGCTGCGGAATTCGAAATGCAGGTCTTCAATGCGCGCCTGGCGAAGAGCGACTCCGTCGGCGCGGCCGAGATTTGCAACGAACTAGCGCGCATCTACCTCGACGCTAATGATCTCGACCACGCCTACAAGTGGTACAAGATGGGATACAACACCGTCATCCACAAGCCTGACCTGACGGACGCTGACAAGCATCTCTGGATGTTCCGCTGGGAGAGTGCTCAGGCGCGTATTGCCGCCCGCCGCGGCAACGCCGACGCCGCCAAGCAACATGTGGCTGCCGCCAAGACCGCGCTCGATAGTGCGAACAATCCCGAGCAGATGAAGTTCTATCCCTACCTCACCGGCTACGTTGCGTTCTACACCGGCGAAGCCCGGACTGCGATCGAGGAATTGCAGAAAGCCGACCAGCATGACCCCATGGTTCTGGCCCTGCTCGGTGAAGCTTACGAGAAATCTGAAAATAAGGCTCAAGCCAAGGCCTACTACCAAAAGGTTCTCGAGGTGAATATCCACAATCCCACGAACGCGTACGCACGTCCGCTGGCCAAGAAAAAGTTGAGCGGCGGCGCTTAAACTGCGATCAGGCTGCACGTGATCCGTTGTCCATCCAATGGCGAAGGATTACTCTTGTAACCGCCGCTGCGGCAAACCGTGTTGCCCCGGTTTCCGCTGCCCCCTAAACTCTTGAGTGCGAGCTATTTGTTGGACAGGCTCGCAACCAATCGTGCGCAATAACACAGATCCTTCGAAGTCCGGCACCATCGACCGCAAGGTCGCGATCAAGCTCGGCTTGACGGCGCTGCTGTACGGAGTGATCCTCGCGCTTGCCCTCAATCGGGATTTCTATTCCGATTCGATGACCTCCGCGTTTCTTTCGCTCGCGCTGGCTAGCGCCCTCATTGTGCTGGTGATGATCCGGCGCTCCTGGTTCGACTTGATTTGGGTTTTGACCGGTAGCTTGTTCCTCGCCGTACTCGACTTTCGCGTCATGGAGTTTCACCCTGTATTCATGGCCGGCTTTTCGTTCGTAGGGATGGCTGCGCTGGCGGTACTGGGTACGCACACGATCTGGGCCGAAGGAGACGATCGCAAACTTCTCCTTTATGGATTTCTGCCGTCGATTCTTTTTGTAGCCTCGGAATACATGGCGAGTACGTTGCTCGACATCACCGAGACGCTCCATCCCAAGACGTTCGATCTCTTTCTTTACTCGTTTGATTGCAGTCTGCGCGTGCAGTTCAGTTTTCTGATGGGGCAGCTTTTCTGGACGTGGCTGTGGGTGCGCTTTGTATGCCTCGTCATCTATATCGCGCTGCCGTTGCCCTTGGCCCTGGTCTACGCCGCCCAGTTGCGGCAAAAAAGAGAAAAAGCTTTTGCAGTCATGTTGGCGTTCCTGGTCACGGGGCCGGTGGGAGTTCTCTTCTACAACATGCTGCCGGCTTGCGGGCCCGTGCACGTGTTTGGAGCCGCCTTCCCATTTCATCCGCCGTCGATTGCGGACGTGATGCACATGAACGTTGTGCCCGTCCTGCTCAAGGGCGCGCGCAATGCCATTCCATCGCTGCATATGGCATGGGTATTGCTGGTATGGTGGAACTCTCGTGGGCTGGCGCGCTGGGTGCGCGCGATTGCTATGGTGTTCGTGGTTCTCACGGTGATGGCCACTCTGGGCACGGGAGAACACTACTTTATCGATCTCGTCGTCGCGTTCCCATTTTCTCTGATGGTGCAGGCCATGTGCTCGTACTCGCTGCCATTTCGCAGCGTCGCGCGGCGGGATGCGTTTCTCTTCGGCACGTTTGTGACTTTGATCTGGCTGGCGCTGCTCAGCTTTACCAGCAGCATCTTCTGGAGTTCGCCGGTGGTGCCCTGGGCGATGATTGTCGCGACGGTCGCCCCGTCGATCATTTTCTGGAACCGCCTCATGCGCGCCGGGGATCAGGAAGAAGACCAGGAAGAGCCTGTCCGCTCCCACGGAGCCGCCGCAGGCGCGACCCCGTAACGCTTTGGAAATTGCCAGTCTTTGAAGGCGGAACCGCAGAGACGAGCCGAGCCCTCCGGACCCATGCAACGCCACTTCTATTGATTGACCTTTAGAAGCAGCATCGTGCCGCTTTCAACCTTCACGTTGTTCTTCTCCGAACTCAGCACCGAGCCTTGCGCTGCGTTCTGCCCAGCTTCGAGCTTCAAGTTCGAAATTCCAACCACGCCCTGCGTGCTCCCGTTGATCGGGGGACGCGCGTTGCCTTTCTGCTGAGTGTCGGTGCCGGTGGTTGGCACAGAGTTCGGCGCTGGGCTCGATGGCTGTGTTTGCCCCGCACTTCCCATTGAGCCGCTCCGTCCTCCACCCATCGGAGACGTAGCTGCGCCACCCCCGCCCGCGGGAGCGCCGGGATCACCGCCGCCAGCATTCGCATTGTTCGTGGGAGGCGCGATGACTGCTTGGATCGACATGGGCAAATTCACGTCCCCACTCTTCAAGACCGCATGGTCAAAGGCGATTCCCAGCTGCGATTCTTTTTGTTCTTTGCTGCGCGCCTGCGCCTCAGTCACGTGTCCCGTCACCTTTGTGTCCTTGGGGACAATGACCTCGCCACTGTTGGTCTTCAGATCCATCGTGACTATGGCCACGACTTCGTCACCCGGCTTGGCCGTCTTGGCGTCGATGGTTTTCGTCAACTGCACCGGGATCACGCTTCCTGGAGCGATTCTCGTAGTTCCTGCCGCCGGTGCCTGACTTGCGTCAGGCGGCGCCGAGGCTGGAGCCTGCGGGGCGGGCGGAGTTGCTTGCGGCTGCGGTTGACTCTGGGGTTGTGTCGGCGCCGGCTGCGTTTGGGGAGTGCTCGGATCGGTTGAGCCCGGGGGTGTGCTTTGTGCCAGTGCCGACCCGCTCGCGAATGTTGCCATAACTGCTGCAGCGACAAGAATTCTGTTCATCGACGGTCTCCTTCGTGGGTAGCGCTCCCGCAAGGTAGATGCATTTTGTGTCCAAAAGGTAGGCGACAATCTTCGACAGCGCCAACCGATGGGGCCGCGAGGGCATCCAAGTACAATGCCAATCCGACTCGTCTACCTTGTCCTGCTCAGTTCGATCCTGGCCACGTGCGCGGCCTGTGCTCCGAATCAATCTCCGGACCAACTCCGCGAGAAAACTGCCGAAGCCACTGCCAGTCTCAAACGCGATACGAAGGCTGTCGCCGAAGGCGTGAAGGAGGGACTCAGCAACAAGAGATCGGTGGACTTGAACAAGGCGTCAAAGGACGACCTAGCATCGCTGCCGGGCATCAGTTCCCAAAAGGCAGCCCGGATTATCGCCGAGCGCCCCTACGCCAGCGCCCATCAGTTGGTGACGCGCCACGTGTTGTCGGAGGCTGAGTACAGCCAGATTCAGGACCGGGTTGTCGTCGATCGCTAGATCCTGCAGGGTTAGGTTTCCTTCGTGAACCTTCGTGCCCTTCGTGGTTAGGGCCTTTCGTCGGGAATGGCAGTCCGCATCGTCCTTGCGATATCATCAAGAGGATGTCTGCCAAGCGCCCAAACCACACTTTCCAGACGCACGCTTTTCAAACCGACGACCGGCGGCTTGAGCCGATCCATGCCAAAGTCCTCGCCGGAACGCGGCTCGATGCCGATGAAGCCCTCGCCCTCTACCGCACCGGCGACATCCTGGCCGTGGGCTGGATGGCGAACCTGGTGCGCGAGCGCATGCATGGCGACAAGACATACTTCAACGTCAACCGCCACATCAATCCGACGAATGTCTGCGTAGCGGCCTGCCGCCTGTGCGCCTTTGGACGCAAGAAGGACACGCCCGGCGCCTATACCATGGCGCTCGAAGAGGCATTCGAGACCGCGGCTTCGGGATACACCGAGGCGGTGACGGAATTCCACATCGTCGGCGGCCTGCATCCCGACCTGCCGTTTCAATATTTCCTCGATCTGTGTTCAGGCCTGAAGCAGCGCTTTCCACAGGTCCATCTCAAGGCGTTTACCATGGTCGAGGTCGCCTATCTATCGAGGCGGGCGAAGCTCACGATCCGCGAGACGCTGGAGCAACTGAAAGCTGCGGGCGTGGACTCGCTTCCCGGCGGCGGCGCCGAGATTTTTGCCGACCGCGTACGCCATATAATTTGCGACCACAAGATCGACGGCAGCGAGTGGCTCGAGACCGCCAAACTGGCGCACCAGATCGGACTCAAGTCGAACGCCACCATGCTCTACGGCCACGTCGAGAACGACGAAGACCGCGTCGACCATCTGATGAAGCTGCGGGCGCTGCAGGACGAGACCGGCGGCTTCCAGACATTCATTCCGCTAGCGTTCCATCCCGACAACACGCCGCTGCAGCACCTGCCGAAGACCACGGGGATGCTCGACATCAAGCAGATTGCCGTCAGCCGTCTTGTGCTCGACAACTTCCCGCACATCAAATCGTATTGGCAGATGATGACCGCGAAGATCGCGCAGATTTCCCTGCGCTTTGGCGCCGACGACATGGACGGCACGGTGATCGAAGAAAAGATTTACCACGATGCGGGCGCGACTACTCCCCAGGGCATGCGCCGCGAAGAACTGGAGCGCCTGATCCGCGCTGCCGGACGCGAGCCCATCGAGCGCGACACGCTCTATCGGCCCGTCACGCGCACGGAAACGTCGGTCACCGTAGCGGTATAAATCTCATCACGGCTGACCCGCTGCTTGAACGCAGCTCATCACACCCGCAGGGTCTGCCAGCTTGTAGCAATTTAGTTGTGCCACAGTGGCCTTGAGTCTTCGATCAATAGCTTTCTGCGCCGCCAGGAACTTCATCGTGTTTTCGTCAAGATCGCGCAGTTCCACCGCTGCATCGCCTTCCTTGAAAATATCGTAGACCGAATCGACCACGGAGGACGTGGCTTTTAGAGCCACGACATGGCATCCCGCAAGCCCTGCGGCATATTCCAGATAGTCGGTGATCGGCTTGTCGTCCAATCCCATCTCGATTGTCTTGCGCACGCCATCGAGAGTGGTCTCCCAGTCGCCGTTCGATTTCTCAATGACTTCTCGTGTATTTTTTGCGGCCTCAATCTCGCTCATTCGATCTTTGTAGCGTTTGATCTGGGTGACCGAGTTTTCCAGCCAAATTTTCGTTCGGTCCAGTTGCTCTTTCTTCTCATTGAACGAACCGAGGGTGCTGGCGTCTTTGGCAGCGGACGCCTCTTTGTAGACGTCTTCAATCTGACCGGGAATTCGCGCAGCGTCCCGTTCGAACTTGCCCACCACGCCGCCTTGTGCCAGAGGCGCGCAATTGTCCCAGCCGGTGGTTAGCAGATCCATGAGCATGTTGAGCCCACGCTCTTCGGCATCGCCCACGGCTTCATTCACGTCTTTGGCGGCGTCGGCGCGGGCCTCTCCGCGCTTCCTCTCGTCCTCGGTAAGCCGGCGCAAGGACTCCTGCAGGCCTTCCAGCCGGGCGCGCAGTTGTGTTTGCGTGGGTATCGTCTTGAACACGGTGGGCGCCGGAGTCGGAGCAACAGGAGTTGCTGCCGCGGGCGGAACGACCGGCGCGCTGTTCCGGTCGGAAGTCTTCAAGTTCGCCACCACCATCGGCTTGCTCGTGCCCCTCGGGTCCACCACAGAAGCACTGGTGGATGGCGGAGCCAGGGCCGCCAGAGCACCTGCAGCATTCGAACGGCTGATCGAAAGATTGGCATTCGCCCCGTCAAATATTTTGCGGGCTGCCTCGGCCGCATCCTCGTCGGATTTGGCCGCACCCAGCATCTGGTTGAATGCCTGCTGCTGAGCCGGAGTGGCGTTTGCGGTGTCGAGCTTGCTGCGAGCCATTTCGATCACGCTCTTGTCGGCATCGGCGCGCGACTGCGCTTCGTTGTATGCCTGCTGCGTTGTCTTGGCTGTGCCGGCGGCCTGATCGTAGTTCTGGACGGTTGCCTGGAACGCTTGCACCTTGGGATCGTCCGAAGGCCCGCTCAGGTCAGGATTCCGCTGCGCCGCGTCGAGCGCGGTGTCCTGCGCCAGCACCTGCTCCTGGCCGGGCAGATTGTTTGCCGCCTGCGCCAGTTGCGCTGCTTGTTCCGGCTTCACCGCATCCAGATAAATTCCCGGCAATCCGGGGATGCCCGGACCGGTCGTACCCGTGCCCGGCCCGGAAACAAGATTGGGATTTCCCGCCGCCGCTGCCTCCGGAGCCGTGGAACCGTCGGATCCCGCCGGCCCGCCAACGTAAATGCCCGGCAGACCCTTTAACCCGTAGCTGGTCGGCGTGCTCTGGCTCAGCTTGAGTGTGAGAGAGTCGGGACCGGTCGAGTTCATGTTCTTCAGTTCCAGGCCGGCATTCGTGTTCATGCTTTTCAGTGAAAGGCCGAAAGGCAGGCCTTCGAGCTTCAGTTCCCGGTTCAGGCGCGCGTACATGGCGTCAATGCGCTGCTGCTCGGCGATGCGCCGCTGCTCTTCCTGCCGGCGCCTCTGTTCGGCCAACTGCTGGTCCATGATCTGCCGCTGCCGCTGTGCCTCCGCCTGGTTGTCGAATACCGTCTGCAGAAATGAGTTGGTAAAGCCGGACATGAACTGGCCAACCACTGGGTTCTTGATGTTCGAGACCATCATGTTCGCACCCAGACTGACCACGTTCTGTTGCAGGTTGTGGCCGATCGCCACTTTGGGACCGTCCGCCGCGGTGCCATTGCCGGAAGTGCAGGTGCACGGAGTCGATCCACCGCCGATCACCTGCTTGCGGATCGCTTCACACTTGTTCCAGTTCATGTCAGGCCCCGACTCACTCAGCGTGCGGGCATTTCCGCCCATCATCTGAGCGCAGGCCGCGCTGCCGCGGCAGTCGTAGCTGTAGGAACAGGTGTCGGCGCGCAGGGAAATCGCGCCAACTCCAAACGCGAGGCAGCCGAACAGCGCCAGCAGGAGTCCACGACTTAAACGCTTTTCTATCCTGATTTCTTGCATGCCCCAACCGTTCCTTTTCTGGTTCTGACGGATGATCCAACCTTGCGATTGCGCAGGCCAGATTCCGCGCCGGCATCCCGGCACATAAAGAAGAGAGTTCCCCAGTATTGAACCGGGGGCGAGAGGCAGCAAGATTACCGAAGAGAGTCGCTGTGCCTGGCGGGCACCAACGAGCCGCCACGAAGTTACGAAAGGAACCGTCGCGCCTCGGTTTTTGATTGCATTCCAGCCGCCCTGAATCAAAGCTGGGAAGATCACTAAGACCTTTTGTTCGGGAGATCCATCCATGCGCCGTCTGAGTCCCTCTGTGCGAAATGCAGCTGCAGCGTTTCTAGTCTTTTCATTGCTTCTTCCGATCAGCCTGTTTGCGAAGAAGGAACATACGCCGGGGGACCAGGCCGAAGCCGAGAAGTGGATCGCGGACGCCACCCACCGCTTTTACAAGGTTGATCAGCTGAACTCTCAATATCTTCTGTATTCGTCGAGCGATCAGCAGTATCACTACGGAATCGCTCTGGCGCGGATCACTGCTGTTCAGAGCGGTGCGATCCGGGACGGTTACTACACCGCGCAGTGGCAGGACTACACCCATGATGGTCCCGACTACATAAAGCTGTTCACACGTGGCCGGGCGGAGTCGTTCGCGGCAGCGCTCGAATTTCTCGCGACCTCGGCGCGCGAACAGGCGAAAGCTCAGCAGGAGGCTGCCTATCAGCAATTTCAGTCGCAGGCCAAGTCATGGCGCGAGGCTTCGCCCAGGCCGGTGATGCCCGAATCAGCCCGCGAGCACCAGGTGCTCGCCGAGTATGCCTTCAAGCAACACGAGACTGACAAAGCGATTCGCGAATATCAGGCCGCGGTGGCCCTGTTTCCGACGTGGCCCGAAGGCCAATTCAACCTCGCAACCCTGGCCGGCGAACAGAAGGACTATGACACCGCCATTCTGCACATGAAGGAATATCTGGAATTGGTTCCCGATTCGCCCGACGTGCAGGCCGCCAAAGACAGCATCATCATCTGGAAAGATCGCCTGAATTCTGTGTTTGCCGCCGCCGCGAGTCCCGCGGGCGGGCAAGGCCAGAAGCGGGGATCGCTCGTCAACGTTTCGCACCGGTCGAAATAGACCCCGGCTGATTCTCAACGTACTGAATCAGAAAGCAATCGAGGGAGCCCCGACATGCAGCAACGATGGCAATTGAGAAGCGCCAAATTGGCCGTAGCAGCGGCCCTGCTGTGCCTTCTGTGTCCCGCGGCATTTGCTCACAAGGATGTCGAACCGAAGGATCAGGCGGAAGCTTTCAAGTGGATGGAAGAGGCGCTCAGCAGCTTTAAGAACGTCAAGGTTACCGACCAATATGTGCTGTATTCGAGCGCTGAGGCAAACTTTGGAATCGCCTTGCCCCGACTCGGCCAAATCGCTTTCGTGAACACGCGCAAGTATCCGTACGCTTTTTGCACCAACTGGCGGGATTACGCCCATGATGCGCCGGACCACATCTGCTGGATCTATAAGAAGCACAAAGAGGCCGAACGTTTTGCCGCTGCCTTGGAGTACTTGTCCGTTGCAGCCTGGCAACAGGTCAAAGCGCAGTACGACGCGCACTATCAGCAATTCGAAGCGCAGCTGAAGCCGTGGCGCGATGCCGCGGCGAAACCCGCCATGCCCGAGGCAGCACGCGAGCACCAAGTGCTGGCCGAGTACGCTTTCAAGGAAAAGGATGAAGAGAAGGCGATCCGCGAATACATGGCCGCCCTCGACATTTTTCCCACCTGGCCCGAAGGGCAATTCAATCTGGCTACCCTTGCGGGGGAAAAGAAATACTACGAACTCGCCGTTCTACACATGAAGGAATATCTGGAACTGGTCCCGGATTCTCCCGACGCGCAGGCCGCCAAAGACAGCATCATCATCTGGCGTGACAAGCTGTCCACACTGATGGCGCAGGAAGACAGCGCACCGGCGCAGCAGCAACAAGGTAAGGGCTCGCTGGTGAACACTGCTGTGAAGTCGACGAAATACTGATCCGAACCACGATAACGAAGAAGTCGAGCGAGCCTCGCGCCATGCGCGGCCCGCGCCTTTAGCGGGTCGACTGTTCCGCAGTGAGTTTGTGCAATTCTTCCGGCGTCGCATTCAGCAAGTTCCTCAACACCGCAACCTCTGCCGCGATCCCCGCGTGAAGCGCGGGATCCACATCGGGAGCGAACAGCGCAGAGTGATTCGAAGGAAGCTGAGTGCCCGCCGCTTTAGCTGCAGCGAACTTCTCCGGGTCTGCCCCACCCAGACTGAAATAAAAGCCCGGAACACCCTGATTGACGAAATAGGAGAAATCCTCTGAGGGCGTGATCGGCTCGCCGGTCACTACCTTGTCTTTTCCGAGCGCGGCTTCCAGCGGAGCCCGTAGCCGCTCGGCCAGCGCGGGATTGTTGTAAACCAGGGCGGTACCCTCGTAGCGTTCCACCGAAGGTTCGCGTGGCGCCCCCGCCGCGGCGGCCTCACCCTTGGCGATGCGTGCGATGGCAGCAAGAATCTGCTGCCGCACCTCCTGCTTGCGGGTCCGTATAGTTAGCCCCATTTCCGCGTGATCAGGAATGATGTTGTTCTTGGTGCCCGCCAGGATGTAGCCGACCGTTACGACCGCCATTTCGCCGGGTTTGATCTCGCGGGACACAATGGTCTGCAGCGCGAGAATGGTTCGAGCTGCGATCACAATGGGATCGATGGCCGACTGCGGCATCGAGCCATGCCCACCTTTGCCATAGATCGTGATGCGTACCGAATCCGAGTTCGTGTTGTAGACGCCGGGAGTAATCGCGGCCATCCCCGCGGGAAATTCATTGCCGACATGCAAAGCCACGGCAACGTCCGGCTTCGGAAACTTCGTGAACAAGCCGTCGCGGACCATTCCATCCGCTCCGCCAATAGTTTCCTCGGCAGGCTGGCCGATCAGCATCAGCGTCCCATGCCAGGTGTTCTTGCTGCGTGCCATGACCTCAGCAGTGCCGAGAAGGGCCGCCATATGCAGGTCGTGTCCGCACGCATGCATTACCGGGACGTCTCGCCCGGCGTCGTCTTTCGAGCGCACCTTGCTGGCGTACGGAAGGCCCGTCTTCTCTTCCACCGGAAGCGCATCCAGTTCCGTGCGCAGCATAATGACGGGGCCGGGCCCGTTCTTGAGAATGGCGACCACGCCTGTAGTGTCCACATGTTCAGTCACCTCATACCCAGCACTGCGCAAACTCGCGGCCAGCTTCGCTGCGGTTTGCGTCTCATGCGCTGAGAGTTCAGGGTTCTGATGCAGATCAAGATAAAGCGCATGCGCGTCAGGATAGACGCTTTCAACTTCTTTGGAGGATGGAGCCTGCGCGCAGGCGAAGGCAGTCAGAAGGACCAGCAGGGGAAATTTTGACAAGATCATCGTGCCGGGATCATATCCTGCGCGTTCTCAGGGTTGCAAACTCATGGGTCCGGCTAATGGTTTCTATTTGCAACGAAATCCAGAGTGAGGCCATCTTAATGAGTAAGCCGCGGAATTCTCCCGCTTGCCTTTTTTCCACCGGGTGTACAATCGGCTTAGAAAGCACTTGGTTGCGCACTTCGTTAGCAAGGCCGAGGCGCTATGAATGTTCACGTCAGCTACCGTCTTCATAAAATTCCCGCCGTCGAAAGAGACATTCAACACCAGATCGAAAAACTGCAAAAACGCCTGCAGGTTTTCCGGCCCGAACTTATCCACTTGAAGGGAGTGGTGGAGGAGATCTCTGCTCGCGAGGGCACCAGCGTTTCGCTGAACCTGCGCTTGCCGTCAGGTCAAATGGCCGTGCAGACTTCGGCGCCGAACGCCGCAGCTGCGGTGAAGAGTGCGTTTGAGGATCTGCTGCAGCAGGTCAGCAAGCACAAAGATCTCCTGCGAGCGTCGCACAAGTGGCAGCGTGGCAAGCGTGGGGATAGTGCCCGTCCCAGCGCCGTCGTGCACGAGGTTCCGTTCGAGCAGACGCTGGCCGCCGTTTTCCCGCCGACGATTTCTTCCGACGACATTCGCTCCTACGTGAACATCAATCTCTCGCGCCTGGAGCGCTTTGTCGAAAGGGAAATCTATTTCCGCGAGGCCCAGGAATCGATCGCGCCCGACAGCGTCTCGAAAGAAGAAGTCATCGACGAAACCATCGCCGCCGCCTTGGGCAACGGTCAGGAGAAGCCCGAACGCCTGGCGCTCGAGCCCTGGCTTTACCGTCTGGCTTTGCAAGCGTTGGACGAACTCTCTCGCACCGACGAGAGCAGCGGTAACGCCCGCCCATTGGAAGACTCTGCGCGCCCGCGCAACGTGAAGGGCAGCGACGAATCGGAGTTGCAGTTTCATCAGCCCGACGAGTCCATCACCGGCGCCACCGTCATCGCCGATGCCCGCGTAGCCACGCCGGAGCAGATTATGGCCTCCGACGAACTCTTGCGCCTGATTGCGTCCTCTCTGCGCGATCTCGGCTCGGGCCCGCGCGAGGCCTTCATTCTGCACGCTGTCGAAGGCTTCAGTGTCGATGAAATTGTGGCGATCACCGGCGTCCCGGCCGACCGGGTGCTGGCCTTCGTTTCTGCCGCACGCGACCACTTACGCAAAGCGCCGGGACTGGCCAAACAGTTTCAAGGCCGGCTCGCTCCGACCGGCGCCGCTTAATTCCAATCTCAATGTTTTTGGAGGTCATTCATGACCATGACTCGAGAACAAATCCGAGAGCTAGCTGAATTTCAGGATGAAAAATCTTGTGCTGTCAGTTTTTATTTTCAGCCGTCCACGCCGCGCAACAAGGCGCACAAGGAAGATACGATTCTCGTCAAGGACCTGGTGCGCGAAGCTCTCCGGACTGTGGAAAGCCGCTCTGTAGAAAGTAAAGACAAGAAAGACAGCGCCCGCGCTGATATGGACCGGATCCTGCGCCTCTCGGGGGAACTGCGCAGCAACGGAACTCACGGCAAGGCCGTGTTTGCCTGCGCCGCCCAAAACCTCTGGCGCGAATATGACTTGCCCGCCAGCCTTCCGAGTACGCAACTCTTCGTGGGCCGCCATTTTCATCTCAAACCGATTGCATATCTGCTGGGCGCCTCTCCGCTGCTGGGCGTTGTGCTCGTCGACCGGCACCGGGCCCGCATCTTCGATCTTCGCCTCGGCGAGTTGACGGAACGCAAAGACCTGTTTCATCCGCTCTCCCGCAAGGGCCGTAGTGACGGATATGCCGGCTACGACGCAGGCCACGCCCAGCGCCGCGTGGAAGACGAAACTCGCCAGCATTTCAAGCATGTGGCTGAATCACTGAAGGATCTGCTAGAAAAGGGCGTGTTCGAGAAATGGATTCTGGCCTGCCCCGATTCCCACCGCGCTCTGTTCGAATCCCAACTGCACTCTTATGTGAGTCAGGCATTGATCGGCCGGTTCCACGCGGATTTGGCTCATGCCACCCGCGACGAGATCCGCACCCACGCGCAGGCGATTAAGGAACGGTGGAAAAGCGATCGCCGCCGCGAACTGGTCGGCCAGGCTTTGGGGCAGGCCCGCAGCAACGGACGCGGGGTAACCGGCCTGCGCCGCGTGTTACGCTCACTGGAACTGGGAGAAGTGCAGACTCTGCTGATCGGCGAAAACTTGCAGGCGCACGCCGTCGAATGTTCGGGATGCGGCCACATCGATGCCCACATCGTGGGTTCCTGTCCGGTTTGTGCCAAAGCTACGCAGGAAGTGGTCGATGTAGGCGAGGCTATTTTGCCTTTGGTCATTCGCCGCGACATCGAGACCTTCTACGTGAAGGATGATCCGGAGTTCGACAAGGTAGGTAATATCGCCGCGCTGCTGCGTTTCCGTTCGGAAAACGTGCAGCCGATCTCCCCGGTCGCGGCCGATCGATTAGAGAAAGCAGGCGCGGCCTATCCCGGCCGGTTGCGCAGGTTCGCCAGCCGCTGAAAACGAGGCTCCGACTGGCCTGCGGGAGTGCCGCCGAGAGAAATTGTAGGCGGGGGCGAATGACACTATAATTGCGCCCCAACGATGGCACTCTCCTTGGGTAAACGGCTGGGGCCTTACGAGATTCAATCGCCGCTCGGTGCGGGCGGCATGGGTGAAGTGTATCGCGCCCGCGATACACGCCTGGACCGCACCGTCGCCATCAAGATTCTTCCGGAGCATCTTTCTTCGAATCTCGAGGCGCTGCAGCGCTTTGACCGCGAGGCGCGCGCCGTATCCAGCCTCAATCATCCCAACGTGTGTCAGCTCTACGACGTCGGTTCGCAGGACGGAACCAGCTACCTCGTCATGGAATATCTGGAAGGCGAGACTCTGGCCGACCGCTTGAGCAAGGGACCCTTGCCCATCGATCAAGTCTTGAAGTGTGGAATCGAAATCTGTGAAGGGCTCGAGAAAGCGCATCGCAGCGGCGTCATCCATCGCGACCTGAAGCCCGGCAACATCATGCTCACGAAGAGCGGCGCCAAGCTGATGGATTTTGGCCTGGCGAAGCCCGTAACTCCGGCGAGTTCCGCCAGCTCCGGACTGACGCAGACCGTAGCCACGCCCCAGCATCCGCTCACCATGGCCGGCATGGTTGTGGGCACCTTCCAGTACATGGCACCTGAGCAACTGGAAGGCAGGGAAGCCGACGCCCGCTGCGACATCTTCGCACTCGGCGCTGTGCTGTATGAAATGGTCACGGGCAAGCGTGCGTTCGAAGGCAAAACTGCATCGTCGACGATTGCGGCGATCCTCGCGTCGGAGCCGCCGTCGCTCTCCACGGTGCAGCCGTTGTCTCCCATGGCGCTAGAGGGCACCGTGAAAAGTTGCCTCGCCAAAGATCCCGACGAACGCCTGCAAACCGCGCACGACGTCAAATTGCAGTTGAAGTGGATTCAGCAGAGTGGATCGTCATCCCGATTGCCCGCCGTCGCTCCTACTGCCGGAAACCCTCGAAGTCGAATCGGCTGGCTGGCCGCCGGAGTGCTGCTGCTCGTAGTCGGGGCCTCTGCCGTGTGGTGGTTCGCCACTCGCGAGACGCCCTCGCCGATGTATTTCAACAGTTCCGTGCCTTTTCCCACCAACTATGTGGCTCTGTCGCGAGATGGGAAAAGGCTGGCGCTGGTCGCTTATTCGGATCAGGCCAACAAAAACGTAATCTGGCTGCAACAGGTCGGAGGACGGGGTGCCACTGTGCTTCCTGGAACAGAGGGTGCGGCTTATCCCTTCTGGGCACCGAATGGACATTCCATTGGTTTCTTTGCCGATGGCAAGCTGAAGACCATCGACGTTGCTTCAGGCAGATCAGCACAGTCCCTGACCGATGCTCCCTTTGGCCGGGGAGGCACATGGAGCAAGGACGGAGTCATTCTTTATACGCCGGACGCGTGGAGCGGGTTGTACCGCATCCCGTCCTCCGGCGGAACGCCGGTGCAGGTGACCAAGCAGGACGTTGCTGCGTTCCAGGTGAGCAATCGCTGGCCCGTATTCCTGCCCGACGGCCGGCACTTCCTCTATCTGGCATGCAACTTCTCTGGGCGGCTCGACAAGAACTGGATTGTCATGGGCTCGCTCGACTCCCCAGAGCGGCGGCCGATCGTCAACGCCAGCACGAATGCGTTATACGCCGATCCTGGCTACTTGCTCTACTGGCGCGACGACGCTCTGGTCGCCCAACGATTCGATCTGGGTAGCTACTCGCTCACGGGTGAACCGCACATTGTCAGCGATGCGGTGCAATACTTTCCGCAAACGAATTTTGCCGTCTTCGATGCCGCCGGCAAGACTCTGGTCGTGCAAACCCACGCGGGAAAGGGAGCCAACAAATCACAACTCACCTGGTTCGACCGGCATGGCAAACAGGTCGGCATGGTCGGGCCGCCGGAGCTAGTTTCCAATCCCAAGATTTCTCCTGACGGAAAACGCGTCGCCGTGGACCAGATTGACACCGACGGCCGTCACGTCAACATCTGGATTCATGACCTGAACAGCGACGCTGCCCGTCGCCTGGGTTTCGGGCCGTGGCTGGAACAGGTCACGGTTTGGAGTCCCGACGGCAAACAGGTGATTTATACCGCGAACGAAAAACTCTTCTTCAGCCTCTACGCGAAGAACGCTGATGGATCGGGCTCGGCGGACATGCTGGTAGACATGGGCACCCCGCAGCAGTCACCGTGGGATTGGTCGCGCGACGGCAAGTACGTGCTGGCCCGGAAAGACCACGAGTTGTGGTACATCACCATGCCGGACCGGCAGACGCGGCCTTTACTGCAATCCAAGTTGCTGGTTCGCAATGCTCAGTTTTCGCCCGACGGAAAATTTGTCGCTTACGCCTCCAGCGAAACGGGGAACTGGGAAGTCTACGTTTCACCTTTTCCCGGCTTCGGCAGTAAGTGGGAGGTCTCGCGCGGTGGCGGCGAAGAGCCTCGCTGGCGCGGTGACGGCAAGGAGATGTTCTATCTAGCCCCGGACGGCAGGTTGATGGCTGCGGACGTTAAGTCCGGCACCGGCTTCGAAGCGGGCTCCCCCATTGCTTTGTTCCAGACCCATCCCCGGCAACCGCTGTCCGCGATGGATTTCTTTTCCTACGACGTGACTGCAGACGGACAAAAATTTCTGGTCAACACGAAAATGGACACGACCAGTTCGGCGCCGTTGTCAGTCATCCTCAACTGGTCCGCGGAGATGGAGAAGTAAACGTGCGGGCCTTTCATGTGGGGATAGCCGCCTTTCGGCTGTCCGTCGATCGCCTTCAGTTGAAGTCCTTCGTGATCCTTAGTGTCCTTCGTGGTGGAGGCTTTTTCTTCCTGCGCGGATCTGACCCACCGAGTGAACACCGCACCCAGCCCGTGATATGCTTCCCGCTTCGCCTGCAAGCTCATCGTCGCAGTCGAACAACGATCTGGAGGACTAGTGACATTCTCGCGCCGTGATTTCGTGAAGTCGTCTGTGCTCGGAGCCGTTGCCGCCGGGGTGGGAGCGCACACTGCTTTTCCAGACGCGCTCGCCGAAGACAGCCAGCAGGGCCACGCGTCCAAGGAAGATTCTCCCAAGCGCCCGGTCATCATTTGCGCCCACAACGGCTATGCATACACCGAAGCGGCTTACGCCTTCCTGAAAAGCGGCGGCGACACGCTCGAGGCCGGCATCCGCGTAGTGAAAGGTCCAGAGGACGATCCCAACGACGACTCGGTGGGCCTCGGTGGCCTACCCAACGAAGAAGGCGTGGTCGAACTGGACTCCTGCTGCATGCACGGACCCACACGCCGTGCAGGCTCGGTCGGGGGTGTGCGCAACATCAAGAATGTGTCGATGGTGGGCCGAGCCGTCATGGAGCACACCGGCCACGTCATGCTCGTCGGCGAGGGCGCAGAAAAATTCGCCGTGGCCATGGGCTTTCCGCGCGAGAACCTGCTGACCGAGCGCTCGCGCAAAATCTGGCTGCTGTGGAAAGAATTCAATTCCGACCGCGACTGGTGGGGACCGGGCATGGCCGATCCGCACTGGCATCCGCCCGCGCCCGATTCCAAGCCGCAAGCCGATCTGTGGAGGGATCGCATTCAGCAATTGCAACAGCGCGCCGCCGATCTCGGCATCGAGCCAGAATTTCAATTGGCAGCAGTGCACCGCGTGCTGTTTCCGCCAACAGGTACGATCCACTGCTCGGTCCTGAACGACAAAGGCGAAATGTCAGGCATCACCACTACAAGCGGATTGGCCTTCAAACTCCCGGGCCGTTGCGGCGATTCGCCCATCATCGGCGCTGGATGCTATACCGATCAGGACATCGGTTCCGCGGGCGCCACCGGTGCCGGGGAAGAGAACATCAAAGTCGCGGGCGCTCACACCATCGTCGAAAATATGCGCCACGGCATGTCTCCGCAGGAGGCGGCCATGGACGCGCTCAAACGCATCGTCCGCAACTACAACGGCGACATGACGAAACTCCGCTACATGGACATGACGTATTACGCCCTGCGCAAAGACGGAGCGTATGCCTGCGTGTGTTTGTGGGAAGGATATTCTCCGGGCAATCCGCATAAGTTTACGGTGCACGACGGAACGCTGCGCTCCGAGGTCACGACTCCGCTGCTTAAGGGCTACTCACAGGATTGGCCGCCCTTCCCACCGATCCCTGATGAGCTGAAGAAGGATTCGTATTACCTGAAATAGCGAAGTCTCATCGAACCAGCTGGACGCCGGCCTGAGTTGCGGCCTGTTCGAGTTTCCGGTCGAGAGTAGC
Source organism: Acidobacteriaceae bacterium (assembly GCA_003134655.1). Taxonomy (GTDB): domain Bacteria; phylum Acidobacteriota; class Terriglobia; order Terriglobales; family Acidobacteriaceae; genus Sulfotelmatobacter. The sequence goes on from PLBY01000079.1 coordinate 45,098, forward strand.
GAGAGAAAGCTGCTGGCGTCTTGCGGTGTCCAGGTACTCTGCGTCGTATGCCGTAAGTTGAAACTGCCGAGCAGTCGCTATGACATGCCTCATTGGGACTGGGCGTGCGCTTTCATCGATGGATTGAGCGATCACAATCTCCAGATTCTGCAGGGCCGGCGCGATGTCGGACGCGGTGAGAATGCCTCTTCTTTCCGCTGTTACAAATCCATTTGCGACTTCAAGCCGCCAAACTGAGGGAACTACAGCGCGGTCACCTGCCAGCAACCGTTGCTTAACATCGGTGGCATAAGGCGCGATCTGACGATCTACGAACCAGGCTAGTGCCACGGACGCGTCCAGAACAAAACGCTTCACCGGCGTCCTTCGTCGATCAGATCCTTAACCGTCGTGCCCTTGGGCAACGCCTTGGCCCGCATGCGGATCTGCTCAATCTGCGCAAAAGCCTCTTTCAAACTGACATCTTCGCGAGCGGGAACGATGATGGCGGCCAGCTTTCCGCGGCGCGTGATACCGATGCGTTCGCCTTCATTCGCCCTCTCCACCAGTTCCGAGAGCTTCTGCTTGGCTTCAAACAGCCCGATGGTTCGCATATACTCAAGTCTCCTAATCATCTAGATTAATAGTCTAGATGATTTGGAACTGGCTGTCAATCTTCTAGAACCTCACCTTCACATCCGGACTCTTTTCCAGGTGAATGCTCTCCACAAACCGCACTTTACCCGTGCGCAGCGTCATGATCACAGAAGAAGTGCGCGTTCCTTCGCCGAAGAAGCGCACGCCCTTCATCAGCGCACCGTCGGTCACGCCCGTGGCAGCGAAGATCAATTGCTTGCCCGGAGCCAGATCTTCCGCTTCATAAATGCGACTCTTGTCCTTGATTCCCATTCGCTCCAGGCGCTCCTCGTGCTCGGGTTTTACCACTAGCCGCCCAAGCATGTAGCCATTCAGACAGCGAACCGCAGCCGCCGTGATGACGCCCTCCGGTGCCCCTCCGGATCCCATGACTGCGTGCACTCCAGTTCCAATCACGGCTGCCGCAATTCCGGCGGAAAGATCGCCATCGCCGATCAGGCGGATGCGGGCTCCGCAGGCGCGAATATCGGCAATAAGCTTCTCGTGCCGCGGACGGTCGAGCACAATCACAACCAGGTCTTGCACATCGCGCTCCAGTCGCCGGGCGATGTTCTTCAGATTGTGGGATACGGGCGCGTCGATATAGACCGCGTCTTTGCACGACGGACCGACAACAATCTTGTCCATGTAGCAGTCGGGCGCGTTGAGCAGGCCTCCGCGTTCGGATGCGGCTAGCACGGTGATCGCCCCCGGCGCCCCCGTGGCGCATAGATTGGTGCCTTCCAGCGGATCGACCGCGATGTCGACCTCGGGGACTTCCGTGCCGTCGGGAAACTCGGCGCCCACTTTCTCGCCGATGTAGAGCATGGGCGCCTCGTCGCGCTCGCCCTCGCCAATCACGATTGTGCCCCGCATGGGGATCGAGTCCATCGTCTTGCGCATGGCCTCGGTGGCCACCTGGTCGCTGAGTTTGCGCTCGCCCTGTCCCATGGTGCGGGCCGACTCGATCGCGGCCACTTCCACCACGCGCAGGAAGCGCGACGCCAGGTCGCTTTCAATGTTTTCCCCGAAACTGCGGGCCTTGCCTTCCGGACGAGTCTGCGTACCCATTTTCGGTCTCCCGAGCGCTTTGATGTGGCAGTTGCGCGCCGGGTTGAGACTATATCGCAACCGCGGGCCGGATTGAAAGTTGCGCTGGATGGCAAGTTGAATTCGCCTCTACAAGATCGATCTTGCATTCGCAAGCGCCGCGCGCAACCTGCTCACGAAACGAATGCCTGCTGCCGCGCACTATGGGTGAGAGCAGTTCGGAGGTTTTATGTCAGCTGTAGCGGATCGTGTGCTATCGATTGCAAAGCCCGAGGCGCCGTCCTCGAACGGCGTTTGGGTGCCACTCGTAGGTGGACTTTGGGTTCTGGCGAACGTCGGCCTCGCGGCACTTGGGATCTATATCGACTGGCCGATCCTGTGCGCGTTCCTGGCGGGACTGATGAATGGCTCACTCCTGTCGGTGATTGCGGTGGCCACGGCGAGCGAGCGACTCCAGGCTGGCACCACCGGACTCCTGGGCGGACTCAGCCTGAGCGCGCTGCGCAGTGACGGCAGCATGGTTTGGAAAGCCATGCAGTCCGTCCATGGTTTTGTCGACACCTTGTTCAGCGTGTTGGGTATTGAGCTCGACGAGAGAATGCATCATGCCCTCGAGCAGGAAGCTCTCTACATGATCTGGACGATCGTGTTCGTCGTGCTGGCTTCGCTGGTCGCGGAGTGGGTGCGATCATCCCGGGCGCAGACGGATCGCGAACGCTAGCGCAGTTGTTTGGCGGCCGCCAGCATCTCGTCCGCGCGGGCTCGGACGCGGATATCTTCGGTGAAGTTGCTCCAGCGCACAATCTTGGACGAGTCCACCAGAAACTCGGCTGGCCGTGCAATGTCGTGCCCATCCGGCCCGCCCCCAGTGTGCAGCAAGTGGTAGCGCCGAATCACCGCGGTATCAGGATCAGAAAGAATCGGGAACGTGTACCCCGCCTTGTTGGCCAGATCGCGCGACACCTCAGGCGCGTCCACGCTAATCGCGACTGGACGTACGCCAGCCGCCTGAAACTCCGCCAGACGTTTCTCCACACCTCGTAACTCGAGGTTGCAGAAAGGTCACCAGTAGCCGCGGTAGAAGATCAGTAGTACCGCCTTGGGAGCCTGGGCTTGCGATTGAGATGTAGAAGCGGACGCAGCCGGAGCGAGAAGTTGGTCGAGCGATACCGGCTTCCCCGTAGTATCGGAAAGAGTGAAGTCAGGAACCCTCTGCCCGACCTGCGGCGCCACCGTTGAACTGGGCAACTCGCGAGCTTTGACGAACGCGAACGCGGTGAGTCCGAGGGGAAACAGAGCAATTGCGGTCAGTACAACGCTCAGCACTTTACCGCGATAGACATGCGCCTGGCCAAACGCTCGCCGCAGTCCGGTGGCAAGAAAGACCAAAGCGAGGACCCCGAACAACACGCTCAGCCAGGGAAGTGCTCCCTGCAAGGGAGGACTCACAAAGAATGCGACGTTGCAGCCGATAGCTCCGAGGGCAAACAAGAGTCCCCACCAGGGCGCGGTGTTCTTTCGGCGTTCCGTTGCGTCCGGCATGGCCTCAGAGTTTAACAGAGAGGTCGAACGCCCCTGGCCTGGCTCTCCTGCAAATCCGCAGGTCTTCGGAGGGATTGCTGGCGTCTATCCGAATAATTGATCCTTAGGTCACCGGATGCCGTGGTATTCTCGCAGACCTGCCGCGAAATGAATGCCATGCCTGACCGCCCGCTGACTTTCCTCTGCATCACCACCTACGAGAAGGGACAGGAGTTCATGCGCGAGTGCAAGCGCCGGGGCTGCCGCGTCATCCTGCTCACTGCGGAGAAACTGCGCGATGCCGATTGGCCACGCGAAATTCTTGACGACACCTTCTACTTACCTGAGGAGATTGCGCTCGCCGACATCGTCGGGGCGGTGACGCATCTGGCGCGCAACCATAAACTCGACCGCATCGTGGCGCTCGACGAATACGACATGGAGACCGCTGCCACTCTGCGCGAGCACCTGCGAATCCCTGGCATGGGCCTTACCACCATGCGTTATTTTCGCGACAAGCTGGCCATGCGCATGCGTGCGCTCGATCGTAATGTGCGCGTGCCCGATTTCGTGCCGGTCGTGAATCACGCTGACATTCGCTATTACCTCGAGCACGTGCCCGGTCCATGGGTGCTCAAGCCGCGGCAGGAAGCGTCCGCGATCGGCATCAAGAAGATCCATGCCGCCGAAGAACTGTGGCCGCTGCTCAATCAGCTAGGCGACAAGCAGTCTTCGTATCTGCTGGAAAAGTTTCTCCCCGGTGACGTCTTTCACGTTGACTCCGTCGTGTCGGAGAACGAAGTGGTCTTCTCCAACGTCAGCAAATACGGCAAGCCCCCCATGAACGTGGCCCAGGGCGGCGGGATTTTCACCACGTTCACGGTGCCAAGAGGAAGCGAAGACGACTCCGGGCTGCGCGCGATCAACCGCGACCTCATCGCGGCGCTAGGCCTGGTGCGCGGGGTCGCGCACGCGGAGTTTATCCAGGCACATTCCGACGGACACTTTTATTTTCTCGAATGCGCCGCACGCGTCGGTGGAGCCTACATCAACGAGATGGTCGAAGCCGCAACGGGAATCAATCTCTGGCGGGAGTGGGCGCGCGTCGAAGTCGCCGGAGGCGATGGCAGCTATCGGTTGTCCCCAGTGCGCGAAGAATATGCCGGCGTGATTCTTTCCCTGGCGCGGCAGGACGATCCCGACACCTCGTCCTACAACGATCCGGAAGTGTGCCTGCGAATCAAGAGGCATCACCACGCAGGCCTGGTACTGCGATCGTCCGACCCGCAGAAGATACCGACTCTGCTCGAGGGATACGCGCGCCGCTTCGCAGAAGAATTCCTGGCAGTCGAGCCCCCTCGAGACAAGCCCACAGCCTAGCCGTTCGTATGTGGCGCGGGCGCCCCCGCCCGCGCACTGCGAGGGGCAAAACCGGAGATGCGCTTACCCAAGTTGTAGCACGCTTTACGCTGCACCTGGCTCTGCTACTATTTGCCCATGAGCACAACCGCCAGTGAACATACAGCGTCGTCGGAGCGCCCGGAACGAAAAGAGCCGACTTATCTTTTCACCGAGAAATACGTCGCCGACAAGAGCGAGATCGCGCGCCACTTCATCGAAACCCGCGCCCGCCTCAATGCCAATGTCGACAAGGCCAACAATTTCCTGGTGAAGCGCTTCTACAACATCGATCACAATGCGTACCTGGAAGGCCCACTCCCGGCCAAGACGAAAGAGTTGATGGGACTGGTCGCCTCGGCCTGCCTGCGCTGCGACGACTGCATCTTCTACCACGCCATCCAAGCCTACCGCCTGGGTGTGAACCGGGCCGAGCAGGAAGAATCGCTGAATGTCGCGCTAGTGGTCGGAGGCAGCATCGTCATCCCGCACCTCCGCCGCGCCTATGAATTGCTAGAAGAGATCTACGGCTGAAAATGTGGCGAATGTGTGTTGAATATGTGGGGACGGCCGCCTTCGGCCGACCGCCGGGCGCAGCCCGGCGAGTCAACTAGCGAGATTAGGCCTTGTTCTTAGCTTCAGCGTGCCCCATCCACCTGCCGATCGCTACAAACCACAACCCGGTCAGCAGAAACGCCGCCAGCAGCATGACCGCGTTGCGCGAGGATAGCGGTCACGATAGCGTAAATGCGCACCATCACCGCTCTGATGCCGACCGCTGCCGCAACACCGAAGTCACGAAACTGACCACGATCAGCGCGATCCCAGCGCCCAGCTTGAGCCGGTCCGGATTCCGCAGTCCTTCCCGCACTACATCCGGAGGCCAGAAGATTCGGGCATCCTTTACCGCGTCGAGGCAGGCCAGTACACCCGAGAGGAATATCCCGGCCATCGCAACCCGCCGTTTCTTCTCTGGAGTCATCGCGCTTGATCCCTCAAGCGGTTTATGTGGGGACAGCCGCCTTCGGCTGTCCGCCGGGTGCGGCCCAGCGGCGCTATGCGACGATCCCCGTCGAGCTTCGCTCGACTGACAGCAGAAGGCGGCTGTCCCCACATGTTTCTGCTAGAACGCGTCAATCCCTGTGATGCTCTGCCCGATGATCAGCGAGTGCACGTCGTGTGTGCCCTCATAGGTCTTCACCGACTCCAGGTTCATCATGTGGCGCATGACGGGATAGTCATCGGCCACTCCGTTCGCGCCGAGAATGTCGCGGGACAGGCGGGCACACTCCAGCGCCATCCACACGTTGTTGCGCTTCGCCATCGAGATGTGCTGAGGCTCGATCTTGCCCGCGTCCTTCAACCGGCCAACCTGCAGCACCAGCAACTGTGCCTTCGTGATTTCGCTGATCATCCAGGTGAGCTTGTCTTGCACGAGTTGGTGCGAGGCGATGGGCTGATTGCGCCACTGCTTGCGCAGCAGAGAGTATTGCAGTGCGCAGTCATAGCACGCCATGGCAGCTCCCAGCGCTCCCCAGGCAATGCCGTAGCGTGCCTGGTTCAGGCACATCAGCGGAGATTTCAGGCCGCCGGTTTTGGGCAACAGGTTTGATTCCGGCACATGCACATCCTGCAGCGACAGCCCCGACGTCACCGACGCCCGCAGCGACCACTTGCCGTGAATGTCGTCGGCCTTGAATCCGGGCCGATCAGTCTCTACGAGGAATCCCCGGATCTTGTCGTTCTCGTTCTCGACTTTGGCCCAGATGATCGCGACGTCGGCGATCGTGCCGGATGTGATCCACATCTTCTCCCCGTTGATCACATACTCGTTCCCGACTTTTTTAGCGCGAGTGCGCATGCCGCCGGGGTTCGACCCGAAGTCCGGCTCAGTGAGGCCGAAGCATCCGAGCTTTTCGCCTTTCTGCATCGGAGGAAGCCACGTCTGCTTCTGCTCTTCGCTGCCGAATTCATAAATCGGATACATGCAAAGTCCCGACTGCACACTCACAAAGCTGCGCACGCCCGAGTCGCCGCGCTCGAGTTCCTGCGTCATCAGGCCGTATTCCACGTTTCCCATGCCGGCGCAGCCGTAGCCCTTCAGCGACGCACCAAAGAAGCCGAGGTCGGCCATCGGTTTCACTAGTTCGCGTGGAAAACGCCCGGCGCGGTTGCATTCCTCGATGATGGGAATCAGATTGTCTTCGATGAACTGGCGGGTCGTGTCGCGCACCAGACGCTCGTCGTCGGTCAGAAGGGAATCGTACTGGATGAAATCGACACCGCGGAATTTGATGGCAGGCATGATGGTCTCCTGACGAAAGTGGGTCCCCAAGGACCGGGCGGTCACCGCAGGGCAAACATATGACGGTAGCAGGGGTGAGCAACGCGGGTCAACGTGCGTCGACTCTTCTCAGGTCATCGTGGCAAATGTGCGAATGTGGGGACAGCCGCCTCGGCTGTCCGTCGAGCGAAGCTTGGCAGCTCGTGGTTCGCTACCTTCAATGTGACCGCTGGCCAGCGCAGACCGCACTCATTTTCGTTCTTGCAGGATAGTTCGGTGTATGCTGTTTGCGGCGTTTTCCCAGTCTTAAATCGATTCACTATGCCGCGGCAGAACTCGAGGGCTGCCTCCGGCTGAAATCACGGAGGCATCATGGCGTTGCATGTCGCGTCTCGTCTTTCTGCAACTTTCGTCGGGGTGAGCGTCCTTTTGTTATGGGTAGGCTCGGCTACCGCCCAAAAGGTGACCGTTGATGCCGACCCCGCGCACGTCGCCAACACGTTCAGCCCCGTCCGCTCTCTGGGCGCGGCCATCGATCGCCTGCGCACCGGCTCTCCCGACCATTTGCTGAAAGATCCGCTGCTGCACGAAATCCTCGGCGCGGGATGGCAGACCGTGAGCTATCGCCAGAATACTGAGCTGATGGTCGAGGCCTGGCACTGGAATCCCGCAGGCAAGTGGAGCAACGCCGACAAGCAGGAAGGCTACTTCGTCGGCAGCGCAGAGCCCGGCGCGGAGATTCATAGTTCGTGGGCGTACCCGCTGCCGCATCGCGGATTCAGCCGCGGGGACGGCAATGGCTGGTCGCGACTCACCGATGGAGATCCCAAGTCGTACTGGAAGAGTAATCCCTACCTGACCAAAGCATTCACGGGCGAAGACGACTCACTGCATCCGCAGTGGGTGATGATCGACCTCGGCAGCAAGATTGACGTGAACGCGATTCGCATCGCCTGGGCCGATCCCTACGCGAAACGCTACTCGGTGCAATTCTGGACCGGCGAACTCGAGCCCTTCTATGAGGGCACGACCAAGGGCACCTGGCAGACTTTCCCTCTGGGCAACATCACCGAGGCCAAAGGCGGCACGGTCACGCTCAAGCTCGTTTCCTGGATGATTCCCGTCCGCTACATCCGCATCTGGATGACCGAGTCTTCGAACACTTGCGACACTCACGGTTCGGCTGACAAACGCAACTGCGTTGGATATGCCATCAACGAACTCTACGTCGGATCGCTCTCGACCGACGGCACGTTCAACGACTACGTCACTCATTTCCCCAGCCGCGATCAGACCGTGACCTGGCCGTCTTCGGTCGACCCGTGGACCGCGTCTACTGATCTCGATCAATCTCGCGGAGATCAGGTTGGATTCGATTTCTTCATGACAAGCGGTATCACCCGCGGCCTTCCGACCATGGTCCCGATCGCGATGCTATACGCCACGCCCGAAGATGCGGCCAACGAGATCGCGTATCTCTACAAGCGTCACTATCCCATCTCTTACGTCGAGATGGGCGAAGAGGCCGACGGACAGCACATGCTTCCGGAAGACTATGCCGCGTTGTACGTTCAGTTCGCCACCGCGATTCACAAACTCGTGCCCGAAGCGAAGCTCGGAGGCCCGCCCTTCGAAGGAACATTCGGCGACGTTGAAGTCTGGCCCGATGCCAACGGGAAGGTTTCGTGGATCGGCCGCTTCCTCGATTACCTGAAAGCGCACGGCCGGCTGAACGATTTCACATTCTTTTCGTTCGAGCACTATCCATATCAGGACAGGCCCACATATTCCTGGGCAGATCTGTATCCCGAGCCCGGCTACGTGAGCCACATCGTGCAGGTCTGGAAAGACAATGGCCTGCCGCCGAATATTCCATTCTTCATGACCGAGGGCAACATCGGAGGAGGAGCGCCTCCATCGACCATCAAGAGCGGCCTGTGGCTCGCGGACTACGTTGGCACCATGATGAGCGAAGGCGCCGGCGCGACTTACTACTTCCATTACATGCCGTACCCGAGAGAAATGGGCGGCTTCGGGAATTTCTTGTGGATCGACCAGGACTATAAGGTGCTGGGCTATCCCCCGCAGTATCTGGCGGCGCAAGTCATCACGAAAGAGTGGGTGCAGCCGATCGACGCGCCACACAAGCAGTTCAAAGCCGCAAGCGATGTCAACGATGCGGCCGGAAATATGATGGTCACAGCCTACGCAGTCGAACGGCCGGATGGACAGTGGTCGGTGATGCTGGTCAACCGCGACCAGTACAACGACCACGCCGTGAAAGTCGCATTCGCGGGCGGCAAACACGATCGCCATTTCTCAGGCCAGGTCGACCGCATCACCCTCGGCTCCAACGAGTATCAGTGGCACCGCGAGGGCGCCGGCGGACATGCCGATCCCGACGGTCCGCCCTCAAAATCGAAAGTAGACGGCGGCGCGGATGCCCTCTACCAGATTCCGAAAGCGTCGATCACCGTGCTGCGCGGGCGAATCGAAGACTAAACAGCACAGTTCTAGGGGCTGAGAAGCGATTGTTCCGCCAAGAACTTTTCGCCGAGATAGGCGGATCCCTCGGCTGAGAGATGGTTGTCATCCTGATAAAGCAGCCGTCCATCGCGCTCGGCATAACACGCCGTCGCATCGCACAGATAGGGGAATGGATCGAACACCCTCAACCCACTGAATTCTTTCTTCATTGTGAAAATGACTTCTCGATACGCACGATTGCGCGTCTCTACCTCTGACCGCGGCACGCCGCATAACTGACGCACGTGTGAGAAAAGAGCCACGGGGCGCGGCAGGCAGGATCTCGGATTGAAGTTCAACTCCGGCCAGTCGATAAACAGGACTACGTTCTTCCCCGTGGCGGAAAGGCGGGAAACAGTGTTCTTAAGCGCAGCCGCAAACACGTCAGCCTGATCAGAATTCTTCTCCGCGCCGTTCCACGAAATTACTTTCGGTCCTAATGGATCTTCGCCAAAGTACTGGCCCGTCATATTCAACGGCCCTCGCGCCGAGAGAATGATGGTGCGAATGCTCGGGCTGGAAGCGGCAAAGTCCAGCATTCGATTCACAAGAGGTCTGCAGTCTGTTCTCTGCCGTCCCAGTGTGTAGGACTCCGTGTCGTAGAACGGCACACATCCAGCCTCGCCGAGATTCATCAGAACCAGAGAATGCCGCGAGTACGCCGAGGCCAGCCCGCTATAAAGAGAGCCTGCGTGGGAATCGCCGATGAGTACGACATCCGGCGGGCCCTTTCCCGCCATGCGGCAGAAACGCATCTGGTCGGTGCCGAGCACCTTAAGGCAATCTTTCGAAGAGGGGATCTCCGGCTGCAGCCACCCCACATCGCCCGGAACGTTCTTAAACCTGCTCACGAAGCCATCCCGGTAGTGGATCGTGTATCCAACGCCCGCAATGATCACCGACATCAGAGTCAGCGCTGCTGTCTTGATCCAGATCTTGCGGCCAAACCGGATGGGGGATTCCACGAAGCGCCACGTCGCCCATGCCAACAGAAAACTCAGACACACCGCGGCAATCCTCACGCCGCGCGACAAATCCTCCCCACGAATGATGCGGGCAAACGACAGAATCGGCCAATGCCACAAATACAACGGATAACTGATCAACCCCACGAACACCGCGACCCGATTGGAAAGAATCCTGCGATTGATCCACGCGGCCGGTCCCGCCACGATCAGTAGCGCGGCGCCACAAACGGGAAGCAGCGCCCACCATCCCGGAAACGCCGATTCGCGCACCCGCAGCAGCGACCCCCGATCAGCACCATGCCGACGATAGACAGGATGTTGGGAACGATCGCCCCCGATGGAGAGGTCTGTTTCTGAACTGGAACGCGAGAAGCGAAGTCGGCCCAACTCCCGGTGAACCGCCGCCCAACATCCGGCCTGAAAATATCGAGGTAGGCCAGCGCGCCCCCTATCCACAGTTCCCAGAACCGTGTTTGCGGCAGAAAGAAACTCGACACGGCGTCGGTGCGGACTTGCCAGACGTTGAGCGAGAACGAAATCAATACCAATGGCACGATGACCGCGAGCAAATTGCCGCGTAAGCGCCAAACCGCCCACAGCAAAAGCGGATAGGTCAGATAGAACTGCTCCTCAATCCCCAAAGACCAAAGATGCATCAGCGGTTTGAGGAAAGAGCTGGTATCGAAGTAACCCGCTTCACGCCGCAACACAAGGTTCTCGACGTACCCGGCCCCGCCCAGAATGTGTTTGCCCAGTTGCGCGTACTCGTCCGGCAGCAGAGAAAACCAACCAAACACCGCGCACACGCCCAACACAAGCAGCAGCGCCGGAAAGATCCTCTTGATGCGGTTCGCGTAAAAGCCCGCAAAGCTGAACCGTTCGCGCTGCAGACCTCGAAAAATAATGGAGGAGATCAAGAAGCCGGAGATCACAAAGAAAATATCTACACCCACAAAACCGCCGGGCACCACGGTAGGGAAGGCGTGAAACAGAAGCACGGGAATGATGGCCAGCGCCCGCAGTCCGTCAACGTCCGCGCGATAGGCGGGATGGTCGCGCAAGTCCTTCGTGAAGGCTCTGGTGGGAACTGGGCCCGGCTCGCTCGGTTGCGGTAAAGGCTCTTTCGCCTCACTCGTATCGCGTACGACGTTGGAATTCGAGGACAATGGCGAGCCTTGGGTCACGTGTGGGGCGTCAGATTCGGGAATGCTGGTTCCAAAGGTCCTCGGGCGCGAGCAGCCGGATTCAAACACGTCCGTCCCTGGATGAATTTGGAACAGCATTCTAACGCACCAGTGCCGGGGAAAGAAATTCTGCGCTCAAACTCATGCAGTTCTATCCAGCCCTGAACTTGGGAATCCAGCGCGGCACCGATCGCCGGTATTCCTCATACGATTCCCCGAATTGCCGGCGCAGCGTGGGCTCTTCATGGAAGATGACGAACACATGAGCAATCAGCAGCATTACCGCCGCGTATTCCCCGAGGTGAGAACTGCGAAATAGTACTGCCTGTCCCGCGATCGCCAGCGCCACTACGATATACATCGGGTTGCGCACGTAGCGGTGCAGGGCAGTGGTCACGAGGAACTTTGTCGGAGCGATCGGAGCCGGCGTGCCCAGCCCGCGCACCGCAAACTCCCACGCGCAGCGGAAATAAATCGCGGCTCCCACCGGCGTGATCAGGACACCCAGCCACGTAAGCGGTCCCGGAGCCAGCCGCGGATAGCCACCCATCAGCCAGTAAGGAACAAGAACCGCCACGGTCCCAGGCACGAAGATCGTGAACAGAATCGTCTTCAGGATGGGTCCCAGCGCACGAGGCATACTCTGCTCTCAGGCCGCAAGACAGCCGCCCCCACCTTACTGTAAAATCAATATCGACGGAAGAGAATCGAGACGCAGCTTCAAGAGTCTTCCAGAGTGGATCCCCGTACTTCCGGATTAAGTTTCGGGTCAGGATTTCGGAGACATTCCATCCACAACATCCGCTGAGACGAAGAAGCGGATCCCGCTGCGCAAATATCGAAGAGATCAGGAGACATCCAACATGGCAATAGGCGCCAAGATCGCAAAGACAGCCGACCGTAAGAAGGTCATGGATACCACCAAGAGCACCGATTGCCCCAAGTGCGGCAAAGCTACGCGCATCGTCAAGCGCGTAAAAGACCGCGAACGCGGCATCCCGGGCGGGGTTTATATCTCATGCTCGGCGTGCGAGTTCTTCGAGAAGCTGTAGACTTTTCAGGAGTTCTGCTCTAGATGACACTTGGCCCGAGGCAGGCGCGCCGGAATGTTATTGGGCAGAGGGCTTCAGTCTAGCGCCAGCGCGGCCCTGAGGGCCTCATCCAGATCGACGAGTTTCGACCACGACAGGGAACCTACGAACTGCGTCAGGTCTGCCTTGTGCAAGCTTCTCAGGTTGTCGCAGACGATCCAACTTTCGTGTTTCAGCCCCTCATCCTGCCCGACAGAGACCTGGGTCGAAAGACCGTCGCCGTTCGTGAAGACCGGAGCGCAGACCACGGTCGCATATGCAGAATCGAGTAGCGTCTGCCGGCTGACGACAACGAAGGCCCGATGCCGTTTGGGATCTCCCTCGGGTTTGTGCACGCGATATATCTCTCCGCGCCTCATCATCTCCGTCCTTAACTACAATTCTGGAGACTCGCCCAGAGGAGCCTGATCCTCAAGGCCATCCTCGGCGTCGCGGTTCAGGCGTGCGGCGTTCCGGTTGATGATCGCCAGGTCGCGCGCATCCCGCTGCCTGCGGGCCTTTTGTTTGAAGTGCTCGCGCATCACAGATTCAATGTAAGCTGAGCGGGATTGTTTTGATCCTGCGTCCCTGTCGATCCCGGTCAGTACCTCTTTCGAGAGTGTGATAGAGGTCTTCTCTTTCATACTACTATCATACTACTCAAATGCTACCGTTGGAATACCCATTTTCTTGGTGTGGGAGCGCGGAAGATATATGTTGAGGAAGGTATGGCGAGGCAAGACTAGCGCCGCTACCCGCCGATCTGCCCCAGGATCGCCCTCGCCTCCGCCGCTGGATCCGCGGCCTCCGTGATGGGCCGCCCGACCACGATGTGGCTGGCTCCCGAGGCGATGGCTTCCGCCGGAGTCACGACGCGCACCTGATCTCCCACGTCTCCCCCGGCTGGGCGCACGCCCGGAGTGACGATCGCGAACTTATCCCCGAGTTCCCTGCGCAGCGTCGAGGCTTCGCGGGCTGAGGTCACTATGCCCTGGCATCCGTTGGCCAGTGCAATCGTCGCCAATCGCAACACGCTGTCCTCCACCGTGCCGCGAACCCCGATCTTCTCCAGATCATTTCCGTCCATGCTGGTGAGCACCGTGACGGCGAGCACGATCAATTCCGGCCGTGTCTTCGCCGCTTCCACAGCAGCGCGTAGCATCTTGCCGCTGCCCGACGCGTGCACGGTCAGCATGCTCACGCCAAGCTTAGCCGCTTCACTCACGGCCGCGCCCACAGTGTTCGGAATGTCGTGGTACTTCAGATCGAGAAAGACGCGCCGCCCCGAAGCCACAAGGTCCCTCACCATTTGCGGGCCCTCGGCCGTGTAGAGCTGCATGCCGACTTTGTAGGTCAGCGCGGAGTCTCCCACCGCCGCCACAATCTTCTGTGCAGCGGCGGCGGTGGAAACGTCCAATGCAACGATGAGTCGCTGGCGCGGATCGTTGCTCTGCAAACCAGTGTTGCGCATATCTTCGCTGCGATAGCCTGCGCTACCGTGCGGGACGCTGGGTGATGTTGTCGGCATCCCAGCCAGTGTACTGGTTTTTACGGGAGTTTTACTACCGGGGGATGGTTTACGGCGACCGTTTGGTAAACAGGCTTCTGTTCGCGTGGGTTGCTGGGGTTGTTGACCAGATCCAGACGCACCCGTTGCAGACCACGACTCTTGAATTGCAGCGCCTGGGCGGCACCGTACGACAGGTCGATAATCCGGCCTGGAACGATGGGACCACGGTCATTCACCCGAACCACAACGGCCCGGCCGTTGCGCAGGTTCGTGACCTTCACGAAGCTTCCCATGGGAAGCTTCAGGTGGGCGGCGGTCATGTCGTACATATCGTACGGTTCGCCGCTCGCCGTGGGTTTGCCCTCGAAAATCTGACCGTACCAGGACGCCGTCCCAATTTGATACGGTTTGGTCTTGCCGACCTGTTGGCGGACTTCGGGTTGTTTCTGAACGGAACTAACTGGAGCCGCTGTCGCCTCCGAGATGTTCGGTCCCTGAGCCGCTCCCAGGCCGACGATCAGGCAAACGATCGCCAGTCCATGAGCTATACGTCTTCGCATTCAGTTCTCCTCGCATACTCAAAAGTGCCCTTGGCCTTTAGGCTGGTGTTTCTCTGCAGTTTGTAGATGCTATCGGCGTGCCAAACTCGTGTCAAGGCGATTGGGGGGTACGGCGGTGACCTCCTAGTTATGGATGTCACACGTAACCCATTGGTAATTTAGGCACATCCGGATAAGGCCCTTTATTTCAGGAAGGTTACGCATTTACTAAAAGGTAAATAACTAAAGGCCAGGGGTAAGGTAGAATTTACAACTTCAATGGAATCAACGACTTACAGCTTTAAGTCCAGCAACTTACATAGAATCATGTATTTACGGAGTGTCACTCAGGACAGCACCTAAAGATTTTTTTCTCGATGCTTGCTCCGAAAGTAACTTCCAAGAGGTGACGATGTGAGATGCTGGGGCCTGAATAGCGCTACGATCGCACTTGTTAGATCGGGAAGGTCATGTCCGAAAAACCGCCTATCGTCCTGACCATTGCGGGGTTCGATCCTTCCTCCGGAGCCGGAGTCACCGCCGACATCAAGACCATTGCCGCCCATGCCTGCTACGGGGTAGCCTGCATCACCGCCATGACCGTGCAGTCCACCGCCGGGGTAAAGCGGGTCGAGGCCGTTGATCCAGTCCTCATCTCCGACACCCTCGAAGAGCTGGCGGCCGACATGGACATTGCCGCCGTCCATATCGGCATGCTCGGATCGGGGAAGGTAGTCAAAGCCGTAGCCGACTTCCTATCCGGCAAGCCAGGGAGCCGTCCTGCTGGCCAGTCCCGAAAGGCCCGCCTACCCAATATTGTTCTCGACCCCATCCTCAAGTCCTCCTCCGGTGCAAAGCTGCTGGACGCCCCAGGAACCAAACTCATGGTTGAAAGGCTGATCCCCCTGGCCGACGTCGTGACCCCCAATGTCGACGAAGCCGCAGTCCTCACCGGGCTCAAGGTTCAGGATCTGGAAGAAATGCGGGCAGCCTCCGCCAGACTGCATGAGATGGGCGCCGCCGCCGTCGTCATCACCGGAGGGCACCTCGAGAAAGCCATCGACTTGCTGAGCTTCACCACCAAGCGAGGGATCGAGCAGGAGGTCTTCAAGGCGGAGCGCCAGCGCTCCAACTCAACCCACGGCACCGGATGCGCCTTTGCCACCGCCATGGCCTGCCACCTGGCACTCGACCGGGGACTGGCCGAAGCCGCCCTGCTGGCCAAAACCTACGTCACCGCCGCGATCTCCAACGGCCATCCGCTGGGCCGGGGGACGGGACCAGTTCACCATCTTTATCGGATGAGCGAGCAAAGGCGGGCGGCCGGATCGGGAAGTAGCGAGTCGTAGCGGGCGCTACCGTTACCTCCATCCCAATCCCCAGCTTTGTGCACCGCCATGAATCGACTACTGCCGCCCGCACGGACACAGGCCGTACACGTCTAGTTCCGTCGACGTTCCCACATAGACCTTGCCGTTGGCGACCATGGGAACCTGGAACTTGACCCCCGGACCGGCGGTATCGCGCCCCGAAGCCACTTGCGCCGAGTTGTACAACTCCGAAAGATTCGTAGCGTCAAAGGCGTGCAGCACGGTGGGTGAAAATGACGGCTGATGGTCCGGGTCGTCTGTGTATTCGAGCGCCCACACGATTCCGCCCGAGGTTCCATTCGCAGAGACCACCGGCGAGGTTCCCTCTTCGAAGACCATCGATGTGGCCATCACGCCCGATGTGCTCACTCCGGCGGATGACACCGTGAAGGCGCGAAGATTGTCGCCGTTTCCTCCGTTGTAGATGTACTGCTTCGTCGGAGATGCCCAGTAGGCAGGGGACTGTTCCGACCCGCCGTCCGGAGCGGTGGTCAGCGCTGCCTGCCCGCCCACGTGTCCCATGTTGTCGCGGTTGATGACGTATCCGTTAAACGTGGTTTCGCAGGTTTTAACCGCCTTCCCGGTGGTGAAAATGAGATTTGGAGTGGAGCCGCCCTGCGGCGGCAGAATCAAGGGGCCTGCAGATCCATAGTCCAGACCGTGAGCGTAGCGGCAGGACTGATCACTCGGAGTGAAGTAGTCAGCCGGTACGAGGGAGTACGTTCCAGTCGACGAATTCAAAGTTAGAACCAGCTTGACCAGGCTGTCCCCCCAGTTCAACGTTCCGTCAAAAAAGCCATCGCCAGTAATGGCGTAGATGTTGCCTACGGGATCCGCGACGACAGCTGCGCCGGCGCCCCATATACCGGCGTGCCCGGCCCCCGGAATCCCTGGAGTGGTGTGAACGGTTTCCGTGTCCGTGTAAAACGCGGCCAGGAACTTGAGATTGGTCGGATCGTAAGCCAGGACCCAGCCGGAATCTCCCGAGAACCCAATCACCAGAACTCCTTGTGGGAAGCCCGCCTCAGGTACGAGCAGCAAACCGGGCCGGCTCTGCTGGTGGTGCGGTCCAAAAATGGTGGCGTCTCCCGCCAGAGCACATCCTTTGTTCCCCGTGGCCGAACAGATCGTTGCCGGACTGCCCGGTTTTTCTGCGCCGCTGGTAATGTCGAGCGCGTGCAGCTTCACCACCCAGTTCACCGTGGTGCCAGAAGTTTCCTGGGTGCGCGCCACCGCGTAGATCGTATTCGTCGCCAGGTTAATGACCGGCGTCGAAGTGATTCCGACAATGGGAAACAGCTGGCAAATTCCTGCGCCTTGCGCGCCCGCTCGGCGGATTCAGAAAGTTCACGTGCCAAAGCGGCGCGGGGTTCGTGGCTTTACTGTCGGCGTCAAACGCGTAGATGCTGTCGTATTCCGTCGCCACAAAAACAACGTTATGTACACCGCCTTGCGCCATGGTGAGGTTCTGCACGTAAAGCGGCTGTGCGTAGACTTGTCCGTCTACGTAATAGCTAAAGAGTTTGCCGAACCCACCAGAATTCACGTTCGACGGGGTCAGGATGGTTTCCTGCAGATTCTGGCCGGTATGTTGATTGTCATTCTGACGAGTCAGAACGTTCACACTCCCAGCCGGAGCCTTCTGGCCGAAGACAAGCGTGGATAGAAGAAAGATGATGGTCAATAAACGGTACATGGGAAGCCTCCAAACGATAATGTGTTCCTGGTGTGACTGGTCCGGTCAACCGAGCGGTGCCCGCAGCGAGAAAATGCCATGCGCACACGCGAAGCTACCGACACTCGAATTCAATTTGTGGTGGGAACTACTTCAGATCAGGAACGTACAGAGGAGGTCTTGGAGAGAATGGTGATCACGATGTTTCGGCGCCGAGGTGGATTCCAACACGAAACTGCTGGCAAGGCACGTTGCGCAGTGGCGCGGCACCATTGGCAAAACAGCGATTGGATTGACGGCCGGCGGCGCGACGGCGACTCGGATACCAGGCTGGGCAGGAGGAGCTAGATTGACCGGAGCATCCGCTTCATTGAACGCGGTCTCAGGCACGTCTGCTCGGGGCAATGCGAAGGCGCACACCGCCGTCCCGAGCAGGAAAATAACCAGTACCGAACGAAGTAGCCGCACCCAATCCACCCCAGACCCGCGATCAAAATTAAAGGCCCAGAAATCCTCTGTCAATGAGGCTTTAGTTTTGCGGGCACGGAAGAAGGTCTCAAGCAGGATAGAAAGTCGGGCCCGAACACAAAATGAGGATGGAGGTGCTGAACCCGGGCTACTCGTCGTCGGTTCGACTGGAGGGCTTCTTCAGCAGGATTGCCGCTACAAACGAGGCGGTTGCCGCCAGCAGCCATTCTGCGCGGTAGAACTGAATGGCCTGCCAGTCGACGTAGGTCTTTGCCGTCAGCAGCCCGACCAGCAGTGCTCCCGCAACGCACCCTACGCCGACTACAAATGCAATCAGCGACGCGGTGGGAAGTCCTAACCAGCTTTTGATCTCGTGGAAATGCAGGTAGCGCAGCCAGGATGGGAATGTAATCTGGCTCCACGAAATGCCCGAGACCAAAGAGTGCACCCAGGATACGCCTTGTTGCCAAATCCCGGCGATCACGGCAGCGTCGGCGCGTGCTTCCGCGCTGACCGCTTCCCGCCGCCGGCCGCCACAGGAGTGACAAAACCGCGAACCCAGCAGAAACTCGGTCCCGCAGCGCGGACAAGTCTCGGCCATCGTGGGAGGGGCTTCCCGGACGACGACGATCTCGTCCGCCGCGACCGGTGATGGCGGCCGCCAAAACTCCTGATGCGTTTCTTGAACTACCTGCGACATAGCGTGTCCTACAGTAAAACCCTTAAGGCATTGGCATTCCAACCGCCAAATCCAGCCTGACTCTAAGTCCCCCAAAGCCAAACACTTGCAATTCTTTCCAACATCCTGTCACTGTCTCCGCAGGCAATAATTACGCGCGCCAGCGAGTAAAGATGCACCGGTTACGAAAGCCCAGGCACTCCTGAAACATCGAACCCGACAGCGGCCCCTGAGTCCGCCGAGCTCCATTCGGCGGACCGGGGCAGACCGCTCTTACAAGCCTTTCCACAACCTGGATGGTCTGGTGGCTGCGAAGATTATAGGTTCGTCCAGCGTTCCACACAGGTGGCATGGAAGGAACATAGATGACGTTCTTGGTTCATGTGGGGACAGCCGCCCTCGGCTGTCCGTCGAGCGTAGCTCGACTTTTCCTGAACGATGCTCGACTTCGTTTAGACTATGAGTTCATTCGACCGTGACAGCGCAAACCAATCTCCCGAAGTTGACCCGGCACGCCGACGAGTTCCTGGCCTTTCTGTGCCTGCTCCTCGCCTCGTGCCTTCCCGCGCTAAGCCAGTCGATCACCGCCGCGAACGCACCTCACGGAGCGCCGCACGATCCTCAGACCGACACCGCCTTCGACCATTTCTACAACATGGACTACGACCGCGCGACGCAGGAGTTCGAGAAGATCGTCGAGAAGCATCCCAACGATCCCTTCGCGGTGAACCACCTGCTGACCTCGGTGCTCATGCACGACCTCTACGACACCGGAGCCATGAACACCGGGGACTACGCCAACGACAGCTTCATCGGCCGCACTCCTCGCCCCACGGATACAAAGATCAAGGATCGGATCAAGGAATTGGTTCGACACGCGGAAGCGCTCGAGGAGCAGCAACTCAAGGCAAATCCGAAGGACGTGAACGCTCTCTACTGCCGCGGCGTCACGCGCGCACAGTTTTCGGTCTACACAGGCCTGGTCGAGCGGGCTTGGTTTTCCGCCCTGCGCAACGCCGTAGGCGCGCGCCACGACCATGAACACGTCCTCGAACTCGATCCCGACTACGTCGACGCGAAGATGGTGGTGGGCACGCACAACTACGTGATCGGCCGCCTGCCCTGGAGCGTGAAGGTGGCCGCGGCCCTCGCCGGACTGAGCGGATCGTCGGAAAAAGGTCTCGACTACCTGCGCGAGGTTGCCAAGAGCGACGGCGAAAACTCGGTCGATGCCAAAGTCGTGCTGACCCTGTTCCTGCGCCGCGAGCATCAGTACGACGAGGCGATCGGCTACATGAACGATCTGTCGGCGAAATATCCCCGGAATCACCTGTTCCTCACCGAAGTCGCGAACCTGCAGCGCGCGTCGGGCCGTCTGCAAGAGGCCGAAGCCACCTATCGCAAAGTCTGGCAGAACGGACGGGAAGGGAAGTACGGCACCTTGCACTACGAACTGGCAGCCTGGGGCCTCGGAGAGTTGTTGCGTAGCGAGAAGAATCTCGCCGGCGCCGCCGCAGCCTACGACCTAGTCAATGAAGCGCCGAACCCGGATCCCGACATCCTGCAAAAAGCCAATCTCGCCGCCGGAGAAATGTACGACCTGCTCGATAAACGCGAACTGGCCATGAAGAAATATCAGACCGTGCTGGCCGGCAACGCCAACACCGGCCCCGCCGACCAGGCCCGCCGCTACATCAGAGAAGCCTATCGGGAGTAACCCGATTTATGTGGGGACAGCCGCCTTCGGCTGTCCCGCCAAGCGTAGCGAGGCGCGTGGCTGTCTGAGACTCATGGCCAAGCGTATCGCTCCAACTACAAAATCGTTTGTGGTATGATCAATGCATCAATTGATGAATCAATGGAGAGCAATCCGATGAACCGCCGCGTCGACGCCCACCTCGCCCGCACACAGTTCGGCCAGATCATGGACCGCGCCGTTGAAAACAACGAGCGCTTTGTCGTGGAACGTCGGGGAGAGCCCGCCGTGGTCATCATGAGTGTGCAGGACTTCATTCGCACCGCCGCGCCGCCTCCCGATTGGCTCGAGAAAGCCTGGAAGGGGGCTAAGAAGAGAGGCTTGGATAAGCTTTCCGCGCCAGACATTGACGCCGAGATTTCGGCCTACCGGCGCGAGAAACGCAAATGATTCGGGCGGTCATCGACACGAACGTTCTCGTGTCGGCCATGATCTCACCTGCGGGAAATGAAGCCTTGCTCGTCATGGCGATCAACCAGGGACTGGTTGCGCCATGTCTTTCCCGCGAGATAACGGAGGAATACTCCGACGTTCTTCTTCGCCCAAGGTTTGGGTTTCCGCAAGACGAGATCGATGACATGCTCAATTTGCTCCGCCGCCATGGCCACCTCCTTGATCCGGTCCCAATTGCCCGAACTTCGCCCGATCCGGATGACGACAAGTTCATCGCCTGCGCGATAGCCGGGAAGGCTGACTTTCTCGTGACCGGGAATAAACGGCACTTCCCCCAGATCCAGCCCGCGAGTGCAAGGGTTGTCAACGCTGGGGAACTTCTGGAATTCATTACCCTTGAGCTGTGACAATAGTGTTGCGGGGTGAAGGGAACTTTTGTCCTACAATTACGTACTCTCTAGTGGAGGCGGAGCCATGTACTGCAACTATTGCGGAAAATTGATTCAGGACGATGCTGCCGTTTGCGCTTATTGCGGCATTCGCGTCGGCGCCTCGCTGGCCCGGACCAAACTGCTGCGTCCGCGCGTGGGGCGCAAGGTCGCCGGCGTTTGCCTCGGGTTCTCGGAGTACTTCGACATCGACGTCACCGTGGTGCGGATGGTCTGGTTGGTCACCGCGATCATGACCTGCGTCGGTTTCATCCCCTATGTCATTGCGTGGATCGTGATGCCGGAAGAGCCGCTGCTGCTGCCCGCTCCCATGAGCGTGCAACAAGTCACAAACCCGTAGCCGAGTTGAGCGACGTCCGGCCTCGGACCTCAGCGGCGAAGTGACCGGAAGCCGAGAGCCGGACGCCGGAAGCCGCAGTTGTGATCTAATCCCCTGCATGGAGCGCATCCCCTCCCAGCGCGTCAAGAGCGGCGACGCCGAAATCGTCTACTGGTCGCTCGGCGACGGTCCTCCGGTTGTCCTGCTGCATCCTTTCCCGGTCCATCATGAATTCTGGCTGCCCGTGGCCGAGGTGCTGGCCACGCGTTATCGCATCATCCTGCCGGATCTTCGCGGACACGGCGAGTCTGGCGTCGGCGAAGGCCCAGCCACCATGGAGAAGCACGCCGCCGACCTCGCCCGCGTCATGGATGACGCCGAGGTCGGGGCCGCCCCACTTGTCGGAGTCTCGATCGGTGGCTACGTGTTATTCGAATTCTGGCGAAAACATCGCGGCCGGGTTGCTGCGCTCGGATTGTGCAATACGAAAGCTCCTGCCGACGGCCCGGAAGCCCGCGCCGGACGCCTGCAGGCCGCCAACGATGTCCTCGAACGCGGCACCGAACCATTCTTCGAATCGATGATTCCCAAGCTCCTGGCGAAGACTACGCGTGAGATGCGTCCTGACCTGGTCGACGGCGCGCTCCGCATGATGCGCAAAATGTCGTCTGAAGATGTGGCGCAGGTGCAGCGCGGCATGGCCGCCCGTGCCGACTCCATCGCAACCTTGAAGACCATCAATGTTCCGACGATGATCGTGACCGGAGACGAAGACACTATGACCGGCGTGAACGAAGCGGAGTTGATGCGCCAGCACATCGCGAACAGCGAACTGTTCGTGATTCCAAAGGCGGGACACTACTCGCCGTGGGAACAACCGGCCGACGCCGCCAAGATTCTGCGCGTGTTTCTGGACGGCCTGCGCTGAGCAATCTCTCGCGGGCAATATGAATCATTGTCATTCCGAGCGAAGGCGAGGAATCTGCTGTTCGCCGGCGCCCAAAAAACAGCCGCTCGAAGTCGACTTGATCTAGAATCGAGAACGCTATGAAGAAATTCTGCATCGTCCTTGCTCTGGCTGCTCTCCAGATCTGCGCTCACGGTCAAACTGCGCCCCAACGCCCGCGCATTCTCGGCATCGATCACGTGTCGTTCTATACCACCGCTCCCGAAGGCGTGAAGAAACTGTATGGCGACGTCCTCGGCCTTGCTTCGGCCGACCCGGTCGAGCCTGGCGGGACCCTCCGCTACCTCGTAGGCACGCAGTGGGTCGGCTATAGCCCGGCGCCCGATCCCAAGTCCACCGACCGCATGGACCACGTGGCCCTGAGAACCGACAACATCGCAGCGCTGCGAAAATATCTGACTGCGCAGGGAATCAAGGTCCCACAGATTGAAGGACGGGCCGACCACAGTTTGTTCTTCGTCGTCACCGATCCCGACGGACATAAGATCGAGTTCGTCGAGCGCGGCAAGAGCGAAGTCCCGCCTCCTGCAACTTCCGCGGTTTCGCGCCACATGATTCACGCCGGCTTTCTGGTCTACCACCAGAGCGCCGAAGATCACTTCTATCGCGGCATCCTCGGCTTCCGCCCCTACTGGCATGGGGGCATGAAGGACGACGTGACCGAGTGGCTCGCCCTGCAGGTTCCCGACGGCACCGACTGGATCGAGTACATGCTCAATCAGCCGGAACATGCCGACCTGCAACTGACCGGAGTCATGAACCACATTTCGCTCGGCGTCGTGGACATCAAGAAAGCGCAAGCGAAGCTGGAGTCCCGTGGCTGGAAGCCGCACGGCGACGAAAAAGCGCAACTGGGCAAAGACGGCAAATGGCAGCTGAACCTGTACGATCCTGATCTGGTGCGCGTGGAACTGATGGAATTCAAGCCCGTGCAGAAGCCCTGCTGCAGCGATTTCACCGGGCCGCACCCGACGGAGTAGGTTTGCATACAGTCCTGTACGTACAATTCCTAAAAAACGTACAATATTGCAATAGATATTTGTACGTACAAAATATATTCACAACCTAGATCGTCGTTTGAGCGCCATGAACGTCATCCAGAATGCCCTTTCCCGAGCCGGAAACGGCGCTGGCGTCGACGATCGTTGCCGAGGTAAGGGCAGAGGTCATCCCAAGCGCGATCGTTCGTCTGTGCGCCTCCCAGGGCGGTTCTACGACTTTTCAATCACTTGCACGAAGACTCAACGACTTACGCGGTTTCAAGCGTCGTTGCCGTGCCGAATTTGTTAGAATCCTCTCGCTATGGCAATGATTGATACATCTCTAGTCGCTGCGCAAACTGTGAATGCAAAGGGTGACGGCCCTGCTATCGACGTCAGCGGCGCCACGAGCCGCGTGTTCCTGGTGACCCTTGCGATTACGAAGATCATCGAGCAGGAGTCGCTCGACCTCAGCGTCTACGGATCGGCCGACGGCACGACCTGGGGCGCGAAGTCCATCGCGGCCTTTCCCCAGAAGTTTTATTGCGGAGAAACCCCGCTGCTGCTCGATCTGACCGCGCATCCGGACGTCAAGTTCGTGCGCGCCCACTGGGAAGTCGCCCGCTGGGGCCGCGGTACCGAGACGCCCCTGTTCGAGTTCGGCGCGAAGTTGAAGGAAGTCCCAGCCAACATTCTCAAAGAAGCCACTGCGGAAGCGAACGCGATGGCCTGAGGAATTGTTGATTTCTGATTGTTGATTGAAAAACAATCTACGCTGCGCCGCTATTGAATCAACAATCAGAAATCAGCAATCAACAATTTACGAATCGACCGTAATCTCCTAAAGCCCAATCCACTATATTGATCGCAGAATGAAAAACAGCTCTCAAGTCATTGTGCGTCCGGCGCGCAACGTGCGCGGCAGTGTGCGGTTGCCCGGCGACAAATCCATTTCTCACCGCTATGCCATGCTCGCGGGTATCGCCGACGGACCATCGCGCCTGGAGAATTATTCGACCGGCGCCGACTGCGCCAGCACGCTCGGATGCATGCGCTCGCTGGGCGTTTCATGGAATCGCAAGGAAGCCCTGGACAACACCATTGAAGTAGAGGGAAGCGGCCTCTCGCTCGCCGCTCCCGCCAGTTCGCTAGACTGCGGCAACTCCGGTTCGACGATGCGCATGTTGAGCGGCATTGTCTCTGGACAGAAGTTCACCAGTGAAATGATCGGGGACGAGTCGCTGTCGCGCCGTCCCATGGCGCGGGTGATCACGCCGCTTACGGCGATGGGCGCGCAGATCGCATCGCACGAAGGCAAGCCGCCGCTGCGCATCACGGGCGCGGCGCTGAAAGCCATTGACTACACCATGCCTGTAGCCAGCGCTCAGGTGAAATCCTGCCTGCTGTTCGCCGGATTATTGGCCGATGGCGAGACGCGCATCGAAGAGCCGCTGCGCACCCGCGACCACGGCGAGGTCGCGCTGCGCGCCTTCGGAGCAAAACTTGATCGCAAAAGTAGCGGGCAAGGAAATGAAGTGCGCATTCGCGGCGGACAGCGCCTGCGTGGCATCGAAGCCCGCATCCCGGGCGATTTGTCGAGCGCGGCATTTTTTCTGTGCGCGGCCGCCTTGTTTCCAGGCTCGCAGCTGACCGTCCCTGGCCTCCTGATGAATCCCACGCGCGCCCGCCTGCTCGACATCCTGATGCAGATCGGCCTGCGGATTTCAGTTACGCAACTCGATGAGATTCACGGCGAGTTGGTCGGATCGCTGCAGATCGAAGGCGGACGCCTCACGCAAGCCACGATCGCAGGAGGCGACTCGGCCGCTCTGATCGACGAGATTCCCGTGCTGGCGGCGATCGCTCCCTACTCCGAGAAGGGAATTGAAGTCCGCGACGCGAAAGAATTGCGCGTGAAGGAATCGGACCGCATCGCCGCCGTCGCTACCAACCTGCGGCTCATGGGCGCACAGGTGGAAGAACTCGAAGACGGGTTGAAGATTCCCGGCGGGCAGACGCTCCACGGCGCCGAACTCGACTCCTTCGGCGATCACCGCATCGCCATGGCCTTCGCCGTCGCCGCTCTGCGGGCCGAGGGCGAAACGCTGATCCGCGGCGCAGAGTCCGCCGCGATTTCGTATCCGGCGTTTTTTCAGACGCTGGAAGAAGTCACCGAACGATAGGCATGAGGCATGTGGGGACAGCCGCCCTCGGCTGTCCGTCGAGCGTAGCGCGACAGTTTTTCTCGTCCTCCGCCCGACTGCCGGGCTTTGCCCGGCGCGACAGCCGAGGGCGGCTGTCGCCACATGGTCCATCTCTCTCCAACCCCACTCCGGTAGTAACTTCGGGTCTATTACCACCGTGACCTGCCGTCTCCGCGCACGCCATAGAAGAATGGTCCCTGGCCGAGAGGGGCGTTCGCTCTCGATTTCCTTTGGGGTTCAACCATATTTCTAGGGGGTGCGTAATGCGTTCCAAGTGGATGCTGTGTGTTGTTCTGGGGCTGTCTTCCGCGGCGTTTGCCAAAGATCCGAAGCCCTATCAGACGGGCAAGTTGCTGCAGATGGATTCCGTGCAGTGCGGCACGGCGGAGAAAGACTCGACCAGCGTCGCCGCAGAAATGCTGGGCACCGACTCCGGCAGCAAAAAGACCCATGAGCTTCTTTGCCAGGAATATGTGCTGCAGGCCGAGCGGGTGATCTATCGCATCCGTCCGCGCGATGAGAAGCATCCGGTGCTGCTGCCCGTGGGCGAGCAGGCGCAATTCCGCCTGCAGAAAGACAAGATGCTGTTGCGCGTGGAAGATCTCGACAGTAAGGAACGCGAATACATAGTCGTGTCGATGACTCCGCGGTCCGACAGCACGTCGGCAGATGCAACGCCTTCCCATCTGAATCACCTGCAGTAGCGCATTTTCCAGACCTTGAGATGCTACGGCGCGGAGCCTGATCCGCGCCGTTTCTTTTGGTTCCATTCGAGGTCGGGCTGTCCGGCCGCTCCTGCCTGGCGGAAAAGCCCCACCCTTCGACTTCGCTCAGGGCAGGCTTTCTCGCAAGAAACGCGAGAAATGGGGCACCCGTCGGTTCCCTCGAAGCTCGAAATCCATCACGTCTTCATGTGACCCGTATCACGGCACAGCCTTTCTTATTCCTCCACACTGAAAAGTTCGAAACGCGGATCTCTTCCGCCAACAGGACAGGTTCAGGTGGATGCCCATCCACAACGCTATGTGAACCCGTGGGTCGTCACCGTCTCGGTGATGCTGGCGACCTTCATGGAGGTGCTCGACACCACCGTCGTTAACGTTTCGATTCCCCACATTGCCGGAAACCTGGCTGCGACGAATGAGGAAGGCACGTGGGTGGTCACGTCGTACCTGGTTTCGAACGCGATCGTGCTGCCGATCTCCGGCTGGCTGGCGAACCGCTTGGGTCGCAAGCGCCTGCTGCTGGCTTGCGTCGCGGGATTCACTGTGACGTCTCTCTGCTGCGGCCTCGCTACATCACTGACGCAGCTGATTATTTTTCGTGTGCTGCAAGGCTTGACCGGCGGCGGACTGCAGCCTCTGGCCCAGGCGATTCTCCTGGAAACTTTCCCCAAGGAGCGCCACGGTCACGCCATGGCGGCCTTCGGCATCGGCATTCTGCTGGCGCCGATCCTCGGGCCGACGCTCGGCGGATGGATCACCGACAATTACAGCTGGCGCTGGATCTTTTATCTCAACTTGCCCGTCGGCGCACTGTCCCTGTTCCTCATGAACAAGTTTGTTTTCGATCCCCATTACGTGAAGCGCAGCAGTGGCACCCGGGTTGATCTTTGGGGAATCGGTTTTCTGGCGGTGGGCATTGGCTCGCTGCAGATTCTGCTCGACACTGGACAGCGGAAGGATTGGTTTTCGTCGCACTACATTCAGACATTCGCCGCGCTGTGCGCGTTTGGATTGGTAGCACTGATCATCCGTGAGTTGATGACCGATCATCCCGTGGTGGATTTGCGTGTGCTCCGGGACCGGTCATTCAGTGCTGGGGTGTTTCTGATCAGCATGCTGGGCTTTGTGCTCTACGCCAGCCTGGTCTTGCTGCCGCTCTACCTGCAGACGCTCATGGGATATCCCGCGTACAACTCGGGCCTGGCGCTGTCTCCGCGCGGCATCGGCGCGCTGCTGTTCACTCCGCTGGCGGGTCACCTCACCACCAAGATGGACCCGCGGCGGCTGCTCGTGGTCGGTATGGTGCTCGGCTCGATCACTATGTTCCAGCTCTCCGGACTCAATCTCTACGCCGGGTTCTGGGACATCTTCTGGGCGCAGGTCCTGCAGGGAGTGGCACTTAGCTTTCTGTTCATTCCGCTCATGTCGCTGGCGATGTCGCATATCTCGCCACAGAAAATGGGAAACGCGACCAGCATCTTCAACTTAATGCGCAACATCGGCGGCAGCGTGGGCATCGCCCTGATGACCACGTTCCTGGCCCGGCGCTCCCAGGTGCACCAGAACCATCTGGTGGCGAACATCACCGCGGGCAGCCCGCAGACTGCAAGACTGCTGCAGGGACTGCGGGCGAACTTCGTCGCGCACGGGGTCGACGGCGTCACAGCCGCACACAAGGCCCTGGGCGCAGTCTATGGCATGGTGCAACAGCACGCGGCCATGCTCGCGTTTGTCGAAGCCTTCTGGGTGATGGGAGTCGTGTTCCTGCTGATGCTGGCTTTCCTGCCGATGCTGCAGTATTCCAAGAAGGCGCGTGCTGCCACGCCAGTGGCCGAACCGGAGAAGGGCATCCTTCAGCCCGAGAAGCCCGATGCCTGGACGAATGCTGCCGAGCACGAGGCCTACGACGAAGAGCACGACCTGGTGCTGCAGGCTTTCGCTCTCGTTCATCCCTTTCCGTTGAGAGAGCCTTGCTTCTCAGGGGCGAAAGGTCGTCGATTACACGTGGGGAAGTGTGAATGAGTGTAATGGGGATGTTACGACAGTCACGCGAACTGTGGCGGTCGTAGGCCGTACACTTGAAACGGCGCACTCACGCGAAAATGCATGATTCCCCGTCATGCCCTCTGATACCCGCTGCAATCACGTTCGGGAATTCTTAATGAGCCGCAGGCCAGAATATGTTTGAGAGCTTAGACCCTTACGAGCGAACGGTGCATCGTCGATGGCCGCTTCTGATGTACAGCACTTGGGCCGTCGTAGGTCTTCTTTTTCTAATTCTGGAGGTACGAAAGCATGGCTTTTCCCAACCATTCTGGCTTGTCGTCCTGGCCGCCGTGTTCTTGCTATCTTCGACCTGGCTAGTAACAACCCTCAGATTGACAGTTCTACCGACCTGGCGCGAGGTTCGCGTTCGCCATATCATTCTGCTCTTGCCCATGTTCATCTTCGGGCACACGGACACGATCGTGCCGAATTCGAAGATTTACGCGGACCCTACCGAAATTCTTCGAGCGGCAGGCAACGGCGATTTAGAGAGGACCCGGCTATTGCTCAGGCGCAATCCTAGCCTGGTATTTACTAAAAACAGCGAAGGCTTCACCGCTCTCCATTACGCAGCGTTCCATGGCTACTTGGAAATCGCCAGATTACTGCTAGCCGAGACCGCCGATGTGAATGCAAAGACTGGCAAAGGCGCTACTCCTCTACACTATGCTGTGTGGTATGGCCACAAGGAAACTGTGCAACTCCTGCTATCGAAGCAAGCCGACGTGGATGTCCGAGATGGAATCGGACGCACGCCCTTGTATGACGCTGCGGCAATCGGTCAGATCGAAGAGGTCGGGATGCTTCTGGCCGCCAAGGCCGACGTTAATGCAAGAACCCTTCGCGGCGATACGGCACTAAGCGTGGCAGCTTCTGACGGATATGAGGATGTCGCGCGGTTGCTGATCGACAACGGGGCAAACGTTAACGACGCAGACATCAATGGCTGTACGGCCCTATACTGGGCGCGGATAAGGAGACACGAGCGCATCGAGGATTTACTACGCCAGCACGGTGGCTTAGAACCGTGTTCAAAACCCGAGTCGCCCTCTCGTTGATGTTCACGGTACAGGGACCATCACCATCAACTATTGCTAACAGGCCTTATCACAACTTTGCGCCTTTTGTTCGCCAGACAGGTGCCAGCTACGGCTTAGATTGCAATATTGGCCGCAAAGTTTTTTTCGAACGACCTTTAGCCCCTTGCTCTCTACCATGACGTAGCCGTAGAACCCGCAGTCGACTTCAGTTAGGCAACCGTCAATCTGCCTCCCGGCTGTGATAAAGTATTGCCCACCGCAAACGCTGGCTGTGGAGCTGGCTGAATCCACGCAGGTTTCGTCGTGCCGAAGGAGTGATCCATGAAGACCCTCCGCGAACTCGTGAAAGACCGCAAGCTTTATTCCGTCGAAGCTACCCGCACCGTGCTCGAGGCTGCGCGTTTCATGATGGAGCACAACATCGGCGCGCTGCCCGTGCTGCGCAACGGCGAACTGGTGGGCATCCTGTCGGAACGCGACATCATGAACCGAGTCGTGGCGGTGGGGCGCACTCCGGGAACGACCGCGGTGTCGGAAGTCATGACCGCTAACCCGCGCGCCGTGCCCGCCGATGAGACCATCGAGGAGTGCCTGTTCATCATGCGGGAGTTCGGATTCCGCCATCTCCCCATCGTCGACGGCAAAGAGTTGAAGGGACTAGTCTCGCTTCGCGATGTGCTCATCCACGAGGCCGCGGAGATCGAGCGCATGTCGCGCAAAGCCGCAAGTTAAGGGGCTTCCGGCTTCCGCTATCCGGCTTCCGGAATACCAAAGCCAGCAGGCTGACATTCGTCACTAACTTTCCACCGCCGCGCCTTCCGGAAGCCGAACGCCGGAAGCCGGAAGCCGTCTTTTCACTATCGCTTCCGCAGCATCACTTCTCCCGGCTTGGGCGGAAGCTTGAAGGGGAACTCGAACATCTTTCCGTCGAACGGGACGCGCAGGATGAATTCTTCCTGCTTCTTCCATCCGCCGATCCACTTGCTCTGGGCGCTGAACAGCACCCAGCCCCTGATCTCGGGATTGTCCGGTCCCAGCCGCGTGGCCCGCAAACTGTTCTTGCCGACAAACTCCTGCAGTTCCGCCGAGTCTTTCAGAAACGCCCGCACGAAGGCCTCTTTTTCTTCTTTCTTTTCCGGATGTTTCCCCACCTCGCGTTCGGTCTGGTGATTGAGTTCGTCAGCGTCGTTCTGGACTTTTTCGGAGAAGGAATCCGGATCAAGCGACGTCTGCACCACCTGGAAGTGTTTTACGAACTCGAGGGAGATATTGTCGGTGGCGAAATCGAGCGATCCCTGGCCGCGATAACGCACGTCGAGCAGCACGCCGAAGAAGGGCTCGTGCCGGCGGTGAACTTTTTCCAACTCCTGGGAATCGACGGCCAGCGTGATGCCGGCATCGTCGGACCACAGCCCGTAGCGATATTTGCCGTCATCGTCGCGCGAGAAGGTGCAGCCGGGACGCGCTTCGTCCCAACGCACCGCAGGAATTTTTTCCTTGTTCCCGGGCGGGCCAGCGTGCCCCGCGTCCGGTTGCAGCAGGGAAGCCGCAGCCAGCACCAGTGTTACCGCGACGATCAGCACCCGCGGGTTGCTATGCGAGGGCCGATGCATAACTCAATTCGTCGGTGAGGTGACCGTTAGGGTGACCGAGGGATTTGCGGTGGTGGTAGAGCCCGTGTTGCTCGCAGCGTTGCCCTCGGAGTCGACGCCGGTCACGGTGAAAGTGTAGGTATTGTTGGGAGTCACTCCGTTGGGCGTTGTCGTGGTGGTCGCGGTGTTAGAGCATGCTGGCATCAGGAACAATGCGCCGGTGATCACAAAAAGAGCCAGCAGTCCCCAGGCTTTTCTGGATCGCTTTCCACCCACCGCCGCGCCCAGGCCCACCAGTCCCAGCATGGGGATGGTCAGCCACAGAGCGTAGAAGGTCCGGGGAGGAGCCGCGGAACCGATGATTACAGGGCCAAACGTGTTGATTGTGATGGTGGAGGTGGCGGATCCCGTTCCGGATACAGGCAAGCTAGTGAGGCCGCTCGGATAAGTGAACAAGCAGATTGGAGGAATTGTGACCAACGGGGTGACTGAACTGCAGGAAAGAGTAATCCCTGGTTTGCCCGTTGTGTTATACCCGTTAATCGGATTGACGCTGACGATCCCTTGCCCTCCGTTACCCGCGGGCACGGAGGTGGGCGTCACGGCTCTAGTTACGGAGATGGTGAACTGGGGAGCGACCGCCAGAACGGTGACCGTCTGCGCTTGTGTGGTGACGGTCTGTGAGCCCGAAGTCCCCGTGATGGTGATGGCGTAAGCAATCGTAGTCGTGTCGAGCTGGGTGGTGATCGTGGCCGAAGCGCTGGCCGGGGCGTTTACCGTTGCGGGACTCACCGCGCATGCCGGAGGATCCGTAAAGGTCGACGGTATCACCTGGCAGCTTAGATTGACGGTGCCAGTGAAGCCGCCGACCGACCCAACGGTAACGATCGCCGACGAAGTACCCTCGGGAGGTACCGCCACGGGCGAAAACGCAGTCGCGTCCAGGGTGAAGCTCTGCGCCGTGGCCGCGGTCGGTAGGCTCAAGAGTGCCGCCAACAGGCAAAGGGCCGCGAGACTGGTGCGTGCGCCGCGCAGGAAAACCCCAAGCTGCGACGGCTGGGATTGCGACGGATCGGACTTCATTCCGGACCTGGTTTCGGACTTCATTTCGGACGTTGTTCGTGACTTCGAGGTTTCGGATTTCAACATGAGCAGGTTTCGGTTCAACTAGCTTCGATTCCCAAGACATCCCAAAGGCTGCCCGGCTGACGGTAAACCGTCCATCGCCACACCCGCAGGGATGACCAACGCCAACGGCGCAAAAATCCACTTCATTTTACCGCAGACATTTCCCGCAGAGCCACGGGACACAGTTCCCCGGAATCACTCCCACGGAATCTTCCATACTACCATCATGCGGTGATGAAGCCGGGGTGGGCTGTCCGGTGCAAAGAAGAACGGCCGTCTCCCGCGTGGAAGACGGCCGTTGGGATTGGTGCGTGGTGCTAGTTGACGCTGAGGCTGAGCGCCGGGCTCACCGAGTGCGTCAGCGCAGAGTTGACGGAGTCGGTCCCTGTGACCGTCACCGTGTAGCTGCCCTTGGGAGTGCAACCCGTGCAGCCGCCGCCACCTCCGCCGTTGTTGCTGCTGCCACCGCAAGCCGGCAGGAAGAACAGGGCAGCCATGATCAGGCCAAGAAGCAGGAAGCCCAGCAGTTTCTTCCTCCGCGAGTCAGCGGTGCTGAAGCGCATGCCCACCAGTGACAATCCAACGACCGGCAGCCACATGGCATAGAACACTCCGCCCGACCCTTGGTTCATGGCATGCGCCGCGCCGGTTGTGCTTACCGTTAACGTCGACGTGCCCGCTCCACCCGTGACCGCAGTGGGGATCGGACAGGTAGGGAGAGGTGATCCACCGCTGACGCTGGCCACCGAGCACGTGAAGTTCACTGTGCCCGTATAGCCGTTCGCCGCAGTGATCGTGATGGTCGAGGTTGAAGAACCGCCCTGAGTAACCGCAGCGAGCGCCGTGCCAGCGATGGTGAAGTCGGGGCCAGTCGAGGTCGTCGAGTACCTCACAACGTAAGCGTCCGTCCCGCCTTTGTTGGCACTTTGCGAGGCTGATTGCGTGGGGAAGTCGGTCGACGTGGTGTTCCCGGTTACGTAAATGTTGGCACCGGCGCTGTCAACTGCAAGAGCGCCGATCACGCCGCCGCCGATTGTGTCTT
Organism: Acidobacteriaceae bacterium; assembly: GCA_003134655.1. Taxonomy (GTDB): domain Bacteria; phylum Acidobacteriota; class Terriglobia; order Terriglobales; family Acidobacteriaceae; genus Sulfotelmatobacter. The sequence continues at coordinate 78,596 of PLBY01000079.1, forward strand.
CGTTGAGAGATCCTCCAAGATAAGTGGAGAAGAGAAGAGTGGAGCCCCCTGCGCTGATCTCGCTGACGAACGCATCGTTCTGTCCTTTGTTGGCGCTCTGCGTCGGGCTGGCGGTCGGGAAATTCGTGGATGATGTCTGGCCGGTGACGTAGGCGTTCTTATTGCTGTCCAGGGCAATCGCCACGCCCGTGTCATTGCCGCTTCCGCCCAGGTAAGTGGAATAAACCAACTGCGCGCCCGTAGGATTTAGCTCGGTTACGAACGCGTCCAGAGTGTTGCCACCATAGACAGGCTGAAGTGCAGACTTCAGAGGGAAATGAGCGGACGATGAGGTATATCCGGTGACATACGCATCATCGGAGCCGTCAACTGCGATGCCGAGTCCGGTGTCGTTCGATTCACCGCCCAGGAATGTGGAGTACACATAGCCACCACCGGATGAATTGATCACGGTGACGAAGGCGTCGTACAAGGCTCCATTACAGTTTGCGTCAGTGCCGCATGAACCCTGGAAAACGCCAGATGTTTTGGGGAAGTCAGGGCTGTTGGTTCCCCCGGTTACATAAGCGTTCTTCGAGCTATCCACTGCGATCGCGACTGCAAAGTCATTGTTACTTCCGCCTAGGTATGTGGAATAGTCAAGGGCGCTGCCGTTCGCGCTCAACTTCGTCACGAAACCGTTTGCTGCACCTAAGAGTGTCCCTTGAATTGGGCTCTGCGTCGGGAAGTCAGTGGACGTAGTGGATCCCGTGATATAAGCGCTTCCTGCGCTATCCAGAGCGACGCCGGTTGCCACATCGGATCCACTGCCACCGACAAATGTGCTGTAAGTCAGCGTGGATCCAGTCGCGTTCAGCTCTAGCACAAAAGCATCCACGACACCTTTGAACGTCTGAATTGGGCCCTGAGTCGGGAAGTCGGAGGAATTCGTGCCCCCAGCTACGAACGCGTTGCCTGACCCATCGACCGCGATAGCGTTGCCGCTGTCGTTGCTAGCGCCGCCGATGTAGGTCGAGTAAACTAGCGAACCGGCTGGGGAAAGCTCGGTTACAAACACATCAAAGCCGCCCGCGTTGGTTCCGTGCAGACCGTTCTTGATAGGGAAATCAGTTGATTTCGTCTGGCCGGTTACGTAGGCGTTGCCGCTGCCATCCACGGCGATTGCGTACCCGTCGTCCTCGGCGCTACCACCCAGATAAGTCGAATAGCTGACCGACGGATCGATCACCAACTCGCGGCTGCGATCGTAATTGCCTAACTCGAACGCGACCTGGTTGTGGGCTTGCAGAACAAAACGCGCATCGACCGGTTGGCGGGCTCCGTCTTTCTGTTGGTAGGCAACCGGCTTGTGCAGCAGAACGTCTCCTGCGGCGGACGCGAACACCAGATTTCCAGAATCATCCGTTGCAATGCGCTTCGCGCCCGAGACGCCGAGCCGGATCGGGGCAACACTTGCGCCCGGAGCGACGATGAAATCGAACTCCAGTTGCTTCCGCACACCGTAGAACGCCATGTCTACTCCGGGATAAACGTCCCGGTAGGACACACGCGCGTATTGCGCGGCATTCGAATGCCACTGGCTGCGATCATTGCCGATGAAGTAGTTGCTGTGTCCCGGCAACTGGCTGCCAGCGGCAATCTGCGGCTGCCCGTTTCCGTCCACCAGGTGCAAGTGAATTGCAGCGGTTCGGGTTTTGGACGGCGCTGTGAAATGGGGTTTGCCATTCACCTGCGTGGCTGCCTGCTCTGAACTCTGCAGCGCGAAGACCGTGTCGTTGGCCGTGAGGAAGACCGTGTAGCCGTTGCCTCGCGCCATGTACTTCACCTGCGGGTCGGTCTGTCCCTGGTTCGCCTCAAAGGCGAGAGGAAGAGCGCCCAGACTGGCTTGCACCCGGCCGCGCTGTGCCGCGCTTAGTGCCGGTGCCTGCGCTGCTGCAAGCGGCTTGGCCGCAGAGTTGCCGCTATGCGTGCGCAGACTGGCGGAGCCGGCGATTCCGGCGGCGGCTAGTACCGCGACCGCGACGATCGAGCCGAGGCCGACCCAACCAGCAGGCATGAATTTTTTTGAGGCAAATGACTTGGACACGAGAATCCTCCTGTGATGGAACCCTGAAACACCGTTCTGTGAAAATCGACTCGGACTGAGGTCAAACCAATCCTCGAACCGCAGGCTTCGTGCCCTGAGTCAACAAGGTTGCAAATGTTTGCAGCTTAGCTGCGAGTATGGAATGGTCAACACGCCTTGTCAATGAAGGGTAGATAGCAATTAAGGTACCACCCGCAATGGGCAGCCTCACTCTGCGGCGTTGCGCCGGGGGCCAATCGCTCTCAAGTCAGACGAATTCGGGGGCTGAGCCTCACGGTACTGTGACGATAACACCCGTACACGCTTTCGGGCCAACCCTGCGGTAGCTATGCAGCACCGCGGAATCGAAATAAATCGAGTCTTCGGGTTCCAGCACGAATTCTTCGCTGCCAATCTTGATCGCCAGCGACCCTTTGATCACGTAGAGAAACTCGACCCCCGCGTGCTGGTGCGGCTTGAGTTTCTCCAGCGGAACCTCTTGAAAATCCGCCAGAAAGGCGCTCAGTTTGCGCTCGGTGGCGCGGTAGTCGAGGCACTCGAAGTAGTACTGCACATCGGGCGTGCCCGGCCTTTCGGGGAAGCGCACGCGCTCTCCCTTGCGCACCAAGTCCGACCACCCGGCGTTTGCGTTCGTCGGTAAAGAAGTAGTCGAGACCGACCCCAAAGACCATGGCGATGCGCAAGAGTGTGGGCAGAGTGGGAAACAACTTTCCTCTTTCCAGCTTCGACAGCAAGGCCGCCGAGAGGCCCGTATGCTTGCCCAATTCCACCAGTCCCATGCTCTTACGGAGCCGCATGGAGCGCAGTTTTTCGCCAATCGAATACCGTCCCAAGCCTTCGGAAATCGTGTCGGTTATGCCAGTTGTCATTTCTCTATAATAAAATAGATGTTCTTGTTAGTAAATGTATCGTAGAGACGTTGCTTGCAACGTCTCTGCTTGCGGCGTCCGATGTGCTGGCGAGAGAGACGTAGCAAGCTACGTCTCTACGACTGCTTTAGGGTGCAAAAGGAAAGCCACGCCAGGAGGGCGTGGCTCTTATATGGGTTCTGGGTTTGCGGTTCTTTCGGTGAAATCCTTACTGCGGTTTCTTCTTGTTGAACAATCCCATCACGTTGTTCACGGGATTCTGCTGGTTCGCATTGCCTTGGCCGAGCCCTTTCAGCAGTCCGGTGGCAATGCCTTTGACGTCCGGAACAAACTTGGGATCGGAGGTTGTTCCCGAGACGCCAAACGGGATGCCCATTCCTCCGACGGCCGCGTTCATTTTGAAGGCGAGTTCGTTGGCCGGACTCACCGTGCCTCCTCCGGTAACCACGCCGATCTGCGGCACGTTGAGATTGATATTGTCGGCCTTCGTGCCTTCGGGGGCCACGCGGACATCGGAACTGAAATTCTGAATCGTGGTGTCGTTGCCCGTGGTCTTCCCCGACAGCGCCGAGATGGCAGAGAGCTTTGATCCCAGGTTGAAGTTGGCGAGCGTGGAGTTTTCCAGTTTGACGTTTCCAACCGTTACTAACTTGTCAACCGGACCAGCAATGGCCATGGTCGTCGCGAGGGTGCCGCCTTTCAGCGTTGCCTTCGGAGGTAATATCACGCCCACCGCGGGGAGGATGGCCTCGAGATCGTCGACCGGCATGCCCTGTCCGTTCACTCTCAAATTGATGGAAGTCACTTTGCCGTGAGCGTCGTAGGTACCCGTCATGTGCGCCACCGCCTTGCCCATGGCGATGTCGCATTGCGGAATCGTGCCCGTCTGCTTGGCCAGATCATGCATAACGGTATAGGTCACCTGCACGGGTTTCCCCGCAGGCGATCCCTTCTTCACGACCTGTAAATTCGTGGCTGTCAGCTTGCCCTGGGTTTTCGCCTGGTGGCCGTCAGAGGTGACGGTTCCCTCGTAATCGGCGATGCCCGAGATCCCGGCTGCAGGATCAATAAATCCCGATGCCGCCAGATTCATCTTTTGTATCGTAACCTTGGCTTCGAGCGGAGTCTCGGCCGCATTGTCGGCATTGATCGGTCCGGCTTTGCCTTCCAGTTTCAGGCTACCGTCGGCCGGCAGTTGCGCTGTCATCTTGAACGGAAAGGAAGACGTGAAAGAGAAGTTTGTCACTTCAATAGTAACCTTGTCGTACACGCGGGGCTTCTCATCCGATCCCGCGCGCGACACCGTCAGGCGCCCGTTATTCACGTTCAACTTCGCCACTGAGAGGTTCGGATTTCCAGAGGATGCCGCGGGTTTCGTCGCCGACTTGTTGTTTCCCCCCAGGCTCGAAAAATTCCATTTCTCGCCGTTCTCCGATCGCACCAGGCTGATCTCCGGCTCCTTCAGGGTCAGTTCGGTCACGTTCAGTTGCTTGGAGAAAATGAGCGGCATCATTTCCACACCTACTTTGAGCGATTTGGCCTGCACGAATGCCGACTTGCTGAACGCCGGATCGTCGGCAATGGAAATGTCGTCCGCCGAAACGCTGCCGGAAAAGAGCGAGAGCGAGAGATTGCCCACCTTGACCTGCCGGCCCAGCGCGGTCGTCAGGTCCGATTCCAGGGTCGGCCGGAACGTGTTCGCGTCGATGAAGAAGGGAATCGCGATGGTGATGACAATGAGCACGCCAACGACGATGGCCAGGATTTTCAGGATGCGTTTCATGATTGGTACCTCCTGCCGGAACGGCAAATTGCGGTCGGGTTTGCGGAAGAAAGAGACGTTGCCAGCAACGTCTCTACATGCGCTGAGTTTATCACTGCGGGTCCTGCAATAGCTCGGGCGAAGGGACGGTTCCGGTTTCCATCTGCTTTTCCTGGGCGGAGCGATGTTGGTTGTCGATGTTCACCGCCGCCTCCAATTCCTTCTTGGCCTCTGCCTTGCGTCCCAGGTGGAGCAGCACCTGCCCATGGACGTAGTGAACGTCGGTGCGCTCGGGATCGAGTTTGCCCGCCGCTTCGATCTCGACCAGGGCAGCCGCATATTTCTCCTCGCGCTGATAGATCTTCGCCAGCCCGAGATGAGAATTGACCAGCCGGGGATCGCGCCGTAGCGCCTCGCGATAACTCTTCTCGGCGTTCTTGTCGTCCTGCATCAGCCAATAGACATCCCCTAATTGGTCGTAGTCGAGGGCCAGATCGGGCTCCACTGCGGCATCCTTCAGGAATTCATCGCGCGCCTGCGGGTAATCCTGCTTCTTCAAGTAGGTGTACCCCAGGTTGAAATGCACGAAGGGAAGCTTGGGATCCGCCTCAGCGGCCATCTGAAACTCCGCCAGAGCCGCGTCGTACTGGTTGAGATTCAGATGATATTTCCCCACGAAGAGGTGGTACGCAGGTGAGCCATCGCCTAATTTAATTAACTGCGCAGTGGCGCGGTCGTCGAGTTCCTTGCGCCCCGCCCGGTGGGCCGCGTTGGAAAGCACGTACAGATATGGCAGTTGACCCGATTCCTGGGCCCAGAGCGGCTCCAGTGTCGTAGCCGCATCGGCCCAGCGTTCGGCGAAAAAATAACAGAGTCCCAGAAGATAGCGAGGCTGCAGGGCGTCGGATTGATCGCGCACCACTGACTCGAAGGCAGGAATCGCTTTCAGGAATTCATTCTGACGGTAGTACGCGAGTCCAATGTTCAGCCGGATGCCGGCCACCTGCGGCATCAAGTGCTCCGCTTTTTGCAGCGTTTCGAGAGCCTTGCCCCATTGCTTGCGCCGCATGTAGACCACGCCCAGGTTCGCGTAGGCTCCTCCGGATTGCGGATCCACTTGCAGAACGGCACGGAAATCGCGCTCCGCTTCGTCCAATCGTCCCTGAGTCAGAGCATCCTGTCCCAACTGAAAAAGTTTCGCCGGATCGGCGGGCCGCGCGTTGGCAGAACTCGCTGCAGGAGCGGCGCTGCGCCCATTTCCCGCGGGCGCAGACGTAGTTTGGCGCGGCGGATGGGCTGTTGCCATCTCCACCATCAGAAGCAAAACGAAGCTTAGCGATGTGATTCGCACGCTTGACACTGGTATTACTCTCTGCTGTAGTGTCCGCCAGTGTACGCTTTCAATACAAGCGGCAACGCCAAGTCTGAAAGCACACTTGAGACATGTGGGGACAGCCGCCCTCGGCTGTCCGTCGGGCCGAAGGCCCGATCTCTGATCATCTGACGGACGGTTTATAGCAAGATCGTCGAGCTTCGCTCGACGGAGAGCCGAGGGCGGCTGTCCCCACATAGTTTCTGAACCGCGCCGCGATTTCGTTCCGGCGCAAAGGCTGCGATGGTGACCATTCGTGACGTGGCGAAGGAAAGCGGATTTTCCTCGACCACCGTGTCGATCGTGTTGAACAACGCGCCGTTGGCACGCTACATTCCCGCGGTCACCAAAAAGCGCATCGAGCGCGCGGCGCAGAAGCTCGGTTACCGTCCCAACCAGTTTGCCCGCTCCCTGCGCAGCAAGCGCAGCCATACCGTCGGCGTCATGGTCTTCGACATGACCGATCCCTACTGCACGCTAGTGCTGCGCGGCATTGAAAACACGCTCTACCAATCGTCGTATCTGCCGATTCTCACCGACGTGCATAACGAGCGCAGCCGCTTCGAGCGCTATCTAGAGATGCTGCTCGACCGCCGCATTGAAGCCCTGATCGTGCTCGCCAACTGGCTTTTCCTCGATATCAACCTGCTCGGCGATTTGGAGAAGAGCAGCATCCCCACGGCGATGATCGGCTGCGAGCTGAAGACCGACACGATCAGTTCCATCATCGTCGACAACGAAGTCGGCGGCTACCTCGCGCTCGAACATCTGCACTCTCTGGGGCACCGCAAGATCGCATTCATCCGCGGGCCCAAAGCGCTGACTGATAGCTCTCCACGATGGCGCGGCATCCGCAATTGCGCCAAAGAATGCGGCCTGGAACTCGATTCCCGACTGATCATGGAATTGCCGGAGTCGCGCGATCCCGTGTCGAGCTTCGAATCGGGCCAAAAGCTCACCGACGAACTGATCAAGCAGAAGCGTCCCTTCACCGCGTTGCTGGCCTTCGATGATATGAGCGCCTTCGGCGCCATTCGTGCGCTCAACCGGGCCGGAGTGCGGGTGCCCGAGCATTGCTCGGTGATCGGTTTCGACGACATCGCGACCTCCGCTCTGTACTCGCCGTCGCTCACGACGGTCCGCCAACCCATGGAAGCCATGGGTGCGTCGGCCGTGGGAATCGTGGTCGACGGCATCAATGGCGTGCTGGAAAAGCGGGAGATCAGCGCCACCCATCGCAAGGTCGCCCCGGAATTGGTGGTGCGGGAGTCGACGCGTAGCTTGCTCTGAGCGGTTGGTGGCGGGAAGCGAGTCCGAGGGCAATCATTGGGGAATGAGCGCTCACGGATGGGCGCAGAAACTGATGTCATCCGGCTCACTTTCTTTCGTTTTTTTCTTGACAGTAGATGCCCCGTAAAAGCACTATTCATACGTTTTAATACGCCCGACCTGGGTCTCAATCCACTGTCGGGCCGACGTGTCCATCGAAAATGCAGCCCCGGGCCGTGAGGCTCGGAAGAAATGCGGCAAGAGCTGACTGAACCAGCGCAGGGCAATGCCCGCGCTCACGGGGAGAGCGTGACCATGAAATCTCATCGAGTGCTGTTGCAGGTCGTGCTGTTGGTCGTAACGTTCTGCGGAGCTGCTTGGGCTCAAAATGGGTCGATCACAGGCACAGTGAAGGATCCGTCGGGTGCCGCAATTTCCGGGGCCGCGGTGGTGATTGCCAGTCCGGACCGGGGCATTAACCGCGAGACGACGACGAACTCCGCCGGCGACTACAACGAGTCCGCCTTGCCCCCGGGTACCTACGACATCACCATTACCGCCACTGGTTTCAAGAAGTACTCGGCCAAGGCAGTGAAACTCGATGTCGCCGAGAAGGCTCGAATCGACGTTTCCCTCGAAGTCGGCTCCATTAGCACGGAAGTCATCGTGCAGGGCGAGACCGTCGCTCAGGTCGAGACCCAATCCTCTGAACTCGCCGGCACCGTGAGTGGAAAAGAAATCACGCAGCTCCAATTGAATGGCCGAAACTTCACCTCGCTGGTTTCCCTGGTTCCCGGCGTGAGCAACCAGACTGGACAGGATGAGCCGCAGGTCGGCATTAATGGAAGCGTCTCGTTCAGCATGAACGGCGGCCGCACCGAGTACAACGCATGGGAACTCGATGGCGGCGACAACATGGACAACGGCAGCAACGGTACGTTGAATGTGTATCCCAGCATCGACGCCATCGCGGAATTCAAGGTGCTGACGTCGAACTACGGAGCCCAGTACGGACGAAACGGATCGGGCACGGTCGAAGTCGAGACCAAAGGCGGAACGAAAGCTTTCCACGGCGATGCCTACGAGTTCGTACGCAACGATATTTTCAACGCGCAAAACTACTTCAATAGCGTGGGCGCCGGGGGCTCGGGCGTAGTTCCTCCATACAAGAAGAACGATTTCGGCTATACCATTGGCGGTCCGGTTTACATCCCAGGGGTTTACAACAAGGACAAGCAGAAGACGTTCTTCTTCTGGTCGCAGGAATGGCGCCGCGAGCGCGTGCCTGCCAGCTTTAATACGCCTGTGCCGTACAGCGCCGAGCGTACTGGAAACTTCGGTGATGTGTGCCCCGTTGCTGGGACGGATTTCCTCCGTTCAGATTATCCCGATTGTCCGTCGATTGGCCCGGGAGGAGCGACCGGAACCCTAGCCACTTTTCCGAACAATCAGGTAACGGTGGATCCCACGGGCGCGGCGCTATTGCCGCTGATCCCGGTGGCCACTGCAGACACACCCGGGGCGGCTATTTTCAATTCCAACTCCACGCAGCCCACAACCTGGCGCGAGGAACTGTTCCGCATCGACCACAACATTAACGACAAGAACCGCCTGACGTTTCGCTACATTCACGATTCTTGGTTTACGATCGAACCCACCACGATCTGGACAGGATCGGCATTCCCGACCGTGCAGACGGCCTTTAACGGGCCCGGGATCAGCATGGTGGCGCGCCTGACCAGCAACCTGTCGCCTACGCTGCTCAATGAATTTGTAGCCAGCTACACAACCGACCACATTTCCTTCAAGTCGCAGGGGGCATACGCTCCTCCGGCCGGTTTCTCGATGGGTTACCTCTATAGCAATGGGGCTGGGGGGAAGTTACCGGCCATCAACATCGGGGCGGGAGCGGCCTATGGCGGCGGGTTCTACGAGGATCCGGACGGAGTTTGGCCTGAGGGTCCGTACAACTCCAATCCGACGTACACCTATCGCGACAACCTGACCAAGATTGTAGGACGCCACAACTTGCAGTTTGGCGCCTATTTCGTGGCCGCCCAGAAGAACGAATTGAGCAGTGTGCAGGTAAATGGCTCTCTCAATTTCGATCCTTCCTCGCCCATCAGTTCAGGCAATGGGTTTGCCGACCTGCTGATGGGGAACATCGCCAGCTTTAGTCAAGGTAGCAACCAGTTGAAGTTTTATAACCGTTACAAGATCTTCGAGCCCTACTTCCAGGACGACTGGCGCGTTACCGACCGCCTGACCCTGAACCTGGGTCTGCGTATCAGCCTGGAAGGCACATACCGCGATCGCTATCAACATGCTTACAACTGGGATCCAGCGGTTTACAATGCCGGGATTGCAAATGCGGCTCAGGTGAACGGAGTTGCTACCCCTACATTAGTTGAGGGGGCTCTGATTCCCTCGGCCACCGCCAACCCGTTCCTCGGCCTCGTACAGTGCGGCGGCACCGGCGGTCCGGTCACATTCTTGAACGGATTCCCGAGTGCTTCGGTGGGTGGAACCCCGACCGTCGGCTGTTCGAAGGGCCACTTGTTCAACCCCGCTCCCCGCATTGGTTTTGCGTGGGATCCTAGAGGCAATGGAAAGACGGCGATCCGCGGCGGCTATGGCATCTTCTTTGAGCACGCCAACGGAAACGAAGCCAACACCGAGGGTATGGAAGGTCAATCCTCACCTCTTCTGCAAAGTTCGAGCCAGAACAACGTCGTCGGCTATGCGAATATCGGCAACCCAAATGCGGGAAGCGCGGCCCCTCTATTCCCGTACAGCTTCTTGTCGATTCCGAAGCAGGTGGTATGGCCTTACATGCAGCAATGGCACATCGATGTTCAACACGAAATGCCGGACCGATCGGTGCTGACCGTTTCCTATGTAGGCAGCAAGGGAACGCACTTGGGGCGTCAACGGGACTTGAACCAGTTGTATCCGACCCCGGTTTCGCAAAATCCGTACAGCTACGGCCAGCCGATCACGGCGGCGGACTGCAACAGCCTCATCAACGTCGGGCTCCCCACTGTGAGCGGCACGGCGAACGGGAAGCCGGTGAGTGGTCAGACCGCCATCAATTTGCAGACGGCTTGCGGCAACGACGCCAACCCGTATCGTCCCTACCTGGGCGTTTCGACAATCACCGGCTTGGAGAACAAAGCATCCTCCAATTACAACGCGCTGCAGGTTTCGTTGCGCAGGACGGTCGGTTCCCTGAGTCTTTCAGCGGCGTACACCTACAGCCACAGCATCGACGACTCTTCGGATCGGTATGACGGCACCTTCGTCAACTCCTATAACGTCGCCTCGAGCCGGGCGAGTTCCAACTTTGACGAACGCCACATGCTGAACGTTGGATATGTCTATGACCTTCCATTCTTCCGGAAGACTGGACTTAAGCATGCTCTGATAGGTGGCTGGCAGTATTCCGGCATCGCAACGTTTGCGACGGGAACACCGTTGACCATCACCAACGGCACGACGTACGGGGACAATGCCGGTGTCGGCAACGCGGTGGGTACCGGTTCGTATCCTCTTTTGATTGGAAATCCCAGCGCGAATGTCCCGCCACAGAGCGCGCTTAACTCGGGGAGTTATTCCAAGTTCGCCTACAATCCAGGGGCATTCGCGCTGCCAACTGGTCTGACCTTCGGCGATACCGGCAGAAACTCGCTGCGCAATCCGGGCCGCGTCAACTTCGATATGGCGCTGTTCAAGCACTTCGCCATTAAGGAGAGCATGGCCTTCGAGTTCCGCGCCGAAGCCTTTAACATCTTCAACCACCCGGAGTGGGCGGGATATTCCGGGTCGATGAGTTGCGCGGGCGGGCCCAACAACTCGGCCGGGGATTCCAGTTGCCTGCTGTCGTCAGCCCAGGGAGGCTCCGGTGCCAACCTGTTCGAGATGAGTTCGGCTCACCTTGCCCGCATTCTGCAGCTCGGGGCGAAGTTCATCTTCTAATTGCTCTCGCAGACAAACAACAATCCCGGCCTCCTGCGAGGCCGGGATTTTTTGCGGCTCATGTGGAGACGGCCGCCGCGAGCCGTCCGGCGATAACAGAGCTCGAGCGTAGCGTGGAAAAGCCGGAAGCCGCTCCTACCCCACCTGCACTGTCTGCCGGCTCCCTACCGCTTCCAGCGCCCGCTCCAGATCTGCGATCAGATCCTCGACGCTCTCAATCCCCACCGATAGCCGCACCATCTGTTCGGTTACGCCCATTTCCGTGCGCTGCTCGGCCGAGATCATGGCGTGCGAGGTCAGCACCGGGATCGACACCAGCGACTCCACGCCTCCCAGGCTGGTCGCCAGCGTGAACAGGCGCATGGCCTCGCTGATCCGGCGCGCGTCCTCGCCCGTGCCCTCGACCTCGAACGTGACCATGCCGCCGCCGCCGCTCATCTGCTCGCGCGCAATGGCGTGCTGCGGATGGCTCTTCAGGAATGGATAATGCACGCGCCGGACTTTTTGATGTTGCCCCAAGAACTCCGCGACCCGCAGCGCGTTCTCGTTCTGCCGCGCCACGCGGACCGCCAGCGTTTTCAGCCCCCGGATCAGCATCCACGCGGCATGCGGGTCCATGCAGTTGCCCAGTGTCGTGCGCGTCTCCCAAATCTGGTCCATCAGTTCCTGCCGCCCGCTGACTACACCGCACGTCAGGTCCGCGTGCCCGCTCAAGTACTTTGTGCCCGAGTGCATGACGAGGTCGATGCCGTACTCCGACGGACGCTGGTTGATTGGGGTGCAGAAGGTGCTGTCGATCATGCTGAGTAGTTTGTGCTGCCGGGCGAGCGCCGCGGCCTTCTTGACGTCGACCACGCGCAATGACGGATTGGTCGGCGACTCCAGATACAGCATCCGCGTATTTGGCCGGATCGCCCGCGCAGCTTGTTCGAAGTCGTTGGTATCGACGAATGTGGTCTCAATCCCCATCCTCGGCAGCCACTGCGAGAAGAACTTCATGACCCCGCCGTAGACGTCGCGCTGCGCGACAATGTGGTCTCCCGCTTTGAGGAATGCCAGGATCGTGGTGGTGATCGCGCCCATGCCGGAGGCGAAGGTGCGTGCACCTTCTACCCCCTCGATCGCGGCCACGGCCTGCTCGGCCACCGTGTTCGTCGGATTCCCCCAGCGCGTGTAGTAGCGGTCGGTCGTGGTCACGCGTTGCTGCTCGTCGTTGTCGGTGACCTCAAACGTTGAGGTCTGATAGATCGGCGTGCCGACCGGACCGTTCTTCTTTTCCAGGTCAGCAGCTCCATGGACAGCGGCGGTTTCAGGACGGCGGGTGTTCCGTGGCATGGCTACCTCACAGCCTCCAGAGTAATTGCGGAGATTTGCTTGGGGCAAGCGAAAGCGCGGAGCGCGACCATTTATAATGCCGGATTCGGATTCCACCTCTTTCGTGTACAACCTATGGACCTGGGACTAAAAAACCGCATAGCCCTGGTAGCCGCGTCCAGTCAGGGACTTGGCTTGGCCACGGCCGAAGCGTTCGCCGCAGAAGGGTGCCGCGTCGCCATGTGCGCGCGCAATGAGCAAACGCTGCAGGCTGCCGCCGAGAAGATCAGAAAGCAGCACAACGTCGAGGTCTTCGCTGAAGGCTTCGACGTTGGCGACCCGGCTGCGGTCAGCCGCTTCGTTGCCGCCGTGGCCAGCAAGTTTGGCAGTGTCGACATCTGCGTGACGAACGCCGGCGGCCCTCCGGCCAAAGGATTCCTCGCGGCCACGCTCGACGACTGGCAGCGCGCCATTGAGCTGAACTTCCTGAGCACGGTGTACTTCGCGCGTGAAGTGATCCCGCACATGCAGCGCAAACATTGGGGACGCATCATTACCATCACGTCGATCACAACCAAGCAGCCGGTGGCCGACCTTGTGCTATCGAACGCGGTGCGTGCGGCGGTTGTGGGATTGGTGAAGAGTCTCGCGAATGAGTTCGGCAAAGACGGAATCCTGGTCAACAATGTTGGCCCCGGTTTCACGGCGACAGATCGTCTGAAGGAACTGGCGAAGGCCCGCTCTGCCGCGTCGGGCAAAAACGAGCAGGAGATTTTTGATGCCTGGGCCAGTGATGCTCCGCTCAAGCGACTGGGTGAGCCGCGTGAGTTGGCCGACACCGTCGTCTGGCTGGCGTCAGAGCGCGCTTCCTACGTGACGGGCCAGACCGTGCTGGTTGACGGCGGTATGTATAAAGGATTGTGAGAAAGAAAGCTTCGAGCCACGAGTCGCGAGCTTCGAGCCGAACAAGATCGGTCGCAGCTTACAGCTCAAAGCTCGGAACTCAGGGCTAATCTATGCGATCGATTGCTTCTAGAATGTCCGTCATGAGCGGGGAAGGCGCGCTCTCCGTCTTTGCCCGGGCCAAAGAGTTGGAGGCGCAGGGCCGCTCCATCATCCACCTGGAACTCGGCGAGCCTGATTTCCATCCCGGCAAGTCGGTGATCGACTCGGCCGCCAAAGCGCTGGTCGACGGCAAAGACCGTTACTGCGCGGTTGCGGGTGTGCCCGCGTTACGGGAAGAGATTGCCGCGTATCTTGCCCGCACGCGGAGCATTACAGTATCACCGGCCAACATCGTGCTCGCGCCGGGATGCAAGATTGCGCTCTTCCTCGGGATGATGGTCCTTCTCGAACCGGGCGATGAGGTGCTCTATCCCGATCCCGGATTTCCCGGGTATCCCTCGATCACGCTCGGGCTGGGCGCTGTGCCCGTGCCGTTCCGGCTTACCGCGCGCGGTCATTTTCAGCCGGACCCGGTGGAGGTCGCGTCCAAAATCACTCCGCGCACGCGCATGCTGATCACGAATTCGCCGGGCAATCCGACGGGGACCGTCTATACCGACGCGGTGCAGCGCGCTCTGGCGGAACTCGCGGTGAAGCACGACCTGTGGGTGCTCTCGGACGAAATCTATGCGCGCATTATTTACGGTGGCGAGTATCTTTCGATGCTGCGCTATCCCGGCATGCACGAGCGCACGCTGATTATCGACGGATTCTCCAAGAGCTTCGCGATGACCGGATGGCGGCTGGGATACACGGTTGCTCCGCCCGAGGTCGTCTCGGCGTTGCTGATGATGGCGGTAAACACCTACACCTGCGTCGCCGAGTTCACTCAGTATGCCGCCATCGACGCGCTGCGCGACCGTGAGGGCAATACACCACACATGGTCGGCGAGTTCGCCCGCCGGCGCGAGCAGTTTGTAAGCGAGTTGAATCGAGTGCCCGGCTTCCGCTGCCATCCGCCGGAAGGTGCGTTCTACGCGTGGGTCGATATCACGGGCACGGGCATGAGTGCCGAGAATTTGTGCCGCATCCTTTTGGAAGATGCCGGAGTCGCCGCCATTCCCGGTGCAGCCTTCGGACCGACCGGCAAAGAGTTCATCCGTTTCTCTTTCGCCTCGTCGATGGCGACTCTGCACGAGGCGGTGGAGCGCATCCTGAAAGTATCGTCGGCCTGGCAAGGAACAGCCGTCGTCCGCTGAGCATCGGGGCAACTGAGCAAACTGCAGAAGTATGTCTTTTGGAGCATCTGTTTTGGGTGGCCCACTGCTTCAGTGAGTTTGAAATTGCTTTTGGGTGGCGCAGCGCTTCAGCGCTGCGATAACAGTCACTAATGAAATCGGGCTTCAGCCCCAGAGGAACTGCATGCAACTTGCAATTCGAGGATTACTTCTCGCCGCTGTTATCGCTGTCTCTTCGTTCTCGGCCGCCCAGGCCCGTCCCTTCCCGGGTCCTGACGTGCAGCAGATCTACCAGCGCCTGCTGCCGCAGATCGAGAAGATCCCGGCCTTCGATCACCACGCGCACCCCGGTTACGCCGACGATCCCGATGTTGACGCCATGGCAGCGCCGCCGAACGCCAGCGAAGCGCTGCGGACGCGCGACGACAATCCTGAACTTGCCGTGGCCGCCAAGGCTCTGTTCGGGTATCCCTACACCGATCTCACGCCCGAGCACGCGAAATGGCTGCTCGACAAGAAGACGGAACTCAAGAAGCAACTCGCCGGCACCGCCTACTTCAACAGCATTCTCGACAAGATCAACATCGAGAGTTCGGTGGCGAATCGCGCCATGATGCCTGACTACCTCGATAAGGCGCGCTTTCCCTGGGTCTTCTTCGCCGATTCGTTTATGTGGCCGTTCAACAACGAGCGCGAGACGGCGCGCAATGCCGACGAGGGCGTCTTCATTCCCCTGCAGGAGAAAATGCTGCACCGCTGGATGCAACAGGAGAGCATAAGCAAACTCCCGGCTATGTTCGCCGACTATCTGAAGTTCATCAGCCAGGTGCTGGAAGAGAATTCGAAACGCGGCGGCATCGCGATGAAGTTTGAAGTGGCCTATTTTCGCCCGACGACTTTCAGCGATCCCTCGCGCGCGCAAGCGGAAGATATTTACCAGCGCTACGTCACTGGCGGAATTCCCACTGAACGGGAGTACCGCAGCTTCCAGGATTTCATCTTCCGCTATCTGGTCACGGAGGGTGGACGGCTGCACTTGCCGGTACACATTCACACCGCCGTCGGCATCGGCGACTATTTCAACCTGTCGCAGAGCAACATCATGAACCTGGAAAGCGTGTTGCGCGATCCGCGCTACGCCTCCACGACCTTCGTGATGATCCACGGCGGCTATCCGCTGGAACGTGAGGCCATTTGGCTGGCCGCCATGAAGAACGTCTACCTTGATTCTTCGTTTGGCGAACTGGCGCAGTATCCGTCCGCCTTCAAGGAAACGCTGAAGATGTGGCTGGAAACTTTTCCCGACAAGATCACTTTCGGCACCGACTGTTTCCCTTACAATCAAGTGCTGGGGGCGGAAGAGAGCTACTGGCTGGGCGTGCAGTCGTCGCGCACCGCGCTGGCCGCGGCTCTGGCGGAGATGGTTTCGGAAAACGAAATCACCGAGGCTCGGGCTCTGGAATTAGCTCACGCCTACCTGCACGACACAGCCGTCAAACTGTACGAAGGACGAGTGCACTAGACGTGCGCAGGACGATTTCCAGGAGACGCGAATGACCAAGGGATACTGGATCACGATCTATCATTCTGTTTCTAACCCTGCCGCGCTCTCCGAGTACGCAAAGCATGCGGGTCCGGCGATCGAGGCCGCCGGTGGCCGCATCCTGGCACGAGGAGTGCCGGCCAAGACGTATGAAGCAGGAGAGGCCCAGCGGGTGGTGATCATTGAGTTTGACAGCGTGGAAAAGGCAATCGCGGCCTACGAGAGCGCTGCCTATCAGGCTGCCTTCCGGCTTTTAGGAGATGGCGCGAAGCGCGAAATACGAATTGTGGAGGGCCTCTGAATTGATCAAGAAGAGAAATTCGAAAAGGAAACCCACGCGGGCGTCAAGGAGCAAGTCCAGTTCGCGTTCTCGGACGAAGTCTGGGATCGATTTGAAAAACACAGTATCCACGCGCGCTGCGCGCCCGTCTGTGCTCCAGTACATTCCGTGGAGCAGCGTTCCGCTCGAGGACCTGACCCCGCTCTTACAGCGCCATTTCGTGGTCGGCCAGGAAATCATGCTGGCGCGCGTGCTGATGAAGAAGGGATGCATCGTTCCCGAGCACAGCCACCACAACGAGCAGCTGACCTACATTCTGGAGGGCGCGCTCAAGTTCTGGATCGACGGCAAAGAGATTGTGGTCCACGCCGGCGAAACGCTCTGCATCCCTGCCAATATGCCGCACAAGGCCGAGGCGCTCGAGGATACAGTCGATCTCGATGTGTTCAATCCGCCGCGCGCCGACTGGATCAACAAGACCGACCAGTATCTCCGGGGAAAGAAATAATTCGGGCCCATGCCTCCTCTCACCAGTTCTGCGCCGGGCGTGCGTCCAAAGGCCTATCGCTTTCGATGCATTACCTGCGGCGATCTGAGCGACCAAGCGCGCCAGGATTTTCGCTGCGCCCATTGCGGCGATCTGCTTGAAATCACCTATCCGCACTGGAAAGAGTCCGGAGGTGCGGGGCGCGACCTGAAGTCCACGTGGCGCGAGCGGCGCCTTTCCCAGTCGGCCATCGATCTGAGCGGAGTCTGGCGATTCCGCGACCTGCTGCCTGGGCTTGAAAGCGACGACCAAGCCATCACGCTGCGCGAAGGCAACACTCCGCTCTACGAGTTGCCGCAATGCGCGCGCATCACCGGCGTGCCGCGTTTGTTCGCGAAGCATCAGGGATTGAATCCCACCGGCTCGTTCAAAGACGCGGGCATGACGGTCGCCGCCACGTTCGCGCGTCTGGCCGGATTCCGCTGGGTCGCCTGCGCTTCCACTGGCAACACGTCGGCATCCATGGCCGCGTATGCCGCTCGCGGAGGCATGCGGAGCCTGGTGCTCGTTCCCGACGGAAAGATTTCCTGGAGCAAACTTTCCCAGGCGCTCGACTACGGCGCCGTCACCTGCCAGTTGCGCACTGATTTCGACGGTTGCCTGCGCCTGCTGCAGGAACTGGTTCTGCGCGCGCCCGTCTACCAACTGAATTCGATTAATCCGTTTCGGCTGGAAGGCCAGAAGACGCTCGCTTTCGAACTGCTGGAACAACTGGACTGGCAACCGCCTGACCATATCATCGTTCCGGGCGGCAACTTGGGAAACAGTTCCGCGATTGGCAAGGCGCTCGTGGAAATGCGCGACCTGGGCCTGATTTCGCGCTTGCCCAAGTTGTCGGTGATTCAGGCCGAAGGCGCGAACGCGCTGGTGCGAACGCTGCGCGAGGCCAGCGGCAAAAAGTTGGTCAGCGTGCAGGCTGAGACCCGAGCGACCGCGATTCGTATCGGCAATCCCGCGTCGTGGAAGAAGGCGGTGCACGTTCTGGAAGCTACGCACGGAGCCTGTGAGCAAGTCACGGAAGTTGAGATCGCGCAGGCTAAGGCGGAGATTGGCGCCGAAGGCATTGGGTGCGAGCCTGCATCGGCAGTTACGCTCGCCGGACTGAAGAAATTGGTGAAGCAAGGTTTTGTGAAGCCGGGGGAAAGCGTAGTGCTGGTGCTGACCGGGAACCTGCTGAAGGATCCGGACTTCACGATCAATTTTCACCGAGGCGAATTGTTTAAAGGGACTCCAGACGAGGAAGCCAGCGCCGCGCTGAATTCGTTACGCCGTCCGCCCGTCGTTCTGGATGCCACGCTGGATGCGGTGATACGAACGCTGGAGCAAGCTGAAAAGTAGACCCGGCGGCTGTCGTCCTGCCGCCAGTGCGAGGGCGAGTCGCCCCTTCGGCAAGCTCAGGGCAGGTTCTCGCGACAGCCGGCAGGATGCCGGCGCTACCGTTAACGACGCTGAAAACATGTTTTCCAAGACTTCGAATTCGAAACGCTCGCGGCTGCGGCTCTCGCTCCCGGGCACTTCTGCCAATCTGGGCCCGGCCTTCGACGCCGCCGCGCTCGCGATGGACTTTTACATCGAGCTTGACGCACGGGCGGCCGAGGAATTCTCCGTCGCCGCCACGGGCCGCGACCGCGAGATCTGCGGAAAACTCCAGGACCACCTCATCCTGAATACCTACCGCGAGGTGCTGCAAGCCGCAGGGCGCGCTATCACGCCTCTGGCACTTCGCATCACAAACGACATCCCGATCGGGAAGGGCTGCGGCTCATCGGCTGCTGCCCGGCTCGCGGGCATTGCCCTTGCGGTGCACTTTGGCCGTCTGCGTTGGACGGACGCGCAGATTGTAGGCGAAGCTTCCCGACGCGAGCACCATCCCGACAACGCCTCCGCCTGCTGGATGGGTGGCCTCACGGTGGCGCGCATGGTGGGGCAGTCTGAAGCCCAGGTGGCCTCCGTCCGTCCGAAAGGGAAGTGGCCGCTGCTGCTCGCTGTACCCGAGCAGAGCCTTTCGACGGAGGAAGCCCGTCGCGTTCTACCCGCGCAGTATTCACGCGCCGACGCGGTCACCAACGTGCAGAATTCCATGCTGCTGCTCGCTGCCTTCACGCAAGGGCGACCTGACCTTCTCTCCGCTGCGCTCGAAGACCGCATTCACCAGCCCTATCGCGCGACGCTCTGCCCATTGCTGCCGAGGCTGCAGGAGTTAAAGGGGAAGGATGGAATGCTGGGCGCGACCCTCAGCGGTGCGGGCCCTTCGGTGCTCATTTTTCTCGATCCGCGCGCTTCGCTGCAAAAAGTACGCAAAGTGGTTGCCGCTCATCTCTTGCAATGCCGCCTCGCCGCCGAATTGCTTACCACCTCGATCACCTTGCGCGGAGCCCGCGCTTCGTTCGCGCGACAGTGACTACTTTCGTTCTACCCAAAATACTGTAGCCCGAAGGTGCTATTTACGTGTTCTCCTAACCCTCGTTAGTTTGAATAATTCCCCCGCGAAACTAATTTCTGCCCACCGTGTTTTTGTAATTGGCAGAATCGGGCGTCCCGGCATCTGAGTGAGCGGGATTTCCGGGTTCGTTTGGGGTGGGCCGAGATGAAGTCCAAAATGCGTCAGGCTTCTGTGCGAGGCAATCCAGTGTCCGGCAACCAGCAAGTCCGCATCGAAATACAGACCTTCCTACAGGCGCTGCACTCCTACCCCGACCGTTTCGCCAGGAATCCGGGTATTACTTTCGAAGAGTACTGCAGGAGCTTGACTCCGGCCGCCAAGACCAATTCACCCCCCCAGAACTGACAGCAAGGCCAAACTTGGAAGTGAAAAGGGCACGGCTTTTAGGCCGTGCCCTTCGCATCTGAATTAGTGCGCAAATCTCACTCCCTGAGATGCGCAGGATGGTTTCGATTAGCGGCTGGCCGGAGGCACAATCCCGTTCATGCGCAGATACACTACCATCTGACCGTAGTGGTCGAAGCCATGAGTCGAAATGACGGTCGCCAATCCTAGGCGCGATACCTTGCCTTCGCCAAACGGACTTTTCACGGTGCCCACCAGATTTTTCTCATTTACCGTCGCGAGGGCCTTGTGGACATATTCAAAGGACTCTTTCAGGAATTTAAGAATGTCCGCCTTACTGGTAATGGAGGTCGGTCCGGACTCCCCGCCAATGTCCACGGGAGGCTTCTGCTCCAGAAGCGCAGCCCCGAGCATGTAGTTCACCGCCGCCACATGCTTGATCTGCTCGGCATACGTCCGCGCGCCTTTGAACTCTCCGTTGGTGGGAGCGAATCCGAACTTGTCTTCGGGCATCGCCTCTGCCGCGGGCACGAACTCATGCTCCAGGTTCAGGACGGTGTGGTCCAATACCTCGGGTACCGTCCGGTGTTCTTCCTTTGGCTTGGCCGCTTGTGCCGCCGCCGTCATGGTCAAAACCAGCAAACCGCACACCACCAATCCCGGTCGCTTCATCATTCGGGGTCCCCTTACTATTGTTTTGGATCGTCTTAGTCTCGCACTACCGCCGGAGCCATTTTCAGCTCCGACGCCGTCAAACGATGCCGGCGGATCGTCGTCAGCCCGACGATCATCGCCAGGGCCGACCACGCCAAAGCCTCGGGCACGCCTTGTCTCGCGGCCAGCCATCCCCAAACTGCGCTGCCCACGGCCATGCCTCCCTGCAGCACCAGCAGATACATCGAAAGCGCGCGCGCCCGCATCCACGACGGACACATGGTCTGCGCCACCACGTTGAAGCAGGCCAGAATGCCGATCCAGGCCGCGCCCGCGCTGAATAATACCAGACACAGCCACTCAAACACGTGCACTTGCCCAGCCAGGAAGGTCATGGCGGCGAACACAACGGTTGCGCCGGCCACCAGCCCGTCCACCGA
The DNA here is from genome assembly GCA_003134655.1 of Acidobacteriaceae bacterium. Classification (GTDB taxonomy): domain Bacteria; phylum Acidobacteriota; class Terriglobia; order Terriglobales; family Acidobacteriaceae; genus Sulfotelmatobacter. Next base: position 99,678 of record PLBY01000079.1, read on the forward strand.
GTATTGCAGGCGCAGCCGGGGTAACAGGGCCGCACCCGCCAGCGCACCCAGACCGAAGCAGGTCAGCAGGAATCCGTATCCCTGGGCTCCATGCGGCTGACAGACGACCGGAAGCAGCGCCAGAAGAGAGGTTGCTCCAAAGCTGAACGCCCCGGTGCGAATCAGCACCGACCGAACCTCGGGAGCTCCGCGCACATAGCGAAAGCCCTCGGCGATCGCGTCCCAGACGCCCTGCCTGGGCAAGGGCTCGTGCGCAGTCTGCTTCCATTTGCACAAAAAGTAGATCACGCCAAAGAATGAGGCTGCATTCAGCAGAAACGACCATCCCGAACCCGCGGCCGCTACGACGATTCCACCCAGTGCTGGACCGACCGCACGCGCCACGTTGAATCCCGCGGAATTCAGCGCCACCGCGGAAGCATGCCGCGCCGGAGAAACCACGTCGGGCGTGATCGCCTGCCACGCCGGATCATTCATCACCGCGCCCAGACCGAGCAGAAACGTGAAAGCCAGCAGCATCCACGGATCCACCGCATGCAGCAGAGTCAACACGCCCAGTGCGGTCGATGCCACTACCATCCACCCTTGCGTGAACAAAAGAAGCCGCCGCCGGTCGACCATGTCGGCCAACGCTCCCGCCGGCAGCACTACCAAGAACACCGGGACCGCCGCTGCTGCCTGGACCAGGCCGACCATCAGCGGAGAAGTGGTGAGCTGCGTCATCAGCCAGCCCGCGCCTACGTTCTGCATCCAGGTTCCGGTATAAGAAATGACGGCAGCAAGCCACAGCGACCGAAACAGCGGCTCGCTGAGTGGCGTCCAAGCCGCGTCCGGGCGCCGCATCCCCGTGCCTTGAATCGGAACTGAAACCTGATCAGCCAAGAAAGAGAATTCCTTCGTGAACCTTCGTGTCCTTAGTGGTTAAGGGTTTGGTGTTGAACCTCGCTGAATGGCCACTGCGAATCCTTCCAGGCGCGTATCAAATAAATAAGCACACCCGTCAGCAGAATGATCGCCGCGTACCGCATCTCCTTCTGCCAGTTCTCCCGGTTAAACAGTATGAAGAGGAAGCCCGCTGATGCCAGTAACGCCGGTAACGGATACAGCCACATGCGAAAAGGCCGGCGCATCTCCGGCCGCGTAATTCTCAGCACAATCACTCCGACCGCCTGCACCAGAAATTGCAGGATCAGCCGGATCACGACCAGCGCCGCGATTGCATCCTTCAATCGCAGGAAACAGAATGCGGCTGCAACCACGCCCAGCGCCAGCAGCGAAATGTGCGGGAAACGGTGTACGGGATGCACTTTGGCGAAGGCTTTGAAATAGTTGCCGTCCTTCGCCGCCGCGTAGGGTACTCGCGAGTAACCGAGCATCAACGAAAAGACCGAAGCGAACGCGGTTACGATCACCAGTCCGGTCACCAGGCGCGCCGCCCACGCGCCATACACCCTCTGCATGAAAAGAGACACAACATACAGCCCGGTGTTGTTCTGTCCCGCCTGCATCATCTCCCGCCAGGGCACCACGGCGAGAACGCAGACATTCATCATGAGATATAGACAGGCGACCAGCAGAATGGAAAGCAACAGGGCGCGAGGAATATTCTTTTCCGGGTCTTTGATCTCGTCCCCCAGAAAACTGACGTTGTAATAGCCCCAGTAGTCGTAGGTCGCGATGAGCATTGCTCCGCCCAGCCCGGTCAGGAATTTGTGGGAAATGGTGAATGCGCCTGGGGGAAAATCAAAGGCCCGTGCGGCGTTGAAATGGGTCAGCCCGGCGAAGATGATCCAGCCGATCGTCCCCATCACCCCAAACCACAGTATTTTTGACAGCCGCCCGATGGCCGTGATGTTCCGGTAAAGCAGCAGCACCGTAAAGAAACAAATCAGGACCGCAACAGCCGTTCCCGGCGTGACGATCCAACTGGCTTGCAGCGTTCCTGCCCACGGAATGTGCAACGCTGCGTCGTGATGAGCGAGCACCGTATCCAGTTCCGGCCAGTAATAGGCCGCATATCCCGCCAGCCCGATGCATCCGGTCGCAATGGAGAGAGGAGCAGAAAATGAAACCTGCCAGATGAACAGGAACGAAATCAGCCGCCCCCATTTCTTCGGACCGTACATCTCGCGCAGGTAGCGGTACGATCCGCCCGACGCCGGCAGAGCCGCGCCCAATTCCGCGGACACCAGACCGTCGCACACGGCCAGCAGCGCGCCCACCACCCATCCCAGCAGCGCCTGCGGTCCGCCCATGGCGCTTACCACCAGCGGCATGGTGATGAACGGCCCCACGCCGATCATGTCGATCATGTTCAGCGAGGTCGCGCTCCACAGCCCCATCCCGCGGATGAGAGTGGGCGAACCAGTTCCGGTTTGCGAGGAAGATTCCATTTCGTAGAGACGTTGCTGGCAACGTCTTCTCACCACAAAGAAGAAAGACGTAGCAAGCTACGTCTCTACGGCTAATTGGTGCCTTCTGCGGGCAAGTGCACGGGACCCTACTTTTCGCGAATAAAGCTCGAACTCAAGGGGCGGAACGACGAAGGAATGCTGCCGTCATCTACGCCGACGCCCACATGCACATACTTGGCAGTATTCTCAAGCAACTGAACCTCAACCTGATACGTATTGCCTTCGAATTCGAGCTTGTAGGCTTGTCCGTCTGGCAATTCAGCCACAAGTTCTGCGCAGGACTTTGCGCTCCACTTTTTCAACTCGGCATCCAAGACGGGCTGCCATTGTTCTCGACGTGTCATACTCGGCGATACCGCGATTACTGCTTCTCATGCCCCGCGCTCAACAGATTCACATACAGCCGCACCGCCCCCGGCACGCCCGCGGGCAATTGCCGGAAGAACGCGTAGGCAACATAAATATACGTGCCCTTGCCATACTGCGCACGCAGCAGTCCGCCCTTCTGCGCGTCTTCTCCTGGATCGTGGCACGACAGCAGGGGCGTAAAATGATCATCCCACTTGTCCATGAAGTAGAGGCCGCGCTCCTGCACCCAGCCGTCGAAGTCTTTCGCAGTGATCGTGTTGGGATAATGAAAGACGGAATCGTCCGGCGCCAGAATTTCCACCGGGGCCTCTTCCACCGAAACCCGTGCCCGGCTCAACTCCGCGGAATAAGGAGTGAACTTTCCGCTGTTGAAGTCGCCCGTGCCCGCGTTGTACTGTACCACCAGCGTTCCACCCGCCGAGACGAAATCGAGCAGCTTCTTGTTATTGGCGACGACGTCTTTCTGCGTGTCATAGGCGCGAATTCCCAGCACGATGGTTCCGTACTTGCTCAGATCCTCGGTTGCGATGTGCTCTGCGGGAATCAGAGTGACGTCCATATCCACCTGCTTCAGCACCGTTGGAATGTCATCGCCCGCGCCCATGATGTAGCCGACTTTCAAATCATGCGGTGCCTGCACGTCGACAATGCTCACGCGCTGCCGGGCCGGCTGGTAGTAGTAGAAGCTGCCCAGATCTTCGCGCGTGACCAGAGTGTATCCCTCGCTGTATTTTTCGCCGTCTGATTCCAGCACCGCGCGCACTGCGGTTCGCCCTTGCTGCAATCCGGTGGTGAAGACCTTGAACTGGAAATCTTGTTTCTCTCCACGCTTCTTCAAGTCAACGGCAAACTTTGCGGGCTCGGAGCGCCAGCCGCTTGGCAGCTCCAGTCGCAGCACGCCCTTTACATTTCGCTGCAGATTGCTGGTCACGCCTACCGCAACGGTTGAGGTCGACAGGTTGTGCGTCGAGATCACCTGCGTTCCGGGTTCCAGCATCACCGAGAATGCAGGCACAATCGCCAGCGGGCGGGCGCGTTGCTTTCCGGCCTCGTCGACAAACGGTGTGACAACCACTGCATTGATTCCATTTCTGGTTGGTGCCGCTCCGCCGACGGAATACTCCACCCGCGCCCGCAGCGCCGGAGGTGGGAAGGGAAGCGTCACATACCTGTCGTCGTCGATGTGATTCACGGCCTCGGTCTCGGGATCGTCCCGATGCCAATAGGGCCGCGTGTACTTGGTATCCTTTGGCACGCGTAGGCGAAAGTTTGCATGCAGGTCTTCTCCTGCTTTTACGGTCTCAGGCTTCGTCTTGCCGCTGATTGTATTCCAACCCGCGGGAACCTCCAGCTTGATGTGATCGATCAGCAACGGCAGTGTTGACCCGTTGTGCAGCGTGACGGCCACCACGAACTCTTGTCCCGGCGAAACCGTGGTCAGCGCATCCGCTTCTTTCGCCGGGCGAGACTGTGGGTTTCCGTCGGAAGACACATCTGCCGAGAGGCTCACGCCCAGAGCCAGATTCAGGGCGCTCTCTGCCTGTTGCTGCTTGTCGGCGATTCGAGTTAGCAAATCGAGCTTCGTGGAGGTGCTCAAAGCGCTTCCACGTATCTCAACGGTCACCCGATTGAACGCGGTGACGACTTTCATCAGCGGCGCAGCTGCCGCCGAAGCATCGCTGCCTTTCGCTGAAGCTGTCGCCTGCTCCACCTGCTTCGCAATGTCAGTCAGTTCCTGGCGCAGGCGCGGAACTTTCTTCTCTTCTGCTCCTAGCCGCGCTGCCAGCCCCGGCCACGTCGTATCGATCCCATCGAAGAAATGCTTCTCGTGCCCGTCCTTGCCCACGGTCGGAGGGATCACCGAATCCACGAGCCGGTAAAACGTGAACCGGTCGCCCGGATCAATGGTCCAGTTCGCCGCTCCCTGCGACATCTGATGCCGCAGTCCCTGCATCGCGAACTGCACGTATCCCATGCCCAGATCGGCGTTCTTTTCCCCCGTATTCAACTTCAAGGTCCAGTCGGGGTCCGGACACGTCATCGCCCCAAACCCGCACACGTTTCCGATGTAAAACTTCTTCGCCTGCCAGGGTTCCAGTCCTTGAGCAATCTGCTCGGGAAACCGCTTGGGATCGGCGGCCGCGCGGAACGCCTCTTTGGCCAGAATGCTCGATGCCTGATGATGCCCGTGTCCATCGCGCTCGCTGCCGGAAAAGCGCGCCACGAGCACATCAGGGCGGAATGTCCGAATCACACGCACCACGTCGGCGAGCGCCGTATCGTGTCCACCCCACTTCTGAAACGTCTCTTCTGGATTCTTCGAAAATCCAAAATCCGCGACATGTGAAAACCGTTCCTGTACGCCGTAGTACTGATCCGACGCGAGCAACTCTTCGGCGCGCAGCACGCCCAACACATCCGACAGATTGCTGCCGATCTTGTTCTGCCCGCCCTCGCCGCGATTCAGCGTCATCAGCAGCGTGCTCACGCCGCGCCCGCGCGCCTCGAGCGTCAGCATCCCGCCATCTTCATCGTCCGGATGCGCCACCACCTGCATTAGTCGCGCAGTAGTCCCCAGTCGCAGCAACTCCAGTCGCAATCCGGCCATGCCCTGATCCTGCGGAATCTCTGCCGGAACGCCTTGATACAACAGTCCGGGAGGATCGGCCAGAACGTCCAGGTTCGGCGAAGGGTTACTCGAGGAAGCGGGTACCCCATCCTTGCGCGCATTTTGCGCAAGGGTGGGGATTGTCGCCAGAAGAGAAAGAATCGAGAGGAAGCAGACGAGCTTCACGCCACGAAATTGCAGGCGCTGAAGAATAAAGGAAGCGCGGCGCCGATTGGGCCGCAGCAGGCTAAGGGTTTCGGAATGTCTCACGTTACAAGGATGGGGCCTATCCCCGGTTTGACGCAAATTCTCTTTCCGATCTTGATGCGGATTAGACGCACGCAAGGGCCAACAGTGGCCGCACGGGCGGCGGGAAATCAAGGCCGGAAGCCGACCGCCGAAAGCCCGTTCCTTACACGTCACACAACTCTGCCGCCTTCCGCAGCGACTCCAGCGGATCCCCAATCGGCACGAACTCATGCGCCACGTATCCCTTGAACCCCGAGTCGGCGATGGCCCGCATCACCCCGTCCCATTGCACCTCCTGCGTCCCGTCGAGTTCGTGCCTTCCTGGAACTCCGCCGGTGTGGAAGTGCCCGATCCACTGGATGTCTGCGCGGATCGTGGCGATCAGATCGCCTTCCATTATCTGCATGTGGTAAATGTCGTACAGCAGCTTCACGTTCGGCGAGTTCACTTCCTGCACCACGCGCACTCCCCAGGCCGTGTGGTCGCACATGTAATCGTGATGATCGCGCTTGCTGTTGAGCAACTCCAGGCAGATCGTCACGCCATGATCTTCCCCGATCTTCTTGACGCGATTGAGCCCGGCGACGGTATTGCGCGCGCCTTCGTCGTCGGACATGCCCGCTCGATTGCCAGAAAAGGTAATCACGTTCGGCACGCCGGCCTTCGCCGCCCGGGGAATATTCGTGCGAAAGGCCGTCTCGATCGCCGCTTGGTTCTCCACGCGGTTCAGTGCTTTCCCGATGTCTCCGCCGCCCGCGTATCCCATGGTGCACACTAATCCGTAGCGCCGCGGGATTTCGTACTCGTCCGGCTGCAGCAGATCGACGCCCCGTAGCCCGATTTTCGCTGCGTACTCCGCCAGTTGATCGACAGGAATGTGCGGATAACACCACTGGCAGACGGATTGACGAATGCGCCTCTTGCGCGCAACGGGTTCGACGCTAGCCGAGAACGCGGGAAGAGCCGTCGCCGCAGCCCCGACGACCGAAGACTTCAGCAACGCCCGCCGAGTTAAATTCCCCATAGGATGAGCAAAAGAGTTTTCTGAAAACTGAGAACTATGGCCAGCATCGTGGCCCCAGACGCATTCTTCCGGGGCGCTCGCTTCGCTCGCGGGGCGGACGAATGCGTCCGCCCCTACGTCAGAAGTTCCGCCCTTCCTTGAAGACCGCCTGGCAGTTACTCGACGCGGTCAGCACTTCATTGAACGCCGTTTCCTTGCGCAGGTTCTTCAGCAGCGGATCCTCCAGCAATGCCGAGTACGCGCAATAATTCTGCTGCACCGCAGCCTGCAGCAGCCGTAGCGCAGGCTCATTCTGTCCGCACGCGGCCATCAGCGCTGCCTGGTGATACCACAACTCAGGATCGGGCTCCATCATCACCGACGATTCGGTTTCACGCACGATCTTCGTCAAGTCCGCCGGACGCTGTGCCGCAGTGCAGCCCTCGAGCAACTCACGGTGATACGTCGTAGCCTTTCCCACGTTCTTCGCCGCCGCCCGCGCTTCAGCCATATTGCCTTCTTCCAGGCGCACGTAGGGAGTCACCCATGCCGCCCACTCTGACCCCGCATCCAGTTGCACAAAATCCGTCGCCCGGTCCGTCTTACCCATCTCCAGGAACGTCCACGCGCACGACCGGAACGCGAAATTCCCCGGATCGAGGTGCCGCGCGGTGTTACACTCCTGCCCCGATTGTTCAAGCATTCCGGCATACCGCAACACGTAACTCAGTGCGAAGTGAGCATCCGCGCTCTGCGGGCGCCGCCGCACCAGGCTCGCCGCCGCATCATAGGCCCGCCCCAGTTCGCCGCGCATCACCCGGTTGGTGATCAGCAGGCTGGCTGCCATGACCCGGTTCGGATCGAGCCCGATGGCCCGCTCATACGCTGAACTCGATCGCTGGAACTTTTCTTCGCCGCCCCCGCCATAGGCGGAATCGAAATAATATCTCTGCCCGAGTGCTTCCCACGCTGGCGCGTAGCTGGAATCGATCCCCACGGACCACTCCAGCATCGTGATCGCCTCCTTGTTTGGTCCCGGATCGTGCGGCACAGCCACACTCCGCAAATAGAGGTCGTACGCCTGCTGGTTTTTCGGCCGCGAGGTCGCCGAATCCAGTGTGCCGGTCGCTCCGCCCAGAATCGGGAGCAGCCCGTGCTGCACTTGGTTGGTCAATTGTTCCCGCAGTCCGATCAAGTCTTCAGCCTTGCCCGTGGCCGTGCCCTGCCACAGCAGACGCTCGGTCGATACGTCGATCGCCTCCAGTGTCACCGTCAACTGGTCACCCTGCTTCATGAAATGCCCTTGCAGCAGTCGCCCCACTCGCAGTTGCTGCCCAACTTTTTTCGGATCTACATCCGGCGAGTCATACTTGCGCGTGACCGAGGAAGGCCGCACTTCCAGCGAGCGAGAATAGGTCAGCACGCTCGACAGTTCGTCGGCCAAGGCGAACCGCAGGTAGTCGGTGTTGACGTCGCCACTCAGGTTCTGCAGCGGCAGCACTGCGATCGCATTCTGTTGCTCCGCGTTCGCTACCTCGCGGTGCTTGTACCACCACGCTCCCACTGACCCAAGCACCGCCAGCAGCAGCCCCGCCATCCCCAATAGCAGATACGTTTGCAGGCTCGAATTTCTACCGAACGTCCTCGACGCCGCCCGAAGCTTTACCACGGTGGCGCTTCCGCTCTTGACCGTCCCCGACTCGGTCTCACGCTTCAACTGCGACAGGTCCGACCGCATTTCCGTCGCGCTCTGGTAGCGGCGGTTGCGGTCTTTCTCCATCGCCTTGCCGATGATGCCTTCCAGTTCGATGGGAGTTTTCGGATTCAAATCCTTCGGCGGGACCGGCTTCGAATGCAGCACCGCATCCAGCGTCATCAGCGAGTTATTCCCCGTGAAGGGCTTCTTCCCGGTGGCCATTTCGTACAATACCGTGCCGAACGAAAACAGGTCGCTGCGCGCGTCGATGGTCTCGCTGCGCGCCTGCTCGGGTGACATATAAACTGCGGTCCCAGGAATCACTCCCACCGCGGTCAGCGACAGGTCGGCGCCGTCGTCTTCGGCGTGCACCAGTTTCGCCAGCCCGAAGTCGAGCACCTTCACCTGTCCGGTCGGGGTCAGGAAAATGTTGGCCGGCTTGATGTCGCGGTGGACGATGCCTTTGGCGTGCGAGGCCACCAGCGCGTCCGCTACCTGCACCCCCACGTCGAGCACTTCTTCCACGGCCATCGCGTGCCCGGCGATGTGCGCTTTCAGGCTCTCGCCGTCGAGCTTCTCCATCACAATGAAGGGGTGCCCGTTGTTGTCTTCAATGCCGTGGATCGTGCAGATATTAGGGTGGTTAAGCTGCGATGCCGCCCGCGCCTCGCGGGTAAACCGCTCCAGCGATTTGGGGTCGCCGGTCAGATTTTCGGGGATAAACTTCAGGGCAACATGGCGCCCTAACTTGAGGTCCTCGGCCTCATAGACTACGCCCATACCACCGCCCCCGAGTTTGCCGAGGATGCGGTAATGGGAGACCTGCTGGCCGATCATGAGAGCGCGTGACCTTGCTCGGCGGTAATGTTAGGCCCCCAGCCGAATCCGGTCAACTCCCTTATTTCTCGAGGCCTACAGGGTGAGTCGGCTGCGAGCGGGACAGGGGAGGGCACGACTTCGAGTCGCGCCGTTAACCACGAGCACCCGGCCCGGGCTTTAGCTGGCGGAGGAATCTGTCCGTTGAATACTGTGCCGCATCCAATTTGGGACCTCGCCACCTTTATTCCCATTTTGTCCTGACCTACGTCCCTACGGTGAGATGCCCGGCCACCCAAACGCGGTTTACGCGAATATGATGAAGAAAGGACGAAACTGCGGGTCAGTTCCGTAGGAGGCAACCGTCATGAACGCCGCTGCAAGAACTCCCAACCCATGGCCAACGATGCCAGCAGACCAGCACGAGGCCGTCCGTCGGCGCGCCGAAGAAATCTACATTCGCAATGGTAGAGTCCCGGGCCGCGACCTCGAAAACTGGGCGCAGGCCGAGCAGGAAATCGCCCGCGAGTCCTCCCAGGCGCGGCGGACCGCCATCATCGTCAAAGTTAACGGCACGGAGTACATCGGCGAATACAACCCGGCATTGTCCGATGGCTATCTTCCCGGCGAGTTCGGCCCCGGCGCCTCGGTCCCCGTTCGCTTCCATGGCGACAAGATGCTGGTCAAACGTCCCAACGGCAAAATCCTTGAGACCACCATCGTCAAGAAGATTGGATGATAGTAGGAAGTCTTCCCGCCCGATCCCCTTGATATTATTGCGAAGATGGCGAACCTGCTTAGCCTGCTGGCTCCGGCCCCACGACGACAGAGCACGCAGAGTTTTGCCACGACCCTCCGGCACTTGGGCGCCTTCGGACTCTTCTTCCTCGCGATCCTCGACAGCTCTCCGATCCCAACTTTCGGCGGTCCCGACATCCTCACGGCCATCCTGTCCGCCAGCCACCGCAACCCGTGGTATGAGTACGCTGCAATGGCAACCGCCGGATCGGTAATCGGCGCATACATTACATTTCGTCTTGCCCGCCATGCGGGAGCGGCTTTCCTGGACAGGAAATTCAAGAAAGGCAAAGTGTCCAAGTTCCTGAAGCTGTTTAAGAAATGGGGCACGGGGACTCTCGCCGCCTCGGCGGCTATTCCCATTCCAACCCCGACTAGCCTGTTTTTCGCGGCAGCGGGTGCCTCCGATTATCCCGTGGGAAAGTTTCTCGCAGTGGTCGCCATCTCTCGGGGATTCCGCTATTCAGTCATTGCGCTGGTCGCAGACCTCTACGGCCGTCACTTCGTCCGCGCACTGCGCCATCCCACTCAATATTGGGGCTGGATGTTGCTGTTTGTCGCGATCACGATTGCTTTAATCGCTGGCGGGATTATGCTCAACCGCCGTTTAGAAACGGTTCCGGCAGAGTGAATGAGACCCTAAACGCCACAACGCCGTTCTTATTTGCAAACCAGGAACCCGACGACTACCGGAACCAATGTGCCGGGCCTTCACAGGGCGGTCGATGCCGACGTTAGTGAGCTGCCGCCAGTCGTCCATAAGTGGGCTTCATCGCCATGTACTTCGTGTTGGTCAACAGGTGCGGTTTCTTCTGGCTGTCGAGGGCGAACATCTGGTATTCCCCGGTCCACATCTCGCACTTGGGACGCTCCTCACCCACCGCAACAAACTGCCTGCCTACTCGATTCAATGCCGTGAAAGCGATGGTCTGCCCGTCGAGCGACCACGCTGGAAAACAGAAATCCTGGCGTTTGGAGAACACCAACCGCTCTTGTTCGGAACCATCCGGCCCCATCAGGAATAGCGCTGGGTGTTCTCCTTCGCGGTCCGAAACAAAAACAATGTCCTGGCCGCTCGGCGACCACGCCGGCGCCGATTCCTCCGCCTTGTTGTTGGTTAGCCGCCGCACGTTCGATCCGTCCGAGTTCATGGCGTAGATCTGGAACTTGCCGTCCCGGTTCGAAGCAAAGACCATCTGTTTGTCGTCGGGAGACCACGACGGCGAAAGCCCATGCTCAACGATACGCTTCATGTTCGAGCCATCCGGATCCATGATCCACACGGCTGGATTGCGGCTCGGGTGCGGCAGCGCGAAGCTGTAGAATGCGATCTTTTTTCCGTCATGCGACCAAACGGGGCCGCAGGAATCGCCGGTCGTGATTTTCGTGATCCGCTTCTCGCTCGTTCCATCCGCATTGGCCACGTAGATCTGCGAGTACTGATCGTCGCGTAGCGAACAGAATGCGATCTTCGTTCCATCGGGCGAAACCGAAGGATCATACCCGTTGAGATGCAATTCCGCGATTCCCGTGCCGTCCGGATTCATGGTGGCCAGCAGGTTCATTTTCGCGTCCGACACGGAGTGAAACTGCATCGATGGATCGTCCACCGAGTTGATCGTGCCTTGCACAGGATCCGCCGACAACCTTACCCCGGAGGACTCGGCCGTGATCACGGGATCGGGCCTCACAAACACAATCTTCTCCGAGGCTTTGCCTGCGCTCTGCGAGAACCCAGGGACCGCCGCCAGCAAACAAACGCAGAACATCACGGAGAATCTCTTCATTGGTCCACCCTCCACGCAGAAAGAAGTTGGGCAAGCTACGATACGGCTATTCGTCCAAATACAGGCCGGCTGACGCTCCCACCCACTCCATGTTCTTGTTGTGATCCACGCCCATCATCAACCCCCGCCCCATGCGGATGATCGTCATCGCCGGCGTCAGTTCGTCGAGCCACACATACATCACCCGCACCTCCGCCTTCGTCGCGCCAAACGGAGTCGCAATCACCGGTTCAAAGTGCATCCGCTCCTGCAAAATGTAGTACGGCCGCTTCTCCGCCGGGATGGCCGCAATGTCTTCCTTTGTCGGGGCAATCACTACGCCGAGCCCGGCAAACGAATACAGCGGCTTCAAAGCATAATTCTCCAGATCCGCAGGAATTTCGTCGAGTCGGTCGAGAAACCACGTCTTCGGCACCGACGCGTGTTTCAGGTACGGAATCGAAAACTTGCTGATGCGGAAATACCAGTTGGGATGCCCCGCCCACTCCACGTCAAGATCGTCGCGCCAGTCAAACGACAGGTTGACGTTCTTGCGTTCCAGTTCGTCAACAATCGCCCGGTTATAAATTCGCCGGATGGGCATCCGCTTCCCGCCGCTCTCATAATAAAGGCGCGCCCCATCCTTCTTGATGTCCACGATGTCGACGGTCCGCACTCCGAGCATTTTCTCGGTCAGCAGAAAATCCGGCAGCGTCTTCTGCTCCTGTGGATGAATCTCCATCAAGATCACATTCTCGGGATCATGCGACCCAACAATCGCCCGCCGCAACAACTCGCGATACGAAGAAGTATCGAGTCCACTTAAGAGATACTTCAACCGCGAATCCAGCCCATACACGTCGAGATAAGCGTCAGCCAGCGGTCCCTGGTACGCATACAGAGAAGGGAACGCCTGCAACTCCACCAGCTTCGGCTGCAACTCTCCGCGTGCGTCCCGCACCAGCCCAAAATCCACTTGCACGAACATCGGATGCGGAGCTTCGTTGGGAACCTTGAACGCAGCCGGAACCGCCTCATCCGACTTCGCGCGATATGCCGGATTGTCGACCAACTGCCGAATCAGATCCTGCCCGTCGCGGGCCATCCGGTCAATCAGCGCTTTGGGAAAGAAACAAGGAGTCTCCGAGAGCCGAAACTGCACATGCGTGCCGCAAGCTTCATCCACCCGCCGCAAGAAGGCCTGATACTTCTCGGGAGTAAAGCTGTCGTTGAATTGCTTGCGCAAGGAAGGGATCATAATGTTTTAGCAATGTCATCCTGAGCGGAGAAAAGCGCTCACAAGAGTGAGCGCTTTTCGAAGTCGAAGGATCCCTAGCCGATTCTCATGTCCAAGGCCCGTAGCTTTTTCAATTACGAAATTACCTGATTATTCAATTACGAACTCCTTTTACGCCTCCACCAAAAACTTCCCGTCCCGCATAATCTGCTCGTCGTCGACCCAGATATTAAACTTCCGTCCGACGACATCAATGTGCGTGGTCGAGTCCCAGTCCGCACCCGTGTGCGCGCCATACGGATTCCCGAACGCAATGTGCACCCCAGGATACTTCTCGTCCTGCAGAATCTGCCCGATCACTTCTTTCAAGTCGATGTTCGTTCCGATCGCAAACTCGCCCACGCGATCACTGTTCTCGTCGGTGTGCGTGTACTTCCAGAAATCGCTCTCGAGTTCGCGATTCTCCGAGTGTGCCTCGGTCAGCCGGTTTCCCTTGATGTGTGCCGTCAGCGGATTCTGCTTCAGATCTCCAAACTTCGCGCACAAATAATCGCCAACCACGCCATCGATCACGAACGTCCCATTGACTTCTCCGGGTGTCGTGAAAATCTCCCCGCCCGGCAGGTTCCCCCATTTGTCTGGAGAAATAATCCCGCTGGTCTTCAGCCATTTGTAGTTCGGATTCAGGTCCGCCTTCAGGTCGGTTCCCGCTGCAGTCGTAGCCCGGATCTTCGATGCCTTGCGCACCATCTCGACTACCTTCTGGCTCAGCCGGTCCACGCGCGCGAAATCCGCCCGCATCCCTTCCAGCATGATCTGCCGGTTGATGTTCACCATGTGCGCGTGGCGAATCTTGCGCCGGTTCACCACCTCGGTCATCTGAATGCGCGACCGCAGTTCGCGAGTCTGCGCCTGTACCGCAAAAATCGAAACCTGGCTGCTCTCCAGGTCGTCCAGAATCGGGCGCGGCAAATCGGTCAGCGGACGCTCCGCCAATTCCTCGAGAACCCACGCATGGTAGGTCGCGCCGATCTTCTCCAGTTCCCGTACGATCGCCGCGGCAATCTCGATGGTCACCTCATCGGTGATCACGCAAACCTGTTCGCTAGGCTGAATACGCAGGCAGACATTCACTGCGTTGAAAGCTCCCGGTGTGTACTCGGGGTCGAAAGGGATGTGAAGGGTGCCCCATCCTTCTCGCGCTTTTTGCGAGAGAGCCTGCCCTGAGCCTGCCGAAGGGGTGGGAATTTTGACTGAATCAGAAGTATGTTCCACAGGAAAACTCATTACCCTACTTTTCGTGCGGCAGCCGGTTCTTCTTCCAGTCCGGCCTCCGTCTCCTCGATGATGTAATCAACCACTTTCTTCAAATCCCCAGTCTCCTGGAACACGCGCAGCTGCCGGTCGGCCCCGCTGCCTTTTTCCAGAATAGTGTGGATGTAATTCAATTCCTCGCGCGAATCCAGTTCGTCCACCACATCGTCGACGAACTCCAGATACTCGTGCACCAGATCGCGCGCCGGCACTTCCGTCTGCTTGCCGAAATCGATCATCTTGCCGTCGAGCCCGTACCGCGATGCCCGCCACTTGTTCTCCATGATGAGCGCGCGCCGGTACAGCCGGAACCCTTGATTCGCCGTATACAGCTTGTACAACTTGGCCACGGTGGCCTGGATCAAAGCCGCCAGCGCGATGGTCTCGTCGGCCCGCATCGGAATATCGCACACCCGGAACTCGATCGTATTAAAGAATGGATGCGGCCGGATGTCCCACCAGATCTTCTTGGCATTGTCGATGCAGTTAGTCTTGATCAGCAGCTTGATGAAGTTCTCGTACTCGCCCCAGCTCGGAAAGTAATCTGGAATGTTCGTCCGCGGAAACTTGTCAAACACTTTGCACCGGTACGATTTCAGCCCGGTATTCATCCCCAACCAGAACGGTGAATTGGTCGACAGCGCCAGAATGTGCGGCAGAAAATAGCGCGCGTGATTCATCATGTGGATCGCCGTCTCGCGATCCTCGATCCCGACGTGCACGTGCAGCCCGAAAATCAGGTTCGCCCGCGCCACCAGTTGCAGGTCCTCGACAATATTCTTGTAGCGCTCGTCCGGGTGGATCTCTTGATCCCGCCAATCTGAAAACGGATGCGTCGCCGCCGATGCCAGCCGTAATCCATTCTCTTTGGCCAGCCGAACCATGTTGCTCCGCAGCTTCTTGACCTCGGCCTTGGCTTCTTTAATATTGGCGCAGACCGACGTCCCCACCTCCACCACCGACTGGTGCATCTCCGCTTTCACCCGCTCCTGGAGAATCATCTTCCCCTTCTCCAGGATTTCGGCATGAATGTGCGACCGTAGATCCCGGGTCTCCGGATCAACGGTCTGATATTCCTCTTCAATTCCGATAGTGAACGTAGGCTGCATTATTTATGTTTTGTCATTCCGAGCGAAGTCGAGGAACCTGCTGTTCGCCGGCAGCACCTAATCGCCGGGGAAGTCCTAACAGTATAACAACCCCGAAAAGAGTAGCCCCCGTGGTTACCTTAGTCCCATTCCTTGTTCTCCTTAACCCGAGCCCTGACGATCTTCTTCATGAGAGCGTCCGGCAAAGGCTTATCCGGCGGAAACTGAATTGTCCCTTTGGATGTACGGTGGCCCTTCAGTTCCTTCTCGAACTGGTCGAGTACCCCTGAGCCCGTCGGGAACAGACTGCAATGCTTCTTGAAAGCCGCATAGCCTACGAGCAACCCGTTGTACTTGAACATCGGAATCCCGTAACTGATGACTTCTGTAGTTTCTTTGGGCACCACGGATCGAATCACCGCGCGGATATGCTTCAACGTGCTCTGCGCGGGCTCCGGCACTGCCGCTAGATATTCATCCACGTTCTTCGCAGGTTTACCTTTTTTCATCCCTTTGTCATCCTGAGCGCAGCGAAGGATCTATGTAATCTGCCTGCACCGAATCAGCAGTCGGCAGATTGCATAGATCCTTCGGCCCGCGAAAAAGCCGCGGTCCTCAGGATGACAACTGCGTTACTGCCAACGGTGCTGCCGATGAGCCCTTTCCAGGCGCACATCCGATTGCTGCTATTTTGTCGGCTTGCGTTTCCGCGCCGCCACCCACTCCGGCTCTCCCTTGCGCTCAGTTTTCTCCGCCGTCCCGGCCAGGAATCCGGCCCACCGCAACTCCTTCACCGGACTTGCCCCACTCAGCGCCATCTTTACGGCCATCTCGGCGACCGCATTCACGATCCAGTCAAAATTCTCCTGCCCCACCGAAGTAATCTCCGCGTCCGGCGCCGGATTCAGAAAGTCAATCGCATACGGCACTCCACCCTCTACCGCAAACTCTACCGTATTCAAGTCGTATCCCAGTGCGCGGCACAGCGACAACGAGTCTTTCTCAATCCGTTCCTTCAAAGCCGGAGTCGACGGCGGCGGATTCCCCTTCACATAGCGCTCGTGATGCGGCGCCTTGGGGTCGTACTTCATGATGTGCACTTTCTCCTGCCCCACCACGTAGCAGCGGTAATACTCGTCGAACTCCACTCCGCGCTGCAGCGTCATGCACAGGCGCCCAGTCTGGTTGTAATGCTGAAAGAACTCCTCCGGCGAATGCACCTTGTATACATGCTTCCACCCGCCGCCGGAATAAGGCTTCAGAAAAGCAGGGAAGCCGACATAATCAAACAACTCCTGCCAGTTCAGCGGGAAAATTAAATTCCGCATCGACTGGTCCGTCGTCCCCTCGGGATGCTTGTTATGCGGCAGAATCACGGTGGGCGGAATCGCCACGCCCATCTTGTGCGCCAGCGCGTAGTTGAAGAACTTGTCATCCGCCGTCCACCAGAACGGATTGTTCACCACAATCGTCCCGTGCAGCGCAGCGTTCTTCAGATACGCGCGATAGAACTCGATATCCTGCGAAATGCGGTCGATGATCACGTCATACTTCTTCGGCTCATCCATCCGGATTCCGCCGATCTTCACAAATTCCGCCTCAACGCCGTCGACCTTCATCGAGTTGATCTTCTCGACCAAAGCCGGCGGAAACGTATTCTCCATCCCAAACAGAATCCCAATCTTCTTTGCGCCCACAAGAATTCTCCTGTAGAGACGTTGCTTGCAACGTCTCTTCTGTCCACGAGCAAGAGAGACGTAGCAAGCTACGTCTTTACAAGGTGACTAAAAGTACTTCGCCGCCATCCTCAACCAAAGCGGCCAATCATGCTTCGAGTTATCGTTCCACACATCCAGCCAATGCGGAATCGCCTTCGCATTCAAAATCGCCGAGAACTTCACGTTCTGGTCCAGACACATGTCCCAGTCCGCCGACCCCAGCACGATCTTCATCTGCCGGTAGCGGCTCAAAAACCAGTCATCCGTCATATTCGGAATGAAATCCGGGGGGTTATTGAAGTAGCAGTCGTTGTCGTAATATCCATCGAGAAACTGGTGGATATCGAACGCCCCGCTCATGCTCACGCAATACGTCACCACATCCGGATGCTTTAAAGCAAAATTCACCGCGTGATACCCGCCAAAGCTGCAGCCCGTCGCCGCCAGTTGCCACGCCTGGTTCTTCCAGCGGACAAACGGCAAGAACTCGTGCAGGATATAGCGCTCATACTGCAAATGCCGCAGCACCCGCACCCGCGGATGTACGCCCTTGTTGTACCAGCTCTCGGTATCCACGCCGTCGGGACAAAACACCTGCAATTCCCCGCGCTCGATCTTCGGCGCCAGCACGCCAATCATCCCCCGGTCTTCATACTCGAAGAACTTTCCCATCGAGGTCGGGAAGACCAGCAGCGGCATACCCGCATGCCCGAAGACAAGCGCCTCCATGTCCCGGTGGAGTTCCTGGCTATAAGCTTTGTGATATTCGCGATTCATCGTGAGCAGAGTTTTGTGGAAGGGCATGGCTTTAGCCGTGCCGCTCAGCGCCGCTAGAAAAGATTGGGAGCTTTAGCCCCGGCATCGTTTCTTTTTCCGCAGCCGGAGTATCTTACCCGATGACAGCCCGAAATCCCTAGAACGAGGGTAGGAAGAGATCCTGAGTCAGTTTTCCCCGTGTCCTCTGTGCTTGAGTGCTCCCAGCCAAAGCCCCAAAATGAGAAGGCCCGCCCTTTGCGGAGCGGGCCCTTCGACGGGGGAAGGATAAACGACTCTCTACGATCCGTTCGAACAAATCGACAACGACGTATTGTGCTGGAAGCTCAGCCATCCATTCACTGACGTGCTGGTCGGCGCTCCGAAGTAAGGCAGCATCACCAGGTCTTGCAAGTTGTATGTGAACCCGTGCAGCACGTAGGGGAAGCCACCATAATTGGCGTCTCCCTCCTCCGGATCGCCATCTTCCAGAATCCCGCACGGCGTATTGTTTCCGTTGAAGTTGACGGTCAGCGGATCATCTGCCCACTCACCGATTTCGTGGGAAAGTGCCGACACGTCCTGCGAGAACACGCCAGTATGATCTACGTACGTAGCTTCCGCGTACGATTGCGGATTGCTCACGCTGCCCTCCGAGCTGTGATACCCGCCGATGCAGCAGCCCCCGCCCTGCGTCAGATACGTGTCATAGAGCAGGAAAATGGGGAACTGATTGGGTTGAATTCCGAGCTTGCTGATCAAGGTCGGAATCTGCGAGTCAAACCAGTTGATATCGACCTCCGCCGCAGTGAAGCCGAACGGGCTTCCGGTCTTCCCATAGGTTCGCGTCGGGCTCAGCGTCTGCTCGGCCAGTACCGTCGGGCTCAGTAAGAGGTGCGAGTTGGTGTCGGTCTTGACTGTGCCCCAGAAATTCGCGCGCTGGAACGCGTCAATGTACTGGGTCATCCCCACGTTGACTCCACCTTGTGTATACGTCGTGGTCGAATCGAAAAGGGGTGAGGTCAGAGTGTTGGTTGTCACCGTGTTCCCGTTGGAGAGCACATGCGACGGATCGAAAGTGGTCTTCGACCCGTTGCGGGCCGTGATCACGATCTTCACCGGAATGATATAGGTCGTAACCGTAGCGCTGCTGTTGGTCGAAGGCGCCGCACCCACCATGTTGTACGTGTATTTGGTGGATCCGTAGGTGAACGATCCGTTCCAGCTCTGCAGCGAAGCTGGCGGCGGGGCAACGTCGGTGCGCAGGTGTGGAGGCATCACCATGTACCTCGGGTGAGGAGTCTCCTCTTGAGCTTCTTGGGCCAGCGCGTTTCCGGCAAGTCCCACGCAGGTCAACACACAAAGGACAGCAACTGAACTCAGGCAAGCATGACTTCTTCCGTTCATAGGCGATCTTGTCTCCTTGGAATTTTCCTTCTGACGACAGAGTGACAATCGAACCCCAAACCTGAACCGGCGGTTGTCCAACCTCGATTTCCGCAAGTCCTGACACCGACTCAGCAGCACATTTTCTAATCTCTGAGTAAACTCCGAGTCAATGTGCAAATGTTTTAAGCCCCTGTTTTTGTTCTGTTTTTGTAAACTGCAAATGCATTTCCGTCTTTCGTAAATTCGCTTACCAGGAAACCCGATCGGGCTTTCCCCTGTGTCCCCGGGGTTCATTGCCCCTAGCGCTCAAACAAAAAACCCGTCCCTTGCGGGACGGGTTGATTCATCAAGAAGCAATTCGATTAACCGCCGTTGTTGCAGATCCCCAGCTTAAACGGATTATCGTGAAACGATTCAGTCCCGCCATCTACCGAAGTCGTATTGGGCGCACCGAAGTATTCCAGATAGACCAGATCCTGCAGGTTATAAGTAAACCCGTTCAGGACGTAAGGGAAAGCCCCATAGTTGGAGAAGCCTTCCTCCGGGTCTCCTGTTTCCAGAATCCCGCAGGAAACCGGGTTGCCGTTGGTGTTCACGACGAGCGGATCGTCGAGCCACTCGCCCACTTCGTGCGACAACGCCGAAACGTCCTGCGCGAAAATGCCCGGCGTGCTGATGTAGGTGAAGTGCGAATACGCCTGCGGGGCCGATGTGCTGCCGTAGGCGCTGTGGTATCCGCCAATGCAGCATCCGCCCTCAGTCAGGTACGAATTGTACGTGATGAAGATCGGCAGAGTGCCTGGGGTGATCACTTTGGCGAACTTAGTGATGATCGCTTGGATTTGACCATCGAACCAGTTGATGTCTGCTGTTCCCACCGTGATACCAAACTCGGTCGAAACCTTGCCATCAGCGGCCGGCACGGTCAGGGTCTGCAGCGGCGTTACCTTTGGTTGACCCAGAAGAACGTGGTAGCCAGTCCCGGCAACCGTCGACCAGAAGTTGCCGCGCTGGAATGCGTCTTCGTACTGCGTCGTCCCCAGATCCGTCCCCATGGGCGTAACCCAGTCCATGTTCTGGAAGATCGGCGAATTCACGGTGTTTGAGACCGCCGACTTGCCGTTGCTCTGGATTGTTTCGGGACTGAAGATCGTCGTCTTTCCGTTGGACACATACTTGAGCGCGATCGGGATCAGGAACACCTTAACCGTGGTCGACGTGCCCGTGGAAGGGTCGGTTCCAACCATGTTGTAGTTGTAGGTGTGGCTCTTGTACACGAAGGATCCGTTCCAGGTCTTCAGAGGAGTCACAGGCGCATTGCCGGTATCGGCATGGAGGGTTGGTCGCAGCCGTTCAAACATCGGATGGGCGGGCGTGGTATCTTCCTGGGCAATGGCGGTGCCTGTTACGCAGGCAACCACCGCAAGCGCAGCCAGCAGGCTGAGCACAGTGATTCGTTGCTTCATGAGTAAAAGTTCTCCTTAGGGTCAATGGAACAGTTAGGTGGTTGGAGCTTGCAAAAAGAGGCTCTTGTTGGAGTCCGAGGTCCACAGTTCCCCGGACGCAGGGGATAAAAGATACGTTCAATTCTTGCTTTCCTTGGCCCCGGATGTCAACTGTGAATATTTCTGCAGCATCCTTTCTGTAAAATGAGTTCGCCCGCGAACTGGCCGCATCAACCGACTGAATGTCCGAAACCTATCTCTGCGAAGCCGACGTTCGCCGCTTGCTCGATCCTGCTCAACTCATCTCGGCGATCGAATCCGCCTTTCGCGATCGGTTTCCTTCCATCAGCCTCCCGCCTCGCACCCATGCCGAACTCGCCCATGGCATCTTCCTTGCGATGTCCTGTTACGACGGCGCCGCTGGAACCCTCGGAATGAAGCTGGTGCTCGTGCGGGATCACGCCCAGGAAAGGCAAGCCGACCTCACCGAAGGCCGTATCCAAGCCACCTACCTGCTGCTCGATCCGGAAACCGCCCAGCCCCGCCTCACCGTCGCGGCCAACTACCTCACCGACCTGCGCACCGCTGCCACCTCTGCCGTGGCCACAAAATTCCTCGCTCGGCCTGATGCTTACACACTTGGCATCTTCGGAACCGGACGCCTCGCCCGCACGCATCTCAGGGTGCTTCCTCTGGTGCGTAACTTTCAGCGCGTGCTCATCTGCGGACGCAATCCTTCCCGCTCGGCCGAATTTGTCCGGAGCGTTTCCGGCGAACTGCCCGGCGTCTCTATCACCGCGACCGACCCTCGCACCTGCGCCGCCGAATCCGACGTGCTCTGCACCTGTACCTCGCACTCCGCCCCGCTCTTCGACGGCCACGACCTGCGTCCCGGAACTCATCTCAATCTGGTCGGCGCCTTCCGGCCGCAAACCCGCGAAGTGGATTCCTACACCATCCAGCGAGCGCGCGTAGTGGTCGACACCTACGGCGCTGCCTTGTCCGAAGTTGGAGAGTTGCTAATTCCCCTGCAGGAAGGCGCGATCACGCGGAGCCACGTTGCTGCCGATCTTTACGAATTGGTGAGTGGAGCAAAGCAGGGAAGACGCAGCCCGGAAGAAATCACAGTTTTTAAGAGCGTCGGCTGCGCCCTGGAAGATCTGGTCGCCGCAGAACTCCTGCTAGCGGCGCATCCCGATCGAAAATCTTGAGTGTGAACCGTCGCTTTCGGAGTTGCGCCCGGCGCGATTCGGACTCCTAAGATCCCATCTTCGACTGCGTATGAAACGCCTTCGCCGCCTGCGCTGCGACCAACCCGAACCCTCGTTTCGACGCGTCCTGCAGAACCGCGTCCGCATCGTGTCGTCCGTTCTGGTCGCGCGCCGCTAATTCCAGTTCCGCCATGGCGAGCCGGGCTTCCATTCCCATCGTGCCGGCTCCCATCTTTTGTACCCGGGCGGAAGCGCGCGCCAAATCGCTGCGCGCCGCCACGAGGTTTCCCTCTCGGGCGTGCAACTTACCGCTCAAGATGAACATTCGGATGCCTGCTTCCCCGGGCGGATCGCGCCCAAAAAGCTGGAATGCCTGATTCAGCCAGTTGCGGCTTTCGCCCAACCGATTCTGCGCAAAACGGGCCTCAGCGAGAATGGACGCATCCATCGCAACTCCCTGATTGTTCCCGTCACTCTTGTGGCGATTCATCGCGGCCTCGGCCGAAGCGGCAGCTTTCTCCGGACTTTCCTCCATCTGGATGTACGCCTGGTTCTCATACATCTCCGCTACCACGTTCGCCTCACCAACTTCGCGGGCGATCGCCAGAGAACTCTCAATAGTAGATTCGGCCTGCGATGTTTTCCCCTGCCACAACATCACCATGGCAAGACGGTTTTGCACGAGCGCCACGCGATTCCGTTCTCCCATCTCTCGATAGATCGACAGCGATTTCCCCAGCGAATCGTTCGCGCCTTCTAGATCGCCCTGCACAGTGTCGATGATTCCTATATCCATCAGGCGGCCCGCGACCCGGCTGCGGTCGTTCACCGACTGGCTCAAGGCCAACGCGTCTTCATACGTCTTCTTCGCCTCGGCCAGTTGGTCTCTCCACATTTGTTCGTCAGCGATCAGGCTGAGGACGTAGCCTTGCTCCTGGATGTTCTCCGTCTGCTGGTAAATGCTGAAGGCATCATGGAACAATTGTCTAGCCTCGACCAAGTCGCGGGTGTAGATATCCACCATGCCAAGGTGTGCCAGAGCGAAGGCCAGGCTCGCATTATCGCCAGTCGCGCGGCTCGTCGTGATCGCTTCACGGAATGCCGCCTTGGCCCCCGGACCATCTCCCTTTTGCCACAGCAGAACACCTTCGTCGTTGAGCGTGTCGGCAATGCCCCGGCGGTCACCCGCCAGGCGGAAGGTTTCCCGGGCCTGCCTCCACAGTTGCAGCGCCTGCGGCAGATTCCCGAACGAACGCAACGCGGAACCCACTTGCAGTTCCGCATAAGCCACAAGCAGTTTCGCTCCCATCTTCCTGGCGCTGGCCTCGGCCTGCATGGCCGCCTGCTGTTGTCGCCGGTAGTCCGAGATCGATGCCGCAGCCGTCGCCTCCATCAAATCAATTCTCGGATCTTCGTTCGCGGGCTCCTGCAGATGCCGCATCGCCTGCACCGTCGCCAGAGCGAGAACGCCTTTGCCCGCGTTGGTCTGGGCACTCGCCAGCTTCAGCCCGTATTCAATGTTGTCGGGGTAAAGCCGAAACAGCGTGCCGTACACATTGGCCGCTGCTTCCCACTCCTTGCTGATTTCGCGGAACAGGCCTTCCATCAATAGCTGCTGTTCGCGGGGAAGATTCTTCGCCTGCTGGAATGCAGCTTCCGCCTCGGCCTTGGCTCTTCCGTCATAGCCCAGAGCGCTCCAGGTAGCAGCTAGCGCGGCGTGCGTGGGCACATGTTGTGGTTCGATCGAGGATGCCTGCGTCAGCAGCGCGGACGCTTCGACCGCATCGAGTTTCTGCAGCGCCTCAACGCCCTCCGTATAAAGGCGCGCCGCGTCCGGATTTGTGGGCAACGCCGTGCGCACCAACCCCTGAGCCTGGGGCGACAACGGCTCTAATCCCAGTTCCGCCCGCAACTTCACTCCAGCATCTGACGCGATTTGCAGTGCTTGTGCTCTCGTCCCCCTCAGTGAGAGAGAACGCAGCGTCTTCCCATCGCGCGCATCCTGCAGCCGCACATCCAGCCGGAAACTGTCGCCCGACGCTCCTGGAACCGTGGCAAACGAACCCGATACCACAAGATCAGCGCCGATGTTCTTGCGCATCCCGCTCAGCATTTCTCGCGAGTCACTATTCGTCACCCCGAGTTCCCGCTCGGTTCTCGCGACGTTCTCCAGAGGAATCGCTCGCAGTTGATCGCCCGCAGAAAGGTCCGTCGTGAGCCAGTCGGCGAGGGCGGTCGAAAGCCACGCATCGGCCGGGTTGCCAGTCAGATTGCGGAAGCTTTCCACGGCGATCGAGCGCCTTGACTTGGCCTGCGTTACGTTGCTCCAGACGCTTCCGCCTGCGCCAATCAAAAGACAAATCGTGATCGTCACCATCGCGACCGCGGTACGGTGCGACTGCAGCATTGATCCCAACCAACGCGTGGTACGAACCCTGTCTGATTCGCGGACTGATGGAACTTGATTGGAGGCGGCGAACGCCGGATCGGGCGAACCATCCGTGAAAGCGGGACGAAGCCCTTCCGTGCCACCGTCAACGTCTGGCGACACCGGCACCGGCGGCGCGCTTCCCTCGACGATCCGCACCTCGCCCACGAATCGGTATCCGCGCCGGCTGAGTGTTTCAATGAAGCGGGGCTGGGAGGAATCGTCGCCCAAGGTGAAGCGCAGCTTGTTGATCGCCTTGTTCAGGCGGTGGTCGAAGTCCCCGTGGGACTCCTCCGGCCACAGCAGCTTAATAAGGTCCGCTCGGTCGATCACGCCGTCCGCTCGTTCGAGCAGGCAAGCCAGTGCTTTTGCCGGCTTGTCTTCCAGCCGACGACGCACTCCGTTTTTCTTTAACTCCAGGGTCCCCAGGTCGAACTCGAACGAAGCAAAGACCGCCAGACGTTTGCCATTCGCCCCACTGAGCGTTGGCGAGCGTCCACCCCCACGAAAGAAGTTTTCTTGTGTGTCTTGAATACCAACCGTGAACATGGGAAGCAATGGCACGATCGAGCCAACAGGGGCTCAATCGTGTAACTCCAGGGTGTGGCGCCGTCCTCGAAGCCAAGCGACAGACAACAAAGGGAAATGAGCGCGATTCTCTCGTCCTCGAATTGGCACGTCCATGGCGGCCCGGTCCAGATCACGGTCCCGCCCGCTACCTCGGCGGCAAAAGCGAGACAGCATACTGTTATGACCCGGGCAGCCGGTGGATTGCCGCCCTCGCCACCGAATGACCAAAATGACTTTCAGGTCCAAGTGACTCACTGTGGCAAACCTGCGGAAGATGCAGCCGTGAGTCTGCAGGTTACGAGTCCACTGTTCCCAACCGCGCGCTTTCTCAACGCTGAACAAACGGTGCCGTTAGGCACGTATTACGCACAGATCCCAGTTGTCATTCCGGGTTCTGTGGTAGCCTCCACCGTTTCCTGTTGCGATTCCGCCGCTGACTGGGTTGGTTTCCTTTACAACCAGTGGACCAGCACCAAGAATGCGATTTCGACAACTTGTACCGTAATGACTACCGCGGCGGTGGTATCGAGCCTTGTGACAGGCCCCGCCGGACTCGCGATCGCAGCCGAAATTGAGACGGCCTGTGGGGTTGCATTGGATAGCTGGCTCTTCATCGGTGGGGTCGCAGCGGTGACGAGTCCGCAAACGCCGCCGCCCCCCTCACCATTGAAGGCGTTTTGTGACAAGGGCGTCCCCTATGTCGCCGATCTCATAAACGACACCATTGTCTTCATCCAAGCGACGGCGACGATCCCTGGACAGCCGGCGAGCATCAGCCAGAATCTCGCCTATGCAGGGCAGGGGCCATTCGGCTCGATAACCATCAACTTCGACACGGGTGGTGCTTGCGACATCCAAGGAAATTGGAACGGTGGGTGGTCCCGCGTCGACGGCCAGGGAGAAATTCACGCCGGTGCGTTGGGAGCAGCTATCAGTGACTCAATCGCGACAACTGGAGTCTATGATGTGGCTCTCACTGTCACCGACAGTAACGGCTCGACCAACTACACGTTCACGGGCGAACCAACAGGCGAAGATTCCACTGGCACTTTCTTTAACTTTGGTCCAGCCGTCATAGACGGGGTGACTGGCACCGCGGAAGGATATCTCACCCCAGATGGAAGGGCCCTGTCCGGCAGCTATGTTGGCAATGCCTCCGGCGCCATTGGAGGCTTCAGCATGGTCAAACAGTAAAACCTAATCAAGAGAGGGGTCCGGGGATGTTGAAACCCTCAACTCGGTGCCCCTCTCTGAACACCAATGATGAATAGAAGCTGCCGAGCAGTTGGTCTTTGGCCCACAATCTTAGACGTGGCACGGCGCGCGCTCCGGCGGACGCGATGGTTCGAGGAAAAACTATCGAGGCTTCATGTACCAGAAGATCGCCAGCCCTATGAGGAGGACGGTGATGATCCACAGAACAATGTCTTTACTGCGGTTCTTTTCTTCTGCCATAGACGAAGTACAGCACACCTCAAGTTTTGGTTCAAGTGCCGCGCTGATTTCCCCTGACAGCCTCGGCGACTACGGTTTCGCCGCCGCAGTGGCCGCGCCTGCCCGCTTGTAGCCGGTGAGTTTCAAGGTCTCGCGCAGATGGATCGACTGCACCTGAAAGTGCAGCGTGTCATCCACACGCGCGTACGCCGGAAACCAGTACCCATCCACCAGTTGGCGGTAGCCCACAAATGTCGGCCGGATGTCCATCGGCTGATTCTTCTTGCGGTGGATCACGTCGGGCACGCTCTTGCCGCACAGCTTCACGATTTGAAAGTCGCGATTGTCGACCCACACCCGTCCTTGAAAATATCGCTTGCCCTTCTCTTCTTTCTTCGGCTCGACATGAAACACATACGTGTCCAGGTCGTCTACGTGCTGCTGCCCCGCATAGGCCAGGTTATATTGGGGCACTTCGTCCGTGGTGAGGATCCACGGCATGAAGATGCGAATGTCGTCAAAATCGGTCTGGGTCAGTTGAACTTCCCGCAGCGTCGACTGTTCGCCAAACGTCACCTTTTCCAACCGCCTGCCCTTGTCGTCGTATGACACCGAGGTGATTTCGTGAAACTGCCCGTCGACTTTGTTGTCGTTGAGCGTCTGCACCAGCACGTCCTGCGTGTAGGTGTAGTGCGTTCGTGCCTCTCTCACCTTCGTTTCCCCGGCGGAAAATTTCTGGATCAGTTCCGGCACTGTCATATTCTTCGGCGGATTCGTGTCCAGCACGCCATTCCCATCGGCGCAATCCGTCTGCGCCCGCGCACCCGCCACCAGCACTCCCACCAGCACGATCAACCACGCTGCTCGTTGACGCGCTTTCTTCTGCTCTGAATTCCGCATTTCCATGCGCTTTCGCCCTCTCGGTTTGTCAGCGGAAACATACACCGCAAAAGCACGCCGCGCAACGCAGGAATCTCGGCGCCCCCGCCGCCCCGCTAGTTCCCGCGGCCAGCGCGGCTTTCGGCCCGGGAACGCCCTTCCCTAATTGTGCAAAGTCTTGCGCCACGACCCGGCTCCCCCTCGTAACCTAAAGAATTGTAAGCCCTTTAGGTTGGTACCGAGGTTGCACCATCTTCTGTGAATTTCGGACCCGACACCTATGAAAATCACACTCTTTGTGCTGTTCTTTTTGTGCACTGCCGCCGCCTTCGGACAGACCGGAGTCGCCGTGCTTTCCAACCAACCTCAGATTGTTACGCTTCCCGAACATCCTCTGCACGCCGACTTCAAGGACCTAGCCTGTGAGCGGCCTCTGGTCGGTGGTGGACCCACGACATACACCTACGCCCAAGGCGAGCGTCCACTGTGGGAGTTTGGTTCTCCCTATCCCGAGCCCACGCCCCTCGGCGACGTCGCCCGCGCCTACCGCAAAGAAAAGGTCGCTATCAAGAAAGCCGAGAAAGTCCTCGAAAAGCAAGGCTCGTAAGCTTCTGCCTCCGACCGCCGGGCGCCCGCCCCGGCGGTTGCGTGGCGCGGACGGATACCCCCGTCCGCGAAACTCGCCCAGTCTCCCGCCGTCCTCATAAAACGCTTCCTTCCGACCCAGCATCAGACAATTAGCATCACACCAGCTACACTCAAAGATTCGCCGAACCCGGCTCTCTGTCCCACCGGATTCGCCGAAGTGTACACTGCCCACTAGGGGAGGAAACGTATTGATGAAGCCCGGCAAGGCGGATCGAGTCCGCTTGATTGCATTTTTCCTATTTCTCTTTCTCTTGGCTACGGTCCCGGCCTATTGTCAACGAGGGACCCTCGACCTGAATGTCGGCCAGACCTCCGACCGGTTCGGTTCTCTCGCGCCAGTCACCAGTGTGGTTTTCGACCTTAACGGGGAATTGACGGTCATCAAGCCCTCTGCCAAGACTGGACGCCCAAGTGTGGTGGCTGGAGGTGAAGTCCGCGCTCCTGGCGACACGTCCAATCATTCCAAGGAATATGCCGTCTATGGTGGCGTCGTCTGGGCTGTCCACAATCTCTCCATTGGAGTGAACGGTGAAGTCCGCAAGATTCTCATACCTCCGGCGACCGTGGATAACCAGATCCTGAATCGTTACAACATGAACCTGCTCGAGTTGCCTATCGTCATCAAGTACAGATTCGGTAATGGCAAGCGCGCCTTTGTGGAGGTACAGGGCTGGCCGGAATTCACCCCACACTATAAAACGTCTGCGCCGGTTCAAACCCCTAAACCGAACTTCGACCACGGCTACACCTTGCGCGGAACCGTCGGCTGCAACTTCGGCAAGTGGTGGTATGTCCAGGGTACCTACGAATCCCGCTACTTGAGTTTCATGAACAACAACGGCGGTAATCCCAGTGGCTTGTACAACTGGAAGAGCAACATGATCACCGGAGGCGCCGGCGTTCGGTTCTAAAACGAAGCTGTCAGCTCTCAGCTGTCAGCTTTCAGCCGAAAAACGGCACGACCGAGGCTGCCCCAGCTTGCGCGATTTTCGAAAGCTGAGAACTACGGACCCTGGCGCCTCGTAGCCTGCGCCCACCGCCGCGTGCGATGGGATTGGCCGTCGAACGCATAGCACCAGCGTGCATGCGGTCTAACCATCAAGTTAATAGTCGCCGACGTGCTGGTGCAGGCACTCTTGGCCGCCGCGGCCCGCTCTTAGGTTCGTAGCGTATCGGACCTAATCATCGCTCGGAAATGCTTTGTGGGAGTGCGTACGATTCCAGATACCCGCAGTTCGGGCAGTGGAACGTCGTGACCGGAACGATCTTGTCTTTCTCTAACTTGAGGCCCGTCCAGAAGCTCGGCTGGGGCTCGCCCGGAGACCAGCTTTCTTGCTCGTATCCGGCGTGCGTTTTATCCACCACCCATCCGGGTTCCATGTGCGCGTGACACTTGATGCACTCGACCGGTCCTTGCATATTCAGATCTCCCCCAGGAAAGATTGCGTAGATAGGCGTCCGAATTATATACAGAGTTCGTGCCTCGCACCGCACGCGTAGCGCGGTGTATGCTGTCTTGGTTTATGCAAACGAACGTCTTCACCCGGGTGATCGTTCTCGGCGTGCTCGCCCTTACAGGGCTTGCTTTCGGGCAAGCGCAGGCGGCGCCAAATACAAAGCCTGCGGAATACTACTTCGTGCTCTTGAGTCGTCCTGCGAATGCTCCCCAGCTGAGCAAGGAAGCGGGGGAAAAGTTACAGGAAGAGCACATGGCGAACATTCGCAAGATGGTGGCGGAACACAAAATGCTGGTCGCCGGCCCATTCATGGACGACACTGTGCTGCGCGGCATCTTCGTGTTTCAGGCGGACTCTGCGGCGCAGGTTCAGGATTGGGCGAACGCGGATCCCGCAGTGAAAGCAGGTCGTCTCGCGGCCGAGGTACATGGGCCGTGGCTCATCGATCCGGGCGCCATTCACAGTCCATCCGAGCCGCCGGGCATGGAAACATACACGCTTGTTCTCATGAAGAATGGCGACCACTGGAACCCCACGGCGCCTGAGGCGCTGGATGCGAGGAAACAACACGCCGCATTCGTCCAACAGATGACGGATCAGGGAAACCTGGCGGCGGCCGGGCTGTTCCCACGCAGCGATCCGGGCGAATTGTGCGGAGTCGAGATTTTCCGCGTCGGCGCAGAGCAGACTGCCAAGCTGCTGCAAGATGATCCAAGCGTAAAAGACGGTCTGCTCAAAACAGAAATCCACCCGTGGGCGACAGGCAAAGGCGTCCTAGCCTCAGGACAACCGCTGCCGTAGCCAGACCCACCCACGTCGTGAGGACGAAGTCGAGGCCCGTCGAGAATAAGCGGCGCTGTTGGTTGGAATCGACATCCTCTTGTACGCATTTGCGAAGCGAACGCGGACCAGCCAGAAAATCATCAACATCAGCGGCAGGAAACTCAGAAAAAGGAGTGCGCCTGTCTTGCGCATTAAATCCGGGAAGAGTCGTTGCCGCGCCATGAATATCGATGCTGCGGCGATGAACAGCGCAAAGCACATGCGCCAGAGATGCCGCGCGATCCGTTGTTTGCCAGAAATACCACCGCGGACGAGCATGCGAACGTCCCCCGCGGTCGCAAGCACAGCCACGGAACCAAGGAAAAAATACGGTCCAGGAGGATAGTCATACGTCAACCCCGTCGGACTCATCGCCGCTTCTAATCCGCACGTCACCTCGACAGCGGCGAGCCCCAAGACAACCAGCAGCGCTCCTCGATCGAAAATGCCGGGTTTTGCGTCCCTGCGCCGGGCAGTCATCCACGCGGTCGCTACCAGATAGAACGTTAGAGTTCCTCCCAGAATGTTGCCCGGCTGAGACTTCATGATCGCCAGAAACACTCCGGTTGACGACAGGCAGAGCATTGCGATCACAAATACGTTCCCCGCGAGGCCATGCTGGCGGGATCCCTTGCGCAGAAACACTGCCACAAATCCAGACAGCATTCCCAACGTGCCCGCGCAAATGTGGAGAACTAATAGTGGCGATCGCATTTTTCCGCTCCTTAACTAATCATTGCCCCGCCGCGCTGGCCTGCTCCTTCCATCGTTGAGCGTTCAAGCCCGTCACCAGAAGCCACAAGCACAGCGATATTTGCCCAACGCCGGGAAAAACCAGAATGTAGGGCTGCAGAGACTGTGCGAGCGCCGGTGACAGAAACAGCACGTAACTCAAACCGGCAAGCACCATCAGCACGCCCAGGATGCGCGGCAAGAAGGTGGACCTGAGAATGAGGATGCCGACCAGGAGCAAATACAATCCGAAAAACACCAGTCCAATGGAGTGGTAGGCTGCGACGCGCAGTCTGAGAAACACGAGTGCCAGCGCTTGCAACTGTTCCACCTTAAATACGTTCAAGTACCGCGCGCTCCCCAACAGGAACAGGGGAGCGAGATGAAACAAGCTACTAATAGCCTGAACTGCGCTTGCCACGAGGCTGAAAAATGCTGCGACTAAGGAGAGACTCCGGTTGACGGGCTTAAACAACTCGTACAAAAGAGCCGTCAAAGCGATGTAGCTGGCGAACGCGACGATATCGCCTGCAAAACCCCACCACCATAACGATTCGTTCGCCATGATGTTGGTCGCGGTGGCCGCGGCGTCGTCTGATATCACCAGCCGGTTGCGAACGAAGATCTCGACGAACATTCTCGTCAGAATCGTGACCAGGTAAAAGACACCGGCCATCCGGGCCTTGAGGCGCGGTGACGCGTCTGCAATCGGCTCCATCATTACTGTTGCGCTCATACTCGTTTCTCCTCTAGGAGCGAAATGGAGGCCGATCAGCGCGCGAATCAGAGCGGTCCCCGATGTCGCCGCAGTCGCACCGCAGCGAAAAGAAACGCGGCCGTAACTGCCAGTCCCAACCACAGACCCGGGCTGCTCAAGAAGTGTCCCGGCGTGAGGTGCATGGCAGGATTGGTCGGGAAGCTATCCGACATCGGCATCGCCTCCGGGCCGCCCGCAAAACGGTTTCCGATCATTCTGCCGAAATACGAGGTGCCGAACGCCATCTTCTCGGCGATGCCGATCGTCAGCAACGGCACGGTGGCCCACAGGAATGCCGCGCGCCGCGCCCACGCCGAGACCATCAACAGCCATCCATAAATCGGCGCCTGCCAAAGCACATGGACCGTCACCAGGTGGTAAAGCAGCAGCAGCGACATCTGGAACGGCGACAACTGTGTCCACAGTGTCGCGACACTCTGACCGCTGCCCGCCAACGCTGCACTGTTCACGAGCAGCATGATGAATTGCGTGACTGTCGTGATGGCCCATGCGACAAGGGGCACAATGACCAGGGGAACGGTTGCTTTCGCAAGGACAGTGGTAAGGTCAGAAACCGGCAGCGACTTCCAGAACAGAATGCTGCGGTCGCGCCGCTCGCTCTGCAGCGCCTCGATGCAGTAGTAGAGTGCGACGAGCAATGACGCAAGCATGATCGCACCAGCCGCGTAGTCATATGGCTGGGCGATGTGTTCGTGCTGGCGCATCGGGTCGAGCAGTAATGCCCCGCGCATACGGCGCGCCAGATGCATCGAACTGATCAGGAAGCCAAAAAGAAAGACCCCAGCCGCCGCCAGCGGGGCAAGGTAGATCGCGCGGTTCTCCCACAGTTCGCGCCGCACCGACCAATAGAACGGCTGGGTCGCTGACAGAACCGCGGGTGCGACTCTCTGCGATTCGAGTGGAGTTCCGTTCATGGCATTCGCTTGCGTATTCACCTGGGTGCTCCTTGCGCCGGTCCGGCGGGACTGCCCGGCGTATTTCCCAACACCGCAACAAACAGGTCCGCGATGCTGGGCGTGCGTGTGTCACCGAGCGCGGCGAGTTGTTGGCGGTCCACACCGCTGAACAGGAAAATACTGCGCCCGAGCATCTGCCTCTCATGCATCGGCTTGAGCGCCCGTGCCGCCGGGACGCGCTCGGGATTCACCATCACTTCCACATAGCGCGACTCGAACTCCTCCATGTTGCAACTGAACACGGCGCGGCCCCGATCAATGAACATCAGATCGGTGAGCACGTCCTGGATCTCATCCACCTGATGCGTGGTCACGACAATGGTGCGGCTGCGGTCGTAGTAGTCGTTCAGCAGGGAATCGTAAAACTGCTTGCGATACAGAATGTCCAGTCCAAGCGTCGGCTCGTCCAGCACCAGTAATCTCGCGTCAATGGCCATCACCAGAGCGAGATGCAACTGCGTCACCATGCCCTTCGACAATTCCCGGACCTTACTGTCGCGCTTAATCGTGGTCTTCGCCAGAAATCCTTCCGCCTTCGCGCGGTCAAATCGCGGATGCACTCCGCCGACATACTCCAGTGCCTGCGAAACCCGTATCCAGCGCGGCAGCACCGCGACATCGGCCATAAACGACACGTCGCACATCACCCGCTCGCGCTCGCTCCAGGGATCGCGCCCCAGCACCCTCAGTTCTCCCTGATAAGGCGTGAGTCCGAGAATCGCGTTGAGCGCGGTCGTCTTGCCCGCGCCGTTGGGCCCGATCAATCCGAGGATGCGTCCTTCTTCCACACGCAGATCGATGCCGTCCAGCGCAACCGTTGTGCCGAAGGCCTTGCGTAGACCGCGAGCTTCGATGCATGCCATGGCTTCAGCGCTCCTTCTCTTCGTGCTTGGTCTCGGCCTTCGACTTCGCGGCATCCGGCTTTGCATCGTCAGATGACGACCGGCGCTTGCCCGTCCCATTCAGCAACTCTTCCGCCTTCAGTCCCAGCCGCTGAATGGTCGCGTGTACCCTGGGCCACTCTTCCGCAAGAAACTTCTGGCGCTCGCCCTGCAGCAGCAGATTGCGCGCACCCGCATTGATGAACATGCCGCGACCTCTCTTGCTCTCGACCAGTTGCTCGTCCACCAGCTGTTGATACCCCTTCAGGACCGTGAGGTGGTTCACGCGATATTCGGCCGCCACCGTGCGCACCGAGGGCAGCGGATCGCCCTCCTTGAGCACGCCGTCGAGGATCATCGCGACCACGCGATCGCGAAGCTGGCGGTAAATCGGCTGATTGTCGTTCCACTCACGGTCCATCATGGGTTCCCAATCGTCCTACCAAACATACACTCCCGTCATTTCGCCCGCTGCAGCTCCATGTGCGCCCGCACCGGCTTGTCCCCAGGCTCCATGTAAGTCCAATCCTCGGTGTGATGGTTCGCGTCGATCTCGGTAAAGTCTGCATGGTGCATGTGTCCATACTGCAGGCTCCCCGAGACATCGAGGAAATCGAAGTCCACCGTTTTTCCGTCGGCCAAAGTCTTGCCCGCCATCCGCGGCCGGTTGCCGGCATCGCAATAGTGCGTCAGCACCAGCCGGTCCCCATCCAGATAGACCATCGTGACCGGATGGTCCGGTCTGCCCATTCCCGTCATTTCATGCACCACCGCGTTCCCCATGGACGTTACACGAAGCGAGACCTGTATTGCCTTGCCGTCGATGTCAGGATGCGGCGGCGTAGTGGTCACGTGACCTTCCCACGAGCCTTCCAGCGTTTTGATTTTGTCGAAAGACTTTTGCGCGTCGGACTGCGCCACAGCCATGGCGCAGAGCGACAGTAGAACCACGGGCACCAGCACTCGAAGGGACTTCATATTCATTCTCCTAATTTTTCTCTCGGCGGCAGAGTTTTCGTTCGCCGCCGAACTAGGCGCGGCCCGAATCACCCTCACTCGCCATATTGATATAGTTAACTATAACACTATACCAAATGCAAGTGTTTTCTTAAGATTTCTTCACCGTGTGCAGACGCAGGTGTGCAGGCGCAGGTGTGAGGACGTAGGTGTGGGGACGGACGCCTTCGTCCGTCCCCCGAGCGAAGCGAAGGAAGGTTTATGTGGCGCGGGCGCCCCCGCCCGCGAGCTGCCAGGAGCAAGCATGAACTCCGCGATTTGTTCGAAGGTTGGACATCGCGAGCGAACTCCCGCTGTTCCCATTCCGGGAATCCTTCCCACAAAAACTTCCCATTTCCCGTTGCACCCGCTCCTCCCGCTCATAAACTATTCAGGAGTGTTTTCGATTTTCAAAAAAAGGCGGAGCCCCAAAAAGCTCCGCCCTTTTCGTCCAATCATTCGCGCATTCCTACAAGGAGTTTCCTATGTCCACCGGTGACCCCAACCGCAAACGCAAGGGCAACGACAAACGCAAAGGAGAAAGCGACAGTAGAAGCAAGAATAAAGGGAAAGATAAAGGTAAGGATAAAGCCAACAACAAAGGCAACCAACGCAAGCCCAGCAAGCCCGCCCCGCGCAAAAATACCAAGATCACCGGAGAACGCTCCGAAGCCGGCTTCCTCTACAAAGCCGCCTACCTCGAATTCGGCATCGCCAAACCCTGGGGCCACAGCCTGCGCTACGACTTCATCCTCGACAACGGAGGCCGCCTCCACCGCATTCAGGTCAAATGCACCGAAGCCATCCGTGCCGGTGCCTACGAAACCCGCGCCACCTACACCACCGGCAAAGGACGCGCCCCCTACACCAAGAAAGACATCGACTTCATCGCCGCCCACGTCGTCCCCCTCGACATCTGGTACATCATCCCCGTAGAAGTCTGCACCCCCGCCCCCATGCTCCGTTTCTATCCTCACCGCAAAGCCAAAAAAATGCGCCTCGAGTCCTACCGCGAAGCCTGGCACCTGCTCCAATCTGCGGAAGAAGCAGAAAAGAGACAATCATCGAACACAAAAGAAGGGACGATCGACCTCCAAGCTGTCGCCGAGGAAACCCACGTAGGGACGGACGCATTCGTCCGTCCGCCGAGCGAAGCGAGGCCAGTTTCATGTGGCGCGGGCGCCCCCGCCCGCGACCTGCGAGGATCAAAGAAGGCTCGTCCTTCCGAGCGCAGCGGGATGATTCGCGAAGGCGAATCATCCGCGGAGTCGAGCAACCTTGCGTTTCATGCAAACGCTACCACCGCCCCCGACGCGATGCTCCAGACCTACCACGACCTCTGCACCAAAACCCCACCCATCCACCTCGCGAAATCCCAAGCCCCCTGGCCCATCCCGCCGCTAAGAGTCCTCGCCACAAGAAAAGGCAAACACATCTTCCCAGACCCGCGGTCGTAAACGATCGTGGGGGAGCGTTGGCCCCGTGAAGAGTTGACCATAATGGAGGAAGGACGATGGGTAGTGAGAAAACCGTCCGGTCCGAGCGAGAGATTCGTAACTAACGCACTTGGATTAGGAGGTGTATCCTTCTCTGCTAGCTTGATGCCGCAAGTTATCGCATTCGCGGGCAAGATCGGAAGCGGCAAGACGACGATTACTACGTCCCTTGCCGATGCTTTGGCTTGGCCGAGGGTGAGCTTTGGAGATTATGTCCGCAGCGTCGCTCGTGAGCGTGGACTGGAGGAGACAAGAGAAGTCCTTCAGTTTGTTGGTACGGAAATACTGCGGGCTGATCCTCGGGCCTTCTGCAATTCAGTCTTGGCCAACTCAGGATGGAAAGCCGGGCAGAACCTACTGATCGATGGCCTCCGACATGCGGAGACCATAAAAATCATTAGCGAACTGACACGAGCCGAAACCCTTGACATTATTTTCGTTAAGATTAGTGAAGAGGTACGCTTGAGTCGGCTCAAAGGACGCGAAGGCAGTGACCCGAGCTACCGGGCACTTGTTGAAGCCCATTCCTCAGAGGCACAAGTGACATCGGCCCTGGCGGACGCGGCAGATTTCGTCGTTGATAATGACGGAACTCTTCAGGCGACCATCTCAGAGATCGTGAAATGGATGGATCGTCGGAAGAACTAGCGAAGCAGAAAGTTGCATCAAAATGGTTGCAGACCTCTTTTTCCAGAGTTCCTTGCACAGCTTTTACTCGGACATTCGTCCGAAGGCTGTGCATATCCACCCCAGTAACTCGAGTAATCGGTTGACGCCTCCAAGATCAATTCCTACGATCACAAGACACGGTTTCCGGATGCCCAAGCGTAGATTTTCTCCAGACCAGAACGTCATACCCTTTCCTGACCCGGAGACATCGGTTGGTTGGAGAGCAGACCAAGATCGTTCAGCGATATTTGCACCGCCAGTGATCGCGGCAGCGATCCCCGATGACCAGTTGGTGTCAATCCCGAACTGCGAGATTGTCCTATCCGGGAGCTACCGCAAGGGTGTTGACAATCTCAAGCGAACTTACGAGGAATTCAAAGATCTCGGGTGCACTATTCTCTCGCCCAGCAATGTCTCGATAGTCAGCGAGGTAGACGGCTTTGTCTACATGAAGGGCGAAGAGACAGACACGCCCGATACGATCGAAGGCCGACACCTCAAGGCAATCCAGAAGGCAAACTTCGTATGGCTGCACGCGCCCGATGGTTACGTGGGGCCGACCGCCGCGCTTGAAGTCGGTTTCGCCAATGCCGCTGGAGTTCCCGTTTTTGCGCAAGAGGCACCGAAGGACAAGGTTCTGCAATCGTTCGTCCGCCTCGCAGATTCTCCGTCTGCCATGGTCCGTATGTGGCCTCAGCATCCGGAGCCGCCGGCACCGGCGCTCAAGGCGTTTCAGGAGTACTACAAACGGGCGGCGCTCCAACGCGGATACAGCAAGGAAGGCCCGAAAGAATGCCTTCTCCTAATGGTCGAGGAAGTCGGAGAACTGGCGAGGGCGGTCCGCAAACGCGAGAAACTTACTCGGCATGGTGCCTACCACGGATCGAGCGAAGGCCACGAGTTAGCAGATGTGTTTCTGTACGTCGTGCACATGGCAAACGTACTCGGGCTTGACCTAGCCGGAATCGTTCGCGAGAAGGAATCCATCAACGTAGAGAAGTTCCTTGCCCGATAACAGCACATTATTTGACAAGAGCAGTCCTCCGGCGAACAGCCCTACAGTGCCCCCAACATTCGAGGATTTTGCCAGACAGCGCAAGTTGCTGCACGAGTTCTGTCGGTTACATGTTCCGAGCCTTGAGTTCTACGTTCCCAAGGGGCCAGATTCCCCGCCGATTTTCATTTTAGACGACGAAGAGGACGCTCCCACCGAGATAAAGCACATCACCAGTAGTGCAACGTGTTACGAATCGGTAGACACTTGCCCAGAAATTTTCCGGCCGGACAAGAAACAGACAAAGAATAAGGGAAAACAAAACATCAGACAAAACAAACACCGAAGAGAAGTCCAGATCTTTGGCAGATTTGGGTCGGGAGTTTGCCCAGAAAGCTATCGACCTTCCGGTCAGAAAGAAATGGAGATCCGACGGTGCGGCCGGGATTTACTGCAGCAGCCGCGGTTTGCCTTACGTGCTATCTCAACTGGATGAATGGCACCCTAAGATTGACGAGCACCTTGCGCGAATCTTCTATCAGATGAACGAGGATCCTTCGCGACCGGCAATCGGCGAAGCGGACAAGGCCCAGAAGAAGAGCGAAAGACCCAAGGAACAAAAGAGCTGGTACAAGCCGAACGCCTACCATACGTATTGGACGCTCGAGGTATTGAGGATATTACAGAAGAGGTTTGATAAAAACTGCCAGGCGAGTTCCCAAGCGAAGCAAGGAATAGCCCGCCGCAACCAGCTCCGACAGTGGGCTCGGCAGCAACTTGGCGTTCAAGTCGCACTACACTCTGGGGACTCCTCTCTTCTAGACTCCGACCAACTGGCGTGGTCACTCGCGATCGTAATCAGCCAGCCCCTCGACTATCAATCCAAGCTTGCAGAACAAGACCTGATTCGGCAGTCGTTCAGGTGTCTGTTTAGCACGCAAGAGCGTGTGGGAACATGGCGTCATTACGCCCCGCTCTTTCACTATCCTCACGCAGGAAACGCCTATTGTTATGTTTTTGAGACCTTCGCGACGATTCTCAAGGAAGCGCTGCAACCAGAGGCTGAATTCGTTCGGGCGGTCCTGAAAAACTATTTCATGCCGCTGGTTAGACTTTGGGAATATGCCAAGTCGACCCAAGCAAAACGCCCGGATGGAAAACTGGCATGGTCTTCCGGACACAGAAATAAGCCCACCTTAGAGAGTTGGGCGACGGCGAGTGTGTTCGCATACGCGCAAGCACTGCGAAGACTTGTCGGCGTCTGGACACGGGAAGAAGCCTTAGCCACTCTGAACTACAGACCAACGAAGCCAGTTGCGGAAGCGCAGCACGACGTGTTGGAACGCTCGGACATCTGGACATGTGACGACTTGGCTGACCGCCTCTGGAGCATGTTTATCAACCCGGTTTCGCGCAACAGGGCCGAAAAGGAGATCGAGCCCGATCAACCCCTTATTGAGGGTAGATTCCCTTGTTCAGCGATTCTCTTCGGGCCGCCTGGCACAAGCAAAACCTCACTCGTCAAAGCCCTCGCTGGGTCCATCGACTGGAAGTACATCGAGCTCCATCCCAGCCATTTCGTATCAGAGGGATTGCCGAGCGTCCAACAAACTGCAGATGTGATCTTCAAGAAACTGATGGAATTGGATCACGCGGTCGTCTTGTTCGACGAAATCGACGAACTGGTCCGTGAGCGTGACATTGAGCCCGACCAGTTCGGGCGGTTTCTCACAACGAGTATGCTACCTAGGCTTGCCGAGTTGTGGAAGGGCCGCAAGGTAATGTACTTCGTCGCTACGAATCACATCGAATACTTCGACCGCGCGGTCACGCGGAGTGAGCGGTTCGACGCTCTCATATTCATGAGTCCGCCCTCGTTTGCCGTGAAGAGACAGAAGGTGCTTAAAATTCTGAAGGATGTCTATAACTTGGAGGATACCTTCGCACCGGACATTACAAAGAACTCCGTTGACGAAGCGATGCCGACGAAGCGATGTACACAATTCGCGAAATTCAACGACGAACACAAAAAAGTGATCGGGGGCGAGCAACTGTTGGAGGAGAACGTGCTTGCCAAGTTCGCTTTGCTCCGATTTGATGAACTGGACGAACTAGCGGCGTACCTCGGAGAAAAGCCACCAAAGGCGAAGACGATCAGCAAGGAGGCGCTCGGGAAAGCATTGGCACGGATTAAAGACAGGAAATCGCGAAGCCTCCGAGAGTACTGCCGGTTCAGGTCGGATCCCGACGATTATGAACGCTTCGATACTTCACGAACCGCCAGATGGCTGGTTAGCGAAATTCCAGGGTTCACCGGCACTGCGGCCGACCTACCGAAACCCATTAGAAGAGGTCGATGGCGTACGCGTCCTCGATGCGCCGGTCGGGCCCCTCCATCGCCTAAAGGTCCCAGGGTATACGGTGGAAAGATCATCACCGGGTCAGGTACGACTTATAAAGGCAGGCCCCGAGCCATCCGCCAAGGCGAAGAAAATCAAGCGCCGCCGCTAAGTTTCGGTCTCACTCCTTTGCTTTCAACGACTTAACCCCGTATAATCCCCCACAGAACCACTAAACCCCATTTTTGCACCATTCGTTGGGATATGGATGCGCCATTCCCAAGCGTTCCAATAGGATAGGTGCAGTCAAACACCCAAGGGAAAAGTGTAGTCAGGACCCGAGGTCACAAGACCTTAGGAGCCATTCCCCGGGGAGAGCCACAGGTTTTGGGTGATCTTCCAGGTTCATCCAAAGGCGAGGCCAAAAGTAGTAGCGAGTTCGCAGGTTGAGGGATAGTTGTAAC
This sequence comes from Acidobacteriaceae bacterium, assembly GCA_003134655.1. GTDB lineage: Bacteria > Acidobacteriota > Terriglobia > Terriglobales > Acidobacteriaceae > Sulfotelmatobacter. The sequence goes on from PLBY01000079.1 coordinate 140,095, forward strand.
CGTCACAGGTTCACAGCCATCCGAATGAAACGAAAGCCAGAACCAGAAAGTTTTGGCTAAAAGCTAGAAGCCAGGAGCTAGAAGCTAACATGCGCAAGCCGATCAAGTACGTTGAAAAAGCAGTCGTCATCGCCGCCAAGGGAACTTGGGCAGTATTCGAGCGCTTGAACCGCGTCAGGCCGAATCCGTCGCCCACGCCAAAGTGGTCGGAAAAGCCGCTGCTCAAGTCGTACGAAAAGTCGAAGCCTCCGCTGGGCTGGCCGCGGACGACCGATTCGCTTTGCCCCAAGTGCGTGCCGGAAATCCGGCAGCAGATTCTCGACGGGCACCTGCCGCATGAAGTGCTGATGAACGAGAAGGTCGGCGAGATCAAGGCGCAGATCGTCGAACGCGACGGCAAGATCCTGATGGTGAAAGACTGCCCAACGCACGGCCACTTCGAAGACGTGATGTCGATCGATACCGCGTTCTCCCAGCATCTGGAGGAAGTGTTCCCCGGGCGCGACATCACGGCGCATAACGATGAGAAGCTGCATCATCACGGATCGTCGACGGTGAAATACGGCCGCGGATCGGTGCTCACCATCGATCTGACCAACCGCTGCAACATGATGTGCGATCCCTGCTTCATGGACGCGAACCAGGTGGGATTCGTTCACGAATTGACCTGGGAAGAAATCAAGACGATGCTCGACAACGCCATCACCATCAAGCCACGACGGCAGATGAGCGTGCAGTTCTCCGGCGGCGAGCCCACGTTGTCGCCCTACTTCCTCGACGCGGTGCGCTACGCCCGCAAAGTCGGATACAACTCCGTGCAGGCCGCGACCAACGGCATCGAGTTCGCGAAGAGCTTCGAGTTCTGCCAGCAGGCAGTCGAAGCCGGCATGCGCTATGCCTACCTGCAGTTTGACGGAATCGGCAACGCAGCCAACGCGCACCGTCTGGTCGGCAACCTGTTCGACGTGAAGTTGAAGGCGATCGAGAACCTGCACAACGCCGGAGTTGAAATCGTTCCGGTCGTGACGATCGTGAACGGCATCAACAACGAACAAGTCGGAAGAATCATCAAGTTCGCCCTCGACAATCCGAAGACGATCAGCTTCCTAAGCTTCCAACCGGTCAGCTTCACCGGCCGTGACGAAGCCGTCACCGACGATCGCCGCGCCGCCCAGCGCTACACGCTGAGCCACCTCGCTCACGACGTAAAAAATCAAACGGGCTTAGGCGAACCCACGCGCGACTGGTTCCCCATCTCCTTCATGGGAACCTTCAGCGACTGGGCCGACCTGATGCACGTCAACGACGTGAAGAACGACTGGGGCCAACTATCCTGCGGTTGTCATCCGAATTGCGGGACTGGGATGGCGGTGATGATTGATAAGGAAACCAAGGAGGCTGTGCCCGTTACGGCGTTCTTGAAGGGGGATCAGCTCGCGAAGGACATTGCGAGGGTGAATGATGCGGCGCGCGGAAAGTTTCTGACTGTGGTTGGAATGGCGCTGTGTCTGATGAAGAATTACGATCCGTTCCAGGCGCCGACGCACTTCAAGCTGATGGACTTGCTCAGGAAGTTTGATAAGAACTTCAATGCGACTGGCAAGAATTATGGGAAGGTTGGTCCGGACCGGACCGTCGACGATGTGATGAAGCGGCGGCAGGACCGGTGGAACTTCCTGTTCATCGCAGGCATGTGGTTCCAGGATCTGTTCAATTATGACTTTCGGCGGACGGAGCAGTGCATTATCCCGTACGCGACGCAGGAAGGCGAAATTTCGTTCTGCGCTTACAACACGGGCGTAGGATGGCGGAACATCATCGAGAAGATGCACATGACAGCCACGCTCACCAAGTGGTACGAGGAGCACGGTCGGCATGAGATTTTCGCGGGCGGCAAGAAAGTGGATATGGAAGACGCCACCCACACGCTGCTGTTGCGCGATGATCTGGTTACGACCGAATTGCAACATGATCTGGACAGCAAGGGCATCGCGAAGAACGCACGCGAAGAAAAAACGCGGGCGCGGGACGCGAAGCAGAAGCAAACTGCCGATGCGAAAGCCGAGGCGCGCGGGCCCCAGATCAACGATGAGGCTTACAACGCACGCATGGCTGCGATGTATCGCGAAGTTGTGCTGAAGGAGAAGCCGGTCGTCGCCGAGAACGGATTCATTCCGCTCGGGGCGCTAACGAAACCGAACGGCAACGGCAACGGCAACGGGCACGGGGCTCAGGCTGAGAAGCCGGAGATCGCGGAGCCGGTGGCGGGAGACTAGAGCAGTTTTTAGCTCTTAGCCTTTAGCTCTTAGCTTAAGAACAGACGGGCCGCCTTTGGGCGGCCCGTTTCTTTTTCGCTTGAGAGATTGGCTAAGAGCCCCACCTCTCGCAAAGGACGCGAGAAATGGGGCACCCATGTCCTTCATGGGACACACTGCGGCATAAGGGGCATGATTGCTCCGGTGGCCTGTTTCGACAAGAGGTAGAGATAGCTGGTCAGGATGTGGAGGCAGGCAAGTTCTGGCTTGATGAGGATTTTGGGTGGAATTCCGAGTTGGATGGAGTTGACTTCATACAGTCCGAGGACGTGGTCATAGAGCGGAGGCAGGGGTAGCTTCGGGACGAGATCGAGGCGGCCGGCGATCCGGTTGGTGTTGGGTACGACCTGGTTGTAGGTGGCGACAAACTGCGGGCCTCCGGTGCGCGGACTGGCATAGGTATAGACTGCTGGATTCTTGAAGGGAGTGTTGGCGGCGACGTCGAGGGCGAGAAGGGTAGCGAGCGCGCCTCCGAGGCTGTGTCCGCAGATTGTGACGGAGGTAACGGGTCTGGGGAATTTCAGGCCCGGCAATGCTTGCGTCACTCGCGGACACGTGGGATCGAGCGAGGTCGTCATCGACATGTACACGGCGGTGAAGCCGTCTTCGGTGTGTCCGGCTCCTGCGAGAAAAGGACACGTGACGAGAAGGAATTCGGCGTCGTGAACCCATTCCTGAATACCTTCAGTGCCGCGGATGGCGATGACGACATCGCCGGCGGCCTGGAAGATCAGACCGATGGAAACGCGGGACTTGCCACGTTCTGGATTCATGTCGGTGGCAAGGTCGTTGGCGAAGATGGAGGTGACGACTTGGTAGCTCACCGCGCCCACGTTTATGTTCTGGCCAGCATGGTTCGTGACGTCCGTGGGATCGACGGCGTAAGCCGCATTCACCAACTCTGCATAGAGGATCGCCTGGTTGAGGTCCATAGATGTGTACCGTGAACTTCCTTTCGTAGAAGTCGGCGAGGTCCTGCTTCTCGGCGCCAGGCAGGCGCGGACGAAGCCGGAGGTAAGTGAGAGTTGCCTCCCGTGAGCAAGTGGCTGCGGCGGACAAACGTCCGCGAGCAGGCTTGCTTATTCAGTTGAATGGGGAAAGCAACGGGCGACGAGTGCGAAGTCCCGGTCTTTCTTCGGGAGATCTGCGCCCGATGATCAGGAACACGTTAGAACACGGCTGGGAGACTGTCAACAAGAGATCACGTCGGCTCCCTGCGGTTTAGTCCGCGCGAGATTCTTCGCTTCGCCTGAAGAACGGCTCCGCTCAGAATGACGCCCGGGAAATAATGCGATGGGGGCGATATACTTTCGGACCTATGCGAAAACTTGTCTTCCAGTTCCTATTGCTGTGCGCGATTTGTATTGGGTTGGTCCCGGTGAGCGTTCATGCTCAATCGTTGCTGGTCGTCAATCAGGGCGATACTAACGTAAGCGTCGTTGATGCTGTTGCTGCGAAGGAAGTGGCGACCATTGCGGAGAAGACTACCGGAGTGCATGGTCATGAGGTCGCTGTGTCAGCGGATGGGCACACAGCCTTTGTCCCCATATATGGCAGTTCCGGGGTGGGAAAGCCGGGGATCGATGGGCACGAGATGCTGGTGATCGATTTGGGATCACGGGAGATCGTGGGAGACATCGATTTTGGCCATGGGGTGCGGCCGCACTGTGCGGTGTTGGATCCGGCGAGCGGGTTGCTCTATGTCACGACGGAGTTGGATAAGACGGTGACCGTGCTTGATCCGCGAACGCGAAAGATAGTGGGTTCAGTTCCCACCGGCCAAGAGGAGTCGCACATGCTGGTCCTGTCGCATGACGGGAAGCGCGGCTACACGTCCAATGTTGGGCCGGGCACCGTCTCTGTGCTCGACATGGTGGGGCGGAAGACGGTGGCGGTCATTCCGGTATCCGGGCAAGTGCAACGGATTGCGATCTCAACGGATGACAAATCTGTATTTACAGCAGATCAGACGAAGCCGCAGCTGGCTGTGATCGATACGGCGACCCAGAAGGTGAAGACGTGGGTTGCGCTGCCAGGTACGGGTTACGGTACGGCCGCAACGCCTGATGGGCGCTGGCTGCTGGTCGCGGTGCCGTCCACCAATCAGGTGGCTGTCGTGGACTTGGGGAGCATGCAGGTCGTGCGTCGCGTTGATGTGCCGAGTACGCCGCAGGAAATCCTGATACGTCCTGACGGCAAGATTGCCTATGTATCATGCAACACAAGCGGGAAGGTTGCCGCGATCGATCTGGCGGAATGGAATGTGCAGAAGGTGATTGCCGCGGGCAAGTTTGCGGATGGTCTCGGGTGGGCGAAGTAGCTCGTCGCGGGTAATATTTGCGCATCGTCTACGGGCCCGATTACACATTGCCTGACAAACTAACGCGGTTGAAGAGCCGAGGATTGGGAGCGAAGCGCTCACTCGCTGCTCGGAAGTTTGCATTCGGCTTTATAGACCACTCCCATGCCGCCATCACCCAACTTTTCGACGATGCGACAGTGCGAGATGGTCTGATCGATGACTCTTGAGTCCCGAGTTTCGTGGCTTCATCTTGCGGAGCAGGAGTGGGCAGGTCAACGATTCGCAGCAGCACGCGGGTCCGGAAAGCCAATGCGAGGCACAGCTTTCGTGAGAATCGGGAGATTTTCAGCAATCGCGCGAGAGCTGTGGGGTGTGACGCCGAACGTGGGTGGGGCGCGCGCGGCACATGAACTCCAGAATGTGCAAATTCGTGACATGGGATTGACAATCGGCGGTCGCATGCGGCCTACATTGGGCTGGCTAGTCAGAGAATTGTGATTTGTGTGCGTAGAAAGCTGCACCTACACTCCCCTGCCTTTGACCTGGCATCACAAAGGAGATTCACAATGCAGCGTCGCACTATTGCTGTCACACTTGCCCTGGGTTTCGCGCTGATGTTCGTTTCGAACGCGGCCGTGGCGCAGTATCAACTCACAGATCTGGTATCGAATCAGGTAGGACAGGCGAAGCATACGGATCCCCTGCTAGTAAATGGGTGGGGCTTGGCATACGGGCCGGGTGGGCCATTCTGGATCAGCGACAACGGTTCGGGATGGTCGACGCTCTATACGGGTTCGGGCATCAAGCAAGGTCTGGAGGTCGCAGTGCCTTCTGCTAGCGGCCAGGGCCCGGGAGCGCCGACTGGAATTGTGTTCAACGGATCGCAGGAATTTCAGGTGCAGGGATGGGCTGCGATCTTTCTGTTTGCGACGCTGGATGGAACCATCAGCGGATGGGCACCACAATCGAATCCGAACGCAGCGATTATTGCGGTGAACAATTCGGCTTCGGGTGCGATCTATACGGGGCTGGCGATTACAAACTATGCGACGGGGAATTTTCTGTTCGCGGCTGACAACTGGAATAACAAGGTTGACATCTATGACGCGAATTTTCACTGGGTGAGTTCATTCACCGACCCGACGGTTCCGGTGGGTTTTGCGCCGTTCGGAATTCAGGACATCGGAGGGCTGTTGTTTGTGTCGTTCGCCAGCCAGTCGGGCGGGTCGGGCGGGTACGTCGATATTTTCAGCGAAGGCGGTGTGTTCCTGAAGCGGGTGGCGCAAGGTTGGCCGCTGAACCAGCCCTGGGGCTTCGCGGCGGCGCCGAGGAATTTCGGTACGCTGAGCAACACACTGTTGGTCTCGAACAACGTCAACAAGAGTTCGACGATCAACGCTTTCGACGTGCTCACGGGGCAATTCCTGGGTACGTTATCGGATGCCAGCGGAAGCGCGATCAAGATTGACCAGTTGTGGGCTATCGAGTTTGGAGGCGGGACCTCGAACAACGGCCAGAAGAATGAGCTTTTCTTCACAGCGGGACCGAGCAACAATCTGGCTGGGACGTTCGGGCAGATTTCGGTGGTGAAGTGAGCGAGAGCAAAGGCGCACGAGTTTCGCTCGTCGCCTGAGATCCGTAGCTCACATAAACAAGGCCGCCTGCGAGGGCGGCCTTGTTCGCATGAGGGCGAATTGGTGGCTTGACAGGAATTAGGAAACTTTTGACATAGCTGTGACAAATGAGAAGCGGCATTGGGCCTAGGATTCGGAGGCTGCGAGGTCGAGGACAGGAATCCGATCTTGCGTGGGATCTTGGTGGTTCGATTCGTGTGTCCGTCCGTTGTCCAGTTTGGGGCCCCCTAATTACTGATTAAAAGGAGAATTTTGCATGCCCAGTTCTGTTCGTCGCGTGACCACTGTCGTCGCTTGCTGCACACTCGTGCTGATGTTGTCGGGCGCGGCTCTAGCTCAATCTTATGCACTCACCTACCTGGATTCGAACCAAACCGGAAAAGCGAAACATGTCGATCCGCTGTTGAAGAATGCCTGGGGGCTGGCCTATGCACCGGGCGGTGCGTTTTGGGTCAGCGATGAAGCGGACGGCTGGTCGACGCTGTACGACGGGAGTGGGAATCTGCAAAGCTTGCAGGTGATTGTGCCATCTTCATCGGGCACGGGCTCCGGATCGCCGACCGGCATCGTCTATAACGGGTCGTCGGAATTCAAGATTGATACCTGGACGTCGGTATTCTTGTTCGCCACTCTCGACGGGACCATCAGCGGATGGTCAAATTTTGAGCCCAGCACGACGCTGATCGCCGTGCGCCAGGCAGGCGCGGTGTACACGGGACTGGCGATTACGAGCCATACCTCGGGGAACTCTTTGTTCGCGGCCGACAACGCCAATAATAAGGTGGACGTGTACGACGGCAATTTCAGCCTGGTGAAGTCGTTCACCGATAGCACGATTCCGGCGGGGTTTGCGCCGTTCGGGATTCAGGATATTGCGGGCCAGGTATATGTGACGTACGCCAGCACGACCGGCGCAGCGGGCGGATACGTCGACATTTTCGGGGAAGATGGGACGTTCGTGAAGCGCTTCGCGCAGGGCAAGCCGTTGAACCAGCCGTGGGGGATGGCGGTGGCTCCGAAGACGTTTGGAACGCTGAGCGGAGCGCTGCTGATTTCGAACAACACGACGACCGGGAACATCAATGGATACAACCGGACTACGGGAAAACTGATGGGCACGATCAAGAACTCGGCAGGGAAGGCGATCGCGATTAACGGACTGTGGGGGCTCGAGTTCGGCGGCGGATCGACACTGAACGGGAAGACGAACCAGTTGTTCTTTACGGCTGGGCCGAGCGACACGAACGGGTACTTCGGGGTGATCAACTTCGTTAAGTAAAGTGCGAGGGTCTCAACGAGAAGGCCGCCTGCGAGGGCGGCCTTCCTTTTTTCCCCTGTTTCGTTGATCGCGCTATCGCGGGGGAGCAGTGGGATCCGTGGGATTCTTGACGACGGTCTTCTGTGAGTTGCTGTTGGCGTCGAGCGGCTTATCCGCATAATCCTTGTGTGGGTCGTGCCTGGTCCGAGTGTCGGCGTCCGAGGTATCGGACTGGTCGATGAGTTTCATGGCGACGGTTCTCAGGGATGGAAATTCGACGCGAAGCGGGAAAATCGTCCTACAGTCCGTACCCTAAGGTATCCGCAGACCGTGAGCGAAGGAATGTGTTAACTTAAATGATTGTGGGGCGCGTAGCTCAGTTGGTAGAGCAATGCCCTTTTAACCAGAGTTGATCCTGTTGAATCAATGAGTTACCAGAGGTGCTCGGGAACGATTACAGGCCTGTTTACGGGCGTTTGGATCGTTCTCGAAAACATCTGGACCCAAAGTTGGACCCACGAGAAACATGGACCACCCGAGCGGGTTGGCAAAACACCGCATCAGCATTTCTCTCTGAGTGGCCAGTTAAATCGAGCTTGCTGATCTTCAGGATTTCCCGGCAGACTTGTGCAAGTCAGCACGGGAACGTGGTTTCGCGCGAGAATGGCCACGCCGTTCCAGGAGCGCTCCCCTTGCCAGACTGCTTCGTAACCAAGAGTCCGAAGAGCATTCACGGGAAAGGCTTCCTGCTCTGCCTTGAGCTCTTGGAGACTCACCACTTCCGGTTCAGCTTCGGACAACCAAGCCAGGAGGTTGTCGAGCCGCTTATTGATGTTGTTAATGTTGAAGGTGGCGACTCTCAGCAAGTCCCTATCCGTGGTTCATCTTCTCTGCCACGTAGCTTGCCGTGACGGATGGATCCTTCCCGGCTTGAACGGGCGGCAATGGACTACGGCTTCGACAGCTCAAGCATCCGCATCAGGTAGCTCGCCACGAACAGCAGCTCCAGAGCCTCAGACGGCGTCAGGTCCGGCAGCTCGTGCTTCTGGTGCGTGTACGGGTTTCTTATCCACTCCAGAGCCCCGCTTAGAATCCCGGTCAAGCCCTTTTCGTATGAGTCTTTCGCGCCGAGGGCGGGGTACGGACGGACAAGTTCTCCTTCGGCGAAGAGCCTGTAGACCAGCGGATGGCCAGACGCGGCTCTCACCGTCGGGCTGATCGAGCCGCTCCTGATCTCATTCAGCCTGTTCTCGTACCGCTCGAATGCAGCCGCCACGGCCTCCTTCAGCTTGTTCTCGTAGAAGTAGTGCGCGTACCCCTGGAAGTCTTTGTGGAGCAGGGGCAGCGCCGCCATGATCTCCTGGACCGCGAAGAACGAAGGAGCGGGGTTCTGCGCCGCCTCAAGTCCCTTCGGAGTGATGGCATAGTTCGAATGTCCCTTGAAGCGAATGAGGCCTTGGTTCTCCAGGAATTTCAGAGGGGCTGCGAGCAGTAGCTCCGTCACGGCTTGGCGCTCCCCGGAGGGGAAGTCGGAGGCCAAGTCCCACGGCGGCATGTTGAGGTTGTAGATGTTGAACGATCCTATTTGGGCGAACCTCGATGCGCTCCGTAGGAGGAGCTGGGCCTGCTTCGGAATGGAGAGGTGCTCAAGCTCTTTGTAGGAGGGCATCGGCCTGACTCACTGACAGTTGAGTTCGCCTCTCAAGTACGGAATCACCACTGCATTCAAGATAGCTTGAGAGCGTAACGTGGCGTTGGCCGCGAGGAACGAGTTCCCGAAATCCTCCGCCGACTTCTTGGAGACTATTTTGCGTTCGACGAGGTGGTCAACGGCCTGCCAAAGCTGAGTGTCCGGCAACCTGCTGGCGACCTCGGTCCACATCAGCACTTCGTCCTTGCACGCCATTTTGAGTGAACTGAGATTATTGAGGGGAATAAGGACCAGCGCGAAGCCCGACTTTGCCGTGGAGACGGCGTACTCCTGCGAGTCCGTCGCCCTGATGTACCTGTCCGTAATCTTGCCGTTCCCTGAATTGCGTTCGCCATCGAGCCACTTTTGCTCTGCCGGAGACAAGTAGGGGACTTGCTTGTCCATTGCGGACAGCTCGTCGTGCAGTTTGGCTGCCTCTTTCATTCGGAGTGCTCTGGTAGCGCCCCACGGCTCTACGTACTGAGCCGACGCCGTGGAGAACAGGACAAGCAAAGCTAGGAGATGCGCGGTTCTTTTCATGATGGCCTCGGATTCTAGCATCGCGGTTATCTTGACCGCTCCAGTTCCGTTGCGTAAGTTAGGCTTCGGTTGTTCCGCCGTCCGTTCCGCCGGACTGATCTGCCGTCTTTAGCTGTGCAATGCAGCTGTGTGCTTCTTCGCGTCGGCCACCAGCTTCTTCAGATCGCGGCGTGGAACGCTCCACTCTCTCCCCGCTACATCCCAAATGTAGAGGCGCTTGACTCGGCCGTTCGCAAGCTCCTGGTCGAAGGGCTGCTCGAAGTCGAAGAACTCATCGTGTTGTTCCTGTTCTTCAAGGGTACGCGGCAGATGACGCGCACTTATTAGGAAGCCCTTCCTCCCGCTCACGGCGGGTCGGTAATTCCCACCAAGGCCTTTCCACCGCATTGGCCGCCGCCCAACATTCACAACCGAAACCACCACGAACAGCTTCTCACTCACCCCTTCGACGGGTAAGTCGGGAGCGGCCGTGAAAAAGGCGCCATCGCCCTCGCGCTGACCTATGCGACGGAGTTCGGCTGATATCTTGATCTTGGCGCGGTCACGCAAGTCCCTGTAGAGAGACCATCCAAAAGTGATGCTAGAAAGTATTGCGCCCCACACTGCCAGGAACTTGGTGAGGCCGGAATCTGGGCTCGGCATTTCCTCCTCCTTACCATGAGCTCTAGATTAACTCGGTCCGCGTCGCGAGCGGGAATGCAACGGTTGTCCTGACCGGCGCGTTTCCGTTGCCCGGACTAGGTTTAGGTCCCCGCGCCGTCCATCTGGCCGTCTAGCCACGTCGGTAACTCGCCAGCTTTGCCGCCTCGTGCCACGATGAGGGACGTGGGGAGAAATTCGCTCCGGCGCGCCGAGCACGAAAGCCCTGCGAGGCCTACGAATAGATCCCAGGCGCCTCATGTCCAAGCTTCTGCACGTACTCAACGTACGACCCAGGATAAACAGTGGGATGGCGGTCCGTGCCGCTCTCACCGCCCAGTTCCANNAGATCCAGGTGATTGGTAGGTTCGTCGAGCACCAGGAAGTTCGGCGGGTTGTAGAGCATGCGTGCTATTGCCAGCCGCGATTTTTCTCCGCCGGAGAGTGCGCGGATCTTCTTGTCTACGTCTTCGCCGGAGAACTGGAATGCTCCTGCCAGGTTCCGCAATGACCCGAGACCGTCCTGAGGGAAATCCTGTTGCAGCTGTTCGATGACGGTGAGATCGGAATTGAGCACGTCCATGGATTGTTGCGCGAAGTAGCCCATATACAGGCTGGCGCCGAGCCGCACGCTTCCGGCATCTGGAGCACTGGCTCCGGCAATCATCTTGAGCAGCGTGGTCTTGCCCGCGCCGTTTCTTCCCATGACGGCCCAGCGTTCTCCGCGGCGGATGGTGAGGTTGAATCCGTCATAAATCACACGCGGGCCGTAACTCTTGTGCAGATTCTCAAGGACGGCCACCTGTTCGCCGGATCGCGGTGGAACGCGAAACTCAAACTTCACCACCTGGCGTTGCTTCGGCAGTTCGATCTTCTCGATCTTGTCCAAGGCCTTAATCCGGCTCTGCACCTGGGCCGCTTTGGCCGCGTGTGTCCTGAAACGATCAATGAAGCGCTGCTCCTTGGCAAGCATGGACTGCTGCCGGGCAAATGCTGCCTGCTGATTGCTCTCTCGCACCGCCCTTTCGCGCTCGTAGAAGTCGTAGTCACCCGAGTACGTGATGATTTCGCCGCCATCAATCTCTGCAATCTTTGAGACCAGACGATTCATGAACTCGCGGTCGTGCGAAGTCATGAGCAGCGCGCCGGGAAATGACTTGAGGAACTGTTCGAGCCAGATGATGGATTCGATGTCGAGATGGTTCGTCGGTTCGTCCATCAGCAATACATCCGGCATTCCGAGCAGGACACGCGCCAGCGCAACCCGCATTTTCCATCCGCCGGAGAGAGCGCC
>PLBY01000079.1:151821-155974 GCA_003134655.1 Acidobacteriaceae bacterium
TCGTGGTGTAGATCGCCGACGCGTCCGCTGCCTGCGATCGCTTCATCCAGGACCGAACGGCCCTGCATCTCCTCGACGTCCTGGCGAAAGTAGCCGATCGTCAACTTCTTGGGAACAGAGACCGTGCCCTCGTCGGGACTTTCCTCGCCGACCACCATCCGGAAGAGCGTTGTCTTGCCCGACCCATTGGGACCGACCAGTCCAACTTTTTCGCCGGGATTCAACTGAAACGAAGCATCCACGAAGAGCAACTGCTTGCCATACTGCTTATTGATGTTTGAGAAAGAGATCATTTGAAGGAGCAACTCGCGGCACCGTGGCTCTTCCAGTGTAGCCCGGCCAGGAAATTGCCTGCCAACGCTGGCACATTGGATTATTGAAGGTTTGCCCGTGATCCAGGAATCGATTACTTCCTGAAAGCCGACTTATGAGGATCGATGTTGTCTACGCCACATCGCTGTTGCGATAATAGAGGGTCTGTGTCCAAACAGAAACGCTAACGGGGTTTTCAGTGCGTACTGCGATTCCTCCGCATTACCTCGAATTGGTAGCAGATGCCGCCTTGAAGTCGTATTGGCGAAAGCGTGCCCTGAGGCTTTTTTTGCGCCGATGTGGAGTCAGTGAAGTTTTCCTCGCGACTTGGCATGAGGACGAAAGTAAACGTGATCTCCTTTATCGCCTCTTTCCAAAATTGGAAGATAGCGGCAACGATGGTCTTCGTCTAGTACATCGGATGGCTGATGCGTTGATCCAGCAAGAATCGTTCCCAGACTTGGTAGGGTGGGAAGACTCGGTTCAAAAGATTGCCAGCGCAACCGCCGCTGTCGCTGCACTTCGTAACTATCGTGAGACCCAACGAGCGGAAGTCGTCAGCGAGAAAGAAAAGGCAGAGGCGCGAGAGAGGGCTGCCAAGATAGGCGCGGAAATAAAGGCACGCAAAGTCGACCTTGCGAAACTCGATACTGACTTGGGAGAGATCGCAAAGGGGCTGGGCACGAAGGAAGCCGGTTATGCATTTCAAGACTGGTTCTATCGCCTAGCAGACTTCTTCGAGGTGGAGAACCGTAAACCTTACGTATCGGATGGCAGACAGATTGACGGATCCATCACCGTTGAAGGCACCACCTATTTAGTTGAGTTGAAGTTTACTGGAACGCAATCGGACGCTACGGATATCGATTCGCTGCACAAGAAGGTAAGCGGCAAGGCCGACAACACCATGGGAGTGATGTTCTCGATTTCTGGCTACTCTTCCGTAGCTATTAAGGAAGCGTCAGGGCCCAAATGCTTGTTGTTGCTTTTTGATCATGCACATATCTATATGCTCCTGAACGGAGTCTGCTCACTTCAGGAGCTAGTCGGACGGGTCCGCCGCCACGCCTCACAGACGGGCGAGGCATACTTGGAGCCACGCCATTTTTCGTGATTGGGAAAAACCGGGGACGGACGGTGCAAGTCGGCCGGCCGGAATCAAACCGCTCGCGCTTCTGAGGAATTCCTTTTGATACACGTATTGCTAGATACCACGACCTATACATCTGATCGGAAGCGGCAGAAGGGGCCGTTTCGAGCGCTTGAGCGGCTGTGTAAGGGCGATAAAGTACAGCTCCACATTCCATACTTCGTAAAGAATGAATATATAAGCCAGCAATTTATCGACGTTCGTAGCCATCTCGCCAAGATTCGTGACTTCGCCGAGGACATCCGAGCCATCACGTCCGAGGATGGTCTCCATGGATTTGCAAGTGAGGTAAAGGACAAAGCCATCGAGATGCGTGATGGCGCTATCGATGCCCTCACGAAAGAGTTTGAAGAATGGATGGACGAACTCGGCGGCGAGGAGCACGCCGTAAAACCAGGACACGGCGAAAAAGTGGCCGAGGCTTATTTCAAGGAATTGTCGCCGTTCAGGGCTGTAAAGAACCGCAACGATTTTCCCGACGCTTTTATTTGGCAAACCATTCTTGACTTGGCGGCGGAACACAAACCGCTGCACGTCGTTGCAACCGACAAAGGAATGTACAAGCCCGCTTTCAAGATCGAAACGATAAAGGCGTATAAGACGCTCGAAGAATTCATTGCGACAGATGAGTGCCAGAAGGCGCTTGTGGATCTCGCCGAAGAAACGGTAACAGAGAATGTAGAGCGGGCAGGCAAACTCTTGGCAGAGGAAGAGAACGAGCTAAAGCGCATGGTCACGAAGGACATCATCAATGCGATCCACGGGAAAACGGTACGGTCGCGGCGAATAGCCGATGACAACAACGAGGGAATCATCCAGGGCGTCTACGATCCTCATGAAATTAACTTCGAATATGGGAGTGTGGAGTATTACGGCGATACAGATATTGGCGTCCGCTTCGAAGCATTGGTCGAATGCGAGATCAATTACGCCATCTTCATTTCTGACTACTACTCCCTGTCCGATGAAGAGAGCGCCCGCATCAGCATCAGCGATTTGAATGACCATTACTACGATGCCGAGGAGACGTTTACCGTCCAAGTCACCGGAACGCTATCACTGACCCTAAATGAAGACGATTTGGAGGATGAGGACATGGAAGAGGATGCACTCACTGATGCCATCAAGCATGCCCACCACAGTCTTGAAGTAGACGAAATTGAAATTCCCGAAGAGGGATGAGCGTTTTGTCTCTTCCTCGTCAGGGCGGGTGGCCCATTCGAGCTCGGTTTTGGCTCGGACAAATTCGGGGACAGACGGAACTGACCCCAATGCAGCCAGGACATACCGCATGCCGTTGGTCGGCCAGCAACACGACGCCCGTTGCATGACCACAATTGGGGTCACATCGTCTGTCCACGAATTTCTGTCCGCCGTGAACCTACTGCTGCAACGAGAATCCAGACGGCAACGCTGCCTCAAGATTGATTTGTTCTCCGGTGATGGGGTGCTGGAAATTCAGAAATTGGGCGTGCAGGAAATATCCTCCATCGCCCGGGAGGCCGGGGAGATTTTCAAGAGGCTGGCCGGTTAAGCCGTACAGAGGATCGCCTACTAGGGGATGGCCGATGGATGCCAGATGGATCCTGATTTGATGAGGGCGGCCCGAATTTAGGCTTACCTCAAATGTTGTGGTGCTTGCAGTGCGTGAGATCACCTTCGCCAATGACTTTGACGGTTTGCCACTTGGGTTGGCGGCCCACACNNCCGATGAGCGGGTGCGGTACAAGGCCGATGGGTGTGAGGATTTCGTAGGCATCGTGCTCTGCAATGTTTTGAGCCAGCGCCCAATAGATTTTTTGAATTCTGGGTGTGTTCCAGTTTGCGGATAGTTTAGAGGCCGCCTGCGGTGTTTTGGCGAAGAGGACGATGCCGGTAGTGGCTCGGCCCAACCGGTGGACAGGGTTTGCGTTGGGGGTTTGCTTTTGCACCAAGCGCAGGAGGGTGTTTTCCATGAAGCCGCCTCCGGGGAGGGTGGGCAGCCCGCCAGGTTTGTTGACGGCCAACAGATGGGGGTCTTCAAACAGCACTTCGAAGTGCTGAGGGCAGTCTGGTTCGATCCAGGGTGGACGGTTCCAGACAAGGATTTGGCCTAAAGTGACCGATTCGCTTCCGGCGGCGGTGATGCCGTTGACGGTGACTTCGCGGTTGTTCAGATTTTGTTGCCAGGCTTGTGGGGTTGAGTGTGGGTAAAGGCTTGCCAAGTGGGAGAGCAGGGTTCGTCCATGATCTTTGCTGCTGATGATGGTGGTATAGGCATAGCCCCGGTTGAGCATGTGGTTTGAGTGTAAGCTATGGCATCTGTGGCAGGAGTTGCTGGGTTTCGAGCGTCACCGGATTTCGGCAGTAAGCGGATGACCTACGGTTTTTTCTATCGGCGTTCATCCACGTTCATTGGTGCCCCCACTGGATTCGCCCTGGAAGGACTACGAGATGCGAAAAGGGTTTACGAGCAAACCACAAAGGGACGAACCCGCGACGCCAGGCAAGAACTACATAACGCGGAGCGGGCTGCAGCGCCTCAAAGATGAGCACCGGTTTCTGCTCACCAGGGAACGCCCGGCCGTAACGGAGGTGGTGGCGTGGGCTGCCAGCAACGGTGATCGCAGTGAAAACGCCGATTATCAGTACGGCAAGCGGCGGCTGCGGCAGATCGATGGGCGGATTCGCTTTCTCACGAAGCGAATCGAA
>PLBY01000012.1 GCA_003134655.1 Acidobacteriaceae bacterium
TGTACCACAAGGCAGGATTGGACGATTGAATGGAGTACCGGAACGAGCGATCTGGGCTGGAAATACTGTTGTGGTTTCGCGGGCGGCGGTGAGGAAAGAGATGGAAGACATGTCCCAAGAAAGCAAGTACCCCCAGTTATCGGCTAAACTTGCCGCCTCTCTGGACCTCCGGCAACCGCCGGTAGCGATTTGTTTCACGGATTCCATTCCCGCCGGCATGCNNATGCAGGTTCTGGCAAGACGCTGCGAGCGCGGCGTTTGCGACTTCCGCCTCCGATCACAGCCTATGTGCCATCGGGGTATACACTCACAACCTGCAGCCCTCTCCTGCTCAGCAGACCGACTTGATGGATGCACTTAAGGTATTCGGCGAGCTTAGCTATGTTAGGGAGGAAGACGTAGCGTCGATTCCCATTCTGCAGTCGCAACCTGGATACGTCCTCTACTCTCCTCTGGCCGATTCCCCAATGCCACCAAGTGTTGTGGTCCTGTTCGTAAATGCCAATCAAACCCTTATCCTCTCCGAGGCGACGCAGCAAGTGGAAAATCAAAATCCACCGGCGATGGGAAGACCGGCGTGCGCCGTAATACCTCAGGTTATGAATACTGGTCGTGCCGCGTTAAGCCTCGGATGTTGTGGAGCCCGCGCGTACTTGGATGTTCTCACCGACAGTGTGGCCATTTTTGCAATTCCTGGAGCGAAGCTCGAAGCTTACGCGCAGCGTATCGAAGCCCTTTCAAGAGCGAATGCGGTGCTTTCGAGGTTCCACCAAATTCGCCGGCGCGATATTGGGGCCGGGCGGACTCCAACGATTAAGGATTCATTGGCAGCTTTAGAACTCTAGAGGTGGCCCTCTCGCAGAGGGAATGGTGGTGGGTGAAGAGCCAAGCCATCAAATTCGCGATCAACTTCTTCAAACGATTCTGGAAGGTACACCTTCCCTGCTTCGATGAGGGACTACCGCTTGCATAAATCAGCTTATCGATTACTAGGGGGCCCCCCCCCGGCGCAACCGTCAGAACAACTCGGAGCATGCTGGGCGGTGGCGACCTTTTGGGTTGGTTCTTCTTCGAAGACTCGTATTCCGAAAGAGGGACCTCCGAGTACTCGACCGGGCTCCAAGCGAAGAGCGCGTCAGCCACAGAACCGCGCTAGGCAAGCGGGCTGCTCGCGCCATCGGTGGGCGGGCTGAGACGCATTGCAATGTGCATCTGGCGAGTGGTTGGGCCCGGCTGTTAAAGTGATTGCAGTGATTGGGCCAGCCATGATGTGCACCTCCCAACCAAGAAGACTTCTCGTGTTGTGCACGACCACGGGATACCAGACGTGCGCCTTTATCGAGGCCGCACAGAAGTTGGGGCTGTCCATCACCTTCGGAACGGACCGCTGCCACGTGCTCGATGACCCATGGCAGGATGGCGCTCTTCCCCTGCGCTTTGAAGATCCCGAAGCCTCGGCGCAGAGGATCTGCGATTTCGCCGCGTCCAATCCTCTTCACGCGATCGTCTCCATCGGCGATCGGCCCACCTCAACCGGCGCTCGCGCCTGCCATANNTTGCGGGGACATCCTCCCGAAGCGACCGACCTCTGCCGCGATAAATACCGCTCGCGCGAGCGGTTGCGGGATGCCGGGCTGAGTGTTCCGGCCTTCAAGAGGTTTCCCTTGCACTCGGACCCGCGCCCGGTTGTTGCCTCTGCGGAAATCACCTTTCCCTGCGTGCTCAAACCACTGGCGCTCTCCGGCAGCCGTGGTGTGATTCGCGCCGATACGCCCGAGGAATTTGTGCAGGCGTTCGAACGTATTCGGAAGCTTTTGCGCAGCCCGGAGGTCGGTGTTTTGCGTGAGGAGACGAGCGAGTTCATCCAGGTGGAGAACTACATCGACGGGCTGGAGATCGCGGTCGAAGGCCTGGTCGACCGAGGCAAGTTGAAAGTGCTGGCGATTTTCGATAAGCCGGACCCGCTGGTCGGGCCATTTTTCGAAGAGACAATCTACGTCACTCCGTCGCTACTGGAACCTTCCATACAGGCCGAAGTCGCTCGGACGCTGCAACGGGGGGTCGACGCGCTCGGCCTGTTTCATGGCCCGTTCCATGCCGAGTTGCGGGTGAAAGGCAATTGCAACTGGATCCTGGAGATCGCGGCGCGTCCGATAGGGGGGCTCTGTGCACGAAGTCTGCGCTTCGGGAACGGAATCTCGCTGGAGGAATTGATTATTCGGCACGCGCTCGATGAGCCGGTCACGCACTTAGGACGCGAGGAGGCCAGCTCCGGCGTAATGATGATTCCCATCCCGCAGGAAGGGATCTACAAAGGAGTTGAGCAGTTGGAGCAAGCCGCGCAGGTGCCGGGAATCGAAGCGATCGAGATCACCGCCAAGCTGCGGCAGAAACTGGTGCCACTGCCGGAAGGATCAAGTTATCTGGGGTTTATATTCGCGCGTGGCGACTCGCCACAATACGTCGAAGCCGCTCTACGGGAAGCTCACCGCAAGCTGCGCTTCATAATCTCGTCCAGCCTTC